>NZ_AYKS02000034.1 GCF_000496755.2 Serratia sp. DD3
CCACATAGGGAACCCAATCATCAAACAAGCTCCAGACATTGAGCTTTGTGTTGGTGAGCAGTCTATCCACCTGCTTGACGGCGTGCTTTCGCTCAAGGCCGCTGGCCAAAGAGAGGCCATTGCCAATGGCATGGATGGCCAATGACCCCGACTCAATAACCCCGTGGGTTGCATTGGCGAGCGACAAGACACGCTTGGCATGCATGTCCTGTCCGAATATGTCATCAATGTGGTTAAGAATTATTTCGTGGTTAAGCATGGAGGCTGTCTGCTCGCTATTAGCTGGTCAAGAACGGAGATCATACCTCAGAAGCCTTGCCATGCCTTGCTCATATGAGGGGATGGCTAAGGGTCTTGGCCATTGGTTTGGCCTTTTTTGGTATCAATGCCCCGATATTTTATTTTCTATTGGTAGGATTGGTTATCCCTGTCGGTATTTCCGTTCGATTACACCAATTGAAAGAAAAAAGCCTGGTGGTGATCCCCAAAGAACTGTCTCAATGGACGGTCTATGTGCAGGGCATCCCGGTACAGGAAAACCGCAGTGTATTGACTAACCCCTGTTTTGCTATTCAAACACACCTGCAAGCATTTTTCTTTCGGGCCTTTATGGTTAAAGGGCTGATTCAGGGGGCTACATTGTTGATGCTGATTGCGCAACTTTTCCGCACCACTAATCCGTGGATCTTACCCATCGGCCTATTTGTTGCGGTGTGGCTAGTTCTTAAGTGTATTGATACAGGAAAAATATTGGTCGCTGTGGCACGCCAAACATGGTCACTGGAAGAAGTAACCAGCGAGACCGGCACCAGTTGGTATCGTGCAGGGTTCAGCAAACAACAGCAACCGACAACAGCATTAGAGAGATTGTTAGCGCTCTAGGTTTGGATGAGCCGCATTTATTTAGAGCAAGGCTACCACTTAAAAGATAAACCGATTTTTTATTTTTCAGATACCAATTAAAGAGAGTGTTATGATAAAAATGATAAAAAACTTAGGTGCATTAGGCCTAACATTTATATTAGTATTCTATAGCTATGATGCATCATCAAACACAGCACCTTATAACTTCAAATGGGGTGATAGTTATGAGGATGTTAGGAATAAGCCAATTTATTCATTAGAAGTTAGTGATATTCAATATACTGATAAAGACCCTAATTCAATAACAGCCACCATAGATACCTTAGAGCTAGGTATATCAGACTATGACAGTTTTGAATTATTCTTTGACAAAATTAAAGGGTTAAAAGGATTAGTGCTTGAAAAAAAATTCAGTGATGAAAGAGGAAAGGATAATGGAGCACTGCCGTTATCATTATATAATAAAGAGGTCAGCATCATGGATAAAATTTATGGGCAACCGATCACTAAAGAAGAGTTTATGGCAGATAAAAATAAATTTAGCCAAAGCCTTATGGATTGCATTGAAATGCAAAAGTCCTTGTCTATGAAGGAATTAGACCCTAATGATGCAAAAGAGTGTTCAAAGTGGCAGCGTAGTTATAAAAAAGGTCGCTTAATTGTGCTTCTTTACATTGAACCTAGCAGTATAATAAAGCAATATATCTATAAGTAAAAAAGGTGATTATATGATGTCAAAATCTTTAAGATTAACGTTAATTGCCGTTATAGCAATGTTTGGAAGCTATAAACTAGCAATAGGTGCAGATCTCTATCCTACTCAATACGCAGAGATTATCATTAGTCATCAGCGAGCGGTATCGGCATTACATGCAAATGATTTAAATGCTGCAAAATCCTTTATTACTGGCCGAGATTATATATATCGCACTCGCGAAATCAGGGGGGAAGAGTCTTGGGGAGAGCTACGGTATCGTGCAGCCAAAATAATAGCAACTGCTTATGAAAAGGGAGAGGATATTCCCAAAGATGTTTTATGGCTTGCTTTTGTTTCATTATTTAAAGCTAAAGAAGGTTTACCTGACCATCCAGAAATCATGTTAGAGTATATGCATAAAGCGGTTGCAATGCTAATAGCAGACCCCCAGTTACTCGATAATATTGATTCAAAGTATGTTAGCACTTCATTTACTGAGGACGAACTTCAGAAATATGCAATATGGCAATACTTAAGTGATGGGGGTGAAATAGACTGGAAACAAAAAGAAAAACAAAAAGAAAATTATAATGATGACTATACTATTGCCGGGGTAAATTATCGCATATGGAATATTCGCTTCAGGAAAACACTCTGGAATCGTGGGGATGTATACCTCAAGGGAAAGGAGTATGTTTACAATACAGTTCACCAGTCATTACAGCCACAAATCGCTTGCGTCGCACAACATAAAGGATGGAAGCTTACGCTACCAGATGGATATAATTTCCAGGACAATTATCTCGACACCGGTTTTAATATGAGCACCTGCTCTCTGAATGAATAAAAAATAGTATTTAATTTAATCATTCTTTATCCCAAGATTATTAGCCAGTGAAATCTGGCTAACTCCCTTTTCATTATTAAACAGGTAAATAGATTCGTTTCAATGGAACAAGGAGTTTCGTTTCAATATCAATCTGGTCGTAATTTTCTACTGGAATTTTGCTGGATGAGCGACTTTTTTCTTCCTGTCGATAAACGGAATTTGAAGCTAGTTTTATACCCAAAATTATTCGAGTTGCATGTAGGCCGCAAGGGAGCGACAAGTCGCTCAGGAACTGATTTGAACAGCGCTTGCCCTGCCCGACAGGGTGAACCTCATAAATGAGGTTCATTAATCCCCAGCATAGATAACTATATGGCTGGAGTGACAGAGCACAGCAAACACTCAAGTAATTTCAAGTATGCCGGGTATACTCAACAAACCCATAAGCCCCACTAATTTGAGTCGATGGGCAAAATCCCCCACTCCGTGCATCATATCGTTGGTGATTATCTCTGCGTACAGGTATTATTTTGCGATATACATTCCAAATAATTGCGTGTGCGCTGCTGCTAAATTTTTAGGGATCACCATGAACAACAATGAACAGCTCTTTCTTAATGAGCTGGATAACAAATTCTGGAAGGCCGCCGACAAGCTGCGCGCCAATATGGATGCCGCCAACTACAAGCATGTGGTGCTGGGGCTAATTTTCCTTAAGTATGTTTCTGATGCCTTTGAGGCCCGCCAGCAGGAGTTGCTCAAGTTGTTCCGCGAACAGGGCAACCCGGACAATATCTACACCATACAGCGTGACGATTACGCCTCTGATGAGGAATATGCGCAAGCATTGTGTGATGAGCTGGAAGTTGAAGACTATTACAGCGAAAAGAACGTGTTCTGGGTGCCAAAAGCGGCACGTTGGGAGACGCTGAAAAACAAAGCGGCACTGCCTATTGGGGCTGTGTTGTGGGCTGATGACGCTGGGCAGGACGTGAAGCTGCGCTCGGTTTCCTGGCTGATTGATAACGCGCTGGATGAGATCGAAAAGACCAACCCGAAACTGAAAGGCATTCTTAACCGCATCGGTCAGTACCAACTGGGTAATGAGGTGTTAATTGGCCTGATTAACACCTTCTCGGATGCTAACTTTAGCAACCCGGAATATAACGGCGAAAAACTGCCGCTTAAAAGCAAAGATATTCTCGGCCACGTTTACGAGTATTTCCTCGGTCAGTTTGCCTTGGCTGAGGGCAAGCAGGGTGGCCAATACTACACGCCAAAAAGCATCGTTACCCTGATTGTTGAAATGCTCCAGCCGTATAAAGGCCGGGTATACGACCCGGCGATGGGTTCCGGCGGTTTCTTTGTCTCCAGCGATCGTTTTATTGAGGAGCACGCGGGCGAGCAACACTACAATGCCGCCGAGCAGAAACGCAATATTTCGGTCTACGGCCAGGAGTCCAACCCGACCACCTGGAAGCTGGCGGCGATGAATATGGCGATCCGCGGTATCGATTTTAACTTTGGCAAAAAGAACGCCGATACCCTGTTAGACGATCAGCACCCGGATCTGCGTGCCGATTTTGTGATGGCCAACCCGCCGTTCAATATGAAGGAGTGGTGGAACGCCAAGCTGGAAAACGATGTGCGCTGGCAATATGGCATTCCGCCGCAGGGCAACGCCAACTTTGCCTGGATGCAGCATATGATCCATCACCTAGCCCCCAAAGGCTCGATGGCGCTGCTGTTAGCCAATGGCTCGATGAGTTCCAACACCAATAACGAAGGGGAGATCCGTAAGGCACTGCTGGAAGCTGATCTGGTGGAGTGCATGGTGGCATTGCCGGGGCAGTTATTTACCAATACCCAAATCCCGGCCTGCATCTGGTTGCTGACCAAAGATAAATCTGGCGGCAACGGCAAAGCACACCGCAAAGGCGAAGTGCTGTTTATTGATGCACGCCAGATTGGTTTTATGAAAGACCGGGTACTGCGCGATTTTACTAAAGAAGATATTGCCAAAATCGCCGATACCTTCCATGCCTGGCAGCAGGATAAAGAGTATCAGGACGAAGCCGGTTTCTGCTTTGCCGCTACGCTGGATGATATTAAGAAACATGATTATGTCCTGACGCCGGGGCGCTATGTGGGTGCTGCCGAGCAGGAAGAAGATAGCGAACCCTTTGCTGAGAAGATGGCCCGTTTAACCGAGCAGCTAAAAGTGCAACTGGCAGAAAGCGCAGAGCTGGAAAAGCAGATTAAGACGAATCTGGGGGGGCTGGGTTATGGGTTCTGAACAGTTTCCTTCTCACTGGCAAGTGCTACCAATAGCAGAAACTGTCGATGCACTGATCGATTACAGAGGAAAAACTCCGAAAAAAACGAATAGTGGCATCCCTTTGGTCACTGCAAAGATAGTTAAAGGTGGAACTGTTCTACCTGCTACAGAGTATATCGCAGAAGAAGATTATGATTCTTGGATGGTTCGAGGTTTTCCTCAGGCGGGAGATGTCGTAGTCACAACAGAAGCACCGTTAGGTGAGGTAGCTCAGCTTGATGACCCCAACGTAGCCCTTGCACAACGTATTGTTACTCTTCGAGGCGCAAAAGGACTCTTACTAAATGATTATCTAAGATATGTTATGCAGGGCTCATACGTTCAAAGCCAAATGGAATCGCGTGCCACTGGTTCTACAGTCAAAGGAATTAAACAGAGTGAGCTCCGGAAAGTACTTTTACCCATTCCGTCATTACAAGAACAAAGTGCTATAGCCTCTTGTTTAAAATATTTAGATAAAAAAATCCAACTAAACCAACAAGTCAACCAAACCCTCGAGCAAATGGCGCAAGCGCTATTTAAAAGCTGGTTTGTGGATTTTGAACCGGTAAAAGCCAAAATTACCGTTCTGGAAGCTGGCGGCACAGTAGAAGACGCCACGTTGGCGGCTATGACAGCGATTTCTGGCAAAGATACCTCTGCCTTAGCCGTTTTTGCCCGTGCACAGCCGGAACAATATGCTGAACTCAAAGCCACCGCAGAGTTATTTCCGGCTGCCATGCAGGGGAGTGAGTTGGGGGAGATTCCAAAGGGGTGGGAAGTTAGTTCTCTAGCAAAAAGAATTAAGTTAGTTGGTGGTGGGACACCTAAACGCTCGGAGCCTAACTACTGGGGAGGTGATATTTGTTGGTACTCAGTAAAAGACGCTCCAAGTGAAAGCGATATATTTGTAATCGACACTACCGAAAAAATCACCCCAGAAGGCTTAGCTAAAAGCTCGACCAAACTTCTGCCCATCGGTACAACAATAATTTCGGCCAGAGGAACTGTGGGTAAACTTGCACTGACAGCTGTAGAAACAGCCATGAACCAATCCTGCTATGGAATATCGGGAGGCAAGTACTCAGGACCTTTTCTAACATACCTAAAAGTTAAACAGTGCATCGACGTATTGAAGAGAAACACACATGGGGCGGTATTTGACACAATAACTACAAATACCTTTGATACAGTCAATATGCTTACTGCCCATGATGTAATCAATAGTGAATTTGAAAAATGCATCACGCCATTATTTGATGCAATTAAAGTTAATTTAATAAGTAATTCAGCTCTAAAACAACTCCGCGATACCCTGCTCCCCAAACTGCTTTCCGGTGAAATAACCTTGCCGGAAGCAGAGCAGGCTATAAACGAGGTGGAGCATGTATAAAGTTGATCAACCTACTAACAGCCTTCATTCGCTTCAGGAGGTATCTTTTAGTAGCCTGGGCTATACAGAGCGTAATCACCTGCAAGAGTGGCTGGCTAAAAACCCGCAGTCACTCACCCGAGAGAGTGATGATGAATTGCTGATTATCCAGAAAGAATTCGCCGGATTTGACGATACCAAAGAACGCCTCGATCTATTAGCGATCGATAAGAAAGGCAATTTGGTGATTATCGAAAACAAACTCGATGATTCAGGACGAGACGTGGTGTGGCAGGCACTGAAATATGCGGGTTATTGCGCTAATCTGCGTAAAGAGCAACTTATTGAAATATTTCAGCTTTATCTTGATAAAACGGAGCCAGAAGAAACACGCCCGGCAGCCGAAGTGATGGCGGAATTCCTGGAATATGAAAGTCTGGATGAAGTCATGATCAATCAGGCCCGCACTCAACGCGTAATGATGGTCGCTGCCACTTTTCGTAAAGAAGTCACCAACACGGCTCTCTGGTTGATGCAGTTTGGTATTCGAGCCCAATGCTTCAAAGTCACACCATACCGCTTCAATGAGGATGTATTTATTGATATCCGTCAGGTGATCCCAACACCAGAAGCTGAATCCTATATGATCGGCATGGCGCAGAAAGAAGCAGAAGAACAATCCACCAGCGGTGAACTAAAAAGCCGCCATCATATGCGCAAAGCATTCTGGACGCAGATGCTGGAGAAGCTCAGGCATAGTTCTTGTTCATTGTATAACAATATCAGCCCATCAACTGACCACTGGCTAAGTGCAGGTTCGGGTATTAGCGGTGTCTCTTACAACCTGATTTTCAGCAAAAAAGAGATACGTGTTGAGTTGTGGATTGCCAAATTCTCAGCTGAAAGTAATACCTTTGCTTACAACTGGCTTTATGAACATCGACAGTCAATCGAAAATACCTTTGGTCATGCACTTCTCTGGCAGCCTCTGCCAGGTAAAAAGTCTTGTCGAATTAGTTATGCAAAACCAATATCCAGCTTTGATCAGACGAACTGGCCGGAAATGATTGATTGGCTGCTGAAAAATATGACCGCATTTGAAAAAGCGATAGATCAGTTTATTACACCACTGAACATAGCGCTTAAAGAAGTATCGAACACACAGGAAGAAATCGAAGTGACTGACACCAAGGAAGCATAATGCTGAGCGAAGACGCGTTGGAACAACAATGCCTAACCTGGTTTGCCGAAACCGGCTGGGAAGTTCATCATGGCCCGGATATTGCGCCGGACGGCAGCGACCCGCAGCGCGGCTCTTATCATGATGTTTTCCTGCGTGGGATACTGACAGATAGCCTACGCACGATTAACCGACACTTGCACGCCGACGTCTTCGATCAGGTTATCTCCAAGGTCACTCACGCACAAAGCCCCGATTTGGTGGTCAGTAATCAAGCCTTCCACCATCTTCTGCTGGAAGGTGTGCCGGTGGAATATAAGAAAGGCGATAACGTTATTCACGATCACGCCTTCTTAATCGACTTTGCACATCCGGCCAATAACCGCTTTATGGTGGTTAACCAAATGACTATCACCGGCGCTAAACAGCCACGCCGCCCAGATGTTATCTGCTTTATCAACGGCCTACCGATAGCGGTAATAGAACTTAAAAGTCCGACGGAGGTTAACGCCGATATCTGGGCAGCATTCAACCAACTGCAAACCTATAAAAACGAACTCAGCGATCTGTTTATCTGTAATGAAGCGCTGGTGGTGAGTGATGGTTACCATGCCCGTATTGGCTCCCTTACCGCCGATCAAGAACGCTTTATGCCCTGGAAAACCCTAAGCCACGAGAACGACAAACCGTTGCTGGAATGGCAACTGGAAACCCTGGTAAAAGGTTTCTTCAACCGCGAATTGCTGCTTGATTACCTACGTTACTTCATTCTGTTTGAACGTGACGGCAAACATCTGATTAAAAAAATTGCCGCCTATCACCAGTTCCACGCGGTGCGTGAAGCGGTACGCGCCACCATCGTGGCGGCCACCGGTAAACATCTGGCACTGCACAGCAACATTCATCCCGGCAGCAAAAAAGCCGGGGTGGTGTGGCATACCCAAGGCTCCGGCAAAAGCATCTCGATGTGTTGCTATGCCGGTAAATTGTTGCAGCAGGCGGAAATGGATAACCCGACCATTGTGGTGGTCACCGATCGCAACGATCTGGATGGCCAACTGTTTACCACCTTCTGCCAGGCGCAGGATCTGCTTAAGCAGTTGCCAGAGCAGGCGGATGATCGTGAAAAGCTGCGTGAACTGCTCAACGCCCGCGAGTCTGGCGGCATTATCTTTACCACGGTGCAGAAGTTTACCCCGGAAAAGGGCGAGAAAGCACACCCGGCGCTTAACCTGCGCGGCAATATCGTGGTGATTTCCGACGAAGCCCACCGCAGCCAATATGGGCTCAACGCCACGCTGGATCGGGAAACCGGCGAATACAAATACGGTTATGCCAAGCATATGCGCGATGCGTTGCCGAACGCCTGCTTTATGGGTTTTACCGGCACACCGGTTTCTGCTGAAGATAAAGACACCCGCGCGGTATTTGGTGATTACGTCTCGATTTACGATATTCAGGATGCGGTGGACGACGGCGCAACGGTGCCGATCTTCTACGAATCCCGCCTCGCCAGGCTTGATCTCAACCATGAAGAACTGGAAGCCCTATCCGACCAGGTGGATGAACTGGTGGAAGATGAAGAGACCGAGCAGCAGGAGAAAACCAAAGGGGAGTGGAGCCGCCTGGAAAAACTGGTGGGTTCGACACCACGCCTGAAGCAGGTGGCAGAGGACTTAATCAAACACTTTGAGGCGCGCAACGCCACCATCAGCGGTAAAGCGATGGTGGTTGCCATGAGCCGGGATATCTGCGTGCGGCTTTACAAAGCGCTGGTGGATCTGCGCCCAGAATGGCATAGCGATGACGTTGAGAAAGGTGAGATCAAAATCATCATGACCGGTTCCGCCTCTGATAAAGCCCATTTGCAACCGCATATCTACAATAAGCAGACTAAAAAACGTTTGGAAGCGCGCTTTAAGGATGTGAATGATCCGCTGAAGATCGTGATTGTGCGCGATATGTGGCTGACCGGTTTCGATGCCCCTTGCTGCCACACCATGTATATCGACAAACCGATGCGTGGCCATAACCTGATGCAGGCTATCGCCCGCGTGAACCGGGTGTTTAAAGATAAACCGGGTGGGCTGGTGGTGGATTACATCGGCATTGCCAATGAGCTCAAGCTGGCACTCAAAACCTATACCGATTCGAAAGGCAAAGGGCAAACCACCATCAATACGCATGAAGCCTTCGCGCTATTGCTGGAAAAGCTGGACATCATTCATGGCATGTTTGCCAAAACCGCTACTTCACCGGGCTTTGACTATGCTGGCTTTGAAACTAACCCAACACCACTGTTGATTGGGGCGGCAAACCATATTCTAAGCCTGGATGAGGGCAAAAAGCGTTTCTCTGATACCGTTCTGGCGATGACCAAAGCTTGGTCGCTGTGCAGTACGCTGGATGAAGCCGAGCCGCTGAAGAGAGAGATCGCCTTTCTGTGTGCGATCAAAGTGGCAATCACCAAGTTTGGTACCCCCGATAAAAAACTCAGCGAAGCAGAAAAGAACTCGGTGCTGAGCCGCATTCTGGATAATGCTGTCGTTGCCAATGGCGTGGACGATGTGTTTGCTATGGCCGGTTTGGATAAGCCGAATATCGGCTTGTTGTCTGATGAGTTTTTGCAGGAAGTACGTGATATGCCCTACCGTAATCTGGCGGTGGAGTTGCTGCAAAAATTGCTTAACGATGGTATCTACGCTCGCAGCCAGAATAATGTGGTACAGACAAAAAAATACTCTGAACGTCTTCAAGCGGTACTCAACCGTTATAACAGCCGAGCCATTGAAACCGCACAAGTGATCGAAGAGTTGATCCAAATGGCGAAAGAGTTCCAGGCAGCGATGGCGCGAGATGAAGCGCTGGGGCTAAACCCGGATGAGATCGCCTTTTATGATGCGCTGGCAGAAAATGAAAGCGCAGTGCGTGAACTGGGTGACGAGGTGCTGAAAAAACTGGCGATAGAAGTAACCGAGAAATTACGTAAATCCACTACCGTCGACTGGCAGGTGCGCGAGAGCGTGCGGGCACGGTTGCGGATATTGGTGCGCCAGACGCTGCGCAAGTATAAGTATCCACCGGATAAAACCGCCGGGGCGGTGGAACTGATCCTCAAACAAGCAGAAGTGGTGTCGAATAGCTGGACGCTGTGACTGGAGCAGGACAGTATTAATAACCTGAATATCGGCTGGTTTTTCATTGTGTTCAGTAATATTTGTCCGGTGAGTCAGAAGGTCCAGGTTATCACCGAGCAGAATTGGTACGTTGAGTCGTCGTATTAATGAAAACTTTCAGACTCTGGAAAAAGTATTGTCGAGTTGGCGGCTTGGTAGAAGAACAAGGAGGTGTAAATGATAACTTTATCACCGGAAAGACTATTGAATTTTTTGGAACAATGGCAGCAGGTGAGACCCCCTGCTTTATTCCAAAATAAGCCAGCAATTAAACCTTTGGCTCCAGGCAAGTTAGCTGCATTTTGTAGTCTGTGGCAGCATTACCAACCTTTAGCTGCACAGAATGCGCTTTTTTTTGACCCTTGGGATATCGCTGGATTGGCACGTAAAGAAGTTCAAAATACAACCGTGCTGGCTTGGTTACTCAATCCTCTGGGTAGCCATGGCTTCGGGGACATCATGCTAAATACACTGATGGCTGAACTTTCGTTACGCTCTGCTGGCCAGCTACCTGCATATTACGGTGAATACTGTCGCGTTAACGTTGAAGTCTGCCCTTCGGGAGATACCAGTAATCGGGTTGATCTGGTTGTGGATGCTCATACGTTTTATCTGCTGGTGGAAGTTAAAATTGATGCAGCCGAACAATATGAACAGCTAAGCCGTTATGCGCAGGAGGCTAACATTTGTGCAGGCCAACGACCTTGGGCCGTTTTATTTCTGACGCCGCATGGCTGTGTGGGTTCTACTATTGGGGAATCAACAGAAAAAAATAGACATCTGTCCCTTTCTTGGTACGAATTATCACGGCTTCTATGGCCGGTACTACGGGGGTATCGGCAAGATATTCAATATAAATCTCCACAGCGTCACATGGCTGAGCAGTCAGCTACGTGTTTTATTCGTCGTATGATGCAGTTTTAAGGAGCCGTTCATGGAACAAAATAACGAAGCAGGTAAACTATTGCTGTTACAGCTAAAAACAGTCAATGAAGCAGCTGCCTATCTTGAACAGGTCATTATCCCTGAGTTTTGGCGGGGACTTGATGCATGTACCAATGCTTTTACCTGTCAATATGACTGGAAATATGATTGTAACATTGAAAATGAAGATATGTGGCTTGCACCGAAGTCGTGGCAACTCGATGAGCAGACAAAGAATTGGAGCCTCAGGTTTGAAAGCAAATGTACTGACGAGAGTAGTGATCATGATTATTTATTTGCTGTGATGACTGGCGTTGGTACACAGCCGGGAGAATGGGGGTTTGTATCCCGCATCAATATGGCCGAGTGCGGTGGCAGCCGCAAAGCAAATACTGCGATAAAATCCATTGATAATGATTTTATTGCTCGCATGCATGAGCTCGACTTCCGCTATCTAGGCAAAGGGGAATTCTTTTTACCGGTGAAGTTTGATTCAACTTTGTTAAGTGAAACGTGGATGACTTATGGGGAGTTCCCTGAACAGGATGATGCTTTTGAGCCATTACGGGTTGCATTAGAGAAATTGCGTTCAGCGGCTCCTATTCTGGATGATTTCATGAAAGCGTTGGCGAGTAAGCTATCTCAGTCATAACGGTACAGCGCAAATCACGCAGCTAAATAACCGGATTTACGCGGCACAATCACCGCAATTGATGCTTGAAATCGTCGATGGCAAGGTACTGAGAGGGAGCTATCTAAATTGAATCTTTGGGGTGTTACTTGATTGGGTCGTGCCAAGACATCGTGTGCCTAAAGTCGTGCCCTATAGCCTTACCGTGGTAACCAATCCGTTTCAGTACCTGATTGATACTCGCTTCACTCATCGGCTTTGTAATGTCGTTACGACCCGGAAAAACCAAGTTGTAACGGCCAGTCACCACTTGATTTGGGTATAACTGAGTTGACCTCGATAGAGCTCGTGACAGAAAAATTCAGTTGTATCAGGGAGTATAAAGGATAGAAATAGAATTCAGTAGAGTCTGGTTTACTTCAAAATGGTCCCTACAGGATTCGAATAGAAGCCTTAAACCCATTGTTATTACTAGTTTTTCATCTGTTCGAAAAACGCAGGAGCCCCCAATTAGGCCCCCAAACGTATTCCGCTGGGATTATGAGCTTAAGAGAAGCTCAGTTAAACCAAATAATTCTACCTCATCGACCTTTCCAACAACATTCCCTGGACTGCGCAGGGCGATTTTTATCATCTTGTCGATGAACCGGATTTGAACCTATTGTGCCTCACTACGGAAATGGAATATGCAAATGGCATAACTCGCGCCCTCGAAGCTTATGATTCTGGCACCCTGCCACCCTCAGCCAGTTCTCATTACGCTCGCGCCAAAACCGATACTCTAAATGCAGAACCTTTGGCCTGCTTCGCTTTTTGTACATGGTACGCAGCTGTACATCATCTTTTTCCCAGGGAAGGTAAACCGCCGGAGACAACAATCCTACGCCCGCCAATGTATTGGTCCATAATGTCTCGTGACTTGACACTTTTGGTTTTTTTACCCTTTGCCGTTACTTTCTTGTTTTTGCTGGATTTGCTTTTTGCAGCGATTCTTTTCTTGGCATGAGCAAGCAGAATAAGCCGCCCTGACATCAAACTCTGTCTCGAATCATCTGCAGCATCATAGCCATTCACGATGGTCACTATTTCTTTTTCAATTTCCGATAACGTTTTTTCAGCAACAAATTTTTCTATCACAGCAGAGTATTTTTTATCTAACTGTTGAGTTATCGCCCATTGATAGGAAATCGCGGTTATACAGTTTTTCTTGGAAGGGCTACTGCTGATGGAAAAAGTGCTTCGTCCCTCTGGGTGGACTTTACTTACATGCTTTTCTAATCTTTTCGCGTCCTTGAGAGAGACGTTACATACTGGACATTTACAGCTTTGAGGGTCAACCAGCGATGCTTCTACTAAGGGCTTAGCAAGATGAGCTGCCATCTTCCAGCCATGATTGGCTAGCAAATGACTGGACAGAACCGTCAGCTCGACTGCGGTATTACACAGACCACAGATGATTTTTTCCATATCCTATCCTCCCCCTCAAACGCTGGATGCTTCATGGCTTTTTGCCATGAAGATATTTATCACCGCAGAACAGAAAATCGAACTCGAACACCTACATGACTCCAACAGGGATAAGCACGTTTGTGATCGTATAAATGCAATTCTTCTCGCTTCTGAAGTCTCGCATTGATGTAGCTTACCGGTTCTGTATCACGCAGAAACGGTTAATCAGTGAAGGTATTCTCTAGTAAATGAAGCAGTACGCGCAAACGTTCATCCGCTATTCAGGCAGGCGCATCAGCAACGACTTTAACCATGCATAACGTTCCATGAGATAAGGTTGATCTTACCCACGAACAATGGACACACGGCTAAGCGAGGTTTTGGTTTTCAAATTGTTCCGGGCTAAGACCACCACAGGCACTGTGGCGACGCCAGCGATTGTAATCGCACTCGATATAATTAAACACGGTTGTTTGCATTATTTCCCGGCTGGCAAAGTGCTCGCCGTGGATACACTCCACTTTTAGTGAGTGGAAGAAGCTTTCAACACAGGCATTGTCGTAACAACAGCCTTTTGCGCTCATACTGCCACGCAGATTATGGCGTTTCAGTAAGGCCTGGTAATCCGCTGAACAGTACTGGCTGCCTCTGTCTGTATGAACAATGACATTTTCCGGGCGTTTACGCCGCCACAACGCCATTTGCAACGCATCGCACGCCAGTTGTGCCGTCATCCGCGAGGACATCGACCAGCCGATGACGGCTCGCGACCACAGGTCAATCACCACCGCCAGGTAAAGCCAGCCTTCATCTGTACGCAAGTAGGTAATGTCACCCGCCCATTTCTGATTCGGCCCACAGGCGGTAAAGTCTTGTTTCAACAGGTTTTCTGACACCGGCAAACCATGCTCACGGTAACTGACCGGCCTGAACCGGCGCGAGGCCTTTGCGCGCAGCCCCTGACGACGTAGGCTAGCGGCGATGGTTTTGACGTTGTACGCTGGAAGCTCATCAGTAAGACGTGGCGCACCATACCGCTGTTTTGCGTCACTGAATGCCTTTCCAACGGCCTCATCGCAGACAAGACGGAACTGCTGACGCGGGGTTATCTGATGATGACGTAGACGCCAGGCATACCAGCCACTGCGGGCGACACGGAGCACCCGACACATGGCTTTGATGCTGAACTCAGCCTGATGTTTTTCGATAAAGACATACTTCATTTCAGGCGCTTCGCGAAGTATGTCGCGGCCTTTTGGAGAATAGCCAACTCTTCATCACGTTCGGCTAATTGGCGCTTTAAGCGGGCATTTTCAGTAGCAAGAGTCTGTTCACGCTCAGAAGCAGATAGGTTTTGCTGTTGCTTAGTACGCCAAGCGTAGATTTGCGATTCATACAGACCGAGTTCTCGCGCAGCGGCGGCCACCCCAATACGTTGGGCGAGCTTAAGTGCTTCGTCACGAAAGGCGGGCGTATGTTGTTTACGGGGCTTGTTTTTCGTTGTTGATGTTTTAGTCATGAGTCACCTCTAGGTTAAGAGTTTACTCACTTAGTGCCGTGTCCACTATTGCTGGGTAAGATCAGGTCACAGCTAATACAACCTAACATGCACCGCTAGCCTATCCGTTCCGGCAATACGCCTGGGTAATGCTTGGCAATGATATCGTTCATCTTGTCCATCAACGCCGGTTTCTTAAATGTCAGATGCGCCGATCCCTTCATAAAGTATTTGATTGTAAAATACTCATCTTCATAAACCTCCGCCCTCTGCCGATTGGCACTGATATGATCATACAGCCGAGAGGTGACATCCCTCCGATTATCCGGTATCGCCTTGTCCTCCAACAGGAACAACATCCTCTCCAAATCCGCCAATTGGTCACGCCGGTAGTTATGATTTAGCGTAAATCCCCATTGGTTGTAACACACCAAACCGCTGACAATAATTTTCTTGCCAAATTTACAAGGATGATTGGTTTTGTAATTCCAGGATAATACTTTGAACAGGTTGATGACGCCACGCTCAAAGACTTCATCTTTATTTTTATGCAGTTGCTCAAAGGTACTGTAGATATTCTCTTCACTGATGGCTGGAATGTTATCCCCTTCCAGATTTCGATACCACTGGTCACGGGCCTGAGCATCCATCAAGCTGAGCATACCCGATTTTCCCATCAGGTCTCGCCATATCTCGCGGTCAAGATTGCGGGTAATGACTTTCATGGCGGTTTCTACTTTCTCCATCAGCCAACTACCGCAGCGGAAGTCTTGACGCATAGCCCAGTCTCTTGCAACACCACCGCCAATACTACTGGTCATGGTCGAGATATCTTCAAGCTGGTGGATAATGGCCTGAATTTGCGCCAGCGCGGCATTACGCCCAACAACGATACGTTCAATGTTGGTGGAGCAGATAACTTCGATATGGCCGGTTAACACTTCGGGTTCAGTGTGAGTGAGTGTCGACATGATTTTACTTCCTTTATTTAAGACAGAGATAAAAAAGCAAAACGCCACCCAGTGGGCAGCGTTGATGCTTGTTTAGGGGGAATACGTTATGGCGGTTGTTACGTTGACTAATTTGCCATGGACTGAAGGTTGAGAACCACGTTCAAGGCCTGTTCAACACAAGGCAACAGTTTGCTGGAGTCGGTCATCTTTTCATCGTTATCAAAGATGAGCGTTGAGTCACAATCAATATTGTCCTGCAACCAGTCAATGAGGATTTGTAGCCCTTCTGCAAGGGGTAATGAGCAAGGCGATGCCACACTGGCGTATTCGGGTTCACTGGTTTTCTGCAACGAATAACCGTGGTTATTGACCGCTTTAATCAACGCAGCCAGCTCGATACCATCCACGTCAACGGCTATCCTCCCCCTGTTCAGTCCCAGTACGAGGATACTGTCGGCTTCAATATTCAAGTCGATTTTCACGGATGTGTCCCCTGTCGTTGGTTTTTACCGTTGGTGATATGGGTGATGGCCTTGTAACCTCGGCGTTTCATCAAGCCTGTAGCCTGTCTGGCCCGGAGAATATCAATAGGCGTAATAAACGGTGATTGTTCGCGGATACTGAAACCAGTGCGGTCAATACGCACCAGTTCATATTTTTCCACGATACAATTCAGCGCATCCGCCAGAGAAATACCCGCATCAAGGTTTTCTTGAATGACTCCATCGTGACTAAAGGCGGTGTCTTCCAGTGTCAGACCATAGTGTTGTTGCAACAGATGGGTCAGCAACGCCTGCCAGATGGCGATAGGTGACGGGCAGGACCGAGCCGCCCGTTTCGGGGTAACCGATACAGTTTGCATGATTGTTATCCTGATAGAAGGTTGGGAGAAAACGTTAATGCCTGAGTGAGGTAACGCCGTTTTATGCGGTTGCCGCCGGTGTTGGATAAATGGCTATGTACACATAACCGCACGAGCCCAACGTATCGGCTTCGCAGGTCAGTCCGTTTGTATGAAGTGTGACGCAATGTTGTTGTCGGGGATTGAGTTCACCAGACATCAGCATCGACTCCAACTGCTGAAGCCAGAGCGGGAATTGTTGGTCGAGATGACGCAACTCGGCATCGCTGAACGTCCCCACGACATCTGCACGATCTCCCAGGTAATGCAGTTGGTGGCCTTGCTGTACCAGACGCGCCCCAAACTGTGGCGTGATGGCACGTTTTAACCCCCAGACTGGTGGGGTGATATCTGCCCCCTGGGAGGGGCTATCAGGTTCGATATTTGTCATCGCTAAGTTTCCTTGAAATAGACACGGCCCAGCAATGAAGCAGGGGTGTATCGTGGATGAGAAAGTAGATAAGGCTGGTTTTGGTGTAGTGAGTCATTACCAACCGAAGGTGGCAAAGTCGGGTAGCAGTTCACCCAGTGCATCAATATGCAGGTAGGTCAGTTGGTGTCGCTTCATCAGGGTGCTGACCAGATATCGGCAGGGTTTGGAGAGCCCCAGGCGTTTGAGTTGCAATATCGGGTGGGTCCACGCATCCAGACGGATCAGATAGCCAGTGCCCGAAAATGAGATCCACTCACCATCACTAAACTCATCGTGGCAATGAGAGACTCGATACAGCACGGTGTTGTCATCTTCAGTGATATGGGCCGAACTGCATTGCAGACCAAAGCGTAAAAGCGGTGTGGTTGTTGTCATCTTGTCCTCCTCACAACCAGCCACGTTCGGCAAATGAGACGATATCCAGGCCACCGACAACTAGGTGGTCCAGCACTCGCACATCTACCAATTCCAGTGCAGCCTTTATCCTGTCGGTGATTTGTCGGTCAGCCTGGCTGGGCTCGGCCAACTGGGACGGATGATTGTGGGCCAATACGGCTTTAGCGGCATTGTGCTTCAGAGCAGACTTCACCAACTCGCGCGGGTGGACGGTGGTACTGTTGATGGTGCCGGTAAACAGCGTCTCCTGAGCCAGTAGTCGGTTTTGATTATCGAGCCACAGCACAACGAAGACTTCACGCTCAAGCCCAGTCAGATGCAGGCGCAGCCAGTCACGGGTCACGCTGGTGGAGGTAAACGCTACGCCCGGTTCCCGCAACTGTTTAGCCAGCAGATTCAGGGCGCGTCGGACGGTCCGTTGTTCGCCAGGTGACATTTCAGCCACTATGGGGGATAAGGTGATTTTCATGGTGAGAGTCCCTTGTTGCTCAGTCAATCAGGGCGAAAATGGCTTTGCACTCTGAGTGAGTGAGAGCGTATTCACGCAATCGGTAGAAATGTTCGGTCATCGCCTCGCTTTCGGTACGGCAAGCGTGGTGGCTATAGGTCATTAGGCAAGCGGTAATACCGGCAGCCTCAGCACCCATTTCGGCACCATTGCCATTCATGTCGTTAAACAGTGACCACCGCTCATCGCTTTCTGGTGCCATAAAGGCCCCCCCATTGCTCAGCGTATAAAAGTGCCAGGAGCCCCCGTTGTAATCAGTACATAGGCGGTCAAGCCAGCCAAAGGCGTGCGGCTCCAGAATGAGCCATTGCGGTATGTTGCCAAAGTGCTGTGGCCAGAAACGGAGGCGCTGGCGGTTTGGCACAACAGTGGCGGTCACGCGTTGAGGTGTGGGTGATACATTGTTCATGGTTGAATAAACTCCTTGAGATGAAAGGCATAAAAGCAAAACAGGCCCCACCGGAAAACCGGAGGAGCCTGTTTGATGTGTGGAAAATATTTCCCTGGTGTTAACGCAAAAGATTCAATGGGTGAGGACTATTACTGCCCACCATGGGCGTTAGCAGAATAAGTATCTCCCAGTGCTTAATAGACCGGATAGACGGCAGTAACTTTTCCTTCAGAGGTGAACGTAACGGTATTATTTTCCAGTTTGATGGCAAAGTTCCTGTCATCACAGGTGCCGCTATCGATTTCTTTATAGGTTTTGAGTCTTTTGTTGACCAGATAGAAACTGCCGGCAGGACAACTGGTACCCGCATCCTGCCATATCACAGCATTGTCACCCTTTTCAGCGACAAGCTTGTCACTCACATCACCAAAATACGAATAGGTCTGATACTGATTACCAATATTATTCCAATGCTCAACCTCTGCCAAATTGACCTTGGCAGTGGCTACGCTCGAAAATACCCATGAGAAGCCGATAAGTAATACGCTGATTTTACGCATGATATTCTCCATTGATAAGCTAAGTGTATAGTTGTTTATCCGGGGCAGTTGAAAACCCGGTACCTGTTTTATTGTCAGTGAAATAAACATCGTCTCCCTGTATCGGGATGCGTGAGTTACCCACGTTGAGGGAACACGCGTTGGATGAGTGCATCTACCAATCCCCCCATCAGCAACGAGGTAACAAACAAAGCGCCAATCCGACCGACCCGCACCGCCCAAGGCGAGCAGGCGTCTTTACGCATTTGTTCAGCCATGGCCCCCTGAGCTTGGTAGACGCTAAACAAGGTCGCGATAATTCCTGTGGCTGTCGCAAGGTGACGAAATACAGACATGGTGATGCTCTCTTTAACCTTTAGGTGATATCTATTGACCCGATTCGGTTGCGGTCAACGCCTTGATATATTGAAAATGCGGTAATGCTGTTATGAACTTCTCTTCGCTAATGATGTTATTGATAGCCTCCTTTTTGACGAACGTGCTGATGGTCAGCGTGATATCGCTCAGGTGATGCATGTCAAACACCTGAATGATGTTGTTGATGGCAGCACACAGATACCAGTCCCCGGCAAAATAAATCAGTTTGTAGGGTTCTGCGGCTGAGTGTTTCAGGCCTTCGTAAACAAAGCGGATAATGCGGTTCTCCACAATGGCCTGGGTAATGACATAAAACCCGCCGAATAACGATGGCAACCGCTTGGGGGGCGCGTTATAGACGATGTAGGGCGAGTCTAGCTCTTTGTTGAGCAACACGGACAACAGCTTTCTATCCAGTGCGGGAAAGAACTGCTTCACGTCAGTAATGCTGGCAAACTGGATGATGTCCCTGTCGGTACGAAAGGGGCGCTGCGAGTCAGCCAAACGATAGCAGCCCTCACGGTGATCCATATCCAGACCGACCAGACGTGTGTTGAAATCCCGGTCCAGTGTACGTAACGAGACATTGAACTCCCGTGCCAACGCAGCCACGGAGAGGGATTCGCCATTGAAGAGCCGACTGATGATGGAGGCCAACCGGTAGGCGAGCCTGTCATGGCGACGTTCCTGTGCGGACATAATTGATTCCCTGAGTGAAAGGTTCCCCTGCACGACCGTACAGGGGCGCGGGTTATTGTTGTGCGAGGTGTTTCTGGCGTAGGTAGGCCACGATAATGCAAGCCGGTACGGTGACCCGGTAGGCAGGGCCAGTAACGTCGGCAATGAGCCAGGCAGAACTGAGCGTCAAGCCAATGGGGCCAGCCAGTACGGTCAGTGCACGTTGTGCAACAAAGTAGGCCCCTATCGTGGCAATTCCACCCAAGGTATTGATGATATTAATGGCCAGCAGTGTGGCCAGCTCCAGCGCAGCCATGCCGGAGGTGCGAATGGCCGCCTGTAGCGCCATCAACACCAGTTGAGGTGTGGGCTTGGACAGATTGAGCTGCATGTCATGAGATAACTGCTGCAGTTCCTCTTCGGTCATTTCTGCCAGGCTTTTCTCCATCACTTTCAACAGCATGTTCAGTTCTATCGTTTCAATGGAGCTCTCCTTGCTGAAGTTGACCTTGAGCTTTTTACACGCATCCGTCAGCAACTCTCGGTAGAGCACGCCTTTGTTGAGTCGAGTCAGTGTCGCCAGACTGTTGGCCCCAAAGGCCTGCAGTTCGGCACCGATGGCCGTCCAATACTTCTGGTGGTCGGGGTAAAACAGCGTGTATTCCGGGGTGCTGGTCAGGCTTTCTGACCAGCGCTTTTTGCCGTCTTTGGTATCGTGGGTGAGCACGGAGACCAGTGCGCTCAGGTCGTCGTTAGAGCACTGCCCTAAAAATGTCAGGTCGGGGTCGATGCGGTAGGTCGCCATGGTATTTCTCCTGTGTTGGCCGTATATCGTGAACTGGCGACTACTGTAACGGAGGGGCCTGACAGGGTATGGCGGTCAAAACGGTGATTTTCCTGACACCGAGGGGCTGAATTGGACAGGGTGTGACGCGGCAGGTAAGGAAAAAGTGGCTCAGTCCTTGTGCAAAAAGGCGGCGCAGGCCAATGCGCCCGCTGACCGTACTGCCAGATAATCCAAGCTACCGCTGACCACGCCACTCAGCAGTGGCACGAGATGGCTCGCATGGGCAGTCGGGAGACGGCCAGCCAGTCGAGTGGTCAGGTGTGTGGCGGTTTTTTCGGTCACCTGCTCAAGGGCCTGTGCTGAAATCTGTTGGAACAGATAGGTACCATATGCCTGCAAGCCATCTTTAGCGACAGTGCCGCCGAGGCAGAGATAAACCAGATGGCGGGTATGCAAGTCGTGGACATCCTGCCCACCCAGTAAAGCGATGGCAGCAATCAACCTGAGCTGTAGCAACAGTGGCCCAACCAGGCTGGCAGGTAGCGTAATGGGAAGTGTTACTATGCCTCCCACACCCAGCATAAATCCGCTGGTAGCCGCTTTGGCTGATTCCCAGCGAACCAGACTCAGGGCGGCGCTTTGTGGGGTTGAGAAGGTATTGCGGTACTGCTCTGCCAATTGATAGGCGGAACTGATGCCAGGGCCACCTTGTAGGGCTTTGGTGTATAAAGCCTCCAGCCAGCGAGATATCGGCGGAGGGGATGATGTCTCATCGTGCATGATAGGACCTGTTTCATTGAGTGGAAAACACACGCTACGGTTAATACTGTGGCGTAATTCCCTTCAGTGATATAGGTGTGAAAATGTGTTGGTTTAGCACTCAGGTATTAAATAATTGCGAACCAGTATTTGACCTGGTTTTATCTTGGTAGCATCTATGTCACCACCAGATTGTAGGCGGTTTTTCATACTCAAAAATGAGCAAGCTATAAAAAACCTCTTCCCTAAAAAATAGCTTTATCGCGAACAGTTAAAACTTCATCATCTGGTCATAATAGAAGCCTATTGCTTCACTCAAAATGCCCTCTTCATTGACATCAAATTTCATTGCTATTTCACGAAGTAATTTAGCATCAGATTCACTGAGAACGGGAAGCGTATGATTCTGTGCTTTTTTTACAGTTTTCTTTGGCGCTTTGCGTGCTTTATGCTGCGACCAAGCCTTTAATAGCAAATTCATCCTGCCAGGGAAATCGGCATTTTCTAGACACTCAAGATAGATATGCGTGATTAATGCAGGCCGGTTGTCATGATGCGTGATTGGCATTAACCCATTTCTTTTCACCGTCCCTTTCTTTCTAAGATAATCAAGTGAAAAGACTATTAATTCATCGCTTTTTGTCAGGTTCTTTATATTTATTTTATGTCGACACTCTTCTTTTGTGTTTTTATAATCCTCGAAAATAGAATCCAGATAGTTGATGCCTATTTCACTTGGGAAAGGTAGTTTTTCAAAAAATCTCACCAATGAAAAATAGCGGTTTAAGTGATCTGGTGAAAAATCGCGAACCCCAAGCAAGTCGATTGCTGCCATTTCATTTCCATCACCAACCTTGTAATTATAACTATTATAGAGATCCACTGGCTTTGATGACAGAATATCTTTCCACTTTATATTTATAATGAGTACCCATAGGTAATAGCAAGCCTCTTTGTCTTTTTTTAACCATGCCATTTTATTTTTCGGGAAAACATCTTCTGTTAACTTTGTATTTAACTCTATGAGTTTATCCAGAGACTTATCTTTGTATGTTCTGTACATCTCATTGGCGACACAAAACGCCATACTTTCTATTGATCTTACCATTTTAGCGAAATTCATAGCTACGCATTTTTCTTTTAGTGAAAACATTACCTTAGACAATGTCATGTGGTTAAATGTTGCTGCAACTCGTTTAAGTACATCAATGCGATTAGCCGCGTTTTCATTAAATAAAAACTCTTTTTTATATTCAAGAAAACCTACCTTTGCTCGGCCCCTCATCTCACTGAATGTCATAGCTTCCACCTGTTAATCAATGCTCAATCCCCAAAATGACTTTATATCAAAGAAGGTCACGTGTCGATTCAGTTGTTAAAAAATGAAATAATCCAGAGATTTTTAGTGGTTTTTATGTATTAAAAGTAATGATTTTTAGTAGATAAATCGTGGTTTTTATCATTTAAAAACCCCATAAGAATGGCTGATTACATGCATTTAAACATGAACTAAACTCTAAATAATTCGCTTTACAGAAAAATGGAGGCAACATAGTTCTCCATGAACCAGCTCAAACAAGTGACCAAGAGGGGGGTGAGGCTTGAGTTATGATGGGGATATAAACAGAAAATGAGTTGATAAAATTTCAACAGAAATGTACTGGTTGTATGGGTGTACATATATCCACCCTATCATTTTTAATGAAATCGCAACCAGGCCATTAAGCAATTCAGGTTATTTTTTACTTGGCTGACTGATGTGATAGAGAACTTTGTGGCGCACTGGCATAAATCAAAATGCCAACTGACGTTGCCGCAGTCCGTTCTCCATTCACTCATCACCATGGAGAAAAATAACATGTCATCCCCTATCAAAAGTCTGTTGAATGACCAGTTTGTCGATATGGCGTTTATCGTTGCCCATACCGGCATGACGGATAAATGGTTTTATAAATTGATTGCTCTTGGGCGCTTTCCGCCTGCCATAAAATTTGGCCGTCGTTCACGCTGGCTGAAAAGTGAAGTGTTAGCCTGGGAAGTAGAAAGAATAAGAGAATCACGTCCGGACTATATTCCTCCAGACTATCAAGAATTGCCTACTGTCGGCCTGTAATCATCAACCTCACCTTCTGTATTTTCCAACTCCGGATTTTCGTTAATATTTCCAGCAAGAAAGCACACTAACTTACCATGCTGATTCTTTTTTGTTTTCTCTTGCCATAGGGTAAAGGATATTGCTAAAGGATATCCATTGACCCTAAGTGATGGTGTGGTTATTTAGGGATTCTATATTATTGAATTGATATTGATTGAGTTATGCCATTGGATTGGTAATTACATTGGCACTATTGGATTAACATTTATTCAGTTATTCAACCCATCCAATTAACCCTTGAACGAGTGAAACCGTCAGACTGAGTCAAGTCATTAAACTTGGGTTAAACTCAATCAGAGCGCGAAGCACCTTGCGAATTAAATCAGCCCTAATCTCTCACCAATGGTTGTAAATTTAATCTGCACTGCCTGCCTATACAGACAGTCGTCAGAATAGCATGTCACCTTATAACGCAGAGTGACTGGTGATATTTTTTAATACACAACCCACCATCCACTTCAGCAATAACGCAGAGTCGCTCATGACTCTGCTTTCCACTCATGACTCTTGGGATATATAAACATGACCATGAATTATGAAACATACCTGACACTGTCGACCAGCATCAATGAAGACGAGGCATCGTCTATACACGTCACCCACGATGTCAATTATCTTGAGGAGCTACTTTATCTCTTCAATGAAACACAATACATCGCCAAATCAGACCGAGATGAATTCAGCGTACATGTCGTTCCATCCGCCCAGTACGCATCATTAAAGCCTACTGCAACAGGAAAGCGGATATTACTCGCTCTGAAGCGATTGCTATCACTGAATGCTTTAAACGATGAATGGCGTGAGCCTCACCCCACCTTGACGTTATTCCATCAACTGGCGAGTCAGCACAACATTCAACAGCATCTGGCCATGACTGATAACACACCAGAAGCGATAACACAGTTGGCAGAGCGCTTGAATACCTTTATTCGACAATTCAGGTCTGGGCTGAAGACACCGTCACACAAGCGTCAATCTCGCCAATACCAACGTGCAGCCAGTAAAAATCTGTGCGGTGCCCTTCGGTACACTGACGCCCTGTTTGAACAGCACGCCAGATTGCTGATTGTCCGGGTTGACCTGTCTTATCGCAACGAGACCAAAACGACAATCACCACCGAATTGGCCCGTCAGCATCGCCAGCGTTTCTTCAAGAACCTGCAGGCACATCGCCTGTTTCAGGCCTGTGTGGGGTATGTCTGGAAGCTTGAATACGGACGCTACAGGGGCTTTCACTATCACCTCCTGGTGTTCTATGACGGGGCCCGGGTCCGGCAGGACGTGACGCTGGCACGGTTGCTGGGCGAATACTGGCGTGATGTCATTACCGCAGGGGCTGGGCATTACCACAACTGTAATGCTGATAAGGCACGTTATCGCTTCCCGGGCATTGGCCTGCTTCACTATACCGACACAGCCAAGCGGCAGGGATTGAACATCGCGGTTCGCTACCTGTGCAAAGTCGATACCTACGCCCGCCTGGCGTTGCCAAACGGTGCCAGGTCCTTTGGGCGGGGGGAGATGGCTCAACCCTCAGCCGTTCGTCGTGGGCGTCCCCGTTCGTCCTGAGCATTAACCGGCGACCGCCACCTGCAGCAACTACCGCATTCCAGTTAATTTTTATCTCCATGACCACGGATATGAGAAACACCTTCTTCACCCTTCGTGTTGCTGGATACTCCACCCCTCAATGAAGTACCCAGCGCACATTCACCACAAATCTGCCTGACAGGCCCCTTACAGGCATAAATCATGAGCGCCTTTATGGATAATCAATATCAGAAACATTTTAAAACCGATAAGTACCATGCCCATTTGCAGCTCGCCACCTCACTACTGCAAACACAGGAGTCAGGCTCTGAAACCCTATTACCCACCCACGACTACGACACTCTGGACAATATTTACGGACGACTACAGGCACTCCAGCGCCTGGTCCAGCAAACGTCGCTAACCACCTTTCCCAATCACGACTCATTAGCCTGCTCTAATGCCTTAAAATGCAATTTGAGGTTAACAACCCCAGGACAAGCCGCTCTGTTGGCAGAAAATCTGCCACCCTACCGTAGACTTCACCCCACACTGGACCGCTTCATCCAGATGGCAAAGCGATGCCACGATAGCTACCTGCAGCACAATGATAACTGCGCCATTTATCACCAGGACACCGCTGAGCAGGCTAATTGGCTGAAGCGCTTATTCTACGACTTTCGGGAAAGCATCGAGACGGTGAGGCACCTGTATCAAGTACAACAGTTCTTGATGAAAAACGAATTCCATCGGCAAAAAGCGCGGCGCGTGATTGATTCGCTACTGCATCAATACAAATCACTGATGATGGTGGGGCTTGACCTGAGCTACGCACAAGCAGTCAAAGACAACATTTCACCGGAGCAGGTTCGCCAACACCGACGCCAGTTGTTGGCCATGCTGCACAGCCATCCGCACTTTCGCCATTGCGCAGGATATACCTGGAAGCTTGAACACGGCCCTATCAAAGGATTCAGCTATCAGTTGCTGTGCTTTTTCAACGCCGCGCAGGTGGACCTCCAGACCCGTATCGGCGTGGATATCGGTACCTGCTGGCAGGCTGTTACTCAGAAAACAGGGCAATCCTTCTGCCGAAGAGACCTTCAGGACGATTACGCCTATCCAGGATTAATGATGTTTTATCAGAGCGACACTGCAGCACCGGAAAAACTGTACCGGATACTCGATAACATGACACAGACAGACACCTACGCCAGTCTGAACCTACCCAATCAGTGGCGTACCTTTAGCAGTGCAATGGTGGTACGGTCGATAACAACACCGCGACCACCATCGGTGATGCCTGAAAAGCCCTCCGCCCCTTTATCATTGACACAGCCCAAAGCTGAACCTATCCCGCTGCCACCGCCAACGGTAGATACAGTTTTGGGGATTAATCAAACACCGTCAGCACAATACGGCATTCTCGGCGAAGCCAATGGCAAGACCATCGGTGTGGACCTGAACCATCCTCAAACCATCTGCGCTTTCGGTCTGCAGGGAAGTGGTAAAAGCTATACGCTGGGCTCGCTCATCGAGATGACCCTGGCCAGTATCGACAATATCAATACCCTGCCCGCCCCACGGGCAGGGGTTATCTTCCACTACAGTACAACACAGGATTACGCTCCCGAGTTTACCTCCATGGGGCAAGCAAACTCGGTAGAGGCGGATATTGCGCGGCTGAGAGAGCAATACCGGGCTACACCACAAGCACTGAAGGATGTGCTGATTCTGACACCGGCCAGCAAGGTGGCGCAGCGACGGGAGGAACACCCAGACATTCCCGTTCTCCCCATCGCGTTTTCTGCTGCTGAACTCAATGCATCACATTGGAAATTTTTAATGGGTACGGTGGGCAACCCAAGTCTGTATGTGCGTCAAATCAACGGTCTAATGCGCACACTGCGTGGTGAGCTCACACTTGAGACATTACGTGAGGCCGTGAACGAGTCCGAACTTGGCACGCAGAAGAAAAAAATGGCACAACAGCGCCTGAATTTTGCCAGTGAGTATATTGATGACACTCAGCGTCTGCAGACGCTGTTACGACCAGGGCGACTGATTATTGTCGACCTACGTGACGAGTACATCGAGAAGGCCGAGGCGTTGGGTCTGTTTGTCGTAATGCTGCAAATATTTGCTGAAGCCACCTGGCAGGGTGAGACCTTCAGCAAGCTGGTGGTATTCGATGAAGCTCACAAGTACATCAGCGATGACGGTCTGGTAGCGGGCCTTGTAGAAATTGTTCGTGAGATGCGCCACAAGGCTACCAGTATTCTGGTGGCATCACAGGACCCGCCGTCCGTTCCCGTGGCACTGATAGAGCTGTCGACACAGCTCTATCTCCACCGCTTCAACTCGCCCGCCTGGCTGAAACACATCCAGAAGGCCAATTCCGCCCTGCGGCACCTGGAGCCTGAAGACTTGAGCCGCTTAGCACCTGGTGAAGCCTTCGTGTGGGCAAGCAGGGCAACCGATGCGGCCTTCACGCGGAGCACCGTCAAGGTCAACTGTCGCCCGCGGGTTACTCTGCACGGTGGTGGTACTCGTACAGCTACTGGCATATGATTTAGGTTATCACCATTTACGTTGCAAATTAGTATCAACTGACACCACACTGGTAGGCTTTGCGACGATGTGGTGTCAGTTGTACTAAATTTCTTGAGCCTTACGCGGTTCTCTAAAATTCCCAACATAAAGCTCCATTAAATTTAGCCCTTTACTGAGATAACCTAGTACAAGCTCCCCTCAGTGTCAGCATAGTTGTTACCCCCTTCTAAACATAGATCCAGAGGGCGACGGAGTGACAAGTGAAACGAATTTCTTCAGAACGTAAAGTCAGCGTGTTGGCAAAATTACTGCCCCCTTACAATATGACCGTCGCAGCTGTTGCACAGATGGAAGGGATATCGGAAGCTACTCTCTACAATTGGCGTAATCAGGCTAAAACAGAGGGGAAACCGGTGCCCGGTGCAGAGAAAAACAGTGAACAGTGGCCTGCCGAAGCGCGGCTGGTGGTTATCGTGGAAACCGCCACATTGAGTGAAACGGAAATCGCAGAATATTGCCGTAAAAAGGGGCTTTACCCTGCACAGGTAGTGCAATGGAAACAGGCCTTTTTGCAGGTTCCTTCTCTTGATGATAAAGCCGCCCTCAAGCAAAGCCAGAAAGAAAACAAGCAGTAGAAAAAAGAACTGTAGTTGCTAGTCTCCTTTCGCCGAGAGTTTCGTCTCCAATAAACCCAATACTATCACCAACAGTGCACAGCCATCTCTTTGTATTTTATTACATTTTATAAAAAGTTGGTACATAATGAAACTAAGTGTCGCTTATAGTCTGTACTGAAAAACCAATTATCTAAGAATTTCTGCCTTGGAAGATATCTTCATCTAAGAAAAAAATTAGATATTTCACTTCTTGATTTCATCATAATTTTTATGTAAAAATCATGAAGTGATTATTTTAAAGGGTTCCATCTATGAGCGTTCCACAATGCAGGACCTTTTCTCCGCAGGATTCCCAGGCTTGCTTGACGAAAATGGGGATTGATGAACAAGACATTATTGATGCTCTAACCTCAGCGCTTTACGAGAGGCGTCGCACAACCAAACTACACCCTGTTATTGATGGTGGTTTTCGATTCTGGAGTGAGTTGGTCGCATCAATGCGCAGCGTATTAATTTCCAAAGATTGCGGTTGGACAATGGTACGTCAGAATCGCATGGAACTCGTATCCAACCCGACACATGGCGTCAATCTGATCATCACATCAGGGGATAAAGATACAGGGCTAGCTGATGGATGGCCGAAAACTAAAAATGCGAAAGGTGAAGCAACAATGAGTATCGTGAGCAGTAACTCCGATACGATTGAAATGTTCCCGTCAGAACATCCTATGCACTCAACAGATGGCCTAGCTCTGCTGCCAGTTTCTTCTGCTGACAGCACTAGAACATATATCGTGCTTTACTACTACGATGCAGGCAAGCAAGAAATCCGCTGTGAGATTTCTTTCCCCGTAGGCATGAAGATGGTGAATGGTTTCGCGAAAGTTAATTACTGGAGCGAGAGGTTAATTATCAATCCACTACCATTTGATGGCGCTGACATCTTCCCAGAAGAAGATTTCACGGATGATGTTTCTATTTCTATTGAAATGAAATGAAATGAAATGAAATGAATACAAACGATAAAGAAAACAGGCGTCTGTTTAATCCTTCCAGACTAAAACTGGCACGTATCCGGAGAAAGTTAACCCTGAAAGAGCTTGCCGAAGTAACTGGATTATCTTCACGCATCATCATTGAATATGAAAAATCATATTGTCTGTATGAACCCACTCCAGCCACTGTAGCTGCTTACTCAAAAGCACTGCATTATCCAGAGTCGTTTTTCTTCGGTGATGACCTTGAAAGTATAGATCCATCTACGGTGTCATTTCGCTCGTTACGTAGGACTAAAGCTGTCGATCAACATGCAGCAATTGGTGCTGGAGGCCTCGGGGTTATTGTTGCGACTTATTTTAACACCAGATTCAATTTACCAGTTCCTTGTCTCCCTGACATGAGAGGCACAGCTCCAGAGGCTGCGGCTGAAGCTCTGAGGGAAGAGTGGCATCTTGGGAAGAAAAGTGTTCCTAACATGGTTCATCTCCTGGAAAAGAATGGCGTTAAGGTATTTTTCTTGTCAGAGAACACAGCTGATATCGATGCATTTTCATTCTGGAAAGACAGTATTCCTTACATTTTCCTGAATACAAAAAAAACAGGTGAAAGAAGTCGTTTTGATGCAGCTCATGAACTTGGGCATTTGGTCATGCATCGCCATGGTGTATTGCAAGGAGCTGACATTGAGAAAGAGGCTGATGCATTTGCTTCCGCATTCCTTATGCCAAAAGAGAACGTACTTGCAGTTAAAATGGCTGTCCCAACATTGGATAAGATTATACAGCTTAAATCGAATTGGCTCGTCTCAGCTATTGCGCTTATCGTTCGTATGCGGAACCTTTGTGGTTTATCAGAGTGGCAGTACAACAGCCTCATGAGAGATGCTTCTGCCAGAGGTTACCGTTATGGAGAGCCAGGTGGAATCGAAAGGGAAAGATCGCTCATCATTGATAGAGTTTTATCAATGCTTCAGGCTGAAGGTGTAACATTGCCTGTGATTGCCAAAAAACTAAATATTCCGCTGGATGAGCTATCTAGCCTGTTATTTGGTGTTGCGGCTGTCGAGGGTGGCGGGTATTCTTCACCTGCTGCGAAACCAACCCTCAAACTTGTATAACCTTTTCAGGCCCAGTAGGGCCTACAATATTTCAACTAAAGCTATATGAAACAGTTCTCAGGGTTGCGGGAGAGCCGGTAAAGGCCCTCCTATTAAGTCATAAAAGAATAATTCCTATAATCCAGATTAGAGGTATATCCTTCTTGCATTGATAATAACTCTACTAGTCATCACTTAATTCCACTAGTAGAGTACAAAGCTCAGATATCTTTGCAAACGCCTGTTGAGGTGTGCCGCAGTAGTACACATAATTATCATCGTTACAATCCCAATCGGCTTGATTAAAACCCTCTAATTCATTAAGAACAGTAAAGTCGCAAAAGCGCAGAGTACTCTGCAATTCATATGGAAAAGGGGATGACCCATCGCGATAGAACAAAAGGCAATATTGGTTGCGACTGTAGGATATCTCTAACTCAAACTCCTGCTCATTTAAAAATAAGCCGTTGAAGGCCAAAAAAGATATATCCTCACCACTACGAACACTTTTATATTCTATTTTTTTGAAAGGTGCAGTATTTATTCTGCTATCTCTCAGCTCCAACTCTAGGAATTTGGAGTAAAGCTCGCTATGGTAGTGATTCCGTTGAGACTGGTGTAACAGAATGACTTCATCAGAAGTCCTCACAATAAAACCCTGATTGCTAAGCCCTATTAGTTTAGGCTTAGCAATCAACATGAAACGCCAACCAAATGGGCATTCGGTCAACGCCTTAGTACAAATAGCTTCTAGTCCCCCTCTTAAGTCAGATGGATCAAAAGCGGGATCATCAAGCACATCTTTGACATACTGTTGTTGCTGATTCCACGAGTCATTAGGCTGCAAAGAGAGCCTCATAAATCGTCGCCAAGAATTGTCACGAGCCATGTTATTGTTAAATGTACGAGTACTGAGCAGATTAAATCGATTTGCACTGGATCTTGTGAGATAATCACCTTTTGAAAGAACAGCTCTTTCCCAAGCATAATTAATAATACTTCTACGGAGTCCAATTTCAGTAAAAACTACAGAACCACACATGGCGTAGTATTTGAATTTCTGAAAGTAGCTTTCATTAGCATCCTGCCATTCAACATTACCCTGTTCATAAAAATAGTCGACAATTCCACTAAATTTTAATGCAAAACCAATCTGCCCCCTGAAAAACTCATGACATTCCAGTTCAATAATAGCTGTACTCCACTCAGAGGTTTTCATAATTAGATGAGCTTTCAGTCTCTCTTCAAATATTTGAACAGTAAGGAAACCTTTTATTTGCACATCATTAATTAGCAAATTCAAAATATTGCCATCCATTTTGGCCAACTCACTGATAGACAGCAATGCCTTATGGTAATCATCTATAGTGTTAAAAATAGTGTTCTCAGTGAGGTTGAAAACGACTCGCATCCAAGACAATAATTCAGAGCCCATTTTACCATTACCCACCCCGGCATAAAAAGCATGAAATCTCAGTTTTTCTGCAAAGCTTGAGTTGTTGGTGATAATTTTCTTGAATATAGCATCTTCATCGTAGTACTTATTTTTTTCCAGATACCTCGATACACCTGAGCATAAAGTGGAATTACCCTGCAAAACATCCAATTGTGCTATTAAATTAATGATTAGTTGTTGGGATAGATCCCCATTTTGCTCATACTCCATCAGGGATAATTGATTGACTCTACCGCCTAAACCAAATAGCCGTTGCTGCAAAATATAACTTCCTCTTGAATCCTTCAGCATCAGAAAGTTGGCAACACTCAGGGCAATAAAGTTCATCAGTTCATCATCGAACGTGTCATCTTTCGTTGCAACGTTTCGGTAGCACCAGAACAAATCCGTCCAATCCGTATCAATCTTATGAATGAAATACTCATAGCAAGATACAGGCGCATCCTTAAAACACAATCGATACTCCGGCCATTCCCCGGTAAATGACTTAATTATTTTTTCCAGTCTCGCCTTAAAATTTTCAAAATCCGTCAGAGGTTTTCCTCTAGCATTCATTTTTATGTAGAGATCATCCGTAAGTTTAAACTCAGCAAGATTCAGAAATCGAAATGTAATGATTGGGTATTCTCTATCTGTCAGCTTGTCAAAATAATCTGTGTTCTCAGAAAATTGGCGATGAATCGCATCCAGCATCGTCAACATTGAACGAATAGTAGGATCATTTTCCCATGACAAATAAAACCACGCCTTGTCTTTGATCGTTTTACTCAAACACTCGGCACCGTACTCCCTTAATAACGTACTGAAATCGATATCATTAGTGACCAACGCATTACAAAACTCTCTCGAACTGCTCCGCGTTTCATAGGTAAAGTGGGAGCATCCTCCCGTACTCAATACCTGCCGGAATGACTCTACCTGATCGGAAATTTGTGCAAGATACCAGTGTAGTAAGAAAAGTGTCGTCAATCTTTGCTGACCGTCCAACGGTATAAAGCAATCCCGACCATTAACATTATCAGTCACACTTCCATAAACAAAATCCAAATCCCTGAAAGGTTCTCCCTTCTCCAGATAGTCGTGCAAAGCCTGCAGAAAAGTTTCCCGAACCTCTTGGGCTTCGCCTCTCCCTTGAGCATAATCCCGTTGGATAATAGGGATCTCTACCTTCATGTTCTTTTGTTCAAACAACTGATAAAAACTGAGTCGTTCACCCGAGCTTGTATTGTTTTTTTCATCACTCATTTTCTTCTCCTTCAGGTAAATACTCCTTCAAGACTCGACATATTTCCATCAGATAATCCTTAGCATCCAACTCTGTCCAGTGCATAAACTCGGTTACAGACTGACTGTAATATTTTAAAAAGACGTTCTTAGTACAAATAGGGACAAAAATCCCATGCTTATCATTGTCTATGATGCGTTCACGTTTGATCGTAAACAGCGCATTTTTGTAGCTTCGGTTGGTTGAATGGTCTAACAGAGCTAGGTTGCCTAGTTGGTTTACCCAAGATACTTCACCTTGCTCGAAGTAACTGACAACTTCAGTGTAGAATGTGCCAAATTCATCATCACCGATACGATCCTGAGCTAACAGTTCAACTGCCTTGACAGCATACTTTTTCTCCTTTTCCAATGAAGCATCTTTAAAACGGCTTCCATTAAAATAATTTTTAATATCCGTTAGCCATTCCAAGCGAGCAGTACCAGTAGGAGTCAAGCCGGTTTGCGATCTAATATGTTCAATATCCCATTTTTCTTGCTTATAACGATCAAAAGGAAAACGAATGTCAGCTTCTTTAGTAGACAATAATGTTTGAATATTGAATAACAGGAGCAACTTTTTGATGCGTAAGTCGCTATACTCAAGCTCTTCCAATGTAGTGGCACAATTAACTTGTCGGCGGATGCGATCTTTTAAATAGTTTTTGAAATCCGTTTTCGTTGAACCCAAACGTTCCGATTCAGCCTTTAACTCAGCAACTTTTTCACCGCAATCCACTAAGAAACCGATCAAGTGGTACAGCTCTCGGTCATGAAACCATTCATCAAAGGTTAGGAAATAACGTTTAACCCCTTGCCAAAGATTTTCAATAACGACCGTACCAGCTTTGAAATCTTCATGAAATTTATGGAATGTGAAAAATGCCTCGTCACTAGACTTTTTCCTCTTCATTAAATCGAAGATGTATTCAATCCGAGTTGAATAACGCTTGCTTGAATCGCTGATAAAATACCAGAATGCAGGCTCCTGCAGCCTCTTTTCTATAGCATCCCATTCAGTTGCAATCTGCAACTGCTTCAATCTCGCTTGGTCACTATAAAAGTGGTTTTGTTGCAAAAATAGTGCTTTAACCAACTCAGCATTGGTCAGAGGAATCTTACCAATATTAATACGGGAAAAAACATCAATGGCATAATCATTATTAGCGCACTCTTCACTTAAGTCATACCAAATCACCTTTACGGAGCGTTCATCAGGCGACTTGGCCAATAACGTCGCTAGCAACTTGTTATTGTCATTATAATCTTTTTCAGAGAACCAATTTTGAATAGCTTGGTATGCCTGAGCCATATGAAAAAAATCAATATTGTCAGTATCGGACTGCTCATGAATACTCTGTAAAAATGCTTCACATTTAGGGCGTGTCTCATAATGCAACGTATACAAGTTTTTTTTGTAAGCATCAGCCAAAGGCCGTCTTAGGTGCTCTTGCTCTAAAAAATACAAAATAAGATAAAGCGTAGTTAACCTTTGCTGTCCGTCCACAACCTGCCAACGATCTTCCTCTCGAACCACAATCACAGGCTGAAGACAATAAAATGTAGAGTCGTTACCCCCAGCCAGTTGACTGAACTCCCAAATATCATCCAGTAGTTCCTTCACCTGGATAGCACCCCAGCGATACCCTCGCTGATAAGCGGGGATGTAAAACGCTTCCCCTAAAACTTCATAGATGTTGCGGAGGCAAAGCTTCTCAGATGGTTGTGTCCTATCCATTTCGGTTAAACTTCCCAGTATGTGGTTGCCAAAGTATTTAGCACTATAGCAGAGCGAATTCACGTTGGTACCGTCGACTGTTTCTACATCATAAAAAACCTATCGGTCAGTAAAGTATTGGCTTGAAAATGGTGCAATCGATCTTTTTCCCTATAACAGGGACATCTTTTTGTGGTGCGTCGAAGCTCGGGCAGATAACAGCGACTGACATCGTACCCTGAGGTCAGCAAACATCCGTTTGAGACGCCGATTTTCATCCTCAAGGTCCCAACCTAAATCTAACGAGCTCAAAAGTAAGAGCCAATTCATCTGTTAATGAAACGCCACGTATTGCTCAGCAGTGGGCTGAAGTCATCGAAGAGTGCCGTCAGGTTAGGGCTGGAAGTGCCGAGCGTCTGCGTATCGCCTTGTTGTTACCAACAATGCAAAGCTGGGTCTTCCGCAACCTAGGTGGAAGAAAAACAATGAAACTTTTTAGTTAACAAGGATCTAAGCTGTTTTAAGTTATGGATAACGAGATGCCCTCACTTAAGACACTTTTGCAGCTACCTTGTGGATGGCAATCCAGCCGACAAATTATTAGCTCTGATGGGCTCACCCTACATCTCCGTGCCACGCGTAAAACAGCGCAATGCCCTGAATGTCTTCAGCGCAGCAGCTCTGTTCATAGTTGCCGTCGACGACGGAGACAGCATCTTCCATGCTCAGGCCAGACACTCTGGTTAATCTTTACCGTCCGGCACTGGTACTGTCGTAACCCATCCTGTTCACGCAAGATCTTTGCTGAATCGCTGGCTCCCTTTGCTGGCCCACAACAGCAGTCTTCGACATTACTGCAAAATATGCAGCATCAGTTGGGATTAATTGCCGGCGGAGAAGCAGGAAGACGAGCGGCAGTGGCATCAGGGATGCAGAATTGCGCAAAACGATGGGCTGGCTACCGGCACCGATTGCAACCAAATCCTGGTACTGCGTGTTGTGCCAGAGACACTACCAGGGTAAAAAACACTGCACACAGTAAAAAGGTAGCGTCGAATATATGCGTGGTGTGAAATGATGTATAGTGATGCATAATGGTGCCAACAAAAAAACTGACGGAGACTAATTCATGGCTCGCATCCCCATCAACGCTGACAAGAAATCTGTCAGAACCTCAGTTATGCTATCTGAAGATGTTCATTCACAAGTACAAGCGCTAGCTGAGGCTAACCAGGTTTCGTCTGCATGGATCATACGCATGGCTGTACAATGTTTTCTAAATGAACATCATGGGAAATCACAGCTACTGTTACTTCGGTCCATCCGACAAGGTTCAGAATCACAATGAGTAATGACATCATCCTTCGTAAGCTGGAACGACTGCAGACTTCGGCAAAACCTCGTGTTTTGGACCTTTTTGCTGGCTGTGGTGGGCTATCCCTTGGCTTCGAAGCCGCTGGTTTCGAAATTCGCGGAGCAGTGGAGTTTGATCCCGAAGCAGCAAAGTCCCATGGCATAAATTTTCACAATGGCGCTGAAGAACATAGTACTCCTATCGATATTACAAAAACTTCACCGACTGAGTTATGTTCTCAACTGGAGCTCGGTACTGTTTCAGATGCATTTGATGTAGTTATAGGGGGCCCGCCATGCCAAGCTTTTGCCCGTGTTGGCCGTTCTAAGTTACGTGAAATAGAAGAGCATCCAGAGGCATTTATTCATGATCCTCGAGCTCAGTTATATAAAAAATATTTAGAGTATGTTGATGCTTTCCAACCATTAGCTGTCCTCATGGAAAATGTACCCGATATACTGAATCATGGCGGACAAAACATTGCAGAAGAGACCTGCGAAGTTTTAGAAGCAAAAGGCTACATCTGTGGCTACACATTACTGAACGCCGCGTTTTATGGTGTTCCTCAGATGCGTGAACGTATGTTCTTGATTGCATATAGAAAAGAAATTTCTAGTGAAGTTTCTTTCCCAAAACCGACGAACTGGTTAGTGCTACCACCAGGGTATGAAGGCTCTCGCTCTGTTGCCCTTAAAACATTACGCGGCCGCTTAGATGCAACACATTCATATATAGAACCGCCCGCAGCTTTAGATGATCTACCTTCAGTGGTTACCGCAAAAGATGCATTAGGTGACTTACCAGAAATTAATGCTCGTGAATTACTAGCAACTGGGGCCATTTCACGTGGAGCTCGCCGTTTCGATACACCTGTCGACTATAGTACCAAGAAAGCATCCGCATATGCTGATCTAATGCGAAATTGGCCAGGGCATGAAGCCCCCACTGATGGTATAAGAGATCATGTAATTCGTTTTTTACCTCGAGATTATGAGTTATTTTCCCGGATGAGTCAGGGTGATCAGTATCCTGAAGCTTATGCACATGCTGTTAATATGTTTAAAGAACGTTTAGCTGCTGTGCAAACCAATGGAAAAAAACTCATAGAGGGAACTGCCGAATACAAAGCATTATGGGACTCAATTGTTCCGCCTTATGATGCTAGCAAATTTCCAAACAAATGGCGCAAAATGTGGGATAACCAACCAGCACGAACACTTATGGCTCACTTAGGTAAAGACGGTTATAGTCACATTCACTATGATAGCAAGCAAGCACGAACGATCTCCGTACGCGAAGCGGCTCGTTTACAGTCGTTCCCTGATGGGTTCCGTTTCAGCGGTACAATGAACCCTGCATTCAAACAGATTGGAAATGCTGTTCCACCTTTACTAGCTAAGGCATTAGCTATGCACATGATGAAAACACTTAAAAATAAAGAAAAAGGTGCATCAGATGAGTCTTGAAGAACGACAACAAAAATTCCTAAGTGAAGTACAAAAACACTTTGGAGCTACAAAGGCTACCCGCACTAATAAGCTTTTCGGAGTATCTAATAGTGCAAAGATCGTTGAAGGGGGAATGCAGATTGGAGTGGCAAACCTTCAAGCAGTCCGAGATGATGCTGAAGCTTTCATTATTGCGAGTGTTATGAAGTTTCCTCCAGAGGATGAGGTTTATTTTGCAATTCTCGTTCGTAAAGACAAAGCCAATTTTCTTACCCGTCTTGCCGATATGAAACGCCTAGGATTAGCTTGTAAAGCTACAGGTAAAGGGCAGGATGATGATAGTCAGGAGGAATCAGACTCAAGCGAATCAGATAAAACTTTTAAATATAGTGACAGAAACAACTTAGTGTCGCTCTACTTAGCACAGGATGGGCAACTCTGGATGCGTAATGCTGGCTTCTGGAACAGTCTAAATTTTGATCTTTCTCAATACGAACCCGCTGTAACAATAGATGAGATTGTTATTGCTCTGCATCCCCCTACAGCTTCTGCTAGACGTAGTTTACTAGCAAGAGAATTTATCGGATGGCTCGGTACACTTGTAGGTAGGGGAAAAATTCGCGAACTAACAGTATGGCATGATGTAGTGGCATTGAAACCTTCAATGCTCCGCATGCCTTCATCCGTGTCAATCAACGAGATCGAGGACTCTGTTAAAACTCTAGGAGGACACTATCCGAATGGAGAAGTAAGGCGCTTTCATGCAGCACTAAACTTCCTCGATCATAAACATTTCGTAATACTTTCTGGTTTGTCAGGCACAGGGAAAACACAACTTGCATTGAAATATGCAAGAGCTGTTCATGGACTAAAAAATAGTGAAGATATTGACCCTTTGCTCTTTGAATGCCCAATTCGACCGGAATGGACTGATCCTACAGGTCTAACAGGTTATTACGACGTACTGACAAACCGATATGTTGTGCCGACCTTTCTTGAGGCAGTTTTAGTTGCGACTGCACATCGTGAATCCCCAGTATTTGTTGTACTTGATGAGATGAACTTAGCCCGAATAGAATATTATTTCTCCGATGTACTATCCTGCATGGAAACTGGAGGGAGCCTTCAGTTACATTCTAATAATGTCCCCCTGGAAGGCAGCACAGGAACTAGCATCCGTGCGGAATTACCGTTGCCAACAAATCTTTTCATAATTGGTACCATTAATGTTGATGAAACAACTAACCCAATTAGTGACAAGGTATTGGATAGGGCATCTGTAATCGATATGTCTACTGTAGATACTTCGGGTTTCTTAACACTACTAGCGACTCGTTATCCAAATCTTCGCACTGCATGTGCGATATCGGAACCTAAACTAACAGAAATCCATGAAATAATGCAGCAGTATGGGCTTGGATTTGGCTACCGACTCATAGAGGAATTCGTTCGTTATCACGCATTTAACATTGAACATATTAAGATAGAATCTTCAGATGTTACAGACCAGCTCTTAGTACAAAAAGTTCTAGTTAAATTACGTGGAGCCGAACGGCAACGCCAACTACTCAAAAGCCTCGAGAAAATTTGCGAAGGATTGCCTCAAGCACAATCCTATATTCGAAAATTATTAAGTGATCTAGACGATTTTGGCTCTTTCCAAGCGATGTGATCTTACCCAGCAATAGTGGACACGGCACTAAGTGAGTAAACTCTTAACCCAGAGGTGACTCATGACTAAAACATCAACAACGAAAAACAAGCCCCGTAAACAACATACGCCCGCCTTTCGTGACGAAGCACTTAAGCTCGCCCAACGTATTGGGGTGGCCGCCGCTGCGCGAGAACTCGGTCTGTATGAATCGCAAATCTACGCTTGGCGTACTAAGCAACAGCAAAACCTATCTGCTTCTGAGCGTGAACAGACTCTTGCTACTGAAAATGCCCGCTTAAAGCGCCAATTAGCCGAACGTGATGAAGAGTTGGCTATTCTCCAAAAGGCCGCGACATACTTCGCGAAGCGCCTGAAATGAAGTATGTCTTTATCGAAAAACATCAGGCTGAGTTCAGCATCAAAGCCATGTGTCGGGTGCTCCGTGTCGCCCGCAGTGGCTGGTATGCCTGGCGTCTACGTCATCATCAGATAACCCCGCGTCAGCAGTTCCGTCTTGTCTGCGATGAGGCCGTTGGAAAGGCATTCAGTGACGCAAAACAGCGGTATGGTGCGCCACGTCTTACTGATGAGCTTCCAGCGTACAACGTCAAAACCATCGCCGCTAGCCTACGTCGTCAGGGGCTGCGCGCAAAGGCCTCGCGCCGGTTCAGGCCGGTCAGTTACCGTGAGCATGGTTTGCCGGTGTCAGAAAACCTGTTGAAACAAGACTTTACCGCCTGTGGGCCGAATCAGAAATGGGCGGGTGACATTACCTACTTGCGTACAGATGAAGGCTGGCTTTACCTGGCGGTGGTGATTGACCTGTGGTCGCGAGCCGTCATCGGCTGGGCGATGTCCTCGCGGATGACGGCACAACTGGCGTGCGATGCGTTGCAAATGGCGTTGTGGCGGCGTAAACGCCCGGAAAATGTCATTGTTCATACAGACAGAGGCAGCCAGTACTGTTCAGCGGATTACCAG
>NZ_AYKS02000035.1 GCF_000496755.2 Serratia sp. DD3
GACACAATGAGTGCGCTGTATTTCGTGTCGATCATTGCACAACCACTTTTTTTTATTATCATGGGTTATCTTGATGAAGTGGGTAAGTTATCTAAAATAGAGATTGCCTTTAAGATTAAATCCATTTTAATGATAATGATATTATGGAATGTAGTTTTCTCCCTGCTGAAAACACAATATATCCAACAGGGATATATTTTACAGAATGGGATATTGTTAAATATGGGGATCATTTATTTGCTTTACCCAATCATTGTCAAAGCGATTAATAACTTAAAGGTGACTGCAGGGGTTTTTATTGGCCTGGTGGCTATTATTGCGCTGTTGGATATATTCAGCCCCTTGGATACCACAGATGACCCACTATTCATATCGAGTTACTCATTTATTTGGATCTGGAGTGGATATTACATCGTTGGGCATGTGTTGGGGGAGGCCCCTGGGCGGCGGTTTACTAAACAGCCTAAGGTGTTGTTGGTAGCCAAATTATTGGTTGTTCCTATCGGCATTTCGATGTTTTTTTATGAGCGCTACTTATCAACGCACACTCTAATCAGTGTAGCCGGTTGGTTTGTGCTGGAGCATTTACATCTGCTGGCCATGAGCCTAGCGCTGTTTGTTCTGTTTGATAATATCGACATAAAAAACAGGCTGATAATCACCATAGTGAAGTTTATCAGCCCGGCAATGGTTGGCGTGTACATTGTGCACTACAGCGTATTTTACTTTATTATAACGCTGTATGATTTCCAAAGTGCCTTACTAAAATTCATATTGCTCATCATAGTTTTCATTGTCTCCGTACTCGTTTCAAGGCTGTTATTGCTAAACCGCTTTACTGCCAGGATTATCACCTTTTGACTCGGTGGCTTTGGGTATATAGCGGATCTTAAAGCCGGTAATCCCCAAGGCCAGCGTAATTAAAGGGGCAGCAATATTGAATACGGCAAAGGGCATATAGGCCATGGTGGAAACGCCCAACACTGCGGCCATATAAGCCCCACAGGAGTTCCATGGAATAAGCGGGGAGGTGACTATCCCTGCATCAGAAACAATACGTGAGAGGTTTTCCGGTGCTAAGCGTCGTTTGGCAAATTCAGCCTGGAATAACCGAGTCGGCAAAAGCAATGCAATATATTGATCACCTGCGGTAATATTAAGCCCAATTGCGGTGGCAACCACCGATGTAAATAGACGACCAACCGTTCTGGCACGTAACAGCAGTGGGGTAACCAGTTTATTTAGCAGACCAAAGTCATCTACCATAATGCCGAATGTCACCGCACCAATAATCAACCAGATGGTGAGCAACATACTGTCCATACCACCACGGGAAAGTAGGGCATCAATCTGCATCATTCCGGAGTTTTCTTGAAATCCATTCGCCATCGCCACCCAAACGGCCTTAATAGCTAATAGTGGTGCAGCGGTATCGGGTTCGGCAATAAATCTTTCAATAACTTGCGGCTGCATAAAAGAAGTCATCACCCCCGCCAGTAAGGCAGACGACATGATGGCTAATGATGCAGGGACTTTATATACCGAGAGTATCAACAGTAATACCAGCGGCAACAGATTCCACGGGGTGATATTAAATAGTTCACTGAACCGCATCAGCTCATTATCAGTGACCGTGGCATCAAAAGCGCCAATCGGGTCCAGCCCCAAGAGAATAAAGGCACACAGGGCGAGAAACGCGGCAGGAATGGTGGTCCAAAGTTGTGCACGGATATGTTTATAGAGTTCGACGCCATTTAATTGCGCTGCCAGTACCGTCGTTTCAGACAACGGTGAAATTTTATCTCCTACATAAGCGCCGGAGACCACGGCACCGGCGGTGATTTCAGGGGATATCCCCAACATAGTGGCTAAACCAACCAAGCCTACCCCTAATGTTCCTGCAGTGGTCCAGGAACTACCGATACTTATAGAGACGCCGACACAAACCAGAAAAGCGATGGGGTAAAACCAGTTGGGGCTAATCATGATAATGCCGTAATACACCATGGTGGGAATAGTGCCAGACATATTCCAAGTACCAATCAGTGCACCGACAGAAAAGAGAATAAAAATGGTCCCTGAAACTGTTGATATTCCTTTACGTCCAGATTCAGCAAGTTCCTCCCACGAATGACCATTCTTCAAGATAATCATTGAGGCAATCATGGAGCTGAGAATGATCGCCACCTGTAACGGGCCGTTAACCGCGTCAAGACCAAACAAAGCCACAGAAGCACCCACCAACACAATCAGTGTGACAATGGGCAGGATGGCATCCAGGTAACTGGGCGCTTTGATCGGGCGAGGGGCTTTAGTCTTAATGCTCATATGTACTCCACAGACGGTTAAAACGAGAGGAATGCCTGAATTTCACGTCAAGAAACTGCGATAGCTGTGGCAGTTAGTTACTGCGATAAGTATAGCTCGCTGTACTATATCGCGATGATTATTTTAATAATTAGCGACAGCCCAAGTTTACTGCTATAGCGCGGTTTGGCGGCATAACCAGCAACAGTGAACACAGTGATTAAACGGCTGGGAATAGGGAATGCAGACACGGAAAATGCTTTCCAGAGACTATTACTCAGTTGCGTTAGGTAGGCTATCCCGAATTTATAAACATTGAATTTATCGACATAGAATTTATGAACATTGATTTATAAACACGGCTATCACAACCCGATATTATGCCCCTGAAAACGTTGTTTTATTCCCCTGAAGTTGCAGCAAATCGGCCAAGGTGACAGGGCGTGAGGTCACCAATTTGGTACTATAAAACAGTAGCAGTTCGGCGGTGGCGACGGCATCGAGCAGTGCATCGTGCGCGGGATAATCCGGTAATCCAGCTTTTTGACGTAATACGGATAAACGAAAGTCACCGCTGAGTTCCCGTTGGTGACGATAACGACGTTTTTCCATCTGCAGCGTGTCTAACCAAAGTAGCGGTGGCGGCGGTAAACCAAACCGGCTGGCAATATAGGCCTCAATAAAACGCCGCTCGACCATGCTACCGTGTGCCAGCATGACCTGCCCAGCCATGTTGGCCAACAGGGCTTCCATTAAAAGGTCGAGAGGTTGACCGGTAGCTAACAGCTCAGGCAGTAGTTGGTTAATCACGGCGGTCTCGGCATTGATCGACCGAGGATCATTAACGTAGCTATGATCGGCACTGCTGAGGGCGATCCCGCCGTCGTTGAGTGCTACCGTCCCGATACTCAGAATATGATGAAGATAAGGATCTAGCCCGGTGGTTTCAAAATCGAGCGCCAGGATGGGCAGTTGTGCCAGTGAGCAGCTGGCACTAGGTAGGGGGGAGAGCAACAGATCTTTGAGTACCTTGGGGAGCACCGGATGTTGCGCCAGATAATGGGCACGGGCACGCTCAAGTTTCGACAACGGCGCAAAGTAGCGAAAAACGGCCAGCATGATCAGTTACTCCTTAATAAAACGTAATTTAGCGAAGTCTTGCAGATCCCCAATAATACGGAACGCATCCTTTAAGTGTTTACGTTCAAAGCTGCCAAATTGATCCGGACGGATCAGGTTATTCGGCTGCAAACCTTGCTTTAACGCATTAAGTTGATGCAAATAACGGATACGCAGCACAAAACGATAAGCGCCGATAATATTCTTATAACTCTCTTCCGATAGAACCTGATGCTGATGGGCGTAGAGAAAGCGCTCTTCAGTGCCAGTTTGGGTACAACCGGCAGCCATGCCGTAAATGCGCGCCAGATCGATAATCAACGTTAAGGCATAACGCTTGATATTCAGTACCGGCGTATCGTGCCCATTTTTTTCCAACACCAGATTTTTGAAGATCCCCAGTGGTGGCTGAGTAGCAATGGAATCACGAGTTAGCGCACGCAAGAACACCGGGTGCTGAGCAATTAGGCTATACAGATGCTGTTGCAATTGATTACAGAGCTCCTTGTTACCATGTAGCGCGCGTAACTCAAGAAACACACTGGCATTCAATAGTTTATCGTATTCGGGATTGGTCACCCATTTATGATAGTAGGCTTGCCAGATACGCAGCGGCTGACACCATTTATGCACCGAGGCCATATAATTGCCCGAACAGAGTGGGTAGCCACAACTGTCTAATCCCTCTACAACTAATTTTGCCAGTTGCAAAAAATAGTGGCGATCTTGCTCCGTGGCCTCATCCGCCATAATGATGGCATTGTCTTGGTCCGAGAACATATGGACTTCGTTCCGCGCCTGTGAACCCGCCGTCAGCCAGACATAATCACAGGGTGGAGGCCCGTATAACGTTTCCCCCATCTGCAACAACCGATGACAATACGCATCCATGATCAGTGCCATCACTTGGCCAATGTTCTCGCCTGGCACATTTCCTTCTACTAAGGCTTCAAAAATAGCCTGGCGTTCCACAGTGAGTGCGCTGAGGGCTTCAATACTTTCGCAATATTTAATTTTTTCAATCAGGAAGATGGCTTGTACGCGGTGGTTATGAACCAGATGCGAAGTAGTCAACAAACCCAGTACCTGATGGTCTCGAACTATTGGCAACCCACGAATATTGTGCTGCATCATTAACGATGCCGCTTTCAGTACCAAATCATCAGGATGAATGGTCACTGGGTTCGGGGTCATCACTTCACGGATAGGGCGTGTAATATCGAACCCTTCGGCAATCACCCGTTTGGTCATGTCACGATCGGTGATTAGGCCAACCAGCTCTCCTGCGGCCATCACGACCGCCGTGGAAGAGCGGCAATTCAGACGCATTTCCCGTGCGACTTGCTGGATGGACATATTTTCATCCACCACTGCAATCTTGCCGCTATGGATTTCACTGACACGGCGCATGAAGAGCCCTTTGTCGTTATCCGACCAAACCACATTCAGTGCGGATTGCAAACGCTCTCGTGCTTGGGCCGCGAACAGGTTGGCATACTGCGGGTGTTCATGCAGTAACTGCTTGAGCTTGCTATGGGGGATTTGGTACAGCAAAGTGTCATCAATAGCCGTGACGTTGTAACAATCAGCAGGGTTGCCCGGCGTACTGGCAAGAAAGGTAAAACCAAACAAGTCATCAGGCCCGAGCTTTGCACGCAACACGCCGTTGGACATACGCTGCTCTAACGCACCAGTACGCACAATGTAGAGATAACGCTCCTGCGCATCAATATCAAAGGGCAAGCTTTCTCCTTGCCCAAGATAACTGATACGCACGGTTTGGGCGATTCCCTGTTGTAATTGGGCTGGCAACTGATCGAATGGATCGATACGTGCGATAAAATCAATGATATTGGGCAGTAGGGTCTGAGACATGTTAGCAACCTGTTGGATGTGGTTTCAGGCTGTGATGACAACCTGAATGCTGCTCGACTAGGGGTTTTCTTTAACCAGTGATGGCGTGCTCCGCTGAGTGCGGTACATTTTCAAAATAGTGTAGCTGTTGATAACCAGGAATGAGCCTTCGAGCAAAATGCCACCAATGGAACCGGCCCAAATATTATGTGTCACCCAACAGATCGTACTGGCCAGCATGCACAGGCGCAGCGCCAGCCCATCCAAGCGAAATAGTGCATAAGTGCTCAGGGTGGTACCAATCACGGTGAGCCATTGGATTGGATGATTGATCTGTGGAATCACCAGCCCCCAAGCCAAGACAATGAATAGCAGCATCACCAGTGTGGTGCGGTAATAACCTGAGATCCAGGTGCGCACGGCACATAACAAACAATTGATGGCGGCGACGGTTGCGCCCAGCATCAGAAAATGAACCGCCAGCAGGGCACCGTTAAGGGTAAGATGCAACCGCAGTTTGCTATCTTGCCGTTGTAAGAAGGCGGTGATACCGATAGCACAGGCTAATAGCCCAAGGAGTTGTGCCAGCCAATGTGTATCAAAAGACATTATCAGTTTCCCTGTGTGTAATTGGCAACAAAGGCGCCATCCGGCGCCTTAGGTCTATCGAGGCGCTCACCAAGCCGCCTTGTAGAGTATCCATTTTATTAGTGAGAATTCAGTGCCGCTTTACGGCGATCTTCTGCACCCGCACTGCGCTTTAATAGATAACCAATCAGCAAGATGGAGCCCGCACAGGCGGCGTACAGCGCACGTCCCCACAGCGGGTTAGGCAGCAACACCATCAACATTAAACCCGCGCCCATCATCAGGGTGATATGCCCCAACTTGTTACGCTGCATACGGTCAAAGGTATCTTGTTCATCATCAGCGATGACCGGTGTTTCTATATCTTTAAAGAAATCCTGAATGCGCTGACTTTCTGCCACAGTGAAACTCTCAGGCTTATAAAATAGGGTTGTCGCCCAGAAAAAACCACCTGTGAGGAATAAATGAGCAGCAACAGTGATAGTGGTGGTGAGTTCAGAGATTTCACGCTTGGTCAGAGTGACACCAAACTGGTCAGCCAACCATTGTGCAGTAAAGACATTCATCACCAGCCACGAGACAAACATCCCGAAGCACACGGTACCCCATGCAGCCCATTTAGGCGTTTTACGAATAAACATGCCAAAAAACAACGGGACTAAAATTGGCGACTGGAGCAGGGTGGCAACACGCATCATCAGTTCAAACAGGCTCAGCCCTTTAAGTTGAGCAAACAATTGAGCAACCAAGATGACTAATATGCCATTGATCAACGTCACCAACTGACTAATGCGCAAAGTTTTCGCTTCACTCATTGGTTTGTTACGGCAAACAATAGGTGCCCAGAAGCTGCGGACAAAAATACCCGCATTACGGCACAAGGCAGAGTCCATGGAAGACATGGTCGCTGCAAACAGCCCGGCAACCAGCAGACCGACGACACCCAGAGGCATATAACGTTCTGCAAACACCAGATACACCGCATCGCTTGCTTTATTGCCCAATTCAGCGTGCGCTGCTGCCGCATCAGGGACCAGGACCGCCATCGACCAAGGTGGAATAAACCAAATTATCGAACCAAAAATCATCAGGGCCATCGCTAATAGCGCTGCTTTTCTGGCGTTATTAGAATCTTTGGCATTCAAGAAGCGGTAAGAGTCCTGCATGTTATTGATGCTTTGCAGTTGCTTGACCAAGAAGAACAGGAAAGAACCAACCAACAACAGGCCGTAGTTCATATCTGGCCCCATCACAAAGTTGGTTGGGAATTTCTCAATAATTTCAGTTGGCCCACCGACAACAACCAGCGCAACCACCGCACAGGCAACAGAAACTACCGCCACAACCAGTGTTTGCACAAAGTCACTGGCGACCACGCCCCATGCGCCACTAAGCATCGAAATCAACAGTACTGAGATGCCGGTAACCCAGATGGTGGTATCCATATCGTAGCCAAATACCGCACCGACAAAAATAGCCAACCCGTTCAGCCAGACACCGCCGTTGAGGATACTCAGCGGAATGATGGCCCAGGTAAAGAATTGTTCATTCCCTTTGCCGAAACGACGATCAATCGCTTCGGTAGGGGTATCCACGCGCATTTGGCGGAAACGTTGGCTGAACCACCAGTAAGAGACAATATAGGCAAAGATATTGCCGAGAAAGACAAAGGTGACTGCGAAACCATCAGTAAACGCTTTGCCCGCAGCGCCGGTAAAGGTCCACGCGGAAAATTGCGTCATAAAGGCGGTAGCACCGACCATCCACCATAACATCCGACCACCGCCCCGGAAGTAGTCACTGGCGGAGTTACTCGCCATTTTTTTGAAGGCGAGACTGATGAAAATCATCAGCAAGAAGTAGCCTCCAAGGACCAAGATATCAATATTCATAGCGTCTAACGCCCCTATTTAATTAAAAGTATTCCATTCTCGGGCCACAGAAAAAGATAAAATGAACCGATGTTTTAAAAATATTTGCACACTTTACATCTTTTAGGAACGTTGTTTCAATTTCTTATCGATCTAGATCACAAAATTTAGGTGAGAATGACTAGTTTTTTTCGTTATTGAGGGGGTAGTCCCAAATTTATGAAGCATGGGTTTAATTAGGTTTATTTCTCACCGTGCTGACTCTATCCTTTTGAAAACATGAAGCCTTGTAGGCAATAGGGTGAGCGGAGAGGGTGGTATGCAACATCATGAACGGTTACAGCGGGTGCGCGCTTTACGCAGTCATCAGTTTGCAGCGCAAGTGGTGGAGCGTCTCAAGGCTGATAATCAACAGGTTCTGACACACAGCGTATTGGTGCCCAACCATTCTAAAGCCACATGGAATCTCTACTACTTTTGTCCTGATCACGGTGTGCGTCTTGATTGGCGTTGGGACTCGCCAGAAATACATCGCTGCCCGGTGGATGGGGCGTTATTTACCGGGGAACCCTATGATGGTGGGTGGTGGCGCGGTCTGAATGGCTTGAATGCCAAAGCGTGCCATGAATTGGCGTTACTGTGGTTGCTGACCGATAACGTTATTTACTTACAAAAAGTACGTGAGTTGTTGCAGGGATATGCGGAACAATACCCTGATTATCAGGAGCATGGGGTTATACCTTACAATGGGCCTGGGAAAGCGAACGCACAAACACTGTGTGAAGCCAACTGCCATCTGGATTTCGCTCAGGGTTATGACTACATTCGTACCGCACTGTCTGCCGAAGAACAGCAAACCATTGAACAGCGTTTACTCCGTGAAGGGGCAGAGTTTTTAATGGCGCACCGTGGCGAACAACTGCATAACCATGAGGTTAAGATCGGGGCCACCATCGGTATTATCGGGTTTATTTTACAGGACTCGCGTTATCTTGAGTTTGCGCTAGCAGGGAAGTATGGCTTGAAAGGGCAGTTACAGCGCGGTGTCCTGGCTGAAGGCCTCTGGTTCGAAGGGTCGATCCATTATCACTACTACGCGTTGCAGGCATTTTTGCAGTTCGAAAAGTGGGCTTGTGATACCCCTTACTCGCTGGCTGCGGAACCGAATCTTGCCAAGATGCTCGCTTTCCCCTTGAGGGTACTGGATAGCAGTGGCCGTTTTCCGCGCATCAATGATTGCATCGCCGGGCAGGAGTGGTTAACACATAACCATCTGTATGAGTTTGCTTACCGCCAATATCGGGAGCCGGCTTATGCGCAGGCACTGCAGACCATCTATCGCCAGAAACCACGAAATGATCTTGATGCATTACTTTATGGCTGTGAACCATTGCCCGCCGCTGATGATCAACCGCTAGCGGCCGAAGTGCATGCCCCTGTGGCGGGGTTGACCTTATACCGTGACCTGCAACATGGGCACCAGTTATTGGTGAAGCACAGCCCCTATGGTGGTGAACACGATCACTATGATCGTTTATCGATCTCACTGATGCGGGCGGGTGTTGATCTGTTGCCTGATCTTGGCACTACTGGCTATGGTGCTGAACTGCATTATGGTTATTACAAAAACTCCTCTACGCATAACACATTAGTGATCGACCAAAGTAATCAGCCGCCCGCTATCCCGCAATTGCTATCACGGCAGGGGGGCGATGGCTTTAATTTGTTAGATGTGAAAGTGGATTGGAGTCAACCTTATCCGGGGCTTGATAGCTATACCCGTGTTCAGTGGGATCAACAGGCCTATCAAGATGTCGTCTTCCGGCGCATTCTGCTGTGGCTGGATCAAGCGGCAGTGGAAATCGATCTGGTTCACAACCCGCATCAGCGCCAGATGGATCTGGTTTGGCTGGTCCGTGGGGAGTTGGCGCGGCCAGAAGCTATTTGGCAACCATTAGATAACCCGATCACCACCGGAGCATTGGCACGCATACATCACTGCATGGGGTTACCGTTAGCCGCTAAGCCTACACCAAGTGAAAGGTTACACTACAACGTGAATGCCGCCGCACCATTCCGCCAGTGGATCTTCGGTGAGGGTGAGCTCCTGAGCGGGCGCGCACCGGATAACCCTGCCACCCAGGATCTTTCCTGCCTGCTGTTACGTAGCCGCGCAATTCAGGGGCGGACGTTGATGCTACATGACTTATCAGTGAATCGGCCGATAGAGGAAGTTAATGTAGAATGGCAACATAATACACTGAGCTTGACTTGGATGCGTGACGGTGTCACAAAATCACTGGTGTTGGAGATTACCGAAACCCAATCACATGCTGGTTGGTGTTAAGGGGAATAGAAGGGTGCGTATGGCCGTTTATAGTAGAAAATTAGCCGTTTTAACTTTTTCGTTTCTTATCGTATTAACTGCTTATCCAGTTTCTGGATCTGAAATAACCAATGTTACATTGAGCGATAATCCGGTAGCCCAACCCATTCGGAATTGTGCTATTCCTCTCAGAAAACTCTTAGCAAGTTCTAACCAGGCTATGGTTGCCAGTGAACATCCACGTCCAGAAGATCTGGGGTTCCTGATTGAACACCATGATGACCGCAAAGGGCTCGAATTTATTCAAATCATTAATGAACATCAACGAAAAACCGATTCATCACCCAATGCAGGCCATTATGGATGGGTAATTTACGATCCAAAAACAGGTGAATTATTGGATGAGAGTCTCGATGAGGGCCACCCAGTAAAATTGAAGATTGATAAAACAGCAGCTCAGGAATATCAATCATGCCGCGCTGCTGATGAACAATGTTATCAGGCCATTCAAAATATGGGCGATGATCCCACTGCGGGATTTTATCCTAATGCTTTCGAGGTGGCTGGCGATTCCAGCGAACGATATGTGAAGATTGCTGAAAATCGTCAACCCTTTTATTGGGCCCCCAACAAAAACTGTGCCGTGAAAGCATTTCTGGTTAATCGAGACAAGGTGCTGGCGTTATCCTGGGGGCAGAACAATGGTTTTGTATGGACTCGCTATATACATCCAGCAACGCAGCAAATGACTGAAGGATGGCTACCGCAAGAGGTTTTGCAAACAAAACAACAACGATGTGATGATGTTCGGCAGGAGTCTGCCGTGGGTCCCACCTCTGTTGGAGAGTTTACTACACGAGAGGTCGCCAATAATCAGCAGCGGCTCTATTTCTACGATGCGCCTGACCCGATTTGCCTCGGTGAAGAAAAGTCATTTATTGTCGATGGTGATAAAGTGCAGGTATTGAACGAGCCAGTTTTTGCTGGCTATGTCTTGGTTCGCTATACCCATCCGGTGACGCATGATGTGACGGAAGGATGGGTACCAGTGAGTGGATTGAAGTAAACATAACAATTGATGTCGAATGGCAACCCAATGCACTGTTCTTGACTTGGAGGTGCGTGACGGTGTCACAAAATCACTGGTACTGGAGATTACCGAAACCCAATAACATGCTGGTTGGTGTTAACCTGCCTGATTAAATTCTTGCAATGATAACAAAACCATTTGGAGCAACAGATGTTTTCGGTGGATATTATCTGAGTAGCCAAAAATTGATTGTGTCGGGTTGGCTAACTGAATATTCACTTATATTTTGAGGTGCACATGTTTACTGATTTACAAGGACGACGCGTCTTGATCACCGGATCCAGTGCGGGTATCGGGTTGGCGGCAGCTAAAGCCTTTGCTGCGCAAGGCGCATCAGTGGGGATCTGTGGGGCGCGTGATGCTAAAGAAGGTGCAAGTCTGCTGGCAGAATTCAAGACATTGGGTGCTAACGTCGCCTATTTCCAAGCTGATTTGACCCAATCCTCTGAGTGCTCCCGTTTGGTTGAAGCCTTCGTCAACCATTTCGGTGGCATAGATGTACTGATCAACAACACCGGTGGCTTGGGCGGCCGTCAGGGCTTGGAGAATATCGACGATGCTTTTTTTGATCATGTGATGGACCTCAATGGTCGCTCAGCTTTAATGATGACCAAATATGCCATCCCGCATTTGCGCCATAGCGTAAAAACCCATGGACAGACGGCCTCGGTGATCAGTACAGGGTCGATTGTCGGTCATGAGGGCGGGGGGATGGGAACATCACTCTATGCCGCTTCCAAGGCTTGGTTGCACAATATGAATCGTAGCTGGGTCAAAGAATTCACTCAGGACGGGATTCGCTTCAATATTATTTCCCCAGGTGTGATCGATACTGCTTTTCACGCTGATAAGAGCGATGAGTTTAGAGCGCGCATCGCAGAAAATATCCCGATGAAACGCTTTGGGCACAGTGATGAAGTGGCTCCGGCATTCCTGTTCTTTGCTTCCCACACCTGCAGTAGCTACATCACCGGCCAAATCCTTGATATTAATGGCGGGCAAATAATGCCTTAAAGGTTTTAGCAAACGATGGGTTAAGTTAATGCAACTGGCTGTCGCGGTGGCAGCCAGTAGAAGTGGGGAATAGCGGGGGATTCGTACTATTAATATTTTGAGCCTACAAGTACAAAAAACGGATATTTTAATTTGATAAGGAGAATAAGGAAGTGTCGAATAACAACTTTACGAACATAGTCTCCGTTCTTCACGTGAATGATTTCGACGGAGCCGTTGAATGGTATGCCAAATGGCTTGGGCGCAAGCCAGATGTTACACCTGATGAGGGAATCGCCGAATGGCAACTGGCAGAAAATGCCTGGATTCAAGTTTCAGTTGCTCCTGACCTAAGCCTTGCAGGTAAATCATTTGTAGTTTGCGGTGTCCGCGATATCGAAGTACAAAGGGCCGTTTGTCAAGACGCTGGTGTTACCGCTAGCGAAACGCAGGACCTAGGATTCGTAAAGCTTGCGCAAGTCTGCGATCCAGCCGGAAACACCGTGATGTTCGTCCAAGAAATGTAGATTCTGGCTTTTTAAGGGGGTTCTATGTCTTCTTCACAACTACCGATCATCACATGGCCCGATTTTTTGCTTGAAGCACCTTATTTTATTCAGGCAATAACCGAAGCAATTTATGATGGCGATACTGAGTTACCTGAATTGCCACCATTACCGCGCGCCTTGGTATATTGGAATATTATCGATGGCGAGGTGACTAATGGTGGTGTCAGCCAATATTTTTATAATCAGGCTGATTACCTTCCCGGTTTTGAGCAGGTACCAGAATTTTTGGCTGCTCACCCTTTGTTAAAACAATATCTGCATTTTGCTGAGCGTGTCTATGCGGCCTGGGCAGAAGTGGCTCCTGTGGTGCGCCAGGCTCGCTCGAGTGATGAGGGGCCGGAGGCTTTTTTTAAACACTATGCCGAGAAATTTGATGCACTAGAAACTGAATTCTATGCAGTGAATCAACATGTTAGTTGCGCTCTCAACCAGCATATTTTGCAGTGCCCCCAGGATTATATCAATATCGCACCTCTATCTGAGGTACCAGACAAGGGAGTGGCATGGGTAGCTTGCCGTGGCAAGGGTTATCGCGGGCAGTTGCGCTTCAGTGATGGTTTCCCCGTGGGGCCTAATGTGTTTGAGCGGGGTAAGGAGGGGAAATGCGATGTGGTCTGGTTTACACCTGACCGGCAATTGCTATTGGTAGAGCGTAACAATAGGTCAAACGAGAGTAGCAATCGGAAATGGATCCATTATCCCAGCACCAGTAGTGGTGAGATGCGTTTCAAAAATGGCTCCTTAAACTCGCAGAAAACCAGCAGGGCGCTCTGGGAAAGCTATGGCCTAGAGGAGGAGTACTCTGATGAGGGGCTAGTTAAATCCTCTATTCTGCGAACCACCACCGAAGTTCTACTTCGTGAGAGTTACTACTCAGACGGAAAACTTTTGCAACGTATTGAGATACACGAGGATGGGGATCATCGGCACAGTTATTGGCGTAATGGTCGGCTAAATACCCATAGTATCCGCAAAAATGGGAGCGATATTGATCGTTATATCGGCTGCTGGAATGAAGACGGTGATTCTCTGGCCCTAGATGGCAATGGCCAATTATACGAGATCTTGGGCGATGATATCTGGCGTGAAGGACATTTACAAAATGGGTATCTTAAAGGCAAAGTGACTTGGTATGAATCTGGAAAGCCGATAAGAGATCTAGTGATTGTGTAGTGTTAAGCGTGAGTCGGGTAACACCATATACATGCTGTTTTTGTATGATGTTGCCCGATAATGTCTCTGAGCAAAAAAGCCATAAACCTTGGGGATGGTAAGCCCGAAGCGTATGGTGAGGGAAGTGTATGACTAGCAGGGTTCACAGGGCAGTTATCTACTAAGTAGCCCGATATTCAATTTAACATAATATACATTATGCGCAC
>NZ_AYKS02000036.1 GCF_000496755.2 Serratia sp. DD3
TCTTTGGCTTTTTCCAACGCCAATTTGGTGCGCCCAGGAAACAACGCCCTTAGTTCGTCGTAAGGCCAGGCCAAATGTTTATCCAACAAACGCCATTCGGCGTCGCTCCAACGCAGGGGCGGTGCTTCTCGGGGTTTTACTTTATGGTATTTCAGCCCTAACTCACTGGCCCTGATTTTAACCGCCTCACGACTTCTGAGGGGGAGTTTTTTGGCCACCTTGGTACCTAACGTGGGGTAAAATTCGCGTAAAATGCGTTCTTCATCGGCATGCCAACTGCGTACCCGGGTTACCCCTATCTGGCTTGCCATGGCCTCTATGGCGCTTTTCCCCCGACCCGCCAATAAGGTTTGCATATCATCAAGGCTTCTACCATCGCCATAGTATTTGCGCAGGATATCGAGCTCCTGCTCCGACCACGCACCCGATTGTTTTTTGCAAAGCCCCAATGACTGGGCCGCCGACCTCACCGCACTGATCCCCCGGCCCAACGTCGCCGCCATCTCCCGGGTCGATGTTTTGCCGTAGTGGGCTTCGACATAATTTAACTCGGTTATCGTCCAGCGTGAGCGGCCATTTCTCGGGGGCGATTCTATACTCACCGCGGTCTTGGGATCGGGTTTTTGAAGCTCAAGCCCTAACCGATGCGCCATCGTCCTCAACGCGCCAAGCGTACGCCCCAGCCTGACCGCTATCTGGGTGGGAAGTAACTTGGCATGAGATGCCTTAAGAAATTCAATTTCATCCGGCGTCCAGAGTACGCTGTTCCTTCTGGTCTTAGCGGGTTGTTCCATCATCCTCACCCTACTCCTTGGTTTTCGACCTTACTGCGCTGAATCGGCTGGTCTTTGAGTTATCAGAATATAGCGTTTAAGCCGTTGTACAAGGCGCAGCTCTGCCTGTGGCTGCGCATTGGCCGATAAGCGGTTATCTGCTGAGGCCGCCGCCAGTTGGCGCTGTTGCTCTTCCATCGGTACCGTTTTGCCAAATTCTTGGGTAATGGCAAACACCATGGTTTTCAGTTCGCTGCCCGTCATGTATTTGCCCTTGCGTTCATCCAGCGCATTCAGGCTGTCGGTCAATTGCTGGAGTTCCGGCAACGGCGTTATTGATGCCACCAGTTGTTGCTCCACTGCCGTGGGCGAATGCAGGTGCTGCCAAACCCCGAGCTCATCTCATCCCGCAGCACGGCATAATCCGCCAGTGCTCGCGGGTCACCGCCGTTTTTAAGTTGTTTGCGTGTATTCACGTGCCAGTCTCCCTCTGTTCCAAAAGAACATTAATCAATAAAGTGACCGGCTATCCATCAGTTGTTGTTGCCGCAGGTGGCGCAGCAGCACTTTCCCCTGAGGGGTAAATTCGGTGCCATAACGCACCAGGCCGATGCCTTTCAGCTCGGCATCAATGGCGTAGCGCAGCTCACCGGGGGTGCTCTGTTCCAGCATCAGCACATCAATCCGCTTCAGACGTGGCTCATATTTCAGCAACACGTCAGACAGGGTAGTGATTAACTGGTGAGCAGTACCGGGCATCCCCTGCAGGATTTTGCTCATATCCGGCAGACCGTAGTCCGGCAAGTGTGACAAGGTCCCGGCGCGACAATTGAGAATGCGCTGCATATTGTCCAGCACCGACATAATCAGCTGGTTCTCTTCACTGATTTGGTGCAAATCCAGCCCTCCGGCAAAGTTTCCGTAGAGGGTTTCATACAACGAGGGAGTGTGATGCGGCATATTTATTCCTGTTCAAGCGGAGCGTAAACGCGAGCTTTGATTATTTCGGTGGATATCATCAAGAAAGAACCCCACATGCCAAGTCCGCGAGCAATTACCCAAGCCAGCATCTTCTGCTTGTTGGGCGCGGTTGGCTGAAGCGATCAGGCTTTCAATATCCATTAATTATGCTCCTTTTCAGCTATATTATCTTGGGTGTTGGGCCTTTTTTCATAAGGAGACCAAGCATTATCACTCCACCCCAACAGAACTTTATCCCCTGGTCGAAAATGCACATGCAAATCATTTTCTCCCCACTTCCTTTCCGGTAATGGCAGGGTAACACGCCGCGTTTCCTTACGAAGTCCTGCATCATACTGGGCTCTTGTGGTACTTAATGTCCAGATAACCTCAGCCGTCTTGCCACTGATATTGCCGCAACAGGCTGCCTTACCACCGCCATAAGCGAATGCATTAGCCCCAGCGACCCCATTCACACTAAACCCCAGAATGGGGCGGTCTATCTCACTGTGAATAATCAGCGTCACGCCCCCAGTAGGTGGCCCCCAAATAGCGGCCCAGAATAACCAACCACACCAGCCAACAATCGCCAGTGATATGCCGCCCCACATCCATTTCCCCCAACGGGCATAGCCGCGGGTAATGGCAGCATCTACTTTTTCCAGCCGGGTAAAGAATCCCATTATGTTCTCACTTTTTCTCTGCACATCGCAAATAACTCGAGTTTTTTCATTTAATTAACAAATGTTAGTCGTACTCTTTTTGATCTTTCCAAATAAGGCAGGCAGATATATACCATAGCGATGGGGTAAGAAAATAAAATCAAAAAAACAGATGTCATGGAAATATGGTAAGCATACCAAAACATAAAAGCCATTATTAATAATGGTTGAGTTAATGATAAAAAAACAAATAAACGATAGTATTTCTTAAAGCTTCTCTTCCGGAAAAACAATGAGACCAAACATAACACAATGATTACAATTAAAATAAATTCCACTACGATGTTTATTGATAAAAAAAGCTTATAAATATTTTCCGTCAACCCCAATAACGGGCTGAAAGGGCTTTTTTTTATGCTAGAAAAACCATTAAACCGTAGTGAATTACTTGAAATACTATAAATATAATAAAACAAAGAAGTGACTAGGTGCATAATAATAACAATCAACCAACCACCAATACCGGTCATGGCTTCCCGTTCTTGCTCATTAATACAAATACAACTGCCTGAAGCACGTTCTCTCCCAATTTTTACTACATTCTGTACTCTGGTATATTTTAACCACCTCTCCATGTCTTAAAAAAAAGACATAAATAAAGTAAATAACACTAAGGAAAAAAATTAAAGAAAACATTTTTTAATATTTCACATCACCCCTTTATATCCTTAAAGAAAACAGCCTCATTAATGAAGGATTTATAAGCATAATTTTTATAACGTTGAAGGATAAGCCATGAACAAAGCCACGGTGAATTTTCAAAATACTTCCCATTCACGTCATCAACATCCAAGCCAAAATGGTCTTGAATTTGAAATTTCAATCTAGCAGTATATATTTTTTGGGGTCAGAATTATCAAAATTAATACATTCGATATATATCCTTATTGGCCATAATAATTAAAATAACTAAAGCGCTATTTTTCCATGCTGCATTATTTTTAAACTATCTTTTTTTAATAGCCGAGAATTCCATTATTTTTTAAAGCACACATCAATTAGCCCTCTCATTAAAAAAGCAACTAAATATGCTAAAAAACCAGATAAAACTATTAGAATTACCCTCAGTGGATTGGTGGAGAACCATTGTAAAAAAGGATAGACTAAAACTAGAATAGAAATAACCACACTCATTCTAAAAGAAACAAATGGAATAACAAAAAGTGATGGGGAAATAACAAATATTAGGTAAAATGACACAAAGCCTAGACCAACCCCCTTACTTCTAGGGGTAAAACTATTAGTGTAGATATAATGCCCTAAATCATGAATAAATATCAAAACAACACAGCATAATATTGATGCTATTATTTTAATTAAAAAAATCTTTGCTGAATTACTTTTTCCAGATAGCATACCTTTCATACTCCAATGTTGATATGACTTTCCCAAGTTCTTTTGAATCAATAGAGTGAGCCATTTCTCTAACGATAACAGGAGGATATGTTTTTCCTGTCTGCTCTATACTATAAGAGAATTTTTTACTTGCAAAAATGGCACCTCGTAAGACAAAAAAGTTATCATATGTATTAGACTCATCTTTATTCCCTAGTATAACATCACTACCTTTCCCTGTTCCCCATGTAATTCCTGTTTCCACGGTTGCAGGTATATTTTTGTGCTCTCGATATGTATCAAAAGCAAATGGTATTTGCCCAATAGCATCAGTCCAATAAGGAATTCCATCAATCATCGTCAGAAGATAATCAGCCCCACCATTTTGATTGTGTTTCCAGTCACCTTCTAATTTATTGTAATAAGAAATTGAAGGTCTATCAACCAATGAAAAGTTAACTATATCATCCCACGTGAAATGTTTGTATGCATCCTTTACATCTTCGGCTTTGTTTACATAAATTAGAACCCTATAGTCATCAGCCAAAGGTTCAAACCACTGATATTTAAATTTATCATAAAGCTCCTGAGCAGTTACTATTTTGAATAAATCACCCTCCCCTCCCTTTAACACAAATAAAACATCAGCGTTTTTACGCGTAACGATTAATATATTAGGAACTTCAACCTTCTGTTCTTTGCTGTCTGCCTCAGGCGTCGTATTCCCTTTAACACCTAATGCGGTCTTTCCATCTTTGGTGATAATCAAATGTGACTCACCATCAATATTTATATTTATCTCTTTCATTAATAACTCACTTAACTAATAAAAATCCAATATTCGGATTCATTATCACTTTTATCAACATAGGCATTATCCCCAGTTCCCGATAGGAGTTCTTTTCTATCCATATCTTCAATTCGATAATTAACGTTTGACGAAAAGCGAATCTTCCGATCAAAATACTGAGTAATCATCTTCATCTGTTTTAGTGATTCAACTGGCATTGTCGCCTTACCCGTTGTCGCCATGCGTTTTATCTTGCGCAGGTACTGCCCGGTGGTGCCGTATTCGATTTTACCCGGCTCGATTTTCACATAACTGCCGCCGCCAATCAGGGTGATACGTTTTTTGCCGGCAAACGAGATGTCATCAGCCGAGCTGATGCTCAGTTTCTTCTCGGCAAACAGGTGCATTTGGCCGTTTTGCGCCTGCATCTCGATGGGGCCCTCACTGGCTTTCAGGCTCAGTTGCCCGGTGCGGGCAAACAGCCCCAGCTTTTCCCCCGCCAGTGCGGTCATATTGCCCATCACCCCGATGCTGCTATCACCACCCGCATTGAAAGCAACGTTTTTACTGGCGGTTAATTGCAGGTGTTCACCACTGGTCACCGCGACACCCTGTGGGGCGGAAAAATGCAGGATTTCATTCAGCGGCTTTAACCGCTGCTCAAACATCGCTACCTGGCTGTCGATATCCGCTTTCAAGGTTTGAGCCTGCTCGGCCGCCAGTTGCAGTTGCTGTAACTGTTGCCGACACACCTCGATTTCTTTCAGGGCAGTGGCCATATCCAGCACCTCGCCCTGGGCTTTGGCTTGCCCATCGGCGCTGATAAACAGCCCCTTGGCCACACGGATAACACCGTATTCGTCGGTACGCAGTTCAAAACCCCGGCCACGTGCCTGGTTCTGTGCATCCACCAGATGGCCGCTATTGAGCTGGGTTTTGCCGAATTCCGTGGCTAATTTGACATGCTCCTGCCCTCGCTGGTCCTCTAACCTTAATTTGTTGCCCGAAGGGGTTCTCAGCACATTGCGGGTATGGTTATCGCGGGTTACGTGGTCCAGATGTTTGCTGTCATGCAGGGCATGGGCGATATAGGGTAAATCGATATCCCCCTGATGGTAGGCTATCGCCACCTCGGTGCCGGCAATCAGCGGCGTATGCCAGCCATAGGTCTCCCCTGCATAGGGCTTCGCCAGCCGAAGCCACAGGTAGGCATAGCCCTGTTCGCTCCCGGTGCGGTCAAAATCCAACCGCACTCGATAACGGCCCTGTTCATCCAGCCAGGCATAGGTATCGTCCTTTTCCCGGCTTTCAACCCGGGCAGGCAGGGTGCCGTGAATTTGTGGGCGCGGGATGTCTGCCGGGCGGTAGCAATAACGCTCGGTGTAGGGCATCCCCCACAGGGAGACATGCAGGCGTGAATCCCGCGAGGCGCGATAGGTCGCCAGGGTGATGAGCATCCCCTCTTTCAATGCATTAATCACCGCCCCTTGTGGCTCCAGTACCTGCCCCGGGGCCAATTGTGGGGCGTTGCTGAACAGGTGAATACGCGCCGATTTATTTAGCGCCCGCTCATGGTGAATGCGGGCATAAAAGGCGCCACTTTCGGTTTCTGGCGTGGGGTTACTGTCATCCCCCGCTTGCCGATACGGCTGTGTATAACGGTAATGCTCACCGGTGGTCACGGTGTCGTTACGGACACTCACCGTCGCATCCATCGGGGTGCTGGCGGTGCGGTAGTTGTAGTCGTTGGTGGTCACACTGCCGGTCACCACCTGGTGCCAGGTGCGGACATCCCACACCGACTCCTCGGCGCCATCATACAACCCCGCCGGTTCACGGTAAGGCAGATGCACATGAAACTGGTAACCCAATTGACTGTCGGCAAATATCACCACATCCAGTTCCCGGGTACTGTCCATTTCAGTGCGCCAGTAAATCCCCACCTCAGACAGAATACGCTGGATAAACTGTAAATCCGTTTCCCGCCATTGGGTAATCACCTCACGCGGGGGATAGGACTGCTCGAGGCGAAATTCAAAATCCGCCCCTTCGAACCCGTGGGAGCGCAGCACCTGCTCCACCACCTCCACCACCGATTGGTTAAGGAAAACCGCACACTGGCGAGTCTGAGCCAGCAAGGCCAAACGGGAACTGAGGGTAATACGGTAGTGAGACTGGTCCACGGAGGTGGAAAGCCAGGCAAAGTCAGTGATGATGCCATGCACCGTTTTGCCACTGCGCATGCGCAGGCTGGCGTATTTCATCAACAATACATCAGGGGCAATATTGGCCTGGGGCGTAGTGAACTCGATATCCCAATAGAACGGTTCGCTTAACGCTTCACGCCCACGAAAACGCAGCACATCCGGCATGACACTGGCATCGTGGATATCCAGCACATAGCGGTTTTGCCCGTCGAAAAGTTGCAGCCAGTTATCCATCAGCTTACTCCTTGATTGGCACCAGATTGAGCCAGCCATCACCCAGCTCAATGGTACGCGGTTTATCCGGGTCAAGATCTTCACGGCTCAGCACCAGTCGCCAGCGATTCTCTTTCAGGTCTGGACGGTTAAACAAACCGACAATGGCCACATACTGGGCCGCTTCGTCCATCGGCATGTTCAGTGTCATGCTGCCTTTGGGCATCACCAGCAGAGAGGTTGACGCCAGCGTATCGTCTTTCAGCACCGAGTCCGCCTTGCGCAGCAGGGTTTGGTAATCCGCCGCGTCGATATTTTGTCGGTCTTTCAGTTGATATACCCTGACCATGGTAGCCAGTGGCGTCTGTTCACCGTCGGCATTAGCTGCAGCACGTGGTGAAAAATCCAGATGCAGCACCTTGATTTTTTTATAGAAAACGGACTTGGTCAGGTCAACGGTCCCGTCTTTGATGGACTGGGTCAAACCACAGCCTGCCAGCAGGCCGCAAACGAGAAGTGGCAGTACCCGCCAGCGGATGATTGTTGCCATTGGGGTGTTCCTTTATTGATAAGTTAAATACCCTGCTCCAGCAGGAATTAGGATTCGTTAACGACAGGCATATCACTCGAAACGATAGTGGCCGTCCTCCGCTGGCAGTAATGGGGTACATTGCAGCCCCTCATAACACCCCAGGTTGACCGTCAGGGTTTCTGTTGCCTGGCGCGTGTTGAGCTTGCCCGCTTTCAGGCCCAGCAACCCGGTGCGCCCCAACTGGATACGCCTGCGGTTACCCAGCCGGGGTTCCGGTAACAGAGACACCGGAACGGTGAGCTTTAATCGCGCATCACTGCGATACCCGAGATAAACCCGCATCAGCACCAGCAAGTCGGTGTGGATCTGCCCCCCCGGCAACCAGCCTTCCGCTTCTTGCGGATCTTCAGTGACCAACGTCACCAGAACCCGGCTACAGGCCTCTTTGCCGGTTTTGCCCAGCGTGGCCCGTTGTGACAGTTGAACCCGATTGCCACTGCCCAGGCCGCTGCGGTTTTCTATCGCGACTTTGACCGGGTCCGGTTCGGTAATGATGGCCCGGGTATGCGGGGCCAACAGACTGACCAGCGCCCGGATCCCTTCTGCG
>NZ_AYKS02000037.1 GCF_000496755.2 Serratia sp. DD3
GGGGATTTGCTTCATGATTTGCCATTTTTCCCGGTAGGTCTGCGCCGTGATGCCGTGCGCTTTACGCAGGTGCGTTGCCAGGAAAGAGAACATTTTCCCGCACTCCAGGCATTGAACGTACTCATGGTTATGGTGTGCCCAGGCTTCTTCCTTACTGGTAAAAGGGGTGGTTCGCAACGGATTTTCACACTGGGTTTGATGCTGTCGTCCTTGCCACCAAGGTAGCAGTTGCGGCCAACGTTCAGATAGGATTTGTGTGATTGCCGCTTCCCGGTGTAACCCACTATGAGTCGTTAATCCACTGAGCTGACTGGCTTGAAGAGAGGCATATCCCGCCAGTCGATAGTGGGCATAAACCGTCCATTTCTCAGGATGGCGGCAGTTGGAAAATGGCGTACCACTGGTGGGGAAAAAGGAGCGCTGGCACTGCTTGCACCAGTAACGCTGCTGTTTGTTTCCACCACCGTTAAAACGCAAGCTGCCACACCAGGGGCATTTCTCTGGTGGTGCAAAAGGCCCTTCGGTCAGATACGCCAATAGCGCATTCACTGCGGGATGCAGCTCGCGGGGTAAAAAGCGATGGGTAGTATTACGCGGAGGTAGGGGTTCAGTCATTGCCCGACATCTCCTCTCGCAGTCTGCCTACCCAGACCCGTGCTGTCTGGGGCAGTTCATCCAGGTTATCGTCGTCAAGGCCCAGCATGATGTTATAACCGGCAAACAACGGGGTTTCCCCCAATCGGGGCATGGGCAGCAACGCGGTAGGCAGCGTCAGCCACAGTTGCAGGTCGTAATCACACCCCAGATAGACCTGCAATAAGGCGATGATATCCTGCCGCAATTGCCCATCCGGCATCCAGCCCAGCGCTTCATCGGTATTTTCCGTATACAACTCCACCCGGGTGCAATAGTTGGCATCATTCAGCTCATCCCCCAGTACCAGGTAATCCCCTAACGACTGGGGTTGGCTCATGTTCAATTGGCTGCTTTCCGCTACCGCCATTTTTACCGGGTGGTGCGGGTGTACGGTCACGCGGGTTGCCGGTGCTTGGGTGCGTATCACATCGGCAATGCCCTCGGCGGTTAGCGTTGGGTGGGTCATTGAGGGTAACAGCGCCAGCAGGTGAGAAGCCGGTTGCTTCACGGAATGAGTGATACCGGTTAGCGCCATCAGGCTTTGTGACAGTTTGTCCTTGCCGCCAGCTTCAAAGGTGGCCGGGTAGTTGTATTTGCGCCAGATTCGGTAAAACTGCGTGATTAGCCGGTGGTTGAAGATATCAAGAAACGCTGCCGTGGCATCCGCCCCCTCGCGCCCCTGGTTGATATCATCAATCATGGCAGTGGGTAACGGAGAGGTCACGCCATACAGCCCGAAAAATTGGGTTCTGATGGTTGGCGGCGCGTCAGGAAAGTCCGGGTCGGTTTCCGTGCGTTTGAGTTCACCCGCCGGGAACCCCAGATGGGGGTTGGGGCGAAAGCGCACCGGGTCGCTGTCTGGTGTGTTTCCGGTGCCGAGTTGGCGCTGGGTGGTCTGCTCAATCAACTGACAGAAGCGATAAAAGTTGAATTCTGCCGTGTGGTCACCTCCAGCCGGGTCTAGCCAGAAAGCAGGCAGGGGACGCGGGCTGTTTTTGTCATCGTCTGTCACATCAGCACCTTGTTGCTCCGTCGTTCCGGCCACGCCCATTCGGTGCCGGAGCCGGTGAGTATCACCGTCAGTTGGGTAAAACGCATCATGCTGGCGTATTGGGTAAAAAACTGCTCCAGCAGTTCACAAAACAGGCGGGCATCACCGGTACCACTGAATTGGGTTTCATCCAGCGCCAGGCGAATACGCACACCATGGGATTGGGTAGCCACGTTGAATGCCTGCACATAATCAACGTGGCGAATACCGCTGAGGCGACGGTGGTTGTTTTCATCGTCACGCCAGTCAAACAGCGACAGAGCTGCTCTCAGGCTGGTGGCGCTGCTTATCATCTGGCTCAGTGCCCGCGGGTGCAGCAGGGCCATCAGGTGCCACTGATACAAGGGGGCGGTGGGCGGATAATAAGGCATCGACGGCACACTACGAGTACGCCCGGTCAGGGCAAGGTTGCCGGTGGTGTAGTCACTGTCAAACAGCGCCTGTTCCAACGCCATACGCGGGAAGGCACCGTTGGTGCAGGTCAGTTCCAACAGCAGTTTGACCCCAGGCAATTGCTCGTGTGTACGGCCACCGAGCATCAGCAGGGTTTCATGTAACCCGCCGACACCGCGCCAGGTACGGGTATGGAAAAAACGGGTAGGCCACTGGTCTTCATATTTCAGCATGCCGCCTTTCTGCCGAAAATGGCGATAGGGGATGTAAGGATAGTGGTCACCATCCTCTTCATCTTTCTCGACCACGGTATCGACATGGTAGATTTCCGTATGACCATCTTTAAGCCGGTGAGGGCGTAAGCGGTAATCCAGTTGCGCCTGTTGGGTCAGTAACGGCTCACCCGCCAGCATAAATAGGTTAATCAGCGGCACGCAGTGCATACGCAGTGCATCTTCGGCGATGACCAACTCGTAAGGCAGGGGTGTTGCTAGTGCCAGCTCCAGTTCGATATGGCTGGCATGTGCGGGCAGGGTAATCGCTTGTGGGCAATCCAGCGTCAAAAAGAAGTAACGCATCGGAGCGGTAAAATATTCCAGCCACGGACGGATTTCACCACACAGCGCCGGGCTGTCGCTGTCAGGCCAGAGCGCAGTATGTGGTGTGCGTTGCCAGCGGGGGGTGAAGCGGGCGCCGAACGGGGTGGACTCCGGGTCACCGCTGTAGCGCAGTTGCACCTGGCGAACCTGTTGCGTCAGTGTCAGATAGAGCTGCGACTGCAGTACCCGGTCACCGTTGATAAACAGCGGAATATCCTGCAGGTTGAGCGTGCGCGGTTCGTTTTGTTGCGGGAAGGTAAAGCGCAAGGTCAGGGCCTGTATGCCATCGGGCCGGGTATGGCGGCGTAGGCTCTGCAGTGAAAAAGGCTGCAATACCAGTTCATTGACCGTACGGTAAGGGCAACGGGGCCCCCGCTGCCGCTCCTGGCTGCTGATGGGCAGGCTTAATAGTTCCGTTCCCGCTGGCAGCGTCTGTGGCTGCAGGTGGGTCTCCGGGTTGGTTGGGCTGAGTTCGACCACCGCAAGGGAGGGCAGGGTGCGGTTAACCACCGGCAACAGCTGACTGAGCAAGGGTTGGGTCAGTTCGGGGATGTCATCATCAATTTTGCGCCGCAGTTGGGCCATCATCAGTGAGAACCCTTGGAAAAGCTGCTCCACCGACTCATCCATTTTCAGCGACAGGCCATCCACCCCCAGCCGACGCCCAGCCTCTGGGTATCGCTCGGCAAATTCTTGTGCGGCGGCTTTCAGGTAACGCATTTCGCCATCAAAGTAGCGCAAAAAATCATGGTCAGACATGGCTATGGGTTACCCTGTCGTTGAAGAGTCCGATTATTCAGTTCCATCACCGTGGGGTTATAGGCATCCATTTCGTTGCGGGGAATGACCGCTCGCCAGTCATTGCGTTGCATATCCGGATGGAGGAAAAAGGCGGCAATTGCCACGGCCTGTACATCCTCAGCCAGCGGGACTTCAACGGTGACACTGTGCCCCGGCATGACCCGCACGGTAACTGGGTTGCCGGACAGGTCATTACCCAGGGCGCTGGCGCTCTGCTTGAGCAGCGCACTATAAGTGGCCTGGTCAAAGGCGGCGCTGTTGCGCAGTGGCCAGACGCGCACCTCTACCGGCGAGGCCATGTCGGCATCGTCGCTATTAAGTGCCGCACGGGCAACCAGTTGCAGATGAAAGGTGTCCACTTTCTTGTAAAAGATGGCGTGGGCCGCATTGGCGGTGCCTTTCTTCACACTCTGTGTCAGGCCGCAGCCACTGAGCAGCCACACCATCAGTGGCAGCCACAGCCAATAAGTGTGGTAGCGGTATTTACTGGGCATATTTCCCCCCTTGTGCCGGGTTAAAGGCGGTACCCGGCAGCTTGAAGTCTCTCAGTTTCAGCAGTTCTAATGGACCGCCATAGCTTTGGGTGCGTAGTATCAGTGACAGACCGGGTCCATTGCGTGGGCTCCAGCTTAAGCGCCAACGGCTGCTGTCGAGCTGTTCGGTGCGGGCTTTATCAAACAGCCGCAGTGCGGCCCAGGAGCCGTCAAAGGCAAAGGCAGTCACTGGCGGCAGTGCGGCACTGCCACTGTTGTTGAGTGGTTGGTAGCTCAGCACCGCCTGCGGGGTGGCGGTTTGTCTGTTTGGCCAGGCAAAGGTCTGCCATTCCGCCTGCTGGTTAAAGTATTTGAACACCGCATCATCCAGTTGCAGGTTGGTTTCCACAACGTCGCGCATCGGGTACATCTGCACATCAAAACTCAGGTTGGCCTCACCTTGGGCAAAAGCCACTCGTCCCAGGCGTGACAACAGGTTGATGGCCTCCAGAAACGCCGGGTTGATATCCATATACTGCTGCCCAGAGGCAACCGCTACCCACTCATCACCCTGTTTTTCCACCAGGCCATGAAGCTGTTGAGTGATAAATTGTTCAATTACCCCACTTTGCGGGGCAATGAAATGCGCCAATAGCGGGAGTGAGGCATCATTGGTGGCAGTGGCAAACGGATAACGCCCACTGAAGGCCTCTTGCCAACTGTTGATCACCCGTTTCTGCCAGGCATCGTTCAGTGCCTGTGTGGCGGGCTCCAGCACCGTCTGCCAGGTCTGGTTCAACGGTTCACTGAAGGCAGCACTGGCGAACCCACTCCAGTCTTGACCCAGGCTGGCGGCCAGCAGATTTCCGCGCCCACGGGCGGTTGACAGAGGGCTGCTCTGGCCCGCCAGCGAACTTTGCATCAGGGCTAGCATGCCCGCTTGCGGGTCACTGGTGGCAGCGATTTGCTGCAGCAGCAGGCGCACTTGGGTCACTTGCAGCAGATAATCCAGCAGCGTCAGCCCGTTGGCTGGGGGTACACTGTTTTTCTGCCCCTCTTCGGCAGGCAGAATAGCCAGTAGCGGGGCAAAGGCCTGTACCACCACGGCAGCGGGTTGGCTGGCAGGGGCACTGGCCTGAGTGAGGGGTGATTGAGCCTGCGGTGTTTTGTCCCCTGCCACCAGTTGCTTGGCGGAATTGAGCAGGGATTCGCCCACCGTGTGGCCTTCCTGGCCGACACCCGCCTGCCAGCGTAACGCCTTGCCCAGTGTCGGTAATGGGGAGCGTTGGATATCCCCCAGCAGAGTCAACTGGTCGATGGTATCACTCAGCGTTGTCGCTGGTTGCCAGCGAATGCTATTGAGAAACTCCAGCCAGGCCCCGGCATAATCGGTAAAATAACGCTCGGTAAGCCGGTTGCGCAGGGCTTCTTCGCTGAGCACCGGGGAGTTTGCCGTTTTCCCTTCATCCAGTACCCAGTCGGTCATTACCTGGCGGCTGGCGGCAACATTGGCAATCAGGGTGCGGACATCCTGCTCCCAGGCTTCGCGGGTAAAAACTCCAGCCAAGGTGCTGTCGGTGAAGAATAGATCACTGGTGGCGTTCTCTCCCAGTAATGTGTTGAGAGAAAGGTCACCATGGCGTTTTTCTGCCTGTTGCAGCACGGATTGATACAAGGCGCTTTCGCTGTTACGTAGCCCATTCTGGTTGCGCAGCAGTGTTCGTACCGCCGCCACCAGTGGTGAGTCGGAGGATTGTTGCCACTGAGGGTGGCGCGGCAGTTCTTGGGCCCAGAATGCCAGCATATCGCCAGACAACATCATCCATTCTCCCGCCGTGATGTGCGGGTCGCGGGCCAGCCATAGCGGGGCCAGGGTCTGTTGCAAAAATTCCGGTTCTGCCCGTTGCGGTTGTGCCAGCATCAGATAGGCTTTCAGGTGTTGATAGGCGGCAGCGGCCTGGATGCGACGCTCAGGTGACCCGGCAGGCAGGTCAACATATTGGCGCAGTTGGCTGGTGAGTTGTGCCATCACCGGGTTGAGCAGTAGTTGCTGGTTCTGTTGTTGCCACACCGGCCACAGGCGGTCAAGCTGGCGTTGATTCTGGTCCAGACCAAACCGCAATTGCAGTGGCGTACCCTCTCGGCTGCGCCAGAGCAAGGTCTCAATCTGGCGTTGTAGCTCACGCTGATGACGATACTGTTCAGCTAGACTGGTAGTGGCTGCCTGCTGCGCCAGCAGGGTGTTGTTATCGCGGATAAGACGGTAGTTGCCAAAAGCGGACAACATCATTCCGGCACAGGCTAGGCCGATGGTCACCATAGCCCCCCGGTACAGCCAGTCACGGAAAATCAGATGGTCACGCCTGCCGTGGCGAATGCGTGCCTGATGCAGCACCCCATACCAGGCTGGTGACAGCGTGGTGGTACGATAACCCTCATGCTGACCGGGTAGCGCGGTGGGCAGAATAAACACCCCAGATAACAATACCCCCGTTTGTGGCTGAACCAGCGGTTGCAGGGCGACTGCCAGTGGTGAAAAGCGCGCCTGGCGAATATCCTGCGCCAACTGAAGCAACCAGCTCCAGCGCAGTTGATGCTGAATTTGTGCCATACCTTCCGTCAGCAACCCAGGCGTCAGCGCCTGCAGTTGGGTCGCAATGTCGGTGGGGGTGCCCGGTGTCCAGCAGACCTCGGTACTCTGTCGCGGGCGGTCATACTGATCATGCCCATTATCATCACGCATCACCAGGGTATAAATCGGTAACCGCCAGCCCAGCCAGCGACCCAGGTTTTTCAGTTGTTGCCAGAGCGTGCGTTCAGCGGTGTCAGTGCCGGAGGCCGGGTCGTTGATATCCGTGACCCACAGCAGCGCATCCAAGGCTTTGCGACCGCGTTTGCGACGCAACCAGCCGATATCCGCCGCGGTTATCTGCCCCGGTTCACCACACCACAGAAAGATGCCGCGGTAACTGACCTGCCAGCGTTCGGCTATCAACCCCGGTAGCAGGGCTTCAACCTGCTCGGGCTGGCCAGTGACCAGCAGCCAGGGCAAAGCGGATTTTCTACGACGCCAGAAGGGCTGGGGCTGGCTGTGGCATAACGGGCCAAAGACACGCTCTGCCGCTTCCTCTTGTTTATCTGCCGGTCGCAACCAGGCCAGCAATTGGAAAGCAAAACCCAGCTTCGCCAGTAGCAGCCAACCCAGGATGATGGCCGCCTGAACAATCCACACCGTCGCTGGTTGGCTAAATCAGACCGGGGCACGCAGGTGGCACCATGCCAGTAGCAACACGCCCACCAGCACCCATAACAACCCGAAGACTCTATTCATTAGGGGCTTTTTCCGCCGTTATCCATTCTTCATTCTGTTGCCATTCATCATTCAGTTGATGCTGCCAGAGCTTCAGCGCCAGCGGGACCACCAAAGCCAGTAACAGGGCATAAAGCGTGAAGCCGCCCAACAACCAGGGCCAGAGTGCCAGGCGGATGGATGGGGTGGGCAACAAGCCAAACAGCGTCAGCAGACAGGCCGAGCCCACCAGCCAAGCCAAGGGATAGCGGGAGAGAGTATCTGCCGGTGAGGGGACGGTATCTGCTGGGCGCAGGCTCAACTGAACGCAGGCAATCTGTTCATCCAGCGGGGCCAGGACCATCTGTCCTTGTTGCCCGGTATCGGTGGCTTCAGCCGCCAGGGCCAACGCCAGCACAAAGCCTTGCGGCCCTTCCTCCCCCACCAACGTAGGTAACAGATGTTGCCCACTGGCAGGCAGCGGGTCGCCATGCATATCCAGCGTTGACATCAGGGTATTGCGGGCGCGGGCATCCAACCCGCTGTCCCACAGATGGCGACGATGCCCGGGGGGCAGTTGCTGCACATCCAGCAGCGCGGTAAATTTTTTCTCTGGTGTGGATTGCGGCATCACCAACGGGCGGAAAACCGACACCGGGCGGAAGGGCAACTGCTCGGGCAAATGCTGGTTGGGGGGCATAAACAGCAAGGCGGCGTTGAATTCCGTGGCTTTGGTTTCATCAGCAATCTGATGCAGGCACAGTAGCAGGCGCGGGATATCTGAAGGGGTATCGCACCACTGGTCAAGCAGGCGGGCGTCAGCCGGTTGTGGC
>NZ_AYKS02000038.1 GCF_000496755.2 Serratia sp. DD3
AATCCTGCTGCAGGCTGAATGGCGGTACCCGTTGTGCCAGCACCTCACGCACCTCGTCACAATGCGTCGGGTCCTGTGACCCATAACGGCCATTGAAACCCAGCAGCAGCACCCGGTGGAAACAGGTCAGCACCCGGATATCCGGCGCAGGCTCATTGAGCACACGGCGTATGCGGTCCCACAACTGCTCACCCGCATCCAACGTATTGAAATAACGGGCCTGCAACGGGGATTTCAGCCACTCACGATAGCCGTCATCCTGGGTCTGGCGGCCCATCACGCTGGCGTCCAGCAAGGCACACTGGGCATACAGCATGTGCTCCACCGCAGCCGAGGACAGACGCGCACTTTCCAATTGGCGGCGTGCCTGGTCCACCAGGGTGCAGGCCTTGCGATACAGTTCACGCCCCTGGGTCACCACCGCACCATTACGCAGTTGACACACCATCAGCCAGGTCTCGGCAAACAGTTGGTCAACGTTAACCGACGCCTTGCCACCCGGCGTCGTTGTTTCAGTCATGTCCGGTCGGGTATTTGTCATGAGCGCAGCACCGCAAACAGTTCAAGCTGAACATCCCCCAACGTCTCCGGCACATAAAACACGCAGGTGCCGGCCGTCAGCATGGCCTGAGCGGCCGGATGCGTCAGTTCGAGAGCAAAATATTGATTTTCCAGGCGCAGCGGAATGGCGGCCGGCACCTGGGTCAGGGCTTTCAACGGAATGCCACTGAGCGCAATGTTCACCACATCGGCCACGTCGTCCGGACTGCCCGCCTTGCACATCAGCGGGAACTGGGTCTGAAGCTGGTAGGCCGGCAAGGTGGAGCGCACGGAGAGGTAAAAATCGGCCTCTTCGCGCAAACGCGCATCGTGCAGCGCCCCGCGCCAGAACTGGTCTTCGTGGGTCAGTTCGATGGCAATGACGCGTGATGGCAAACTGGCTTCCAGCAGGTCACCCAGCAGTGACAACAGCGGCGGAAACACCCGCTCCGGAGCCGAATGCTGGTAGGTCGGAATGGCATCGGCATCATGCTCAAGGGAAAACGTCAGCAGACTGCCCGCCAGACGCGCCAGCTCCCGGTACAGCAGTTCCGGGTGCAAACGCGGGTTGGCCAGCAAATCATCCAGTATCGGCTCGTGACTGTTCAACGCATTGAGCAACCAGAACAGCGAGACATCCGCCACGGCAAAATCCGCCATGCGCTGGTTACTCTCACGGCGCATCGCCATCAGGCGACCCCGTTTGGCCTTGAGGCGGTGGGTCAATTGACGGACCGACTCCAGCAGTAGCGGGCTGGCAACCAGCGCCATCATCGGGGGAATAAAATGGCGGTCAAACGCCCACTGCCCCTGGCCATTGCGCACCAGGCGTGCCACCGGCAACGTCAGGTACTCCTTGTTTTCCTCATGGGCAAACCGCAGTGAGAGGGCATGGCGTTGTACCGGAATGTCGGTGAGCTCCTGACCGGACAAATCCTGCACCCGAACCCACTCCCGCAGGTAACGGCGCGGACGCTCTGCCTGGCCGGTTTCATCGACATTGCCGCCGTTGGCCTGCAATAACGGCAGCGCCAATACCACCTCCGCCACCTCACGCCCGGTCAGTGACGACAAATCACTGGCCGGGGGCAGGTTATCCGCCAGCACGCTATCAATCAGCGTCCCATCCTGGAAACGTACCACCAACTCCAGGGCACTGAGGCGGGACACCGCCAGCGCGCTGTCATCAAACTCGGCACTGACCACCCCCCACGGGTTGGCCAGCGCCATATGCGCCAGACAATCCATGGTATGAGCGTCCCAACGTGCCTGCTGCTGGAACAGTTGCGGGGCCAGAAAGGCCCCATCGCTCCATAACGGACGATAGATTTTCATTCTGTCTCCGTGTTAAGCCTTCGCTTTTGGCATCTGCGAAACCAGTGACAGGTTGATATCCATCCCTTCCACCTGGAAGTGCGGAATGGCATACAGTCTCACGCGGAAGAAGCCCGGGTTGTCCTCGATGTCTTCCACAATCACCTTCGCATCACGCAGCGGGTGAGAGGCTTGCAGTTCGTCACCCGGGTCGGTCATCTCGGTCACCAGGCTACGTACCCAGGTGTTGAGCTCCAGCTCCAGCAGACGGCGGTCCTTGGTGGTACCGATGTTTTCACGCTGGATCAGCTTCAGGTAATGGGCAATGCGCGACAGCAGGAAGATGTACGGCAA
>NZ_AYKS02000039.1 GCF_000496755.2 Serratia sp. DD3
CCGGCAATCACCGGGCGGGGTAATAGGGCGGGCCGATAGCATACCGTCTCGCTGTAGGGGATACCGTCAAATTGCAGGCTGAAGCTGCTCTTGCGTGAACCGCTGCAACGGACCGAAGTGATGACTATCCCCTCTTTCAGCACCTCCGGCAGGCTGGTGTCGGTTTCCAGTACCTGCCCGGGGGTCAGTAGCGGGCTGGTCGCTCGCCCACTGGCGGTAAACTGCTGATTAAGGCTGCGTTCATGGCGCAGACGGGCATAAAAGGCCCCACTCTCTATGCTGTCCGGGTTCCCTTCTGTCAGGAAGGGTTCCGCGTAGTGATAGGTTTCACCGGTGGTGATCCCCTCTACACCGCTGAGACTTTCCGTGCTGTCTTGCGGGGTCAGTGCCTCACGGTAGTTATAATCCCGGGTGGCCACACTGCCGGTCACCACATGGTAAGCCGTCTGGATATCCCAGACACTCTCCTGACCACTGTCACTCATCCCCGCCGGATGACGAAACGGCAGGTGGGTGCCGAACTGATATTGCGACTGGGTGTCCTGACATATCACCACATCCTGCTCCAGGCGGCGGTCCATTTCAAAACGCCAGAAAATGCCCACTTCCGCCAGCAAACGTTGCACAAATTCCAGGTCGGTTTCACGCCACTGGGTGATCAGCTCACGCGCCGGGTATTCCCGTGACAGACGGAACTCGAAATCCGGGCCTTCCAGCCCATGTTTACGCAGCACCTGCTCCACCACTTCGGTCACCGACTGGTTGAGGTAGATTTCACTGTTTTTGCTGTGTGCCATCAACGCAATGCGCGGCACTAACCGCAAGGTATAACGGGTTTCATCTGCCGAGGTGGAAATACGGCGAAACGACTGCACCACACCAAACAGGGTGCGTACCGAGGTGGCGGGGGCACCGCTAAACATCGGGGTCTGAAAGGTAAAAGAGGCCGGTTTAAGCAACAGGGTATCAACATTGATATCTTCGGCTGTGCAGGTCACTGCAACCTCATAATACCAGGGCTGGCTGAGGGTCTCTTCGGCACGGAAGCTCAGCACATCGAGAAAATACGGGCAGTCATGCACATCCACCCGGTAACGGGACTGGCCCAGCAACTGCTTTATCTGGCCAGTGGCACTGTCTAACACGCTATCACTCATTGCCCTGCTCCTTGCTCATGGGGTTGATCAAACTCCAGCACAATGCCGTCTTCCTCATCCCAGCCCAGGGTCAGGGTCTTGGGTTTTTGCTTCGCCGCCATATAAGTCAGTAACTGCTGGCTCAGTACCGGCAATATCTGCTGGTTGAGCAGGCTGTCGACATTGCGCGCCCCGGTATCGGGCAGCAGGCAGGCAGCGGTCAGGGCGTCATACAAGCTGTCACCCATCTGGGTGATGAGGCCGTAATGGCGTTGCAGGCGTTGGCTCACCTGATTCAGTTTCATCTGCACGATGGTGCGCATCGCCGTGGCGTCCAGTGGGCGGTAAATCACCGTCTGGAAGCGTGCCAACAAGGCGGGCTGGAAGTGGTCACGCAGTACCGGGCGCAGCAGTTCATGCAGGTCCCCTTCGCTGGCCTCCGGCTGTTCATCCAGCAACTGCATCAGCAAGTCACTGCCGAGGTTGGCGGTCATCAATATCACGGTGTTACGAAAATCAATCTCGCGCCCTTCACCATCGCGCATAAAGCCACGGTCAAACACCTGATAGAACAGGTTCATCACATCCCGGTGGGCTTTTTCCACTTCATCGAGCAGTACCACGCTGTAGGGGCGCTTGCGCACCGCTTCGGTCAAGATGCCGCCCTGGCCGTAACCCACATACCCCGGCGGCGAGCCTTTCAGTTGCGAGACGGTGTGCGGCTCCTGGTATTCCGAGAGGTTGATGGTAATCAGCGATTTCTCGCCACCGTACAGGCCATCCGCCAGCGCCAGTGCGGTTTCGGTTTTCCCCACGCCACTCGGCCCAACCAGTAAAAATACCCCCTGCGGACCGTTTTCCGGCGTCAAGCCGGTTTTGGCGGCACGCAGGCGTTGGGCAATGGCGGTCAGGGCGGTATCTTGCCCCACCACCCGCTGACCAATCTCCCCTTCCAGGCTCAGCAGTTCGGTCTGTTCGTCTTTCATCAGTGAGGAGAGCGGCACGCCAGTCCAGTCAGCAATCACATTGGCGACAGTGCGGGTGTCCACATCCACCTGTATCAGAGGCTCCGGCTGTTGTAACTGCTCCAACTGATGTTGCAGGGAGGTCACTTCAGTCTGACGGCTCAGGTCCTGGCGGCAAGTCATCAGTTGTTGCACCAGGGCTTTTTCGGCGTTAAAGCGGTGGTCTAACGTTTCCAGTGCGGTTTCCAGTTCCCCACGCTGCACTTCAATGGCGCTAAGCCGCTCACCGTGTTGCTGGCTGCCAGTGGCGATATCTTCCAGCAGGGCTTGTTGTTCTAATTCCAAGGCCGTCAGTTGGGCTTTCAGGCGCACAATGGCCTCCGGCAGCGTATCCAGGCTCATGCGCACCCGGGCGGCGGCGGTGTCCAGCAGGTCCACCGCCTTGTCCGGCAGTTGACGACCGGTGAGATAGCGGCGGGACAGGGTGACGGCGGCGCGTACTGCATCGTCGGTGATATGCACGCCATGGTGTTCGGCGTAGCGGGATTTCAGGCCACGCAGCATCAGGCAGGCGGTGTCATCGTCCGGCTCGTCGACCTTGACCATCTGGAAGCGGCGCTCCAGCGCAGCATCACGTTCAAAATACTGTTTGTATTCACTCCAGGTGGTGGCAGCAATGGTGCGCAGTTCGCCTCGTGCCAACGCCGGTTTCAGCAGGTTGGCGGCATCTGCCCCACCGGCCTGATTACCAGCACCGATAATGGTGTGGGCTTCATCAATAAACAGCAGTATCGGTGTCGGTGATTGTTGTACCGCATCAATCACGTTTTTCAGCCGTTGTTCAAACTCCCCTTTAACCCCGGCACCCGCTTGCAGCAACCCCAGGTCCAAAGTACGCAGCGCCACCGGTTTGAGGCTTTCCGGTACATTGCCCTCGGCAATGCGCAGTGCCAGCCCTTCCACCAGGGCGGTTTTCCCTACCCCCGGCTCCCCCACCAGTATCGGGTTGTTTTTGCGGCGGCGAGAGAGGATATCTACCATCTGGCGGATTTCGGTGTCACGCCCAAATACCGGGTCAATCTGACCTGCTTTGGCTTTGGCGGTGACATCCAGGGTAAATTTGTCCAGCGCGTTCTGCAGGGCAGCGGACAGTTCGCCGGCCTTGAGCGCTGTTTCAGGTGTGGCGTCGGTGTGCAGTTCCGGTGAGTGGCCGCTTTGTGCCAGCTCGGCTTCCTGCTGCACTTCCGGACGTTCCTCCGACTGCATATCCAGCAGTGGGCGCAGGCGCTCCAGTTGGCTCTGCCCCAGGGTCAGCAATGGCCACAGCGCATCGCAGGCTATCAGTTTGGGTTTATCCACCAACGCCATCAGCAGGTGGACACTGCGAATAGACTCTTCCCCCGCCAGCGAGGCACGCAACCAGGCTTCCTGCAGCAGGGTTTGGGTGGCTTCCGCCAACTGCGGGCGGCTACGCACCGAGCGCGGGCGGTTATCCAGCCAGGCCAGCAGCTCTTGCCACAGGGTGTCCAGTTCCCACTCGTAACGGCGTGCCAATACGGTGATATCCCCTTCCCCCTGTTCCAGGAGTTTCAGCAACCAGTGCTCCGGCAGAATTTCCGCATGGGCGCGGGTCTGACACAGTGAGGCGGCCCCTTCCATGGCTCGGGCACAGTAAGGGTTAAGACGACGTAACAGGATAGCGGGGTTTTCCATTATTGTTTCTCTCTTGTTCTTTTTGCGTTTACATCTGAAATATTTCAATTTCAGGGTAAATAAAATGGGTGTTTTTGTTTGATGGGTGTCAGTACTTTCGGTCGCCTGGCGCTTTTTACCTTATGGGCACACCGTGTCTGCGTTCAACGCCTTCAATGGCGTCAACCACCGTGTTCACCTGAATGATTGATAAGTATTACGCTGAAATTAATTACCATTAATATTCCCTCTGTAGCTCGACATGGCTTTCGAGCGCTGGATGAGCGGTGTTCCATTCACCACCGAAGAATGCGCCCGAGCAGGGGGCTCAAGAGCCAGCCCCCTGCACCCCGGCCCTGTGCCAGATCAGGCGGTCGCTGCGCTGCAGTTACTCGGCCCATCCCTGGGCCTCGCCCCTTCGGGGCCGCTGCAAGCAGCGTTCAAATCGGTTCCCGACCGATTTGTCACTACGCCACGGCGCATGACGGCCGGCTGCTACAAACCTCCCTGTTTGTCTCGCCTAAACTCACCATCCCTGGCGAGTTTGCCTATGCACCGCCGCTACGTTCAACGCCTTCAATGGCACTCACCCCTCGAGCACATTTAACCTTCAGAGACGTTATGGGGTTATTGCAGCTCATTTCTTATCGGTGCTTATACCGGTTATTTGGCCTTTTTGTCTTGCAGCACGGGGCGTCTGTTTTGACACGCTACCGCCCTTCGCTATTAACCAAAGCGCACTAGGTAAAATTCTCTCAATGTTTCCCTCATCTCCTTTCAGTTGCCAAGGTGTAAACCGCAACTCGAAAGGCAAGTGAGATAACAACTTTGCTCAGTACCCGTCGACAGGTACTCAGAAAAGTAAAGGGCGGACAGGCGAACCTGTCCGCTCTGGTATTACGCAGTAGTACGTTCGTTCCAGGAATCGGAATGAATGATGTTGCCGTCTTTGTAAGTCCAGGTGATTTTTTCGTAGCGCAGCTCTAACTGCTCCAGGTGGTTGTGTTTCTCATACGCCGGGTCTTTGATGTCGTGCATCACCGGGTTGACTTTCACCACCTTGACGTTTTCCAGTTTGGTGTTGAAGTACTCCACTTCCTGGCCCGCGTCATTGATTTTGTACCACTTGAACTCGGCTGATTTCAGGGTCTGACCGGTGGTCACCGCCTTGTACAGGTACGGGCTGGAGGCATCGATTTCCTTGGTAAACAGGAACGGGGTGTGAATACGGGTCCCCGTCAGTTTGCCGGTGTTGTTGTCAGTCGGGATGTACAGGTTATGCTGCTGAGCAACGATTTCGATGCTGCCTTCACGGTCTTTGACATCAACAGAACCCTTGATGTCGGCACCGCCGTCATCCTTCAGCCACAGATAAACAGGTATTGCCATGGGATTGTCTCCATTTAGTGTTGTGTACCGTCACCATCCAGTGATGACGGCGGGTGGTTGCCGGGTACCTGGCAGGCGTCTGCCTGCGGTACCAGACTGATTTCGACGCGCCGGTTTTGTGCCCGCCCGGCGTCCGTGTCATTCGGTGCCAAAGGTCGGCTGTCGCCATACCCCTGCACCGCAAAACAGCTTTCCGGCACATCACCGGTATCACGCATCCAGTTACGCACCGCTTCGGCCCGTTGCAAGGAGAGCGTCTGGTTCTGCTTGGCATTGCCGGTGTTGTCGGTATGCCCGCTGACCACTATCAGCCAGCCCGGTCTGGCCTTGATGCCCACCAGGGAATTCACCAGCATTTTGGTGGAATCGGGCTTCAGTACCGCCTTGCCGGAATCAAACAGCGACAGGCTGTCGAGGCGAACGATTTGGGCTTGCTCCTTCTCCTTGACTGCAATGGCTGCCGGTTTAGGTGGCACCCAGTCACTGAGAGCCAACTGCACCGGGGGATGCAAGACCTGCCCCTGGTATAAGCCCAACCCCAGTGACAACGGCGCACCCTGGCGCTGATAACGCGCCAGCAGTTGCTCATCATGGCGTAACTGTTGCTGCGCCTGTATCTTCGGCTCCGGCGGTGTGCCAGTGAGGCGATGATAAAAGGCCAGGTCATCCCCCACACTGCGGATAAGGCGATGGTTATTGGCAAAGCTCGCCAGCAAGGCCGCCACACCAAACACCCACACCAGTGCCCCGGCCCGCAGCCCCACACGTTGCGCGGGCGTCAGGCCACGGCGACCCGGCAAGCCC
>NZ_AYKS02000040.1 GCF_000496755.2 Serratia sp. DD3
AAGGTGTTTTGACCTGATACCAGGATATCGGGTAGAGAGATAGCGATAATCAGCTTGTTCTACAGATTGAAGATGAGAGCAACAAAGATTTTGAGGTGCATAGGGGTAAGGTGGATTAACTGAAACCTGTTTCCTGTGACCTGAAACCTGATTTGCCTGGCGGCCTTAGCGCGGTGGTCCCACCTGATCCCATGCCGAACTCAGAAGTGAAACGCCGTAGCGCCGATGGTAGTGTGGGGTCTCCCCATGTGAGAGTAGGACACTGCCAGGCATCCAAATAAGTAGAAAGCCCCGTGCGCAAGCATGGGGCTTTTTGCTTTTGTGTGTTTTATAAAACAGTTATCTCTTCTCTGATTCAAGCCATTGGGCAATAAATAAGGCGATCATTGCCGGTTGATTGATATCTAGCCATGGTGCGATGCCTTCAATCCTTGTGTCACTGGCTACAGCAATAACATATTTATCCAGCATATCTGAAAGTGGCTTACCAACCGCTTCGCGGTAGAGAATAATTTTACTCAGTTGTTCATGCTTAAATCCCTCAACCAGGATTAAATCAACTTTATTACTATCGAACCTGCCCGCTAGATAGTTTAAATCTAAACTCTGTCCTTCCGGCATCTCAGTCATCAATGCCCAACGCCGATCACTGGCCACTAGTGTTTGAGCGGCACCCGCTTTACGTAATTCGTAGCTGTCCTTACCTGGTGTATCCACGTCCATATCATGATGCGTATGTTTTATCAGGCCAACACGGATCTGTTGTTGTCCCAGTAATGGGATTAGTTGTTTAAGTAACGTTGTTTTACCGGTACCGCTGTAGGCAGCAATAGCCAACAAAGGTGGTAATGTACCCATTATTGTTGTCTCCCCGATTCCTGTAACCATTGCTGGCAATCCCCAGGCGTATTCAAATTACGGAATGCACTTTGTTGCCCGTTAAACACCACCTGTCGTGCATTAACGCTAGCCATAAACAGCATCAACTTACGTTCATTGTGTGCCAGATAATGATTTAAATCTGCCACCAGACTGGTATGTAATAAGGCGAATGTAGGGTGATTGCGTTCGCCATCATGGGCATAGGCTGCCAAGGAACTCCCTTTATTCAGCCATAAGTGCTCCACCAAATTGAGAGGGAAATCTGGCACATCGCAAGGCACTGATATAATCCACTCGGTACTGGCGTTAATGAGACCCGCTAAGATCCCCGCTAAAGGGCCCGGATAGTCTGTAGTTAGATCACTGACTATTGGCCATCCACTTTTCTTATAAGATTGCATATTACGGTTTGCACTGATGATAATCTGATTAACCTGTGGGGTTAACCGACACAATACATGCTGGTATAAGGCTTTATCACCAAGTTGAATCAAGCCTTTGTCTTGTCCCCCCATTCGTGTAGAGCGACCGCCAGCAAGAAGTACACCGGTTATTTCTGCATGCATAGTTATCATCATCCTACCTTATTACTCATGTCTTGATTGTAACGCTAAAGCCTTGCGGACAGCAGGATTTACCTTTATTGACACGCAGGATCTTTCACTGTGCGTACAAGCCTGCTACTTTGTGGGTCTAACAGTTTCATTGGATGATATTGATATGAAAACGCACCGCCTAAATGAGTTGATTGAGCTATTGCAGCCAGCCTGGCAACAGGATCCAGACCTCAATCTGATACAGTTTTTACAAAAGTTGGCACAAGAAGCGGGTTTTCATGGTGATCTGGCTGATTTAAGTGATGATATTTTAATCTATCATCTTAAAATGCGCGGTAGTGCGGGTAGTGAGCAGATCCCAGGTTTGAAAAAGGATTATGAAGACGATTTCAAAACGGCACTGCTACGCGCTCGTGGTGTGATAAAAGATTAAAATTTACACCTAAGACCGTTCAAGTTGCAGATAGGTGGCAACGCAGTGAAGTTCTTGAAGCTTGCTTATCCATTGACTTGGATGCGTGGGGAATGCCAGCCCCTTGCCGCTTGAATGGTGATGGGTATATACCCAAGTACGAGGGTTTTCATGCTTGGCCTGTTGTTGTTATCTAATAAACTGAATGGTTGTTATGAACAACGCTGTATTTAATTTTGAAACGCTTTCTCCTGATTTGATTATGGATGCCTTAGAGGGGATAGGTTTGCGTATCGATTCCGGGCTAACAGCACTGAATAGTTATGAAAACCGCGTTTATCAGTTTATGGATGAAGACCGTAAACGTTATGTAGTGAAATTTTATCGGCCAGAACGTTGGAGTAAGGAGCAAATAGAGGAAGAACACCAATTTGCTCGTGATTTATCTCAAAACGACATACCGGTGGTAACACCACTTATGTTAAGAGGGAAGACCTTACATACTCATGCAGGATTCTTTTTTACGCTGTTTCCCAGTGTAGGTGGCCGGCAGTATGAGATAGATAATCTTGAACAGTTAGAGTGGGTCGGGCGATATCTTGGCCATATTCATCTGGTAGGTAGTGAAAATCTGTTTGTCGAGCGGCCCACCATTGGGGTTGAAGAATATCTCACGGCACCGCGGCAGGTTCTTGCAGCCTGTGATTTGCTACCCAAATCGCAGCGCGATATTTTTTTACAGGCCACAGATACTCTGATTGCGGCGATTAAACCGCATTGGCAGTTAGACTGGCAACCGTTGCGTTTGCATGGTGACTGCCATCCGGGCAACATATTGTGGCGCGATGGGCCGTTGTTTGTCGATCTTGACGATGCGCGAAATGGGCCCGCAGTACAGGATTTATGGATGTTGTTGCATGGTAATCGTCAGGAACAACAACTACAGTTAAATATTTTGCTGGAAGCTTATGAGGAATTTGCCGAGTTTGATCGCCGTCAGTTGGCATTGATTGAGCCATTACGGGCCATGCGGATGGTGTATTATCTGGCATGGGTGGTTCGTCGCTGGCAGGATCCCGCGTTTCCTAAAAATTTTCCGTGGATGATTGAGCCTGATTTTTGGTTAACTCAGGTGAAAACATTTACAGAACAGGTGAAGCTGTTGCAGGAACCTCCTTTGCAGCTAATGCCAATGTATTGACGTATTAACATGATGGAGAATTTGGTCTTATGAAAAAAATTTACTTGGCACTTGTTGGCATGCTGATGGCATTCAGTGTTTCTGCTGCGCAATTCAGTGATGGTCAGCAATATATCACCTTGAAAAATCCAGTGCCGGGTGAGCCGAAGGTGCTGGAGTTTTTCTCTTTTTACTGCCCACACTGCTATCAGTTTGAAGAGGTTTATCATGTTTCTGACACAGTGAAAAAATCACTGCCAGAAGGAACAAAGATGACCAAGTATCATGTCGAGTTTCTGGGTCCATTAGGTAAAGAAGTGACCCAAGCTTGGGCGGTAGCCATGGCTTTAGGGGTTGAAGATAAAATTACCCAGCCAATGTTTGATGCTATCCATAAGAAGCAAACCTTAAAAACGCCAGATGATATCCGTAATGTCTTTATCAATGCTGGCGTATCTGCAGAGCAGTATGATTCTGCATTAAATAGCTTTGTGGTAAAAGCGTTGGTCGTTCAGCAACAAAAGGCGGCAGATGATTTACAACTACGAGGTGTTCCGGCGATATTTGTTAATGGCAAATACATGGTGAGAACCGAAGGTCTTGATGCTAGCTCTACGGATACTTTAGGGCAGCAATTTGCTGATGTTGTTAAATTCTTGCTTGCGCAACAGTAAACTGAATGATTTTTATCACGCCGGTTAATCCGGCGTTTTTTTTAACTTTACTGACGTTTGGGTTTATCAAGTAGAAGATCTTTTTCCTGCCGTAATGCATTCAGCCAAAATTGGAATTCCTGCCTAATATTCAATCCTGACAACTAAGCCTCTATAACAACTAAGCCTCAACAACAACCAAGCCTCTACAACGGCAATGCGTTTCAGCGCCGACACAGCCTATCTCTAAATGGTGGCTGCTGGTTATCTTAAGTAAATAGCTGCGTGGATAATTCACTTATTTTCTGTCAGCTTATTGCGTTCAATAGATTTACTTTCTGAATAAACCTGGTGATATATCCACAAATATCTCAAAAGGAAGGAGTACATTAAATAATAAAGAAAAAAATCACACTACTTTGATTTGTATTGGTTTTTTTATTTAAGGTGATAATGTTAGGCTGAGTGTTATAAATTATTATTTAATTTATTCACAAACTTATCCACAGCTTTAAGCTTGCGAGTTTTATCACATAATCCTGGTTAATTTACGCATAATGTACGCTAAGATTCGTCAGCAGCGGCCAGCTATGGCATGCTTACCCCAGTCCTTTTAACGAAAAAGAAATACTATGGCCCAGATTGCAGAAAACCCACTGATATTAGTAGATGGTTCCTCTTACCTTTACCGCGCCTATCATGCTTTCCCACCGTTGACCAATTCATCCGGTGAGCCTACCGGGGCGATGTACGGGGTGCTGAATATGCTGCGTAGTCTGCTGCTGCAGTATACGCCGAGCCATGTTGCGGTGGTGTTTGATGCCAAAGGGAAAACTTTCCGTGATGAGTTGTTTAGCGAATACAAGTCACATCGGCCACCAATGCCAGATGATCTTCGTGCACAGGTAGAACCGCTGCACCAGATGGTTAAAGCCATGGGGTTACCACTATTAGTTACGCCAGGTGTGGAAGCTGATGATGTTATTGGTACTTTGGCTCAAGAGGCAGAAAAAGCGGGACACGCCGTGCTGATCAGCACTGGCGATAAAGATATGGCGCAATTGGTAACGCCTAATATCACGTTGATCAATACCATGAATAACACCATTCTTGGCCCTCAGGGGGTGTGTGATAAATACGGTATTCCCCCTGAGTTGATTATCGACTTCTTGGCGCTAATGGGTGACTCGTCGGATAACATTCCTGGTGTACCCGGTGTCGGGGAAAAAACCGCACAGGCATTGCTACAAGGGCTAGGCGGGCTGGATGTGCTCTATGCCAACCTTGACATTATTGCTACGCTAAGTTTTCGTGGTGCCAAGACCATGGCGGCCAAGTTGGAACAGAATAAAGAGTTGGCTTACCTCTCTTACAAACTGGCAACGATAAAAACTGATGTAGAGCTGGATATTCACTGTAATGAGCTTACGGTTCGTTCACCAGATGTCGATCAACTGCAGGCGCTGTTTAAACGCTACGAATTTAAGCGCTGGATCGCTGATGTTGAAGCGGGTTCCTGGTTAGACAATAAATCCAGTCACAAGGCAAAAAGTGCAGTAAAAGCTGCCGCTCTTGTGGAGGAGCCAAGAGCAACCGTGGAAGCAACCTTATCACAGGATGGCTATGTCACAATCCTTGATGAGGAAACGTTTGCTGATTGGTTGCAACGCCTAAGAAAAGCGGATGTTTTTGCCTTTGATACCGAAACAGACGGTCTGGATACGCTGACTGCCAATCTGATTGGTCTCTCCTTTGCTATTGAGCCCGGAGTGGCTGCTTATTTGCCCGTTGCACATGATTATCTGGATGCCCCACCACAGCTGGATCGGGACTATGTACTGGCAACGTTGAAACCGCTATTAGAAGATGAAAAAGCGTTCAAGGTTGGGCAGAACCTGAAGTTTGATAAGAGTTTATTGGCACGTTATGACATCGACTTGCGTGGTATTGCTTACGATACCATGCTCGAATCTTATGTACTCAATAGTGTCAGTGGTCGACACGATATGGATAGCCTGGCTGATCGCTATTTGGGTCATAAAACCATTACTTTTGAAGAGATCGCAGGTAAGGGTAAAAATCAGCTGACTTTCAATCAAATCGCCCTTGAACAGGCGGCTCCTTATGCTGCGGAAGATGCCGATGTCACGCTGCAACTGCATTTAGTGATGTGGCCACAGATAAAAGAACAGGCAGGTTTGCTAAAAGTATTCAATGAGATTGAAATGCCACTGTTGCCAGTGCTTTCTCATATAGAGCGAACCGGTGTTCTGATTGACCCCAATATTCTGGCGGCCCACTCAAAAGAACTGACCAAACGTTTGGCCGAGCTTGAGGTACAGGCGCATGAGTTGGCAGAGGAACCGTTTAACCTGGCTTCCACCAAGCAATTACAGGCTATTTTGTATGAAAAACAAAAGTTACCGATTCTGAAAAAAACTCCTGGTGGCGCACCTTCTACCAATGAAGAGGTGTTGGCTGAACTGGCTCTGGATTACCCATTACCTAAAGTGATCCTGGAATATCGTGGTTTAGCGAAACTTAAAACCACTTATACCGACAAACTGCCACTAATGATCAATCCGGTCAGCGGTCGAGTACATACCTCTTATCATCAGGCTGTTACTGCTACAGGTCGCCTTTCTTCCAGTGATCCTAATTTGCAGAATATCCCGGTACGTAATGATGAAGGTCGCCGTATTCGTCAGGCATTTATTGCGCCAGAAGGTTATTGCATTGTTGCTGCCGACTACTCGCAGATTGAATTGCGTATCATGGCCCATTTGTCTCAGGACGAGGGGTTGTTGAAAGCGTTTGCCGACGGTAAAGATATTCACCGGGCAACGGCGGCAGAGGTATTTGGCTTGGCGTTGGATAAAGTGACCAATGAGCAACGTCGTAGTGCCAAGGCCATCAATTTTGGCCTGATCTACGGGATGAGTGCTTTTGGCTTGGCCCGTCAGTTGGGGATTTCGCGTAGTGATGCCCAGCGCTATATGGATCTGTATTTCGAACGTTATCCTGGCGTGCTGAGATATATGGAACAAACACGGCAACAAGCGGAGGAACAGGGGTATGTGAGTACCCTCGATGGTCGCAGGCTCTATCTGCCAGATGTGCGCTCCAGCAACGGTATGCGCCGCAAGGCGGCTGAAAGGGCGGCGATTAATGCTCCTATGCAAGGTACTGCTGCAGATATCATCAAGCGCGCGATGATCGAGGTGGATGCTTGGTTACAAGGGCAAGAGACGCCGCTGGTACGTATGATTATGCAGGTACATGATGAACTGGTGTTTGAAGTCCATCAATCGGCGATTGAAGCAGCCAGCCAACGTATTCATGAGCTGATGGAAGGAAGTATGAAGTTGGCGGTGCCGCTTAAAGTGGAAATCGGTATTGGCAAAAATTGGGATGAGGCCCACTGATTGTCGGCATCATAGGGGAACCGTTCAAGTTGCAGCTCACTCCTGCAGCTTGAATGTGACGGGTATACAATAGTCAGTGAATAACAGTCAGTGAATGGGCTGATAAGCTGAGCCAGGAATCAATATCTTTTGCTAACAGGTGATTATTTAACTGTTTTTTGTTATTTAGTTACATTTTTTGTTGGTTTTACTGCAAAACAACTCCCCTTATGCTTCAAATCCTGTAAGCAAACTACAAAAAATCTTTTACAGCTTAAAAAAATGAGGTAAAGTTACAGACGTAGGGTACAGAGGTAAGATGTTCTATCTTTCAGACCTTTTACTTAACGTAATCGGATTTTGCTGAATATTTAGCCGCCCCAGTCAGTATTGACTGGGGCGTTTTTTTATGTGCGCCGGGCATGGCGCGTAGCGCTTTGACAGGCGCTGTCCTTTGACTGTGGTGGTCGAAGGGCGACTTGGAGGTGTAAGTCCTCTACACACCCGACGAGGGGAAGTGTTAGCTGAACGGCAAGGGTGCCCATCGTGAGGTGGGATCTGAAGGAAGCTGAAAGCAAAATGCTGGCCTGACGAACAGGAAGCGGTTTAGGCATAACAGTGGGGTAAGGCGGCATATATCGTCAAAGCCCGATACTCGTACGGAACGCTGTTACGTAAAGCCGACAGGTATAAGCAGGAAGGTCGCGCTAATTACCCCGGGAGATCTGTTGCTCTGCCATGGAGCTACCAACATTGTGAGGTGTTGGGA
>NZ_AYKS02000041.1 GCF_000496755.2 Serratia sp. DD3
CGCTGCTGGGCAAGGCAGGAGACAGCGCGGGTCTGGAGCGAACGATCAAGGTCAATACCAGCAAAAGCCGAACATATTCATTTTTCCGACAAGGTGTTATCTACTATCAATTACTGCCTAAAATGAAAGAAGCCTACGCGATATTGTTGATGGAGAAGTTTACTTATTACCTGAGGCAGCATCGGTTATATACCCGCACACTTGGCATTATTTGAGTCTCTAAAAATGAGGGGATCTCTGAGCTTTGGACCTCATCATTGAACGAAACGCCCGCGCAATCCCGCTCTTTTAGGGTCGGGTCAAGCGGGAGGTAAATTGTTTTTGGTCAAGGCCTTAGACCGCTGCTGCAAAATGGCGTCTGAATCGATCACGGTTTGGCATGCATCCCCGATCATGGTTTGGCATCCTGCCGATCACCCCGGGAATTAACTCTTTCTTACACGGTCTCTATGGCTGATGTTTACGCTGATGGAGGCATTGATGTCCAAAAAGAGAAAAACCAGAAGTGCCATGGAAACCTGTTTTAAGGTCCTTGTCCGCTTTAAAGCCACGTCTCTGCCATGGCCTCTCGCCACAGCAATGTCCCATTGATACCCTTGAAAAACAGCTCTTTCTGAGAAAGTCAGGTTGTTTAATATACATCAACCATAATCAAATAAATTTGTAACAAACCTTAGCTATTATCAAATCCACATTCAAATTCAAATTCAAGTACATAGGACGTTAATGATGAGAAATATGTATGTTCGCCAGTTTTGCCTGATGTTCGCAGGTTTGGCCTTGATGGCATGTGATAATGCATCATCCCCCGCTGGGGAAAACATAGAACCAGTGTCTAGTTATAAAATAACGTTGGAAGCCACCCCATCGGCGGCCGGGCATATCACTATTTCACCAGAAAAAAGTGAATATCCGCAAGGGAGTGAAGTCACTTTAACTGCGATACCTAGCAGTGAGGATTATCATTTTGCCAGTTGGGGCAACAGCGTGACTGGCAGTGAAAACCCTATCACCATTCGCGTCCAGAATAACATGGATATCACCGCACAATTCAGTGAAACGGTGAAGCCGCCAGAACCTGTTGATTATAAAGTATCACTGGATGTCGCCCCCAAAGAGGGTGGAAAGGTCACCATCAGCCCAGATAAAAGCGAGTATGCGGCAGGTTCCTTAGTCACATTAACCGCAGAAGCAGCAGAGGACGGCTATGAATTCATCGGCTGGGTTGGGGATATCACCAGTGATAAAAACCCCCTACAAATTAATGTGGATAAAAATCTGGCTCTCACAGCTAACTTCCGAAAAAAGGAAGATGAAGATTGGGTAGCTCGGGTTATTAAAACGCCAGAAAATATTGATGCACGTTTCACTGTAGCGATACCCCCTAAGGTGATAGGGACCACTAGCCATCAGAATGAAAAACAAGAAACAGAAATTACAGATTTCAATCGTTATCAAGTCAACGATGATTTTGTTATCACCATGGGGCGCTTGAATCATAGTAAAAATGAAAAAATTCTCTCGATGGAGTTCAAAACGGGAACCGGTCTTGCTTTACATCCGTTAGAGCGTTCAACGGGTCAATGGAGTATGGAATCAACCACGAAAAGCATGGGAAGTGCCCTGGCTAAAGGGGTTAACATTATAGGGGCGATCAATGCGGATCCTTATAACATGTTTAATGGCTGGAACGTGGGTATTACCACTATCAACGGGGTTAACTACTCAGGAGCCAATACTTCACATACTTCCAGAGACTTTACTGAGAGTGCAGTTATTGTAAAAAATGATGACACCGTTGAGATTTGGGGGAAAGAGCGGTTACCACTTTTCACCATGAATTGGTATCACAATGGGCAAGCTATGGGAGGAGCCAGGGCCGTTTATCATTTCGACAAAGAGAAAAATGAGAATAAATTTAAATTTTTTGCAGACCAAAGTGATAAGTCCATTAGCGTTTACAGCGGTGATAACTACCGTTCCATCGTTAATATAAACAATAAAAGGGCTGTATTGGTAAGACCAGAAGCGAATGAAGTGACCGTTATTGCCAATAAAGAGGGGTCCAATCGCGTTCAATACCCACCCTTTAGCAGCAAAGTAGTCAAAATTGTTTCCCAAAGCTCTCTGGTTATCCCTTCTGGCCACGCGCTGATTGTGACAGACGGCAATGCGCTTGCTAACGTGAACCCGGGTGATAGCCTGGATATTCGTTATGAAACGGATGATCCCGCCTGGCTTGAGGTTAAGCATGCGTTAGGCGGCGGGTTCATGAATGGTCTATTAGTAGAAAATGGTTCTCTATCCCGGGGGGCTGAGGATCAATCAGCAATCAGTTCCAGAACCGCCTTAGGCGTCAGAGCAGACGGTAGTGCTTTCTTTCTTACGGTGGATAAACCGACGCTTTCACCTTCTGATGGCGTTACTTTGAAAAAACTCGGCCAGATCATGTTGGCTTATGGCGCTAAAACCGCCATTGAGCTTGATGGTGGCGGTTCTACAACCATGGCTTACCGTATGCCAGGTAGCCAAAAGGCCAGCCTGCTAAATACCCCCTCGGATGGCAGTGAGCGCCCAGTAGCAACAAAATGGGCATTGATGCTTACCGGCAGTGGTAACTATGCCAACCAGCTTCAATTATTCCCAAAATCACTTACCGTCTTGGCTGGAGCAGAATACCGAGATTTACTGGCGATTGGTTACGATGGCAAATTTGATTCGCTATCCGGGGATCTCGTATTAGGCACCTCTGATGCCAAGCTTGGGCGGGTACACAAAAGCGATCTTGCCTTTACGGCCGGGCAGGAGGCTTTCAGCGGTTATCTTCTGCTACAGTCAGGTGAACAAACTTCTGGTTCTAAGCTTAACGTGGTGACCGAGGTAGATAGCCTGAATTTTGCTCTTGATTCCCTGGTTCTGGAAGCCGGTGAATCGCGCAGCCTACAACCTACACTGCGCAAAAATGGGGAGCCGGTTTTTTATAATCCTTCCCAACTTACTTATCACCTCGATACATTGGAAAATGGCACGATTGATCCCGAAACGGGTATTTTCACCGCTAAAAAGGTGCAGGGCGGCGAAACCAGAGTCACGATGAGCTACGGTGGTCAGTCAGCATCGATCCTGATTAAAGTAGGTGTACCACCAACGTTGATTGAAGATTTCGAAAAAGGCATCCAACACTACACTGCAAAGGGCGCTAGAGCCATTAGTCTTGCTTTGGATGAAAGTACAGATATTTTTTACTCTGGTAAAAAATCTGCAAAATTACAGTGGAAAGCAGATCCTGCGCAGCCCGGCACTTTTGGTGCTTATTTAACCGATCCTGTCAAGTTAACCAAGATAGAAGGATATCCTAAACGCTTGGGCGTTAATATTTACATTCCAGAGGAGTTGGCGGAAAAGAACTGGTGGATGCGTGGCTTGATAAGAGACAATAAAGGCAAAAGCGTCACTATTGATTACAATCAGTCTTCGGATCCTCTGCCAGCAGCGGGTTGGCACTATGTGGATGCCAAGATCCCTGAAGGTTTTGAGCCCCCATTCTTTTTCGATCAGCCGTTCCGTTTTTTAGTAACCAGTACTGCAGAACGTATAGACTCATCCATTTATCTTGATGATTTTATTGCTGTTTATAGTGATAGTACCGACCTGCATGGACCAGATATTGAAATAACGCCAGCTAAAGGCGAAACCGTGTCGACCCATTCACCCGCAATCAAATTGAAAGCTGCCGACACATCGGGGATAAATCCTGAAACCGTGCTATTAAAACTGGATGGCAAAGAGGTCTCTGCGGCAGCTCAGTTTGATGGCATAGATACCTTTACCTACCAGACTAGCGGCTTAAAAGACGGCTGGCACAAAGTTGACTACAGTCTTGGGGATCGCTATGGAAACATCACTACCGGGGATTATCTGTTTAATATTGTGACCGGCGCTCCCCGTATTTATGTTGATGACAGTCAGGTTGATTCGTTTTCTCCCGGTACTACCTTCCGCTTACCTATCAGGGTTATTGGTGGTGATGCTTTCACCCAGCTCAATTTGACATTGGGTTTTGACAGCACCAAATATGCGCTTAAGGTTGTCGATAATCACCTTAAAGGTGCCAACATCAATCTCACTTCGAATAGTTGGTCCGCTGAGTTCAGTGGTTTTTCCCAGGAAACGCAAACGCTCGCCACTATCGAAATAACATTACATGATTACATCAGCCGCGGCGATGCCGCACTGACTATCTCTGGCACCCTTGATGGCAAACCATTCTATTATCCGGTGATCAAAAAAGAGATCTCCAGTTTGTATCGCTTATTCAATCGTTGGATTGAGAAAGACGGTATTAATGAACTGATTGTGGTGGATAAAAATGGGCAGGTTGTTTCAGGCGTAAAAATTGAAAAGGTGACCTATAACGCTGCAACGGATACCGTTTCTGGTATTGAATTGCTGGGTGTGACCGACATCAATGGCCGGTTATCGTATCCCTTGGATTGTCATTCGGAGCCAGGTGACTGTTCCACCACCCATACGTTCCGTATTTTTGACAGTAAAGGAAGCTCACTGATTCATGGAATTTCAGCACTACCAGAAAACTTGACATCGCAGCCACGTTACATCTACCTGACACCAGGTAAACGTACGGATAACGTCAACCTGACTTGGTACACCAACACCGCGAATACAGACTCAACGGTCATGTTTGGCGAAGGTAGCCTGGTGAACAAAACTCAGGGAAGCAGTGAGGTTATCCCCTTCTTGTATGGCCCAGAGGCGGGTTTGGTACGTGTACATCATGCTAGTCTATCTGGATTGGCAGCAGGCACACAGTATCTTTATCAGATTGGTGAAGGTACAGATAGAAGTGAGATTTATCAGTTCACTACAGCGAGTAATAGCGATGAGGTTCGCATCCATTTATTGGGTGATACACAGACGCTGGATAACAACAATATTAATAATGGTGCCCCATTAATTGGTGAGCTTTTGGCTAAAATGGATAACCAATTGCCACAAAAAGATTTAATTCTGCATGTGGGGGATTTCACGGATGACCTAAGTCTATACCAATTGGTTCGCAAATTCTTCGAACAGGTTGAAGGGCAAGATAAGGCCTCATCAGTGCCACTGGTCATTGCCCAAGGTAACCATGAAGTGATCAATGATGGTGCTACCAAATATGCTTCTATGTTTTCCTACCCCTATGCTCGCGGTTTACCGTTTCCTGTGTCAAAAGCGGTGTACTCTTTTGATTACAACAATGTGCATATTGCAGTGATCACCGCTGAGGTAAGCACTGATAAGGGATGGCAAGATATGATGGAGTGGTTACGTAATGACATGAAAAACAGCAACAAGCAGTGGAAAATCCTGATATCTCATCGTCCTCCTTATGAAGCAAACCCTGCTTCAGGTAACGGATTGGTGAAAAAATATTTGCCTTCAGTCGTCGATGAAGTCGGAATCGATCTTGTTTTGTCTGGACATGATCATATTTATAGCCGCAGCGTGCCTTTAAAACAGGGGCAGCCAGACCCCGCTGGAGCTACGTATCTTATTGCTGGATCCGATTCGGCAAAATTCTACGATGCTGGGTTGGCGGGTATTGTTCCCGTTGCTGATGTGTTATTTGATACCAATATCCAAGTTTTCACTACGCTACATATTAAAGGTGATGCCATGGAGGTAGAAACCCGAACACTCTATGGGGAGTTGGTTGATAGCTATACATTGTATGCCAAACCTGACCAGTAACAGAAAGTGTTGATATCAACAAGGTAGAGGAGTGTTCGTGGTCCCGGGGTGATCAGCGTCTTGATTTGATCACCCCAGGCGCATCGGCTCCGGTATTTCGGGGCCATTGCAGAGGAAGACTCCTTCTTTATGATTGGGTCTCCCTGCCTCACACTCTAGCTGTCAGCCAGTCATGCGGTAAGTGGTACGTCACAGTATCCAGACGGAATACGACGTCACTGAACCAGCTCATACCTCAACGTCGATGGTGGGTCTTGATGCGGGTGTGGCAAAGCTCGTTACGCTATCAAATGACACCATTTTTGAGCCTGTAAACAGTTTTAAATCCAACCAGAATAAACTTGCCAGACTCCAGCGTGAAATGAGCCGTAAGGTGAAGTTCAGCAACAACTGGAAGAAAGCCAAACGCAAAGTACAAAACCTGCACTCACGTATCGCAAATATCCGCCGCGACTATCTTCAATTTGAATAAATTGAAAATTTCACCAGTTTCTGTCAAAAATTCGTTGTCAGAATGGATATTGACCTATTGTGCGACCAACAGGTCAGGCATTACGGGTATTCCTGACGGGCGTGTAGAACATCAAGTACTTCAATACAATCGAGCAGTACCCGATACACAACGATATAGTTGGGGTGAGCGACGATTTCTCGTGTGCCAGGAACTCGACCAGGGCGAAAAATATAGGGATGCTCCGTTGCCGGAAGCGTTGAGTCCTGAATACGATGTAGCAAAGACTCAGCAGCGAAAGGGTTTTGTTCGGCAATAAAACCGATTAGTGTGTAAAGTGCAGTTCTGGAATCGTCAGTCCACTTGACTGGTAACATCAAGCTGGTTTCCTTTTCATTTTAGCTTCTTCAATAATCTTCCACGCGCCAGCCATCACTTCATCGTGAGGTATACGTGGCTTGGTACTGTTCATCGCTGCTTCTACTCTGGCACGGAACCAGCGGTCATAGCTGTCAGCCTGCTCCTGAGTTTCAAACTCGGATACGATGGGGGACAGTTTGGTTACCATATGACTTACTCCTTTCTTTGCTGCTCTTTTGACCAGTATAGCCTGTTACGCTGTTCGGACCAAGTGGATGACAAAGGCCTGCTGTTGTTCCTTACCAAAATTTTCAACATCCCCCTTCTCGTTGTTTGCTGGTACCTAGTGGAGTGGGTTGTCAGCTCTCGGCGAAGCCAGTTCAGGGCAGCGAGAAAGACGAGTTGGCGCTGGCCCTTAAAGTATTTGAGCGGAGCCTGGAGCAGTCGAGAGGTGGGGTTCAGGGGCAGTGGCCTAGGCGGCCATAACGACCAGCAATCTACCAGCAAAAACCCAGCCATAGGCTGGGTTCTCTGAATAAGCAGTCAGCCAGTAATGCGGTAAATGGTACGTCAGTATCCAGACGGAATACGACGTCACTGAACCAGCTCATACCTCAACGTCGATGGTGGGTCTTGATGCGGGTGTGGCAAAGCTCGTTACGCTATCAAATGACACCATTTTTGAGCCTGTAAACAGTTTTAAATCCAACCAGAATAAACTTGCCAGACTCCAGCGTGACACGCAACCAGCGGTCATCGCTTTCCATAAGGGGAACTCATCAAGATGTGGGTACAAAGCTCATCGAGCTATTACCGAAGAAAAATCTGTTTCATGTTTTAACAATATGTTATTCCACTACCGGGCGAATAGACAACGCATTACTGGATGCAAGAGCATGTAGAGTTGAATGATTGCCAGCAATCATCAAGCAGACGGCAGCTTTTGATGCAAGACTATTGTTGGTATTGCTCCAATAATAACCGATTGAGCCCACCTTGTGGAGTGTGCTAAATGAACTGTCACGTAAACCTACCGCTGGTAGGAAAATGCTATTACCATTCTCTTTGTCGGTAAATTTTGTGCCGTCTATTCCGTTTTGGGTCGCTTGCTGGTAACTGACTTTTTCTTTATCAAATAAAGACATCATTTCATTCATCGTAGGTACTCGCCAACCTGGAGGGCTAGGGTCGTTATCCTTTTCCCATTCGGTACCTTCGGGGTCAGTATCATTCCAATCGGTCACTTTATTATCAGTGGTATTCCATGCCTTTTTTCTGTTCCATTGGTAAAATTTTCCTGCATTTTCTGGGGATTGGGCAAAAGTACCTACTTCGTCTACATTTCGGGTTGCCCACGTAACACCATTAATGACTACGCGGTCATCTGCTGACGCGAGTCCAGTAATAATCATTATAAAGCATAGGGTTAAAAAGGTTATTACTTTTTTCATGGTGTCATTCCTTCTAAAAAACAGTGAATCTTATCTGCCCCTTGTTGAAATTTTTGCACATATTCAGGTTTTTCAATTTTATCGTATTATCAGCACGTACACGAAAAAGCCCACCTGCGCTAACAGGTGGGCTTTTCAAGAACCGAGTTTTAACAACCGCTATACAAGTAGTCGAGCTGCCTGATAGGTTACAGTGTGTTAACAAGGTCTTATTTCGTACCCGTCATTTTATCATCCTGAAAGAATGACGGGCGCTTCTGAATAAGTGGTGCCCGGACTCGGAATCGAACCAAGGACACGGGGATTTTCAATCCCCTGCTCTACCGACTGAGCTATCCGGGCAACGGGGCGCATTAAACCGTATTGCTGATGTGGCGTCAACGGGTTTATGGAAAAAAAACTGAAAACAGAGCTGATTGCTGGCTTTTCAGTCAAGGTGTTCAAAATGCTATCTTTATCCTGCATGCCATAAAACCTCGGCTTGCAGTCCGGGGATATCAGGCACGGTTTTCCACCTAACGGGGTGTTTGCTGTTGCTTAACTTAATGCACCGAATTTACGGCACTGAGCAATCTGTAGAATATCTGCTGCTAGACGTTTAGCGACAGCGACATCCTGCAACTGCCGGTTGACGAGCAATTTACTGAGACATCCCTCTTGCACCAGTTCCATTTGTTGGGCAACCAAATCGGCATCATCGACATCCATCTCTCGCAATAGCTCACGGGTGAAATGGAAAGAAGCTAATTTCTGTTGCTCAGCTAACTGGTGAATAGGGTGGTCGCTGGCGGGGAACAAACTACAGGCGGCAATAAACAGACAACCAGGATAACGCTCATTGAGAACATGTGCGGTCAACACATCATAACGTGCCAACAGCTTTTGCTGTACGCTCAAAGCTTCATCAAGTTGCAACTGGCGGCGCCAAGTATCAATTTGTTGACCATGATAGCGTAAGCAGTCATACAGCAAAGCTTCGCGATCTGGCCAGAATGGCTGTATATCATGGATTGAAACACCCAACTTGGTGGCCAGCATATCGAGTGTGGTGATCGCCAGCCCCTGCTTTTCCAACAGCTTCAGCGCGGTATTTAAAACTTGTTCACGTTGCACTTGTGCTTCCTCTCAGAAGAATGTTGAACCACTGCACCTGTTATTGATTAATGTGTTTCTGCAAATGTGCGTTGAATGCCGCTGCATCCATAAACCCGGTGACACGAGCGGCGGGTAACTCTTGTCCCGCAGAGTCAAAAAAAAGAATGGTGGGTAGCCCAAGCACCTGCAAGTGTTTTAGCAAGGCCACCTGTTCGGCGCTATTGGCAGTAACATCAACCTGCAATAGCACTGAATTCGTTAGTTGACGTTGTACTGCTGGATCACTGAACGTGTATTTTTCAAATTCTTTGCAGGCGACGCACCAATCAGCATACAGATCCAACATCACCGATTTACCCTGTGCCTGTTGTAGTGCCAAATTCAGTTGTTCGAGGTTATTAACCTGGGTGAAACCTAGCTGGTTTTGCGCTTGTTTTTGGGGGGCGCTGCTGTGGCCAAATGCCCAGTCTTGCAAGGGGCGCCCGGCGATCACCAACATCACCAATAATATAACCTGCACAAGTCGCACCCAACCATGGGATGATTTCAAGCTGAGAACGAATGCCCAACCCAAGAATGCCAGCCCCAGTAGACTCCAAAGACGTAGCCCCCAAACGTCACCTATTACTCGCTCAAGGAGAAATACCGGTAGCGCCAGGATAACAAAACCGAAAGCTTCTTTAACATATTGCATCCAAGGGCCACTGCGTGGTAGCAGGCGGTTACCGAACAGGGTGACTATCACCAGTGGGATCCCCATCCCTAGTGCATAGAGATATAACGTACCACCACCTACCCACATATTGCCGCTTTGAGCAATGTAGAGCAGGATGGCACTGAGAGGGGCGGTGGTGCAGGGGGAACAGATCAACCCGGCCAACGCACCCATAACAAATACGCCGAGCAGTGAGCCCCCCTGTTGAGTATTGCTCCAGTTCGCCAGCCGGGTTTGTAGGCCGGCGGGCAGTTGCAAGGAGAAGCAACCAAACATGGATAAGGCCAAGGCGATAAACAGTACAGACAACCCGATCAACACATAAGGGTGTTGCAGTGCAGCCTGAAATTGTAGCCCGAGAGCGGCAACTACCAGGCCAAGCAAGGTATAGGTTAATGCCATACCTTGTACATAAACCAAGGCCAACACCAGGATGCGTCTACTACTCTGTGGTCGTTCTCGGCCAAGAATAATGCCGGAAATCAACGGGTACATGGGTAGCACGCAAGGTGTGAATGCAATGCCGATACCAACCAATAGTGCCCAGAGTGGGGAAAAGGGCAGTCCGATTGGTTCTGCGGCGGCAGGTGCTGTAGCCAGCGGCTCTGTGGCTGCGGCTGCAGCGACGGCACGCAAAGGAATGATCCGTGTCTCGGGTGGATAACAGAACCCCGCTTCGGCACACCCTTGATAGGTGACGCTCAAGCTGGCGTTACTGTCGGCTTGCAACAGCGGAATGGTCAGGGTCAACGGCTGCTTGAAAATGGCCACATCACCAAAGAACTCATCTTTATGATTCACCCCAGCCGGTAACTCAAATTGGCCCAGAGTTGCATGCTGTGGCACCAGTTTGATTTGATGGCGATACAGGTAATAGCCCGGGCGAATTTCCCAACTCAGTGTCAGTTGGTGGTCCTGCTGTTTAAAATCAAAAGCAAAGGCTTGATCGACAGGCATAAACTGGTTACCGCTGTTTTGGTTAAACAGCGAGGCCTGAACGGCTTGCGGCAAGAAAAACAGGCTGCAAAGCAGTAATATCAGTTTAATGAGGCGTTGATCCATGACAGGTAATCTTTATCTCCAGCCAACACCGGTAGCACCAATAGTTCGGGTGTTTGATATGGGTGATGTTGTTTCAGGTAGGTAAGCAGCGCTTGCTGATGTTGTTGGTCGCTCTTGAACAGCATTTGTACTTCGTATTCCTGCTCTAATTTGCCTTCCCAGTAATATAACGAGGAGGCACCGGGCAACAGTGTGGCACAGGCGGCCAGTTTTTCAGCCAGTACTCTCGCGGCCAACTCTTGCGCTGTCGCTTCATCGGGTACGGTACAAAGTATGACAATAGCTTCGCAATCAGACATATTCAGCCCTCTTAGCCAGGTTATCTGCAGGATAGCATACCCTGAGGCTATACTCTTTAATCTTCAGGTTGCCAAGATGAGGACAATGAACATTAACGCTGTCCATGAGTAGCGTTCAAAACTGTGTATTGTAGATAAAATTCAATTAGTTGGTTTCATTACCAAAAAGTGTAACACCCAACACCAATCAGCCAGCATTGGGTGTTAATACGATTATTCCGCAAATCCCTTTTTATCACTCAGATTGATAACCTCACGCTGCTCGAGATTAATCATAAAGTGGTCACTGGGTGGCAATGAAGTTCCTAATTTACGCAAAATGGCAAATAGGGCGCCAAAGCGGTTCTGAAATACTTGGCTGACACTATTGTCATCCAGCACTTTCTTATCAGAGAAATGAACGGTGGCTTGGGTATTCGCCAAGGCATCAGCCAGCACGCTGTATTGACCAATCCGTTCAGGAGTGATGTCATCCAGCGCCAGATCGCCAGCGTTAGCCAAGCGATAAAAATCGGTGGCCAGATCAAACCCGCTCCATGCAGCAAAATCATCTAGCTTGAGGTTATTTGCCTGCGCCAGTGATGCTGCCTTAGCTTGGGCACGCTCCCAGTCTGCGGTTATTGTCTCTGGCGTTACGCTTACAGGTACCTGAGGCGAAGCCGCAGTACACTTGGCTAGCGTGGTTAGCGGCGACAAAGACGGATTAGCCTGTAACTGGGCCAACGTCACAGCGGTGTCCAACTGTGAGAGGATCAGCATATCGCGCCCACTCATGCTGAACAGCATCTCGCGCATTTCACAGGGCCATTCGCTGGGTAAAAACCGCAGGCGGGTCAGCTCCGAGAGATACAGGTTATTGAACTCATGGTAATCCTTACTGGCGAGGATATCGGCATTCCATAATTTTGCCGAACCCTGAGCCGCTAGATGTTGGTGTTCCATCTGATAATGTTCAAACAGTTCGTCGAAACGCGGAACCTGATTCAATCGAACGGTTTCCACCTCGATGGTACTTTTGTTATTGAGAGTGAGTAATTTATAGGCAGGGACGTAAGCCGCCATCGAAGGTGCCTGAATGTTGACTAGAAAACCATCGTCGTACTTGCGAATACCGGTGTCATTAAAGTGCATATGGCCCCCGACGTGGATCTCGATCCCTGCTTTAGCCAATGCGTGTACAGTATCTTCTGCAGGCCGACGAGCCATTTGGAAACTGCCGGTGCCAAACAGCGCTTCAATATCGTCAGATGCCCCGTTATAAAATTCGGTCATCGGGAAATGGCTGAAGGTGATCAACTGTTTATTCTGCTCTTTGGCACGCTGCGCCACGGTTTTGATCCATTCAATCACGTGAGTTTTATGCGTCAGCATACGGTTATATCCCGCATTGCCTGAACCATTAAAGTTTTTAGGGTTGGCAGGGTCTGCGTCATCGGCGGAAGACTTGGGGATATAGACATTGGCATCAATCGCCAGCAACCAGACCCCAGAAATGGGCTCGACCAGATAGCTGGCGTCCGGCACCTGCAAGCAGTGGGTGTAATCACTTTGCTTGTAGCGGCCACCGGTTCCTTCGGCACAAATCTCATAATGGCGGTACTGCCAATCGGCCTGCTGGCGCGCGGTATCAAATGTGTAGCTGGTGGTTGAATAGGTGCTGTATGGGGTTTCCCAATAAAGATAGGAGGCTTTGGGCATAAAACCGTGTTCGGCAAGAGCCGCGGTCACCCCTTCATAGCCCAACTCACGGATATCTTCCGTACAGACGGTGGGTAATTCATATCCTGCGTCAATAATCGCCCAGGCATCGCTGTAACCAGTGCATTCAGCAGCGCCCTTGCTATAGATACGCTGTTCTTTCCCCTCCTCACCGAGAAAATCGCTTTTCCCACCGGGGCGTTCAAACGGCACATTAGGATCATGATTGCCGGGAGCGGCGAAAAACTGAATACCATAGCGCTGGGAGTATTCATCCAGAATTTTTTTCAGCCCCCGCATATGGATTGGCTGGCCATCATCACTGAAATCGCCGGGTAGCGCGACCAACTTGATCCCACGCTGTGCCGCATCGTCCAACGCCGCCAGAAAAGCGAAATAGTTCTCATTGAATAACCGGGTCGATGTCAGTTGCGCATACATGGTGCGGATCATGGCTGACTGGCCGCTTTTACTGTTCATCAGGCCAGCGAAGGCGTTGCCTTCGAAGGAACCATAAACATCATGAAAATGGACATCTGGCATAAACGCCACGGTTACCGGGCTCTTATCTATTGGAGGTTCTGTTATTGGTTTTTCTTCCGTCGGAGTAGGTGACAGTACCTGCTTGCTGTCGGTATCGCCACATCCCACCAGAAAAGCGGCGGAGATAAAGAGAGCGCCAATTGGCCAAACTGTTTTCATAAGAAACTCCATTTACAATAAAAAATTTTTTGAGCAATAGTAGATTCTCCTTGTGTCATAAATATGATGGATACAGCGTCGACGTTAAAAAAAGCAGTAAGTTAAACCGCTCTCCGGCAACAAACCGGATAGCGTTATTGAGGATGGGCACTTATTTTTTGGTAAAGAGAGAGCCCCTTCCACCAAGATGAATTTATTGCGCAGGTTCGAATATATTTTGCCCATGATCATCACCGCTGCCACAAGGAGCAGGGTGATAAATATCACCACCTTCCAGTGCCAAAGTCGCATATTTTTGGCATAAACTTCTGGCACCGACAAAAACAGCATCGCAGCAGAACGAATATTGGCTTCAATCAGGGACAGACTCAGCGGCAGATAGGCGGTATAGGCATTAATAGGCGAGAGTGCAGAAAAGCGGGGCCGAAACCCCGCCAATCAATTACAAAATCATGCCACCTATCAGGAAGCCAAAGATTACCGCAAATACCACACCCATGGTGCCAGGGATAAAGAATGGGTGGTTAAATACGAAACGCCCAATGCGTGTGGTGCCGGTATCGTCCATTTGTACTGCCGCCACCAGTGTTGGGTAAGTTGGCAGAATGAACAGGCCGGAAACCGCAGCAAAGGAAGCGATAGCCGTCAGTGGGGTAACGTTGAGTGCCAGAGCCATTGGCATCAGAGCTCTAGCGGTAGCAGCCTGAGAATAGAGCAGTGCAGAACAGAAGAAGAAAATGACTGCCAGCAACCAAGGGTGTGATTGGATCACGGTGCCTGCAGTGGCTTTGATCCAATCAAGGTTAGCCTGCACAAAGGTATCACCCAGCCAGGCAACACCCAGAATACAAACACAGGCACTCATGCCGGCTTTGAAAGTGCTGGAATTCAATATCAGGTCGGTATCAACGCGGCACAGAATAGTGGTTAGGGTGGCCACACTCAACATGATGATCAAAATGGCATTAGTGGTATTCATTAGTGGTGTTGCCACCAAACCCATGCTTGGGCTGTTGATAATGGCATAAGCCACCACACATAGCACGCCAGCCAGGAACATCAGGACCGACATTTTTGCCTTGGGTTTGATCTCCAGAACGCGGTCACCGCGCAGGGCAATCAGGCCCTCTTCAAAGCGTTTTTGGTAGACTGGATCGTCAGACAATTTGGAGTCAAACAGCCAGGTGACCAACAGCGACATCAACAACACCGCGAGGAAAGTGGATGGGATTACCACCATCAGCAAATGCAAATAGCTGACACCGTGCCCTTCCATCACCGAAGACATATACACCACGGCAGCAGAGATGGGGGATGCGGTAATGGCAATCTGGGCGGAAACAACGGCGGTAGACAGTGGGCGGCAAGGTTTGATGCCTTGCTCTTTGGCTACTTCGGCAATCACTGGCAGCGCAGAAAGCGAGATATTACCAGTACCGGCGAAGATGGTCAGAAAATAGGTGACGATCGGGGCCAGAATGGTGATGTATTTCGGGTTCTTACGTAGCAGTTTTTCCGTCTGCTGTACCAGATAATCCATCCCACCAGCGACTTGCATGGCGGCGATAGCGGCAATAACGGCCATGATGATTGAAATAACATCGAACGGTATGCTGCCTGGCTTTACGCCAATCATTGCCAGCACCAACACCCCAAGACCCCCAGCAAAACCTATTCCAATACCGCCCAGCCTAGCCCCTAGGAATATGGCCAGTAGAACGATGATTAATTCCACGACTAACATAATATTTACCCCATTCAAAATGATTTTTTATGAAAATAAAAGGTTAAAAAACTGTGACGCAAGAAAGAAAAAAGGCACGCGATCCAATGGATTTGCGTGCCTTTCGGGCTACCGGATGAGTCTATTATTGGTCATTTTCATCAGTATAGCGTTTCGCTTTATAGGCCGGGTGCATCAAGTTCTCCACAGAGAAGATATCATCCAGCTCAGCTTCGGTCAGTAACCCGCGTTCCAGCACGACTTCACGCACACTCTTACCAGTTTCGGCGCAGATCTTGCCAACAATGTCACCATTGTGGTGGCCAATGAATGGGTTTAGATAAGTGACGATGCCGATAGAGTTGAAGACATAGTGCTCGCACACTTCCTTATTGGCAGTAATGCCATTAATGCATTTTTCCAGCAGGTTATAACAGGCGTTGGTCAGAATGTGTATCGACTCAAACATCGCTTGACCAATGACTGGCTCCATTACGTTGAGTTGTAACTGGCCTGCTTCGGCTGCCATAGTAACGCAAGTGTCGTTGCCGATCACTTTAAAACACACTTGGTTGACGACTTCTGGGACTACCGGATTCACTTTGGCTGGCATAATAGAAGAACCCGCCTGTAACTCTGGTAGGTTGATTTCATTCAGACCAGCGCGTGGGCCGGAAGAAAGTAACCGTAGATCGTTACAAATTTTGGAAAGTTTCACTGCCAGGCGCTTCAGCGCGCTATGTACCATCACGTAGGCACCGCAGTCTGAGGTGGCTTCGATCAGGTCTTCTGCTGGAACGACGGGCAGGTTACTGACTTCTGCCAATTTTTGCACTGCCAGATGCTGGTAGCCTTCTGGGGTGTTCAGTGCGGTACCGATTGCTGTAGCACCCAGGTTGACTTCCAGCAACAGCTCGGCAGTGCGGTGCAGGTTGCGCGTCTCTTCTTTCAGCAGGATGCTGAAAGCATGGAACTCCTGACCCAGCGTCATCGGGACAGCATCTTGCAACTGGGTACGGCCCATTTTCAGAATGGTGGCGAACTCCTGGGCCTTGCGGTCGAAGCCTTCTCGCAGTTGGTTAATGGCATCGATCAATTTCTGGTTGGAGGCGTAGACCGCGATACGGAAGCCAGTTGGGTAGGCATCGTTGGTGGACTGGCACTTGTTGAGATGGTCGTTAGGGTTCAGGTACTGATATTCCCCCTTCTGGTGTCCCATCAACTCCAGACCGATGTTAGCCAACACTTCGTTGGTATTCATGTTCAGTGAGGTGCCAGCTCCCCCTTGAAACACATCCACGGGGAATTGGTCCATGCACTTGCCTTTATCCAGCATTTGGTCACAGGCTTGGATGATGGTGTCAGCAATTTGACGAGGAATGGTTTTCAGCTCTTTGTTGGCCATTGCTGCGGCTTTCTTCACCATAACCATGCCGCGAATAAACTCAGGAACATCGCTGATTTTACTGTTGCTGATATAGAAATTTTCAATCGCACGCAAAGTATGAATACCATAATAGGCTTCTGCGGGTACTTCACGTGTTCCTAACAGGTCTTCTTCGATACGAATGTTGTTTGACATGAGAACCTTCTCTAAATATCGCTGCCGAATAATTATATGTGTGATAACAAAATAATGTTGCCGATAGCATCAAGTATGGAAGTATTAACCACACTGATTGTTGCTGCCCAGATCATATGCTGCTTGGTAATAAATGAGTGGGCGCAGATCACTATCTGATGTTTCAAAAATGGCGGCGTGTTGTTTCTGTGGTTCACTTCACATTTTTTAACGGGGTAATAAAAATATCCGTCAGATTGAAATGACTCTATGATGTCCCCATTGTAGTAAAATAGGTCTGTTATAGAACTTATTCGTGGTGTATGCGCTATTGTGCGGATACGCCGACTCTATCGAGAGGAGAAGCCGGTGCGCTGGTTACCGTTATTTCTGATATTTCTGTTGGTTTATATAGAAATATCCTTATTTATCAAAGTGGCTGCGGTATTAGGCGTACTAACAACGCTCTTGTTGGTGCTTTTTACCTCTTGTGTTGGCGTCTCCCTGGTGCGTAATCAGGGGGTGAAAACCTTTGTGCAGATGCAACAGAAACTGGCTGTGGGGGAAAGTCCTGCAGCAGAGATGGTAAAAAGTGTTTCCTTGGTGTTGGCGGGGTTCCTGCTATTGATCCCAGGTTTTTTTACCGATTTTCTTGGCCTGCTGCTGTTGTTGCCACCCGTGCAGAAATTGCTGACATTAAAATTAATGCCACACCTTTCCATTTATCGCACAGGTGGGGGGAGCCAGAATGGGGGGGCGGCCAGTGGCAATACCTTCGACGGGGAGTTCCAGCGTAAAAATGATGAGCGTTACACGCTGGATCATCAACCGGATGATCATGATAAACCTAAAGATCGATGATTTTTTCTCGAATGCGGCTAACAGGCCGCATTTTTGTCTCTATCCCCATCATAATGTCAACCTTAGGAGCATTGCAGGACTAACAAACCTGGATAGAGAGCCGATAATTGGCAGTAATTAAAATTTTTTTTGATTTTGCCCCTTGAAGGGAAATGGAACGCCCCCATTTCAAATCCCACGGAGCCGGTATCAATAATCCGGTGAACAACCCTAAATCTGATAGAAACTTTCTTACAGGAGAGCGTTCAATGAGTATTCGTCCATTACATGACCGCGTTATCGTCAAGCGCAAAGAAGTTGAATCAAAATCTGCTGGCGGCATCGTTCTGACTGGCTCTGCAGCGGGTAAATCCACGCGTGGTGAAGTTGTAGCCGTTGGTAAAGGACGCGTTCTGGAAAGTGGTCACGTCCAGCCGCTGGATGTGAAGGTGGGTGACATCGTAATTTTCAACGACGGTTACGGCGTGAAAGCAGAGAAGATCGACAGTGAAGAAGTGTTGATCATGTCTGAAAGCGACATTTTGGCGATTGTTGAAGCCTAATTACGCTTTATATCTTCTAATAACCTGAACAAGTTGAAGGGAAATACTAATGGCAGCTAAAGACGTAAAATTTGGTAATGACGCTCGCGTGAAGATGCTCCGTGGCGTGAATGTACTCGCTGATGCAGTGAAAGTGACCTTGGGCCCTAAAGGGCGCAACGTCATACTGGATAAATCTTTCGGCGCACCTTCCATCACTAAAGATGGCGTATCTGTTGCTCGTGAAATCGAACTGGAAGACAAGTTTGAGAACATGGGTGCTCAAATGGTGAAAGAGGTTGCCTCTAAAGCCAATGATGCTGCAGGTGACGGCACCACCACTGCCACTGTTCTGGCTCAATCCATCATCACCGAAGGCCTGAAAGCTGTAGCTGCAGGTATGAACCCGATGGACCTGAAGCGTGGTATCGACAAGGCCGTTATTGCGGCGGTTGAAGAGCTGAAAAAGCAGTCTGTACCTTGCTCTGATTCTAAAGCTATCGCTCAAGTAGGTACCATCTCTGCAAACTCCGATGACACCGTGGGTAAATTGATTGCAGAAGCGATGGAAAAAGTGACTCAAGAAGGTGTTATCACCGTTGAAGAAGGCACTGGTCTGCAAGATGAGCTGGATGTAGTAGAAGGTATGCAGTTCGACCGTGGCTACCTGTCTCCTTACTTCATCAACAAGCCAGAAACCGGTTCTATTGAACTGGAAAGCCCTTATATCCTGCTGGCTGATAAGAAAATTTCCAACATCCGTGAAATGCTGCCAGTACTGGAAGCGGTTGCCAAAGCAGGTAAGCCACTGTTGATCATCGCAGAAGATGTTGAAGGTGAAGCGCTGGCGACCCTGGTGGTTAACACCATGCGTGGTATCGTCAAGGTGGCAGCGGTTAAAGCACCGGGCTTTGGTGATCGCCGTAAAGCCATGCTGCAAGATATTGCTATCCTGACAGCCGGTACCGTCATTTCTGAAGAGATTGGTCTGGAGCTGGAAAAAGCGACTCTGGAAGATCTGGGTCAGGCAAAACGCGTGGTTATCAACAAAGACACCACCACGATTATTGATGGTGTGGGTGATGAGGTTGCCATTAAAGGCCGTGTTACTCAGATCCGTCAGCAAATTGAAGAAGCGACTTCTGACTATGATCGCGAAAAACTGCAGGAACGCGCCGCTAAACTGGGCGGTGGTGTGGCAGTTATCAAAGTCGGTGCCGCAACTGAAATTGAAATGAAAGAGAAGAAAGCCCGTGTTGAAGATGCCTTGCATGCGACCCGTGCAGCGGTAGAAGAAGGCGTGGTTGCTGGTGGTGGTGTGGCCTTGATTCGTGTAGCAGGCAAGATTGCTGGCCTGAAAGGCGATAACGAAGACCAGAATGTGGGTATCAAAGTGGCTCTGCGTGCCATGGAGTCTCCACTGCGTCAAATCGTGATCAATGCGGGTGAAGAAGCCTCTGTGATTGCCAATAAAGTGAAAGCAGGTGAAGGCAGCTTCGGCTATAACGCTTACACCGAAGAATACGGCGATATGATCGCTATGGGTATTCTGGATCCAACCAAAGTGACCCGTTCTGCACTGCAGTATGCGGCTTCTGTCGCTGGTCTGATGATCACCACCGAATGTATGGTGACTGATCTGCCGAAAGACGATAAAGCCGATATGGGTGCTGGTGGTATGGGTGGCATGGGCGGTATGGGTGGTATGGGCGGTATGATGTAATCCCCCCAAGCACCGATGTGTATTGAGACCCGGCTTCGTGCCGGGTTTTTTTATGGCTATGTCCCAATAGTGTGACGGGTGAGCAGAAATTGCTTCGCGATGGGGGATAAATGCCGCTGTTGCACATATTTTTGCAGATCATGTTGATTTAGCGTGTAAACTGATAGCTCATCAACTGTCGCTCAAGGTGTTGATCAGGCTCCAGTGGCCGCTGGCAATGGATGCTAGAAACATAGCAGCGTTCTTTGATAAGTTTTGCGTCATTCTCAATATTAGATGGGGGAAAAAATGCGGATTAAAACCTTACTGGGTCTATCGGCAGCATTGTTGCTGGCGGGTTGTAGCACTAGCAACGAACTGAGTACTGCAGGGGAGCAAGTTAAATTTACTGAGACCAAACCTACCGCAGAATGCCAATTTATCGGTGAAGTAACCGGTTCTCAAAGTAACTGGTTGGCAGGCAATGACGGTGAAAGTGGTTCCATGCGGGGTGCAGCCAATGATTTGCGTAACAAGGCCGCCGCAATGGGGGGCAATGTCCTTTATGGCGTGAGCAGCCCAAGCCAGACGTTTCTCTCCAGCTTTGTGCCCGGAGAAAGCAAAATGATTGGCCAAGTGTATAAGTGTCCCTAACACCAGAATGACTACTTAGTACGACTTAGGTAGGTTCAAAGAGGAGTGCGCTGGCATTCCTCTTTCGTATAACAAGCCATTATTTTTCCATCAGATGCAGATCCAGCGGTGTTTTGCTGGCTTCCCCACCGACTTCGCGGGTTAAGCGTGGTACCAGGTAACCTGAAACCTGGCTTAACAAGCCTTTCATAATCACTCTAGCTTTATCATCACTGACCATAAAATGAGCGGCGCCTTGTACTTTATCGAGCAGATGAAGGTAGTAGGGCAAGATACCTGCATCGAACAGGGCGTGGCTGAGTGCAGCTAGCGTATCGGGACAATCATTGATGCCTCGCAGTAATACGCTTTGATTGAGTAATGTCACACCAGCGTGGCGTAACTGCGTCATCTTGGCGCACAGTTCCTGGTCAATTTCATTGGCATGATTGATATGGGTCACCATCAATACTTGCAAGCGCGATGCTGATAGACGCTGGCAAAGCGTGGTGGTGATGCGGGCGGGGATCACCACTGGTAAACGGGTATGGATACGTAGCCGCTTGAGATGCGCAATGTTCTCCAGTTCACCTATCAGCCAATCAAGCTCCTGGTCTTTGGCCATCAATGGATCGCCACCGGAGAAAATAATTTCATCCAGTTCCGGGTGTTGGCGGATATAATCCAACGCTTGTAGCCAGTTTGCTTTGTTACCCTGATTATCCTGATAAGGGAAATGGCGGCGGAAGCAGTAGCGGCAGTTGACGGCACAACCCCCTTTGACCAACAGAAGGGCGCGATTACGATATTTATGGAGTAAACCCGGTACTACGCTGCGTTGTTCATCTAACGGGTCGACAGTAAAGCCGGGGGTGTTGATAAACTCAGCACTGCTGGTTAAAACTTGTCGCAGTAATGGGTCGTTGGCATCGCCATGGCGCATACGGGCGGCAAAGGTACGGGGTACGCGCAGGGCAAATAGGCGGCGAGCGTCACCCCCCTGCAGTAGTTCGGGGTGATTATTCAGTGATAAAAGCTGCAGCAATTCATTGGGATCGGTAATAACATCGGCAAGTTGATGTAACCAATCTTCTCTATGCAGTGTATTTCGGGTTATAATGTGTGCCATTTTTTTGGCTAAGCTACCAGTTTAATTATTCAGAGGGCCATCATGGCGACTTATTCTAGCAACGATTTCCGTCCGGGTCTTAAAATCATGTTCGAAGGCGAACCTTACGCTGTCGAATCCAGCGAGTTCGTCAAGCCCGGCAAAGGTCAGGCGTTTGCACGTGTTAAAATGCGCCGTTTATTGACCGGTACCCGTGTTGAGAAAACGTTTAAATCTACCGATTCTGCCGAAGGTGCCGATGTTGTTGATATGAACCTCACCTACTTGTACAACGATGGTGAGTTCTACCACTTCATGAACAACGAAACTTTTGAACAGTTGGCTGCGGATGAAAAAGCGATTGGTGATAGTGCCAAGTGGATGCTGGATCAAGCAGAGTGTATTGTGACGTTATGGAATGGTCAGCCAATTGCGGTGACACCACCAAACTTTGTTGAACTGGAGATCGTTGATACTGATCCTGGTTTGAAAGGTGATACAGCGGGTACAGGTGGCAAACCCGCTACGCTGAGCACCGGTGCTGTTGTTAAGGTCCCACTATTCGTGCAGATTGGCGAAGTGATCAAGGTTGACACCCGCTCTGGCGAATACGTTTCTCGCGTTAAATAAGCCGTTGTTGAAAGAGGTCACCCCCTGTGGCCTCTGCAAATTATCCCCATGGTCATTCAAACCCTAGGGGATAATTATCTACTCAGCCAGATGGGACGACCCACCTGCGCTTCTTTTATCCGGGGACGACCCTATTTGTTTGGGAGCCGTTTCATGGCGTGGATTATCCTCATTTTTGCCGGGCTGTTAGAGGTCGTTTGGGCTATTGGCTTGAAGTACACCCACGGTTTTAGCCGCTTAATGCCCAGTTTGATTACGCTTGCCGCTATGGCTGCCAGTATGATATTGCTGGCCAATGCGATGAAAACATTACCAGCAGGTACCGCTTATGCCGTGTGGACCGGTATTGGGGCGGTGGGGGCGGCGATAATGGGCATGATACTACTTGGCGAATCTGCCAGTATGATGCGTATTCTTAGCCTGTGCTTAATTATCGCCGGCATTTTAGGGCTGAAATTTAGCAGTTAGTGGGTCAGTGGTTATTGGCCGGGGCGCTGCTCGACCCAGAGCAGGGCTTCAGTGTTAAAACCATATCCTTTGGCGATATGAACCAATCTTTCCCGCGTAGCGCTATCGAGTGTCGGTGTACGCGCCAGGATCCACAGATAATCTTTACTTGGCCCAGAAACCAGAGCGTAACGGTATTCAGGATCCAGTTCGATCACATGGTAGCCACCGTAAAAAGGGCCGAAGAAAGAGACCTTTAATGAGGCGGTCTGTGGTGAGCCAATGAAATAAGCTTTACCTTCGCTGGCTTTCCATTGTTGTTTTTTAACGTCAAAACCGCGGTTAATCACCTTTATACCCCCATCTTCTCGTGGGCTGTAATTGGCGCTGACTTGCTGTAAACCCCGTTCAAACCGATGGTCCAGGCGAGCGATTTCATACCAAGTACCAAGATAACGTGTGCTGTCGAAGTTATCGACAACCTTGACATCCTTTGGCGGGCTGACGCTACAGGCCACCGCAAGCAGGGCAGATAATATGACAGAAAGCTTTGACCAGAAGTTCATGGCTTATTCCTATTTATCGGTACAGATAAACAGTATAGATCCGCAATCAACTAAACAGCAGAAGAGAAAAATTCAGGTAGAGCTGTAGGGAGAATTGGCGGCCAACGAAAGTTGACCGCCAGAGAGGTTACAGAGTAGCAACCCCGATCAGGGTAACCACACTCAGGATGGCTGCCAGACCATAAAAGACCCACTTGCCAGCAGGCACATGGATTTTCAGGTCATGCATGGCGTGGTGGATGCGGTGCAGTCCACACCATAGTGGCAGAATAATCATCAGCAGCAGGAACAGGCGGCCAATCCAGCTTTGGCAAAATGCCAATACGCGGTCATAGCTCAAGGCATCGCCAGGGAACAGGCCTAGCGGTAGCAAGATCCCGACTAGCAGCACGATTGCAGGGGCAACAATCGCTCCCCACATACCACCTGCGCCAAATAATCCCCAGAAAACCGGCTCATCAGAGCGTTTAGGTGATTGATTTATCATGTTTCCTCCGGATTACAGTAACGCTACGGCGAGAATGACTACCGTAACGACAATTGTCACCGCCCACAGGGCTTTAACAATTGGCTCCGGCCCCATTTTCTCGTCTTTTACGATGATATTGGCTGCCTTGGGTGCTAAATCGAACCAGGTTTTAGTGTGCAGTGCTGCAGCCAACAGAGCCACGATATTAATCAATAGCACGATTGGGTTTTGCAGAAAACCGACAAACCCAGCCCAGCCTTCAGGGCCACCTTTAAGCGCAAATACGCCGTAGAGCAGCACGATACTGAACCACACGGCCATGAATGATGTGCTTTCACGCAGCATATAGAAACGGTAGAAACCCAACTGTTTCCACCAGGTCGGCGTCATGGTACGTACATAGGGTTTACGTTGTGTTGTCATTGCTGTCTCCCCTCCCTTATTGCGGTTTCAGCATTGCTATCATGAAGTCTTTGGCACTATCCACCTTGCCCTGCTGTACGGCAGCGGCGGGGTCGACATGCTTCGGACAGACTTCAGAGCAGTAGCCAACAAACGTACAGGCCCAGACACCGTTTTGCCCGTTGAGTTGCGGCATACGTTCTTTCTTGCCGTGGTCACGGCTGTCAAGATTATAACGGTGTGCCAGGGTAATGGCGGCTGGTCCGATAAATTCCGGATTGAGTCCAAACTGCGGGCAGGCGGCATAGCACAAGCCACAGTTGATACAACCGGAGAACTGGTGATACTTGGCCATTTGCGCAGGCGTTTGCAGGTTGGTCCCTTCTGCTGGTTTGCGATCATTGCCGATGATGTAGGGTTTAATCGCTTCCAGGCTTTCGATAAAGTGGGTCATATCGACCACTAGATCTCGCTCAATCGGGAAATTGCCTAACGCTTCTACCTTCATGCCCGCAGTGTATTCACGCAGGAAGGTTTTACATGCCAGTTTCGGCACGCTATTGACCATCATGCCGCAGGAGCCGCAGATAGCCATACGGCATGACCAGCGGTAGGACAGGTCGGGTGCCAGGTTATCTTTGATATAGCCCAGTGCATCCAGCAGCGAAGTCTGCTCATCGTAAGGTACGCTAAACGTTTCGAAATGCGGCTCAGCGTCGCTTTCCGGGTTATAGCGCATGACTTCGATTTTTATGGTTTTCATCTCAGCCATTCGCTTGCTCCTTATCCTTTTTCTCCTGTGCTTCAGCTTCTGCGCCATAAACACGCTTCGCTGGTGGCAATTTGGTAATTTTCACGTCGCTATACTCCAGGCGTGGTGCGCCATCCGGGTTATGGAACGTCAGTGTATGCTTCAGGAAGTTCACATCGTCTCGTTCGGTACAGCCTTCATCAAGACGCTGGTGTGCACCGCGTGATTCTCTACGGTTCAACGCGGAGTGGGCCATACATTCGGCAACATCCAAGCCGTGGCCCAATTCGATGGTATACAGCAAATCGGTGTTGAACACATTGGTGGAGTCGGTGATCTTGACGCGCTTGAAGCGCTCTTTCAATTCAGCCAACTTATCGACGGTCTTTTGCATCAGTTCAGGTGTACGGTAGATCCCGCAACCTTCTTCCATTGACAGACCCATTTCATCGCGGATTTTAGCCCAGTTCTCATTACCTTCTTGCTTCATCAGGTTGCTGAGACGTGTTTCAACATCGCGACCTTGTGCGTCGAGAGCACTGTCGTTAGCAGGGGGGGCTTCCAGTGCGCGACGAGCTGCATTTTCACCCGCTACACGGCCAAAGACCACCAGTTCAGCCAGTGAGTTGGAGCCCAGACGGTTGGCACCGTGCAGGCCGACGGAAGAACATTCACCGACAGCGAACAACCCTTTGATACGCGTTTCACAGTTTTGATCAGTTTCGATCCCACCCATGGTGTAGTGCGCGGTTGGACGAACCGGGATCGGCTCTTTAACCGGGTCAACGCCAACATAAGCTTTTGCCAATTCACAGATAAATGGCAAACGTTCCAGCAGCTTTTTCTCACCCAGATGACGGAGATCCAGGTAGACCACATCGCCGCGTGGCGTAGGGATGGTGCGACCAGCACGCCATTCGTGCCAGAAAGCCTGCGAAACTTTGTCACGCGGGCCCAGTTCCATATATTTGTTCTTTGGCTCGCCCAATGGGGTTTCTGGGCCCATACCGTAGTCTTGCAGGTAACGGTAGCCATCTTTGTTGACCAGAATACCGCCTTCACCACGGCAGCCTTCGGTCATCAGAATACCGGAACCCGGTAGACCTGTTGGGTGATACTGAACGAACTCCATATCACGCAAAGGAACACCGTGGTGGAATGCCATCCCCATACCGTCACCGGTGACGATGCCGCCGTTGGTGTTATAACGATAAACACGGCCAGCACCCCCGGTCGCCAGAATAACCGCATTGGAGCGGATCAGGACGCGGGTACCTTCCATCATGTTCAGGGCGACTACGCCACGAGCCTGACCATCATCCACCAGCACATCCAGTACAAAGTGCTCATCAAAGCGTTGGATTTGTGGGTATTTCAGTGAGGTCTGGAACAGGGTATGCAGCATATGGAAGCCGGTTTTATCGGCGGCGAACCAGGTACGTTCGATCTTCATGCCACCAAAACGACGAACGTTAACTGAACCATCCGGTTTACGGCTCCAAGGGCAGCCCCATAGCTCAAGCTGGGTCATTTCCTGTGGGCAACTGTGGACAAAATGATCAACAACATCTTGTTCACACAACCAGTCGCCACCAGCAACGGTGTCCTGGAAGTGATAGTCAAAGCTGTCGTGGGGCTGAGTGACTGCTGCAGATCCTCCTTCGGCGGCCACAGTGTGGCTGCGCATTGGGTAAACTTTTGATATAAGAGCAATTTTTATCTGGGGATTGGCTTCTGCGGCGGCGATTGCTGCCCGTAAACCTGCTCCCCCTGCGCCAATAATGGCTAGGTCGGCGTTAAAGGTTTGCACTGCACTCCTCCAAAGTTCTTGTTAATACTATCAATTTCATATCTATACTTAATATTTATAACATAATTCGCCTGCTAATTTATTGCGGCGATTCATTAATCTGACAACTTAAAAACTAAGGATAGATAATCCCTACTGGGTATGAGGACGTAATTATAACTAATCTTAAGTAGGATAAATTTGATGTGATCGATTATTTTGCCTTTTAACCATAAAACGAAAGGCATTTGGGCAAAAAATAATAAGATATCTTGGCGTGGCTTTCGAGCGAGGTTATTACCTGTGATTTGTATAGTTAATATGTTCTTTATGATTTTAATTAGGCGCCCAACGCTCGCTTTCTTATGATTTGTTTGCTTGGCTGGATACGAGTAGACTGCACCCCTGTTTTATTTCGGAGTAATAATCATGAGCGAAACGGCAAGCTGGCAACCCAGTGCCCCAATTGCCAATTTGTTGAAGCGTGCGGCGATATTGGCAGAAATCCGGCGTTTTTTTGCTGATCGTGGCGTGTTAGAAGTGGAAACACCGACAATGAGTCAAGCGACAGTGACTGACCTCCATCTGGTCCCCTTCCAAACACGTTTCGTTGGCCCAGGTGTGCCAGATGGCCTGACGTTATACATGATGACCAGCCCGGAATATCACATGAAACGCCTGCTGGCTGCCGGGAGCGGGCCGATTTATCAGTTGTGCCGCAGTTTCCGTAATGAAGAAGCGGGTCGGTATCACAATCCTGAATTCACTATGTTGGAATGGTATCGTCCGCATTTCGATATGTACCGTCTGATGAATGAGGTGGATGATCTGTTACAGCAGGTATTGGACTGCAGCAGTGCAGAAACACTCTCTTATCAGCAGGCTTTCCAGCGCCATTTGGCGATAGACCCCTTGTCGGCCGAGAAAGCGCAATTGCGTGAGGCTGCCGCGAAGCTTGATTTGAGTAATATCGCTGACACGGAAGAAGATCGCGATACGTTATTGCAACTGCTGTTCACCGTGGGGGTAGAGCCCTACATTGGCCAGGATAAACCGGCATTCGTTTATCATTTTCCTGCTTCTCAGGCGGCTTTGGCCGAGATTAGTACCGAGGATCACCGCGTAGCGGAACGATTTGAGGTCTATTTCAAAGGCATTGAACTGGCGAATGGTTTTCGTGAACTGACGGATGGTAATGAACAGCGTCAGCGATTTGAGCAGGAAAACCGTAAGCGCGTGGCGCGCGGTTTGACGGCTCAGCCGATTGATAATAACTTGCTGGACGCGTTGCAAAAGGGCATGCCTGAGTGTGCTGGGGTCGCGGTGGGTGTTGACCGCCTGGTGATGTTGGCCTTAGGGGCGGAAAAGTTAAGTGACGTGATCGCGTTTCCGGTTGATCGAGCATAAGCGTGAGTGGGTATTGTCACTTGTGTTATCAGGGTTCAGTTGACTGAACCCTGATTGTTTTATAGCTCACCAGGTTCGCGGCCAGGGTTTCCTTGCGCGGGGCGGCCATTATTGTTCAGGCGTGAGAGGGTTTCGCGACGAACCTGGAAGGGCGGGTATGGCAAGGTGATACCGTGCTCACGGTAACCGCTGAGGATCAACTGGTGGAGCTCGTGACGCAGCGGCATACGATGCACCATTTCGGCGGCATAAATACGCAGCTCGAAGATTTGAATACCCTGTTGCAGATCCACCAGATAGGCTTCCGGTGCCGGGTTATCCAGCACCAGCGCGCAGCGTTCTGCTGCCGTCATCAGGAGCCTGGTGACCTCTTCACTGTCAGCCTCAGCGGGGGCCGGGACGGTCAACACCACACGAGAGATGGAGTCAGACAGCGACCAGTTGATAAACTGCTCGGTGATAAATGCCTTGTTGGGCACGATGATCTCTTTGCGGTCCCAATCTGAAATGGTGGTCGCCCGGGTGTTGATTTTGGTGATATTCCCCGTCAGGTTGCGGATGGTCACTGTATCGCCGATACGAATCGGCTTTTCAAACAAAATAATCAGGCCCGAGATAAAGTTGGAGAAGATCTCTTGCATACCAAAGCCCAAGCCCACACTGAGTGCGGTAACTACCCATTGCAACTTTGACCATTCAATACCAATCCAAGAAAAACTGAGAATTGCGCCAAATAGCAGCAGCAAATATTTAGTGATGGTGGTGATGGCGTAGCCAGTGCCAGGGGTCAGATCCAAGTGCTGCAACACCACCAATTCCAGCAGTGCAGGCAAATTACGCACCAGTTGCATGGTAACGGTGATGACCAGAATGGCGATCAACACGGCACCCATGGTGATGGGTAGGGCGGTCTCGACTCCATTGACGGTAGACATCACATCCCAGAGCTTAATATTTTCCAGAAAAGCGAATGCGGAATGTATTTCGGACCATAAAACAATCACTGAAACCAGGGCAATCATGGTCAGGATTGAGCGTACCAACTGCAGTGACTGTGCACTGATTGTATCAAGATCAATTTCTGTCTCATCAACCTCAATTGCCCCCTCTGTGCTGCTGGGCGCCGGTGTTGACTCACCTTCACCTTTGGCTCGTTGGGCCAGAATATCAGCACGGCGCTGCTTGGCTCGTTCAAATGCAATGCGGCGCCGCTGGATCAACATCCAACGGCGGATAATATGATAAACCACTAATAGCAGGAACCAGATGGCCACCGAGGTTTCTAAACGTGCCAGTAGTTTCTGGGCGGTAGTCAGGTAGCCGATGGCCGAAGCAAATGCGGCAATCAGTGGGGCGGAGAGTAATAATCCCCACAATGCGCTATTGACGATATTCTCACCACTCCCTTTTTTATCCAGGTACAACGGAATACCGGCGCGTTTCAGGCTGTTAGTAAGTAGTGCCAGCGCCAGGCATAACAAGATAAAACACAGGCGTCCGAGGGTGCTGGCAAATTCACGATCATTAAAATTGTCAAAAGTAATCAATGCCATAATCAGCGGCACAATCAGCCAGATCGACATCTTGTAATAACGCATGGCGAGGGAGATCTGTTTCACTGGCCAACCGAAATGAGCGATAAACAGCCCCTGCGGATGGGCAAAGGCTGCGCTGATCATACACACCCATAACACGGGCAGTGTCGCGGTGACGCCATCCCCTATCGCGACAGCGACGGGATACGGCCAAGCATTTTGCAGGCCAAAACCCATTGCCGCCCATAATACCGGTAGGGGTAAGGCCACCAGAATTGACCAGAATACAGTACGTAACGTTAGCGAAAATTCGTCTTGTGTCACCTTACCCACTTTACTGCTGGCCCGGGCGAGAAATGCGTGGTAGTGCCTGCGTGAACTGATGCTCAAGATCACCAACAAGACGGCCCCAAAAAGGGGGATTATTGTTTCCCGGCTGGTCACCATCATCATAAAGGCGCCGCTGAGCTGGGTGAGGGTATCCAGTGACAGCAGTCGGGTCAGGTCAGAGGCGACATTAAGTGGGTAAGAGAGTGTTATCGGGCTGACATCCGCGACCCAAAACAGGTAGCGATGTGTCGCATCACGGATGTCATTAAGTGCATCCACCAACTGAGTGTTGGCAACTTTTAGCTTGGTCAGCTCAAGAATTTGGGTATCACAGCCAGACAGGAGTGAATTCAGCAGTTCACGTTGTGTTCGTATCTGGGCATCAACAATGCGTTGTTGGGCATCGGTCAGTGGAGAACCATCATCCTGTTTCAGATTTCTCGCCTGCTGGGGTAACTTTTCCAACTGACTTTCAAACTGTAAACGTTGTACCCGCAGATTGGCCATAGTGCGATCCAACTGCTGTGGTTTGGGTGCATCTGGCAACGTAGCTACTTGTGCACGCAGTGTCTCGCCCAAGGCCGTAGAGGCTCCAAGCCATTGTGCTTGCTCCCTGATTGAGGTGAGCGCCTGACGGACCTGCAGTGTCTGAGCCGCGGCTTGGCGTTGTTGGGAAGAGATCAACTCCATCTGCTGAGCCTGATTGTTCAGGGCGGTAGACAGCTCGCGGTTGATTTGTAACTGCTGGCTGATGCTTTTGGGCAGATCGTTATTCTGCTCTGCTAATTGCTCGGTTTTCTCTAGTGCGAGCTCAGCTTCACGCTGGCGTTGGCTATTAAGGCTATTGCGCAAGGCCTGCAGTTGTATATCTGTTTTTTCATGGCGTTTTTTATGGATTTCGGCACGGACACGTGCCAATTCCTGACGGTTATTAGCGGAAAGTTGCGCCAGTTCCAGTTCATCGACTCTCGCTTTTCTGGCTGCCAATTCAGCTTGTGATTGTGCCAACTGCGCCAGTGCCAGTGGCGTAGTTTGGTTTTTCCCATGGGATTGTAGCCGCTGTTGCACTTCTGCTAATAAGCGTCTCGCCTCACTTTGCTGGTGTGGCAATTGGTTGAGAGAGTCGCTGATATCCCGTGAGCGTTCCTGCTCTTGTTGTAACAGACGTGCCTGCTCTAATAACTGACTACTGGTTTGCAGGATCAGTTGTTCCAGTTCGCTGGTTGGCAGATTGTCGCCATTGGACGGGGTTTTGCTTTCTTCTTCGGCGAGTTGCTTATGCAACTCTTGTATCATCTTCGGAAAGCCGTCGATCACCCGCTGGAACTGTTCAGCGTTGCTTTGTGACTCTTTACGCTCATTAAGCCAGTTTAGCGCACTTTGCAACGCCTCAATGGTTTCCGCCTGATTAGGGGCATTTTTGTTACTCTCAACCTGTTTTAATTCCTGCTGTAATTGCGATTCGTTGGGGACCGTCGCCCCCAGAACCGGTTGAACGAATAACAGGCTGAACAGTAATGAAATAATCAGGCGCACAGCGTCAGCTCCTTAGCTTGGCGAAGTGATGTTAGCGTCTGGCATGGACACGATTTGCGCGAAAGCCTGGCCCATACGGGTCACGGTGCCATTGTTCAGATGAGGGGCGAACTCCACGCTGCCGGCAGTGAACAGATTGATCACAGTAGACCCCAGTTTGAAACGGCCCATCTCGTCACCTTTGACCAACGAAATTGCACCTTCCATCCCTTCTGCAGGATAGGCCCAGCGTTTGATAATGCCTTCACGTGGCGGTGTGACAGTACCTGCCCAGACGGTTTCGATACTGCCAACAATAGTTGCACCTACCAGGATCTGCACCATTGGGCCAACGACGGTATCAAACACGCAGATCACGCGTTCATTACGGGCAAACAGGTTTGGCACGTTGGCGGCAGTTAATGGGTTCACGGAGAACAGATCCCCTGGCACGTAAATCATTTCACGCAATGTGCCATCACAAGGCATATGAACACGGTGATAGTCACGGGGGGCGAGATAGGTGGTAGCAAACAGGCCATTGCGGAATGATTCCGCGAGCAAGTAGTTGCCTGCCAATAAGGCTTCTAGCCCATAGTGGTGGCCTTTAGCCTGGAAAATCTGATCATCAAGGATCGGGCCTAATTGGCTGATAGCACCATCGGCAGGCAGGGTTAGCACATCAGGTTCTGCAACGATGGGGCGCGCACCCTCGCGCAATGGACGCACGAAAAAGTCATTGAAGGTAGCGTAGGAATTCAGGTCAGGGTTCTGTGCTTCCTGCATATCCACACGATAATAGCGGGCGAAGAGTTTCACCACCTGTTGCGTCAGCCAACCGGCTTCTTTTTCTGCTCCCCAACCCGCAAGACGGGTCAGTGCCAGTTTTGGCAGCCAATACTGTAATTTAATTTTGAGACTATCTAGCACGTTAACCTCTTGAAAACGTATAAAAATGCACATAATCATAATGTCGAAAACACAACACCATTGTGTTGCTGGTTTTACCAGCGAATTGCCTTTTAGTGGTCGCTTGCGTGAACCTGTGTTCTATACCAGCAGATCAGTTATCGCTATCTGGGAAGTGTTTGCGAGTTTTAACTTGCTCCATGCTTTCCAGAATACGGTGATAATTATCAAAACGTTCTTGCGCTATGGCTCCATTCTCGACGGCTTGGCGAATAGCGCAGCCCGGATCGGTATCGTGGCGGCAATCGCGGAATTTGCACCCGCCTAAATAGTCGCGGAATTCCACATAGGCACGCGTGATTTGTTCAGGTTCCAGATGCCACAGACCAAACTCACGCACGCCAGGGGAGTCGATAACATCCCCGCCATGTTGAAAGTGATACAGTCGTGCCGCTGTAGTGGTATGTTGCCCCAGGCCGGATACCTCAGAAACCTCATTTACCAGAATTTGCTTTTCTGTCGATGGTAGCAAGGCATTCAGTAAACTGGATTTTCCAACGCCGGATTGCCCGGCGAAGATGCTGATACGCCCAACCAGTGCCTGCTCAAAAACGTCCATACCTTCACGGGTCTGGCTGGAGACTTCCAGAACGCGATAACCGAGATGACGGTAGATACCCATCATGTTATTGACCCGCTTGCGCCCACCATCATCCAACAGATCGATTTTGTTCAGCACAATCAATGGTTCCACAGCCAGTGTTTCACAGGCAACCAAGTAACGATCAATCATGTTGAGTGAAAGTTCCGGTAGAATCGCTGAGACGATGACGATCTGATCAATGTTGGCGGCGATGGGTTTGACACCATCGTAGAAATCTGGGCGATTGAGCACTGAAGTGCGTTCATGTACCGCTTCGACGATGCCTTTGACACCTTCGAACGGCCCCACCCCTGGGCGCCATACTACACGATCACCGGTGACCAGTGAACGAATGGTACGGCGGATATTACAACGATGTTGTTTGCCATCGGCTGCTTCCACGTCGGCATGCATGCCGAAACGGCTGATGACGATACCATCCTGCGGTTCACCGAGTTGGTTGTCATCCAGCTCAGGTTTATTGTCACTGCGGAGGCGGCGCTGATGATTCGCCTGCACTCGACGCTGTTGGCCTTTGGACAGTTTGTTCTTAGTCACTACGCCTCACTTGAGTCTTGGGCTTTTATCGCTCGGGGTGAGCAAAAAGGCTATGATACACACTATTTTATACCCAAGTTCACTCAAGTTGCAGTCAGAGGGTAAATTACCTGTCCCGATGAGCTTGAAAGGACAATCTATACCCAAAATAATCCGATTTACTTGTTAAGTGGGGAAGCATCATGGCAGGAAAAGAGAATAACCTGATTTGGATCGATCTGGAGATGACAGGGCTGGATCCTGAACGTGACCGTATTATCGAGATTGCGACTCTCGTGACGGATGCAGATTTGAATATCTTGGCTGAAGGCCCGGTGATCGCCGTACACCAATCTGATGAGCAACTGGCGTTGATGGATGATTGGAATGTTCGCACTCATACCGGGAGTGGGTTAGTGGAACGGGTCAAAGCCAGCCAGTTTGATGATCGTGCCGCTGAACTGGCGACGATTGCTTTCTTGCAAGAGTGGGTTCCTGCGGGTAAATCCCCCATTTGTGGTAACAGCGTTGGCCAGGATCGCCGTTTCCTGTTCCGTTATATGCCGCTATTAGAAGCCTATTTCCACTACCGTTATCTTGACGTCAGTACCTTGAAAGAACTGGCTCGCCGCTGGAAACCGCAAATATTGCCCGGTTTTCAGAAACAGGGGACTCACCAGGCACTGGATGATATCCGTGAGTCAGTGGCAGAACTGGCTTATTATCGCGAACATTTTATTCAGTTGTAATGCGTCAAATCCCCCTGCAATGCCTTGCCGTGGAGATTAATTATTCACCTTGGCGCTTAAAACAGCGATTAAACAAAATTCGCGATTTTTTTGCTTTCGGGGGCTTGCGGCGAAAAAGATTTCTCGTATAATGCGCACCCCGTACCGATGAACAATTATGACATTGCCACCATCGATACGCCGGGCGGGAATAGCTCAGTTGGTAGAGCACGACCTTGCCAAGGTCGGGGTCGCGAGTTCGAGTCTCGTTTCCCGCTCCAATTTTCCGGTTTTAGACTTCCATTGATGTCTAAAACCGTTTGAAAATTAAAGTGATAAGTCATTTTTAAATTCAGGGTTATCCCCTAAAAGCCATGTGCAAGAAGTCCCTATTCAAGTACATCGGCCTGTTGCAATAACATCGTCCGTACTTTTCTCTATTGCCAGTCTAAGCACACAATGCCGCCCTGTGGTTTGCTGTAACCAACGTCAAAATACGCGGTGCCAAACCTCAACTCACCCCTTGAGCCTCAAAGAATAACAACAGCAAGATCTTCGCGGTTAACGAAGACCTTACTCTGTGAGGAAGGGTCAAGACTCGGATTGTAATAATCGGCGAGTGATTTTTTGCACTGTCGGGGCAAATAAAGCAACGACAGTGAAACCGACTGGCCATGCCAGCAGAAAAGCGTGCATCCATTGCCGGAAAAAACCGGGGTGATAACCGAGGTTGATAAAAGTCACCCAGGCAGGGATTAAAAAAGTCATTAAACCTGACATTAATAATGAAAACAGCAAACGGTACCGTAATGCTTCAGACATTTCTTTCTCCTGTAAGACGTCATTCGTCAGCCTGAATAAGAATGTTATTGTTGACTTGATTAATGGTGAGCAGATACCGATCACCACGCAAGTGGCAGAGGGATTAACTGCAACTTGAAACATATCCAGATAAAATGTTGTGAACAGAGTTATCCACAACTTGTGTACATTCCGCCTGTCGCTAAAAAATACAACGCAATCTAAGTGAATTTTATATCTCATTGATAAATATTTAGTTTTATTTATCAAAAAATGTTATCCAGATCACTTGTTCTTTTTGTGACGGTTGAAAGACAACACATTTTTATTTTTATGCACAAATCCACAAAGGGCATTGCGAGGTGGGAATGATAGGCCTGCCATTGGCCTTAAGCATCCCTTGGTAATCCTTTTTCTATGGTGCGAACTAAACGTTTTTGCTGTGTGGTTTGTACCTCAATCCCTAATGTTTCACGTCGCGTCAGTTGTTGTGTCACTGCCCAGGTGATGTGTTCATCCAACATCGGATTTTCACCCAGTCGGGAGCGTAATGCGATGACAATAATATCCTGATAAGAGGCGTTACCGAGAGCCACTGCGATATTACGTAGCCAGCGCAGATGTCCGATACGGCGGATGGCGGAACCTTCGGTGATGCGCAGGAATTTTTCTTCGTTCCAACTGAATAACTCGATGAGAGGTGGGGCATGTAACGCCGCCCGTGGGCTAAAATCTGCTTCATCGCTGAGTGGTGAAAAGCGATTCCATGGGCAAATCAGCTGGCAATCGTCGCAGCCATAGATACGGTTACCTATCAATGGACGGAATTCTTCAGGGATTGTGCCTTCCAGCTCGATGGTCAGGTAAGAAATACAGCGGCGGGCATCAACGGTGTAAGGTGCGACAATCGCCCCTGTGGGGCAAGTGGTGATACAGGCGACACAACGGCCACAGTGATCTTCCACGGGCTTATCCACTGGCAAGGGCAGATCAATCAGCAATTCCCCGAGAAAGAACCATGAACCCACCTCACGGTTGAGGAGTAGTGAGTGTTTACCCACCCAGCCAATACCGGCCTTGGCGGCCAGAGGGCGCTCCATGATGGGGGCCGAATCAACAAACGGGCGGAAATTTAATTCACCGCAATAGGCCTGGATCTGCTCTCCCAGCTTTTTTAGTCGTTGGCGTAATAGCTTGTGGTAATCACGCCCCAGTGCATAGCGGCTGATATAACCCAACTCGCTGTTTTTCAACGTACTGGCGAATCGTGCGTTGGCAGGCAGGTAATTCATACGTACTGTGATAACCCGCAGTGTACCGGGTAATAACTCGTGTGGTCGCGCACGTAACATGCCATGCCGTGCCATCCAGGCCATTTCACCGTGGTACTGCTGATCCAGCCAGGCCTGCAATTTAGGTTCTTCAGCAGTCAGATCGGTATCGCAGATCCCGACTTGTTGGAATCCTAGCGATTGCCCCCATTGCTTGATATGTTGGGCAAGTTGATTGAGATCGAAGGGGTGTGTCATGACGAGCCATAATAAGGAACAGTACAGCTCCAGTTTACCACACTCTGTCTGGTCTGCAGATTGGATCAGGCAGGCGGAGCCGCTAGCGGCAGCAGCACAGGGTATTTCACTCTATTCATTGATGCAGCGAGCAGGTGCTGCGGCTTATACGCTGGCCCATGAGCGCTACCCGCACAGTAACCATTGGTTGGTTTTGTGTGGGCACGGTAACAATGGGGGTGATGGCTATGTTGTCGCTCGTTTGGCTGCAGCAGTAGGTACTCAGGTCACGGTTATTGCGGTACAAAGCGCTCACCCCCTACCGCCGGAAGCTGCGGCTGCACGGCAAGCCTGGCTTGAGTGTGGTGGCGAAATTCAGTCGGCCAATAGCCACTGGCCAGAGAATATTGACCTGATTATTGATGGTTTGTTAGGGACCGGATTAGCGGCTGCGCCAAGAGCACCTTATGATGGGTTGATCGAAACGGCTAATAAAGTGGGTGTACCGATTATTTCATTGGATATCCCTTCTGGCTTGCTGGCTGAAAGTGGTGCCACACCAGGAGCCGTGGTTCGCGCGACACAGACATTAACGTTTATTGCGCTCAAACCGGGGTTACTTACCGGGCAAGCCCGCGATTGGGTGGGGCAATTGCACTGTAATACGCTAGGATTAGCAGACTGGTTGGTAACACAACCGCTACAAATTCAGCGGATTACCGCGGACAACCTGGGGCAGTGGCTGAAACCGCGTCGTCCATGTTCCCATAAAGGGGATCATGGGCGCTTGCTGCTGGTGGGGGGCGATCATGGTTTGGGTGGTGCGATACGCATGGCCGCCGAAGCCGCACTGCGTAGCGGTGCAGGTTTAGTGCGAGTACTTACTCACCATGAACATGTCGCGCCGTTATTAACCGCTCGCCCAGAACTGATGGTGCAGCCGTTAACGGATGATAGCTTGCACCAGGCTATCGAGTGGGCGGATGTGATCGTGGTGGGGCCAGGGCTAGGCCAAGGTGATTGGGGCAGGAATGCGTTGCAGCGGTTGCAATCCAGTGATAAACCAGCGTTATGGGATGCTGATGCACTTAACATGCTGGCATTAGCGCCAGAGAAGCGTCAGAATCGTGTGATTACCCCACACCCAGGTGAAGCCGCGCGTTTATTAGGCTGTAGCACCGCTGATATTGAGAGTGACCGCTTACTAGCAGTACGTAAACTGGCTGTGCAATATGGCGGTGTGGCGGTGCTGAAAGGGGCGGGTACATTGATTGCCGGGCCGCAAGGGGAAATGGCGATTGCCGATGTGGGCAATGCAGGTATGGCGTCCGGTGGTATGGGCGATGTGCTGTCGGGTATTATCGGTGGTTTGCTGGCACAAAAGCTCTCACTGTATGATGCCGCCTGTGCAGGTTGTGTGGTTCATGGCGCAGTGGCAGACAACATTGCGGCGAAGCAAGGAACAAGAGGATTATTGGCAACCGATTTGTTGCCGATGATTCCCCATTACGTTAACCCTGAATGGGTAAAATAGACATTAATCGAATGAAAGAGCTTGTTTTACCTCTGCCGGATGAGGCAGCGACAGTGGCATTAGGGGCCACTTTGGCCAAGGCATGTGATCGTGCCAGTGTTATTTATCTTTATGGCGACTTAGGTGCCGGTAAAACCACCTTTAGCCGGGGTTTTCTGCAGGCATTGGGGCACCAAGGTAAGGTGAAAAGCCCCACTTATACCTTAGTTGAGCCTTATACCTTGCAGCCGCTACCCGTCTATCACTTTGATTTGTATCGTCTGGCCTCACCAGAAGAGCTTGAATTTATGGGGGTTCGTGATTATTTCGCCCAAGATGCCATTTGTTTGGTTGAATGGCCGCAGCAGGGGTCTGGTGTACTCCCTACTCCAGACCTGGAGTTACATCTTGCTTATCATGACCAAGGTCGACAAGCGCAGATCCAGGCTGTTTCCTCCTATGGTGGGCAGTTGCTAGAACGAATTCACCGACAGCAAGGATGACAGGGCAATGATGCATAGATTAAGAACATTTGCTGTCATCGCCTTGCTTGCACTGTGTTGGCCAATGGGGGCCTGGGCAGCGTCTTTTTTAGCTGATATCAAAGTGACCAATGAGCAACGCGAGGCCGTCGTATCGGTAAGCTTTACCGGCCCACCAGAGTATACGTTTTCTTCGGCGCATAGCCCGGAGCGCGTCCTGCTGGATGTGAAACAGAGTGGGAAAGTGGGTGGCCTACCCTTAAATTTTAGTGGTAAGAATCTGGTCAAAGGCATTCGTAGCGCTAAGGCGCCGGATGCTCAGAAGGTACGCTTGGTGTTTGATCTCACCCAACGGGCGAAAACCCAGGCGGTTATGCGTCAGGAGGGGAACACCTATATTGTGGTCTTCACCATTACTGCCGAAGAGAGCCCGAAGCAGGACATAGCTGGTAAGGAAACAGTTGGCAAGGACATTGTACGTCGAGTGCCCACGTCAACTTCGACAGTCAGCGAGGCTGGGCGTAAAGCACCTGCAGGGGTTAACCCCTTTACCAATAAGCCAGCAGTAACATCCACGTCCACATCGACTACCACGACAACGCAACCGACAGCGCGCAGTAGCCGCTCTTCTGGCGGCTCTGGCGATCGTGTGGTGGTAGCGATCGATGCGGGTCATGGTGGGCAAGACCCAGGCGCCATCGGGCCCAATGGGCTCAAAGAGAAAAACGTGACCATCGCTATTGCCCAGCGTCTACGAGCCCTGCTGGAAGCTGATCCGATGTTCAAACCGGTAATGACACGTAATGGCGATTATTTTATCTCGGTGATGGGGCGCTCCGATGTGGCGCGCCAGCAGGCGGCTAATGTCTTGGTGTCCATCCATGCCGATGCGGCACCTAACCGTAAGGCCAGTGGTGCTTCGGTTTGGGTTCTCTCTAATCGTCGGGCGAACAGTGAAATGGCGGGTTGGTTGGAACAAAACGAGAAACAATCTGAGCTATTGGGGGGAGCGGGTGATTTGCTGGCAAATAGCAAAGCAGACCCTTATCTTAGCCAGGCGGTGCTCGACCTGCAATTTGGTCATTCACAACGCGTCGGTTACGACGTCGCAGTGAGGGTGCTGAACCAATTGCAAACTGTGGGTGCAATACACAAACGCCGCCCGGAGCATGCCAGTCTGGGGGTGCTGCGTTCACCAGATATTCCATCGCTGTTGGTAGAAACCGGTTTTATCAGTAATAGCAGAGAGGAGCGACTGCTGGGCAGTGGCGCTTATCAGGATAAAATTGCGCGGGCAATCCATAACGGTTTGCGCAATTATTTCCTGGCGCATCCGCTACAAGCCGACCCAAAGGTGGAAGACCGTCCGCTGGGCGTCACAGCGGCGGTTAGTCCAAGGACGCAAGATTTAAGACAACCTCAGCCTGTGGGCCGCGCCAGCAGTGCGAAAGTGAGTGTCGGGAAAACGCAAATCCATGTGGTAAAACCTGCAGAGACACTTTCTGGTATTGCCGAAAGTTACGGTACTAGCATGGCGACGCTGCGCGAGCTGAATAAATTGAAGAAAGAGGGAGTCTGGGTCGGCCAACGTTTGAAAGTGCCCGCTGGGAATAAAACAGCCGCACCAGCGCAAACCAAGGCAAAAAGTACCAAGGCGACTAAACACAAAGTGACGCGTGGCGATACGTTATCATCCATCGCGACGCGCTATGGTGTTAGTGTGAGTGAGCTTAAACGGGTTAACAAATTAAAATCGGACGTAGCGCCGCTCGATCGCACGCTCATTATTCCGCAGGATTGATGCCAAAAACAGAGGGGTCCGTATGCCTATCCAGGTATTACCGCCACAATTAGCTAACCAGATTGCTGCCGGGGAAGTGGTTGAACGCCCGGCATCGGTAGTGAAAGAACTGGTCGAGAACAGCCTGGATGCAGGGGCGACGCGTATTGATATCGATATTGAACGTGGTGGTGCCAAGCTGATTCGTATCCGTGATAATGGCTGTGGAATTGGTAAAACGGATTTGGCTTTGGCGCTGGCCCGTCATGCAACCAGCAAAATCAGCACGTTGGATGACCTTGAAGCGATCATCAGCCTGGGTTTTCGTGGTGAGGCGCTCGCCAGTATCAGTTCAGTATCACGTTTGGTATTAACTTCACGGACCGCCGAGCAAGGGGAAGCCTGGCAGGCGTATGCGGAAGGGCGAGATCAGCAAGTGACCGTCAAACCGGCCGCACACCCAGTGGGTTGTACGGTTGAAGTGCTGGACCTGTTTTACAACACACCCGCCAGGCGTAAGTTTATGCGCACGGAAAAAACCGAATTTGGTCATATCGATGAAGTGGTGCGGCGTATCGCTCTGGCTCGTTTGGATGTGACCCTCAATTTGAGTCACAACGGCAAACTGATACGCCAATATCGAGCTGCCAAAGATCAGAGCCAGCATGAGCGACGTTTGGCAAGCATTTGTGGCCCGGCTTTTTTACAACATGCGTTAGCGGTGTCCTGGCAGCATGGTGAGCTCAGTATCCGTGGTTGGGTTGCCGATCCACAAGGGTCGGCCCAACTGGGTGAAATGCAGTATTGCTATGTTAATAGCCGAATGATGCGTGATCGACTGATCAATCATGCCATTCGTCAGGCGTATCAGGACCAGTTGAAAGACGAGCAGCAACCTGCCTATGTACTCTATCTGGAGGTGGATCCTCACCAGGTGGATGTCAATGTTCATCCAGCCAAGCATGAAGTGCGCTTTCACCAAGCACGGTTGGTGCATGATTTTATTTACCAGGCGGTGACCACGGTACTTCAGCAGGCGGCCCATATGCCATTGCCACTTGCCGAACCCAACGGACAACCCACGCCAGCCTGGCAACCGGAAAACCGCATTGCTGCTGGTGGTAACCATTTTGCACAGCCAGCGCCACAGCGAGAGCCATCGCCAGCGACGGAAACGACAGCAACGACAGAGGCGCGTGAGCGTGCGCCGCAACCGAGCTATCAGGCAGGTCCTGGTTATCAAAAGCGTGAAGGTGAATTGTACGGTAAGTTATTGCAGGCCACACCAATAGGTGAGGCAAAAAAACCGCTATTTCCAGCAGCCAAGACCGAACAACAAATACCGCTGGCGGGTAACCAACATAGTTTTGGTCGGGTATTGATGATTTATCCCCCCAGTTATGCGTTGTTGGAGCAACGCCAGCAGTTGGTGCTACTCAATTTGACGATTGCTGAGCAGGGGTTACGCCAGGTGCAGTTATGCCCCCCGGAAGAGGGATTACGACCACAACCATTACTGATCCCGATTAAGCTGACGTTGAATAAAAATGAAGTGGCTGCGTGTGTACAGCATCAGGCTTTACTGGTCAGCATGGGGCTGGAACTACAACCTGAACATGGGTATGTGATGTTGCGCGCAGTCCCTTTACCATTACGCCAACAAAATTTACAAAAGTTGATACCTGAGCTGTTAGGCTACCTCGCCGAATGTCAGGAGGTATCACCTGCCTCATTGGCTTGCTGGGTTGCGGGGCAACTCAGCAGTGAGCATGAGCAGTGGAACAACTCGCAAGCGATACAATTGTTGACTGACCTTGAGCGGTTGTGCCCACAATTAGTAAAGTCTCCGCCAGGTAACCTTTTACAGCCTGTAGATTTACACGTTGCTTTGGCGGCACTGAAACATGACTGAAATTGAAATGAACTCTCGTCCATCGGCTATTTTTATTATGGGCCCGACCGCATCCGGCAAGACTGCGTTGGCAATGGCACTACGTGAGCACTTGCCAGTGGAGCTGATCAGTGTAGATTCTGCATTGATTTATCGTGGTATGGATGTGGGTACCGCCAAGCCCTCGGCAGAAGAGTTGGCTCGAGCACCACACCGGTTGATAGATATTCGTGATCCGGCACAAGCCTATTCAGCGGCAGATTTTCGTCGCGATGCGCTGCAACAGATGCACGACATCACTGCTGCTGGTCGTATTCCCCTGTTGGTGGGGGGGACCATGCTTTATTTCAAAGCACTATTAGAAGGATTATCGCCGTTGCCCTCGGCGGATCCGGCGGTGCGTGAACAGATTGAACAGCAAGCTGCGGAGCAGGGTTGGCAAGCGATGCATCGTCAATTGCAGCAAATTGACCCAGTGGCGGCAGAGCGTATTCATCCAAATGATCCGCAGAGACTGACCAGAGCACTGGAAGTTTTTTGTATTTCGGGTAAAACTTTAACGGAACTGACTAAAATTGCAGGTGAATCGTTGCCGTATCAAGTTCACCAATTTGCAATAGCGCCATCCAGTCGGGAGTTGTTACATCAACGTATCGAACTGCGGTTCAAGCAAATGTTGGCTGCAGGGTTTGAAGCGGAATCGCGTGCTCTGTTCTCTCGGGGTGATTTGCATCAGGATTTGCCCGCTATTCGCTGTGTTGGTTATCGCCAGATGTGGTCATATTTATCGGGCGATATTAGTTATGATGAGATGGTTTTTCGTGGTATTTGTGCAACACGTCAATTGGCTAAACGCCAAATGACCTGGTTACGGGGTTGGGAGTCGGTTTATTGGCTAGACAGTGATAAACAGGGAGAGGCTTTGAACACAGTAATACAGGTTGTTAGTGCATAGGTTGGGCGATTGTGTACAATTGACAGATATTCGGCGCGCAAATTTTTTAGGTCGTTTATTTTAGAGCCAATAGGTTCTTTGTTACAAACAACAAGCAAATAAGGAAAAGATAGAATGGCTAAGGGGCAATCTTTGCAAGATCCGTTCCTGAACGCATTGCGTCGTGAACGAGTTCCGGTTTCTATTTATTTGGTGAATGGTATTAAGCTGCAAGGCCAGATTGAGTCTTTTGACCAGTTTGTCATTCTGTTGAAGAACACGGTAAGCCAGATGGTTTATAAGCATGCGATCTCTACCGTTGTTCCATCGCGCCCGGTGTCGCATCACAGTAACAATCCGAGTGGCGGTACGACAGGTGGTTATCACCATGGTAATAATCCATCTGCACCGCAGCAGGAAAGCGATGACGCTGAATAAAGCTTATCGCGAATTAACCATGACGGGGAGCCTAGGCTGCAATGTGCGGTTTATGCCCCCCGAACCCGCGGTTTTTTTCCGTTTGAGAGGTCGCACGTTTGTTTGACCGCTATGAAACTGGTGAACAGGCCGTACTGGTTCATATTTATTTCTCGCAAGATAAAGATAGTGAAGATCTCAGTGAGTTTGAATCACTGGTCTCTTCTGCCGGTGTCGAAGCTTTGCAGGTGGTGACAGGTAGTCGCAAAGCGCCGCATCCTAAATACTTTGTCGGTGAAGGAAAGGCCCAAGAAATCGCCGAGGCGGTGAAAGCTGCTGGTGCGTCTGTTGTTTTGTTTGATCATGCCCTTTCCGCTGCGCAGGAGAGAAATCTTGAGCGCTTATGTGAATGTCGGGTGATTGACCGTACGGGTTTGATTTTAGATATTTTTGCTCAGCGTGCTCGTACCCACGAAGGTAAGCTGCAGGTAGAGCTGGCGCAGTTACGCCATATTGCTACGCGTTTGGTGCGTGGTTGGACCCATCTGGAACGTCAGAAAGGTGGCATAGGCTTGCGGGGGCCGGGAGAAACCCAGTTAGAAACTGACCGCCGTCTGTTGAGAGACCGCATCAGTTTGATTCTGCGCCGTCTGGAACGCGTAGAGAAGCAACGTGAACAGGGCCGGCGAGCTCGCACCCGTGCTGATGTACCGACAGTCTCATTGGTAGGTTATACCAACGCCGGTAAGTCAACCTTGTTTAACCGAATTACTTCTGCCGATGTTTATGCGGCGGACCAGCTATTTGCCACCTTGGATCCCACCTTACGACGTATTGAAGTAGCGGATGTGGGTGATACCGTGTTGGCGGATACAGTAGGTTTTATCCGGCATTTGCCGCATGATCTTGTTGCTGCTTTTAAGGCCACTTTACAGGAAACGCGCCAAGCCTCTTTATTGTTACATGTGATCGACGCAGCGGATAACCGGGTGGATGAGAACATTGAGGCAGTGAATAGCGTGTTGGCAGAGATTGAGTCGGATGAGATCCCGACACTGTTAGTGATGAACAAAATAGATATGCTGGATGATTTTGTCCCGCGTATCGATCGCAACGATGAAAATTTACCCATCCGAGTGTGGTTATCCGCCGCCAGTGGTGAAGGTATTCCGTTGTTATTTCAGGCGTTGACAGAACGCTTATCGGGGCAGATCGTGCATCACCAACTGCGATTGCCACCACAGGCCGGTCGTCTGCGTAGTCGTTTTTATCAGCTTCAGGCAATCGAGAAAGAATGGAATGAAGAGGACGGTAGTATCGGTGTGATAATACGTATGCCGATCGTGGAGTGGCGTCGCCTCTGTAAACAGGAACAGGATCTGATTAACTTTATCGTATGATTGTATCCTGTTACATTTAGCCGCTCGTTTTAACAATTGACTAGGCTATACCCATAGTTTTCAACATGTCATTGGCAGAGTGAGGCCCCTGGCTCTCGGTAAATCCGGTAACAGGGGAATGAGGATCTCTCTTCCTGCCGTTGGCATGACAATGGGGATAACCCTTGCATTTTCAAAGACGAAGGGCAAAGCGTTAGCCTGAAGTACCTAATCACAGAATAATGGAGCTAAAACATGGCGTGGAATCAGCCCGGTAATAACGGACAAGACCGCGACCCGTGGGGGAGCGGCAATAATAATGGCGGCAACTCTGGCGGTAACAATAATAAAGGTGGGCGCGACCAAGGGCCCCCGGATTTAGATGATATTTTCCGTAAGCTGAGCAAGAAATTGAGCAGCCTGGGCGGGAATAAGGGCTCCAACAGCAATAACAGTGGTGGTACTGGTTCAGCCAAGAATTTCAGTGGCAGAATCATCGTTATTGCCGTGGTTGCCGCTGTGGTGGTTTGGGCCGCAAGTGGCTTCTATACCATTAGAGAAGCTGAACGTGGTGTCGTCACTCGATTCGGTAAATTGAGTCATCTGGTACAACCGGGTTTGAACTGGAAACCGACATTTATTGATCAGGTGATCGCGGTCAACGTGGAGTCCGTGCGTGAACTGGCGGCATCAGGCGTGATGCTCACGTCGGATGAGAACGTGGTGCGCGTGGAAATGAACGTTCAGTATCGTGTCACGGATCCGGCGGCTTATCTGTTCAGCGTTACAGATCCCAATGATAGCTTAAGACAAGCGACAGATAGCGCATTGCGTGGTGTTATTGGTAAATACACCATGGACAAGATCCTCACCGAAGGCCGTACCATTGTACGTAGCGATACGCAGCGTGTACTGGAAGAAACCATTCGTCCGTACAAAATGGGGATCACTTTGCTTGACGTCAACTTCCAGGCTGCTCGTCCGCCGGAAGAGGTGAAAGCGGCGTTTGATGATGCTATTGCCGCACGTGAAAATGAACAGCAATTCATCCGTGAAGCAGAGGCTTACGCCAACGAAGTTCAGCCGCGCGCCAATGGTGCGGCACAGCGTTTGTTGGAAGACGCCAGAGCTTATGAAGCACGTACTGTTCTGGAAGCTCAGGGTGAAGTAGCGAAGTTTACCAAGCTGCTGCCGGAGTATAAGTCTGCACCAGAACTTACGCGTGAACGTCTGTATATCGAGACCATGGAAAAAGTCTTTAGCCATACCCGTAAGGTGTTGGTGAATGACAAAGGCAACAATAATCTGATGGTGTTACCACTGGATCAAATGTTGCGTAACCAGGCCGGTCCGACAGTAAGCCAAGGTAATAGTGATACCAGCCTGATTCGTCTCAACCCTGCTCCATCCACTGACAGTGTTTCGGATGCCAGTCCCAACAATACCACGAGTGGTTCAACTATGGACCAACGCCGTGTCAATACGCAGCGTAGCGACAATACTCGCGTAGGGAGAGAATAATCAATGCGTAAGTCATTTATAGTTATCGTTGCCGTGGTGCTGGTAGCGCTGTATACCTCCTTGTTTGTGGTACAGGAAGGTGAGCGTGGCATTGTGTTGCGTTTTGGCAAAGTACTGCGTGACAACGAAAATAAACCACAGGTGTATGCACCAGGGTTACATTTCAAGATTCCGTTTATTGAAACTGTGAAAACCTTGGATGCACGTATTCAGACCATGGATAACCAGGCGGATCGCTTTGTCACTAGCGAGAAGAAAGATCTGATCGTTGACTCCTTCCTGAAGTGGCGCATCAGTGATTTTAGCCGTTACTACCTGGCAACGGGTGGTGGTGATGTTTCTCAGGCCGAGGTTCTGTTGAAGCGTAAATTTAGTGACCGTCTACGTTCGGAGATTGGTCGTCTGGATGTGCGTGATATTGTTACTGACTCCCGTGGCCGCTTGATGGCCGATGTCCGTGACGCATTGAATACTGGTACTGTGGGTGATGGTGAGGTGGTGGCTACCACTGAAGCTGATGATGCTATCGCTTCTGCTGCAGCCCGCGTTGATCGCGAAACCACCGGTAAGCAGCCACAGATTAACCCGAACAGCATGGCTGCATTGGGTATTGAGGTGGTTGATGTGCGTATCAAACAGATCAACCTGCCAGCGGAAGTGTCTGATGCAATATTCCAGCGTATGCGTGCAGAACGTGAAGCAGTAGCACGTCGTCATCGTTCTCAGGGTAAAGAAGCTGCGGAGAAGCTGAAAGCGACTGCCGACTATGAGGTGACCCGCACCATTGCAGAAGCTGAGCGTCAGGCACGTATTACTCGTGGTGCTGGTGATGCACAAGCCGCCAGATTGTTTGCGGATGCATTTAGCCAGGATCCTGATTTTTACTCCTTTATCCGTAGCCTGCGTGCTTATGAAACCAGTTTTGGTTCAGGTAACCAGGATGTGCTGGTATTGAGTCCGGACAGCGATTTCTTCCGCTATATGAAGTCGCCGGAAGCAACACGAAATAGATAAAATACCTAATGTCTTTCTGACCATGTATTGAAAGAGAACGGTTTTGAAAGAGAAGGGTAGGTATCGGGGCTCGTTAAATGCGAGCCCTGATTTTTTTGAGGGATCATGATGAATTTAACGATCTGGCTGGCACTCGGATTGGTTTTGGTACTCGAAGGGTTGGGGCCAATGCTGTTTCCACAGGCTTGGCGTAAAATGATCCTGGCGATGACCCAGTTGCCAGATTCAACTTTACGGCGTTTTGGTGGTGGACTAGTGGTTGCTGGCTGCGTGATCTACTACATGTTGAGTAGCCGTGCCGGGGGATAAACGGGAGTCGAAAAAGTAGGCAGTTGTCGGTTAAAAGTGCTGAAACTCACAAATTACGGTGTTAGAATCCATTTTTAAGCAACCGGTGATGGTAAAAATGGGTAACAACGTCGTCGTACTGGGCACCCAATGGGGTGACGAAGGTAAGGGTAAGGTCGTAGACCTGCTGACCGAACGGGCTAAATATGTTGTGCGCTACCAAGGTGGCCATAATGCAGGCCATACTCTCGTTATCGACGGTGAAAAAACCGTTCTTCATTTAATTCCCTCAGGTATCTTGCGTGAAAACGTGACCAGTATCATTGGCAATGGTGTGGTTCTGGCTCCAGATGCATTGATGAAAGAAATGGGGGAGCTCGAAGCGCGTGGTATCCCGGTGCGTGAGCGGCTGTTATTGTCTGAAGCCTGTCCGCTGATCCTGCCTTACCACGTCGCCTTGGATAATGCGCGTGAGAAAGCGCGTGGTGCTAAAGCGATCGGGACCACGGGTCGTGGTATCGGCCCGGCTTATGAAGATAAAGTGGCTCGTCGTGGTCTGCGTGTGGGTGATCTGTTTGATAAAGAGACCTTCGCGGTTAAGCTGAAGGAGGTCATCGATTACCACAACTTCCAGTTGGTTAACTACTACAAGGTCGATGCGGTTGATTACCAGGCAACGCTTGATTACGTGATGTCTATCGCAGATGTCCTGACCTCAATGGTGGTGGATGTTTCCGAATTGCTGGACGGTGCGCGTAAACGCGGTGAACGCGTGATGTTCGAAGGCGCACAGGGTACCTTGCTGGATATTGACCACGGTACTTATCCCTATGTTACCTCGTCTAATACCACCGCAGGTGGTGTCGCAACCGGTTCTGGCATTGGCCCACGTTATGTGAATTATGTGCTGGGCATCGTGAAAGCCTATTCTACCCGCGTGGGGGCTGGCCCATTCCCAACTGAACTGTTCGATGAAACAGGTGAATATCTGTGTAAGCAAGGCAATGAGTTTGGTGCTACCACTGGTCGCCGTCGTCGTACCGGTTGGTTGGATGCAGTTGCAGTACGCCGTGCTGTGCAACTGAACTCGTTATCGGGCTTCTGTTTGACCAAACTGGATGTTCTCGATGGTCTGAAAGAAGTGAAGATCTGTGTGGGTTACCGCATGCCAGATGGTTCTGAAATCACCACTACGCCGCTGGCGGCAGAAGGTTGGGAAGGTATTGAACCGATTTATGAGAGCATGCCTGGCTGGAGTGAAACCACCTTTGGGGTGAAAGACTACAGCCAATTGCCACAGCCGGCGCTAAATTATATCAAACGTATCGAAGAGCTGACGGGCGTGCCAGTAGATATTATTTCTACCGGGCCAGACCGTAGCGAAACCATGATATTACGTGACCCGTTTGATGCATAATCTGTTGTTATGTTTGGATGTACCTGTCGTTCAGGTTGCAGAAGGTATTTCTGTAACTTGAATGATACTAGCGATAAAGCAAACCGGGTTCTGTCCCGGTTTGTCTGATCACCGTTCCCCGATAACCCCTTCGTATTGAAAATTCTTTATACCTAAAATCATCTGGCTCTCTGTCGCTTGGATGATAACCGGTAGAAATAATTAGCAACGGGCTCTCTGGCTGGTTTATTATCCAATCAGATATCAATTCCAGGTTGTGTCTCAGCGGCCTGCATGATGATGAAATATTAAGAAATCGCCGAGAATCGGCATATTAAATGGGTAAACAGTTACCCAGAGGTAGACGTGCAGTTAACCAGTTTTACGGACTATGGCCTGCGGGCATTGATCTATATGGCATCATTACCGGCAGAGAGAATGACCAGTATCTCTGAGGTGACGGAAGTGTACGGTCTTTCACGCAACCATATGGTAAAAATTATCAATCAGTTAAGCCATACAGGCTTTGTCACTACCGTGCGGGGCAAAAACGGCGGTATTCGCCTGGGTAAACCTGCCAGCACTATTCGTTTGGGCGATGTAGTACGTGCCCTGGAGCCACTTTCACTGGTGAATTGTACCAGTGATTTTTGCCACATAACGCCAGCCTGTCGCTTGAAGTCGGTACTTCAACAGGCGGTACAGAATTTCCTTAAGGAGCTGGACAATTATACTTTGGCCGATATGGTTGAAGACAACTCACAGCTCTACAGGCTTTTGCTTGTCAAATAAAGCGTTGCTGAGCCAATCAGGCTCAATGACATCCTGCTGATGACAACCGAGGAATCCTAATGTCACAAGATCCATTTTTGGAACGAGAAGCAGAAAAATATGAATCCCCAATTCCGAGTCGCGAATTTATTCTGGCTCATTTGGCGAAACGTGAAACGCCAGCCAGCCGCGAAGAGTTGGGTAATGAACTGAATTTATCTGGAGAAGAACAACTTGAAGCTTTGCGCCGTCGTCTACGGGCGATGGAGCGTGATGGCCAGTTAGTGTTTACTCGCCGCCAGTGCTATGCCTTGCCAGAGCGACTGGACTTGCTGCGTGGCACCGTGATCGGTCATCGCGATGGCTACGGCTTTTTGCGTGTTGAAGGGCGTAAAGACGATCTGTATCTTTCCGCCGAACAAATGAAAATGGCGATCCATGGTGATGTGGTATTGGCGCAGCCATTGGGTGAAGACCGCAAGGGGCGCCGCGAAGCGCGGATTGTGCGTGTGTTGGTGCCTAAAACCAGTCAGATTGTCGGGCGTTATTTCACTGATGCCGGTACCGGCTTTGTGGTGCCTGATGATGGCCGCCTCAATTTTGACATCCTGATACCGGCTGACGCCATTTGTGGTGCGCGTATGGGGTATATGGTCGTCGTCGAGTTGACTCAACGCCCAACGCGTCGTACCAAAGCCGTGGGTAAGATAGTCGAGGTACTGGGGGATAAAATGGGCACGAGCATGGCGGTAGACATCGCTCTGCGTACCCACGAGATCCCGCATACTTGGCCGCCGCAGGTGGAAAAACAGGTTGCCGACCTCAGCGAGCAAGTGCCAGAGGCCGCTAAAAAAGGGCGTGTGGACCTGCGTGAACTGCCACTGGTGACCATTGATGGTGAGGATGCCCGCGACTTTGATGATGCGGTGTATTGTGAGAAGAAACGTGGTGGCGGTTGGCGTTTGTGGGTCGCCATTGCTGATGTCAGCTATTACGTGCGTCCACGCACCGCGCTGGATGATGAAGCCCGTAGCCGAGGTACATCGGTCTACTTCCCTTCAGAAGTGGTGCCGATGCTGCCGGAAGTGCTCTCCAATGGCCTGTGTTCTCTCAACCCGCAGGTAGATCGTCTGTGTATGGTTTGTGAGATGACCATCTCTGCACAGGGCCGTCTCTCTTCATTTAAATTTTATGAAGCAGTGATGAGTTCTCATGCACGTTTAACCTATACCAAGGTGTGGCATATCCTTCAGGGGGATCAGGAACTGCGTGAACAGTACCATCCTTTGGTTAAACACCTGCAGGAGTTACACGCGCTGTATAAAGTGTTGGACCAGGCTCGTGCTGAGCGTGGCGGTATTGCCTTCGAAACAGAAGAAGCCAAGTTTATCTTCAATGCTGAACGCCGTATTGAACGTGTTGAGCCAACGGTACGCAATGATGCGCATAAGCTAATTGAAGAGTGCATGATCATGGCAAACGTTGCGGCAGCACGTTTTGTTGAAAAGAATAATGAGCCTGCACTGTTCCGTGTGCATGATCGCCCCAGTGACGATCATATTACGGCATTGCGTAGTGTGCTGAGTGAGCTTGGTCTGACTTTGGGTGGGGGAATGAAACCGCAACCGAAAGATTACGCCACTTTGATGGACGAGGTCTCTGAGCGTCCGGATCGGGAAATGCTGCAAACCATGCTGCTGCGTTCGATGAAACAGGCGGTTTATGATCCCGAGAATCGTGGTCACTTCGGTTTGGCATTGGCGGCTTATGCTCACTTTACTTCGCCAATTCGCCGTTACCCAGATTTGTCGTTACACCGGGCTATCAAATATCTGCTGGCTAAAGAGCATGGTCAGCCGAAGGAGCGCTGGACACCTACCGGTGGTTGGCACAGTGAATTCGAAGAGATGCTGCAACTGGGCGAACACTGTTCGATGACGGAGCGCCGTGCGGATGAAGCTACGCGTAATGTCGCGGACTGGTTGAAGTGTGATTTCATGCAGGATCACGTCGGTGAAGTGTTCAGCGGGATTATTGCCAGTGTCACTTCATTTGGCTTTTTTGTGCGTTTAAACGATCTGTTTATTGATGGTTTAGTGCATGTCTCAACCTTGGATAACGATTACTACCGCTACGATAATATTGGTCAGCGCCTGATAGGTGAATCCAGCGGTATGGTTTATCGTCTGGGTGATGCGGTGGAAATTCGTGTTGATGCAGTGCATCTGGATGAGCGCAAGATTGATTTTGCTTTGGTATCGAGCACGCGCAAGCCAAGGGGGGAGGGTAAAACTGAACGACAACGCAGCAAAAGCGGTAACCCTCGTAGATTACGTGATGGTAAGGGGGCAGAGCCAGGCCAGAAGCCACGTAAATCCCGCAGTGGTAAAGCACCTGCGAATTTTGAGGCAGATAGCGTTTTTCGTAAGAAAGAGGCTAAGCCTGCTGATAAGGTGAAAAAGGACAAAAAGGCGAAAGCCAAAAAAGTGTCTGATAAAACCCAAAAGATAGCGGCGGCAACCAAAGCTAAACGTGCCAGCAAGAAGAAAGCTGCAGAGCATAAATAATCTGCCGCATTTGTTATCACCGGCCAGGAAGACCCTGGCCACACAGTTAAAAGATCATCATGAGCGAAATTATTTACGGTATTCACGCCGTCAAAGCCCTATTAGAACGAGATCCACAACGTTTCCTGGAAGTATTTATTCTCAAGGGGCGTGACGATCGTCGCTTGCAACCATTGATTGCTGAGCTGGAAGCTAGCGGTATCGTTATCCAGGTGGCAAACCGCCAATGGCTGGATGAGAAGGTGGAAGGGGCAGTCCATCAAGGGATTATTGCGCGGGTACGTGAAGGGCGGAAGTATCAGGAAAACGACTTACCGGGCCTGTTGGAAAATATCGATACCCCATTTTTGTTGGTATTGGATGGCATTACGGACCCACATAATCTGGGTGCCTGTCTGCGTAGTGCCGATGCGGCTGGGGTTCATGCGGTAATTGTCCCCCGTGATCGTTCTGCCCAATTGAATGCAACGGCAAAGAAAGTCGCCTGTGGGGCAGCAGAAAACGTGCCATTGATCCAGGTCACCAACCTGGCGCGTACCTTGCGGTTATTGCAAGAGATGAATATTTGGGTGGTAGGCACCGCAGGTGAAGCGGACCATACTTTATACCAAAGCAAAATGACCGGCCCGATGGCCCTGGTGATGGGGGCGGAAGGGGATGGTATGCGGCGTTTGACCCGTGAACATTGTGATGAGCTGATCAGCATTCCGATGGCAGGGACGGTTTCTTCGCTTAACGTTTCCGTCGCAACCGGTATCTGCTTGTTTGAAGCGGTACGTCAGCGCAGTTGATAAGCTAAGTTGATACCCGTCGCCATGCCAAGCCCACGGCAATTGGCATGGCGACGGGTAGAAAACTGTAATAAATCCCATTCATCCCTTGAGTTTCCAGCGCTCCGCCAGTATGATTACGCGTCATTTTTCAGCCGCACACATACACACGTTCCTTGCTTCCATGGGCCGCGGTTGACCCTGACAGGAGGCTGAATAATCCGTAAGGAGCAATTCGATGCGTCATTACGAAATCGTTTTTATGGTCCATCCTGACCAAAGCGAACAGGTTCCGGGCATGATCGAGCGTTATAGTGCTACTATCACTAACGCGCAAGGTCAGATCCATCGTCTGGAAGACTGGGGCCGCCGTCAACTGGCTTATCCGATCAACAAACTGCATAAAGCTCACTATGTTCTGCTGAACGTTGAAGCTCCGCAGGAAGCGATCGATGAGCTGGAAACTAACTTCCGCTTCAACGACGCCGTTATCCGTAGCATGGTTATGCGCGTTAAGCACGCGGTAACTGAAGCATCTCCGATGGTTAAAGCGAAAGATGAACGTCGTGGCGATCGCCGCGAAGACTTCGCTAATGAAATCGCTGATGATGATGTTGGGGATTCTGAAGAGTAATTGCCGCCGTGACGGCTAATCGTCTGGTGTTGTCTGGCACAGTGTGCAAGACGCCGGTACGAAAAGTAAGTCCTTCCGGGATACCCCACTGCCAATTTGTGCTTGAGCACCGATCAACGCAGCAGGAAGCCGGATTCAGCAGGCAAGCATGGTGCCGAATGCCCGTGGTTGCCAGTGGACAACAGTCACAAGCTTTAACTCAAAGATTAACGGTCGGCACTCAGGTCACTATTCAAGGCTTTGTTAGCTGCCATCAAGGGCGCAACGGGTTGAATAAATTGGTCCTGCATGCCGAGCAGATTGAATTGATAGATTCTGGAGACTAGCCAAATGGCACGTTATTTCCGTCGTCGCAAGTTCTGCCGTTTCACTGCGGAAGGCGTTCAAGAGATTGACTATAAAGACATCGCTACGCTGAAAAACTACATCACTGAAAGTGGTAAAATTGTCCCGAGCCGTATTACCGGTACTCGTGCAAAGTATCAGCGCCAACTGGCCCGTGCTATCAAGCGCGCGCGCTACCTGTCTTTGTTGCCGTACACTGATAGTCATCAGTAATCGGCCACTGTCCATTAACGACTTTGAGAGGATAAGGTAATGCAAGTTATTCTGCTTGATAAAGTAGCAAACCTGGGCAGCCTGGGTGATCAGGTTAACGTTAAAGCGGGTTATGCCCGTAACTTCTTGGTACCACAGGGCAAAGCTGTTCCTGCTACCAAGAAAAACGTAGAGTTCTTTGAAGCACGCCGTGCTGAACTGGAAGCCAAACTGTCAGAAGTTCTGGCTGCAGCCCAAGTTCGCGCAACCAAGATCAACGAACTGGCCACGGTAACCATCGCGTCTAAAGCAGGCGACGAAGGTAAACTGTTCGGCTCTATCGGTACCCGTGACATCGCTGACGCAGTGACTGCGGCTGGTGTTGAAGTTGCCAAGAGCGAAGTTCGTCTGCCAAATGGCGTTCTGCGTACCACTGGTGAGCACGAAGTGCATTTCCAAGTACACAGCGACGTGTTTGCACAGCTGAATGTAGTTGTGGTTGCAGAAGCTTAATCGCTGCTGTTAGCCAAGTTAAAACGCCAGCCTTGTGCTGGCGTTTTGCTTTTTAATCACCGCTAAAAAGTATTATTTCGTCTGTTTTGCATAAGTAAATTGCAGCAAGGCCAGACGTTGACACTGTTGTATTGCAGCAAAGACACACAGCGCAACCAAAGGATTGAACTGTACCTATGAATTGTACTGCGTGATTTTCTGCAGGAACAAAGTAAAACCTAACGCAGGCGAAGGTAGCTGCCATCAGTCTGGCGCCGAAACAGTGCTTCGCTATTATCCGCCGTAGTGATAGCGAGAGTGGTAATCACCCCATTGGCATTACGCTCGATACGTACTTTTTGTCCCGCCTTAAGATTACTGAGCGGTTTATCGCGACCCTCTACCTGCGCCATGGCAAAAACATCATTAACCGGTAAGCCATTGTCGCGGAATAGTTGCGCCAGAGTCTGTCCTGCCTTGATCTCATAGCCTTGCCAGTTAGGGCTACCCGTCGTGGTGGGTTGCTGTTGTTGTGGCTGTTGCGCGCCATTATTCAGTAATTGAGCCTGCATAAGGGCACTATTTTCCTGGTTGGTCACCGGGAATGGACGTGGTGCGCTATCGTCGGAGTAGGGCCACAGTAATGAAAGCAGCAAGGTGGTACCAAAAATAATCACCCAACGGCGGTGAAAATTGGGTAAAGGTTCCATCCATTGGAAGCTGTCTGGCAGGTGCCATATTCTCAACAACAAGGCTTTTAGTCTATTTTTAAAGCTTGGTGTCTGGATCGTTTCTTGCTCTGTGGGTGTCAGCCTAGGCTTGAAACGCTGGTTCAGATTCAGCCAGAGGCGCGATAGCGTCTGATAGACCCAGGGGGTTTTCCTTTTCCTGGGCGCGATTCTGCCCATGGTGACCTCTCTTCGACTACATCAGAATATGTAAGCTGCCGATCATTGGCTGCGTTACTTGTCTCACCCATTTGGGTGTTGGCGAGGGGAATGGCCCCAAGTGTTAACAATAACTTATTGTTTCTTTTTCTACGACAAAAGTCATCATTATCTACACAAGATTTTACCCGGCTTTCAGGCACTGTTATGCTGCATCTTCGACTTTTTACAGATTAAAGGAAAAACCCATGACAACCCCTTCTTTTGATAGCGTTGAAGCGCAAGCAAGTTACGGGATTGGTTTACAGGTCGGTCAGCAACTGCAAGAGTCTGGTCTGGAAGGTTTACAACCAGAAGCTTTGTTGGCTGGCTTGCGTGATGCGTTGGAAGGGAACGCACCGGCTGTACCGGTCGATGTGGTTCACCGCGCACTACGTGAAATCCATGAGCGTGCAGATGCGGTACGCCTTGAACGTCAAAAGGCAATGGCCGTAGAAGGTCAGAAGTTCTTGCAGGATAATGTCAAACGTGACGACGTGACGCAGACTGAGTCGGGTTTACAGTTCAGCGTATTGGAGCAGGGTAATGGCCCTATCCCATCCCGTCAGGATCGGGTACGCGTGCATTATACTGGCCGCCTGATCAATGGTGATGTGTTCGACAGTTCTGTTGAGCGTGGTCAGCCAGCAGAGTTCCCGGTTAGTGGAGTGATCCCCGGCTGGATCGAAGCGTTGACACTGATGCCTGTGGGATCAAAATGGCAGTTATATATTCCACATAACCTGGCCTATGGTGAACGTGGCGCCGGCGCATCAATCCCACCTTTCAGCGCATTAATTTTTGACGTTGAATTGCTGGAAATTTTGTAATAGGTTACGGCCTTGAAGCATGGGCGCCTTAGTGACGCCCTGACTTTATTGACCATTAAGGGCCCGCGGGAACAACAAATTGTTCTCCAGATGGATATGCTCCATCTGGTCGGCAATAAACGTATTGATCCCATTATATAATGCCTGCCAGGTATTGCAGGCACCTGCCGGTGGCGTCACGTTATTGGTGAGGAATTTCACAACCTCCAACTGTTCGTCCACTTCATTATGTTCATACTCCATCACCGAAATTGGCCCCGCCGCCTGTTGCCCCATACCTTGTTTGATCAGCGGGAACAGGATCTGCTCTTCCTTCATCATATGGTTTTCAAGGCTGAGATTGATCAGATTTAACTGTTTCGCCAGCCCGCGTGGGCAAGTGGGCTTGTCGGCATGAACACGTTCGACCTTTTCTGCCATTAATACCAGCTCTGGCAACTGTTCGCGGTGACGTTGGTGGAAGCGTGGCAGAATGTAATCGATGATCTCCGACAGCGGGGCCTGATGCCAGTCGCGGTTATCTACGGAGTCTGCTGCCAGTGCAGCCAGTGCAGCCAGTTCACTTTCCAATCTCTCCAGATCCAAATCTTTGCGGCTGGCAGCTCGCTCCAAGGTTTGGTTTCCTCCGCAGCAGAAGTCCAAGCCATAGTCGCGGAATAGTTTACTGGCTTGCGGGATAGCGATGGCGAGTGCGCCGAGGGATTGGCTACGATAATCCATGTTAGTGCCTCTTAAAGTGAATAAACTTATAACATGCATTTTAAATGCAATTTAAAGGGTGTGCCATCAATAAAAGAGGTTAAATGGTAAGGGCGCATGGAAATGTGCCCAGTTATGTAATTATTTTTTGTATATCAATATGATAGAGTGAAAATCCAATGCTGTCTGTACAACCCATGATTAACGTAACAGGGCGACCTGCAGTGATAAAACGTAATTACGCCATACCTCACACTGTTTTTCTTCTAGTGCGGTGAGTTTGGTAGAGGTGAGTAGGATCCAATGATAATCAGGAAATAATTCAGGAGCCAATAGGGTACATGGCCATGCCAGCACTTCTATCCTCTTGCCTGCGCCTGACAATTTTAAGGCTTCCAGCCAAATCTCTGCCGGATCACTAAGCTTCCACCCTACTAAAATATATTTTTCTCCCCGAGAACGTTTATCTGCATCCAGACAAAAAGAGGTATAGCCGATAATCAGCGAATCAAGGATGGTGCGTAATGTGAGCATCGGTGCAGTATTTGCTGCTATTAACACACGTAAAGGGCGCAATACATGATCAACCAGATAACTGCGAGGGTAATCTCGTCCGCAAGCAAAGAGTAACTGACGCAAGGCATCTATCTTTCCTTGTTGTAGTAGTAACAGTATTTTTTCCTGCAACTGCTGCCAGTTATTATTGGTTTGGTTGTGGTCACTTTCAAGTAGCGGTTTTATCTGGCTGACAGGGACACCCTTTTTTATCCAATCTAAGACGCTAAGTACTCGTTTAAGATCCGATTGGCTATAGAGTCGGTGCCCCCCTTCTGTACGTTCAGGCTTAAGTAAACCATAACGGCGTTGCCAAGCCCGTAATGTGGTCGCGCTAACACCACAGAGGTTGGCAAATTCGCTGATGGTATAAAGTGTAAGCATGGCCTACAGCTTTGCTGGTTTATCAAAAAACAAGGTCACGGTACCCACAGTGACACCAAACTTTTTAAGCTTGGTAAGATTAAACAGATGGTTATTATCCTGCAGGTACATCCAGTCGTCAAAACTGAGTAACCAGGTTTTTCCCCCAGTGGTGACATTCATTTTGTACTGCCAATTAAAGGTGTTTCCTACCGCCTGCCCGCTGGCGACACCTTCTATATCATTGGCAGTTCCTTCGTAACGACCATTTTCAAGACGACGTATATGCCATGTACGCTGTTGTTTCTCTCCATCGTCGTAAACAAAATTTTCATGTAGTGTCAGCGTATTATCGATAACGCTACCGACAATTTCTACATGGAAACGACGAACCTGTTTCTGGCTGAAGTCTTGTACCATCCCCCAGGCTTCTGTTTTACCGTTAAAATAATCGAAGATATCCAGTGTAGGTGTTGATGCTCGATAGTCGTTGATATCAGCACTGCATCCGGTCAACATCATGACCAGTAAACTACCAATCTTGAGTATTTTTTTCATTTAACATCTCCTGTTTCTATTCTAGATTTTCTGGTTATTATTTGGCTCTTCCCAATAACTGTTGGCGTAATTCAGGATACGAGGTACGAGCATCTAACCAAATAGCTAGAAACCAACGACTTAAGTCGGCAGAGAGGGGGCCGCCCAATGGGGAAAAAGCAGCTGTGCTGCCCGCCGGACGATACCAGAATTGTCCCTGTTTATTTTGCAGTACAAACGCCAACTGGCTGCCGTCTTGAACATCAGGCCAGAGTTTGCGTAACAGGGCTAACCAGGCTTCACTTTGCGGCTCCTGACTCAATACGCCTAGGGCCTGCCACTGCTCACGTGTGGCATCAATTAAATCGTCGCTATCAATATTACGCCGGTAAGTAATGATTAATGCCTGATCGGCCAATGGCCCCGCATAATGACCTTCAGGAAGACGTAACTGGGAATCATAGATCTTGAACGGTCCCCAATTTAAGGTTGCAACACCGCTCATTGGCCATTGCAACCACTCATTTGCATATGTTGTGAGCGAGACAAATAACAGCAATACGCCTAGAGAGTGTTTCACATCTTTCCTCCGTTAATATACCCGTCACCATGCTTGTCATTGGGGGGCGTGGGATGGGTATCGTCATCCCGTTTCTCTACACCCAGTGAGATGATGAATCTTATCCTACAGTTCAGCACAAGCCTGGTTCAAATCGCTTCCTGGTTTTGTTGCCTAGTTACGACGTGCAAAAAACTGAACATAGAGAACGTTGAATAACAAGATCAAGCCTGCCCAGCCGATGGCTAGCAAGCTGAGAGTGATAAACAGAGGCTGATGAAAAGTCATTGCGCCCATATTTTTGCCAATAAAATAGGCAAATGGCCCACCAACTGCCCCCATCACCAGCCAAATCCAGCTGGGTAACGCCGATTGCCATGTCAGCGGTGCCCAGAGACAAGCAAACATCAGCCATAATGCTAGCATCCACAAGGGGATTAACCCCGAACCATCAAATGACACGATACCTGTTGCTACCCATAGGGCATCTATTCCACTACCCACTATCGCCAGTAATAAGGCCGCTCGGCGCTGCAGTGGAGGCAATAAACACCAGACCAGGATCGCCATGGCAAGCCATAACAGAACGAATCTGTCACGGAAAAAAACCACCAAAAACCAATAGATATCAAAAGCAATAGTGGTTAATACGAGCTGCTGAGATCGACTCATGTTCTTTCAACAGTCATTTGTACCGCGCTAATGGTACGAGCTTGAAATCCCGCTTCGCAGTAACACAGATAAAATAACCACATTCGATGAAAATGGTCATCAAACCCCTGCTTGCTGATCTGAGGCCAAGCATGAAGAAAACGATGACGCCAGTGGTTCAAGGTTTGCGCATAATCAATACCCATATCAAACAGGTTACGGATCACAAAATCCGTGTGATGGGTCATGACGTTACTCAAGGCTGAGATTGAAGGCAAAAAACCGCCAGGGAAAATATAGCGCTGTATAAAATCTACACTTTGGCTATATTGTTTATAGCGCTGATCCTGGATAGTGATCGCCTGTAACACCATTTTCCCTCCAGGTCGTAGCCGTTGCTGACAGCTACGGAAAAATACCGGTAAAAAGGCTTCACCGACTGCCTCTATCATTTCAACTGACACAATCTTGTCAAACTCACCATCGAGATCGCGATAATCTTTCAGTAATACGGTGACCTGCTCAGTCAGGCCAGCCTGTGCAATACGTTTGGTACTGTAATCATATTGTGCTTGAGATAAGGTGGTGGTGGTCACTCGGCAACCGAAATGTCGCGCAGCGTATTCTGCCAAGGCCCCCCAACCGGTGCCGATTTCCAACAGATGATCGTCAGCGGTTAAAGCTAACTGCTCACACAAACGGGCCATTTTGGCGACTTGCGCTGAAGGTAAATCATTGATGCCCGTGCTAAATAACGCACTAGAATAAAGTAAACTTTCATCGAGAAACGAACGATAAAAGTCATTGCCGAGATCATAGTGTGCGGCAATATTCTGCTTGGCCTGATCACGGTTATTACGGTTAAACCAGTGTTGTAATCGTGCGAAAGGCTTATTCAGCCATTTGAAGCCATTTTCCAATTGATCCATCACTGTGCTGTTCTGGGCAAGAATTTCAAGCACTGAGGTTAAATCCGGCGAGTCCCATTCGCCGTCCATCCATGTTTCCGCTGCGGCAATGCTGCCCCCGGAGAACAAACGACGATATACTGAAGGCGAATGGATCACCACCACCGCCTGACGAGCCGCAGTCATCTCACCAAAGCAAAATTGCTGGTTCCCCTCATGCAGGGTTAACCCCCCGCCTTTGATCTGTGATAGCAGACGAAATAAAACCTGTCGGGTTATACGAGCACGACGGGAGAGAGTCTGAGTGAGTGGATAGGTAGGGTCAGTCATGATTAAAGTTTTCTATTGCCAGGGTGGGAATAAACGGGCACGCGTTTAAGCCATAAACGCAATGCTTGCCAATAAATAGTCAGCACTGTTTTTATTGTCATAAAAGGTAATTTAATCGACAAATTTATCATATTAGCGCGAGTTAGTGTTTGCCGCTTTAGCAACAGGGTTGCATCGAATACCTTGTTATGTTGATGATTTTCAATATGTACTTGTAAGGTCTTGCCCGGTACCTTAAAACGCCAATGGTAGGTCATATCCATGGGGTTAAAAGGTGAAACATGGAAGGCTTTTGCTGTCGGCTGTGGATGATAAGCATCAACGACGTAATAGTGACGTTCGTTCCAAGGTGTATTTCTGACTTCTGCCAGTAAGTAGCGGAAGTTTCCAGCATGGTCATAGCAATAATAAAAATTAACTGGATTAAAATGGAAACCGAAATAACGCAGTTGGGTCAGTAGTAAAATTTTCCCATCAATGATCTCGCCTGTGAGCTGCCGCAGTTTTTCTTGCACTGCCTGTTTGAGCGGCTGGCCGAGCGGATAATCGCGATCAAAAAATGCGGTTATCCCCATGCGGTTATACGCAATGCCAACTTTATCGAGCAAAGGCAGTTCATCCAAATCCAGTAATGCCATAAAAATACGGTAGGTAAAAAAATGGTGTTTAGGATGATAGCGCCGATGGCGCAAAACGCCTTGGTACAAACAGCTATTCATTACACCAGACCTCTTACCTGGCTGAGTGCAATACCCTCTACCACATCCAAGGCACTGTGCACCCCATCTTCATGAAAACCGTTATACCAATAGGCACCACAGAACCAGGTATGACGTTGTCCATTGATATCATGACGGCGTGTTTGAGCTTGCCAGGTTTGCGCATTGAAAATAGGGTGGTGATAAACAAAACGTTGATAAACATGGCGCTCATCAATAGGCTTGTCTGGATTAAGAGTGACGCAGAATAACGGGCTGCTAGCAGGTAAGCCTTGTAAAATATTCATATTATAAGTGACGCAAGCCGGAGTATCTTCCTGCTTAGTGGGGTCTGGGTTAAGCAGATAGTTCCAACTTGCCCAGGCTCGACGCTCTACAGGCAACCAGGATTTATCTTTGTGCAGCACCACATCATTGCGTTGCCAAGATATCGCACTGAGGATCTCTCTTTCCTGTTCACTCGGGTCATTTAGTAACCCAAGAGCTTGATCAGCATGGCAGGCAAAAATAATGTTGTCGAAATGTTCCTCTCCACTTTCAGTACCAACCAGGCCGCCGCTATCGGTGCGTGTCACACTCAATACCGGGGTTGAAAAACGAAACTGCATCCGAGGAGATAACTTTTCTATAATCTGACGAACATATTCGCGAGAACCACCAGGCACTACATACCATTGGGGGCGATGTAGAATATCCAGTAAGCCGTGATTATCAAAAAAACGCAAAAAAAGCACTAATGGAAATTGGCGCATATCCTTTAAAGAAGAGGACCAGATGGCAGCTCCCATAGGCAAGATATAATGCTGAGAGAAAAAAGCATCAAACTTGTTAACGGTAAGGAATGTCTCTAAGGTGTGGCCTTCGTTGATGCCATTGTTGAGTTCTTGCTTGGCGCAACGGTTAAATCTGATAATCTCTTTTAACAGTCGCCAAAATTTTGGATTAAGCGCATTACGGTATTGAGCGAATAATGTGGTCAGCGTATGGCCATTATATTCAAGCCCTGTTTGTGGATTTTGAACGGAAAAGCTCATTTCCGTCTTTTGTCCTTGTATACCCAATTCACTGAGCAAGCCGATAAAACGCGGATAGGTTCGATCGTTATAAACGATAAACCCGGTGTCTATGGCCATCTCACCTTGTTCAGTTTTAACATCCACTGTTGCTGTGTGGCCACCCGCGACTGCATTGGCTTCAAACAGAGTGACATCATGATGACCAGCCAAACGCCACGCACAGGTTAAACCTGAGATCCCACTACCAATAATTGCTATTTTCATCGGGTAACCATCCGGCGGAGTAATCTGTTTTGAAGAGATAGTGGTAACAAGGCTAATAAACGCAAAACCAGACAAAAAACATACGGGAATCGGATCTCATTGTGGCCTTGATCCAGCCCCTTGATAATGGCTTTTGCTGCCATTTCAACACTGATCCGGCCTGGCATTGGAAATGTATTTTTCCGTGTAAGGGGAGTATCGACAAAACCCGGGAAAATGACCGAAATAGCAATGCCTTTAGCTTCCCAGTCAAGGCGCAAACTATTTGCCAGGTAAGTCAATGCGGCCTTGGAAGCGCCATAGGCTTCTGCCCGCGGGAAGGGTAGCCACTGAGCCGCTGAACTGACGAAGGCAACTCGGCTACCCGACTGGAGTTGTTCCTGCAAGGCATCTAGACAGTTAACTGGCCCTAACACATTGGTTTCCATTACTCTTTTGACTAAAGCGGCATCTACCTTGCCGTTATCGATGTATTCGCAGGTACCGGCACACAACACCACCAAGTCGACCTGACAATCTTGCAATGCTGCTCGACAAGCCTCGGCATCAGTCATATCAAAGGATCGTGTAATGATGTTGGCATCATATTGTTGTAGCGCAGCCAAGCGTTGCTGATCGCGCCCGCAGGCAATCAGTTTATATCCCTGCTTGGCCCAAGCCTTGACCAATTCCTCACCAATACCTGAGCTTGCCCCCGTGACTAAAATTGATTTCACTGGTTGACCCTCTTTTTCAACTGCTTAATCACCGGACCTAGTAATGGAATATGCTCATAAAGCATGGCTCCCATATCGTAGTAATCGCGTTGCCAGATAATTTTATCGTCCTGAACGCGTAATATGGAACAGCCCTCCAATTCAAGAGTGCGCCCTTTCTCCAATTTAGGATGTGAGTAGGACATGATCCAGTTTAGACAGGTTTGCTGGTCTTGAGAGAAATAAGTGTCGATGGAAAATCGACAGTGAGCGGTGCGAGTCAATAAGCTGCGAAAATAGGCTTCAACTGCAGCGATCCCCGTGTGCTGACCTAAGGGATCAACCAACTCGATCTGTGGATGATAAATTAACGGGAGTAATGCGATTTTTTCACTGTTCAGTTCTGAGTAAAAATCAAGACATTTGCTGATCACTGACGGGGTGGTAGTCATCGCCATTCATTCCTTCGAGCTAAGCGTTAAATTGCAGATAGGTGATACTAACTGCTAGAGTGAATTTTGAGCAACTAACCTTGTGCTGTCGTTGTTATGCACGTTGCTGAACATTAACAGACCCTCTGCATTTGAGTGAGCAAAGTTACACGATTGTATTTTTTTGTACAACTTTGTCGATAGATTATTTGCAAAACATTGAACCGCAGAGTGGCATTTTTCTCTATTTAATTAACGGCAAGCGGGCGATGGAAAGGGCGCATGGGAATGCGCCCGGTTATTTAATTATTTTGATTGTATATCAATTTGATAGAGTGAAAATCCAATGCTGTCACTACCCACGGGTTTCATTGGGTACTGGGCGTTCTGTTGAATAAATGCAGCGGCCTTTTCACTGGCTGCGGTCTCAAAACGGATATCCAGCGGTTGTTGACTTTTGATGCTGGCTAAACGCCAGTTATTGTCAGCTTGAGGGCGTACCGCACCCTGTTGCTGGGTTTCTGCACTGATATAGGCCGCCAGTACTGAGCGATTTTCATCGGGTGAGGCGAAGGCGATATGCTTGTCACCTGTTCCTGCAAACTTACCACCGTAGGCGCGGTAGTTATTGGTTGCCACCAGGAAAGTGGCGTTAGGATCGATCGGTTTGCCATTGAATGTCAGCTGTTTGATGCGCTCGGCCTGGTTATTAATTAGCTCGCATTCACCGTTATAACGTGCGGGTTGAGTGACATCAATCTGGTAATTGACACCATCGATTACATCAAAATTATAGCTGCGGAAGCCATCCCAGTTGATTAACGCTTGTGGTTTGCTGCTGTTGACATCGATTTGATTGAACTGCCCAGCGGAACATTCCAGCCACTCTTTTACCTCCTTGCCGCTGGCTTTGACTACCACCAGCGTATTGGGGTAGAGATAGAGATCAGCTGCATTGCGGAAGGTGAGTTGGCCTTTTTCAACTTCGACAAAGCTGGCGGGATCATTCTTGCGTCCACCGACTTTAAAGGGTGCGGCGGCGGCGAGTACCGGCAGGTCGGCCAAATCCGGATCACCTTGGATATAGTGTTTAACGTAAGCTCTTTGTGCATTATTAACGATCTGGACGCTAGGATCATCCTGCACCAAAGCCAAATAGCTGTATATGTTACTATCAGATTTGCCGATAGGTTTACCGACAAAATCACGTGTTGCCAGGTGATCTTCCGCCAGGATCTTCAGTAATGCGGCATCTTCATCTGCCAGCGATTTCTTGTTCTCTTTGTCATAGATTGGTCGGGCTTCTGCTTTTGCTGCGGTGACCAGCCAACGGCCACTGTCGTTATTTAACTGGAGATCGATGACCCCGAGATGGTCACCCCACTGGCCTGGCATCACTGCGGGTACACCGTTGAGTAACCCCTGGTTGATATCCGCCCCCTGAATTTTGGCAAAATCCGCGCTGGGGAATATCGCGTGAGCGTGGCCGAACATGATGGCATCAATACCTGGCACTTGGCTGAGGTAGTACACCGAATTTTCAGCCATGGCTTTGTAAGGCTCACTGGAGAGGCCAGAGTGCGGGATGGCCACTACCAGGTCCGCCCCTTGCTTACGCATCTCTGGCACATAGTGCTTAGCGGTTGCGGTAATATCGTTAACCGTGACTTTTCCTTGCAGGTTGGCTTTGTCCCAGCTCAGGATCTGTGGCGGTACAAAGCCGATGTAGCCAATCCGCAATGTATGTGTTTTTCCATCGCGATCTTTTACCGGGGTATCGACAATAATATAAGGTGTGAACAACGGCTTTTTCGTGGTTACATCAATGACGTTGGCATTAATGTAGGGGAATTTGGCGCCAGCCAGTGCGTTTTTCAGGTAGTCTAGCCCATAGTTGAATTCGTGGTTGCCGATGTTGCCCACCACATAATCCAGGCTGTTCATCGCCTTGTAGACAGGGTGAATATCCCCTGTTTTTAACCCTTTAGCGGCCATATAGTCCGCTAATGGGCTACCCTGAATAAGGTCACCATTATCCACCAGCACACTGTTGGTCACCTGCTGGCGAGCCTGGTGGATAAGGCTGGCGGTGCGAACCAGGCCGAATTTGTCAGTGGGCTTATCTTTATAGTAATCGAAGTCCATCATATTACTATGCAGATCAGTGGTTTCCAGCACACGCAGGTCAACGGTGGCGGCCTGCGTTGCGGCACAAACCAACAAGGCTAAAGTGGATAATCCCAGAGAACGTTTAATCATTGGCTATCTCCATATTGTAATGATTCCTGTGCGGTTTCTAACGGTAGCGCGTCTGGCAGAAGGGACTTATCCTGCCGTCTGGCTGTTGTTCGATAAGCATTGAGGAATGAGTGATACCCGTTATCACTCAAGCTACAAGGGTGTTGGCTACGGTTCCTCGCCCCCATTGGCAAAGCAGCAAGCGTTGTTGAACATGCAGCGGGTTCTGTCTGGCAACTTGAATGAACTTAGGTATGTATCTCAAATATTTATGTAACTATCATTTGATACCTCGCCAAAATGTGAAGTTTGGCAGAAAATTTATCCATGTAACCTGCAGATGCATAAAGTTGTGATAGCGAAGCGTTGTTGATCAAATACTGTAAGTTGCTGGGAAGAGGGTTCCCCCATAAAGCTGAATGTGAGAGGCGCACTATGTTAGAACAGATTTGCCAATTGTCGCGGGAAGCCGGTATGGCAATCATGGCGGTATATCACGGTGAACAACCCCTTGGCGTAGAAAAGAAACCAGACGATTCCCCCGTCACCGCAGCGGATCTGGCGGCGCATTATATTATCAAACAGGGGTTGGCGGCGCTGACACCTGATATTCCCCTACTGTCAGAAGAGGATCCGCCTGCCTGGGAAATCCGCCGCAACTGGCGACGTTACTGGTTAGTGGACCCACTTGATGGCACCAAAGAGTTTTTGCAGCGCAACGGTGAATTCACCGTCAACATTGCCTTGATTGAAGAGGGGGAAGCGGTGATGGGGGTGGTCTACGCCCCGGCATTGGATGTGTTGTATCTGGCTGAGCGCGGTAAAGCCTGGAAAGAGGAAGCGGGTTGTCGGCAAGAGATCAATGTCATTCCTGCTCAACTACCCGTGGTGGTGGTTAGCCGCTCTCATGTTGATGATGAGTTACGTGAATATTTACAACAATTAGGTGAACATCAAACGATTCCGGTCGGTTCATCACTGAAATTTTGCCTGGTGGCGGAAGGAAAGGCTCAACTCTACCCACGTTTTGGACCAACCAATATTTGGGATACCGCCGCAGGGCATGCAGTGGCAGCGGCAGCGGGTGCTCAAATCCATGATTGGCACGGTAAACCATTATGCTATACCCCCCGTGAGTCTTTTTTGAACCCGGGTTTTCGGGTATCTCTGTTTTAGTCTGGCACTGTCCTGCCGTTGCCTCTCATTCTTCAAGTTGCAGCTGATATTGCTGCAACTTGAAGAATGAGAGGTATCAAGGCTATTTTAGCAGTTGGTGCAGTAACGCCATCACCTGTATTACCTCTTGCGGAGTCAGTGCGCCCTCTTTGGCAAACTGGATCTTGCCTTCTTTATCCAGCACTACCATCGCCGAGCCTTTGGGCTGTAGCTCCCAAGCCTTCAGGACGATGCCATTACTGTCGACAATAAATTGTGACCAAGGAAACTCTTTCTTGCTGTCTTCTATACTGTTACGGACAAACATGGCGGTACCGATAATGGCATCATCAGTATTAATGATTGTCGTCGTTTGGTAATAATCATGAGGTAGTTTGGCTGCCTTGATGGCATCAATCAGCGGGGTGTTTATCTCTTTGGCTGAGGTGCGACCAGCAATATGCTGTACCACGCGCACTTTTCCATTGAGCTGAGCACTACTCCAGGTTTTGTAGCTAAACTGGTTATTAAGGTACAACAGTTCCCCTTTGTCACTGACCCCGGTGGGTGGCACACGCTGTTGGAGCTGGAAGTTGTGGGCGCTGGCTAACATGGGCACTAACAGTAACGAGATCACTAACAGGATACTTTTTTTCATGTGTTCTCCGGCATCAAGGAATACGTGTTGACCAACATTAGATGCTTAAAGCATAGGTAGCCATCAGAGGTCTGTCCTGTTAGCTGGTTGCAGTTTTTTCTTTGCTCTGCAGATGAGTTTGTTTTGAGCTTATGTGCTAATAAAGTTAATTAACTCCATACGTGACTCGGTAAATAACTGTAAGGCCAGTTAATCCATCTATTTTTGTTGTATAATATAGTTTATTGAAAGGTGATTGATTGCATTCGGATGTTGAAGTTGCCACTTTGGCCACTGACTGAATGCAGGGAGCTCTGCCCGAGTTCTTCAAGTTGCCGGGCAAAACGCAGCGCGTGTTGAACCCTGCTTGAATGGCAACGGGTATAATGGAAGGAAAGCGAAAAGTATGAAAATTTTCCAGCGTTATAATCCACAAAGAGTGGCTAAGTATGTCAAGATTTTGTTCCGAGGTAGGCTGTATATCAAGGATGTGGGGGCGTTTGAGTTCGACAAAGGCAAAATTCTGCTGCCAAAGGTACGTGATTTACGCCACTTTAGTGTGATGTCTGAGGTCAATCAGCAGGTGTCGTTATTGCAGGCAGAAATAGGCTAAAGGTGGTATTGCCATCGTCATTCAAGTTGCATCAATCCCTAGCCGCTTGAATGACGACGAGGATATTTATACCGGAGGCAGAGTATCTTCTGCTTTGGGGTGAACCAACGCTGGCTTATCGCTCAGTCTGGTAACCAACAGTTGGTCGATTTTATAGCTATCGATATCAACAACTTCAAACTTGTAGCCAGCATACTTTACAAAATCTGTACGTTTTGGGATCTTGCGCAGCATATACATCATAAAACCACCGATGGTTTCGTAATTGCCTGACTGTGGGAATTCATCAATATCCAGTACACGCATCACGTCATCAATGGGGGTTCCCCCTTCAATCAGCCATGAGTTTTCATCACGGGCAACAATTTGCTCTTCTTGGCCTTGCCCCACCAAGTCACCCATCAATGTGGTCATGACGTCGTTCAGAGTGATAATACCAACTACCAGTGCATATTCATTGAGGATCACCGCAAAGTCTTCACCCGCAGTTTTAAAGCTCTCCAATGCTTCTGACAGTGTAAGTGTATCCGGTACGATTAACGCAGAACGGATTTGTACGCCATTGCTTAATGCCAGACTCTGGTTCCCCAAAACGCGGTTTAGCAGGTCTTTAGAGTCCACATACCCGACAACCTGATCGATATGCCCATCACAGACCAGGAATTTGGAGTGAGGATGGGTAGAGATTTTTTCTTTGATACTCTCTTCACTTTCACGCAGGTCGAAGTAGATAACGCTTTCACGGGAAGTCATCGAAGAGGGTACGGTACGTGATTCCAGCTCAAAGACGTTTTCAATCAGTTCATGTTCTTGTTTGCGCAGTACCCCAGCCAGTGCACCGGCTTCCACTACCGCATAGATATCGTCAGAGGTGATATCGTCGTTACGCGCCATTGGCAGTTTAAACAGGCGGAAGATCAGGTTGGCCATTCCATTGAAGAACCAGACCAGTGGGCGGCAAATCATGATTGAGAAACGCATTGGGTTGATGATCCGCACCGCAACGGTCTCCGGTGCAATCATACCGATGCGCTTCGGCGTTAAATCGGCGAACAGAATGAACATACTGGTCACCAGTACAAACGAACAGATAAAACTGACTTGTTCAGAGATCTCTGGTGACAGAAAACGCTCGAAAAATAGTTTGAAACTGGGTGAGAAGGCCGCATCACCGACAATACCACCAAGGATGGCCACTGCGTTGAGCCCGATTTGCACTACCGTAAAGAACAGCCCCGGTGTTTCCTGGAGTTTAAGGACCTTGAGGGCATTGATGTTGCCTTCATCAGCCATCAATTTAAGTTTTATCTTACGGGAAGCGGCCAGAGAAATTTCTGCGAGCGAAAAAAATGCGCTCACCGTGATTAGAAAAAGAATCAGCAAAATACTGTTTAACATAATCTATCCATTCGTGCCGACGCGACGGAATGTCAGCGCTCTTTTGGAGGGGGTAATACCGTGTAAAAAATGAATCATAGTGCACGATGTGCCGTGCTGTTAAAAATGGGGCCACCCATGCAGCCCGCTACAGTATAGCAGTTGCCCCATCAGGGTAGCCAGTGGTTAAAAATTAACAGGTTATCCTTGAGGTGGCAGGCAGACGCCAATCCCTCCCAAGCCACAATAGCCATCAGGGTTTTTATGCAGATACTGCTGATGGTAATCTTCGGCATAGTAGAAAGGTAGAGCGGCCAGGATCTCGGTGGTAATGGTACGTTGATCACCCGCCTTGCTCATGGCTTGCTGGAAACGCTGCAAACTCAACGCTGCCTCTGCTTGTTGCTCGGTATTAGTATAATAAATGGCAGAACGGTACTGGGTGCCGATATCGCCCCCTTGGCGCATACCCTGGGCCGGATCATGGTTCTCCCAAAACACCTGTAGCAAATGGCGATAATCGGTGATGTTGGGATCGAACAGGATGCGTACCACTTCAGCATGGCCAGTCTGTCCGCTACACACTTCACGATAAGTTGGGTTCGGTGTGTATCCACCACTATAGCCTGCGGCGGTGCTGTAAACCCCTGGTTGCTGCCAAAACAAGCGCTCAACGCCCCAGAAACAGCCCATGGCAAAGATGGCAACCTCCATGCCTTCTGGTACGCTGGTCATGTCGTGGCCAGTCACGGCATGCGTGCTTGCTACTACCAGGGGGGTAGCACGCCCCGGAAGTGCACTTGCTTGATCGACGTTTTCAGATTTATCAAAAGATTGAATCACGATAGACTCCTGTTGCCCTATTAATAATTGCCTTAATCACTGAGGGTTACTCAAGCTGCGGGTGTTTTGGCTGCCATTTGCCTGAATCTGACCATAAAGCAGCGAGTCAATTATCACTGTCCGTTTCTTTGCTCACAATCAGTCTTGTGTCGCACTGGTATATATTGGTCACCATTCAAACGGTAGGGACTTCAACTTGAATGGCGTTGCGGATAATATGCGGTGTCTGTTGTTAGTCTGTAAAGAGGTGGTTTTGATCGTTTGAGTAATTTCAGCCCTACAGCAAAGTGACTGACAGTAAAATAAATTAAGGAGACGTTGTGCCAAGATACCCGGTCCTTTGTGTTTTATGCGCGCTATTGATTATGCCGCCGGCATTGGCAGCAAATGTGCGCCTTCAGGTCGAAGGTCTGAGTGGTGAATTGGAAAGGAACGTCCGCGTGCGTCTTTCAGCGATCACACCCGAAGAGGTGAATGCTGAAGGGCGTTTCCGTGCTCGAGTTGATGCAGCCATCCGCCAGGGGTTGCGTCCGTTGGGGTATTATGAGCCAATTATTGATTTCACTTTTGATGATAACCCAACACTTTCTCGACCGGTATTGCGCGCTAAGGTTGATCCTGGTGAGCCGGTACGCATTTCTGGGGTGAATATTGCCCTGCAAGGGGAGGCGAGCACGGATCAAGATTATCTGGATCTGGTACGCACCAGCAGGCCCGCCATCGGTGAGATCCTCAACCATGGTCAGTATGACGGTTTCAAAAGTGGATTGACGGGGTTGGCACTGCGTAAAGGCTATTTTGACGCCAATATGCCAAAGAGCCAACTTGGTGTGGCCAAAGAGTTGCACAAGGCTTTTTGGGACATTGATTTTGATAGTGGTGAGCGATATCACTTCGGAAAAGTCAGGTTTAAAGGCTCACAAATTCGTGAGGACTACCTGCAAAATCTGGTGCCCTTTCATCAGGGAGATTATTACACGTCAAATGACCTGGCTGAGTTGAACCGGCGTTTATCCGCCACCAACTGGTTTAATTCGGTGGTGGTATCTCCAGACTTCGCTGATGCTAAAGAGAACAAGATTTTGCCGTTAGATGCGCTGGTCACCCCACGTAGTAGCAATATTGTCGAGATGGGGGGCGGTTTTTCTACCGACATTGGGCCGCGTGTACTCGGCAGTTGGCGCAAGCCCTGGCTGAATGATCGCGGCCATAGCTTGACCACCAGCGCTAATATTTCCGCACCGGAACAACAGTTGGATCTCAGTTATAGAATACCGCTGTTGCGCAGTCCCCTTGAACAATATTATCTACTGCAAGGGGGGTTCAAACGCACCGATCTGAACGATACCCAATCCGATAGTAGTAAGTTAGTGGTTTCACGTAACTGGGATCTTTCCAGCGGCTGGCAGCGAGCGCTGAACCTGAGTTTGCGTCTGGACCATTTTACCCAAGGGGATGTGACGAATACCACCACGTTGCTGTATCCCGGGGTGAGATTTTCCCGCGTTCGAGCTCGGGGGGGGATGATGCCGGTATGGGGGGATAGCCAACGCTATTCTTTTGATGTTTCTGACACGACCTGGGGGTCTGGCGTCGATTTTGCGTTGATCCAGACACAGAACGTTTGGATCCGCAGCTTGGCGGAAAAACACCGTTTTGTGGCTCGTGGGCAAGTTGGTTGGATTGAAACCAATGATTTTGACAAGGTCCCGCCTGATTTACGTTTTTTTGCTGGTGGTGATCGCAGTATTCGCGGTTACAAATTTCAGGCGGTCTCTCCCCGCGACAGCAATGGCGCACTAACCGGGGCTTCCAAGCTGATGACCGGTTCGCTGGAATATCAATACAATGTCTCTGGTCGCTGGTGGGGTGCGATGTTTGTTGACTCGGGTCAGGCGATTAACAGTATCAAAGAAAGCGATCTTAAAACGGGAGCGGGGGTCGGTGTGCGTTGGCAATCACCCGTTGGGCCAGTGAAGCTCGATATCGCCACACCCATTGGGGATAAAGACACTCATGGTGTGCAGTTCTATATCGGTTTGGGGCCTGAACTATGAGCTGGTTGAAAAAGATTTGTCTGGGATTTTTGATCCTGCTGCTGCTACTGATTGGTTCGTTGGCATTTCTGTTGGGGACCACCACGGGTTTGCATCTGGCCATCAATGGGGCTGTTCGCTGGGTGCCGGGGCTGGAGATTGCAACAGTCAGCGGTGGCTGGCGTGATTTGACGCTGAAAGGCATCAAATATCAGATGCCTGGCGTGTCAGTCAACGCGGGGCAATTTCATCTCTCACTTGATTTCTCTTGCCTGAGAAACAGCACCTTGTGCATCAATGCATTGACCACGCAGGATGTGGAGGTGGTGGTGAAAACGGCTGAAATGCCACCATCCACATCAGTAGAAGAGCAACCGCAGCCTATTTCCGATATTCGTACGCCTTATCCGCTGACCTTGCGCAAGCTGGCATTGAATAATGTCAACGTCAGGGTGGACGACATGGTTATCTCTCTAGGGGAATTTAGTTCCGGGGCTCAGTGGCAAGGGCGTGAGCTGACCCTGATGCCCACCACGGTTCATGCCTTACAGGTTGCATTGCCAAAAACCCCCGCCAATGCGTTGCCCCCAGAGCATCAACCCGCGGCAGATCCAGTATCGAAGGCCGCGACAGATAAAACCCCGGCAATGCCATTATCGGCGGCGGTACCAGAGCAACCATTGGGGGAGATGCTGAACGCATTGTTTGCCAAACCGCTGTTACCTGAGCTACCGATGATCCGTTTGCCGCTGGATATTACGGTTCAGCAACTTAACGCTGATCAACTGCAGTTGACGGGTGACACTGATGTGACCATCACCAGTCTATTACTGCAGGGGCGCACCCTAGAGCAGCACATTCAGTTAGATCAATTGACGGTGAGGTCTCCGCAAGGCCAAGCCTTTGTTAAAGGTCAGGTTACTCTGGCCGATAGTTGGCCGCTTGAGATGGCGGTGAACAGCACATTGAATATCGAACCGCTGAAAGGGGAAAAGCTAAAGCTGAACATAAGTGGTGGGTTACGTGAAGAACTGAACGTCACCTTGAACCTTTCTGGGCCAGTCAGTGCGCAACTGGATATGCAAACTCGATTGGCAGAGGTGGGATTACCCTTGATGCTGACGCTGCAAAGCAAACAGCTACAGTGGCCGCTGACAGGGGAAATGCAATATCAGGTGAATGATCTTCGCGTGCGTGTTAACGGCAAGGCGGCCGATTATGCTCTCTCCGCCCGGGCCAATATTAACGGCCAGGATTTACCTGCGGCAGTGCTACAGCTTGATGGCAAGGGTAATCTTGAGCAATTCAACCTGGATCGTTTGCGTTTGGCCGCACTGGAGGGGCATGCTGACCTTACTGCTCTGGTTGACTGGCGTCAGGCTATCAGTTGGACCTCACAATTAACGCTAACCGGCATTAATACCGCCAGGCAATGGCCTGACTGGCCTGCTCGTCTAGAAGGGAAAATAACCACCCGGGGTAGCGTTCACGGTGGTAGTTGGCAACTCCAGGTGCCGGAGTTGCAACTGGACGGCAATGTGAAACAACACCGTCTATCGGCGCAGGGTTCGTTGCGTGGCAATGCGGCGGGTCAGTGGTCTATCCCCAGTATCGACCTGGCTCTGGGGCGCAATACCCTCAGCATCAAAGGCCAGTTGGATGAAAAAAACTGGTTGCTGGATAGCAAACTTGATGCACAACATCTTGATGGTACCTTGCCGGGGCTGGCGGGGAATATCACTGGGCAGTTGAGACTACGCGGCAATCTACAGGCTCCGCAACTGCTGACAGACCTGACCGCACAGGGTTTGCAATGGCAGGCTCTGCATATTCAACAGGTGAAACTGGACAGTGATATTCGCTCTGGTGAACAGGTTCAGGGGCAATTGACACTCCGGGTAACACAACTGAAACAAGATGCTCTGCAGATCAACCAGTTGACCTTGGATGCCAGAGGAAGCGAACGCCAGCATCGGTTGCAGCTAAGTATTGATGGTAAGCCGGTTTCTGGGCAATTGGCCCTGGAGGGGAGTTTTGACCGTCAACTGCAACGCTGGCGCGGTAACCTGAATAACACCTATTTTGATACCCCAGTGGGGGAATGGCGTCTGACTCGTGCTATCGCGTTGGATTACCTGCATACGCAGCAGAGAATCAGCATCGGGCCACATTGCTGGCTTAACCCGAATGCTGAGCTTTGTGTGCCAAGAACCATTGACGCGGGTGCCAGTGGCCAAGCTAGCGTGGTGCTTAACCGTTTTGACTTGGTGATGCTTAAACCCTTCCTGGGGCCAGACACTGCACTCAGCGGCCTGTTTAGTGGCCGGGCTGAGGTGAGTTGGCAACCCGGTGGGGCGTTACCCCAAGCGAGAGTCTCGCTGGTGGGTAACGGGGTGAAAGTAGTGCAACAACTGCAAGGCAGTGCGTTGCCGATTGCTTTTGACACCATCAACCTCAATGCCGCTTTGAACCAGGGGCGGGCGCAAGCTGACTGGTTGATTAAGCTGACCAATAATGGCCAGTTAAATGGCAACATTCAGGTCACTGACCCACAAGTGCGTCGTGCTATCAGCGGTAATGTGAATATTAGCGATATCTCGCTGGCGCTGCTCAATCCAATTCTGGTGCAGGGTGAGAAAGCCACGGGAAGGCTGAACGCCAATCTGCAATTAGGCGGTAGTGCGCAGCATCCTTTAGTATTTGGTCGCTTGGCACTGGAGAAAGCGGTTATTGTCGGCCACTGGATGCCGTTTGATATGACCGAAGGGCGTCTGGTGCTGAACTTCAATGGCATGACATCGACCCTGGAAGGGCTGCTCGCGACGACCAACGGCCAACTGAACCTGACGGGGGATGCTGACTGGCGGGATATCACCGCCTGGCGTGCGCGTATTGCCGCCAAAGGCAACCGTCTACGTGTGACGATACCACCGATGGTGCGTATTGATGTCTCACCGGATTTACAGTTTGAAGCAACGCCACAACTGCTCTCTCTTAATGGTTCAGTGGGTATCCCATGGGCGAGGATTACAGTACAGGAGTTGCCGGAGAGTGCGGTAGGCATTTCATCTGATGAAGTGATGCTTGATAACCAGCTCCAACCGATCCAACCTGCTTCGGCGTTGATCCCTATCAGTAGCCATCTGATGATCCATGTCGGTAACGATGTTACTCTGGACGCCTTTGGTCTGCAGGCCAGCTTGCGTGGTGATCTGCGTGTCGTTCAGGATCCGCGCGGGTTAGGTCTGCATGGTCAAATTAATATTCCATCAGGTCGTTTTCATGCTTATGGCCAGGATCTCCTTGTGCGTAAAGGGCTACTATTGTTTTCTGGCCCAGCGGATCAACCGATGCTGAATATTGAAGCAATCCGTAACCCAGATGCGACGCAAGATGGTGTCACCGCTGGGGTGCGGGTGACGGGAATGGCGGATGCACCAAGGCTGGAAGTCTTTTCTGACCCGACTTTATCCCAACAGGAAGCCTTGTCTTACCTGCTGCGCGGCCAGGGGTTGAGCAGTAGTGGGGCTGATGGCAATGCCATGACATCAATGTTAATTGGTATGGGGGTTGCACAAAGTGGTCAACTTGTGGGTAAAATCGGAGAAGCGTTTGGCGTAAGTAATTTAGCCCTTGATACCGAGGGGGTGGGTGACAGCTCCAAGGTGGTTGTCAGTGGCTATATTCTCCCTGGCCTACAAGTAAAATATGGGGTGGGGATATTTGATTCATTGGCCACGCTAACGTTGCGATACCGTTTGATGCCCAGATTGTATCTGGAGGCGGTATCTGGTCTTGCCCAAGCACTGGATGTGCTTTATCAGTTTGAGTTTTGAGCTATGCGAATAATTGTTTATGGCAGTTTACGACGCAAGCAGGGAAACAGCCATTGGATGACCAATGCCCAATGGCTGGGTGAACATGAGTTAGAGGGCTATCAGATTTATAATCTGGGCCACTACCCGGCGGCGATCCCTGGAGAGGGGGCAATACACTGTGAGGTGTATCGTATTAACTCGTCAATTTTGGCTGAGTTGGATGAGTTGAAAAGCAATACCAAGGATTATCAGCGCGAACTGATTCAAACACCTTATGGTAGTGCATGGATCTACCTGTATAAGCACAGTGTTGAGGGGTTTCCGCGGATTGACAGCGGTGACTGGTTAACGCGTCTTGATGAGTAGCAAAAAAAGACACCGCTCGATGAGCGGTGTCGTGATCTTCAAAGCGCGGTGAATTATTTCTTGGCGCGTTCGAAAGAGGCGATGATTTCAGCTTTAGCGGCAGTGGCGTCGTCCCAACCTTCTACTTTCACCCATTTGCCTTTTTCCAGATCTTTGTAATGCTCAAAGAAGTGGGTAATCTGTGCTTTCAGCAGTTCTGGCAGGTCGTTCACGTCTTTCACATGATCGTACTCTTTGGTCAGTTTGCTGTGTGGTACAGCAACCAGCTTCGCATCTTCACCGGCTTCATCGGTCATTTTTAACACCCCTACCGGACGGCAACGGATCACAGAACCGGGTTGCAGTGGGTAAGGTGTCGGTACCAACACATCAACTGGGTCACCATCCAGTGACAAAGTATGGTTGATATAGCCATAGTTGCAGGGATAGAACATGGCGGTGGACATGAAACGGTCAACAAACAGCGCGCCGGTTTCCTTGTCGATTTCATATTTAATCGGGTCAGCGTTAGCCGGGATTTCGATAACTACATAAATATCTTCTGGCAGGTCTTTGCCAGCGGGGACCAGATTCAAGCTCATGTCGGTTTCCTTTAATCAAACCAGAAAGGGAGTGCGCGCTATTATAGCGGACTCTTTTATGATTTCCTGCCCTTTTCATCACTGAACCTAGGGATTCAGTGATAAAGCATCGTCTTAGTTAATCAAGCTCTAGGGGAATCGAACTGGGTACTAGGTCCGTCCCTAGACCTTCCCCCCTGCAGCTGAGGGGGGGCAATATGGATGGCGGTAGGGGTTATTCGTCAGGAAACTCAGCAATAAAACGCTCTGCTTCTTCCACCATTGACTTGGTGCCGACGAAGAACGGCACACGCTGGTGTAATTGTTCCGGCACAATGTCCAGAATGCGTTTTTTACCATCAGTGGCTTTTCCGCCCGCCTGTTCTGCCAGAAAGGCCATCGGGTTGCATTCATACAGCAAGCGGAGTTTGCCGGTTGGGTGACTGGCGGTGCTTGGATAAATGTAGATGCCGCCTTTCAGCAGGTTGCGGTGGAAGTCAGCCACTAATGAGCCGATATAGCGCGAGGTATAAGGGCGCTGAGTGGCCTCATCCTGTTCCTGGCAGTATTTAATGTATTTTTTTACTCCAAGAGGGAATTTGATGTAATTACCTTCGTTGATGGAGTACATACAGGCGGTTTCTGGGAAGTGGACTTTCTCGTGAGAGAGGCAGAACACTCCCAGAGAGGGATCATAGGTAAAGGCATGTACGCCACAGCCAGTGGTATAAACCAACATGGTGGATGAACCATACACCACGTAACCAGCAGCAACCTGTGCGCTACCCGGTTGCAGGAAATCAGCTTCAGTGACAGGAATACCCAATGGCGTGATACGGCGATAGATGGAGAATATGGTTCCGACTGAGACGTTGACATCAATATTGGATGAGCCATCCAATGGATCCATCAACACGACGTATTTGGCATTTTCAGCACGTTCGCCTTCGAAAATAACAATCTCGTCCTCTTCTTCTGAAGCGATACCCGCAACTTCGCCGCGAGCCTTCAATGCGGCTTTGAGTTTTTCATTGGCGAACAGGTCCAGCTTCATCTGAGCTTCACCCTGTACGTTTGAAATACCATTGGTTCCCAGAATATCAACCAAACCGGCTTTGTTGATATCACGGTGAATGATTTTTGCACCCAGCTTAATGGCGGAAAGTAATGCAGATAGTTCGCCAGTGGCGTGAGAGAAGTCGTGTTGTTTCTCGACGATAAATTCGCCTAACGTTTTCATAACACAATCCCAGAGGTTACGGATGGATAGCGGCCTGTTAGCTCACTGCTAACATTTTCGCTAGCAGTGTAGTCCAAAGTGACCCATTATTCATAGGCAAATCCGTTTCTTCTGTGCGATTTTGAAGGTTAGAATAAGTACTAAATCGATGCACTTAAATGAGAAAGCTAATGCGCATACATATTCTTGGGATCTGTGGCACCTTTATGGGCGGGCTGGCGATGTTGGCTCGTTCCCTTGGACATGACGTGACAGGTTCAGATGCGAACGTTTATCCGCCAATGAGCACCTTGCTGGAAAACCAGGGAATTGACCTGATACAAGGGTATGACCCCGCTCAATTGATACCAGTACCCGATTTGGTGATCATCGGCAATGCGATGAGTCGAGGTAATCCTTGCGTGGAAGCGGTATTGGAACAGGGTATCCCTTATGTGTCGGGCCCTCAGTGGTTACATGATCATGTATTGCGTGATCGCTGGGTGCTGGCCGTGGCAGGTACACACGGTAAAACCACCACTGCAGGGATGGCAACCTGGATCCTGGAAGCTTGTGGTTACCAGCCGGGTTTTGTGATTGGGGGTGTGCCGGGTAATTTTGATGTTTCTGCGCGCCTCGGTGGTAGCCCGTTCTTTGTTATTGAAGCTGATGAATACGATTGTGCCTTCTTCGATAAGCGTTCCAAGTTTGTCCACTACAGCCCACGAACGCTGATCATGAACAACCTTGAGTTCGACCATGCGGATATCTTTGATGATCTGAAAGCGATCCAGAAACAGTTCCACCATCTGGTGCGATTGGTGCCGGGCAAGGGCAAAATTATTCTGCCGGAGAACGACACACAGCTGAAACAAGTGATGGCGATGGGCTGTTGGAGTGAACAGGAGTGGGTCGGCGATGAAGGAAGTTGGCGTGCGCAGAAGCTGACAGCGGATGCTAGCCACTACGCGGTATACCTCGATGGCGAGAAAGTGGGAGAGGTTAACTGGTCGTTGGTGGGTGAGCACAACATGCATAATGGTCTGATGGCGATTGCTGCTACGCGCCATATTGGTGTGCAACCGGCTGATGCTTGCCAGGCGTTGGGTGATTTTATTAATGCCCGCCGTCGTTTGGAGTTGCGTGGAGAGGCGGCTGGTATCACGGTTTATGATGACTTTGCTCATCATCCAACGGCTATTCTGGCCACGTTGGCGGCTTTGCGTGGCAAAGTGGGCGGAACGGCACGTATTCTTGCCGTACTGGAACCCCGTTCAAACACCATGAAGATGGGGATCAGCAAAAATGACCTGGCACCTTCTTTAGGGCGTGCTGATGAAGTGTTCCTGTTTCAGCCTCATCATATTCCATGGCAAATCGCAGAGGTGGCAGAGGCCTGTGTGCAGCCAGCGCATTGGAGTGCTGACTTTGATACGTTGCTGGAGATGATCATCAAAACGGCGCAGCCAGGTGACCATATTCTGGTGATGAGCAATGGCGGCTTTGGCGGTATTCATGACAAACTGTTATCGGCGCTGGCTAATAAAGCAGAGTCACAAGAGAACGACTGATTTCATCGATGGACACTCAAAATAGCCCGGTGGTTTGACCAAACAGGTTTGATAAAACACTTGTGCTGATCGGGTTCGGTCTAGCCCCAAGGATGGGGCGCGTCATGAAACCAACAACCCTGCAGTTTGAATGGCGATGGGTGCACTAAAGCTCCTGCTCGAACAGCATCAAAATGGCCTCATGGAGCTGAAGTGCCGTAAAGGTGCTGGCAGGAGTGATAAAAATAGTGTCGTCACCTGCAATGGTTCCCAGAATCCCTTCTGCTTTCCCCAGTGAATCTAACAAACGAGCAATCAATTGTGCCGCGCCTGGACTGGTACGAATCACTACCATGGCATCATTATGGTCGATATCCAGCACCAGGTTTTTTAGCGGACTGGTGGTGGTAGGGACACCGAGTTCAGCAGGTAGGCAGTACACCATTTCCATTTTTGCATTACGTGTACGCACCGCCCCGAACTTGGTTAACATACGGGACACTTTTGACTGGTTAATATTCTCGAAGCCTTCTTCCTGCAGCGCTAAAACGATTTCACCTTGTGAACTGAACTTTTCTTCTTTCAATAACGCTTTAAACGCTTTGGTCAGGTCTTCCTGTTTTGCAGGATTACGCATTTTACACCGTGAAATGTGGAGGGAGACGTTTTGATTATGCATATAAATGAATTTTTATGCAAACTTGATGTAGTGGTGACCAACAGTAATACACCGAGGACGAAGAAAGGAGGCAACCTTAGTAAGATATTTATCTCATGAATAGGCTGTTCCAATGAGAAGCAACACATCTGGGGGGCGCAGTAATATGATTAAAATGATGTTGTTATTATGTTACGTAAGGGTGTAATGTGAACAGCGGTTAACTTAATTGTAAAATAATGCATGTTATTTTTGATTATTGTGCGCTATGCCCTCAATGCATCGGGCATTTAATCTAAAATAGCCTCGCTGCAGACCATTTTATTGCGCCAGATCTAAAACAGACTGTTAATGGGTTGTTTTAAAAGGAGTAATAAATTAAGGTCCCGGGCCAAAGAATTCACGGCGTTTATATATTTAAGATAATAAAAGGAGTATAGGATGAAAGTTGCAGTTCTCGGTGCTGCTGGTGGTATTGGCCAAGCCCTCGCCCTTCTACTCAAGACCCAACTTCCTTCAGGTTCTGAACTCTCTCTTTACGACATAGCACCCGTTACACCAGGCGTTGCTGTTGACTTAAGCCATATCCCAACGGCAGTTAAAATTAAAGGTTTCAGTGGTGAAGATGCCACCCCTGCGTTACAGGGAGCCGATGTGGTGTTGATATCAGCGGGTGTCGCGCGTAAACCTGGAATGGATCGTTCCGATCTGTTCAATGTTAATGCAGGGATAGTACGTAATCTGATGGAACAAGTGGCTAAAACTTGCCCGAAAGCCTGTATTGGTATTATTACCAACCCGGTCAACACCACAGTAGCTATTGCTGCTGAAGTGATGAAAAAAGCCGGTGTTTACGATAAAAACAAGCTGTTTGGGGTAACTTTGCTCGATGTTATCCGTTCTGATACGTTTGTGGCAGAGTTGAAAGGTAAGCAGCCGGAAGAGTTGAATGTGGCAGTGATTGGCGGCCACTCCGGTGTCACCATTCTGCCTCTACTGTCACAGATCCCTGGCGTCAGCTTTAGTTCTCAGGAAGTGGCAGATTTAACCAAGCGCATTCAGAATGCGGGAACCGAAGTGGTTGAAGCCAAGGCTGGTGGTGGCTCCGCTACGCTCTCCATGGGGCAGGCTGCGGCACGTTTTGGCCTCTCGCTGGTGCGCGCCTTGAGTGGCGAAAAGGGGATCGTAGAATGTGCCTATGTTGAAGGTGATGGCAAATACGCGCGTTTCTTTGCACAACCCCTAGTGCTTGGCGTCAACGGCATTGCAGAACGGAAAGACATTGGACAGCTGAGCGATTTTGAACAAAAAGCGCTGAATGACATGCTGGACGTCCTGCACCAAGATATTGAGCTGGGTGAAAAATTTATTAATAACTGATTGCTTGGTTCAGCTCACAATATATAAGCCGCCGGAATAGGTTCCGGCGGCTTTTTGCTTCTCATGATTACCCGGATGATTTGATGCGACTTTTCCGATCCAGCAGATGATGGGTGTGCGGATCAAAATAGCGACTGGGCCAAATCTCTGCCGGATGCACCTTCAAGGCCTCGGCAATGAGCCACTCTCCTTTTGGCCAGGGGCGGGAAAGTGCATTCGCTAACGTTGACGAGCTCAGCCCAGCCTCGCGTGAAACTGCTGCCAATGTGGTACCTCTTTTCTTCAGCGCCGCGATAACGTCTGCTGGATGCCAATCTAGATTCCGTGAATTCATGTTTACATTCCTTTTTTTGATTAGAGAAAGTTCTGTTAGTGGTATAACTAACAGTTCAGGATAAATTGTTTAAGCAACATGAATTGCTTATTCGGAAATCAGAATACCATTAAGTTTCTAAAAAATATCTTATTGGTTTCTAAAAGTTGAATGTAACTACATGAAAATCTGGGGTCATGGTTATGAAAAACGAGTGGTTTGCTGCCAAGGAACTCGTCGGCATTGCAGGATTACCTTCCTCAACACAGGGAATCAACCTAATGGCCAGGCGCGAAGGCTGGGTTAGCCGTCGCCGCAGAGGAGTACAGGGGAAAGCGCTGGAGTACCATGTTGACAGTCTACCTGCCGACATCAGAAACCTGCTGATATTACGTGAGGATCCCGCTATCTATGACGTAGAGCGCCAAGACCCACTGGCAGTATGGATCGAATACTATTACCACCTTTCAGAAAAGGAGCGGGGAGAGGTCATGGCATTTTTGATGCGTGAAGGAGTGAACAGCTTGCTGGCATGGATTGCGGAAAAACATAAATAGCCACAGTTGCAACTTGCCGAGCAAGCTCGCTAAGCGAGCCTCTATCCGTCGCCATTCAAACTAGCGGTGTTATCGGCTAGGTTACGCGGCCCTCATTCGGATCCGCCCCGAAGAGAGCCACGCTGTTCAAAACAGACGGCGTCTTTTTCCTGCAACATAGACTTCGCGTATATGGAAATGCTGATTTCTTAAAAATCACGTTGCACCGCAAGGTGCGCTAATCCTTCCAAGGCGTCTCGGTATGGTGATTCAGGCAATACCTGCAGTGCAGTAATCGCTTTATCGGCTTCTTCTTCTGCTCGTTGACGTGTGTAGGTGAGAGAACCGCACATCCTCATGGTTGCCAGAACCGGTTCCAGCAGATGACGGCCATTCCCCTGTTCAATGGCTTGGCGGATCATGGCTGATTGCTCTGCATTGCCATGATGCATAGCGTGCAACAAAGGCAAGGTAGGCTTACCTTCACTCAGGTCATCGCCGGTATTTTTTCCTAGCGTCGTTCCATCCGCACTGTAATCGAGCAAGTCATCAATTAATTGGAACGCAGTACCAAGATAACGTCCATAGTCCTGTAAGGCCTGTTCTTCGACTTTGGTAGCATTGGCGAGGATGGCGGAAGATTGCGCCGCTGCTTCAAACAGACGGGCCGTCTTACTATAAATGACCCGCATATAGCTTTCTTCACTGATGTCGGGATCGTTGACATTCATCAATTGCAGTACTTCGCCTTCGGCAATCACGTTGACCGCTTCGGACATGACTGCCAGCACCGGTAATGACCCCAGGCTGGTCATCATCTGGAAAGCACGGGTGTAAATAAAATCCCCTACCAGCACACTGGCGGCATTACCAAACGCCGCATTCGCGGTGGCTTTGCCGCGGCGCATATCGGATTCATCCACCACATCATCATGGAGTAGGGTCGCTGTGTGAATGAATTCAATCAGAGCAGCGACGGTAATATGCTTATCTCCCTGGTAATGCAGCGCCTGCGCCGCCAGAATGGCGATCATCGGGCGAATGCGTTTGCCACCACTACTGATAATGTAGTGGCCAAGTTGGTTAATGAGCGCAACATCGGAATTTAATTGTTCCAGAATGGTGGCGTTCACGGCGGCCATATCTTGCGTGGTTAACTCAGTAATTTGTTCTAGATTCATAATATTTTTTCAGTTGTGTTGCTCTTCACCGCGATGAGAACGCTGCTCATATCGGCACATGGCGGTAACTGTCATCCCGATTGTACTAGAAAAATGCTCCAGATAAACGCCGGGAACGAAACTGTGTTTTTTTTCTTCTTTTTTCACTGCGCTACTCTATTCTGCTCTTGTCATGTGAGGGATTATTGCGTAGAATTCGCGCCCTATTGTGAATATTTATAGCGCGCCCTCTATTAAACAGTTAGGCACGCGGAAAGCGGAGTTTTATATGTACGCGGTTTTCCAAAGTGGTGGTAAACAACACCGAGTAAGCGAAGGTCAGACCGTTCGCTTGGAAAAGCTGGACATCGCAACTGGTGAAGCGGTTGAGTTTGACCAGATTCTGATGATCGCTAATGGCGAAGATATCAAGATCGGCGTTCCTTTCGTCGACGGTGGCAAGATCAAGGCAGAAGTCGTTGCTCATGGTCGTGGCGAAAAGATCAAGATTGTTAAGTTTCGTCGTCGTAAGCATTACCGTAAGCAGCAGGGCCACCGTCAGTGGTTCACTGACGTTAAAATCACCGGCATCAGCGCTTAAGTTAGGAGAGCGGATTAATGGCACACAAAAAAGCTGGCGGCTCGACTCGTAACGGGCGCGATTCAGAAGCTAAACGTCTGGGCGTAAAGCGCTTTGGCGGCGAGGCAGTATTAGCAGGCAGCATCATCGTTCGTCAACGTGGCACTAAGTTCCACGCAGGCACCAACGTTGGTTGCGGTAAAGACCACACTCTGTTTGCTTTGAAAGACGGTAAAGTCAAATTCGAAGTTAAAGGCCCGAGCAATCGTAAATTTATCAGCATCGAAGCTGAATAATTTTTCGAGCCTTATAAAAAAGAGATGTAAGCCCTGCAATTCGTTGCGGGGCTTTTTACATTTATAGCTATACCCAATTTTTCAAGTTGCTGCCTACACGGCTACCGCTACAGCTAAAATGGTGACGGGTATAGACCTAAATTCATCCAAGATGCAGCCTCTACCCCACATAACTTGAATGAACTTGGGGATAGCACATAGGCACAAGCCATATGGAAACAAAACAGCAGGTCGGTGTTGGTATTTTTCTCGCACTCACCACAGCGGTTTGCTGGGGCGCATTGCCGATAGCGATGAAAGAAGTATTGGCCGTGATGGACCCGTTTACCATTATTTGGTACCGCTTTATGATAGCCGGCGTGGGATTAGGGCTGGTCCTTGCATTGCGTGGGCGTTTACCACCGGTAAACATGTTCCGTCAGTCACGCTGGTTATGGTTACTGCTCATTGCAACAGCTGGGTTACTGGGTAACGCCACATTATTCAGTTCTTCGCTGCGCTATCTGAGTCCGACAGCGTCACAGGTGATTGGTCAACTGTCACCGGTTGGCATGATGTTCGCCAGCGTACTGATCCTCAAGGAAAGAATGCGCGTGACTCAGGTGATTGGCGCAATGATGTTAATCTGTGGACTGATACTGTTTTTCAACGCTAGTTTGGTTGAGATCTTCACCCGGCTGACAGATTACACGCTTGGTGTTTTACTGGGGGTGTGTGCAGCGCTGGTATGGGTGAGTTATGGCGTGGCGCAGAAAGTGTTGTTGCGTCGCTTGGCTTCGTCGCAGATCTTGCTAATGTTGTATACTTTGTGTGCAGTAATATTAATTCCGCTGGCCAAGCCTGCAGTGATTTTTCAACTGAATAGTTGGCAATTGGCCTGCTTATTTTTCTGTGGAGCCAATACGCTAGTGGGGTATGGGGCACTAGCAGAAGCGATGGCGCGCTGGCAGGCGGCTCAGGTGAGTGCGTTAGTGACGCTGACCCCGCTATTTACCCTGTTATTTTCAGATTTATTAGCATTGGCCTGGCCACAGGCATTTGTGACACCGACATTGAATATTGTCGGCTATGTCGGCGCAATTGTGGTGGTAGCCGGTGCCATGTTTTCCGCAATTGGTCACTATTGGTGGCCGAGGCGGGCAAAACCCCATCTGGTTGCTTCCTTGAAGTAGCCCGGTGAATGATTTACGGAGACGGTAAATGAAGTTTGTAGATGAAGCGACGATCCTGGTGGTTGCAGGTGATGGTGGTAATGGCTGTGTGAGCTTCCGCCGTGAAAAATACATCCCCAATGGTGGACCGGATGGCGGTGATGGTGGTGACGGTGGTGACGTCTACCTGCTGGCAGATGAAAACCTCAATACCCTGATCGATTACCGCTTCGAAAAGTCTTTCCGTGCCGAGCGTGGACAGAATGGCCAGAGCCGTGATTGCACCGGTAAGCGTGGCAAAGATGTGGTGATTAAAGTGCCGGTAGGGACCCGAATAAAAGATCAGGGTACCGGCGAGATCCTTGGCGATATGATTCGTCATCAGCAGCGCCTGATGGTCGCGAAAGGGGGTTGGCATGGTTTGGGAAATACCCGTTTCAAATCGTCAGTAAACCGTGCGCCACGTCAGAAAACCTTGGGGACCAAGGGCGAGATGCGTGACATTCTGCTGGAGCTATTGCTGTTGGCTGATGTCGGTATGTTGGGTTTACCCAATGCCGGGAAATCAACCTTTATCCGCGCGGTCTCTGCGGCTAAGCCGAAAGTGGCTGACTATCCCTTTACCACACTGGTGCCTAGTCTCGGCGTGGTCCGTATGGACCATGAACAGAGCTTTGTGGTGGCGGATATTCCAGGTTTGATTGAAGGCGCTCATGAAGGGGCAGGATTGGGGATCCGTTTCCTGAAGCATCTGGAACGCTGCCGTGTATTGCTGCACCTGGTGGACATCGACCCGATCGATGGTTCAGATCCGGTAGAAAATGCCAAGGTGATTATCAACGAGCTTAACCAATACAGTGAAAATCTATCGCAGAAGCCACGTTGGTTAGTGTTCAATAAAATTGACCTGCTGGATGAACAAGAGGCCGCTGAGCGTGCCAAGGCAATTGTCGCGGGTATGGGTTGGGAAGGTCAGTATTACATGATCTCCGCGGCGAATCGCGAGGGGGTCAATGCGCTGTGCTGGGATGTGATGAACTTTATCAATGCTCAGCCAAAAAGTATGGCAATTGAAGAGAGTGCGCCAGAAAAAGTCGAATTTATGTGGGATGACTATCATCGTGAACAAATCGCTGAAGTGGAAGCAGAAGCTGAAGACGATTGGGATGATGACTGGGACGAAGATGATGACGAGGGTGTTGAGATCATCTATCAGAAGTAATGGGCTCCAGTAAATTCACAGTTGATTATTCAAGCTGCAGCTAGTCTGCAGCTTGAATGAACACCATGATTTTAATTGTTTTGATAAATATCGCGATAGAGTCGGCTCTCAAAACGGACCAGCGGTATACGTCTTTGTTTTTGATCTTCAGGCGGAACGGCATAGCCTGATAGATATTGAACGAAAGCATAACGCTGCCCACTGGCTGCGGTGATAAAACCCGCCAGATTATAGACGCCCTGCAATGCACCGGTTTTGGCGGAAACTTTGCCATTAACCCCCGCTTCGTGCAGACCACCACGGTAACGTAGTGTGCCATCATACCCCGCTAGCGGTAGCATTGAGATAATATTGAGCTCGTTGTCGTGTTGGGCGATATATTGCAACGCCTGCATCATGGTGGCGGGAGTCAGCAGGTTATGGCGCGATAGACCGGAACCATCCACCACAATGCTATTGCCTAAATCCACCCCAGCTTGCTGACGCAGTACCTGACGTACCGCATCGGCACCTGCGCGCCAGGTACCCGGGATGCCGAAACGCTCGTGACCGATGGTGCGAAAGACCACATCGGCAATCATGTTATCTGATTTTTTCAGCATGATTTTCAGTAAATCATTTAAAGGGGGGGATTGTGTCTGGCTAATCACCTCCCCTGTTATGCCTGGCACGGTTTGCCGCTTAAGATGGCCACTTATCTTGATACCAGCCTTGACCAACTCATCTTTCACAATCGCACCGGCATAACTTGCCCCGTCTTGAATCGCGAAAGCCAAGGGTAAGGGTTCGCTGCGTTGAGTCAGGCAACCGGTTAAGGTAAAGCGGTTCAGCTCACCAGGGACTACATCCAATTCACAGTATTGTGCTTGTGGAGAACCTTTGGCCAGGGTTCTCACCTGACTGAACATATTGACCGGATAAAAAGAGGCCACGCGGATAAACGCCATTTCGCCAGGGTTGGGTGCACTGTAGAGGGAAACCGAGAAGCAATTACGATCAATAATCGCTGCGGATGGCGGGGCGCTAAAACATTGTGTCAGATCGTTCCATGGCCAACCTGGGGCTTTATCGTGGCTGGCAAAGACCGAAGTATCAATCAGCACATCGCCACTGATCTCCTGCACGCCTTGTTTTTTCAACTCTGCAACCATATTGCGCAGGTGTTGGCGTTTGAAGGTCGGATCTCCGCTGAAGCGGGCAATAAGATTACCACGTAACACCCCATTAGTGATGTTACCCTGGCTTTCCAGCGTGGTAGAAAAGCGATAATCTGGCCCAAGCTGTAACAAGGCTGCCAATGCGGTAAGCACTTTCTGAGTACTGGCCGGTAATGCCATTTGCTGGGAGTGATAGTCAATAAGAGGTGTCGTCGCTCCCACTTTTTGAACTATCAAGGCAAGATTGGCCCCATCAGGCAAATACTGTGTGTAATCTTCAACCGGGGCGGCATTGGCATTGAGAACCAATGCACCGGCCAACGCACTGACAATTCGTGAAAAACGCATAATCTCGGGATAACAGCTGGAGGACATACACTCATACTACACTACGCGGCGTGAAGGGATAAAGTAAACGATGATCCTTAAGGAACTCTACGCTAAAATAGCCCTCACATTGCAAAATTGATGCTGACTTGGAACCCGTTTCCGAGCCTGGTTTTTTTTGTTTATCGCCTAGAGACGGGAGGTTCCACACCAACCGTATTTTCATACGAATACGTCAGAATGACGGCTATTTGTACAGGAAAGATTTAGAGGTATTAAAACGATGAAACAGATTCCAATGACTTTGCTCGGTGCAGAACAACTGCGTGAAGAGCTTGAATATTTGAAAAACGTGCGTCGCCCAAAAATCATTGCTGATATTGCTGAAGCGCGAGCACATGGTGATCTTAAAGAGAATGCTGAATATCACGCTGCACGTGAGCAGCAGGGTTTTTGTGAAGGGCGGATCCAGGAAATTGAAGCTAAACTCTCTAATGCTCAGGTGATTGATATCACTAAGATGCCTTACACCGGGCGGGTGATCTTTGGGGCGACAGTTTCGGTGATGAATTTGGATACCGAAGATGAGGTCACCTATCGCATTGTGGGCGACGATGAGGCAGATTTTAAGAAAAACCTCATTTCGGTAAATTCGCCGATGGCCCGTGGTCTGATAGGTAAAGAGCAGGATGACATCGTGGTCATCAAAACCCCGGGTGGTGATGTAGAATATGAAATTCTGAAAGTGGAATATCTGTAATTCCGACCAAATCGGTCAGATAGCGCTCAGTGTTTTGTAAAGAAAAGAAAAAGGCCGCAAGCGGCCTTTTATCAGAGCTCAGAGCATGGCACCTTTTCGCCCTATCAGTACATTTTAATGGTGACGGGGATGCCTGCATGCATTCAAACTGTATGTTGTTAGAATGCAATCGGCAACGCTCCGCAACACTCACTAGCGTGGTAAGGTGATCTTGCGATCTTGCGATGGCCGGTAAAGAATCAGCGTGCTGCCAATAACTTGGACATTACAGGCACCTGTTTCGCGAACAATAGCCGCCGCGATCAAGGCTTTGGTTTCACGATCTTCTGCGGCAATTTTTACCTTGATCAGCTCATGATGCCCTAGAGCTTGGTCAATTTCAGCCAGCACGCCTTCGGTGAGACCGTTATTACCTAGCATGACTACCGGTTTTAATGGATGCGCCAGGGCCTTGAGGTGCTGTTTTTGTTTATTATTCAGATTCATTGTCTTTTTTGCTATAAGTTGAGATTGAAAACGGGACATTCTACCGCCATCTCATGTGTATCACCAAATCGGTCTGCATGGAATGAAATCTATCTTCTGATTCATTCAAGTTGCAACCCATACCCTGCAGCTTGGATGGTGACGGGTATAAGATTAATGCAGGATAATTGGAAACCAGATGACAAGTAAAAAGCGTTCAGCCAGTTCCAGCCGCTGGCTACAAGAACACTTTAGCGATAAATATGTGCAACAAGCGCAGAAAAAAGGGCTACGTTCCCGCGCCTGGTTTAAACTGGATGAAATACAGCAAAGTGACAAACTGTTTAAGCCGGGTATGACTGTGGTGGATCTGGGGGCAGCACCCGGCGGTTGGTCGCAATATGTTGTTACCCAGATTGGTGGTAACGGGCGGATTATCGCCTGTGATATTTTGCCAATGGATCCTATCGTCGGTGTCGATTTCCTTCAGGGGGATTTTCGTGATGAACTGGTTCTTAAGGTATTGCTGGAACGTGTAGGTGAACGTAAGGTTCAGGTGGTCATGTCTGACATGGCACCCAATATGAGTGGCACCCCGGCGGTCGATATCCCAAGATCGATGTATCTGGTAGAATTAGCGCTAGAAATGTGTCGTGATGTCCTCGCACCAGGGGGTAGCTTCTTGGTGAAGGTATTTCAGGGAGACGGTTTTGACGAGTACCTACGGGAAATTCGCTCCCTGTTTACGAAGGTTAAGATTCGTAAGCCAGATGCTTCTCGCGCTCGTTCGCGTGAAGTATACATTGTAGCGACAGGGCGGAAACTGTAGTACCCTAACGCTGTTTGTTAACACAGTTGTAATATGAGGTTAATCCCTTGAGTGACATGGCGAAAAACCTGATTCTCTGGTTAGTCATCGCGGTAGTGCTGATGTCTGTATTTCAGAGCTTCGGGCCCAGCGAGTCTAATGGTCGTAGAGTAGATTACACTACTTTTATGTCCGAACTGACTCAAGATCAGATTCGCGAAGCGCGCATTAGTGGGCGTGAAATCAACGTTACTCGTAAAGACAGTAACAAATACTCAACTTTCATCCCTGTCGACGATCCAAGGTTGCTGGATACATTATTGACCAAGAATGTGACCGTTGTAGGTGAGCCACCGGAACAGCCAAGTTTGTTGGCTTCTATTTTCATTTCCTGGTTCCCGATGCTGTTGTTGATTGGTGTATGGATCTTCTTCATGCGGCAAATGCAGGGCGGTGGTGGCAAGGGGGCGATGTCCTTCGGTAAAAGCAAGGCCCGCATGCTGACGGAAGACCAGATTAAAACCACTTTTGCTGATGTCGCCGGTTGTGATGAAGCAAAAGAAGAAGTGAGCGAGTTGGTCGACTATCTGCGTGAGCCGAGTCGTTTCCAGAAATTGGGTGGCAAGATCCCGAAAGGCGTGCTGATGGTGGGGCCTCCTGGTACCGGTAAAACCTTGCTGGCGAAAGCCATTGCAGGTGAGGCCAAGGTGCCGTTCTTTACCATTTCAGGTTCTGATTTTGTTGAAATGTTTGTGGGTGTGGGGGCTTCCCGTGTCCGTGACATGTTCGAACAGGCCAAGAAAGCGGCTCCGTGTATCATTTTCATCGATGAAATTGACGCAGTAGGTCGCCAGCGTGGTGCCGGTTTGGGCGGTGGGCATGACGAACGCGAACAGACCCTGAACCAGATGTTGGTTGAGATGGATGGTTTTGAAGGCAATGAAGGCATTATCGTCATTGCGGCAACCAACCGTCCTGATGTGCTTGACCCTGCTTTATTGCGTCCAGGCCGTTTTGACCGTCAGGTGGTGGTTGGCCTGCCGGATGTCCGTGGTCGTGAGCAAATTCTGAAAGTGCATATGCGCCGTGTGCCATTGGCAGCGGATGTTGACCCATCAGTTATCGCTCGTGGTACGCCTGGTTTCTCAGGGGCTGATTTGGCTAACCTGGTGAACGAAGCGGCTCTGTTTGCTGCTCGCGGCAACAAACGAGTGGTGTCGATGGTTGAGTTCGAAAAAGCCAAAGACAAAATCATGATGGGTGCGGAACGCCGCTCTATGGTGATGACCGAAGCGCAGAAAGAGTCGACGGCGTATCACGAAGCAGGCCACGCCATTATTGGTCGTCTGGTACCTGAACATGATCCGGTGCATAAAGTCACTATCATTCCTCGTGGGCGTGCACTGGGTGTTACCTTCTTCTTACCTGAAGGGGATCAGATCAGTGCCAGCCGCCAGAAGCTGGAAAGTCAGATATCCACGCTTTATGGTGGTCGTCTGGCAGAAGAAATCATTTATGGGCCAGAGAAAGTCTCTACTGGCGCATCAAACGATATCAAGGTGGCGACTTCTATCGCACGTAACATGGTGACTCAGTGGGGTTTTTCTGAGAAGTTGGGGCCATTGTTGTATGCGGACGAAGAGGGTGAAGTGTTCTTGGGCCGTTCAGTTGCCAAGGCAAAACACATGTCTGATGAAACCGCACGTATCATCGACCAGGAAGTAAAATCCTTGGTGGAGCGTAATTATACCCGTGCGCGTGCGTTGCTGATGGAAAACATGGACATCCTGCATTCGATGAAAGATGCATTGATGAAATATGAAACCATTGATGCGCCACAGATAGATGACCTGATGAAGCGCCAAGAGGTGCGACCACCAGCTGGTTGGGATGATTCGCCGAGCAACAACCATTCTGACGGTGGCGGTGCGCCAAACTCGCCAACATCAGCAGATGAACCTCAGGCACCAAATTCAGGTGACCCGGCGTCTGAGCAGCAAGATAAGTAATCTGGGCGCTAAGTTCCGGTTACTGCCCGCTTAATGATGTGGCGACTTACTTACACCCTGTGAGCACTATGCTGACAGGGTGTTTTTCTTTGTATAGATCGTTGGCTGGGAATATCATGGGATCAAATGTGCGGAGCTTGGTGAACGATGAGCTTCAGCCCAATCAGTTTTAACGCTAAGGTGTAATAATCATGCAGTTAATTGTTGGTGACCAAAACCTTAATCTTAATCATCCTCAGGTGATGGGCATCCTCAATGTCACTCCAGACTCATTCTCTGATGGTGGGCGGCATAACGCACTTAACGATGCGCTATTGCATGCTCATGCGCTAATCTCGGCCGGAGCAACGATGATTGACGTGGGGGGGGAATCGACTCGCCCTGGTGCGGCAGCGGTCAGTGAAGAGGAGGAAATAGCGCGTGTCGTCCCGGTTGTGGAAGCATTGGTACAGCGCTTTGAGATCTTTATCTCGGTGGATACGTCAAAAGCGGCAGTGATCCGCGAATCTGCTAAAGCCGGGGCTCACCTGATTAATGATATTCGAGCGTTACAGGAGCCTGGAGCCCTGCAGGCGGCTGCTGAAAGCGGTCTACCTGTTTGCCTGATGCATATGCAAGGTGAGCCGTGTACCATGCAACAGGCACCGCATTATGATGACTTGATGGGGGAGGTTAATGCCTTTTTCCAGCACCATATTGACCGCTGCGTCGCCGCGGGTATCGAAAAACAGAAATTGTTGCTCGACCCAGGCTTCGGTTTCGGTAAGAATTTAGCGCATAATTATCAGCTTCTGGCCAGGCTCTCGGAGTTTCATCACTTTGGTTTGCCACTGTTGGTGGGGATGTCACGTAAGTCGATGATCGGCCAATTGTTGAATGTGCCGCCGGACCAACGGGTTATTGGCAGTGTTGCCTGTGCGGTGATTGCCGCCATGCAGGGAGCGCAGATAGTCAGAGTGCACGATGTAAAAGAAACCGTCGAGGCGATGCGTGTCGTCGAGGCAACACTTTCAGCAAAGGGATAGTAGAGATATGAGTGAGCGCAAATACTTTGGTACTGATGGTATCCGTGGCAAAGTGGGTGACAGCCCAATAACTCCGGAATTTGTCCTCAAGTTAGGCTGGGCTGCGGGTAAGGTATTGGCGCGCCATGGCTCTCGTAAAATTATTATTGGTAAAGATACCCGCATTTCAGGGTATATGCTTGAGTCTGCATTAGAAGCCGGGCTGGCAGCGGCGGGGCTTTCCGCTTCGTTCACTGGCCCGATGCCAACCCCTGCGGTGGCTTACCTGACGCGTACTTTCCGTGCAGAAGCCGGAATCGTTATTTCTGCCTCGCATAACCCATTTTATGATAACGGCATCAAATTCTTCTCTATCGATGGGGCCAAGTTGCCAGACGATGTGGAAGAGGCCATCGAAGCAGAGATGGAAAAGCCATTGACCTGCGTTGAATCAGCGGAACTGGGTAAAGCTACGCGTATCGTCGATGCCGCCGGGCGCTATATCGAATTCTGCAAAGGGACCTTCCCGAGTGAGCTCAACCTGAATGGCTTGAAAATTGTGGTGGACTGCGCCAATGGGGCGACCTACCACATTGCTCCCAGTGTGTTGCGTGAACTAGGGGCGACTGTAATTGCTATCGGTTGTGATCCTGATGGGATGAACATCAATGAAGAGTGTGGTGCCACGGATGCTCGTCAATTACAGGCCCGAGTGCTGGAAGAGAAGGCAGATGTTGGCTTGGCCTTTGATGGTGACGGTGACCGCGTAATCATGGTTGACCATTTGGGGCAGAAGGTGGACGGTGACCAGATCCTCTACATTATTGCCCGTGAAGGTTTGCGCCAAGGGCAACTGCGCGGTGGTGCGGTTGGCACATTGATGAGTAACATGGGCCTGGAGCTGGCACTGAAGCAACTCGGCATTCCATTTGCACGTGCGAAAGTGGGCGACCGTTACGTGTTGGAAAAACTGCAAGAGTTGGGCTGGCGTATTGGGGCGGAAAACTCGGGTCACGTGATTTTGCTGGATAAGACCACCACCGGTGATGGCATTGTGGCCGGCTTGCAGGTGCTGACGGCAATGGTGCGTAACCAGATGAGCTTGCACGACTTGTGCAGTGGTATGAAATTATTGCCACAGATCCTGGTCAATGTCCGTTTTGTTGGTGAGCATAACCCGTTGCAGTCAGAGGCTGTGGTGAAAGTGACTGAGCAGGTGGAAGCTGAACTGGCGGGGCGTGGCCGCGTATTGCTGCGTAAATCAGGCACTGAGCCATTGATCCGTGTGATGGTGGAAGGTGAAGATGAGCAGCAGGTTAAAGATCTGGCGCACCGTATTGCTGATGCCGTGAAACTGGCAGGGTAAGTTACCGTTTTTGCGCAGGCACGGGTTATTAGGCTGCTTTTCCAGCCGTAGTCTGTGCTTGCGTAAGTCACCGAATTAGCGTGTATTGGTTTTTTTTTCTGCAAACGCATCGGTGGGCGCAAATTGCCCTTGCGTGCTGTAACGGCTTTGGTTAGTATTCACACCCGCTTCAGTGGCCTGTTGAGTAACACGCCATGCCTTATTTTAGTTGGGCAAGTTTTGAGGCGAGAAGCATTTGGCACGCGGTGAACCCGCAAGGATACAGGTACAACTATGTACGAAGCTCTTTTGGTAATTTTCTTGCTGGTCTCTATCGGGCTTGTTGGCTTGATTATGCTGCAGCAAGGTAAAGGCGCTGATATGGGGGCCTCATTCGGAGCAGGTGCATCTGGCACGTTGTTCGGATCGACTGGCTCAGGCAACTTTATGACTCGCATGACGGCTGTTCTAGCGACGTTGTTTTTTGTTGCCAGCTTGGTTCTGGGCAATATGAGCAGCAACCAGGGCAAGAAGCAAAGCGAGTGGGAAAACCTGGGGCAGCCAGTGAAAACTGAGCAGACCACTGTACCGGCAGCACCCGCTAAGCCAGTTAGCGATATCCCGCAGTAATGCGTTGAAAGGTTTTATCCTGGTTGCTTTAAGTCTACTGAAAGCAGCCAGCTAAGTAAGAATCAGTACCGAGGTGGTGGAATTGGTAGACACGCTACCTTGAGGTGGTAGTGCCCTAACGGGCTTGTGGGTTCGAGTCCCATCCTCGGTACCAAATCCCAGAGATAACTTGCTTTTTGGCAATTATCGGCGTAGTATTTGCCACGTTTTCGGACGCGGGGTGGAGCAGCCTGGTAGCTCGTCGGGCTCATAACCCGAAGGTCGTCGGTTCAAATCCGGCCCCCGCAACCACTTTCCTTTAAGTATTTATTTTCAAATACACTTTTCGATTGAAATCAACTTTTCTCGAACAACATTTGAAAATGATACTTATCAGAAAGTTGTACCGAAGCCGCTTTGCGGCAAACAGGGTCCAGTTGCATAATGCCCCGAATTTTCGGGGTTTTTTGTTATTTGGCAATAGAATCACTGGGCTATTAAGCCCTTTTTTTATGTCTTGGGGGTGGGCTTGTCCACATTAGAGCAAAAATTAACAGAGATGCTTTCCGCACCAGTAGAGGCGTTGGGCTTTGAGCTTGTAGGTATCGAATTTATTCGGTCGCGACAATCGACACTACGTATCTATATTGATAGTGATAACGGAATCAATGTTGATGATTGTGCTGATGTCAGCCACCAGGTCAGCGCGGTGTTGGATGTCGAAGATCCGATTTCGGTCGCTTATAACCTGGAAGTCTCCTCTCCCGGCCTTGATCGACCAATGTTCACCGCACAACACTATCAGCGTTTTATCGGTGAAGAGGTCAGCGTTGTTTTACGGATGGCCATACAGAATCGTCGTAAATGGCAGGGTATCATCAAGTCTGTTGAAGGCGAGATGATCACGGTGGCTGTGGAAGGGAAAGATGAAGTGTTTGCGCTGAGTAATATTCAGAAAGCGAACCTGATACCCCATTTTTAAAATTTGGATGAGGCAACTAGGATGAACAAAGAGATTCTGGCTGTTGTTGAAGCTGTTTCCAATGAAAAATCCCTTCCGCGTGAGAAGATTTTTGAAGCGTTGGAAAGCGCCTTGGCAACGGCGACCAAGAAAAAATATGAGCAGGAAATCGACGTGCGTGTCGCCATTGACCGTAAAACCGGCGATTTTGACACTTTCCGCCGCTGGGTCGCTGTTGATGAAGTCACTCAGCCGACACGTGAAATTACACTGGAAGCTGCACAGTTTGAAGAACCGTCCATTGAACTGGGCGGTTACATTGAAGATCAGATCGAATCAGTGACGTTTGACCGTATCACGACCCAGACGGCAAAACAGGTTATCGTACAAAAAGTTCGTGAAGCTGAACGTGCGATGGTGGTTGACGCTTTCCGTGAACAGGAAGGTGAGATTGTTACCGGCGTGGTGAAAAAGGTTAACCGCGACAGTATTGCGTTGGATTTAGGCAACAACGCCGAAGCGGTTATTGGCCGTGAAGATATGCTGCCACGTGAAAACTTCCGCCCTGGTGACCGTATTCGTGGTGTGCTGTATGCGGTACGTCCAGAAGCGCGTGGTGCGCAACTGTTCGTCAGCCGTTCGAGCCCTGACATGCTCAAAGAGCTGTTCCGCATTGAAGTGCCGGAAATCGGTGAAGAGGTGATTGAAATTAAAGCGGCTGCCCGTGACCCCGGCTCCCGTGCAAAAATTGCAGTAAAAACCAACGATAAGCGTATCGACCCAGTGGGTGCTTGTGTTGGTATGCGTGGTGCCCGTGTTCAGGCCGTTTCCAGCGAGCTGGGTGGGGAGCGCATTGATATTATCCTGTGGGATGATAACCCTGCACAATTCGTCATTAACGCCATGGCGCCGGCAGATGTTGCCTCTATCGTGGTTGATGAAGACAAATGCACCATGGACATCGCTGTTGAAGCCAGCAACCTGGCCCAGGCGATTGGCCGTAATGGTCAAAACGTGCGTCTGGCCTCTCAGTTGCTGAAACAGCATCGCGATGATGACCGCTGGGAACTCAACGTGATGACTGCCGATGATCTCCAGGCCAAACATCAGGCTGAGACTCATGCCGCTATCGATACTTTCACCAAGTATCTTGATATTGACGAAGATTTCGCTACCGTCCTGGTGGAAGAAGGCTTCGCAACGCTGGAAGAGCTGGCCTATGTCCCAATCAAAGAGTTACTGGCGATTGATGGGCTGGATGAAGATACCGTTGAGGCCTTGCGGGATCGTGCCAAAGCGGCGTTGACCACATTGGCTCTGGCGCAAGAAGAGAGCCTGGGTGGTCAGAAACCAGCAGATGATTTGCTCGACCTTGCGGGGCTTGAGCGTAGTATGGCCTTTAAACTGGCTGCGCATGGGGTTTGTACGCTGGAAGATCTCGCCGAGCAGGGAGTTGACGACCTGACTGATATCGAAGGTCTTGACGCTGAACAAGCTGGCGAATTGATTATGGCCGCACGTAATATCTGCTGGTTTGGCGATAACGCGTAATAAACTACTGTAGCAGGAAGGAACAGCATGACGACAGATGTAACCGTAAAATCCCTGGCTGCAGAGATTCAGACTTCGGTTGATCGCCTGGTACAGCAGTTTGCTGACGCAGGGATCGAAAAGTCCGAGAATGACTCTGTAACCCAACAAGAGAAAGAAAAATTGCTGGCGCACCTGAACCATGATCATGGTGTTGCGCCAGATAAACTCACGCTGCAACGTAAAACACGCAGCACATTGAATATTCCGAGCACCGGCGGTAAAAGTAAATCGGTGCAAATTGAGGTCCGCAAGAAGCGCACTTATGTAAATCGCGATACGCAAGAAGCCCAGCAGGCTGAAGCGGCAGAGCAGGCAAAGCGTGAAGCGGAAGAGCAGGCACAGCGCGAAGCGGAAGAGCTAGCGAAACGTGAAGCCGACGCTAAACGTGCCGCCGAAGAGCAAGCCAAACGTGAGGCCGCAGCGATTACCAAGAGTAATTCAGCGGAAAAAGAAAAAGTGACCAATCAACATACCGATGAAATGACCAAGCCAGCTCAGGCAGAAAAAGCACGTCGTGAAGCCGAAGCCGCTGAACTTAAGCGTAAAGCGGAAGAAGAAGTACGCCGTAAGGTTGAAGAAAATGCCAAACGTGTAGCGGAAGAAGCGCGTCGTATGGCTGAAGAGAACGGTGAACAGTGGGCGCAAGCCGAGGCAGCTAGTGCTGCAATTGAGTCCGCTGACTACCATGTGACCACCTCTCAGCACGCCCGTGCTGCGGAAGATGAAAACGATGCCAAAGTTGAAGGGGATCGTCGTAGTCGTAGCCGTGGTGGTAAAGCGACTAAACAGAAAAAAGGCAACAAACTTTCTGAGTCGAAAGCGGATCGTGAAGAAGCGCGTGCAGTCACTCGTGGCGGTAAAGGTAAGCGTAAACCGAGTACGCTGCAGCAGGGCTTTAACAAACCTGTTCAGGCAGTGAACCGCGATGTCATTATCGGTGAAACCATTACGGTTGCCGAACTGGCTAACAAGATGGCGGTAAAAGGTTCTCAGGTTATCAAAGCAATGATGAAACTGGGCGCCATGGCCACCATCAATCAAGTGATTGATCAGGAAACGGCACAACTGGTTGCTGAAGAGATGGGCCACAAGGTTATCCTGCGTCGTGAGAACGAGCTGGAAGAAGCGCTGATGAGTGACCGTGATACGGGTGCTGCGGCTGGTGCTGAACCTCGTGCACCGGTTGTCACTATCATGGGTCACGTTGACCACGGTAAAACCTCTCTGCTTGACTATATCCGCTCGACAAAAGTCGCTGTTGGCGAAGCCGGTGGTATTACTCAACACATCGGTGCTTACCATGTGGAAACCGAGAACGGCATGATCACCTTCCTGGATACACCAGGACACGCCGCCTTTACCTCAATGCGTGCACGTGGTGCGCAAGCGACGGATATCGTGGTACTGGTGGTGGCAGCGGACGACGGTGTGATGCCACAGACGATTGAAGCTATTCAGCATGCTCAAGCGGCGAAAGTACCACTGGTGGTTGCGGTTAACAAAATCGATAAGCATGAAGCGGATCCAGACCGTGTTAAGCAAGAATTGTCGCAGTATGGTGTGATGTCAGAAGATTGGGGCGGTGAAGCACAATTCGTTCATGTCTCCGCCAAAGCTGGTACCGGTATCGACGAACTGTTGGATGCTATCTTGCTGCAAGCCGAAGTGCTTGAGCTGAAAGCGGTACGCACTGGCATGGCAAGTGGTGTCGTTATCGAATCTTTCCTGGATAAAGGCCGTGGCCCGGTAGCGACGGTGCTGGTTCAGGAAGGGACATTGAACAAGGGTGATATCGTCCTGTGCGGCTTTGAGTATGGCCGCGTGCGTGCGATGCGTGATGAACTGGGGCGTGAAATCCTCTCTGCGGGTCCTTCTATTCCTGTCGAGATCCTCGGTTTGTCCAGTGTACCTGCAGCTGGTGATGAAGCGACAGTTGTCCGTGACGAGAAGAAAGCCCGTGAAGTGGCGCTCTATCGTCAAGGCAAATTCCGTGAAGTCAAATTGGCACGTCAGCAGAAGTCTAAACTGGAAAACATGTTCTCCAACATGACCGAAGGTGAAGTGTCTGAACTGAACATCGTGCTGAAAACTGACGTACAGGGAACCTGTGAAGCTATTTCTGATTCACTGCAGAAACTCTCTACCGATGAAGTGAAAGTGAAGATTGTCGGTTCCGGTGTCGGTGGGATCACTGAAACTGATGCAACGTTAGCCGCCGCATCTAATGCGATTATTCTGGGCTTCAACGTGCGTGCTGATGCATCTGCTCGCCGCGTTATTGAAGCAGAAAGCCTGGATCTGCGTTACTACTCGGTCATCTATAACCTGATCGACGAAGTGAAGCAGGCAATGAGTGGCATGCTATCACCTGAATACAAGCAACAGATCATCGGCCTGGCCGAAGTGCGTGACGTATTCAAATCACCTAAGTTCGGTGCTATTGCTGGCTGTATGGTTACTGAAGGTAATATTAAGCGTCATAATCCAATTCGTGTGCTGCGTGACAACGTGGTTATCTATGAAGGTGAGCTGGAATCCCTGCGCCGCTTCAAGGATGACGTTAACGAAGTCCGTAACGGCATGGAATGTGGTATTGGCGTTAAGAACTATAACGACGTGCGCGTTGGCGACATGATCGAAGTGTTTGAAATTATCGAGATTCAGCGCACAATCGCTTAATGTTCGAATAATGCAAAAATAGTGTTGTGGGGGCCATGTGCCCCCTGTTTTGTCTGGAGGATAGCCACATGCCAAAAGAATTCAGCCGCGGTCAACGCGTGGCGCAAGAAATGCAAAAAGAGATTGCCATTATTCTGCAGCGTGAAGTCAAAGATCCACGCATCGGTATGGCGACCGTTTCAGGTGTAGAGGTCTCTCGTGACCTGGCCTATGCCAAAGTCTATGTGACCTTCTTGAATGTTCTCACTGAAAACCACGACCCAGCGCTGGTGACTAACGGTATTAAAGCGTTGCAGGACGCTGCGGGGTATATCCGCACCCTGTTGGGTAAAGCCATGCGCCTGCGGGTAGTACCGGAGTTGACGTTTGCCTACGACAATTCGCTGGTTGAAGGGATGCGTATGTCTAACCTGGTGACCAATGTGGTGAAGCACGACGAAGAGCGTCGTAGCGCATCAGGCGACAACGAGGAGGCTTAATGAGTCGTCCTCGCCGCCGCGGCCGTGATATCCACGGTGTACTGCTGCTGGATAAGCCACAAAACCTGTCGTCCAATGATGCTCTACAAAAAGTAAAGCGTATCTACAATGCCAACCGTGCAGGTCATACCGGGGCACTCGATCCATTAGCGACCGGTATGCTGCCGATTTGCCTGGGTGAAGCGACTAAATTTTCCCAGTATCTGCTCGATTCCGATAAACGTTACCGTGTGATTGCCCGTTTGGGGCAACGCACGGATACTTCGGATGCGGATGGGCAGATCGTGCAACAGCGGCCGGTCAGTTTCACGCAGGCACAACTGGATGCGGCGTTGCAGACCTTCCGGGGGAATATCCAGCAAGTTCCTTCCATGTATTCAGCGCTGAAATATCAGGGCAAAAAGCTGTATGAGTACGCTCGGCAGGGTATTGAAGTTCCACGTGAAGCGCGTGCTATCACCGTCTACGAGCTCCAATTTATCCGCTGGGAAGGGGATGAACTGGAACTGGAGGTCCACTGTTCGAAAGGGACCTATATTCGCACCATTATCGATGATTTGGGTGAACTGCTGGGGTGTGGGGCGCATGTGATATATCTGCGGCGTCTGCAAGTGGCGAAATACCCACTGGCCCGTATGGTTACTCTGGATCAACTCAACGCTTTACTGGAACAGGCCAATCAACAAGGTCAGGTTGCCAGTGAGTTGCTCGATCCGCTGCTGATGCCGATGGATAGCCCTGCGGCAGATTTTCCGGTTGTGAACTTGTCGTCCGCTGTCGCCTATTACGTTAAACAGGGGCAACCGGTACAAGTTAGCCATGCGCCATCCGCTGGTTTGGTGCGTATGACTGAAGGCGAAACAGGGAAATTTATCGGTATTGGCGAGATTGCTGATGATGGTCGGGTGGCACCGCGTCGCTTAGTGGTTGAATATACAGACGATACCCCCGTTCAGCTGAAAGCCCTGCCAAAGGCGGCTGAATAACATAATCGATATATCTATAACTTGAATGGTTATCGCTGCCTTGCCTTGCGATCATACAAGGCTAAGAGTAGAATAGCGCAGTTAATTATTGGGTTGCTGAATTAGAGATCGGCGCCCGTGTCTGTTATTTATAATTTGGAGTATGACAATGTCTCTAAGTGTTGAAGCTAAAGCTAAAATCGTAGCTGATTTCGGTCGTGGTACTAACGACAGCGGTTCTACCGAAGTTCAGGTTGCCCTGTTAACTGCGCAGATTAACCATCTGCAAGGCCACTTCTCAGAACACAAAAAAGATCACCACAGCCGTCGTGGTCTGCTGCGTATGGTTTCTCAGCGTCGTAAGCTGCTGGACTACCTGAAGCGTAAAGATGTAGCACGTTATGCCAGCCTGATTGAACGTCTGGGTCTGCGTCGCTAATCGAACAAGTTTCAGTAGAAAGGGGCCAAATTGGCCCCTTTCTTCTAGGAAGCATAGACAAATAAGGTTAATGTATTACTAGGTTCTTCCGTTACAGCGGTTCGCGCGGCTAATGAGAGGCTTTATCTTGGTTTGTATACCCAAGTTCAATCGAGTTGCAGGTAGGCGACAAGAGAGTGAGTCCCTAGGAGCATAGATAACTATGTGACTAGGGTGAACGAGTGTAGTCAACACCCCTGCAGTTTGATTGGCGATGGGTATGAGATAAAGATTGTCATTAGTCGCGAGGATGTAATGTGAAGGCAAGTCGATTCCCGGGTGTGTCGCGTAACCAATACTGACGTACCCTCAACGAAGGATTAAATTTTGCTGACACCAATTATTCGCAAATTCCAGTATGGTCAACATACAGTCACTATTGAGACGGGAATGATGGCTCGTCAAGCCACAGCCGCCGTGATGGTGAATATGGATGATACAGCGGTATTCGTTACCGTTGTGGGCCAAAAGAAAGCCAAACCGGGGCAGTCCTTCTTCCCGTTGACGGTTAACTATCAGGAACGTACCTATGCAGTTGGTCGTATTCCGGGGAGTTTCTTCCGCCGTGAAGGCCGCCCAAGTGAAGGTGAAACCCTGACTTCCCGTCTGATTGACCGCCCAATTCGTCCGCTGTTTCCAGATAGCTTCCTCAATGAAGTTCAGGTGATCGCTACAGTCGTCTCTCTTAACCCACAGGTTAACCCGGACATTGTCGCCATGATCGGTGCTTCTGCTGCTCTGAGCCTGTCGGGTATCCCGTTCAATGGCCCAATTGGCGCTGCCCGTGTGGGTTACATTAACGACCAGTATGTGCTGAACCCAACTGCGGATGAGCTGAAAGAATCTCGCCTCGACCTAGTGGTTGCTGGTACCGCTGGTGCGGTGCTGATGGTGGAATCTGAAGCCGAAGTACTGAGTGAAGAGCAGATGTTGGGTGCCGTGGTGTTTGGCCATGAGCAACAACAAGTCGTTATCGAAAACATTAATGACTTGGTGCGTGAAGCTGGCAAACCTAAGTGGGATTGGCAGCCTACGCCAATCAACGAAGCGCTGCATGCTCGTGTAGCCGAACTGGCTGAAAGCCGCTTGGGCGATGCTTACCACATTACTGAGAAGCAAGCGCGTTATGCTCAAGTTGATGCGGTTAAAGACAGCGTAGTGGAAACACTGCTGGCACAAGATGAAACACTGGATGCCGGTGAAATCCAGGACATCCTGGGTGATGTTGAGAAACAAGTGGTGCGTAGTCGCGTACTGCGTGGCGAACCACGTATCGATGGTCGCGAAAAAGACATGATCCGTGGTCTGGACGTGCGTACCGGTGTTCTGCCTCGTACCCACGGTTCGGCGCTGTTTACCCGTGGCGAAACCCAGGCTCTGGTTACCGCCACGCTGGGCACCGCGCGTGACGCACAGATTATCGATGAGCTGATGGGCGAAAAAACCGACAGCTTCCTGTTCCACTACAATTTCCCTCCGTACTCGGTGGGTGAAACCGGCATGGTCGGTTCGCCTAAACGCCGTGAAATTGGCCATGGTCGCCTGGCAAAACGCGGCGTATTGGCTATGATGCCTAAGCCGGAAGATTTTCCGTACACGGTACGTGTAGTGTCTGAAATCACTGAATCCAATGGTTCTTCCTCTATGGCTTCGGTCTGCGGTGCTTCTCTGGCACTGATGGATGCTGGTGTGCCAATCAAGTCTGCGGTTGCGGGTATCGCCATGGGCTTGGTGAAAGAGCAGGATAATTTTGTGGTTCTGTCTGATATTCTGGGTGACGAAGACCACCTGGGTGACATGGACTTCAAAGTTGCCGGTAGCCGTGAAGGTATCACCGCACTGCAGATGGACATTAAAATTGAAGGCATCACCCGTGAGATCATGCAGGTGGCGCTGAATCAGGCTAAGGGTGCGCGTTTGCACATTCTGGGTGTGATGGAGCAGGCCATCAGCACGCCTCGTGGTGACATTTCTGAGTTTGCACCGCGTATCCATACTATCAAGATTAATCCAGACAAGATTAAAGACGTGATTGGTAAAGGTGGTTCGGTTATCCGTGCGTTGACTGAAGAAACCGGTACCACCATTGAAATTGAAGATGATGGTACAGTGAAAATTGCTGCTACCGATGGCGATAAAGCGAAGTATGCTATTCGTCGCATCGAAGAGATCACTGCTGAGATCGAAGTTGGCCGTGTGTACCAGGGTAAAGTGACCCGTATCGTTGATTTTGGTGCTTTCGTGGCCATCGGCGGCGGCAAAGAAGGTCTGGTGCATATTTCTCAAATTGCCGACAAGCGTGTTGAGAAAGTGACTGACTATCTGCAGATGGGCCAAGAAGTTCCGGTCAAGGTACTGGAAGTTGATCGCCAGGGCCGTGTACGCCTGAGCATCAAAGAAGCCACAGCGCCAGAAGCGTCTGCAGCTCCTGCGCCAGAAGCAGAATAAGTGTATCAATAACTTTACAGTCCCCGCCTTCGCGGCGGGGCTGTTATCATCGTGCGGGTAGGATGCTCGCGTTTTAGCAAGCGGAGGACAGGACGTTCAGCCAATGTTTGTTTTTGGGAGTAAGAAATGAAGCCTTTCTTGCGCTGGTGTTACGTTGCGACAGCACTTTGGCTGGCAGGATGCAGCAACAATGATTGGCGTAAAGATGACGTTCTGGCTATTCCGTTGCAGCCCACATTGCAGCAGGAAGTGATCTTGGCGCGCATGGAACAGATACTTGCCAGCCAAGCACTGACTAATGATGAACGCGCACAGCTTTTATATGAGCGCGGAGTGCTGTATGATAGCCTCGGGCTACGTGCTCTAGCGCGCAACGATTTTTCGCAAGCGCTGGCGATACGTCCTGATATGCCGGAAGTTTTTAACTATCTTGGCATTTACTTCACGCAGGCAGGCAATTTTGATGCCGCGTATGAAGCGTTTGATTCTGTACTAGAGCTTGATCCAACTTACAACTACGCGCGTTTAAACCGGGGCATTGCACTGTATTATGGTGGCCGCTTCCTGTTGGCGCAGGATGATCTGCAGGCGTTTTATCAAGACGACCCAAACGATCCCTTCCGTTCGTTATGGCTTTACCTGGTGGAAAGAAGTGTTGATCCCAAGGCAGCCAGCGTTTCGCTCCAGCAGCGTTATGATAAAGCGGACAGAGGGCAATGGGGATGGAATATTGTCGAATTCTACCTGGGTAAAATCAGTGAAAGCACGCTGATGGAAAGACTCAAGGCAGATACAACGGATAACACTTCGCTCGCTGAACATCTCAGTGAAACAAACTTCTATTTAGGTAAGTATTACCTAAGTCTGGGGGATAAGGACAGCGCTACTGCGTTGTTCAAACTGACGGTAGCTAACAACGTTCATAACTTTGTTGAGCACCGCTATGCATTGTTGGAATTGGCTCTACTGGGCCAAGAACAAGACGACCTATCGGAATCCGACCAACAATAGCTGACAGACACTATATCCAATAAATTTCGAGTTGCCGCTAACGCACAGCCAGGAAAATAGAGGATCTCAGCCTGAGATACATTGGTTTTTGACCAAAATTATCGCCTTGGCGGGCGAGGGCTTTTTGTCTGTTTTATAAACAAATTTGAGCCGGTTCACACTTTTAAATGAAAACGACTGAAAGTTTTCTCGACGAGTTATGTAAACTGGCTGCCATCATTAATGAGACACGTTTACATGACTACTGAGTTTGAAACTTCTTTTGCTGATCTGGGCCTATCTGCACCGATCATTGCTGCCCTGACTGATTTGGGCTATGAAAAACCATCACCGATTCAGGCTGAGTGTATTCCTCACCTGTTAAATGGCCGCGATGTGCTGGGTATGGCCCAGACTGGTAGCGGCAAAACTGCAGCGTTCTCGCTGCCCCTGCTGCATAACTTGGATGCGGCGTTAAAAGCACCACAAATTCTGGTGTTGGCACCGACACGCGAACTGGCCGTTCAGGTTTCTGAAGCCATGGCTGATTTCGCCAAACATATGCATGGCGTCAATGTTGTCGCCTTGTACGGTGGCCAGCGTTATGACGTACAATTGCGCGCTTTGCGCCAAGGGCCACAAATTGTGGTCGGTACGCCAGGCCGCCTGTTGGATCACCTCAAGCGTGGTACCTTGAACCTGTCCAGCTTGAAAGGTCTGGTGCTGGATGAAGCCGATGAAATGCTACGCATGGGCTTTATTGAAGATGTAGAAACCATTATGGCGCAGATCCCGGCGGAACATCAGACCGCACTGTTTTCTGCCACCATGCCGGAAGTGATCCGCCGTATTACACGCCGTTTTATGAAAGATCCGCAGGAAGTTCGCATCCAATCTAACGTGACTACTCGCCCGGACATCAGCCAGAGTTACTGGACGGTGCAAGGTATGCGTAAGAACGAAGCGCTGGTGCGTTTCCTGGAATCTGAAGATTTTGACGCAGCGATCATCTTCGTGCGTACCAAAAATGCCACGCTGGAAGTGGCGGAAGCCTTGGAGCGCAGCGGCTACAACAGTGCAGCACTCAACGGCGACATGAACCAGGCACTGCGTGAGCAGACACTGGAGCGTTTGAAAGATGGTCGCTTGAATATTCTGATCGCCACCGACGTTGCTGCTCGTGGCTTGGATGTTGAGCGTATCAGCCTGGTAGTAAACTATGATATCCCTATGGATTCAGAGTCTTACGTTCACCGTATTGGTCGTACTGGCCGTGCAGGCCGTGCTGGCCGCGCATTGTTGTTCGTGGAAAACCGTGAGCGCCGCTTGCTGCGTAACATTGAACACACCATGAAGCTGACCATCCCTGAAGTGGAACTGCCGAATGCAGCGCTTTTGGGTGAACGCCGTCTGGCTAAGTTCGCAGCCAAAGTACAGCAACAGCTGGAAAGCAGTGATCTGGATATGTACCGTGCGCTGTTGGCTAAGCTGCAACCGGCTGAAGAGCTGGAGATGGAAACCTTGGCCGCCGCTTTGCTGAAAATGGCACAGGGTGAGCGTCCGTTGATCCTGCCACCTGATCCGGTATTCAAACCGCGTCAGCGTCGTGAGTTCAATGACCGTGATGATCGTGGTCGTGGTGACCGTGCTGACCGTGGTCGTCGTGATGCTCGTCCAGATAGCCGCGAAGGTGGCGATCGTCCACGTCGTGAGCGCCGTGACGTGGGTGAAATGCAGTTGTATCGCATTGAAGTGGGCCGTGATGACGGTGTGGAAGTTCGTCATATCGTTGGCGCGATTGCTAACGAAGGCGACATCAGCAGCCGTTACATCGGTAACATCAAGTTGTTTGCTTCTCACTCAACCATTGAGTTGCCAAAAGGTATGCCGGGCGAGATCCTGAATCACTTCACTCGTACCCGCATTCTGAATAAACCGATGAACATGCAACTGCTTGGTGATGCACAACCTCATGAACGCCGTGAGCGTCGTGATGGTGCTCCTGCTGCTCCACGCCGCTCTTTTGGTGAGCGCCGTGAAGGTGGCAATGCAGGTGGCAATGCAGGTGGTGAACGCCGTGGTGGTAATTTCAACCGCGATGGCAAACCAGCGCCACGCCGTAGCGATGCCGCACCTAGCACACCACGTCGCCGTTTTGGTGATGCATAATCATTGATTTGGTGATTATCCTCAGAAAACCAGCTTTCTAGCTGGTTTTTTTTCGCCTGAACAACCGCGAATAAAGCAAAGTGGCGTATTATTGCCGGGTTTTTGTCGTCTGATATGCGTAGGAGATGCCATGCACTGGCAGCAATTCAAATCTCAGTACCTGGTACGATTTTGGGCACCGTTGCCGGCGGTGATCGCCGCAGGGTTGCTCTCGACTTATTATTTCGGTCTGACCGGTACTTTCTGGGCCGTGACGGGTGAATTCACGCGCTGGGGCGGGCATCTATTGCAGGGGTTGGGTTTCCATCCTGAACAGTGGGGCTACTTCAAGGTCATCGGCTTGCAAGGGACGCCACTGGAACGCATTGATGGGCGGATGATTATTGGCATGTTTGCCGGTTGTATCGCGGCGGCATTATGGGCCAACAATGTTAAATTACGAATGCCGCAGCACCGTATTCGCATTGCGCAAGCGTTGCTGGGGGGCATCATAGCGGGGTTTGGTGCGCGCTTGGCCATGGGGTGTAATCTGGCCGCCTTTTTTACTGGGATTCCGCAGTTTTCACTACATGCCTGGTTCTTTGCACTGGCAACCGCAGTAGGCTCTTATTTTGGCGCTAAATTCACCCTGCTGCCGATGTTTCGTATCCCGGTCAAATTGCAAAAAGTGAACACCGCTTCCCCACTGACGCAAAAACCTCAGCAGGCTCGCTACCGCTTTCGCTTGGGGATGGTGATTTTTTTCCTCGCGCTGGCTTGGTCATTATGGACACTGTTTGATGCACCCAAGTTGGGTATCGCTATGCTGTTTGGCATAGGGTTCGGTTTGTTGATTGAACGGGCCCAGATCTGCTTTACTTCGGCATTTCGTGACCTGTGGATCACAGGGCGCACCCATATGGCCAAGGCGATAATTCTGGGGATGGTGGTGAGTGCCATTGGCATCTTCAGTTACGTGCAGTTGGGGGTGGCGCCCAAAATCATGTGGGCAGGGCCAAATGCCGTGTTAGGTGGCCTGCTGTTTGGCTTCGGTATTGTCCTGGCGGGTGGTTGTGAAACTGGCTGGATGTATCGTGCGGTTGAAGGGCAAGTTCATTACTGGTGGGTCGGCTTCGGCAATATTATCGGTGCTACGCTACTGGCCTATTTTTGGGATGACCTGGCACCTGCACTGGCGACTAATTATAGCAAGGTTAACCTGCTGGAAGCCTTTGGGCCGATTGGCGGGTTGTTGGTCACTTACCTGATGTTGGGCATCGCTTTTGCCGCCATGCTGTGGTGGGAGAAACGCTTTTTCCGTAATAAACACGACACCCAGACGGTGAATTTAAGGAGTGAAGGATGAAACAGGCTGAAATAGTGCCGGATTATCGCCTGGATATGGTGGGAGAACCTTGCCCCTACCCGGCGGTTGCCACATTAGAGGCGATGCCACAGCTTAAAGCGGGTGAAATACTGGAAGTGATTAGCGATTGTCCGCAGTCGATTAACAATATCCCACTGGATGCGCGTAACCACGGTTACACCGTATTGGACATTCAGCAGGATGGGCCAACCATTCGTTATTTGATCCAGCGCTGATCGAATCAACTGAGTGGCATTAAGGGGCCAGTGGTTTCTGGCCCCCTGAGCATTTTGAGTATTGGAGAGGCCTTACTGCACCAACTCTAACCCGGCAACGCGCCGCCAGTAGCCATTGCATTGCGCGTGATCGGTTAATGCCAAGGGCTGTTGACCTTGCTCGTTAGCGCGGAAACGGTCAATCAAGGCCAGCGTCTCCGCATTTTCTGGTGACAGGCGCACCACATCCACCAATCCCTGCATACCGGCGAGTTCATTGCCCAGGTTGTAACAGTAACCACTCAGGGTTTGAATACCATTGAGCACGAACACCTGTTGATTCTCTTGTGAGTTAACCACTCTGCCCTGGGGATATTTAATGCAGCAGGTTTCACATTCGTCTTTGCCCCTGTTTTCTGAGCGAGCGGTAAAACAGCGCGCGGAGTAAGCCAACGGCAGGTGACCATAGCTGAGCACTTCCACTTCAAACTGCTGGCGGAACCCCAACTCATCACATTGTTGCAGCAAGTTGGCTAACCAGTCGCGGGACAGCTCCACCGGCATACACCAACGTATCATGCCTTGTTTGTGTAACAGACGTAGCGTATAGCCGTTGTAACAATTGAGCGCATGCCCGGCGACAAACGGCAGACCGCGTTCCGCCGCCATATTCACAGTACCGAGATCATTGGCTTCAATCAGAAATTCGCCATTTTCCACATAACGCTTTAATTCGTTCAATTCCGAAGGGGCCTGCAACAGTGCCAGCGTGGATATCACCACCTGCTTACCGGATTTGGCGATCTCCTGGGCCAATGCTAGCCATTCGGTGACTTTCATCTCACGCCGTTTGGTGCAGACAGATTCGCCCAGATAGATAATATCGGCGCTACTATTAACAGCTTGCTGATAAAAGGCTTCCACCTCGGTTTTTGGCCAGTAGTAGAGCACTGGGCCTAATGCATATTTCATGGTTTCTCTCACTACTGCCATTTGCGGTGATAGGCACCCAATGTGGTTTGGGTCCCTTCTGACATCGCGCCGAGCGTCTCCATCCAGGCGGCGTCTGGCTGATAGGTGGCCGGATTGGCGATACAGCGATCAATCGCCTGACGCCAAACCCGTGCCACTTGGCTGACATAGGCTGGGCTGCGTTGACGGCCTTCAATTTTCACCGACGCAATATTGGCGGCTAACAGCTCTGGTAACAATTCCAGCGTATTGAGGCTGGTAGGTTCTTCCAGCGGGTGATAAAGCACGTTATCCACCAGATAGCGGCCTTTACATAGCGTTGGATAACCGGCATTTTCGCCATCCTGATAGCGATCAATCAGCACATTATTCAGCCGCGACTCCATCCCTTGTGCAGTTTGTTGCCAGCGTACAAAGCGCGCCGGGGAACAGGCACCAATGGTATTGGGGGATTCACCGGTCAAATAAGAGGAGAGGTAACAGCGCCCTTCAGCCATGATGCATAAGCTACCAAAGGCAAAAACCTCTAACGGCACCGGGCTGGTACGCGACAATTGCTTGACCTGATGCATGGAAAGCACGCGCGGTAACACCACTCGGGCGACATCAAAGTGGCGCTGATAAAAGCGAATGGCTTCTTCGTTGGTGGCAGAGGCTTGCACCGAGACATGGCGTTCCACCTGCGGATAACGTTCAGCGGCGTATTCCAGCATCGCCAAGTCAGCCAGAATCAGCGCATCTGCCCCCAATTGCGCTGCGACATCCACAGCGCGCTGCCAGCGGACATACCCATCCGGGTGGGCAAAGGTATTGATGGCGATGTGTAATTTGCGACCATGCCGATGTACATAGTCGACGGCTTCCTGTAACTTTTTTTCGGTAAAGTTCAACCCGGCGAAGTGGCGTGCGTTGGTATCGTCTTTCAGGCCGATATAAATTGCATCTGCGCCATTATCTACTGCAGCTTTCAATGCTGGCAGATTACCGGCGGGGCAAAGCAGCTCCATAGGTCTATCCTGATTCAGCCGTGTACCCAGCGAGGGACACGTGGTGATAAATGTTGCCGGTCAACATGATTATCCGGTGGCGGAGTGATATCCAAGTTCATTCATATTGCGGGAGGCTAATTCTAGTAAACCCGAAGTTAACAGGCTTTGATTTGGGGCAGTTTCTGGCGTATTGATTGATGATAGAAAGGGTGTCAGCGCTACAAAACCACCTTGATGACGGGTTTTATCCCCCTTGCCGTGAATGATTCTGCGGATAGATCGGTTATCTGGGGCATTAATGTGGCAAAATAATCTAAAATTGAGTGGAAAGGAGTGAGTGAACGTGTTGGAAAAACTACGAGCGCGCATTGTGCGCCAAGGGCCGTCACTATTACGTGTGCCACTAAAATTCACGCCGTTTGCTCTGCAGCGCCAGCTTTTGGAACAATTGCTGGGCTGGCAATTTCGCCAAGCGCTGGCCGATGGCGATTTGGCATTTCTTGAATCACGCTGGTTGAAAATTGAAGTGCGCGACCTGGCGCTACAATGGTTTATGACCGTAGAGAACGATAAGCTGGTGGTGAGCCAACAGGCGCAGGCTGATGTGAGCTTCAGTGGTGAGGCCAACGATCTGATCTTGATTGCTGCTCGTAAGCAAGATCCCGACACGCTGTTTTTCCAGCGCCGGTTGCAGATTGAAGGAGATACGGAATTGGGACTCTATGTTAAAAACCTGATGGACGCCATCGATCTTGATGCGATGCCAGCGCCGTTGCGCATTGGGCTGTTACAGTTGGCCGATTTTGTTGAGGCGGGTCTGCAAGAGGACACGGTGTACGCTTCCCGTGTGGTGCAGCCATGTTAGTCCGTGTTGAGATACCGGTGGATGCAGCAGGCATTGATGCTTTACTGCGTGACGCATTTGGCCGGGATGATGAAGCGGACCTGGTACGACAACTGCGTGAGGATGGCTTACTGACGTTAGGGGTTGTTGCTACTGATGAACAAGGGGGCGTGGTGGGTTATGCCGCTTTCAGCCCGGTTGAAGTTGCCGGAGAGGACCGTTTATGGGTGGCTCTGGCTCCCTTAGCGGTGGCAGAAGATCAACGCCGCCAGGGATTGGCAGAAAAGTTGGTTTATGAAGGGTTGGATGCACTCAACGAGTTCAGCTATGCCGCAGTGGTAGTACTGGGGGACCCCGCCTACTACGGGCGTTTTGGCTTTAAAGCTGCCGCTCAGTATGATCTACACTGCCGCTGGCCGGGAACCGAAGCCGCATTCCAGGTTTACCCGTTGGCTGAAGATGCTCTGCATGGGGCCAATGGCCTGGTGGCGTATTCAGCGCCCTTTAACCGCTTTTAACCCCCGAGACACTTAATCCAAGAGGCTGCTACTGGCCTCTTGGTTGATCTCCCCCATTATTCTGCGACTTTCCGCGCTCATCTCAGTCCATTGCTTGCTGATTACCTTCAGTATATACTGAAAATACATACTGAGGGGGGGTACTATGAAGCACAGAGTCAGTGTTACCGTAGATAAAGATAATTATCAGGTGCTTATTTCTGCTGGAATAAATATTTCTGGTCTGGTTAACGACACCATAGGCAAAGAGGCTCGTAAGATAAAGACCGAGCAATGGCAAGCGGATAACCGTGAAGGCATGGAAGAAGTTGCAATTTTTATCGAGCAACATGGCTCGTTTGCTGAGGATAACAGGAACTGGTGATATGCAATTTATTGTTTATAAATACCAACGGGCAAGTCATTACAAACTATTTGTTGATGTACAAAGTGATCTTGTTGATACGCCGAGGCGGCGCATGGTTATACCACTTATTGAATCTCATCACCTTTCTGAGAAGGTGAATCACTCACTGTTTCCTTTGGTCAGCATTGATGGTGAAGATTACCGCGTGATGACAACCGAACTGGCAAGTGTCTCTGCTAATGTAACGGGGGAGGCTATCATCGATCTTAGCTCCTATGCAGACGAGATTAAGAATGCCATCAATCTCATGTTCTGGGGAATATAAGAACACAGTCGTTACCGCAAATTGGGGCTCGAACCTCAAAGCCCCAGTGAGTGCTCACTTCTTACATTCAGCTAACCGTCAGGCTTTACTGCATGCTCCTATTTGGCCCCTAATTGTTGATGCCGCTCGACCATTTAACCACCATCTTAATGATAAAAGTTAATATCTGTTATTTTGCCTTGCCAAAATGGATAGTCTTTGCCACCTGCAACACGAGATATGACGAAACCAAATGGAATCATCATGTCATTCACTAGGCGATAATCAGTGCGGACCACTTGCTCACCGGAGCCGTGATAAGGGGTTGTCAAATCACCATCTTGCTCTGCGTTAAAACGTTCTAAGCTACCGTCTTCCCTGAATGTGGCAACCAGAGAAGCACTGATTCCTTGCGCTGAAACAATCGCACGAGCTTGATTGGCGTTGATAGCCTCCCAGCGTACAACTCCCCCTGGTAATAACGCTTGCGGGTAAAGAGGGCTTTCTAGCAACCAGCGTCTTAACGAAATACGATTAAGCTCAGGGCTTTCATGCTCGCTAACAACGGTGAACGTTGACATTATTTTCGCTTTCATCGTCATTTCCCCATCATAAAAAGCATCGTAAGCCTTTGCCCAGACACCTAAAAAAATGGGCGTCGTACCCGTGAAAAGTAATGAGGGGGAGTGGATTGCGATGGTTTGCGTTGCCTCCATTGGTGTGAATTGGGTAGTCAATGGTCTGCGAAAGTCGCCTTCCATGGTCAATTCAACATAGCGCAATGGTTGCGGGCTACCACGAAAAACAAATTTAAAATAGCGCTGTACGGGTTCGGGTAATGACATGAATTCAGGGCTATCCGTCTTAATAGTGACCGCACGAGAGTCCGCGCTATCACGTACTTGCTTTGCAAAAGTGGCGATTTCCCGTTCTGTTAATATTGCGTTCACTCCGATAAAGCCAGCAATCATAATGAAGAGGATGAACAGAGTCGCTGTGATCATAAGTCCTTTACGCATGTTGTCTATTCCTTAAGTGGATCGGGTTTTTTCAATCAAAAGCATCAATGTATTCACGGTGTTTTTTGCCAGCAATTCAGCGTTAAGCCCTACATCAGGGGTTCGCTGTTGTGCCATCAGAAGAGCTGCGCCATGGACAGTGGACCAAAGAGTAAACGCAACATCATTTGAATCTTGTTCTGGTAAATAGCCCATTTGCTGAATTTCTATGACGTTATTACGTAGCAATGTCAGTGCTTTTTGTGCTGGATCAGCAGAAAAGGGTTGGGTATCTATTTCTTCTATTTGGGGAGGGAAAAACATCAAGCGGTACAACGCGGGATTTTCAGCGGCAAAAATGAGATAGGCCTCCCCACCTTCTCGAAGGCGTGCTAGGGCGTCATTTTTATGGCGTGTTAGCAGACCAAGCTTATGGGAATAAAGCCGCTGAAAGCCTTCATCATGTACCGCCCTAAGCAAAGCGTTACGATTACGAAAATGGTTGTAAAGCGCAGGGCCACGACAACCGATTCTATTGGCAATTTCCGCCATCGTGATGCTTGAGGCGTCTTTTTCCGAAAGCAATTCAATTGCCACCTCTATTGCTCGACGAGGGATATCAAGAGACTGCTGTTTAAGAGGGCGAGCCACAATAGAGTACCTAGAGTTGAAAATTAAATTAATGACATTAATTTAATGTCATTAATTTAATTTTTCAAGAAAATTTTCATGCTGATACCGCTACTCGCGGTTAACTGCTTGATAAACTTAACCGCGAGTAATCTGATTGACGGAGATAATGCCGTTATCCCAGATAATCTGGTGCAAGGAAGAGGGAACAATGCGGGTGAGGGTTCTGGGGGTAAATAGCCCCCAGCAGATCCCCCCGGGATGGCGCACGGAACGATAGGTGATGCCAATCGCATGGGCGCTACGCAACTCCGCCCCTAATTGTTGTGCCGCTCGGTAGTCCGTTGAGTGATAGTAGGGGTGTTCCAGCGGCTGACTGGTGATATCGGCAAATGTAGAATCACTGAGCTCAGTGTTCAGGCAGCGATATTCGAAGCATTCAAACTTAAGCTCGGGCACCTTGCGCCAGTAGCGTTCACAGTGATAGGACACTTCAGCAATGGCGGTCTTTTTGCTCTCTGCGATGTAGTAGACCCCGTAGTCGCCATTGGAAAAACGGCTCCCGTCAGGGTTGACGTGGGTAAAGGCGGCCATGGCGTAGTGCGCCCCCGGAATCCCCAATACCCACTCTTCACGCGCCAGCAAATTGAGATTCCCCACTTGGTTTGCCAAGCGTGGATTGGTGATTTGTTGGATCTCAAACAGAATATCGAACTCTTCCGGGCTGGCAACGTCGGCAAACACTGAAACCGCTGGGTATTTAGTATGGATCAGGCGATAGCCACGCAGCGGCACGACAGCGGTGCGCGGGATCTCGGGGTGGATCATCCGACCAACCCGCCACGCAGTACATCGACACGTTTAGCCACTTCATGCAGATGACCAAACTCACCGTTTTCGATCAGCGAGAGCGGGGTAGTGCCATTGAAGAAGGGATTATGGTTCTTCATGGTCATAAAGCCGTAAACGTTCTCTGGGTTGTTGAACACAATACGCAAGGCGGAATGGATATTCAGCAGATAACTGATTCGGGTCAGTTGGTCATGGCTCAACGAAGCGGTTTTAGTTTCCCCATGGCGGTACTTGTAGAACGTAGCCTTGGAGAGTTGCAGAATGTTTTGTTGCTGCTCCGCCGTACAGCCCCATTTATCCATAATTTCCATCGCCGCCCTCACCGCCACCAGGTCACGATTAGCATTGGTTTTAGCAACGGTGTTGAGATGCTTTTTCATCTCATTCTCCTGGTTCCTATTGGTGAATCAGTTGGTCTTATGGTAGACAATTTAATGGTATTTGTCTATTTGAAGACTGGGTGCTTACTGGTAATACGTCTTGCTAGCCAGAGATTATTCGGGCTGCTATTTATCCAGGCGACTGATTGGACCAAATCGGTTACCTGGCCAAGGTCAGAACGAAAGTCTTTAATGACGGCTATCGTTTGTTCAGTTGCAGTCACCACTGAGTGAGATTTTTTCTCTTGTATGTGGTGAAGCTAATGTATTGGTTCCCAAATTGATGCTGTAGGTTGATTTTTAGGCTGGTATAGTTTAGCTTCGTAAAAGTTTTTAGCCTATATTCATGGCTAATAATGAGCCAAGAAAACAAGGGTGATTCACCTCAAGGATAGTCTGGCTTTACCACGCTACGCCACTGTTCGGTCATAAAAAGTGTATTCAGTTTCTAATGGCAATCAAAAGTTCGCCTTATTCACAGTGCATAATAACCAGTTATGCTGTAGTTGACCTCGCATGAGGTTCGATGTTCCATGGAGGGCATATGAGTAGTGCCAAGCTAGCTCACGAACGATTCGCATTTTTGGAGATGCTGGCCTTTTGGATGGGAGAAGTACGTAATAGAGATCTTGAAAATCAGTTCAGCATAACCCGACAACAGGCCTACAAAGACATTGTTCACTATCAAAATTTACACCCCAATCACCTCCTTAAGCTAGATAAAGCACATTACGCCTTTGCTGATGATAAACAGCCTCAATATTTTCATGGTGGGTTAGATGATTTTCTTGCCTGGCTTGAAACCGGCTATTTTATATTGGCTCCCCGATTACTCAATTCCTGTGTAACTCGACTTGAATTACCTGAACGCAAAGTACCACGTCAAGTCATTACGACTTTAATGAAAGCTATTCATCAACACTTACGAATAGAAGTGAACTATATATCCTTGTCTAATCCCGAAAGTGAGGGGCGGATTTTCAGTCCACACAGCATTATCAAAGCGGGAAGCCGCTTCCATGTCCGTGGATATTGTGAGAAATCTCAAGGATTTCGTGACCTTGTTTTGAGTCGGTTCCGTGAGAATGCAGCAATCGAAGGTTCATCGCCCCACTCCATCGTTCAAGATGAAGCCTGGCAGACCTATGTCACATTAATACTATCACCTGATCCGAGGTTAACTCTCGCCCAACGAGAAGTTCTCGCCAACGACTACCAAATGGAAAATAACCAACTTCATATAAAAACCCGTGCAGCCCTTGCCGATTACTTACTGAAAGAATTGCAGGTGAACACTAAATATCTTGACGGAAAACCCGAAGCTCAACAACTGGTGTTGGTAAACAGAGATGACATCAAGCAATGGCTTTTTAACAGTTGGTGAGTGTGTAGGTAATAGATTAGTAATCTCAGTTAACCTGAATTTCTGTACAGTATTGTGAAGGGTTTTTATTAGTAGCAAGCTCTCACTCCAATGACAAATCTTATTTGGCTATGTCTTATGAAATCAGTTTAACGTCCGTGGATAAACGCCTTTAGGTAAGGATGATTAATAGTGAGATTCTTAAAAAAATCGCCTGCGCAAACCGATAATATAATCTCTGCAATTTGCTTCGAAAAGTGCCCGGCTAAAACACGGATGCTAAGTGATGGAACCTCGATTCAAGGGCGTTCGGTGCTGAGCCACTGCCAGATTGTAGGTGAAGTTGCTCGCCAACTGATATCGCGTTTCCCACAACCTATGCAATACCGTTTATTTCCGAAAGGGAGTGAAATGGCAGCCGGCAGTCATGATATCGGCAAGGTCAGCCCGACTTTTGTGGCAAAGATCCTTTCAGCTTGCGGTATCGACTACACAAGGATGCCGGAGTTGGCTGGAGTAAACCCCAAACTAGAGCAACAATGGGGTGGACATGCCGGAGTCAGCCAGGCCACAGCGGAAGATCTTGGAGTACCGAAATATGTTGCCGAAATCCTCGGTCAACACCATGGTTTTAACCCGTCGGTTGATGATAAACGCGGCAACGCAGATGTCTTTGGCGGCCCCAACTGGTTTGACGAACGCAAAAAACTGGTGGTCGCGCTAAAAGAATGCTTTCAATCGGACTGGCCGAAGTTTGATTCCGCAGCTCAGGCACGTGTTGTCGCTGGGTTGACTTCTGTCTCTGACTGGATTGGCTCTGGTGGTTTTTTTGAAAACCCTGATGAAGATTGGCGGCCAAATATCACGGCCGCCTTGAATGATGCTGGTTTTATCAAGCCTATTATTCGCAACGGACTCTCTTTCGCTGAAGTCTTTGATCCCATCAATCTAGCGATGCAACTGCGTGAGCCGCAATCATTGTTTGTGGAACAGGTATCGGGACCAGGGGTATATATTCTTGAAGCCCAGATGGGCATGGGAAAGACCGAGGCTGCTTTGTATGCCGCTTATCAGTTATTGGCACAGGAAAAAGCGACGGGTATTTATTTTGCGCTGCCAACTCAATTAACTTCCAACAAGATTTACGATCGCTTCAATGCCTTTTTGGAGCAAATCATTAGTTCAGCAACCCCACAACGGGGCTTGTTGCTGCACTCTGGTGCCTGGTTGCTGGATACTGAAATAGGGGAAGAAGGCTGCCCTGGCGGTTCTTGGTTCAACCAAAATAAGCGCGGCTTACTGGCTCCATTTGCCGTCGGCACCATTGATCAGGCGTTAATGGCGGTTATGAACGTCAAACATGGTTTTGTCAGAGCTTTTGGTCTGGCTGGCAAGGTCGTCATCCTGGATGAAGTGCATAGCTATGATCTCTACACGGGAACTATTCTCAACGAACTGGTGGCGTTTCTGCGGCAGATAGACTGCACCGTGATTATTCTCAGTGCGACCCTGAGTCAGGCTCGACGTGAAGCACTATTACAACAGGCTACAACCAGCACAGCTTACCCACTGGTTACGACTGTAGCTGCGGTGGGGGAACAAAATCAGCTGGTTGAAGTAGGAGTACCGACTGTAGACAATCCTCCAGTAATACTTCAAATGTGCGATAAAAATGAACAAGCACTGGAAGAAGCACTTAAACGGGCAGCTCAGGGCCAACAAGTCTTATGGATTGAAAACACCGTTGCTGAAGCACAACAGCGGTATCTTGATATCGCCAGTCGTGCGATACAGGTGGGGTGCGAAACGGGCTTGCTTCATTCGCGTTTTACCCCCCAACACCGTGCCATCAACGAAGATCGTTGGGTAAACCTCTATGGCCGGGCCGGATGGTCCCAACGTGCAAAATGTGGACGCATTCTGGTGGGTACACAGGTACTGGAACAGTCACTCGACATTGATGCTGACTTTCTGATAACTCGCTTTGCACCCACCGATATGTTGCTACAGCGTCTTGGCCGCCTTTGGCGGCACGCAGATACCCCACGTCATTCCAGCGCCAAACCAGAATGCTGGTTGTTGGCCCCAACGCTGGAGTGTGCACTGGCGAATCCTCACTCTGCTTTTGGCAAAAGCGCCATGGTGTACTCGCCGTATGTGTTGTGCCGCAGCCTTGAAGTCTGGAAAGATATGCAGTCAGTCTGCTTACCATCAGGCATTCGCCCTTTAATTGATCAAACTTATGCCGCGCGAACGGAAAGCGCACAATGGGCTAGCCTGTTACATGAATTGAAAAACGGCAGCCGGTTCCGTACTGGCGAGCAGGCCCAACAAGCCCTCGCCAAACTCACTTTGTCCAAAGGTGGCAAAACATTGCCTGAGCACAAAGCGGACACTCGCTACAGCGACCAGGATACCCATGATTTGTTGTTGCTGTGTAATTTACGCTCACAAGATGGAACGACCTATATCCGTTTACTTGATGGCAGCGAATTAACCTTGCCGCATAGCCGCCATCGCCTGACCAAGGCAGAGTGGCGCAAACTGGCTGTAGCACTTAACCAGCAATTAGTACGAGTCAACCCGGCTTATTGCCCACCCAAAAACACGAAACATGAGCTGGAAAAACTGCACCTGAATGAGGTGTTTTATCTTGGCCGACCAGAGGACGACGAAGCTTTGCTGCGTATTGCCATCGTCAGCAAAACGGGAGAATTGCTCACTCAGGATGGCTACCCGGCTGGTGATAAATACCTGCTTGAATACCGTGAAGATCTTGGCTTCCGTGCCATTTCCAATAAGGAATAAACGATGGAAAACCGCTTTAACTTGATTGATGAGCCCTGGATACCGGTTGCGGATGTGGGCCGTGTTAGTCTGAAAGAGATCTTTAGTAACTCGCAATTACGTGCTTTAGGGGGTAACCCTGTTCAGAAAATTGCCATCACCAAATTGTTATTAGCTATCGCTCAGTCCGCTGCAACACCCGATGATGACGATGACTGGAAACATATGGGCTGGCAGGGCATGGCGGATAAGTGTCTAAACTATCTTGAGAAATGGCATGACCGATTTTTTCTATATGGTGAACGGCCATTTTTACAGATGCCTGCTATAAAAACCTTAATAGACAGGAGAGCCTCAGAAAAAATTTTACTTGCTAATACCAAATCAAAAATATTAGAGATTGAATCTTCTAGCAAACCGAAGCCCATAGGTGCTGGATATTACCCTGATATATGGGCTGGTAATAATACCATTCTTTTTCAAACCCTAAGCCCCCAAGATATTAACAATCAGGATTTGGCGATGTTTATTATATTGATAATGAACTTTTCTTTTGGGGGAAAAAGAGTTGAAAGTAATATTACAAACCTTTCTGGTAAATTACTTAGTGCTCAGTATTCAGCACCTGCAGGGCCAAGTTTAGGCGGTTTTGTTGGTAACTTGCACTGCTTTGGGTTTACTGAAACACTACTTGAATCCATTTGGTTTAATCTTTTCTCAACGGAACAAATTGCTGAAAGAGTTGTATGGAGTGGTGTTGGCCATCCGCCTTGGGAGGCGATGCCTGAAAAAGAATCAGATGTATCGAGCGAGAAGTATTCAAAAACGTATATGGCAACTCTTATTGCCTTATCCCGTTTTGCTCTACTGCAAGATGGAGATATTTACTATATGGATGGAATTCAATATCCCAAAGTTGCCGATGGTTGGCTGGAAACATCTCTACTTATCAATCAATCTGACGCTGTGCCAAGGCCAATTTATGTCAATCTTGATAAAAAACCCTGGAGGGATTTATCATCATGGTTATCATATTCATCATCGAATGGAGTTGAGTGTGTAGGTTTAAATTGGGTAAAACGGCGCATCAAGAAAGAATCAAGAGTTTTGACTGTATGGGTTGGGGGAATAAAAGTCACCTCTAATTCTGGTGATCAATCTGTCAAACAGCGTGATGAATTTATAGAATCTTATTTTGATATCCACACTGATTACTTAGGGAATATAGAAACCGAGCAGTATAAGTTTGAAATAGCTGAACTTAGCGTCGCTACTTCCTACTTAAAAAAATCTGTTGAAAGATATTTTCACCAAGTCGGTGACCCTAAACCCACAGATGTAAGAAAAAAGACACGAGCCAAAGACGTTTCTTTAATTGCGGAGAAAAGGATGTGGCAGTTGTGTGAGCGCCATTCTCAGCAATTAATTCATGCTTGCTTTAGCAAAGGGAGTAATCCAGAAGATCTATTGTCTTTACGCAAAACCTTCGCTACTTACGCTATCCAAGTATTTGACAAAATCTGCCCAAACGATAGTGCCCGTCAAATGGATGCTTGGGCTCAAGCACGCCCTAACTTTTCCAAATATTTAAAAGCTGACTAAGGAGAAAACCTATATGGATCAGCCAAAGGAAGACACTGCAATCCACACCTCTGCCAAACTATCCCGGGCAGACCGATTCGTCAGCTATGTGATTGATGGCATCAACAAGGACAACGGCTTTGCCGCTCGGCTCAAACGTGCCGACAACCCAGCAACCGAATATCAAAGCTGGGAATTACTGGCTCATTTTGGTGTTGATCTGGAAAAAGAGTGGGAGCGGCTACCCTATTGCATCGTGGGTGCCGCCCTGGCAAAAGCTAAGCCCACGGCGAATGGCAAGTTACCCTTGGGGGCAGCGATTGCCGCCTGCTTTGACGAGGGGAACCAGTCTGATCAGGCTAAAGCACGCCTGCGCCGCCTGCTGGCCTGTACCAGTGCAAGTGAAACTTGTCGTATTTTGCGGCCATTGCTTTCGCTGATGATAAGCCGAGGTGTGACACCTGATTTCGCTCAGTTGTTGGATCAATTGCTGTGGTACTCAGGTAATAGGCAGGAGCAGATTAGAGCTCGTTGGGCGCAAGAGTTCTATCGTCGCACCGCCGAAGTGGACGGAGCAGCAACGGAGCCCACACATGACTGAACTATTTGCCAGTGCCTTACACCTCGATCGTGCAGCTGTTAAGGCGTTGAAAATGACCGATGCCTATTCGTTACACCGAGTGGTATACAGCCTATTTTCTGATGAGCGTACTGAAACTGAAAAACACAGCCATATCCAAAGCGGTATTGTTTATGCCGATCAAGGGGGGGACTTTTATAGCCGCAAAGTGTTGATTGTTTCAAACCGAGAACCAACAACACAGGTAGAAGGGCAATACGGTAAAGTGGTAAGCAGGCCAATCGCTGATGCGTTTTTGGCTCATTCACGCTATCGCTTCAAGGTGCAGGTGAACCCGGTACGCAAGGATAAACAGAGTGGTAAACGTGTTGCGGTAAAAGGCCGTGCTGAGATCGCACAATGGTTTATACAGCGCGCCGCCAATAGTTGGGGGTTTGAGGTGGACTCTCAAACCCTACAGGTTGATGCCATTGAAGTACTGCAATTCCAAGACAAGGTTGGTCGCCAGGTCACACTTGGCAAAGCTCATATTCAGGGGCAACTCACCGTGACCAACCTGCAGCAATTTCACAATAGTTTTAAAAATGGCATTGGCAAGGGGCGCGCGTTTGGCTGCGGCTTATTGCAAATAGTGCCCATCATTGATAACCCATTCGCCTGATTGTTAAAGCATCTTTTACAAGGACAATGTTATGACTAACCTATACAAAAATACCCGCATTGAATTCCACATCCTGCAATCATTCCCAGTGACCTGTCTTAACCGTGATGATGTGGGTGCACCCAAGTCAGCCATCATCGGCGGCGTGCCACGTGCTCGTGTTTCATCTCAATGCTGGAAACGAGAAGTACGTCTTGCTATGCCGGACTTTGGTATTAGGCTGGGTATCCGCAGTAAAAAGATAGCCGCTATGTTGACCAATGAGTGTCTGGCACTCGGTGCCAGCGAAGAGCAAGCGGCCCATTGTGGTGAGGCTATGGCGGCATTTTTTTCTGACGATACTTTGTTATTTCTGAGCGAATCTGAAGCCAAAGCATTTGCCATATATGCGCAAGAAAATGGTTTTGAAGTATCGAAGCTGAAAGATAAAGATCTGGTAAAAGTGTCCAAAAAAGTCGTTAACAAAACCTTGGATGCTCTGGATATAGCGTTGTTTGGACGTATGGTCGCCAAAGCACCAGATATGAATGTTGAGGCGGCGGCATCCTTCGCTCATGCTATTTCAACTCATAAAGTAACCAACGAAATAGAGTTTTTTACCGCAGTAGATGATTGTAAAACAGAAGATGAAAGTGGTTCTGCACATATGGGTAGTTTGGAATACAACTCAGCAACTTACTACCGTTATGTGAGCCTTGACCTGGGCCAATTGGAACAGACGTTGGGAGAGGGCTCTGACTTTAAGACTGCCGTAGATGCCTTTGTAAAGGCGTTGTATGCCGCTGTGCCAAGCGCACGTCAAACAACACAATCTGGTGCCTGCCCGTGGGAATACGCTCGCGTATTGGTGCGTAAAGGGCAACGCTTGCAAGCTTCTTTTGAACAACCAGTCAAAAGTAAAGGCGAAGGTTTCCTCCGTCCCAGCAAAGATGAACTTAACACCTGGCTCGACAAAAAAGAAAAGCTATCTGGCTCGCTGTTTGGCAAACAAGGGGACTATCAATGGGGTGATAACCTTGAATACAGCATCGATAGCCTGATTGCCGATCTACAGTCTCACCTGTAAGGGAGATAACGATGAGCAAATCTACCCAATATATGCTCCTGTGGCTTGAAGGGCCGTTGCAAGCCTGGGGGCATGACTCAAAGTTTGGGGTGCGTGACACACTGAACTTCCCAACACGCTCAGGCATCCTGGGTCTGCTTTGTTGCGCTCGCGGGGCTGGCGGCCCCGAAATCGAATGGTTGGCACAAATGAATAACCTGAGCATGGAGGTACGGGCTTACGCCCGCACTGATGGTAAAGGTCAGCCCTATCTGCGTGAGCCCGCCTTGTGCGACTTCCAGATGGTTGGGAGTGGCTACGACGACAGTGACCCTTGGCAAAGTCTGTTGATACCTAAAACGTCTGATGGAAAAAAGGCTGTTGGTGGCGGTACCAAAATGACCTATCGCTACTACTTGCAGGACTCGGCTTTCGCCGTGGTATTGGAGGTACCTCAGACGCAAGCGGAATCATTATCTGACGTTTTGCAAAATCCAGTGTGGGATTTGTATCTGGGCCGCAAAAGTTGTGTACCAACTGAGCTGATTTATCAGGGTTTATTTGAGGACACTGACGCTGCCTGGCAACAGGCGAAAACGTTGGCAGATAAAAAACAGAGGTTACTTAGCTACGCGGTCATTGAGGGGGAAGCCGACGGCGATATTATTACCTTAAACGATGTCCCCGTGCAGTTCGGCCAGCATAAGCGTTATCGGGATCGACGGGTGACATTGTTGGAGTTCGGCTAATGGCTAAGGGAGAGCGACTGTTTGTCAAGGTGACACGTGAATCATTGCCCCAGGTAAAAGACAAATATCCCTTCTTATATCTGGAACGTGGGCGATTAGAGATTGATGACAGCAGCGTTAAGTGGGTTGACTCGGAGGCTAATGTGGTACCGATACCTGTTGCAACTATCAACACATTGCTACTCGGCCCAGGCACCTCAGTGACCCATGAAGCGATAAAAACGGCAGTTGCAGCTAACTGCTCTGTTTGCTGGGTGGGAGAGGATAGTCTGCTATTTTATGCTGCAGGTTTTCTTCCCACCGCTGATACACGCAATCTTAAATTACAGATGGCTCTTGCCAGTAATGAGGAGTCTTCTCTTAAGATCGCCCGGACGATGTTTGCAAAACGTTTTCCCGATGCTGAACTGGATGGTAAGAGTTTAAACAGCATGATGGGGATGGAAGGTAATCGGGTACGGGCGTTGTATCAGCAAAAAGCTGAAGAGTATGGCGTAGGTTGGAAAGGACGCCAGTTCACACCAGGCAAGTTTCAATTGAGTGATTTAACCAATCAAGTGCTAACCGCCACCAATGCGGCGCTTTATGGCATATTATGTTCGGCTGTGCACGCTATGGGATATTCTCCTCATATTGGATTTATTCATTCCGGCAGTCCATTACCGTTTGTGTATGATTTAGCTGACCTTTACAAGGAAAAACTGTGTATTGATTTGGCATTTTCTCTCTCTCGAGAAATGGCCGGCCGATATGATAAACACAAAGTCTCCGACGAATTCAGAAAGCGGGTTATTGCCATTGATTTGCTCAATCAGATCACAACTGATGTTAATGAGTTGATGGGGGTTAAATATGCTCGTCGTACTCGCAAATGACTTACCACCAGCAGTTCGTGGGCGTATGAAACTCTGGTTCGTAGAGCCTCGCCCGAATGTGTTCGTATCGGGTGTGAAAGATTCTGTCGCACAAACAGTGGTTGATTATTTGATGCAGTATTCGCCAGCAGAGTCTGGTCTTATGCTGTTTAGAAGTATTCCTCAACCGCCAGGTTACGAAATTCGTTACAAAGGAGAGGTGAGGAAACCGATCATTAATATCAGTGGATTACAACTTATTATCGAAACCCTGAAATCCTCATAATCCACAAATATAGTGTTTTAATTACCGCTCTTTCACAATATATTGGTGTCTTCCCCACGCACGTGGGGGTGTTTCTATGAAGTCCCGTTATATTTCCTGAATGAGTATGTCTTCCCCACGCACGTGGGGGTGTTTCCGCCTTTGTCATTGCAGTGGCGACCACGCCAAGGTCTTCCCCACGCACGTGGGGGTGTTTCTACTGACGTACACTAATGCACGTAAAAAACCTAGTCTTCCCCACGCACGTGGGGGTGTTTCTGCGAAGACCGCTACCAGGGTGATAAATTAATTGTCTTCCCCACGCACGTGGGGGTGTTTCCGATTCGACAGCGTATGCCTGTGAGCTCTGGGCGTCTTCCCCACGCACGTGGGGGTGTTTCCGGTCTGCGTACCGTCGCTAATGGGTTCGTAATGTCTTCCCCACGCACGTGGGGGTGTTTCTAGTGTCTCTGTTTTTTGATCCGATGCGGTGTGGTCTTCCCCACGCACGTGGGGGTGTTTCCGCCTTGCTGATCGGTATATTTTTCTGTTTGCAGTCTTCCCCACGCACGTGGGGGTGTTTCTCTCAGCGCATCAGATATGGTTGGAAATGTAGCGTCTTCCCCACGCACGTGGGGGTGTTTCCGATGGCGGATAAGGTTAAGCAAAAATGAAACCGTCTTCCCCACGCACGTGGGGGTGTTTCTTTCATAGTCATCCGATCCCATCCAGTTAGACAGTCTTCCCCACGCACGTGGGGGTGTTTCCCTGCTGCTCCCTGGCTTCGGCGTACTGCGGGCGTCTTCCCCACGCACGTGGGGGTGTTTCTTGATGAGGCTTGGTCGCTTATTGGGGAAAGCGGTCTTCCCCACGCACGTGGGGGTGTTTCTCATGTTGGACGGTGTCAAAGTATTGATGATGCGTCTTCCCCACGCACGTGGGGGTGTTTCCGTCAGGGCATCGACCTATAATCCTGAGTCCATGTCTTCCCCACGCACGTGGGGGTGTTTCCAACTGACGAGTTAGTGGAGGACGAAAAAGACCGTCTTCCCCACGCACGTGGGGGTGTTTCCCGAGTTGATGAGCGTTCCGCCACGGTACAGGCGTCTTCCCCACGCACGTGGGGGTGTTTCTGATTGAGCACCATTTAGCGTCTGACTTGTCGAGTCTTCCCCACGCACGTGGGGGTGTTTCCGTGTGATGCCGCACAAGTAGATGATCAACAAGGTCTTCCCCACGCACGTGGGGGTGTTTCCAAGTACCAACAGATTACCAGCAAATTACCACAGAGTCTTCCCCACGCACGTGGGGGTGTTTCCTTACCACCTGCCAGAGTCTGAGATCGAAAACTGTCTTCCCCACGCACGTGGGGGTGTTTCTAAAACGTGAGCGCGGCGCGGTTGGCATGGTGCGTCTTCCCCACGCACGTGGGGGTGTTTCCGATTTGGCGCAGACATATGCAAATCAAGGGGAGTCTTCCCCACGCACGTGGGGGTGTTTCTAACAAAGGCTCAATGCTTATCATTTGGCGTCCGTCTTCCCCACGCACGTGGGGGTGTTTCCGCCGATGGCCTTGCGGTGCTGAATGTCAGCGGGTCTTCCCCACGCACGTGGGGGTGTTTCTAATCGCGGCCATTGGTGCATCGGCGCCGCATAGTCTTCCCCACGCACGTGGGGGTGTTTCTCGTCACGGTGAATCGGGCGTGGTTTATGCCGAGTCTTCCCCACGCACGTGGGGGTGTTTCCTTCAGCCAGCCCTATTCACTGTACGTGCTGAGGTCTTCCCCACGCACGTGGGGGTGTTTCTATCACTACCTCCACCCCTTCTGGCGGCGGATTGTCTTCCCCACGCACGTGGGGGTGTTTCCTTATTTACGATGGCATTCGCCTTGAATCTTGGGTCTTCCCCACGCACGTGGGGGTGTTTCCCGATCCACAAATCCTTTCCGGGCCGATTTCAGGTCTTCCCCACGCACGTGGGGGTGTTTCCACGACTGCATTGATTGAGTTGTTTAAACGGGAGTCTTCCCCACGCACGTGGGGGTGTTTCTGGGTTTGATCGGGGCGGGTATTTTCTTTTCTTGTCTTCCCCACGCACGTGGGGGTGTTTCTGCTATGTTGCGCTTAGCTAACACAAAGCCTGGGTCTTCCCCACGCACGTGGGGGTGTTTCCAGCGGCTCGTTTCATGGCACCAGATATGCCACGTCTTCCCCACGCACGTGGGGGTGTTTCTAAGCACGGCCAGTTCTCGATGCTGACATTCACGTCTTCCCCACGCACGTGGGGGTGTTTCCATGAGAAAGGCGGCGGCGAGCAGCTAAAGGTGGTCTTCCCCACGCACGTGGGGGTGTTTCCAAGTGGGTCGAGGGGATCCTGTGCGGATTGCTGTCTTCCCCACGCACGTGGGGGTGTTTCCATTGCTGTTCGTGAGCAGCTTGAAACTGGGTTGTCTTCCCCACGCACGTGGGGGTGTTTCTAGCTGGCTGGGCATACTGATTACGACATTAGGGTCTTCCCCACGCACGTGGGGGTGTTTCTCAATCAAGCCCTGACTTTAACCGGTCAGGGCTGTCTTCCCCACGCACGTGGGGGTGTTTCTTCATATAGTGCTCTGGCTCTATACATTACCTGGTCTTCCCCACGCACGTGGGGGTGTTTCTGGCGACCTTTGTTTAGCGGTTCGCGAATCAGAGTCTTCCCCACGCACGTGGGGGTGTTTCTATATATTTAATTCTCCCATCATAAGCATCCTGGTCTTCCCCACGCACGTGGGGGTGTTTC
>NZ_AYKS02000042.1 GCF_000496755.2 Serratia sp. DD3
GGGGTGGATGCTTCGGGGAAGGGGGGGTATGCCCGCCAATTGAGCAGCGAAGAAAAGGCCAAGGTTGCTGCAGTTCTTACCCAGCACATCCAGTCGGCTGATCTGATCATCACCACCGCGGCCATTCCCGGAAAGCCTTCACCTAAGCTTCTCGATCACGCGCAGGTGGTGGGGATGAAAGCTGGGGCTGTCATTGTCGATCTCTCGGGCGAGGGTGGTGGCAACTGCGAGGACACCCAGCCCGGTGTAACGGTGCGTGTCGGGCCGGCGACTATCGTCGCGCCGCTGAACGTTCCCTCTCTGCTCGCCGAGGATGCCAGCGAACTTTATGCGAAAAATCAATACAACCTGCTCGCGCTGATGCTGAAAGACAACATCATCAGCATCGACTGGTCCGATGAAATACTCATCAACACCGCGCTTACACATGCTGGCAAGGATATGCGCACAGTGACAGATACGGAAAACAAAGCGGCCAAACCGAACCAATCCGGCTCTCTAGCCCATCACGTACGGACGTGAATCGGCACCAAAGGAATTACATCATGGAATTTCACATCAGTATCAGCGGGTTCGTTGCACTCTATATTTTTATGCTGGCGGCGTTTGCCGGCTGGGTCATTATTGGTCGCGTACCAGCGATCCTGCATACACCCCTGATGTCGGGCTCGAACTTCGTGCATGGCATCGTGGTAGTGGGGGGGATCTATGCGTTACTTAATGCCAGCACCGTGCAGCAACAGGTGATTGGCTTTGTAGCGGTGCTACTGGGGGCGGGTAATGCCGCTGGCGGCTATGCGGTGACCGAGCGAATGCTGGCGATGTTCAAGAGTAGCGACCATGCCGTTAACCACTCGGGCCACACAGCCAAGCGCGGGCTGAGCGGTACAGCAAAAGCAAAGACGGCCAAACCGACCTCAGCCAGGAAGCACTAATATGAATATTTCGCTACTGACGTCGCTTCCTTCGGTCGTGATTGGTGTCACTGATCTGTTGGCGGCCTTCTTACTTATGTACGGCTTACACCGTATGTCCTCACCGGTGACAGCATCGTCTGGCATTTTGGCATGCCGATCCTCAACGCGGATCAGGCCAAGAAAGTCTTTGTCGTCAAGCGCGGCGATGGCAAGGGCTATGCCGGTATCGTCAATCCGTTGTTCTACGCCGAAAATTGCAACATGGTCTATGGCGATGCTCAGAGTGTGTTGGTCCAGATGATCGAAGCCGTAAGGGGCTTGGGACAAAGTTCCGCGGCCTGATGTTTAACCTTCACCAAGGAAACCACAATGAAAGGCAAAATGCACGTCGCTCAGGTCGAACATTTCGGCCAACCATTAGTACTGAAAGAGATCGATATCCCAACGCCAGGCCCAGGCCAGATTCTGGTTAAAACTGAAGCCTGCGGGGTTTGCCATACTGACCTGCACGCAGCGAATGGTGACTGGCCGCTGAAACCAACGCTACCGTTTACACCCGGCCACGAAGGCGTTGGCATTGTGGTGGCATTGGGGAGTGGCGTTACCGCCGTGAAAGAGGGTGATCGCGTCGGTGTGCCTTGGCTTTACTCGGCCTGTGGGCACTGTGAATACTGCCTGGCCGCGCGGGAGCCGGTTTGTACGCAAGCGAAGTTCGGGGGCTACACCGTCAACGGTGGCTTTGCCGAATACATAGTTGCTGATCCCAATTATGTGGCCCACATCCCGGCAGGTTTGGCCGCCACCGAGGCGGCACCGCTGATCTGCGCTGGGATTACGTCGTATAAGGGCATCAAAGAGACGCAAGCACGTCCTGGTCAATGGGTGGTGGTTTCGGGTATTGGCGGGCTTGGGCATTTGGCTGTGCAGTACGCCAAGGCCATGGGGTTGCATGTGTGTGCTGTCGATATCGATGACACCAAGCTGGCTCATGCTACCCGCTTGGGGGCTGATGCGGTGGTGAACGTCAAACATGGTGATCCGGTTGCTGCCGTGGTCAAGGTTACAGGGGGTGGCGCGCACGGCGTGCTGATCACGGCTCCCTCTTTACCGGCGTTCAAACAAGGCGTGGCGATGACACGAAAGTGGGGAACCTGCGTGCTGGTGGGTATTCCACCCGGGGAATTCCCTATACCGCTGTTCGATGTGGTGGCGAACTGCATTACTGTGCGCGGCTCTTTCGTTGGAAGTCGTGGCGATATGGCGGAGGCACTGGCGTTTGCTGCCGATGGTAAGGTCAAGGCGAATATCGAACTGCAACCGTTGTCAGCGATCAATACCGTATTAGAACGCCTTTCTCGCGGTGAGGTGCTGTCGCGCGTAGTGATCGATTTCTCAAGCCATTAATGGCCACATCCACGGCGGTGCCCCCTATGACCGCACAACGCATTTGCGTGGCAATAGGCTGAAGCTGACAGGCCAGTCTAAACGGCTAGGCTCATGTACCGCGCCTTGTTGGTACCCTGTGCAGCTTGGTAGAGAGGAAGCCTGATATGTGCGCTGTCGTACAGACCCATAGGCTAACCTACTCCACTATATGAATTTATTGATGCTGCCATTTTTGAAAGGCGACGCTGAACTCCCTTTGGGCCAAGGTCAGCGCTCTCTTTTCATCTGTTCTTTTCCCCTCAAGGAGATGAGTCTAATGAATCTTACATCACCTCTCTTGACTGCCCTTCGAGCCTCGCTGTATGAGGACATCGAGGCGATTCTGGTGAAGCATAGGCACGACAAGCATGCATTGGTTCAGATCTTGCGTGAGGTTCAGGAATCTATCGGCTGGTTGCCCCGCCAATTGCTTAAGTTCGTGGCGGCAGAACTGGGGGTGACGCTAGCCCATGTTGAGGGCGTTGCTACCTTCTATCGTTTTTTCCATACCAAGCCGGTGGGCGAATACCGCGTACTCTTCAGTGACAACATTACTGACCGCATGCAAGGAAGCGTCGAGCTGCTGGCCGATTTATGCGCACGTTTGCAGATCGAGCGCGGGCAGGTTCGTGCCGACGGGCGGGTCAGTGTGGACACCTGTTCCTGTACCGGTCTGTGCGATCAGGGGCCTGCGCTGCTGATCAACCATCAGCAAATCATCACACATCTTGATGCCGAACGGGTGGCGCAAATAGCCAGGTTGATTAATGCCCGGGTTCCCGTCAGCGAGTGGCCGCCGCAATGGTCGTTGGTGGATAATTACATAAGGCGAGCTGACGTGCTGCTTGCTGAAAAATCACAGCCAGGGGCAGCCATTGCAGCGGCGCTTGCGCTTGGTGCTAGTGGAGTTTTGGGCGAGATGACCATCTCAAATCTGCGTGGTCGCGGCGGCGCGGGGTTTGTCACTGCCACAAAATGGACACTTTGCCGCGATGCCCCGGGTAGCGAACATTACATTGCCTGCAATGCCGACGAAGGTGAGCCAGGGACTTTCAAAGACCGAGTGTTGCTCTCCCATGACCCGCATAAGGTGTTCGAGGGGATGACCATCGCTGCGCTGGCCATCGGTGCGCGTCACGGGATGCTCTATTTGCGCGGGGAGTATCGCTACCTGCTGGATTCGTTGCATCAGGTGTTGCAGCGTCGGCGTGAGATGCATTTGTTGGGTAAGTCGATCCTGGGTGAGGTGGGCTTTGATTTTGACATCGTGATCCATGTGGGGGCGGGTGCCTATGTGTGCGGCGAAGAGTCCGCGCTGATCGAGTCGCTCGAAGGCAAGCGCGGCACGCCGCGTATTCGCCCACCTTATCCGACAGAGCACGGTTATCTAGGCCAGCCGACGGTTGTGGATAACGTTGAAACATTATGTGCTGCCACCCATGTCGTACTGCGCGGCGGGGCGTGGTGGGCCACCATCGGCACCGCCAAGTCGACCGGTAGCCAACTGCACTCAGTGTCGGGGGATTGCGAACGGCCTGGCATCTACGAATACCCCATGGGCGTGAGCGTCGATCAAATTCTGCAAGACTGCGGGGCACGTGATACCCAGGCGGTGCAGGTGGGCGGCCCGTCAGACAAATGTCTCTCGGTGGTCGAGTTTGGGCGGCGTATAGCCTTCGAAGACGTGCCTACTGCGGGCGCCTTTATGGTGCTTGATCGGTCACGTGACATGTTCGATGTTGCACATAACTATGCGCGCTTTTTTGCCGAAGAAAGCTGCGGCCTTTGTACCCCATGCCGGGTCGGTACCGCGTTGGTTCTCAAGAGCATGGATAAAATTGCCGAAGGCCGGGGGTCACGCAGCGATGTTGACCTGCTTTTGCGAATCGATACCTTGATGCATGGCACGGCGCATTGTGGCCTTGGTGGCTCAGCCTGCAACGCCTTGCACGATACCCTCACCAAGTTCAGGCCGTCTTATGAACAGCGCCTGCACTCCTTGCAATTCGAACCGGCTTTCGATCTCAATGCAGAACTGGCGGTTGCCAAGCGCTGGGCTGGCAGCAGTGACAGCAGCACTCACCAGGAGAAAAGCGAATGAACTCATCTGCCGATATACCGGTCGCCGCTACGGGCGAAAACTTCATGCTTGACGGGGTTGCGGTGGACTTCATCCCGGGTGAAACCATCCTCAGTGCCGCTCGGCGTCAGGGGCGCTACATCCCGCACCTGTGCTGGCACCCGGACTTCGACCCTCAGGGCTCCTGCCGTCTGTGTGTCGTGGAGGTTAATGGCCGCTCAGGGAGTGCCTGCACGTTGCGCGCTAGCGCAGGCGCGGTGGTTGAAAGTGATACTGACGAGTTGAACGATCAGCGCCGAACTTTGCTACAGATGCTGTTCGTGGAGGGAAATCATTTCTGCCCTGCGTGTGAGAAGAGCGGCAACTGCCTGTTGCAGGCGACAGCTTACGAAATGAACATGCAGGATGTGCGATTCGAAGAGTTTTATCCGCAACGCCCTGTTGATGCTAGCCACCCGGACATTCTGCTGGACTTTAACCGCTGCATCCTTTGTGAACTTTGTGTCCGCGCCAGCCACGACGTTGACCATAAAGATCTCTTCGCGATCGCCGGCTATGGCATCGGCACGCATCTGGTGATTAATAGTGAGAGCGGCCAACTGGGTGATACCAACATGGCGCTGTCCGATCGTGCTGCGGATATTTGCCCGGTCGGCGCTATCTTGCCAAAGCGGCGTGGGTTCGTAACGCCAATCGGCCAGCGGCGCTATGACCTGCATCGGGTCAGTGACCCGAACACACAGGAGGCCTCATGATGCCGAACCTTGTTGTGGATGCGCAACATTTGCCTGCCAAGTTGAGAGTGGCGACGGTGTCGTTGGCCGGTTGCTTCGGCTGCCACACCTCGTTTCTGGATATCGACGAACGTTTGTTGGCGTTGGTTGAGCACATTGAGTTCGACCGATCACCACTCACCGACATCAAGACTATCGGCTTTTGTGACATCGGCTTGATTGAGGGGGGTGTATGTAATTCCGAGAATGTTGACGTGTTGCGGACATTTCGTGCTCATTGCAAAACACTGGTAGCCACCGGAGCCTGTGCCATCAATGGTGGTTTGCCCGCAGAGCGTAACCATTTTGATCTCGGTTCGCTGCTCAATGATGTTTATCGTCAACGCACCGGGCTTAGCGTATCCAGCTCAATTCCGAACGACCCTGAATTACCGCTGCTGTTACAGCGGGTCCACCCGATCCACGAGGTGGTGAATGTGGATTACTTCCTGCCTGGTTGCCCACCCTCCGCCGACGCATTTTGGTGTTTTTTGAACGACCTGATGGCTGGCCGCACACCGCATCTTGGCCACGCTTTGATGCACTACGACTGATTGTGAGGAGCTCATCATGACTTTTGACCTTGAAACTGCCGCTGAGCCTAGTGGATTGCGCCGCATCGCTATTGATCCCATTTCGCGGGTTGAAGGCCATGGCAAGGTGACCATCTTGCTCGATGAATACCACCGGGTACGGCAAGTGCGCTTACACATCGTTGAATTTCGCGGGTTTGAGAAATTTATCGAAGGTCGGCCTTTCTGGGAAGTGCCGGTGATGGTACAGCGGCTGTGCGGCATCTGCCCGGTCTCCCATATGTTGGCGGCCTCCAAGGCGCTTGACCTGGTGGTGGGTGCCAGCGAAATCACGCGCAGTGCTGAGAAGATCAGACGGCTGATGCACTATGGGCAGGTGATGCAGTCCCATGCGCTGCATTTCTTCTACCTGGCCTCGCCAGATTTGCTGTTTGGATTTGATTCAGACCAGAATCAGCGCAATATCGTTGGCGTGGCACAGGCTTATCCTGATATAGCGAAAAAAGGCATCCTGCTGCGTAAATTCGGGCAGGAGGTGATTCGCGTCACTTCGGGAAAGCGTATTCACGGCACGGGTTCGATCCCCGGTGGGATGAACAAACATGTTAGCCGTGCTGATCGTGACATGCTACGTAAGGAGGTAGGGCAGATGATTGCCTGGGCCGTCGAGGCCGTGGGCATTGTCAAAACGCTGCATGCAAAGAATTCAGCCATGTATGACAGCTTCGCTAGCTTTCGTTCCAACATATTGTCACTGGTGCGCGCCGACGGTGCACTGGATCTCTACGATGGCGTGCTGCGCGCACGAGATGCTGATGGCCAGATTATTCTCGATGGTGCCAGTGACCAGAGCTATATGTCACTGATCGAGGAGGAGGTACGTCCCTGGACTTATATGAAGTTTCCTTACTTACGCAGCTTGGGCCCGGACGTTGGCTGGTACCGTGTCGGGCCGCTTGCGCGGGTACAGAATTGCGACTTCATTCCCAGCCCGTTGGCAGAAATCGAGCGTCGGGAATTTGTGGCCTACAATCAGGGGGCGCTGCTTCATGCCAGCCTGGCCTACCATTGGGCACGCATGATTGAGATATTGCACACGATTGAGGTTATCCAGGAGTTGCTGGATGACCCAGATATTCTGGCGGGGGATTTGATGGCGAGCGGTCCACGCCAGTCCAGCGGAATTGGTGTTATTGAGGCGCCGCGTGGCACGTTGATCCATGACTACCATGTCGGCGCTGATGATTTGGTCACCGCTTGCAATTTGATCGTCTCGACGACGCATAACAATCAGGCAATGAACGAGGCGGTGCGTTCTGTGGCGCGTCAGTACCTGGATGGTAATGAACTCACCGAAGGACTGCTCAACCGCATTGAGGTGGCGATTCGAGCCTACGACCCCTGTTTATCTTGTGCCACCCATGCGCTAGGTCAGATGCCACTCGATGTCGTCTTGCTCGGCCCCCAGGGCGAATTGGTTGATCATGTGTTGAAATCCCATGAAGGTGAAATGGTGCGTAACATGGCGGCGCGGGAGCCGTTTACACTATGACGGCGCCGTTGCTGGTATTTGGTTGGGGTAATGCGAGCCGTGGCGATGACGCATTGGGGCCTTTGTTTGTTGAATGCCTGAAGAGGATGAGTGGTGCGGATGCCGTCGGGCGTGTGGATTTCCTGGATGATTATCAACTGCAGATTGAGCATGCGTTGGACTTGCTCGGGCGTAGCGCTGTGTTGTTCGTTGATGCCAGCGTTGACTGCACTATGCCATTTCAGGTAACGAAGTTGCACGCCGCGCACGACCCCCGTTTCACCAGTCATTCGCTGTCACCACAATCCGTTATGGAGGTTTATCGCAACCTGACCCAGACCGAGCCGCCCCCTTGCACGTTGCTGGCCATTCGCGCAGTACGCTTCGGGCTGGGGGAATTGCCCGAACCATCGGCGCTTTTGCACTTGTCACAAGCGCTGGTCTGGGGGCAGCGTTGGCTGGCGAATTTCGGTGAACCTGGGTGCATGAAGGATGAACCGGAGTGCCGCGATGCATGAGATCAGCCTCGCCGCTGACATCCTGCGAATGGTGGAGGTGGCGGCTGAACGTGAACATTTCACACGGGTTGGGCAATTGCGGCTGGAGGCGGGCGCGTTAGCGTGCATCGAGCCGCAAGCACTGCATTTCGCGTTGGCGGCCATGGCCCCAGGAACCTGCTTAGGCGTTGCAGAGATCACTATTATTGAAACCCCTGGCACTGCCTGGTGCGAGGGATGCAAGAATGAGGTCAGCATAGATAGCCACATAGAGCCCTGCCCGCGATGTGGTGCTTATCCATTGCGAATCACAGGGGGCACCGACCTCCGGGTGCTCGATCTTATGGTGTTTGACGACTGAATTCTGCCGTGAAAAATTTGCCACCCTGTCACCGCTCTGGTGATTGGGGTAGGGTATCCCCTTTGCTCAGGTAGCCAAATTCAGTGTGCCGTAATAAGCCACGATCCCGATGACACGGTTACGGCTGTTCAAGAATGCATCTTTATGAACGGAAAATATTCACTTGGAATGTCACCGATGTTTTATTAAGAACAGGGGGTTGCCAAGGCAAAACGATTAGTAGATAATGCACTCCATATTGATAGCCGATTCTGTTAAAAGCTTTTGGATATCAACAGGTTAAAGCTAAAGTTTAGTCAAGATATTAAAGTAATACCCATGCGACGCGGGAATAGCTCAGTTGGTAGAGCACGACCTTGCCAAGGTCGGGGTCGCGAGTTCGAGTCTCGTTTCCCGCTCCAAATCTCCTTCCAGTGCGTGCCTTTGAGCACCACATTTCACTGAAATCAAAGTGTAAATTTATTCAGTGGCTGCCAAGCACCATCACCGAAACACACTCAAAACCATACAGTTAAGCCTGCCGATAGCGCCATTGCGCTATTTCAGTAAGTCCATCAGGCAAACTTCCTTATCAGCATCTATACCTGCCTTTAACGGTCGTAGGCGTCCGTTTCTTGTTTCTCGTCACCATGACCCACAACCGGAAACCAATACAGACGAAATGAACTGCCAATGGTTTACCTGATTGATTTAGCCGTTCGCCGTGCCAGAACCACCGGAAACCCTATACGCTTAAAGATGGGGGAGGGCTGTATCTCAACATCAACCCCAACGGCACCAAAAACTGGCTCTTCCGCTTCTACTGGCAAGGCCGCCAGAAACGTATCTCTTTTGGCACCGATCCTACTGTAGACCTTAAAAAAGCCCGTTCCCTGCGCCAGCAGGCTCACGATCTGTTAGCCAACGGCATCGACCCACGCACCTACCGCACTCCCACACAACCGACACCCGTACAATCGAACAGGGCGGCTGATCCTTCCGCTAGCCCGCAACCGTTTCAGACCGAAACTGTTGGCATCCGCTTTGCTGACTATGCCGAACACTGGAAAGCGTTCAAACTTAAAAGACTTGGCATCGCCGGCCGCCGCCAAAGCACCGCCATCCAGATTGAACGCTATATGCGACTCGACATGCTTCCACTCCTCGGCAAATTGCCCCTTCACACCATCCCCGCCAGACCCAACTCGGCCTTAAATTTCTGCTTCTGACCGGCGTCAGTACCGGCGAACTACGCCAAGCCAGACCGGAACATTTCGATCTGGATCAATCCCTATGGAAAGTCCTGGCCGAAACCGTCAAACAACTCCAGAAAAAAGTCCGCACCAGCAGAACAAAAATCCCGCCCTACCTTGTCCCGCTTTCCCGTCAGGCCGTTCAATTCATCCGGGAACTGCTGGACATGCGCTTTGCCTCCCAGTCCTACCTAATGCCGTTCCACAGCAATGTGCTAAATCAGTGTCCGATTTGAGTTGACCGTTACAACCGGCCAACTCAAACTACTGAAGCAAGACCTGAGAGTAAATATTAAATAATAATGGGGCTAGAGTAATGAAAAAAACCAGCAATCCTTTGGAAGTCCTTGCATCATGTGTTGATTTTTTAAAATTGAAGTCCGCTGATGTAAAGAAGTCTTCACTAGGGAAATTCCCAGATAAGAAGGTACTTCGCTCTGATATGCCCAGGCAACTCGCTATTGTTGCGGAGCAGGCTGAAAAGCTGTTATTTCTAAAACCCGGAGATACGTTATTTGGACTGGTATATCATGAAGACGATCGCTTGGCGTTGATTGAGTTATTCATGACAGACTTGGTGCAGTTCGCAACGCTTCATCGCATCGATCTAGGTATTCATGTCGCGATGTGGGGGCAGACGAGGATTGCCGAAAGTGCATTTTTTCACCTCGCTGTTTCCCCATTGCTTCCATCCACATACAAGACGATTGACCAAGTCGGTGGTAGTGTATTTGATATATATTCCATTCCTTTCAAACTGCGTGTTGCGTTGGAGTTGAAGCTCAGGACCATTACCGGATTTGAGAAATGCGAAATTACGCAAAACAGGAAGTTCGCGCCGATTGTTTCTAATGAGCTGCCTTTCTCGCCTTTGCTTAAGGGTCTGCAATCAGTGAATTGCCTTGAACTACCCTGCTCCCTGGGTAACATAAAAAATATTTATCAGTGGGCCTGTAATTTTTGCCATACCGGAGAGAAGGAATATGTGTGGCTCTCTATGAAGGCCTTGGAGCTTGTCTCTCCGCTTTTTATTTATCAAGAACAAAAGAAAACCGAGATAGAAATTTATAAAATTTGGCCGATGGAGGGGATGAGTGAGAAAGAGCAGTGTGAGCGTCTACTGGAGTTTAAGGGGCCTGTAAAGCCGCTCTATTACTTCCAGAAGGGCTGGACGGTTCAACGCTTACAGGACGCCCTCAATGTCGAAGAAGAGAAAAAAAGAGGGGCGGTGGTAACGCAAGGCCGCAAGAAGTCAGTTACTGGACCAATCTACAAATATTACTTGTCTGAGATAAATCTTGCTGAGATCTCCTCTTACTATTGCGGTCGTACTTGTCAGCATTATTGAGGATTCCAACGGGCTTTTCTGGAAGCCTATTTATGTTCGAGTAACCATCAAGACGGCACTCAAAATTGGCACGCACTGGACACTCGTCGACCATCAAGTGCGTGCTCTCCAGCAAAACCAGGCAGCTAGAGCGGTGAAGCTGCACCTGGATACAGTGCGCTTCGCCTTCCTTCGCTGGTCAGTTCAAGCGGATTCCGGCCGTCTTACGCCTTGCCTGCTCGCAGAAACAAACCTGCTGATATAAAATCAACCACAAGCCGCAACAAAACAGCCCATTCACGAACCAACTTGTAGACACAGACAAATAAGTCTAAAATAAGTCCAGTGACTCGGAGAGGAGCGGAAAAACTGTTCGTTTTTCAGTGAGTTAGAATGAGTTGGTCGAGTCTCGTTTCCCGCTCCAAATCTCCTCCAGTGCGTGCCTTTGAGCACCACATTTCACTGAAATCAAAGCGTAAATTTATTCAGTGGCTGCCAAGCACCATCACCGAAACACACTCAAAACCATACAGTTAAGCCTGCCGATAACGCCATTGCGCTCGTTCAATAAGTCCATCGGACAATTTTCCTTATCAGCATCTATACCTGCCTTTAACGGTAGTAGGCGTCCGTTTCTTGTTTCTCGTCACCATGACCCACAACCGGAAACCAATACAGATGAGAGGAACTGCCAATGGTTCACCTGACCGATTGTAAGCGTGTATCCTGGTAGGAGAGGGGAGTCACGAAGCGCAAAACGCACATAAAGAAAAAATCTACCGCCCGAGCAACCTGCGGATCAGCAATGACTGCATATCCCGTCGTCCATCCACAATCACAAAAATCACCACCTGCTGCCCGAGAACCCGGTAAATCACCCGATACGGCTTAAAAAACGTCTGCCGGAACTCACGGATCCCCAGACTCTGCACTCCCACGGAACACTTCCCTTTGCTGGAAAACTACTCAGCGAATGGGAAACTTCAAGCAACTGATCAAGCACATAATCCGCTCGCTCAACCCCATCATGCTCGGCGATATCATCGTAAATTTCCTCCAGATCGTCCTCAGCATCCCGAGTCAGCACCCCCTTCAAACGGTGCCATATTCAGTTACTGACAGACATTGTTACTTATAGACATGGTTACTTACAGACATAGTAACTGACCAGCCGATACTCAGTATCTCTGGATTAAATTGCCGATTTTGTTGGTTGCCAGCAGGAATATTACCCCGACATTATCAAGATAAATCACTACAAAGATAGGATATTTTGGCGTAGATGTTTATCAAAGTGATCCAGTGCGGAGTATTGCATCAATTATTCATAATTTGTTACTTATTACCCTGTTTATTGCTGGTGCGTTTCGCTTATGAAAAATTAGCATTTAATGTTGTCAGATATCGTTCAGGCGCTATATTTTATCAATATAATGGATCCATCTAGTTATTAGCAATAGGATCATTATTACTTGCTAGAGTATAAAACTATAAAATCAATAAAAAGTAGTTCATAAAACCACTTAAAATATTTGATATGGGTTTTTATATCGCGTATAAAACGGACCAACAGGACAGGAAGTACTGCATTTTATTACCAGACGAACCATGAACTGGTGCCAATTTTTTGGGCTAGATTTGCTAAAGCTGAGCTGACCGGGTTTGAACAATGCTTTTAAGTATAACGTTGAATGCCAGACACCGAATGACCGTCACATCAAACACCGTAGGTTTCATTGTATTGGGACAAACGGCATCAAGGCTTGCCATCCATAAATCCAAACTGTAATGCACTCGTGAATAGGGATCATATCTGTGTTTTTTTTCATCAAGCCAACATAGGAATCATTATGATTTTAAGAAAGAACGTATTATCCATGGCATTATTTAGCGCGATGGCTGGGTTAAGCTTAAGTGCGAATGCGGCAGATCAAAATACTGCTAATGTCACACTCAGTGGTCTTATCTCTGCCGTCACTTGCGATATTGATGTTAACGGTGTTACCGGCGGAACGACTGTCAATACCGGCGTTCATACCTCTGCGGCGTTTACGGGTAATGCCAATAATGTGGCTGGCACACCTGTGACCATGGAAGTGACACTGAAAAACTGCCAAGGTGACCCAGGTGCTGGTGACGCTGGTGGCAATTTATATATTTCCGGCACCACCGCCAATAATGGTAATAACAATATTTTTGTGGGTAATGATTCAGCAACGGGCTTTATGGTATTAAAATCTGGTGGTACCGATTCAGTTGATGCATTACAAAATCACGCCTCTGTACCTCTAAAGGTGTCAGTACCCGATGGCGGTGCGTCATATACCTTTAATGTAGCTATGGCTTCAACCTTAGCTGCGCCAACTGCAGGCTTATATACTGCTCCAATTATTATTTCTTATGCCTCAGAATAATTACTCTGCTAATTAAGGAAGCGAAAATAACTATGGGGGAAACCTCATAGTTATCGCACACACATTATTTTTTATTGGAAGTCTATGCCAGGGGGAATCAACGAGATTGCCTGAGCATGACATGAATAGTGTGGAAAAAGCACAGTATAAAAAGAATACCCAAATGGGATCAGTTTTTGTTGAAAAATTGTTGATAAAGAGAGCACGGGGAAATATGCAAATTCATTCTTATGGGTTAATGCGCCATGCAGCCTTAATGTTGACAATAATGTTATGGTCGGCATCTTCCGTTGCGGGCATTTCACTGACAGCTACACGACTTATTGTTGATGAAAGCCGTGGGGGGAGTAGCATAGGTGTGCGTAGTGATGATAACGCTACAAAACCTTTTCTAATTAGAGCTCAAGTTTTTCGTGATATTGAAGGCCAGGATGCTCAGGTGCCTTTTGTGATCTCTCCCGCACTGTTTCGGCTTGAGCCAGGAAGTCAGCATCAGTTCCGGGTGATGAAACAAGGGGGCGCATTGCCTCAGGATAAAGAATCCCTTTTTTATCTTCGTGTGGCTGCCTTACCTGCAACATCAGGGCCATCTCAAACCGCGCTCCCGACTCCAGAAGGCGCCTTGACTGTTGCTACGGGCAATATCATTAAGTTGTTTTATCGCCCTAATGGTTTATCGGTGACACAAAAAGCGGCGATGGGGCAATTGCAATTCACCGCCGTAGGCAACCAGCTCAACGTCTCCAATCCCACACCGTATTACATCACCCTCAGTTCACTGAAGGTGAATGGTAAATCGGTGAATATCCGCACCACGCGCGAACAAAATATGATCGCCCCCTATGGCAACCAGCGCTATGGGAATGCCCCCACTACGGGAAGTGTTCAATGGAGTGCCATTAATGATCATGGTGGACGGGAAGTGTTTGATGGCTCAATCCAATAATTATCTGCAGCTATTCATCGTTATGGGCGGTAGCCTCATCGGTGGTCAGGCTATCGCCAGTACCCCGATAGGTAGCGCTGGAACAACTCAATTTGTTGCCACCATCAACGATGGTAGTTGTGATCTGGATTATACCAGCGGGCATGCGCTGGCCTTTATGCCGCGGATGGCAACGGATTTTTCGCCAGGAAAAACGGTTGAAATTCAACCTATTAATATCGATATACAGTGCAACTATACTGTTACGCCGCAAGTGATGATCACGGGTAAAACTCCCTATCCGGGCAATCAAAAGGTGTTTCTTGACACCAATAGTCAATGGCCAACGAATACCAATGGAGTGGGGTTTATGGTTCAGCCGGCAACGTCGGTGGCTGCGCGCGATACACCGCCATCATTGAGTGATTTTTATGTCAATGGTTTGGCAGGAAAGGCCATTGCGAATGGTGAAACCATGATGTTACTGCCGCTGAATTCGGCTAATGGGTTTAGTGAAAACCAAGTGCTGTGGGTCGGTTTGGTGGGCATGGTTGACAGCAACCAAATAACACCGGGCGCATTTCAGGCGACGATAACCATTACAGGGATCATTCCATAATGGAGGGACGGTCAAGATGAGAATGATAGCATTATGCCAGAAGTCATCTTGGCGTTATGTCGGCTTATTACTGCTAGGTTTGGGCGGCATAAGTATCACCGCTAGGGCGGCGGATTCGGTGAATGTCAGCTTTTCTGCGGAATTTGTCGCACCCACTTGTACCATGAAGGTGCCCTCTTCGGTCAATTTCACCGCCAATGGATCCTCGCTTCAGTCTTCAAGCTTAACCGGTGAAGGGGTGACAGCGATTGGCGGGGTGGAGCTTGCTTTTAGTAATTGTAGTAACCAGAGTTTTGCCGCCGCAGTCCCACAGATTATCGTTACCGGAAGAACGGTGCGATTGGGGGGGAGTGATTACTATTTTGCTGATGCGCCGACGTTAGCAACGCCTGCAAACGGCTATGGCGTCAAATTGTCGGTCAACGGCCAGCCGCTTTTTCAGGACAACAGCAATATTGCTGTTACTGGCGGTGTACTTGGCGGGGGCGTAATTCGTGCAAAGGCGGGGAGTACGGTTACGTCATTAAATGGCACCGTGTTGAATTTAACAGCGCAATTATCATGTGGAAGTTATTCCCCTTGTAGTGATGCACCGTCTCATAAATTGGGCGAGTTTAAAGCCTCAGTGACCTTTCAATTGGCTTATGAGTGATCCCGGAAAATAAATAGATGAAAAAAATTCGTAATGTGTTGACGGTGTTTTGGGTTGCATTATGGGGGGGCTACCCATTGTTGGGGGCTACGGAAGGGCTCAAACTGCCCCAGACGCGTGTGATTTATCACGCAGAGAATAAAAGCACCACTGCGGGCATTCAAAACCTGAGTGATATCCCTTATCTGGTGAAGGCCGAAGTGGTGAATCTTCCCGGGCAGCCTGATCAACAGGCCATTCCTTTTTTGGTGACACCGCCCTTATTTCGCTTAGAGCCACAAGAGCAGTTTCGGGTTCGTATTTTACTACAGGGAAAAACAGAGTTACCCACTGATCGGGAATCTGTGTTTTATCTGAGTTTTTTGGCGATCCCCTCCACATCCCAACCGGGTCAGGCGGTGGATACTACAGTCACCGCCCGGTTATCTATAGGGATACAGCCACTGATCAAGTTGTTTTATCGCCCAGCAGCATTACCGATGATGGCGGGTGAAGCACAAAGCAGACTGGTATTTCGTGCTTATCAGGATGAGGTGGTGATGGAAAATCCTACCCCCTATTATCTGACGTTAAATACGCTCGAGCTTAAAGGGCAAAACATCGACTTGGCGCAAACCGGAGCGATGATCGCCCCATTTTCCAAGAAAACCTACCGAGTCATTGGGCAAACAGCGAAGGCGACTTATAGCACCATTAATGATTACGGCGCAGTGAGTCAACCCTATCAGCTGGCCATCTCCGTTTCGGGGGGCAGACCATGAGTTTGGGCTGGCATCAAGCATTTGGATATGCAGTGAGATATCGCCGATGTCTGTGGATGGGGATATTACTGTTTCTTTGCGCTGGGCACACTTGGGCTGGAAATGCCAATGAACGCCAGGGCATTACCTTGCAATCTACGCGCGTTATTTATCCGGCTAATGAGACCAAAGGGATAACCTTTGCCGTCACTAACGATACTCAGTCGGTGTATTTGGTGCAATCGCGCGTTGAGGACTGGCCGTCTTCACTTGCTGAACCGGTCGATGCATCCAGTGAGGTGAAAGCGGCTTCCCCGTTTATCGTCCTGCCGCCATTAACTCGCCTAGAGTCCAAGGATACGCTGACATTGCGTATTCGTTTGATTGAAAAAACATTACCCGCAGACCGTGAGTCTGTCTTTGCGTTTCAGGTCAAAGCGATCCCGAGCCAAAGTGAAGATGACAAACAGCCTGAGAGCAATGGGGCTGGGCAAGCGCGCATTATCTTGGCATTACAAAATACCTTGAAGCTGTTCTATCGCCCTGAGGGGTTACCGCCGTATGACGTTAAACAGGTTGCCCAAGCATTGCAATTTCAGCGTCAGGGAACGCAGCTTGTGGTGACCAATCCTACCGCGTTTTATGCCACGTTTGATGAGTTGTCAGTAGCAGGAAAGCCCATTGAGGCAGACGCATTATTTAGCATGGTGCCACCGTTGGGGCAGCAAAGTTACCCGTTACCCAACGCGTTGCCTTCAGGCGAAGTTCGCTGGCGGTTACTTGATGACTATGGTGTCAAGACAGAGCCTGTGACACGCACACTCAATAATAATCGTTGAGAAGATAGATGATTAGGCCTTATTACACCCAGCCTTCCTACAGACGGCTAGGTAAAAAAAAGTTTTCGTATCATCCTTTAATGTTTGCCTTATGTTTGGGGTGTCACCCGGTGTTGGCGGATGATTACTTTGACCCCGCTTTTTTGGGTGAAGCAACACCGGTGGATTTATCGGCATTCTCTAAGCCTGGCGGTGTGGCTGAAGGGGAATACACGGTAGTGGTATTGATCAATCAGCAGGCCACCGGGGAATTTACGCTGAATTTTCAGAAAAATGCCCAAGGCCAAGTGGTTCCCTTACTCACGATCGCACAGTTGGAACAGTGGGGGGTGGATGTCAATAATATTCCGACACTCAAAGCGCTTGACCCCCAGACGGTGATTGATGATTTAGCCTCTTATATTCCTCAGGCGACGACTAAGCTGGATCTTGCCAATTCGCGTTTAACTGTCAGCGTGCCACAAATAGCCATGCAGCGTTCCTATGGCAACTGGGCTGATCCCAGTTTATGGGATCACGGCATTCCGGCATTTTTGACTAACTACAGTATTAGCGCTGGTCGGACAACCAATACGGCGGACGGACAAAGAATACAGAATGATAATATGTTTGCCTCGTTCCGCATGGGGGCTAATGTAGGGCCGTGGCGGCAACGCAGTACCATGACCTATACCCAATCCCGTGATAGTGGCGGGGACTATAGCGCTAATCATTCGCAAACCCAATTCTCAAATACCTATTTGTCACGTGATCTTCGGGGATTACGTTCAAGCCTGTTGTTGGGAGAAAGCAGTACCGGCAGTGAGATCCTGGACAGTGTGCCTTTCAAGGGGATTAAACTAAGCTCGAATGAGCAAATGCTGCCCAATCAGCTACGCGGGTTTGCGCCGATTATAAGCGGGGTCGCCAATAGCAACGCGCGCGTCACGGTGCGCCAGAACGGGAGCATTGTCTATGAAACCTATGTGGCGCCGGGGCCTTTTGCGATTAATGACATTCAACAATCCGGGATGTCGGGCAATTATGATGTCACCCTGACCGAAGCGGATGGCACGGTGCGCCAGTTCACTGTGCCTTACTCGTCTTTACCGATGATGTTACGTCCCGGTGGTTGGAAGTATGAATTGACCGGCGGGCGTTATGACGGAGGTTATACCACTCAGTCACGGGATGCCGATTTTCTCTTGCTGACCGGTGTGTACGGGTTACCGCAAGATGTCACGGTGTACGGTGGGACACTGTTGTCCAAAGATTATCGAACTGCCAGTGGTGGCATGGGGATATCGTTGGGCCATATTGGTGCCGTTTCTGTTGATATGACTCACTCTGCCGCGCAGTTTGAACAAGAGGGTACCCAAACTGGGCAATCTTACCGTGTGCGCTATTCTAAAAGCCTGTTATCAACCGGGACTGCGGTTGATTTAACGGCATTACGCTATTCGACCAAGCATTATTACAGTTTCAGTGAATTTAATAGTGAGGGATATCAATTAAGTGAGGGGGTGACTCCGTGGGTGGCACAACGTCGGCGTAGCAGCCTCCAAATCCAGTTAAGTCAGCAGATGGGAGATTGGGGGGCATTGGATTTCCGGGCTAATCGAGACGATTACTGGGGTAGTGACCGAAGCTTGAGGGGGGTGTCTCTGGGCTACAGTAATAATATCCACGGGATTAACTATGGTATTAATTACAATATTGACCGGGTGAAAAGTAGTTCGGGGTACTGGCCGGAAAATCGCCAAATCTCGCTGAATATCAGTATACCCTTTAGCATGTTGGGCTCCTCACCGATACTGCAATCTCACTATGCGACGACATCAATCACCCATGACAACCGTGGGCAGACGCAGAGCCAAACGGGGCTGAGTGGCCATTTACCGAACAGCAATGTGAATTACAATTTATCGCAAAGCTGGGGTAATCAAGGGCAAGCGGCAAACAGTAATCTCAATGTGGGCTATCTGGGAAGCAAAGGGACACTGAGCACCGGGTATAGTTACAGCCATCAATCAAATAGCCTAAATATGACCGCCAGTGGAGGGGTATTGGTACATGCAGAGGGGGTCACTCTGTCCAATACGCTGGGGGATTCAGTGGCACTTGTCAGTGCCCCTGATGCATTTGGGGTGAAAACCAATAGCAGCAATGCGATTACTGATTGGCGAGGTTATGCGGTTGTTCCTTATCTTTCGGCTTATACCAGAAACAATGTCGGGCTTGATCCGAGTAGTTTACCTGACGATATCGAATTAGTGCGTTCCAATATCAATGTGTATCCGACGCAAGGTGCGGTAGTTAAGGCGACTTTCGCTACCCGTGTCGGTTATCAGGCATTGATTACCTTAAGACATGATCAAGGTATGGTTCCTTTTGGGGCCATCGCATCGTTAATGGGCGTCCGACCAGGGGAAGAAAATAGTGCGATTGTCGGGGATAATGGCCTGGTCTATATGAGTGGGTTACCGAAATCCGGCAGTATTGTGGTGAAGTGGGGGAATATATCCTCGCAACGCTGTACGGCAATCTTTGACGAAAAATCATTAGCCCTTAATCCTGATAGTGGTATTCGCCAGGTGACATTGAGATGTTTATTTGAAGTGCCTGAAATTCAAGTGGCAAGTAACGGCTAGCCGAATTTGGTGACATAAATGAATACTAAAATAGACACTGCCATTGGTTTTCTTGGGCAACAGAAAGGGTTAATAGCGCAAGCTAAAATTAATCTATTTTTTATTTTATTAAACTGAACTTATTTATCGTGGTGTTTTTAGAACGCTATAAGTTTATATTTAACACTAGCAATGACAGGATAAGGATAATGAAAAATATTACCATGCCCTATTCAGGTTTAGTCTCTCGACGCGTGAAACGTCAGTTTTTGTGGTTGAGACAGGGCGCGGTGGGTGGAGTCGCTCTTTTCATGCTTTGTCCTGCTTTTGCGGTTGATTATATCGTTTTCCCCGGGAGTGTGATGCAGCTGACTACCATTAACGGGCAGCTTAGCGGCGGGACCGGCACGACAATTACCACCTCAAGCTATTCTTTGCGTATGGCGGGTGGTGGGCTGACAACCGCTAGTATTGATAGCTCCTGTCAAGTACCCGTCACGGTAAATGGTTATACCGGGACCGCGGCAGTGGGTGGGCGCAATGATATTGTGGTGGGGGTAACGGGTACCAGTAGCGGGGCGAAAGTTAATATCGGCACCACATCTGCGGCGGTGTCTGGTAAGCAAAATATCTACTCCATTGCGGGCAGTTGGGACAAGTATGGCAAAATAAGTTCATCCACCGCATCCGCAGCGAGTTTGGGCCGGAATTGCCTCTATCCGTCGGGGGCCCCAAGCAGTGGGAGTATATATTATACTGGCGCCGCTAATGCGAATGCAGGGAATGTTCCTGCCACCCTTAATTTGAATATCTGGGCTTATATTGGCCCTAATGTTCCCTATGGAACTTATAACTTGACGCAATTATTTTTTCGTCAGGGAGTTTCAACCTCGACTGCAGCATTGGTTTCAAGTAAAGCTATTCTCAATCCAGGTGATAGGCTGATTGTTAGAGCGCCCCCTTGTTCGTTAGGTGTGGGCAAAAGTACGGTCACTTTTACTAACCTGTCGACATCTTCCGATATGTCAGCATCAGTCGGTGATAGCTTATCCGTGAATTGTACTGGCAGCTCAGTCAGTGCTAAAGCCTATGTTAGAGCCACTGGGATAACAGGAACGGCAACGGCTGATCTGTATGGGTTGGGGCTGATCAATAGTGATACCAAACAATCAAAGGTGGATGGTACCGGAATCATTGTCCGTGGTGAACTGGGAAACTCCCGCGCAAAAAACTGTTCGGGAGGTAGGGAGGCAAGTTCAGTTTTATTTGCTCCACAATCATTATTGCCGGGATATTATGTGTTCGATCTCTCTGCCACTAGCCGTAATATCGCAATCCCACTGGAGTGGTACGCCTGTACAACATCTAAGACTGTGCCAGGAAAATACACTGGGGCGGTAACGCTGGGTATCACTTATCAGTAAATGGCTGTTTTATGCCAACCGATAGAATACCGTTTAGCGGCCAGCGCCATATCTGGCTCTCTGTATCACAATACAGTGATGCAGAGAGCCAGGAGATAAACCTACGGCTGAGGTTAGATTAAGTCACCTTTAATTTGTTGCAGCTTCATAAGTCAGCACTTCATCTGCCTGCGTGGTCAGGGTGATGTTATTGACTGAGTCATGTAGCAAAACATCTTGTATATAGCTGAAGCTCCATGCCTTTTGTGTATCAAGATAAGTTACATTATCGAATTGGCTGTTATGTAGAAAGGAGATATTGGTCGCAATGGCGTGGTTAAATCTGACATTTTCAAAATGCAGATTTTGATGATAAGCATCACGTGGGAAAGTGAAGCCATAAGCCGCTTCCATCTCCGCAACGGTCATACCGTCAACCAAAATGCTATTTTGGGTACCCCCATCAATGCTGATATTTTGTACTTGTACATCACGAAATTGTGCCGGTTCTGATGCAGGCACCGCGTCATTAACATCGGAAGCGTACTTGATAGTAAAGATAAACGGTTGCTTGCCAAGGGATGACATCGCATTGTCGCGAAATACTACATTACGTGCACCACCACCATAGTAAGGGCGGCTTTTCATCCGTAGACCAACATCGGTCAGGTACATCACATTATCTTCCGCCAGAATATTCTCGATCCAGGCACCAGTGTGGCTACCAGCGACAACGGCCCCGTGACCATTACGGAAATAGTTATTGAAAATCCAGGTGCCACTTTGCGGCGGTTGGTGATACTCCTCAACTCCTGCGCCGAAACCTGCCGCGAAGTTTACGCAGTCATCGCCAGTATCGAAGAAGCTGTTAAACACCATGGCGTTCTGGCTATTACCAAACTCCAGCCCATCGGCGTTATTGGCATCGTAGGTTTTATTAATAATGCCATTGATGGCGATATTCTCGTTTTCCAACATCATGATGCCATGATAGGCCGGGTTTAATATGGTCAATTGGCCAATATAGAGATTCTCAACACCGCGTAAGGTGATTAAGCTGGAGCGTCGGTTACTGTATGCGGTACTGGCAGGCAGACCATCAGCAATCCCCTGTGCAGTTTGTGCCGCGGCGAGAATACCGTCCGTATTGACCTTATTGACATTACTGGCACGATATTGTGGCAGCGTGTTACCCGTTTCATCGGTGAGATTTTCTGGGCCACCCGCTTTGATGCCGCGTACCCAGCCATTGCCGTCAATGGTTCCCTGACCAACAATGCGAATATTCTTGAAGGTACCGGCATGGGCAGAGCCAGTATCATTGGGCTTTAGCGCATTAATCAATGATGGCGGACGTTTTGGCAGTGGGGCAGGGAGCTGATAAGGATAGAGGTAATAGCCTTTTTCCAGCGGGTAATCGTCAGGGGATGCCGACCCTAGCAAAGTGGCATTGGCGGTGATTTCCAGCGTCATATCACTGTGTAAGAACAGTGCGCCGGTTTTAAAGGTGCCCGGGGGAATGAGCACTTTACAGCCTTGTGGATACAGTTCAATGGTGCAGCTATCAATGGCCTTTTGGATTGCCGCGGTATCCAGTGTCGTACCATCACCTACTGCGCCGTAGTTTTGGATATTGACTACTTGGGGCGCGGTGGGGGTTGTAAATGCCAGTGGTAAACTTTCTACCGATTCGGTTCCATCAGCATAAACTGCACGTACCGTAAATTGGTAGGTGGTTTCAGGCGTTAAGTTCTGAACAGTAAAATTATGCAGGCTGATTTTGCTATGCCACTGATTAGGATCTCGGTTTTGATAAAAACTATCGATATAGGGCTTAGCCGGTGAGTAGGCATCGTGGTTGGCTTTGGTGCCACCAAGCAATTTGCCATTCATATAGACGTTATAATCGCTGATATTGTTGTATTGTTGCGGCTTGTTCCATACTAGCACCACACTATGTTCATCATAGGCAAGTGGCGGAATACGCACATTTTGTGGTGCGGCAGAGCGATCAACGGGGGAGTCTGAATTCGAGTTCTCGTTTGAGTTCGAGTTCGAATTCTCGTTTGAGTTTTCGCTTGAGTTTGAGTTTGAGTTTGAGTTTTCGTTCGAGTTCGCGTTTGAGTTCATGTTTGAACTCGAGCCATTATCGCACCCACTAACTAATACACTGAATACCAGGGGTAGACAGCAGGCAATACGGCGAGAAAATAAAAAACCAGACATACTCTTCTCCAATCAGGTTAACGTGATGTTTAAACATCATTTTTCTGGAAAAAAATTCTATTTTTTGATTGCCGCAGTGGCCAGTATCGATAAGCGGCATCACGGCAATAATGTAGTTTTATTTATTGAAATACAATTTCAAAAAATAGAAAATATCATTCTTTTTTTGATTAAAATCGATTTTTTGTTTGTTATTGTCAGGGAGATCACAGAGGAGGGGAAGGGGGGTAACGCTGCGATATCAGCCGCACCGCTAAGGGTGTTCAAGAATAGATCGCTATGAACGGAAAATGTTCACTCAGAATGTCAGACAGCGTTTTATTGAAAAGTGGGGGTTGCCAAGGCAAAACGATTGGTACATAATGCGGCCCACATTGGCAGTGAATGTTCAAAAGCATTTAATATCAATGTGTTAAATTAGAGCTTGAGTTATTTGCCGGCTCAAAATACGTAAATCATGCTGTTGAACAACAGATGACGCAGTAATAAGTAAGCTAGTTATAAGTCAATGATAAGATAGTACCTATGCGACGCGGGAATAGCTCAGTTGGTAGAGCACGACCTTGCCAAGGTCGGGGTCGCGAGTTCGAGTCTCGTTTCCCGCTCCAATTCTTCTTCCAGTGGAAGCTTTTTGGTTCCACAACTCATTGAAATAAAATCGTAAATCTTCTCGTAACTTCCATGCAATAACATGGGAATGTACTCAAACTCAGATCATTTAAGTCCACTGACAACACCCTCGAGCCTATTTAGTAGCTCAATCGGACAATTTTCCTCATCAACAGTCTGTAGCTACCTTTAATGGCAGTGCGTGTCTGCTTCCTATTCCTCTTCACCAGAACCACAACTGAAAACCAATATAGATGAGAGCAACCCGCAATGGCTCACCTGACCGATTTAGCCGTTTGCCGTGCCAGAACTACCCGCAAACTATTTCATCCATCAATATCAATAAATTGCTGTTGTTGTCATGACCCTGAATTAGGTCATCCGTAATCTGTTGATCAGCTATACAAAAAGAGCCCACAGTGTTTCCACTGTGGGCTCCCAATTTATTGGTTAGACAATAATTTGGTTATTGGTTAGACAATAATTTGGTTATTTTGCAACAACGTTTCCAGATCAGTATGGACATTAGCCAACGTAATGGCACTGGTAAAGACGTTCGCATTGCCTGAACCATCGCGATCAATACTGATCACCGTGTCATTGCCGACGTTCTCCACCTTCAGGTACTTAAGAATACCTTGGGAAGAGTAGTCCAATTCCATATTGCCATCATCCTGGAAGAAGGAGATTGAGCCGTTGTAGTCCAGCAGATCACTCAGGTCAATCAGGTCTGCATCACCGTCAGTCACCACGTCACCCACATGGAAGCCATGGACGATATCGCTGCCATTACCGCCGGTGCCGTCAGTTTCCATCCCTGCCAAGACCTTATACATCAACGTATCGTTACCACCGTTAATCAGGTAGAACGTATCGTTGCCGCCGCGGCCTTCAAACAGGTTGTTAGCCGAGTTATCAGTAAAGGTGTCCGCCTGGCTAGAGCCAATCAAGCCTTCGATACTGATCAACTTATCAGAGCCTTGGCCTGTGGCCGTACCTTCCCACAAATTAGCTGTAATGGCCGCAGACGAACGGCTGTAATCAACGATATCCATCCCCGCTGTCTCACTCCAGACTGCCTTACCACTGACAATCTGGTTCCAGCCACCACTCCCGTTGTAGGTATCGTCACCCGCTGAAGCAAAGAAGGTATCGTTATAGCCGGTACCGACAATGCCCGTTGCGGTGGTATTGGTGGCAGCAGTATCACTTTCCGCCGTCAGTACATACGCATCATGGGATTTACCGGTGGTTAAGCCCCCCCAGTTCTCATTAACCGTGCTATTGGTGTAACCGCCTTGGCTACTTTCTGCGCCAACATGGTTGGTCTGGCCATTGGTAATACGCAACAACTGCACCGAGTAAACTTCATTCGGATCCAACCCGAAGAAGCTTACCAGACCCATACTGTTGCTCGAGCCCGAGGACTGTGGGTTAATCAACTGCGTTGCCACCAACTCACCCTTCGAGTTATACAGCTTGACGGTATTGCTGTAGAAAGTATTGATGCCTTGGCCATCAACAATACGGATCTGCAGGCTGGTACCATCCGGCGCAATGTTGGTGTTTTTCACCAGCAAGGTCGGTGCAGCATTATCACTCGACACCACTGCGCCATCTGCACCTGAACGATACAGCACCAGGTCCATTGAACCATCCCAATCATAATCCAGGGCGACTGCACCCGTCAGATTACTGTAGGTTGTTGCTGTCAGAGCAATGCCGGCAGCCGACCAGTTGTTAGTGCCAGTGTTGAGATAGAGTGCAGGGCTAGCGGTAACACCCGAGCGTGGCACTTCAACGATGTCCATTTTACCATCATGGTTCCAGTCAACCGCCAATGAAACACCACCATCCAAGTTGTCACCAAACCATAATGCCTGAGCGTCTGTAGCATTCAGATTACCCGTGCCATCGTTCAGATAGATACGGCTTTCATCAGTGTTACCAACAGTAGCGCCTTTAGAACCACGGCTCAGGAACAGATCCAACCAACCATCACCGTTGTAATCGGCATAGGTCATGGAAATGGCCCTATCACCGGCATCTTCATGGCCGTCATTGCGGAACACATTGGAATAAATATCTACTTTGCCAAAGTTGGTCTGGTTGGTACCTGTGGTCTGGTTATACAAGACAGCAAGACCGCGCCCGAGGTTACCTCCGTTCGACGTAAGTGTGTTGAAGTCGACATGGCCAGTAATATCAATGGTACCGTTATTATCGATATCCACCGCCCCAAGTTCGTGCATAAAGCTCAAGCCAGCAGGCAGCGCGCCACCTGGGTGACCATTTGTGCCGTCAGCACTCAGTACACCATTTTCGTTCTTAAGGAACGATATAGAGTCTGCTTCCGAGTCCGCCAACACAAAGTCCAGATAGCCATCACCGTGACGGTCATAGGCTATCACCCCCCCTAAGTGGTTAAGGCTGCCTTGGTCTACTGATTTCGCCGTGTAACTGCCATCTGCATTCTGCATCCAGTAGGCAGTACGTCCACCGTTACCATAAGAACTGACCTGTGACATCACATCAGTCAAACCATCACGGTTAATATCCGCAAAGGTGGCCGAGTTAATATAGCGACCATAATAGACATCGGTTACATCGCTTGGTTGTGCCAGGTACTTGGAGCTGTAATCCTCCAGGTTTTGCATATTGTAGACTCGCCCGGAGTTGGCGGTATTTGTGCTCGTTGTACCACGCGCACTCTGGAAGAATGACCACAAGCCATTACTACCGATAGTCACCGCTGCCGCATTCACGCCAAGGCCTTCCCCATCGGTGGTGCCGCCCCACTTCTGCTCAATCAGCGTGCTGCCGTTACCCTCAGTGACCCCGATGCTGGTGGAGGCACTTAACGAAGAACGGTTACCTGCCGCATCCCATACCATAAAGGCAAGATTATGCGCGCCGGCTGGCATGGTGCTGCTGATTGACCAGGTACCGTCATCATTCGCTTTGGCAAAGCCGATAATCTGATCCAGCCCTTCCTGGTAGGTCCCATTACCGTTGACATCACTCACCAGTGAGACAATCGTCCCCGCTTCAACTTTACCGTATTTGGCATCATTGAAGGTGTAGTTGGTGGTGCTGTTAATAATTTGCGGTACCTCAGGCGCACCAAGGATCGCATTCGGTGCCTCCAGATCAATCACAACCTTATAGTTGCTATTGAAATTGACATTCGTGCCCAGGTTACCGGCAGCATCAATCACCCGCAGTTGGTAGTTAAACGTGGTGCTCTGAGTGACCGCAGCCAACTGATGACTCCAGTTAGTCCCGGCTTCAGACAACAGCGTGGTCCAGTTACTCCCATTATCAAAGGAGATCTGTAGATACTGGTCGTTCTGCAGTGCAGCGCTTAACGCCCCCTTGATGGTCACCGTACGGTCGCGGGTGTTCATATCGCTGTTTACCGCTGTCGCACTGTGGCTGAACAGATCGCCGGTGGTCAAACCGTTCGAGGTATCGGTGGTAATACCCGCTGTGGTGGTCAAACCATTCAGGTTCGGTGCCACGGTGCTCACTGTCAGCGCATGTGCATCGGTGTCACCAATATTACCCGCCTGATCAACCACACGCGCCTGGATGGTATAGTCAGCTGACGTCAACGGCTTGCTTTGCAGATCTACCGTCCAACTGCTGGCGGTCGTGCTGCTCGCTTTAGTCCAGGTTTTGCCGCCATCAACACTCACTTCGACCCACTCGTCTGCCAGCAGGGCCTTGTTCAGTGTACCGTTAATCAACAACGTGCTATCGCTGGTGTTGAAGTCGGTATTGCTGATACCCAAGTCATCACTGATTGAGGTGATGGTAATTACCGCATCAGAAATCGTCGCATCAATGGTGATGGTTTGAGTCGCACTCGGCGCACTCTCCTGATCTGCATCGTTGGTCCCCGTCACTTTGAAGTTGTAAGTACCGTCTGCCAATGCCGGGTTGGGTGTAAAGCTCCAACTACCACCTGGGCCTGCAGTAGTAGTACCTACCACAGTTTTATCGTTATAGATGGTAATCGTATCGCCTTCAGCCACCGAAGAGGTCCCGCTCAAGGTTGGCGTATTGTCCTTGGTCA
>NZ_AYKS02000043.1 GCF_000496755.2 Serratia sp. DD3
GTTGAGATCCAGTTCGATGTAACCCACTCGTGCACCCAACTGATCTTCAGCATCTTTTACTTTCACCAGCGTTTCTGGGTGAGCAAAAACAGGAAGGCAAAATGCCGCAAAAAAGGGAATAAGGGCGACACGGAAATGTTGAATACTCATACTCTTCCTTTTTCAATATTATTGAAGCATTTATCAGGGTTATTGTCTCATGAGCGGATACATATTTGAATGTATTTAGAAAAATAAACAAATAGGGGTTCCGCGCACATTTCCCCGAAAAGTGCCACCTAAATTGTAAGCGTTAATATTTTGTTAAAATTCGCGTTAAATTTTTGTTAAATCAGCTCATTTTTTAACCAATAGGCCGAAATCGGCAAAATCCCTTATAAATCAAAAGAATAGACCGAGATAGGGTTGAGTGTTGTTCCAGTTTGGAACAAGAGTCCACTATTAAGAACGTGGACTCCAACGTCAAAGGGCGAAAAACCGTCTATCAGGGCGATGGCCCACTACGTGAACCATCACCCTAATCAAGTTTTTTGGGGTCGAGGTGCCGTAAAGCACTAAATCGGAACCCTAAAGGGAGCCCCCGATTTAGAGCTTGACGGGGAAAGCCGGCGAACGTGGCGAGAAAGGAAGGGAAGAAAGCGAAAGGAGCGGGCGCTAGGGCGCTGGCAAGTGTAGCGGTCACGCTGCGCGTAACCACCACACCCGCCGCGCTTAATGCGCCGCTACAGGGCGCGTCCCATTCGCCATTCA
>NZ_AYKS02000044.1 GCF_000496755.2 Serratia sp. DD3
CTGACGCTAAAGAATATTACCAGTGATGCCAATCTGAAGGATGCCTGTGCTGATGGAGCCAGTCCGGGCTGTATCAAGGAGATGAAACTGGCGCTTGCTGCCAAAGACAGCTATCTAGGTTATGCCGAGTACCAGACCTATTACGACTTACGTGACCAGTACCCAGATGAAATGGCGAAGTTCGGTGATCTCATTGGTGACTACACGCACGATCTGGTAAAGCTGATTGAGCAAGGCTATACAAAAGAGCAAGCCCAAACTAAGCTGGCGCAAGATGCGGCCTACGCAGCCAAATATCAGAAAGCCATTGATGAGGTACCTGGATGGGCCAAGATAGCGGTGACCATCCAGGATACAGTCGGGATGGTTTATGGTGCCAAGGCTGCAGGGGTTAGTCTTGAGAGGTTGGCTGCGAATGGGGCTGCGGGCAACAAAGCACCTGTACTAACAAAGAATGCAGATGGAATTTATGAAGTCACTGTTAATAAAACTCTACTTGAGGCACATGATCGTCTTAATACCCCTGCTCTTGGAGGAAGTGGCAAATTAAAACCTGCTGAAGCCGCATCTGCCGCACAGTTAGAGCCTACTCTCGGTACAATGGAGCGTTATACACCACCACCTGGGATGATCACTGATAAAACACCTGACTTTGTGATTACGTCAGGCCCCAATAAAGGTAAAACCGTCGATGCCATGTATACGACAGATAGACTGTCACAGAAAGAAATAGACGGATTAAATAAGTTTTATGAGAAAAACATGAGTGCTGGTAGTGGAAGAGATGTTATCCAAAATCATTTGCAAAAAGCTGACTTTGTTCCTGTTGACTTTAGAGTGCTAACGCCTGCTAACCAAAAAATCTTCATGGACTATATAAAAACACTACCTAAAGTACAGCAAGATAAAATTATTATTATGAGGTAATGACATGGGAGCAAGTATTTTTTTTCGTAGAGATGAAACTATCGAAAAACCGGAAGATAGATTGACCTCTGCATTTATTCATAGCAGTTATTGGGATGCCTTGGGCGATCTGCTGGATGCTGTTTTTTTACCAGACTACCCACAGTTACATGAAATAATTAAGTCTGAAGAAGGTGAATATCTAAAGTTTTATTCATTTATTGAGTTAGATAAGGCAGATTTTAACCATGCTGTTAAGCTAATCAGGGATTACATTGCAAAGCAACAAAATCCGACGAAATGGCAACAGATGGCGAATGTTGTGTGGGAAGATGTTGCAAAGCCTTACATTATTCAGGATAAGCGTTATCAGCCTGATTAATGAGTAAATAAAACCCCAGCTTCGGCCGGGGTTACAACATCTAAGCCCTAAATCCGCCCTCTTCCCGCCGCTGCACCCGGATCACCCCCGGTGCAGCGGTAACCTCCAGTTGTTCAGCGTTGGTAATGCCGCTCTCGGTCAGCCAGTCGCCAGCGATCACCAACTCGCCGTTCTCCTGTACCCAACGGGCGGTCTTGGCTGGCTGCGCACAATGCTTGCCAGGTGAGATCATCGGCCACGGTTGGCCCTTGATAAGGCCTAACTGCCTCAGTCATTGATAGTCAGTTACGGCAACGGATTTAGCCTGCCGCTGGTGGTTCTGTCATCCACAATGCTCTTGCGCGTTTGAGGTGTGGCGGGTTGTGATATATCTAAAGACACTAACACTCTCGTACCATGGCTACGTATTGATACATGGCTGAACAATAATTACTGATGGTTTTTGGTGCAACAATTCCTTTCAGCCGAGTTTTGATGCACTCGACATCTTCTACATTTCTGAGCGTTTGGGAGCTAATCTCTATCTCAAGGTGACGAGCTACAGAGTTGAGGGATGACACGTAAGAATCCACCGAACTTGCAACCTCCTGCGGTCAAAATTGGCTCCCGCTCTGTGGCATGCGGGAAAGCGAAATAAACAAATGGATCGCTGAACGTATCAACAAACGCGAGGAGACGCGCAAATGATACATTCTTATTTTTTTCTGGCGGGCCATTTACGATATAATGCTGATGCTGCGGCAAAATCCGCAGCCGGAATTGGCGTTCCGAACAAAAGTCTGGGGCCTGAATATACGCGTCATGCGTATTGTTATTCAGGCAAGCATTGAGTCATGCCTTCAATGGTGGCTCGTGCGGGGCTCCCGAAAGGGAGGCCGGTAGCCAGACTGTCCGGTAACGCCAACCCTGCACGGGCTACCACCCAAGAGGTTGGCGTCTCTGGTGGTAGCTATCTACGAAGCTACAGTCTGGAGGCGGCCCTATGGCTACTACCCTTCCTTTTTTATACCTGCAATTCTTCAGTTCTTCTGCGGGGGTGCATCATGTATGACCCCACACCACTTACGCTGAAAGAACTCGCCGATCAGTGCCGAGCGTTGGCTTATGCCATCATCGAACTGAGTAATCCCCTCGCTAAAGAACTGCTGACATTTATCCTGTGGGAGCGGCTCAACCAGTTGAATCAATCACTGGAAACGGAGGTGCCTAGCGATGAGTAAATTTATCTCGGGTACCCACTCTTCTTCTCTGCTTGACCGCACAACAAAAAATGCGCATCAGCGGCATTACCTTTGATGAGGGGAACCTTCTGTTAACGCTGCATCGTGCTTCCGGTGAGCACATCACACCGTTACCACACCGAAACAAAGTAGGGGATTAACTGGGGGACAAGTGGGGGAATCTGGCTATTGGGTCATGATATTTGGCATGTTCCCCCACTTCCCAGATGTATATATACGCTAAGTGAGGGAAACTTTATGATCGTTTGCCTTGCTCACTCACCATTTGATGACTGCCCTGCCTAGAGGACGAATTGTTTCTCTTATTTACGATGCTATTCCTGTAACCGACCACATTGTTGCCGCATACCATCAAAAATACATTCCGCAAGCTCTAGTGGAAACGACTCTGGTAGCAACGCAGATACACGTTCAATAACCTCAGGTGTTCTGGATATAATTTCATTTATCATGGATTCAACCTGTAATCTGCCCAAGCCGGTTAATGCACCCTGCTTGATCCAATGCCGCCGTTGAATTCTATACAACTGGTAATAATTACTGCTACCACGGACTGCCATTGCCAGTTTGCACTTCTGCCAAGAAATCTGGTTATTATCAGAGCCAATGACTGGCCATGCCGATAAAACATCATACAGAGGCGTAAGGTGATAACGACCTTGTGGCTCAATAGCGATACTGAAATTTTTGGCATGCCCATCCGTGGCCGCTATCAGCCAGAAAATAATTTGCGCCATAAAGAACAACGCTTTGTCCCGTTCAGCCCGGTCTGAATGACTCAGTATATCCATAATATCGGAAATACCCGGCCCACCATCAGACTGGTATTTTCGGAGTGGAGAAACCCCCAGAGCCTGACACATATCCTCTTGTGGCAAGCGAACGATCCATTGCCGATCCCCCGACCATCTCCTGTCAAAACGCTCAACAACCAATGCTTTCTGTTCTTCAAACTGCGCGATCTGCGTTTTTGCTACAGGGAGCCTATATTCCTCAAGGATCAAAGAACATAGCCATTCATTTTCAACCGAGGTACTCATATTCGTTTTCATATTACCAACCAGCCCGAGTGGTAACTTGAAAATATGCGTCGTTGGGGTGCTACCTTCTGGCAAACACCATTGTTCTTCATGCCACAGTAAAGCCGTTTTTTCTTGCGCTCCGGCAATTGATAAGCGCAAATCGTCAGTATCGTCCTGCCGACCGGGTAACAAAGCTTCCGTGGTATTACGCAATCTTGTGGCTATCTTTGCATCAGAAAGCGGACGATAGTTTATGGAGAATAAATCTGTCGGTTCTTCATCAACATTCAATAACTGTATCGCACCAACACAATCTCTTCCCAACTCAGCCAACAGATCAAAAGGATCAAGGCTTGCTGCCTGGTAACGCATGGCTAAACGCCTGCGAATACCTTCGCTGTCAGGCAATAAATTATCAAAATAGTCGCGTACCACGTTGCCGCGCCAAAGCTGATTGCCGGGAGTGAAAAGCAAAGAGAGCGATAAAGGTCTGCCCTGTTCATCAGCAATCCATTCCGGGAGGTATTGCAGACGATCTTCGCCTTTGACCTTTTCCCAGAATCCAACCTGGATCCCATTCATCCATAGAGCTAAACGCTGTTGTGTACGACGCATATCATCACCATTTTTCCCGTCGGGCGGGGGAATCTATTGGTTTTTCTGCCTCTTCCATTGTTGAAGATGACGCAGATAACAGCCCTCTTGGTTCAGAAGAGAGCACCACTTCAACCCCCAGTAAAGTAAGCACCTTAAACAAACGCTCAATACTGGCGCTTCCAGGGTTTGCTTCCAGACGGGCATAGGTTTGCTGTGTGACACCTAACCTTTCAGACACTTCTTTTTGCGTCAGCCCATTCGCCTTGCGAAAGCCAATCAGCAATGGACGCAACTGATTCAAGGTTTTCAACGGATAAACAGTATTCATAATGCAATTACCATTGTTTTAGACGCTTATACATACTATAGGCTGTTTTTGAACAATACACCCTATAAGCTGTAAATAAATAAAACAGCTTATAGGATGTAAAGATGGAGTGACTTAATAAATTTGCTCACGGCTTAACAGATAGTAATTGATTGATAGAAGGCACGGGTTTCATGTTTAGAAGGGGGGTGACAACTATGCTGACACTGAGGGGGACAAGGCCGCATAAGTAATCCAACAGCACAACATCACGTTGCTGGCTACCCATTCGCACGCCACAGACTCAAACGTATGTTCCAGCGTTATCGCAAAAGGAATGGCATTGAATTTTATTTATTATTAAACAATAAGATATGGATGTTAATGGAATATTTCAGCCATAAAAAAAGCCACCCGAAGGTAGCTTGATTTCATACTAATGGTGCGAAGGCCGGACTCGTACCATAAATACAATTTATTGAAATTATTGATTTTAAATTATAGTAAAATTTTTACCGACCCCCATCCTGACCCCTACACAGTTTTTCGATAGAAATTATTGCATAAAAAATAAACTCTACGATTGCAAATCGTATCCTTTGGGATACACTAAAGACCATAAATATACTAATTCGCACCGCCGAGTTTGATACTTGGTTAAGACAGTTGAAAGATGCCAAAGGAAAGGCGCGGATCTTGGCACGTCTGCGTTCTGCTGAGCAGGGTAACTTTGGTGATTGTGAACCTGTTGGGCAAGGCATCAGTGAGATGCGGATCCATACTGGCCCTGGCTACAGGGTTTATTACACGCGGCGTGACAATGTGATTTACTTGCTTCTGAATGGTGGTGATAAATCCGCACAAAGCAAAGATATCAAACATGCCAAACAACTCCTCGTAACTCTGGAGAATAAAGAATGAAAAACCTCAACTTAGCACCATTCGATGCTGCTGATTATCTGGATAGCGAAGAAGTCATTGCTGAATATCTGAGTGCAGCGATGGAAGACCCTAATCCTGATGTTTTTTTGGCTGCGTTAAAAGATGTCATCAAGGCCAAAGGAATGACTAATGTTGCTCGTGAAGCCGGAATCGGACGCGAAAGTCTGTATAAAACACTGACTCCTGGATCACATCCACGTTATGAGACGATCAGCAAACTGCTTGCGGTGATGGGTGTTAAATTACAGGTGGCGTCAATTTGATGCTTTCTTATACAGCACTATCAAACCAATATCTTCAACCCATGCTTCTGCACCACACTAAGCAGTTTCAGTGACAATCCGCTAGGGCGCTTGATACCACTTTCCCATTTCTGCACCGTGGAAACACTGGTATTCAGGTAGCTGGCAAAAACCGGTTGGCTGACGTTCAGCTTCTCACGCAGTGCCTTTATCTCAACGGGTTGAAGATCTTCCACACTATTGAGACATGCTTTGTCAAAGTTGCGCATGGTTTCCTGTCGGATAGCATCAACGCTGAATAATCCAGAAGCCGCGCTGTGGATTGCTTCAAATGCAGGACTCTTGAATTTAGTTTTTGCGGTCATGGCAAATCTCCACCAGTTCTTTATTCTTAATTAGTGCCGTAATCTTTTCGTCAGCAAGAGCTGCATAATGCTTTGCCAACTCTCGGAATCCAGACAGTTCGCCATAATTGGGGGTCAACTCCTAATCGAAGTGGGCTGCCCCTCATCTTGACCCCCAAATCATCTGGCTGTCAATGGACGGGGAAAGACCATGGCGGATAAAACAGACAAATCAGGAAGGAATGCCATAGAATTTTATTTGTTATTAAACAATAAAATATGGATGTCAGCGGAAGATTATGGACATAAAAAAAGCCACCCGAAGGTAGCTTGATTTCATACTAATGGTGCCGAAGGCCGGACTCGAACCGGCACACCCGAAGGCGGTTGATTTTGAATCAACTGCGTCTACCGATTTCGCCACTTCGGCACTGAAGTAGTATGCGGAAAACGTGGGCATTATACCTGCCCGCCTCTCGCACGCAACACTTATCAAGCATTCAATGAATTGAATGTTGAAAAAAACGTCACCCGTCGAATTTTCCCGCTGATCACGTCTATTTTTTGTGCCAAATCACCCGAATTGCCAATAACGCGCATAAAAACTGCAGAAGAGATCACATTTGCCAGAATACGCTCTTTTTAAATGCATATGAAAACAAGTAAGGTGCAAATACAAAATCAAATGAAAGCAAAAGAGAGATATCGATAATGAATGAAACTACAAAACGTATGGCAAGGCTGATCGACCTCAGTGCGGTGCAAGCCACCAATACCGAAGCCGATGTTCGCCACTGTGCCGAGCTGGCTAACCGTTATCGCATCATTTCGGTTCATGTGTTGCCCTGCTGGACGCGCTTTCTAAGCACCCTACTGCCAGAGCAAGGTCGTGCCGATGTGATGATCGGGGGGCCGGTCGGTTTCCCCAGTGGCGGGCATGCGACCGATATTAAAGTGCAAGAGGTTCGCCAACTGATTACTGATGGCGCGCGTGAAGTGGATATGGTGGTGAATATCGGCAAGGTACTGTCTGGCGATTATGACTATGTGCGCCAAGACTTGCGCCGTGTGGTGGAGGCTGCGGCCCCCATTCCTGCCAAGGTGATTCTAGAAACCCACTATCTGAATGAGGAGCAGATCCGCAAGGTGTGTGATATCGCGGTGGAAGTGGGTATGGCCTGGGTAAAAACCTCTACCGGCTGGGCACCTACCGGGGCGACAACCGAAAAAGTCGCCATCATTGCCGATCAGTTGCGTGGCCGCATTCAGATCAAAGGGGCCGGTGGCATCCGTGATCTGGACACCGTGCGGGCACTGTATCGCCTTGGGGTACGCCGTTTCGGTATGAGCGCTGCCGCCACCGAAAAAGTGCTGGAACAGTTGGAACAAGACCCTGGTCTGTTCCCGGAACTGAACGATAACTAACTCCCCATGCGCTATGCGCTGTCTTTAGCGCTCCAGTTTAACGCTTCTCGGGGTGGTTCACGCTGCCCCCACCAGGAGTGATAATAATATGAAAGACTTACTTCTTACCCTTGATATTGGCACCGGCAGTACACGCGCCGGGCTGGTGATGTGCACCGGAGAAATCCTCGGCTTCGCCCAGCGTGAATACGATCAAATTACCCCTCAGGCAGGCTGGGCAGAACAGCCGCCATCACTCTGGTGGCAAAGTGCCTGTGAGTGTACGCAAGAGTTACTGGCCCGCTTTGCCGAGTATCGCCCACGCATTGCTGCCGTAGGGGTTTGTGGTCAAATGCATGGCACCGTGTTGCTGGATGCCGATGGTAACTTGGTGGTTGACCGCGCCCTGTTGTGGAACGACAAACGTTCCCAGCCGCAGGTCGAACACTTTAAGCAGCAGCAAGACTCTGCGCCTTGGCTGGCACTGCTCAATAACCCCCCCACTGCCGCTTGGCCCGCCTTCAAGCTGCGCTGGTTGCAAGAAAACCATCCTGAACTGTGGGCCCGTGTTGCCACCGTTTTAATGCCCAAGGACTACATCAATTTCCAGCTGTGTGGCGTGCGTGCCACTGATTACAGTGAAGCCTCCTGCTACTACCTGATGGATAGCAACACCCTCGACTGGTCAGCCACTGCACTTGAGCAATTCAATGTGCGGCGTGATCAGTTACCCGCCCTGCATCTCTCCAGCGAGGTCATCGGCCAGATCAGTCAGGATGCTTCTGCCGCCACCGGCTTACCGCTGGGGATACCCGTTGTTGTAGGTGCCGCAGATATGGCCGCTACCTTACTAGGGTCCGGGGTTTATCAGCCAGGAACAGCGTCAGACAGTACCGGCACCTCCACTTTATTAACCATGGTCGCCAAGCAACCCTTGCTCGACCCATGGGTAAATAACCTGCACTTGGCCAACCCGGCTTGGGGGGGCTTTACCATTCTGGATGCAGGTGGCGATGCAATGCGCTGGGCACGGATGGCATTGAACGATAGTCGGCTCAACCACCAGCAGATGTTAGAGCTGGCGGCACAGGTCAAACCGGGGGCTGAAGGGTTGTTGTTCCTGCCTTATCTTACCGGCGAACGCCTGGCTGAGCAGACCAATTCCCGGGCGCAATTCTTCGGCCTGCAGCGCAAACACCGGCAGGAACATCTCTATCGCGCAGTACTGGAAGGGGTGGCGCTGGCTTCACTGCGTAACTTGCAACAACTACGGCGCTGTGGTCAGGAACCGGACGCGATGATCGCCTCCGGCGGTGGTGCGCGCAGTGCCCTGTGGCTGCAAATCAAAGCCTCCGCCTATAACCTGCCCATCCTGCAAACCCGTAAGCAGGAAAATGGCACTACCGGTTGCGCCATTATCGCCGGAGTCGGGGTCGGTCTGTTCAGCAGCTTTGCACAAGGGGTGAGCCGTACCGTCAGTGTAGAACGGGAATTTATGCCAGACCCCAGGCTGCATCAACTCTACCTGCAATGTTTTGAGCTTTTTGAACAGCTCTATCGTCAGGCTCAACCCTTATACCAACAGCTTGATGCTATTAGCTCTTTCTCTTTTTCTACGGATAAAGGAACAACACCATTATGAGCGAATCCCTAATCAGTAAAACCACAACGGAACAACAAACCGCAGCGGAACATATTGATCGCAGTGCCTATCTCCCTGCGACCCCTTGGCTGCAACTGATGCTGGTTTGCTGTCTGTTTGCCCTGTGGGGCATGGCAGGCAACCTGAACGATATTCTCATCGCCCAGTTCAAGAAGGGGTTTGACCTGAGCGATACCCAAACAGCACTGGTGCAATCCATCTTCTTTCTTGGTTATTTCCTGGTGGCGCTACCAGCAGCGGCGGTGATCAAGCGTTACTCTTACAAAGTCGCCATTATTATTGGCTTGTGCCTGTATGCCCTCGGTTGTTTCCTGTTTATTCCTGCCGCACAAATCATGACCTATGGCGCTTTTCTGGCCTGTCTGGGGGTGATCGCTTCCGGTTTATCATTCCTGGAAACCTCCGCCAATACTTATTCCAGTTTGTTAGGGCCACTGGAAACCTCTACCCAGCGGATTAACTTCTCGCAGATTTTTAACTCGTTGGGGGTGATCTTTGGTGTGCTCATCGGCCAGCAACTGGTATTTAGCAAAAACGACCCAACGCACGAGCAACTACTGCAAATGCCTGCCGAACTGGCTGAAGCAGCACGTACTCAGATGGTATCGCAAGTCGTCACCCCTTATCTGATCATCGGGTCTGTTTTAGTGGTACTGGCGCTGATCTTTGTCGCCGTGAAATTTCCCGCCTGTAAAACCCAACACTCAGCAGGGGGAACCGGTAAGCCGCTCTCTCAGTCATTACGCATCCTGCTGGCAATGCCACGTTTTCGTCTCGGGGTTCTGTCCCAGTTTTTGTATGTGGGTGCCCAGGTGGGGCTGTGGAGTTTTACCATTCGCTTTGTGCAGATGATTGAGCATGGCACCACCGAGCACTCCGCCACGTATTGGCTGATCGCCACGCTGATTTGCTACTCGGCGGGTAAAGTGGTCACGACGGCATTAATGAAGAAGTTTAATCCGGCGCTGCTGCTGGGTGTGTTCTGCTCTATCTGCGTGCTGTTACTGTTGTTGGCGGTCAATATTCATAGTCTGTTCGCCGTTGTGGCCATTATGGGTGCCAACTTCTGCATGGCGCTGTGCTGGCCCACCAACTTCGGCCTGACCATCAAAGGGCTGGGGGAAGAAACCCAAGTGGCGGGTTCCATTGTGGTGATGTCGATTATTGGTGGTGCGGTAGTGCCGTTGGTCATGGGGATGATTTCCGACGCTAACGGCGGCAATATGCAAATTGCCTTCTCGGTGCCTTTGGTCTGCTTCGCTTATGTCGCCTTTTATGGCTTCTATTGTGTGAAGAAGGGGGTCTAACATGGCGTCGTTGATTTCTGGTCTGGCACATATTGGTTTGCGCAGTGCAGATATTGAACGCGCGACTCGTTTTTATCACTCATTGGGGTTTACCACTCAACAGTCACTGACCTCGGACTCGCCGCAAGGCTGCATTGAAGTGCGTTTTCTGGCATTGGGTGAGTTGGTTCTGGAACTGTATCAGCTGCCTTGGCCGGGTAAGCAACGGGATGCGGCGAGCTTCGGCATCGACCATGTGGCATTGCGGGTGAACGACCTGGCGGCAAGCCAGCAATGGGTGGAACAGCTTGGTTACCCGGTAATCGAAGGGCCCACCCATCAACCCAGCGGGCGCAACGGTGTGCGTTACTTTATGATTGCCGGGCCAGATGGTGAAAGGGTCGAATTTAGCCAACCCTTGTAGGTTATCGCCAGTCTATTCAAGTTGCAGCGCTCTTGCTGCAACTTGAATGATCACGGTTTAGCTGGTTTTACCTCGGCTTTTACCTTTCTGCAGCGGCTTTTTCGCGGCTGGTGCAGCGGGGTTCCGCTGGCGAGTTATATCCGTATGCTTGGTCAATGCCGGGCGGGTGTTGCGCTGCAAACGCTTGGCTTCACGCTGTTCATCAAGCGTCGGCGCGGGCACTAGGCATTCACGGCGGCTGCCAATCAAATGTTTCAGTCCCATCTCTTCCAGCGTGCTGCGGATCAACGGCCAGTTAAGCGGATCATGGTAACGCAGCAGCGCTTTTTGCAAACGGCGTTGGCGCTCACCCCGAGGGATAAACACCTCTTCGCTTTTATACCCCACCTTGCTTAACGGGTTCTTACCGCTGTAATACATGGTGGTGGCGTTAGCCATCGGTGAAGGGTAAAAATTCTGTACCTGGTCGAGCCGGAAACGGTTTTTCTTCAGCCACAGAGCCAAATTCACCATATCTTCATCACGGGTGCCCGGGTGCGCAGAGATAAAGTAAGGAATAAGGTACTGTTCTTTACCCGCCTGCTTGGAAAACTGATCGAACAACTGTTTGAAGCGATCATAGCTGCCCATGCCCGGCTTCATCATTTTAGACAGTGGCCCTGACTCGGTATGCTCCGGGGCAATCTTGAGGTAGCCGCCCACATGATGGGTCGCCAGCTCTTTAATATAACGGGGATCTTCCACCGCCAAGTCGTAACGTACCCCAGATGCAATCAGGATCTTTTTGATCCCTTTAAGCGCACGAGCCCGGCGATAAAGCTTGATGGTGGGCTCATGGTTGGTATCCATATAGGTACAAATTTCTGGATAGACGCAAGATGCTCGGCGACAAGTCTGCTCTGCACGGGGGTTGGTGCAGCGCAACATATACATATTGGCAGTTGGGCCACCCAGATCTGAAATCACCCCAGTAAAGCCCGGTACTTTGTCGCGGATCTCTTCGATCTCACGCACGATCGACTCTTCTGAGCGGCTCTGGATAATGCGCCCTTCGTGCTCGGTAATCGAACAGAACGAACAGCCACCATAGCAACCACGCATGATATTCACCGAAAAACGGATCATATCATAAGCAGGAATACGCTCTTCACCATAAGCAGGGTGCGGCACACGCTGATACGGTAGCCCAAACACGCTGTCCATTTCTGAAGTGCTGAGCGGGATAGCTGGTGGGTTAATCCATACATAGCGATCGCCATGCTTTTGCATCAAGGCACGGGCACAACCTGGGTTAGTTTCGTGGTGCAGAATGCGTGAGGTGTGGGCATAAAGCACTTTGTCTGCTTTCACTTTCTCAAAAGAAGGCAGCAGGACATAGGTTTTTTCCCATGGCTTCGGTTTAGCCGCGCGTACGGTGATGGGCTTGACCTCCGGCTCTGGCGTACTGCCATCAGCACAGGGGAGATTTTCACCATAAGGGTTAAGAATAGGTTCAATGCGCCCCGGCTGGTCAAGGCGGGTTGAATCGACACCCGACCACCCTATCAATGCCTGCTTGCGCATGATCGCCGTGTTGCGAATATCATTGATATCCTCAATTTTTTCACCGGCAGCCAAGCGGTGAGCCAACTCCACCAGCGGGCGTTCACCATTGCCGTAGATCAGCATATCGGCTTTGGAATCTACCAATACCGAACGGCGCACCGTATCAGACCAGTAATCATAGTGGGCAATACGCCGTAAACTGGCTTCAATCCCCCCGAGGATAATCGGCACATCTTTATAGGCTTCGCGGCAGCGCTGGCTATAGACTAAGCTCGCCCGATCCGGACGTTTGCCCCCCACATTGCCAGGGGTGTAAGCATCATCATGGCGCAATTTACGATCAGCGGTATAACGGTTGATCATCGAATCCATATTGCCCGCGGTAACACCAAAGAATAGGTTCGGTTTACCCAAACGCATAAAATCGTCTTTGTTGCTCCAATCAGGTTGGGCAATGATCCCCACTCTGAAACCCTGCGCTTCCAGCATGCGCCCGATGATCGCCATACCAAAGCTCGGGTGGTCAACATAGGCGTCACCGCTGATGATGATCACATCACAGCTATCCCAACCCAGTTGCTCCATCTCTTCGCGCGACATGGGTAAAAATGGCGCAGGGCCGAAACATTCCGCCCAATAAGGCGGGTAGGAAAACAACTCTCGTTCAGGTTGGATCAGGCTTGTGGTGCTCATGACAGGTGCTCTTGTACCGATTAATTTATCGCCGGGCGGCGATTATACGCACTCATGGCAAAAAAGTACGGATATTTATGCTCAAGTTGATTGAAGTTGCGGTCAGTTGACAAGCACGGCCCTGAAGCAAGAACCACAACAATCGTTGGCGACGGTGATTGATGCCATCATTTTTCCTGGGCACGACTGGCAATCACTCCTCATTAATCACCTGATACAGGGGGATCATTGCCGCTCCGTGGGAAGCGCTCAGAGCTCCCATTGAGGAGGCCACTAACCTGACTTTTGGGCGATGTGGATCAAGCTTTATAGCCAGACGTTGATTTATCGCCTGTACCAATCGCGCCAGGACCGGCTGCGGCATTGCACCACCAAGCACAATCAGTTGTGGATCTATCCATTGCAGACAACCCAGTACTGTTTGCTCTACCTGACTACAACAACGGTTAAACCAGGCCTCCAACACCGGATGCTGTTGCTCAATCAATTGAAGTAACTGCGCTTCCATCAACCCTTCGCTTTCGAGAGTGGCCAGCAAATCTTTATACGATGGCCGTGGCAAACCGGATGGGAACGCCATCCCCACTTCTCCCGCATTATAAAAACCACCGTGCAGTAATCGATGACCAACGACCATTCCTGCGCCAATACCATAACCGAGATCAATAAAGGTCAAATCGCTGTAATCGTTCCACTCGCCACTGTATAGCTCGCCAATCGCTGATGCATTGGCATTGTTTTCCACCCAGGTCGGCCACGGCAAATTATCGGAAAACGCCTGCAACAGATCCACGTCACGCCAACTTTCCAACCAAGATACACAATGGCGTTTCTTACCATCGGCCTTCAAGAAACCGGGGACCGCATAGCCAATACCCAAAATACGTGCATGCTGTAACTGTCGTTTCTTCAACGTCTGTTCAACCAACGTTTTGATCTGTATCAGCGTCGTATCCAGTGGCTGGTTTTCTTGATGTACTTCGCGGAGCGATAACAACTGGCGACCACTCAGATCCACCACGGTCATATCAATACAACCAGGGCTGAACGACAACCCGATAGCGCAGCCCCCGCCTGGATTAAGCCGCAACGGCAGCGATGGTTGCCCGCGCTGTCCGGTGTTACGTTCACCCTCTACCACCAAGCCGGAAAAAATCAACTCTCTGCATTGTTGAGTAATGGCCCCGGCGGTCAGCTTCGATAACCGTGCCAACTGCGCACGGGTAACAGGGGCATGACGACGGATCAGCTCTAATAACAGGCGCTGCGAACCGCGCAGATCCAGGGGGTCAGATTGGGGATTCATTGTCGTTATTGTCCTGTCATCAAAATCATTCTCGCCACCGGGGGCAACAAAACAGCGCTCGCTAAGCACATCCTCACACAAGCGACCCTCTACGCGAGAAATCTGCACACCGCAGCCTTATGTGTTATATCCAATGCATCGGCGTAAAATAGCCCACTGCAGCATTAAGTTTACTCGCAACGTAGGCCAGCCTCTTTAATCAACCCTTGTAAATACGGGATATCGTCGTGGCTGAGCATATCAATCAACCCCTCTCGTAACCATCCAAGGATCTCAGGGTGGCTATCATAACCGAATTTATGTTGATACTGGGCCAGCGGGTCCATGTTGTTTTTCACTTCATGTAAATACATACGAGTGCCCAAGCCCGCTTTTTTGTACGCTCGCAAATCATCAACATGAGCAAATTCATATTCAAAGCATACGCAACTGGCGTTTGATTGCTGTACCGCAGCCAATTGATTATTGTAACGCTCCAATGTCACCACCTGTAACGCTAGGGTCGGGATCTGCGCTTTCACCCGGTTAATCAGCACATGGTTAAAACCCAGCAATTGAATATGGCCAATGGCTTCAGGCAACGTCTGTAGTAAGGTTACCAACGCCGCGACAAATTCATCATGACGGCGACGTTGCTTAGCTTCGACAATCAACCCCATGTCATTTTCCACCGCCCAACGCAATACATCAGCCAATAATGGGATGCGAGTTTCAGCAAATTTCGCGTGATACTTCACGCCAAAATCACTGGTCAGCAGCTGTGAATAACTTAGCTGTTCAACGAATCCCTGCCCGGTGGACACCCGATCAATACGATGGTCATGAGTCACAACCAACTGATCATCTGCCGTGAGGTGGATATCAATCTCAATACTGTGAGTTCCCGCTTGGCGGGCCGCTTCAAAAGCGGGAAACGTATTCTCCGGTGAACAGCTGGAATACCCTCGGTGACTATTGGCTAACACAATCCCTTCAGCAGCCCGGTGGAAGTTAAACGCCATTTTCAGTTTCTCCTGATACGATATGAATATTAACTTTAATACCTTAACTTAAATTATGAAGCATTTTTTGCGATCAAGGTACTAGTATTTTGTTTTTATTGGAAAAATAATTATTTTTACCTATTTTTTATTTTAATGACAACTGTCACATAAAGTTAATATTTAGTGTGTAAACTTAATATCCAACTTAAATCAAACAGAAAACAGGCATATGTCAAAACTGGTTCTGGAACAGATCAGCAAAAAATTCGGCGATTTTCATGCCGCCAAAGAGATTTCGTTTTGCGCAGAAGAAGGGGAATTTGTCACTCTGCTCGGGCCCAGTGGTTGCGGCAAAACTACCCTGCTGAAAATGGTTGCTGGCTTTCACCAGCCAGACAGTGGCAACATCCTGATTGGCGGGAAGGTGGTCAATAACATGCCACCAGAAAAACGTAACACCGCCATGTGCTTCCAGTCCTATGCCTTATTTCCACACCTTAATGTGGCACATAACATCTGCTTTGGTCTGAAGCAGAAAAAGGTGAGTTCCAGTGAACAGCAATCCCGGCTGGCTGAAGCACTCAAGCAGGTTGGGATGGAGAGTCAGCGACTGAAAATGCCCGGCGAACTCTCTGGTGGGCAACAGCAACGGGTCGCGCTGGCCCGTGCCATGATCACTCGCCCAGATGTGATCCTATTCGATGAACCACTTTCTAATCTTGATGCCAAGCTGCGTGAAAGCGTGCGTTTTGAAATCAAAGAACTGCAACGGCAATACCAGCTTACCTCGATTTATGTTACCCATGACCAAGCTGAAGCGCTGGCTATGTCGGATAAAATCGTCGTACTTAACGCGGGTAGCGTGGAGCAAATCGGTAAGCCAGATGAGATTTACTACCGTCCAACCAGCCGTTTTGTGGCGGATTTTATCGGTGCAGCCAATATTGATAAGGCACAAGTCACCCCTGCAGAGCAGCCTGGTTATTACCGGGTACGCTGTGGACTAGGCGAATTTTATGTCCATTCTGAGCTGCCACCCCGTGCAGAATACTGCTATATCTGCTGGCGGCCTGAGGACGCGCAGTATGTCGGTTCAGTCGCCACCTGCGATAATCATTTCACTCTCACCATGGATAAAATGGCGTTTATGGGCAATCTCACTGAAGCCTGGGGCCACAATGATGCCGGGCTGTCCGTGAGATTACAGCTGATCAAAAAACCCCCTGTAGCACCGGGTGAACGTGCTGGTTTCCGCCTGGCAGAAAATGCCATTCACTTTCTGGAACCCACATCATGAAGAGCTGGCGCAATGACCTGTTTGCCTGGCTGCTGATGCTCAGCGGACTAGGTACCATTCTGCTGTTGATGGGCTCTACCTTTTATATGGTGGTGGTACAAAGCCTGGGTTGGTTTAATCTTTCGGGAGAGAGTCATTTCTCGTTAGAGCACTGGCGCAATATGCTGCAGGACCCAGTACTACATAGCTCCTTACTCTATTCGATACGTGTTTCATTGTTAGGTGCCTTTGGTTCCGTGCTGTTTGCCTATCCGCTGGCACTGTGGCTACGCCAACCTCTTCCCATGAAGGAAGGTATTATCGCCATATTGCGTGCGCCGATGTTTATCCCTGGGCTGGTAGCGGCGTTTCTATTCGTTAATATCATCGCTTATCACGGCATCATTAACGAATTGCTTATCGCACTGAGGATCATTAACCAACCGCTACGCATGCAGAACGACGATTTCGGCTGGGGTGTGGTGATCCTGCAAATCTGGAAGAACCTGCCTTTCGCGCTCATCTTGGTGGGGGGGGCTGTCAATGCCATTCGCAACGATATCCTTGACGCTGCCAACAATTTAGGTGCAAACCGCTGGCAACGCTTTACCAATGTCATCGTGCCACTGACGCTACCCGCCGTGCAGGTTACTCTGATCCTGGTTTTTATCGGTGCACTCGGTGACTTTGCTTTCTACTCGATAGCCGGGCCGCGCAACACCTACTCACTGGCAAAACTGATGCAAACCACCTCAATGGAATATGGCGAATGGAATAACGCCGCCGTCATTGCCGTGATAATCATGATCACCGCTGCACTCTGCACATTGCTGATCACCTCATTGATTAAGCCATTTAGCACCCGTAAAGGAGACATCAAATGAGCCACACGGCCAATGGGCGACGGATCGTCTCAATTTCGCTGATTTTCTTTGCCATCGCCAACTTGGTCTGGCTAGGGATACCCTTTGGCATGGCGATCCTCTGGTCGCTGGTAGATCCTGACCACCCGTGGAGCTATCCCGATATTTTCCCACCGGTATTGTCTTTCAGCCGCTGGCTACTGATGTGGGAAAAAACCTCGCTCGCCGAAGCATTATTTAATAGTTACACCATTGCCCCGACAGTGGCAGTGCTCAGTCTACTGTTGTCACTGCCCACGGCGTATGCCTTTGGGCGCATGAATTTTCGCGGCAAAGCCATTGCTGAAATGCTAACGCTCATCCCATTAGTGATTCCCGCAATGGTTATCGGTATTTTCTTTAGCGCCATGTTGATAAACCTCAACATCGACAACGCATTTATCAGTATTGTCATCGGCCATACCGTGTTAACCCTACCTTACTCAATCCGCATTATGTCGGCGGGGTTCAAGTCGGTACCGCAAGATCTTATCGATGCCAGCCGTGACCTGGGCTCAGGCCCATGGGGGACTTTCTGCAATGCCTACCTGCCAATGCTAAAACCGAGTTTTCTGGCTGCACTGATCTTTTGTCTGGTGAAAAGCCTGGAGGAATTCAGTATTTCATACGTCTTGGGTGCCCCTGATTTTATCACCGTCCCAACCATTCTTTACTCATTCCTTGGCTATTCCTTTGTGCGTCCTGACGCTGCAGTAGTATCAATGATTTTGGTCATCCCTAACGTCATTCTGATGATCATTATCGAGAGGCTGTTGAAGGGGAACTATCTGTCACAATCAACGGGAAAAGCCTGACGCTTTATAGGAGATAATACGATGAAAAAAGCAGTGATGATATTAGCCGGTGGATTACTGTGCAGCTCGCTCGCCTATGCCGCCAACAACAGTGATTGGGATGCGGTAGTTGCCCAAGCAAAGCAAGAAGGCAGTGTCACCTTTAATGTTTGGTATCTACAGCCGCAATGGCGTAACTTTGTGAAGGATTTTGAGCAACAGTACGGGATTCAAGTGCGCATTCCAGAAGGCACTATGGATGGCAATATGAATAAATTGCTAGCAGAGTCACGCAAGAAAACCGGAAAAATTGATGTTGTTGCCCTGTCCATAGCGCAATTGCCAATCGCTATGGGAGCAAAATCACTGATAAGCTTAAATGAGCTGCCCAATTACGCTCAGGCCTATCACCAAATTCAGAATGTCGATACCCAAGGCTATGCCGTTGCATTCTGGGGGAACCAAACGGGTTTTGCGTATGATCCCCAACAGATAGGTGATCAAGCACTCCCGCAGACCTTAGAACAATTACAACATTTCATTGATGCCAACCCGAAGAAGTTTGGCTATAACGACCCGAATAACGGCGGTGCTGGGGAGGCCTTTATCCAACGTATCGTTACCACGCAAAGTGGTCACTTTGCTAGCCAGACCGATAATATCGACCCTGCTGTAGTAAAAAACTGGCAGAAAGGCTGGCAGTGGTTCAGCGCCAATAACGACAAAATCACTCGCACGGCATCGGGGGCTGACAGCCTAACACGTCTTAATGATGGTGAGCTGATGCTGATCCCCGCTTGGGAAGACCATATGACTGGGTTACAAAAAACCGGGGCGATAACTTCCCGTCTGAAATTTTATGTTCCTGAGTTTGGTATGCCCGGTGGTGGTAATATCGCAGCGATTGCCGCCAACAGCCCTCATCCGGCCGCTTCACAGGTCTTTCTCAACTGGCTGATTACAGCCGACACTCAGAAAGCACTACACAAAACCTTTGGTTCCAGACCATTAAACAAACAGATTACCCCTGAATTACTACATACCGATGACCAAATACAATTTTATGGTAAAGCCTATAGTATGCAGCTTAAGAAAGAGTATGCACGCCAAGTCATGATGAAATAAATCTGTATATATACCCGCCGTCATGCAAACTGCGGTTGATGGTGCAGGTGCTGCGGTTGATAGTGCTGCACTTGGGATGACGCCGGGTATATCAGACCGCTTAGCTATTCACTTCAAATTCATACACATCACTACGGCACAGGGTTTCACAAAACTCCAAGACTTGCCCTTGTGTATTACGGCTGATTTTTACAATGCACAACAGGGGCATGCCACTGGGTATATTGAGCAAGTGGGCATATTCATCATTACAGGCCACCGCCTTCAACAAGAAATGTCGCCCTTGGGGTGTAATGCCTTGCGACTGCCATAAAGCATAGAGCGAATGTTCCAGTTTTTCCGGCTCAGGTAAAAAATGGGGGGGAATATAGGTGGTTTCCAACGAAACCGGGTGACCATCCAGCAACCGCAGGCAGTGTAATTTAACCACGGTGCTACCCATGTCCATTTCCAATGCTTTGGCTACCTCCGTTGTTGCTGGCATATAGGTGCGCAGCAACCATTGATTACTGACACAGCCACCATTACACAGTACCTGGGCGGTAAAACCATGATCTTGATTAAGGCAGTAATCTATCCGCATCGCGACACAGGTCCCCACCCCTTGCTGCCGCCAAACTAATGCCTTTTCTTCCAGTAATTTCATTGCCTTGCTGACTGTCACTCTTGACAACACCAACCCTTCTGCCAGAACACGCTCAGGGGGCAGAAAATCACCCACCACGATCACCCGTTGCTTGATGGCACTTTCAATCAGTGAAGCTAATTGTCTATAACGTGGTGCTGCTGCCGTCTGGGACAAGTGTTGACGTATCCAGGCAATAAAATTATTCATTTATTCGCATCCTCTTATGATTCCATCACTCTAAGCGCCCTCTTATTTTCACCAGAACTGTCACATTCTATACCATGACACCCTAAGGGATTACATTGGAATTCGATTGATATCACAATTCAAAACTATTGGCATTTAATTGGATCACATTAAAGAATAACATTAGCATTATTGATGTTTTTATCAGTAAACAGCGACACCAGGGAATACTCATCCATAAAAAAATCCTCACCACCCATGCTGGGCACACTTTATGGGAAAGCCGTTGACGATGTTATGGGAAGTGATGGGGATGCCGTCAGAATTATGGCCACACCAACAGATAGGTGATTATTTTGGCTGGATCAGCCATTTTCTGCTTGGTCGAGAACCGAATGGTAACGGAAGAAGAGAAGAGTAGCGGAATGGGTTAGCGATAAAATCGCGGTCAGCAGTCACTTTTTGTAGAGTCTGTCTGACCGGATAGGTTTTTCCTGGTGTTGGCTAAATTGGCTACCTGACCATAATGGTCAGTTCTTTACCACTGGCCTAACGTAGATATTATAGACAAAAGCTGGCAATGGGTAAGTTATACTTAAGTCTTGTTTTTACCTGACCTTAAGTACAGCTTATCTGTAGAAGGATGCTTAGCTTCTCAGGGAGTTGATATGCTTTCAGTCCTCGATAAAAATCAGATAATAACCGAAACGCTGCAGGATTATATTGATAGAAAACTCTCTTCTATCGGTAGCCCTAAGTACGCCTATACCGTAATCAACAAGAAAAACCCTTCAGATATACTTGTCATCTCCAACTACCCTGACGAGTGGATTAAATTTTACCGCACTAACAATTTACAGCTTAGCGACCCGGTTATACTGGCGGCATTTAAACGAACCTCACCCTTTGCCTGGGACGAAAATATCACGCTAATGACGGACAAGATATTCTCCTTCGCCAAACGCTACAATATCGTCAACGGCTTCACCTTCGTGTTGCACGACCATATGAACAACTTGGCGCTGTTATCGGTTATTATCCCTGACAATTTGCCCGGAGCATTGGGTTCGCCTGTTTCTGCCGAACGCGGGGCCATGCAAATACTGCTGATCGACATTAATGAACAGATGTATCGCCTGGCGAATTGCATCCTGTCCAGTGGGCAGAGCAAGGCGGCAAACAGCGATAAAGCCATTTTTACCTCGCGGGAAAATGAGGTGCTCTATTGGGCCAGTATGGGGAAAACCTATGCGGAAATTGCATCCATCACCAATATTTCCACCAGCACCGTCAAGTTCCATGTGAATAATGTTGTCGTCAAGCTGGGGGTTAGCAACGTTCGCCAAGCGATACGCTTGGGGGTAGAGCTGGCTCTGATCACCCCAACAGCAGCTCTAGCCAGATAAGCGCCCACCCGCGAGTGGGCCCCTAGAACCTGAGCAGTCCTTCATATTTCGCTCAAAGGTTCACACTATTAACCGTGGCCAGCTTTTATTGGCCAGTTTTTATTGACTACGACAGACCTCACCACCGCTCTCTTCTGGGCGATGCTGATAGTGGAAAGTGAAAGCAAAGATAACCCCCAGCAACAGCGTATAAGATGCAAAAACCAGCCAGATGCTCTGCCAGTCTTTCACCCCTTCATGAGTAAAGAAATCGACGACCTTACCGCTGACAATCGCCCCCACATAAGCACCCACACCGTTAACCATGCTCATAAACAACCCTTGGGCACTGGCACGAATGCGGCTATCCGTCTCTTTCTCCACAAAGATGGCACCCGAGATATTGAAAAAGTCGAAAGCACAGCCGTAAACAATCATCGAAAGCAGCAACAGCAGAAAACCGAACCCGGCGGGAGTACCATAAGCCAGAAACAGGAAGCGTAATGTCCAGGCCGCCATGCTGATCAGCATCACCTGTTTAATGCCATACTTACGTAGGAAAAATGGAATGGTGAGAATGAAAAACACCTCTGATATTTGCGACAGAGAAAGCAGCACCGAAGGATAGCGCACGCTAAAGCTATCTTGATATTGTGGGTTAATAGCAAAATCATGCAGGAACGGGTTACCAAAGGTATTAGTAATCTGTAACGCCGCCCCCAATAGCATGGCAAACAACAAAAACACCGCCATCCGTCTTTGTTTAAACAAGACAAAGGCATCCAACCCCAATATGCTGACCCAACTTTGTGAACGCTTGGCGTTACTGGTGGGGCATTGGGGTAAGGTCAGCGAATAGCCGGCCAATAACAGCGAGACGGCTGACGCCAAGTAGAGTTGCATATTGCTTAGTTCAATCTTGCTGAAGCTGATCAGCCACATTGCCAGAATAAAGCCAATCGTGCCGAACACCCGTACCGGTGGAAAATCCTTCACCGTATCGTACCCGTGCTTCTCCAGGCAGAAGTAAGAAATGGCGTTGGAAAGCGCCATGGTGGGCATATAGACCATCGCGTTAAACAACATCACCCAGAACATCACCATCGGCTGTTCAACCTGGGCAGCATAATAGAGCGCTATTGCCCCCAGTAGATGGCAAAAACCATAGAGGTAATTGGCCCTAACCCAGCGGTCAGCGATAATCCCCGCCAAACTGGGCATAATCAACGCCGCCAAGCCTTTGGAGCTGTAGACCATCCCCACTTGTAGCCCAGTGAAATGCAGGGTGTTAATCATGTAGGAACCCAGGGTAACCAGCCAGGCACCCCAGATAAAGAACTGGAGGAAAATCATTATTTTTAAGCGTGTTTTGATTGCCATTACCATCACCTTTATTATTCTGATCGAAACGATGATTGACGCGGCAAGTCTGGCCTGCCGCGGGCTAGTCTAGTCAGTGAAGTTCCCGGCTCATGCAAGTGTCAGGCAATCCTCCCTCGACTTAAATGGCGACGGGTAGAGGTCGTCACGACAAGGTTTTGAAAAACTCACGGATCAGGCGCATAAAGTCATCTGCCGCCATCGCTGCACAACTCAGCGTCTGTTCATGGGAAAGAGGAGTTTCTGATAACCCTTCGGCATAGTTGGTCATTGCGGAAACCACCAGCACCTTTAGGCCACAATGGCGGGCAGAAAGCACTTCAGGCACGATGGACATCCCCACCACATCGCAACCCAAGGTCTGCATCATGCGAATTTCTGCTGGGGTTTCAAAATTTGGGCCGGTGTAGGCGGCAAATACCCCGTCAGCCAACGGGATGCCCGCTTTGATAGCTACCGCTGCCAGTTGCGCACGCAAGTCACGGTCATAAGCATTGGCTAAACTGAAAAAGCGTGGGCCAAAACGTTCATCGTTTTCCCCCACCAAAGGTGACTCCGGCATAAAGTTGATGTGATCTGTCAGTGCCACCAAGCTACCTGGTGCTACTGATTTACGCAGTGAACCCGCCGCATTGGTCGCCAGCAAGAATTCACAGCCCAGTAGTTTGAAGGTGCGTATCGCGGTGGTCATCACCTGCATACCGCGGCCTTCATAGAAATGCCCGCGCCCTTTCATGCACACCACCGGCACACCTTCTAACCAACCCGCCACCAGTTGCCCAGCATGGCCAACCACACTACTTACCGGGAAGCCGGGCAGTTCGTTGTAATCGATAGTCACGGTGTCTGTCATCACCTCGGCTAACGCCCCTAAGCCAGAGCCTAGAATCAAGGCGGCGCGTGGTTGGAAGCCAGGTAATCGGCTACGTAATATTTCCGCACAGGAAAAAGCATCTTCTTGATTAAACGTATTTTTTTATTAACTCTATCTTTTTGATTAAGCATGACGTTCTCATCTGTAGTAGGGTTATGCCAACGGTCATCCCCTCTGTCACTCGCATCTTGGCAGGATGACCGAGGGGTATAGATAATCTCCATAGTAGGGAGCGGTGACCAATACATTGTTACCCATTGATTTATTCCGTTTGACTATAAATCTCACTTTACAAGGAGGTAGCAAAAGCGATGAAACAACCATTACCCGACCCAGGCAGGATCAACTTTCGCCTACTGCACTATTTCCGCATTGTGGCTGAAGAGATGAACTTCACCCTGGCCGCCCAACGGCTGAATATCTCGCAACCGCCACTGAGCAAACATATTAAAGAGCTGGAAAAGCAGTTAGGGGTGGAACTGTTTAAGCGCACCACGCGTTCCATGGCATTGACACAGGCTGGCCACACGTTGTTTCGTAACGTAGAAAGGTTGTTGGATCAGGCCGGCAATGCACTGCATCAGGTACAGCAGTTAGGCCGTGGTGAAACCGGTCATATGGTGATTGGTATGGTAGGGACTTCTGCCTGGGGCGGGTTGCTCCCGGCACTAAAACGCTTTACCGCACAGGCAGAGAAGATAACCTGGACATTAAACGAACAAACACCGAGCCAGCAAATTATTTCATTGCAAAAGCGTCATATCGATATGGGTGTCTGGCGCGAGGCTCAGCAACAGTCGCTGCCAGGGCTCGCCTGCCAACTGTTGGCACGGGAAAATATTGCGGTGGTGTTGCCAGTCAATCATCCATTAGCGAATGGAAAGGCAGTGGCCTTGCCCGCTTTACAACATGAGCAGTTTATTGTGTTACCCGCCAGCGAAGCCAGTCTGGGGCTGTATCTGCATAATCTGTGCCTGCAACATGGCTTTGCCCCCAATATTGCTCATCAGGTCAATGAGCCACAAACATTGATGGCGCTGGTAGCGGAAGGATTTGGTATTACGCTGTTGCCGGAGAGTTACGGATGCATTCCGTGGCCTGGCGTGAGCTTCTGCCCGCTACAAGCGGCACCTTCAGCCGACCTGTATGCGATTTACCAGGCAGAAAGCGCCACCCCAGTGGTACAGGCGTTCCTGCAAATGTTGCGAACACCCACGGTGGTTTAAGAAGCCCCTCGGGCCACAAACTGGCCAATAGAGCCACGGTCAGCCATTTCCAGCGTCTGGCTATAGTACAGAAACGGGAAGTGCTCTGAAGAGACCTGGTTAAAATAAACCAGCAGCTCAACGGTGCCATCAACCCAGACCGTATCCTTCCAACTACGGTCTTCCACCATCGGTTGAGCACCATTGACTCGTTTGATCAGGAATTTCACGCCCTGAATATGGAACGCCTGAGGCTTGTCGGCGCGTATAGTCCAACGTTCCCAACTCCCCTGCAAGGTTTGTACATCGATACGCTGCATATCCCAAAGGGCGCCATTAATACCAGCCATCGTGTCATCCAATTGGAATTCCCGCGAACGACTGGCGTTCCCTTCTATTAACTGATCTGCCAGTAACCGCGTCGGCAAGGTGTCGGTCACCAACGGTAACAACCCGGTCGGTTTTAAGGTCAATACCTGGGTGGAGATCAAAAGGTTCGAAGGTTCAAACAGACCACGCAGGCGATCCATCAGGCCTGCCGCTTCACCCGCAGTGAGAGAAACCTCTGTCCCTTGCGACATATCGATCAACACTTCACGACGTTCCCCCGGAGCCAGTGACAGCTGTTGCACCGCAACCGGGGCTGGCAGGAACCCTTGATCATTGGCGATCACATGGATTGGCCGGCCATCACTCAGTTGCAATCTATAGCGCCGTGAGTTGGAAGCATTCAGTAAACGCAGGCGTACCCAACCGCGGGACACTTCAACAAACGGGTTCTGTGCCCCATTCACCAATAGCGTATCGCCAATAAACCCCCCATGTGCTGGCGGATTATATTCAGGTACACCAAAGTTATCCAAGCGCTTGTCTTGAATAATCAACGGGAAATCATCAACACCATAATGATTCGGCAATGGCAGGTTTTTGCTGATTTCATCTTCAACCAACCATAAACCCGCCAGACCGTTATAGATATGGGGCCCCATACGATTCGGCGTATTAGCATGATACCAACAGGTCGCTGCGGCCTGGCGCACCGGTATCACTGGCGACCAGTCTACGTTAGGTGACATCATCCGTGGTACGCCACCCATCAGCACCCCCGGTACCTGCAGACCACTGATGGTCATCGATACTGGCTCATTCAGACGATTACTGTAGATCAGTTTGACGTCATCACCGTTGTACACCTTTACTGTTGGCCCCAGATAGATGCCATTAAGGCCCCATACAGAGGTTTTGCGGTTATCTGCAAAAGCCCAATGGGTACGTTGTAAGGTTAAAAACAGTGGTTGCCCACGGAGAGATTCCAACAACGGTGGTATCGGTAAGGGAGTTTGATTTCCGCTCGCCTCCGCCCTCAGCGGCACAGCCCCTGCACAGCAAGCCAAACCCGATGCCTGTATGAACTGACGTCGACTGAGTGACATGATCTCTCCATCAAAATAAAGCCAAGTCTGGTAAACAGCCCCGAGTAATCGGGGTACAAAAGGCATCATGCCGGATCAAAATATACCCTTCCTACTTCAAGTTACTTGGGTGTTAGCAGCGCTCTGTCACCCCAGTCACATAGTTGTCTATGCTCCTGGGGACTCCATTGCTTGCCGCCTACAAGAAACTCGAATTATTTTGGGTATAGCCATTAATGGCCTACCCAAATTTATTTTTTACCGGCGTCCAGCTCAGCGACTTCCGCATCCAACTGTTCAATTTTTGCCTTCATCAACTCATGGCAATGGGCGGCCAGTTCACGCACCTGTTCCTTACTGTAACCACTGGAGTCAATCGGTTCCAACATCTCGATAATGACATGACCATTGTTCCAGCGGTTTAAATTAATCTTGCCGCTGGTGGTGGAGATACAGATCGGCACAATCGGCACACCTGCCGCAATAGCGGCGTGAAAGGCACCGGTTTTAAAGGGCAGCAAGCCGCGCCCACGGCTGCGGGTCCCTTCAGGAAACATCCAGATTGAAATCTCTTGTTTCTCAAAAGCCTCAACCACCTGGGCAATAGTGCCATGGGCTTTGGCACGGTTATCTCTGTCAATCAGCAGGTTACCCGCCAGCCAATAAAGCTGACCAAAAAACGGGATCCACATCAGGCTTTTTTTACCTACGGTCACCGTCCGCGGTTGCACAACTTTCGCTGCCGTCACCATATCGTAGTTGTTCTGGTGGTTAGCAATATAGATGCACTTGCCAAAATTGGCGGCATTGGCAGGTTTACGGATTTCAACCTTCAAACCAAATACCGACGACAGGCGCCCAAACAGATGACCAAAAGTGGCCACATGACGCGGATTCCGTGGGCTAAACAGGCAGTAAACAGAGCCCAGCAAGCACACCAGAAGGCAATACACCGTGACAATAATTGCACGTAATATTAATAACATACCAACCTCATTCACATACAGCCGCCACAGCAGCCCCTTACTCTTCGCTATCCCCAAGGGACAGTGACTCCGGCATATCCAATTCAACCCGGTCAATACGTTGCAGACCACGTGGGAGCAAGGTGCCTTTACGGCCACGCTCAGCACGGAATTTCTGCAAATCCTCCGGCCGCAGCTTCAACTTACGTTTACCGACATGCAAGGTGAGCGCCGTCTGCGGTGGTAACACAAACAACCAAGCCAGTTTGTCTTCACCGCTCGCCGCCTGAGCGGCTGGAATAGAGATAATCTTGTTGCCTTTCCCTTTTGAAAGCTGCGGCAGATCCGCGACAGGGAACAACAGCATCCTGCCAGCAGTACTGATAGACAACAACATATCGTCATCACTGTTGATCACCATCGGCGGCAGGACGCTCGCGTTATCCGGCAAGGTAATCATGATTTTACCCGCACGGTTACGGGCCACCAGATCGTTGAAGGTACACACAAATCCGTAACCCGCATCCGAGGCCATCAACAATTTCTGCTCGTCAGCCGCCATCAACACCTGTTCAATGGTCGCCCCTGGTGGTGGTGTCAGTTTGCCGGTCAACGGTTCACCTTGCCCACGTGCTGAAGGCAATGTCATTGGGTCAAGGGCATAGCTGCGCCCGGTGGAGTCAATAAACACCACAGGTTGGTTGCTCTTGCCGCGTGTAGCCGCACGGAAGCTGTCTCCAGCTTTGTAGCTCAAGCCACTTGGGTCGATATCATGGCCTTTGGCACTGCGTACCCAGCCCATTTGCGACAAGACAATGGTCACCGGTTCGGAAGGCACAAAGTCATGCTCACTCATCGCCTTGGCTTCTTCACGTTCTGTCAATGGCGAACGGCGATCATCACCATAAGCCTGCGCATCTGCCTGGATCTCTTTTTTGATCAAGTTATTCAGTTTGCGCTCAGAGGCTAACAAGGCCTGCAGATGGTCGCGCTCTTTCGCCAGTTCATCCTGTTCGGCGCGGATCTTCACCTCTTCCAGTTTGGCCAGATGACGCAGTTTCAGCTCCAGAATGGCTTCTGCCTGCGTGTCGGAGATGCCAAAACGCTGGATCAAGACCGGTTTGGGTTCATCTTCACTGCGGATAATGTGGATCACTTCATCAATATTAAGGAACGCTATCAGTAAGCCTTCCAAAATATGTAACCGCTTAAGCACCTTCTCCAAGCGATAATTCAACCGGCGACGCACCGTCTCACGGCGGAAGCTCAGCCATTCAGTCAGGATTTCCACCAACCCTTTAACCTGGGGGCGATTATCCAGACCAATCATGTTCATATTGATACGGTAGCTGCGTTCCAGATCAGTGGTGACAAACAGGTGGTTCATTACCTGCTCCAAGTCAATCCGGTTAGAACGCGGCACAATCACCAGGCGGGTTGGGTTTTCGTGATCGGACTCATCACGCAGATCCTCCACCATCGGCAGTTTTTTGGCGCGCATCTGGCTGGCAATCTGCTCCAACACCTTGGCACCAGAAACCTGGTGTGGCAAAGCGGTGATTACCGCACTGCCATCCTCTTTTTTCCACACCGCGCGCATCCGCACCGAACCACGACCCTGCTGGTAAATTTTGCGGATCTCTTCGCTGGGGGTGATGATCTCCGCTTCCGTCGGGTAGTCCGGCCCTTGTACGAACGCCAGCAGATCGTCCAGTGAAGCACCCGGTTTGTCGATCAATGCCACAACAGCGGCCGCCACTTCGCGCACGTTGTGTGGCGGAATATCCGTTGCCATCCCCACCGCAATACCGGTGGTGCCGTTCAGCAGGATATTCGGCAAACGCGCAGGCAACATCTTGGGTTCTTGCATGGTGCCATCAAAGTTCGGCCCCCATTCCACCGTCCCCTGGCCCAGTTCACCCAGTAGCACTTCCGCATATTTTGACAGGCGAGATTCGGTATAACGCATGGCGGCAAAGGATTTTGGATCATCCGGTGCCCCCCAGTTCCCTTGCCCATCCACCAACGGATAGCGGTAAGAGAAGGGCTGTGCCATCAGCACCATGGCTTCATAGCAAGCGCTATCACCATGGGGATGGTATTTACCCAGCACGTCACCGACGGTACGGGCGGATTTTTTGAATTTGGCGCTATTACTCAGCCCCAGTTCCGACATGGCATAGATAATGCGACGCTGTACTGGCTTTAAACCATCACCAATATAAGGCAGCGCCCGATCCATGATGACGTACATGGAGTAGTCAAGATAGGCTTTTTCAGTGAATGTGTGCAGCGGTAGACGCTCAACACCATCATGAGTCAATTCACTCATTACTCAAATGTCCTCAGACGACAAAAGGTCGATTCTGCCGGCGATAGTAACTCATCTACCGGGTGGCTGTCACAGTTGACGCATGGTTAGTGCAATGATGTCACTGATCTCGCCGTTATATTGACTAATAGTCAACACTGTTATGCTTCACATCACATTTTTTTCTGTTTACTGAAGGATTACACTGCCAACCATCCTATGGCCTGACACCTGGTGATGTGCCATAACATTTTTTTCTTCTGACAGGACCCGTTATCCATGAGCAATATTCTGATCATTAATGCCAAGAAGCAATTCGGCCATTCCAACGGGCAACTGAACCAGACACTGAGCGACATTGCAGAAAGTTATCTGCGTGATGCCAGGCACCAGGTTCAGGTGACGGTGGTTGATGATGGCTATGATATCGACGCTGAGGTAGCAAAGTTCCTCTGGGCCGATACCGTTATTTACCAGATGCCCGGTTGGTGGATGGGGGAACCGTGGATCCTGAAAAAGTATATCGATGAGGTGTTCACCGCAGGCCACGGCACACTTTACGCCAGCGATGGGCGGACGCGTTCCGACGACAGTAAAAAATATGGCTCCGGCGGCCTGGTTCATGGGAAAAAGTATATGCTGAGCCTGACCTGGAACGCCCCCTTAGAAGCATTTACCGACCCGGATCAGTTCTTCCACGGAGTCGGTGTTGATGGGGTTTACCTGCACTTCCACAAAGCCAACCAGTTCTTGGGGATGGAAGCACTACCGACCTTTATCTGTAACAACGTAATTAAACAGCCGGATGTTGCCAGTGATATCGCCCGTTGGCGTGCCCATCTGGGTGAGGTTTTTGCTTAACACGCGGAAAATCCACTGGACTTGACTGAGTAAACCAGCAGGCAATTCTGATTGTTTTAAGTGATCATTTGCCCATTGACATCCTCCCCGCCCTAAAGGGCGAGGATCCCTACAGCGTTCAGACCGAAGCCTGACTCGCCTCGGTGGGTTCCTGCTTCATCGAGCGGCCTAAAGCTGCCATCTCTCCACAGGCTAACGCGGCGTGCCCCGCCGCTAAAATATTACGAGCGCCGTTTATATCGGCGTTCTCTGTATAGCCACATTCCAGACACTCGAACTGACTTTGTGACTGGCGGTTTTCTTTCGCTGTATGACCACAGCAAGCGCATTTCTGACTGGTGTAGGCTGGATTAATCGCCAGCACCAGCCCACCGCGCCAGAGCTGTTTGTACTCAAGCTGGCGGCGAAGTTCGTACCACCCCTGACCTAATATCGAACGGTTTAAGCCTGATTTTGCACGGACGTTGCGCCCATGCTGGATTACCGTACCCGCTGCCGACTTTGACATGTTGGCAACTTTCAAGTCTTCAATGACGATCATTGCGTGGTTTTTGCTGATTGTCGTACTGACTTTGTGAAGGTAGTCGCGGCGAATATTTGCGATACGAGAGTGCAGGTTTTGTACTTTGCGTTTTGCCTTCTTCCAGTTGTTGCTGAACTTCACCTTACGGCTCATTTCACGCTGAAGTTTGGCAACTTTCTTCTGATTGGTTTTAAAGCTGTTTACAGGCTCAAACACAGTGCCATCAGAGAGCGTAGCGAGTTTTGCTACGCCAGCATCAAGACCTACCATCGATGTTGAGGTATGAGCCGGTTCAGTGACTTCGTATTCAGTCTGAATACTCATGTACCACTTACCGCATGACTGGCTAACCGTGACGTTTTTCACCTCGCCAACAACCTCACGGCTGTTGCGGTAGCTTATCCAGCCCAGTTTTGGCAACGATATACGGTTATTTTCCTGATCGAGCTTCACACCTTGCGGATAGCGGAATGAATCACTTTGACCACGTTTTTTAAGCCGTGGGAATGAGGCTCTTTTTTGGAAGAAGTTTTTATAGGCTCGCTCAAGGTCTTTTAACGCCTGCTGTAAAGACTGAGAAGGTGACTCTTTCAACCAGTGAGTTTCAGGTTCTTTTTTCCACTCAACCAGCCATGCGGCCATTTTTACCTAGGGAAGGTATTTGTTTCCCGCCTCATGATTTTCATTCTGTAACGCCAGTGCGCGGTTAAAAACAAAACGACAAGCCCCAGAGAAGCGCCGCATATCACGCTCTTGCTGACCATTGGGTCTTAACTGGAATTTAAAGGCTTGCAGTCGCTTCATTCCCACAATTATACTCTTGGCCTATGACAAAAGAAATTGATATTCGTCGAGGAAGACATTGTACTTTCCTGATGCATGTTCACTTGGTCTTTGTTACCAAGTATCGACGCAGAGTATTTGATCAGGATGCTATCGAGAAGCTACGAAATTACTTTGCCAGTGTATGCGCTGATTTCGAGGTTGAACTGGTCGAGATGGACGGCGAAGGCGATCACGTTCACCTGCTGATTAACTACCCACCAAAGTTAGCGGTATCAAATCTTGTTAACAGCCTCAAGGGTGTGTCTAGCCGATTACTTCGTCGTGATCGCCCTGACATTGCAGCTCAGTATTACTACAAAGGTGTTCTGTGGGCGCCGAGCTACTTTGCCAGTAGCTGCGGCGGATCGCCAATATCCATCATCAGGCAATACATTGAGCAACAGCAAACACCAAGTTAGGTAGAAAACCGTGCCTTATATCCTCGCCCTGAAGGACGGGGTTTTACGGCACACCGGATAAAATCGGACAAATGATCGCCAAAAACAGGTTAATCGGTTTCCATATGATACAATAAAACCTATTAACTGGTTTTTTCCCGGGGGATTTATGCCTAGCATCATTCATAGCAACACGACGGCCAGTATCACTGAGCTCAAAACAAACCCCATGGCGACGGTCAATGCAGGTGATGGGTATCCGGTAGCCATTCTGAATCGTAACCAGCCGGCATTCTACTGTGTCCCTGCAAAACTTTACGAACAGATGCTGGAGTATATTGATGACCAGGATCTGGCTAATCTGGTCAAACAGCGTTCAGAACAGGCATTACATGACATCGACCTAGATAGCTATCTATGAGCTACAGAGTCAGGTTCAGAACGGATGCACTTAAGGAATGGGGTAATCTTGACCAATCCATACAGCAGCAGTTTGCGAAAAAGCTGAAAAAATGCACGGAAAACCCCCATATCCCTTCGGCAAAGCTGAGGGGAATGCCGGGCTGTTACAAAATTAAACTTCGAGCATCCGGCTTTAGGCTGGTATATCAGGTAATCGATAATGAATTAATTATTGCCGTAGTCGCCGTGGGTAAACGTGAAGACAGTGAGGTCTATAACCTGGCAAGTAAACGACTCAGATAAACGGAGATCGTAATGAAATATCTGGCGTTTTTTTTTGCCGTTATTGGGCTCCACTTCAACGCAAATGCCGCACCAGTCGCACATCCGCCACTCGAATGCGGTGACTTTTTACATCAGCTCGGCCTGTCACGTCCTGACGTCAAATTCCAAGGCTGTGCCAAACACCATGATAGAAACACCGATTATCTTGAAGCAACCTATCGCGTAACGGGTAACGATTTACCCCAAGTGGAAGCCTGGGCTATCCAGACATTCAACCTCAAGCCATTAAAATTTGTCTGCTGTGGCTGGGAATCCCGCACCGTCGCTTATCGTAGCAAGGATGGAGCCGAGTACTATATCGGTATGGGTGGTGAGACACTCATCAACGAGCGTCAAGCATGGTCGAAAATTCCCTATTTGACTCTGTCTATGACGCACTACATCAATGATCCCTGATACCCTGCCCCCGACGATATAAACAGCAACTCCATGACTGATTTGGCTCATCACGCCATCACCCGGCAACCAGCAAGGTGATGGCGATAAACATCAACCGTTAATCTCGGCACTGACTGGCCGGGGTATCAGTAGTGAAGATAATAGCGCCATCACAGTAATTATTAGCCCCACCAACATGCCATTAAAGTAGCCTTCACTCGGGCTATCACTGACCATTTGCACCGCAGGTAAAATAGCGAAGCTTAAACCGGCCCCCAGATTAAATGCACCGGCATTCATACCCGGCAGAAACCCTGGGTTATCTTTGGGGGATAACACAATCCCTAGACCATTCAGCATGATATTGCCGGTTCCCGCATAGGTAATGCCGATCAATACCGCGCAGGTCACTAGCATGGTTAACGAGTTCAGGCCGAAGAACATCATCAAGGCAATGGCGATAATACTGCCCACCAGCCCTAGGCGTAATACGGTGTTATAACCGATTCCCGGCGCAAAACGACCAGAGAATGGCCCGACCAACCAGCCTACTAACGCATAAGGTGTGAGTAAAATTAACGATGCCCAGTCCGCTTCCAGCGCAAAACCCACCTCTTTGTTTTGTGCGTAAGACATCACCAAACCATTAATCACCGCAAATATACCGGTCATGGTGAGTGTCGTGGTCAGCAGTAGCGCCCAGGTGCTGCGCTGTTTTAAATGCGCGGTGGTCACCAGCGGTTGCACTAAGTGAGTTTCCACTTTCCAGAAGAGCATAAACAGCAGCAAAGCAACGATAACCAGCCCGCTGATCATCAAGCCGTTTGCCTGAGCCAACTTACCGGCTTCATTCAGTGCCAGTAATAAACATGCCAAGGAACCCACCAACAGGGTGACCCCAAGCCAATCCATTTTGCTGCCCGCTGAAGGTTTAGATTCAGGCGCCCATTTGGCGACACAACCCGCAGCCACCACTGCGACCACCGTAATCAACCAGAATACCGAGCGAAAACCAAAGTGGGTGGCCAATACGCCCCCTAAAAAGGCATCGATGCCCGCAATCCCGCCGTTAACTGCCGTCACCACCCCCATCAACATGCCATATTTCTTAGGGTCAGCAATCTCATGGCGCAACATCAGCAAGCACAGCGGCACAACCGGGCCGGATACCCCTTGAATAATACGCGCGATATAGAGCACGGTAATATTGGGGGCTATCGCTGCCAACACCGTGCCCAATGTCATGATCACCAACATCCAGATCAGGACTTTTTTACGCCCAATAATGTCGCTTAACCGTGGGAGAAACAGGGAAAACAACGCAGCGGCGGTAAAAAATGCCGTCTGAGATAAGCCCACGGCGGCATCGTTGGTGTTTAATTCCTTGGCGATCGTCACCAATACCGGGCTTAACATACTGGCGTTTAACTGGAATGCGGTACAGGCTGCCAGTAATGCGACCATTAATGCACTAATACTGACGGAGTTAGCTGATGAGTTCTGCATTAGGTCGTTACCTCACCAATATGTTCTAGCGCGTCCACCACCATCTGCCAGAAATAATCATGGTCGAGTTTAACGGCGACTTGGGTATGACAATCCGCCGCCGGTGGAGAACGGAAATCGGCCACGGTCATTCCCAAGGTTAACGTACCGGTCAGCTCGATATCCACTGGCACTTTTTTTACGGTGATCACATTGGGGTCGATAACATAGGCGACAGCACAAGGATCATGCACCGGTGGGTAGTCAAAGCCCTGCGCCTGTTTATAGGTGGTACTGAAAAACTCCAATAACTCAACGACAAACTGTGCGGGCAATGTGCCAACCGCTTTAATTTTCTCCACCACCTCTGGCGTTGCCAGGGCTTGGTGTGTCAGGTCGAGCCCCACCATGGTCAGTGGCCACTTCTCATTGAAGACAATATGGGCCGCTTCAGGATCGATCTTGATATTAAACTCGGCCACGGCACTCCAGTTACCCACATGGTAACCGCCCCCCATCAACACAACTTCTTTGACTCGTTCAACGATGCGCGGCTCTTTTCTTGCCGCCAGGGCGATATTCGTCAAGCCACCGGTTGGCACTAAGGTAATCGTCCCTGCTGGGTGAGACATGATGGTCTCGATAATCAAATCCACAGCATGGCGGGGATCCAGCGCTAAGGTCGGTGCGGGCAATACCGGGCCATCCATGCCCGACTCCCCATGAATGTCGGGTGCCAGCTCAATTTGACGTACCAGTGGGCGTGGGCACCCGGCAGCAAAAGGCACCCCAGTAATATTGGCAATACGGGCCACCGCCAAGGCATTGCGGGTCACCTTTTCCAGCGTCTGATTACCCACTACCGTGGTCACCGCCAGTAACTCAATATCTGGATTGCCATGAGCCAATAATATGGCGATCGCGTCATCATGACCTGGGTCGCAGTCTAAAATGATTTTTTTTGTCATCTTTATCGTCTCTTTTTATTTGTTGGCTTATATATGAAGCATTAATGCTGTGATAAACGCTGTAACACCGACTGGTGAGACGGCATATTGGACGCCCCCTCCCGTTCCACTGCCAGCGAGGCAAATGCCGTGGCATAGACTGCCGCCTGATGGATATTTTTCCCTTTGGCGATTGCAGCGCTCAAAGCCCCATTAAAAGCATCCCCCGCGCCAGTGGTATCAACAGCCAGCGCCGGCAATGCGGGAATATGGCTGAATTTGTTATTTTCATACAATAATGAGCCCTTACTCCCAAGGGTAATAAGCACCGTATTCACCCCGTGGCTGGCGATCACCTCTGCCGCTTGACGGGCACTGTTTAAATCACAAACTTGGATTCCAGACAGTAATGAGGCCTCGGTCTCATTAGGGGTGACAATATCGACTTGATGTAAATACGGTAATATTCCGTCAGAGTATGGTGCGGGATTAAGAATAACCTTAACCCCTAACGCTTTAGCTAACATAATCGCGTTAATGGTTGCATCAATATTATTCTCCAACTGCACTAACAAGATCCCCGCTTGTTTTAAATGGGGCTCTAACCGTGCCACCTCATCTTCGGTTACGGTTTTATTTGCACCAGAATCAATCGCAATCATATTCTCGCCATTTTGCTCCGAGACAAAAATGACTGCACTTCCAGTTGGCTGAGTCGCCGATTTATAAAGCGTTAAACTGTCAATATTTGAGGATGAGAGATGCTCATAAGCCAGTTGACCGAATTGGTCATCCCCCACTTTACAGGCAAAGTGAACGTTAGCATCAGCAAAGCTGGCGGCCAGTGCCTGGTTTGCCCCCTTGCCACCGGGGCACAACGTGTTGCTGGTGGCCATGATCGACTCCCCGCCATGAGGAAAACGAGCCACCTTCGATACAATATCCATATTGAACGAACCTAAAATACAGACCTGTCCGGTCATTTTATCTCCCCGTGCTGTTTTTTGATTTATCGCTTTCTGGCTGTTAATTTTCTTCAGTAACGCCTCAATATTTAACTGATTCGCCTTACTGATTTCTGACAGTAGTACCCGGCGTAATATTCTCGCCCCACCATGATAACGTTGAATAACGCCCTTTTCAGCCAACTCACTTAAGTCTTTACGAATGGTTTCTTTGGAAATAAAAAAGAACCTGGCCAAGTAATTAACACTCAAACTTTCATTTTTATCCAACAACCCCAGAATGACTTCCTGCCTTTTTTCTCTAAACATCATAATAAAATTCTTTCCACCAGATAATAACCGGATGTAATAATAAAAAAGTGACAACACTCATGTATTGTTATAGAAAACGGAAGTAAACGGAAGCCAAAATAAATCATTCATTTAAATGATAAATAAATAACATTCATTATGATTTTGGATGAATAATGAAGAATTATCTATAACGTCTGCTCATTAATATGAGTGCTGACATAATCGAGAAAACAGGTAATGCGTGCCGCTAGTGGGGTATTACGGTAATAGACAGCATTGATCGGCTGCCGTACTACCAGCGTTTCTTCCGTCAATAGTGGGATCAACCGTCCAGCTTGCTGATCTTGCCGCGGCAGAAAGGCCAATCACCAGCCTCATCCTCCTGCTTAAGAGGTCTGAGCTTGCCCTTTGTTACTTGTTCTGCAAGCGTAAATGTATAGTGCCCCAGCATATTGATATGCGCATGCCGCAGTGGCGAAAGCCGGACTTCATCTTCTTCATTAATGACTTCGCCCTCATCACGCAAATGTGCCAGTGCGGCCTGCATATAAATGGTATTCCAGTTCGGCAGCCAGTGCCTTGAGTTTCTTTTCGTCCATAATTTGTCTGTCTCCATTGTTAGGAAGAACATACCAAAAACAGGCAATTACCCAATTTTAATTACAGGCTCGGCAACAGATATGCCTGACCTGCAAAATTACCGCGCCACATCTCGACTCTATTCGATATCCAAACTGCCCTGTTAGAAGCTACACAGCAAGTACAGTTTTGGTGACGAATTCCCACTAAGATTCCGGTTACCGACCAGTTCTGAGAGTTTCCAGCTCAAGGTTCTGGCTTAAAAATCCGCCTTACGGCGGTTTTTTTCGTTTCTGAGCAAGAGATTGCTCGCAGAGTAAAAGGATCTCAAGGATCCTTTTTCGAACATAGCAGTTCACTAGTAGCATATTTAGTCGCCATACCCGGCATCCAACCAGATGGAATCCCATTGCATTTAATATATCCTTTATTGCTAATTGCGCTAATATAATAATAATTAAACACCAATGACAATAAAACAATAAAACACAAACCAAACACAATGCATTTTGCTACTTTCTTCTGGAATTCAATGCTCGATTGAAACCCTATATATATAGGACTGAATGACAAGGTCAATATTGGAATTGATATCATAAAAAACAACACCGAGAAAACCGAGAAAACCGAGAAAACAAAGAAATCCGGATATGAAAAATAAGTAAAAAACCGTTCAAATCCAAAGTAAAATGAAACGACGGTAACTAAAACCAACATCAAATCAAAAAAAACAAACCAAAATCGATTAATAAAAGAAAACTTCATCATTGAAAGTGCCTCGGTATTATATCTTTAAATGATTCTCGCATGTATTTTCTAACCTCATACTCAATAACTTCCTTTCCTTTATCTAACATTCTATCTGCAAGCATAGCTCCCAGATCCCAGAACCCATTTTCTATCTCTCGAGCCTTCTCAACAAACTCCTGTTGAGAACGCTCTATGTATGCAACAACCTTATCAGTAATTCCAAACTTTTCATCTAACTCATTAAGAACTACCGCTGTAACAAGACCAATCGCAACAACAGCGATCAAAGGAACAGAAACTACTGCGGTAAAAGCAGTAATAGCACTCACAGAGCCCCAACTAATAGCGGAAACGAGCCCTATTTTCACCACATCAGTTGCCAGCGAACCTATAAACTGAGCAAGACGCGTCTCATCATTCAATATAAAATCAAGCGTTCTGTATGCCGCAGCGACATAAAAAGTTAAACGGGCACCTTCAACAATTGATTTACCAAGACCATATTTACCTATGCCAAGATCTACCACCTTTGGATTTTTCAATGCAAAAACCGGGGCATTTAATACCTTCCTGATCCCAGGATATCCCGTCAACTTAATTAGCTCGGTCCCCTTATGGTTAAGGTAAACCGTCGCCCTTATACCAAAACTCCCTAGCTTCGAAATTATCATCGACGTGGTTACAACGTCTTTTCCGTTCACGCCATAGTTAACCAGAACCTGCCCCACATCTGACTGTGTAGTTTCCACCCACACTGTTTTTGTATCATTCCAGCCCCACGACTGGAGCACCTCAAAAGCTTCTGAAATTGTGATCAGCATCACATCATTATTATTCTGTGACAGCATGCCCCGCAGATTTTCATCCGGAAATTCCTGCGTATTTCGTAAAACAGGGTAGTCAGGGACAAAACCAGATTCTGTTTTCTCACCTGTAAGATAGGACGGTGGGTTTGCGCTTTTGGCAGTCTGAGCATGCTGTTCTGGCTCAGCAGAGACTGATGCTCTCTGAGGAGCATGATAAGGCCCATGTGACATAAAGGTCTGCGAGGGGATAAAAAATGCCTTACACGGACAGGTTGAACGGCTGTACAGCGTGCTCGCAGCATAACTTCCATGAATGATCTCGCCCGGATAACCTCCCCCCACGCTGTAAGTCCCGGGGTGCTTGCCGCAGGACACCGGGCTACCGTTCACTGCGACATAGTTGTTATTTTTACCTATTTTTTTTTCGGGACGTCCGTTCAGAACACTGCCGCCACAACTGGTCTTGTCCCCCTTCACTATCCAATATCCGAATCCCATTATTTACACTCCGGCACGGGAACCAGAAAATCATCCGGCAGGGGTTCGCAATTGTCCCACTGTGCTAGCAGAACATCAGGCAGAGGCGTACTGATAATCTCATCGCCGTTATCAAGTCGGCTGCCAACAAGCGCAAAAGATACACCGTCCCCGTTCATAGCCGCATACCCGGATCCGGAGATAATACGGGCACGTGAACCATCAGGATAAATAACGAAGTCCCCGACCATCGCCCGGCTCAGTACACGGCCGTCTGGAAGATGAAATTGATCGTCAGCACTGCCTTGTTCAATTAGCCCCCCCTGACGACTAAGAGCTCCGTCCGTAGCAAAACGCCAGATGCCCTCCAGAGTGCAGGGGGCCATTTCCCTGATATGTTCTTCAAACACGGTTCGCTGTTCTTCGCCCATTTGAGCCATTTCCGCCGCAGAGTAAGGCGCTTTCATCTGAGCAATCAGCTCACGGGTGATATCGTTGGTGTACTGCTTTTCCATGCTGTTCCCTTGTACGTTTGAGTTTGTAAAATCACCTCATAATGTCCCGGACTGGATTAAACCCAAATCACCGCTACATGTCGTCAAATCGCAGCTTCGCTTCCACTGGGCATTGTTGGATGCAGCTTTTGATGAGAACGGTAATCAAATTATACCGCTCTTGGCCCATGTAACTGGAAACGTTGCAGGTCTTGAGAAGCTGTTGGGTCGTTGTGGTTGGCGTTAGAAGTCTATACGATTGAAGATATTCCTTTTCTTGTTAGCATCAGCAAAGCTGGCGGCCAGTGCCTGGTTTGCCCCCTTACCACCGGGGCACAACGTATTGCTGGTGGCCATTATCGACGCCCCACCATGATAACGTTGAATAACGCCCTTTTCAGCCAACTCACTTAAGTCTTTACGAATGGTTTCTTTGGAAATAAAAAAGAACCTGGCCAAGTAATTAACACTCAAACTTTCATTTTTATCCAACAACCCCAGAATGACTTCCTGCCTTTTCTCTCTAAACATCATAATAAAACTCTTTCCACCAGATAATAACCAGATGTAATAATAAAAAAGTGACAACACTCATGTATTGTTATAGAAAACGGAAGTAAACGGAAGCCAAAATAAATCATTCATTTAAATGATAAATAAATAATATTCATTCTGATTTTGGATGGATAATAAAATATACTCTAAATAATTCGAGTTGCTTGTAGGCGGCAACTGAGCGAATCCCTAGGAGCATAGCTAACTATGTGACTAGGGTGAACGAGGGAAGCCAACAACCAAGCAGCTTAAAGTATGACGAGTATATTATCTATAACGTCTGCTCATTAATATGAGTGCTGACATAATCGAGAAAACAGGTAATGCGTGCCGCTAGTGGGGTATTACGGTAATAGACAGCATTGATCGGCTGCCGTACTACCAGCGTTTCTTCCGTCAATAGTGGGATCAACCGCCCAGCTTGCTGATCTTGCCGCGTCATAAAATCAGCCAACCGCACAATGCCCACACCACATAGCGCCAGTTGCCGTAGCGTTTCACCACTGGATGCCGATAAGGTGGGGGTTATGGTAAAGAACTCCGCCTGATGATTACGTAGCGGCCACTGGTTAAGTGATTCAGGTTGGGTAAAGCCCAATAAACAGTGGTGGCTCAAGGCTTCTACACTGTGCGGAGTGCCACAACGGGCAAGGTAATCCGGGCTGGCAAGAATGCGTACCTGGCTGGTGCCCAGCAAACGAGCATGGATGGTGGAGTCACGCAATATGCCGATACGAATGGCAATGTCGGTGCGTTTTTCCACTAAGTCGATAATCCGGTTATCGGTATTCAGTTCTAACTCAATCTGCGGGAAATTTTGCCGAAAACCCGGTACCAGCGGCACGATCACATGTTCCATAAAGGGGGCCGCTGCATTAACTCGCAAGCGGCCTGCCGGGATCTGGCGGCGTAGTGCCATTTGCTCTTCGGCATGATCCACAGCGTTAATAATCTCTCGCGCATGGACTAAAAAACTTTGCCCTTCTTCGGTCATGGTCAGGCGGCGGGTGGTACGGCGTAATAAGGTGGTATCGAGTTTTTTTTCCAAACGGCTAAGGGCACGGCTGATGCCAGAGGTGGTCTGCCCCAACAATTCAGCAGCCGCAGTAACCGAGCCACTGTCGACTACCGTCGTGTAAGCTAATAACTCTTCAAGCGTGATTTTCATACGCCCCACCCTGGGTTACCGGGTTCAGTCACCCTTGCCACTTGAACAGCAACGGAGAGACCGCCCCCACCAGCATCACACGTCAAGTTCGGCCGTGTCGCCTTTATCCTGCAACCAGTTACGCCGATCTTCTGAACGCTTCTTCGCCAGCAACATATCCATAATCGCCATGGTTTGTGCCGTGTTTTCTTCATTGATGGTCAACTGCACCAGACGGCGGGTATTAGGATCCAGTGTGGTTTCACGCAATTGCAGCGGGTTCATTTCACCCAACCCTTTAAACCGCTGTACGTTCGGTTTGCCTTTCTTGCGCTTCAACTGATCCAATACCCCGGCCTTCTCTTCTTCGTCCAGGGCGTAATACACCTCTTTACCCAAGTCGATACGATACAACGGCGGCATCGCCACATAGACATGCCCGCCAACCACCAATGAACGGAAGTGGCGCACAAACAGCGCGCACAGCAGTGTGGCAATGTGCAGACCATCGGAATCCGCATCCGCCAGGATACAGATTTTGCCATAGCGCAATTGGCTCAGATCATCACTGTCGGGATCAATACCGATCGCTACTGAAATATCGTGTACTTCTTGTGAGGCCAGCACCTCGTCGGAAGAGACCTCCCAGGTATTCAGAATCTTGCCTTTTAACGGCATGATCGCTTGGTATTCCCGATCGCGAGCCTGTTTGGCCGAGCCCCCTGCCGAGTCCCCTTCCACCAGGAACAGCTCGGTCATACTCAAATCCTGCGAGGTGCAATCCGCCAGCTTGCCCGGCAATGCCGGCCCACTGGTCAGTTTTTTACGCACCACCTTCTTCGCCGCCCGTAGACGGCGTTGAGCACTGGAGATCGCCAGTTCTGCCAGTTGTTCAGCTGCCTGAACATTCTGGTTCAGCCACAAGCTGAAAGCATCTTTTACCACCCCAGAGACAAAAGCCGCACATTGGCGGGAAGAGAGGCGTTCTTTGGTCTGGCCGGCAAATTGCGGATCCTGCATTTTCACCGAGAGCACATAGGCACAGCGGTCCCAAATATCTTCTGCTGAAAGTTTCACCCCGCGAGGCAGAATATTGCGGAATTCACAAAACTCGCGCATGGCATCCAGTAACCCCTGGCGCAAACCATTAACATGCGTCCCGCCCTGCATGGTCGGGATCAGGTTGACGTAGCTTTCTGTCAACAGCTCCCCGCCTTCCGGTAGCCACAATAGCGCCCAGTCCACCGCTTCGACATCACTGGCAAAATTACCGACAAAGGCGGCTTCCGGCAACGTAACCAAGCCATTCACCGCTTCCATCAGGTAGTCGGTCAGGCCATCTTGATAGCACCAACGCTGCTCGGTATTGTTAATTTTGTCGATAAAGTAGATTTCAACGCCGGGGCACAGTACTGCTTTGGCCTTCAGCAGATGGCTCAAGCGGGAAACCGAGAACCGTGGGCTGTCAAAAAACTGCTCGTCTGGCCAGAAATGAACACTGGTACCGGTATTACGCTTGCCGCAGGTACCCGTCACTTCCAGGTCCTGGACTTTATCGCCATTTTCAAACGCAATACTGTACACATTGCCATCACGGCGAACGTTAACTTCCACCCGTTTCGACAGGGCGTTTACCACAGAGATGCCCACGCCGTGCAAACCACCCGAGAACTGGTAGTTTTTATTGGAAAACTTGCCCCCAGCATGCAAACGACACAAGATCAGCTCCACCGCTGGCACCCCTTCTTCCGGGTGGATATCGACTGGCATACCACGGCCATCATCAATCACTTCCAGCGATTGATCGGCGTGCAGGATCACGTCGATACGCTTGGCATGTCCTGCCAGCGCTTCATCGACGCTGTTATCAATCACCTCTTGACCAAGGTGGTTTGGGCGCGTGGTATCGGTATACATACCGGGACGACGGCGCACTGGTTCTAGGCCACTGAGTACTTCAATGGCATCTGCGTTATAGCTGGATTGAGTCATCGTTGATTATTTTCGTGGTTAAGGTTTCACAGCCCCAAAAAATCCACAATCTGTGGGAAGTAGTGCTCGAAACCGACAAAAGCATGATTGCCACCCGATTCTACTGTTTGGCGACAGGCACTGTAATAAGCCACTGCCTGACCATAATCGAGCACTTCATCGCCGGTTTGCTGCAGCAACCAGATTAAATCTGGCGACTCTAAAGGTTCAATCTGCATCACTTTCAGATCGTAAATATGGCGTGACTCTAACACATATTGCTGCCCGGTGTAGGGGTTCTCGTTAACCCCAAGATAGTCAATCAGCAACTCAAAGGGCTTCACTGCCGGGTTGACCACCACCGCTGGCAGAACAAAACATTGTGATAACCAGGTGGCATAGTAACCCCCTAACGAAGAGCCGACGATCCCCATCGTCTGCCCTGCACGCGACATGACCATATCTTCGAGGATCTCTGCCGCATCGGCTGGATAAGCTGGCAACTGAGGTACCAGCATCTCGATATCAGGGTGATGCTCTGCCAGCCAGGCTTTCAATGAACTCGCTTTGGCAGAGAGCGGGGAACTGTTAAAACCGTGCAAATAGAGTAGTGTTGAAGACATCAGTAACCGTCCGAATCCATATCGGGGCGGAAATCATCGTTCTCCAGCCGGAATACCTGGGTTTCCACCCGGCCATCCGGCAGTAGATCAAGATAGCGCCAACCAGGAGAAACCGCATCAATAGTAAAATTAGTACAATGCGGTTTGAATTGCACACATGTGGAGGGGGAGGCCAATAACCGCCGCCCATACCAATCCAGATCCAACTCCTGATGGATATGCCCACACAATAAGGTATTGACCTTAGGGTAGCGCAACAAAATAGCCGCCAGCACGTGCGGGTTGCGCAGGCCATGTTGATCGAGCCAAGTACAGCCTGAGGGTAACGGATGGTGATGCAGTAGCAACAGGGTATAACGTTCAGGATACGCCTGCAGACAGCGTTCCATCCACCCCAACTGATACTCGCTCAACTCACCGTGAGGCACACCGAACACCTGGCTATCCAGTAACAGAATTTGCCAGTGCTCACCCACCAGTACCTGCTTGGAGGGTGAAATAGCCGCCTCAGCCAGCGCACACACCATGGCGGGTTGAAAATCATGATTACCCGGAAGCCAAACACAAGGCACTGGCAAACGTTTCATGCCCGCAGCAAAGTGCTGATATGCTTCCAACGAATGGTCCTGTGCCAAGTCTCCCGTCGCTACCACCAAATCATATTCACACTGCTGTGCGATGACAGCATCCAGCACGGCGTGATAACTGGAATAAGTGTTAATGCCAAGCAAAGTCTCACTCTGGCTGGCAAAAAGGTGAGTATCAGTTATTTGTAAAATCCTGACCTTGGCCCCACCAGCCACAGGCAGTCTAAACAGGCTTTCCAAATGGTGTCCTTTACTATTTCAGTCTCTCTATACCCGTCGCCATTCAAGCTGCAGCCTAAACCCCACAGGGTACTAAATAACCTGAACCGTCATCTCTCCATGCGCTAAACAGTAACGCAGCCAATCAGCAAGAAACTGGTTAATTTGATGCTTTTCATCACGTTGATGTAACTTTTTATTCGGATAATCATAACTCGCTTTAAACCGATAGATCTGCTGGCTGGAACACACTTCCGCAACCATTGCATCATAATATAGCCGAACCGTCATCCTCGGCAGGCTCCAACTGTTGACTGCGGGCTGGACCTGCTCAATCTGCACTAAAGAGGTATAACGTGTACTTTCCATAATAGTCAAACGGTAGTGAACGCCATTAACCTGATAAGTAACGCTTTCATCAACTTCATCGTTATGTGGCAGCAAACGCCGCAATTGTGCGAAATTCATCGCGCACAATCTCATCATTTCAGGAAAATCAGGGGTATAGCGCTTTTGCATTTAGTTGTTCCATTCCGCTTTTAGCTGTTGATGGTGTAATGCCAACCACTGCAATGCAATCACTGAGGCCGCATTATCAATCACCCCTTCTTCAACCCAACGGTAAGCTTGCTCACGGCTGACCACATGAACGCGAATATCTTCATTCTCTTCAGGCAACCCGTGGATCCCTTCAGCCATTAGGGCATCCACTTCGCCGACCATAATCGACAAACGCTCACTGGTCCCCCCTGGGCTTGCCAGATAATTCAATACCGGTTTGCAGCGCCCAACCACCACACCCGCCTCTTCTAACGCTTCACGGCGGCAAACCTCTTCAACACTTTCCCCGGCTTCAATGATACCGGCCACCATTTCCAGTAGCCATGGAGTTTCAGACGTCTCAATGGCGGCGATACGTATCTGTTCAATCAACACCACCTCGTCTCTTACCGGATCATAAGGTAACAAGACTGCCGCATGACCACGCTCTAAAATTTCGCGTGTTACCTCACCACTCATTTCACCATTGAACAGGCGATGGCGAAACCGATATAAATTAAGGGAAAAAAAACCTCGGTATAGCGTCTCTCGTGCAATAATTTCTACCTCTTTCTTACCGAGAGTAACGGGGGAAGGTTGTGAACGGTTCATGTGCCAATTCTCCTGTGCAATGATGCTAAGCTATGTTGGTAACAGAAACAGTAGGGCTATCCTGCCCTACTTTATGCTAGATTGTGAACCATGATATGCAGATGATACCGATGCAAACAGCCAAGTGTCAGTTAACCTGGCAGCGAGAAAAGTAAAAGTTCTGTCAGATGGCACATTAAGTCACATTAAGTAAACTACAGTCTCTGCTAGAATTGGCAACTATTCGTCTATCGTCAGCACTAACGTATCTCGAACTGATACAAGTAGCAGTTCTACAACAAACTCATGAGAGTTCACCTGTTATTTGAGATCGCCATATTGCTGCACAACAAGGAATGCAAATGAAAAAACTGCTCCCCTTTATTATCGGCCTGAGCCTGAGCGGCTTTAGTACCATGAGTTCAGCAGAAAACCTGCTACAAGTTTACAAACAGGCCAGGGAAAGTAACCCGGACCTGCGTAAAAGCGCCGCCGATCGTGATGCTGCCTATGAAGGTATCAATATTTCACGCAGCCCCTTGCTGCCGCAACTGGGACTCACCGCCGGGTATACGCATAACAGCGGTTTTCGTGATGCCAGCAATACCAACAGTAATACCACCGGCGGATCATTGGCGCTCACTCAGACCCTGTTTGACATGTCTAAATGGCGTGCCCTGACAATTCAGGAAAAAAGCGCCGGGATTACTGATGTCGCCTACCAAACCTCAGCCCAACAGTTGATACTCAATACGGCGACAGCCTATTTTGACGTGCTACAAGCCATTGATTCGCTCTCTTTTACTCGGGCGAATAAATTGGCGGTTTACCGGACACTGGATCAAACTACCCAACGTTTTAACGTCGGCTTGGTGGCAATTACCGATGTGCAAGACGCCCGTGCCAACTACGATACCGTTCTGGCCCAAGAAGTCACCGCACGTAACAATCTTGATAACGCATTAGAAGCATTACGCCAAATCACCGGCACCTATTACGCGGAACTCTCTTCACTGGATACGGGCAAGTTCACCACCAAGCGCCCAGATGCCGTCAACAATCTGTTGAAACAGGCTGAAAACCGTAACCTGAATCTATTATCTGCCCGTCTGAGCCAGGATTTGGCGCGCGAACAGATTAAAGCGGCACAGACAGGCTATATGCCAACCGTTGATTTAACCGCCTCCAGTGGGATCACCAATACCCGAACTGGTGGTTCGCAAAACTACACACCTGACTCAGATATTGGTCAGAACAAGATTGGGGTTAATCTCAGCGTGCCAATCTATAACGGTGGGATAACCAACGCCCAAGTACAACAGGCGCAGTACAATTTTGTCGGGGCCAGTGAGCAGTTGGAAAGTGCGCACCGCAGTGTGATACAAACGGTTCGTTCCTCTTTCAACAATATTTCTGCATCCATCAGTAGTATCAGTGCCTATAAGCAGGTAGAAGTCTCTGCCCAGAGCTCATTGGATGCAACAGAGGCCGGTTATGAGGTGGGAACACGGACGATTGTTGACGTGTTGAATGCCACTACAGCGCTGTATAACGCCAAGCAACAGCTTTCCAAGGCACGCTACGACTATCTGACCAATCAGTTGAGAATTCAATTGGCCCAGGGCACCTTGAATGAAAATGATCTGATGATGTTGAACGGAGCTTTGGGCAAACCGATCTCAACCTCGCCAGAGGCGGTCGCACCCTCAACGGCTGAGCAAGATGCCTATGCCGCTGGTGCCACCACCACCAGACCAGAAAACAGCCGCACCACCGCGCCAACCCGCTGATCACCTCCATCACGGGGCTAGCCTTGGCTAGCTCCGTTTTGTACTTTTTGCTTAGCCCTTTTTGCTTAATACGTTGCTGCCCTCATTCTACTATTCAGTGTTATTATTCTCCTCCGATGATTTCAAGGCTGGATAAGAACTGATGGAGAACGCTTCTCGCTGGCAACGCCTGATCGCCGAAGGTACCCTAACACTAGCAGATCAACCCTCACCGGCCATTTATGCTTCCTGGTTACGTTGCCGTACTCTGATGCAACCCACGGTCTGGAGAGCGCCTCACTGTGCGTTGGGGACCACTTTCAATTCCATCTTCCAGCGTAAAGACGACTTCATCACCCTCGGTCAGGCAGCATTAGAAGATGCTTGGGAATATATGGAGCAGCGTCATTGTGTGCTGATGATCCTCGATGAGAGCAATTGTACACTCTGGCAATGTGGCGATGACACCACCCGTGAACAACTGCTCGAACTGGGTTTTACTGCTGGCGCATACTGGACGGAAGGGGATATTGGCACCAATGCCCCTGCACTGGCAGTATCAGAAGGTCACCCAATACAAGTTTACGGGAGTGAGCATGTCCGCCAGGCATTGCACAATTGGTCATTTTGCGCCGCCCCGGTTTATGATAACAATGGTCGGCAGCGCGGTACGTTGGCACTCGGTTGCCAACTGGCTGACTCTAGTGCCAGCGACCTCTCACTGATCCTGGCCATTGCCAGAGAGATTGGTAACGCCCTGAGCGCCGATAGTTTGCTGGCTGAATCCAACCGCCATCTGAATCAGCTCAATGGATTGCTCGATAGCGTTGACGATGGCGTTATGGCTTGGGATCACCGTGGTTATCTGCAATACATCAACCACCGTGCCGCCACTATGCTGAAACTGCATGAACAGCAAAGCCAGGGTAAACCACTCTCTCAGTTGCTGACCTTGCCTGCGTTGCTGAACCGGGCTATTGCTCAACGCCAGGCATTGCAACATGTTGAAGTCACCTTCGAGAATCAGGGGCAGTTTATCGCCACCTTATTAACGCTTAAACCGATCCCTGATGGGGAACATTGCAGCTTTATTGCTCTGTTACATCCGTTTGAGCGGCTGCATCAATATGTCAGTAGCCAAATCAGCCGGGTGAGTCACACCTTCGAACAGATGCCTTCAGGTACACAAGAGATGCGCCGCTTGATCCGCTATGGTCAGCAAGCGGCTAAAGGCCATCACCCTATTTTGCTGTGTGGTGAAGAAGGCGTAGGTAAAGAGCTGGTGAGTCAATCTATTCATAACGCCAGCGACAGGGCGGCTGGGCCCTATATCGCGCTGAATTGCCAGTTACTGCCAGAAGAACAAGGGCTAAAAGAACTGCTGGGTAGTGATGCTAGTGAAGAGGAAGCGGGTCAGCTCAGCAAATTTGAACTGGCCAACGGGGGTACGCTGTATCTTGAGCAGATCGAATATCTGCCGCTGACGATGCAATCCGCCCTGTTACAGATTTTAAAAACCGGCGTGGTCATGCGTATGAATTCCAGTCACGTGATCCCGGTGAATGTCCGGGTGATTGCCGCCAGCGCTGCTAATCTGCCAGTCTTGGTGCAACAGAATCGTTTCCGCCGCCAACTGTTCTATAGTCTGCAGGCATTCGAAATTCAAATCCCGCCACTACGTCAGCGCCTTAGTGACATTCCATTGCTGGTACTCCACCATCTACGTGCGTTGGAACAACACTTTCAATGCCGCTTTCGGGTGGATGATGAAGTGATGACTCAATTAGGATTGTATCTGTGGCCAGGGAACGATTTAGAACTGAAAGGGGTGATAGAGCGTGCGGCCATGATTTGCCACAATCATCATATTCAACTGGCGGATTTACCCTCTCACTTACTCAGTCAACAACCCTTACTGGAAAGTGATACGCAACCCGTCATGCCCTTGTTGACGCTGGCAGAAATGGAACGGCAGGCTATTATCCGTGTGGCGAATGTCAGCCATGGGCAACTCAATGAGATGGCGCAGCTACTGGGGATCAGCCGCACCACTCTCTGGCGGAAAATCAAACAACTGCAAATTGATATCCGCCAGTTCAAACAGCGTGCTTAATGACTCAGCTGTAATGTTCCACGCGCTGCATCCAACATTGCCTTCTGGCCGCTGTGGGTTTTGTTCATGCACTCTTCTACGCCAACAACCATCGGTATCCCCATGGTTTTAGCCAAAATAGCCGCATGAGACAACGCACTACCGCCACTCAGGCAAATACCCAGTACCCGGCGACGTTCCAGCATCACCACCTCTGAAGGCATCAATTCATCCGTCACCAGAATCGAAGGCTCACTGAGTGTGATCGCTTGAATCGGCTGCTGTTGCAGGTGGCATAAGCTACGGCGCAAGACATCACGCACGTCCAGTTCACGTGCCCGCAAATAGTCATCATCCAATGCCCGGTAATCAGCGGCTACCTGCTCCAGCTCCTGTTGCCATGCCTGTTCAGCGGTACATAGCTGTTCGGCAATACGGTTATAGGCTGCCTGCTGCAGGTCAGGATCATCAAGTAACATACTGTGCGCGGCAAAGATCGCCGCCTGTGTGCTACCGATAAGCTGAGCCGCATGATCCGCCAGTTGGTCAAGGTCATTGAGCGTGTGCTGCAGTGCAGTACGCAGACGCTGTTGCTCATTGAGCACGTCATCAACACCTATCTTGCGCGACTCGACTTGAGGCCAAAAACTGCGGTTTTGGAATATCGGACCGCTGATCACACTTTCCGCCACCGGAATACCATGCAACGAAGGCTGCTGTTGCTCGGAAACCGTTTCACCGAAATGCTGTTCCGCCAATACTTTGAAAGCAGCCAGGGCTTCATCTGCCTGGTTACCATCAGCAATCAGACGGATAGTATCACCATGACGAACCTGTAACATCGCCAGTTGATTCAGGCTACGTGGGTTGGCACACTGCCCCTGTTTTTCCAGCACCAGTTCAGCATCAAAGGGCGCTAATGCCTCTGCCAAGCGAGCGGCAGGGCGGGCATGTAACCCATGTGGATTCTGCACCTGCCAACTCAGGCTCTTACCCTGATTCAATGGCAGACTTATCGGTTTGCTGGCAACGGGCTGTTCACCCAGTTGTGCCTGTTTACCCTGTAACGCACCCTGCGCTTCCGCCAGCACCTGTTCCAGGTTACCGCCGGCATTGGCCGCCACAACGGCAGCCAAAGTCCCTTCAACCAAAGGGGCTGAGCACAATGTCACTCGTGCAGACAATTCTGGATCAAGCAGTTCCAGTGCGGTTTCAGCACTCAATAGCGCACTGCCAAGATCCATCAGCACAACGATCCCGGCCGCATCAGACACCGATTCGATCGCTTCCATCACCTTAATCGCATCGGTACCGATCGGGTGTTCTTCATCATCAACCCCCGCCGCCAGTGCCAGTTTACACCCCTCGCTGTTCATCATCTGACGGGCAAGCTGCTCAATACCTTGAGCCAACCGAGCACTGTGCGAAACCACAACAATATTAATCATCCAGCAGCCCCCACGACTTCAGCCAATGTTTGCATCATCAACATGGCGGAAGTCGCACCCGGATCCTGGTGGCCAATACTACGCTCCCCAAGATAGCTAGCACGCCCTTTACGGGCCTGCATGGTGATGGTGGCTTGTGCTGCTTGTTCGGCACGTACTGCAGCTTGTTGCAACGCTTGTGGCAGACTCAACTGCTGTTCTAGTGACTGGTTCAGGCTCTCTACCACCGGCCCCCAGACATCACACATGGTTTTATCGCCCGGTTCGGCTTTACCACGCATCATGACCCCTTCAGCCCCTTCCTGGATCATCTGCTTCAATTCCGCCAGATCCAGACTCTGCTTGGCATTAGCCTCTTGAGCAGCACGGATAAAGAAGGTACCAAACAGCGGGCCACTGGCGCCCCCGACACTGGAAAGCAGCGTCATACCGGTATTCTTGAGAATAAAGCCGATATCCTTGTCCGCCACAGAAGGCAGTTTCTCTACCACCTTGTTAAAACCACGGTTCATGTTCAGGCCATGGTCGCCATCACCGATATCGGTATCCAACTGGGTCAGAAAATCACGCTCACGGGTAAACACTTCACCGCACTGCATCAACCACTCGACAACCTGTTGTTTGCTTAACGTCATCTTTCTGCTCCTCAGCCCCAGCACAGCGCAGGGGTTTTCACCGGCGCATCCCATAGTGACAACAACTCATCATCCACTTGCAGTAAGGTGATGGAAACACCCTGCATATCCAGCGAAGTACAGTACGAGCCAATCAGATTACGTTCGATGGTGATCCCGGCTTCCGCACAGCGTTCAACCAGGCGATGATAGACACCGTACAGCTCGGAAACCGGCGTTGCCCCCAGGTTGTTCACCAGGGCAATGACTCGGTCACCTCGGGTCAGTGCACGCTTACTCTGCTGCTGATCAAGCCATTCACCGGCTTGACGATCCCAAACACGGACCGTGCGCTGATAAGGACCATGCTCAATCAGGGTATGGAACATTTCATCCACGGTATTATCAAGGGAAGTGAACAAGCGCCGTTCGATGCCCGGTTCACCATGGATGCCGACACCGAACTCCATCTCATTATCCGCTAAAATAAACGATGGCTTACCGGCTGCTGGCACAGTGCACGCACCTAACGCAACCCCAAGAGAGTGCCCTTGATTGTTGATTTTGTGGCCCAGCGCCACTATCGCATCCAGGTCATCCCCTCTGACTGCCGCAGCACCGAGCAGTTTTTCCATCAGCACCGTGTTGGCTACACCACGCCGCCCAGCGGTAAACAGACTATCTTTAACTGCCACATCGTCATCAACCAGCACGGTGGCTACCGCAACACCGCTGTCATGCAGCAATTCGGTCGCGGTCTCAAAATTCAATACATCACCGGTATAGTTCTTGATGATGAGCAATACGCCGGCACCACCATCAATCGCCAGACCACAGTCATACATTTTGTCAGGCGTAGGTGAGGTAAAAATCTCCCCAGGGCAAGCGCCATCAAGCATCCCTTCACCGACAAAACCGCAGTGCATTGGCTCATGACCACTGCCACCACCAGAGAGAATCGCCACTTTCCCCATGGTCGGGCCTGCTTTGCGGGTGACAAATAACGGCTCCTGATGGACGACCAGTTCTGGATGTGCTTCTGCTATCCCCAGTAACTGTTCGTCAAGTACTGACTCAACTTTATTGATAAGTTTTTTCACCATTCATTCCTCGATTGGCAACAGCAAGTCCCAGAAGTACGCCCGCTATTGTCATGCAAACTGTAGGGGTCATGACTTGCCCAATCCTTGGGCGTTGTTTCATCCCTGACCCATCAATTGATGGCTGTTAGGGATTACTCCCCCTGGAGCCAGGCGGTACCCAGCTTATCGGCAGTCAAAATAGCGGCCAGCACCATATCTGGTGTTACGGTGAATGGCATGTTGTGAATGGTTTCACCTTTGGCGCAACTCGCCTCTGCCACTTTGCTGATCTTCTCTTTCAGCTCACCCTTGACGCCCATTTGAGCCAGTGTGATCGGCAACCCTACCTGCTGGCAGAAATCCATCACGGTTTCAATCTGCTCCATGGAGCTGTTTTGCAATACCAACTGAGACAGGGTACCGAATGCCACTTTCTCACCGTGATACAGGTGGTGACACTCTTCCAGCACGGTGAAACCGTTATGGATGGCGTGTGCAGCGGCCAAACCACTACTTTCAAAACCAATCCCACTCAGGTAGGTATTGGCTTCAATAACGCGTTCTACGGCTTCGGTAACCACACCCGATTCTGCCGCTAACTTGGCTTTAACGCCCTCGGCCAGCAAGGTGTCATAGCAAAGACGGGCCAGGTTAAGTGCTGCCAGAGTCGATTTCCCCCCTGCCATACTGGTGGCCTGGGAATCTAAACACGCTTTGGCTTCAAAATAAGTCGAAAGTGCATCCCCCATCCCCGCTACCAGCAGACGAACCGGTGCTTTAGCAATAATGGCACTGTCCATCACCACCATATTGGGGTTGGCTGGGTAGATCAGATACTCTTCGAACTCACCCGAATCGGTGTAGATCACCGACAAAGCACTGGTCGGTGCATCGGTTGATGCAATGGTAGGCATCAATACCACTGGCAAATGTTGGAAGTAGGCAACCGCCTTGGCAGTATCCAGGGTTTTACCCCCACCGATGCCAATCACGCCTTTGCAGCCATGCTTCTGTAACTCTTCGCCCAAACGCTTGATTTCTTTATGGCTACATTCACCATTGAAAACACAGGCGTGATTTTTCACCCCTTGTTGCTGCAGACTGCCCAGAACGGTCTCACCGACCAGTTTCATCACGAAATCGTCGGCAATCACAAAGTAATTATCGGCAAGTGATTTAGCATATTCACCAACAGAGGCTGAGGCATTTGGACCTTGAATGTATTTGCTTGGTGATTGAATGATTCTCAACATAACTGACTCCTTGAAGGAAAGTTAACGATTGTAATGTTCAGGTATCGGCTTAAAGCAGATGCATTTCAATACCTGCATCTTGGTGTATTCCCGACTATACGTCCTGCATACGGTCCGGCGAATAGCAGTAAAAAACGTTACGTAATGGAACACTCTACGCCTAAAAATGTTCCATTATGTAACATTAAAATGTTATTTTTACCCATAAAGCGAACTGGCGCACACACCAACGTATAACTGCGTAAAGAGACCATTTCAGCTTTAATTGTGAACGTATTTCCCCTATCCTTACGGACAATAACTGAGTAACGGCGAATACCGCCTGAATGACGGGATAACAACCATGAAACGGACAAAACAAATCAACCAAGAAACCTTCCGCAAATCCTGGCGCAACTACCGTGTTGCACCGGTAGCTTTGGCAATCAGCGCAGTCTTTATGTTGGCTGGCTGCGAACAAGCGGATGAAACCGTCTCTTTATACCAAAACGCTGACGATTGTTCCCACGCGAATCCATCAATGAGTGAACAATGTACCACCGCCTACAATAATGCCCTGAAAGAAGCAGAGAAAACCGCCCCAAAATATGCCAACCGTGAAGATTGCGTTGCCGAATTTGGTGAGTCGCAATGTACTCAGGCTCCGGCTCAGGCAGGCATGGCAGCACAATCACAAAGCAGCGGCAGCTTCTGGATGCCACTGATGGCTGGCTATATGATGGGCCGTATGATGGGTGGCGGTTATGCCCAACAACCGCTCTTTACCTCTAAAAATGCCGCCAGCCCGGCAAATGGCAAGTTCGTTGATGCCAGCGGCAAGAATTATGGTGCGGCAACCGCGGGTGGCCGTACCATGACGGTGCCGAAAACCGCCATGGCCCCCAAACCTGCAGTAACCAACACCATCACCCGTGGTGGCTTTGGTGAAACCGTTGCCAAACAAACCAGTATGCAGCGCAGCAGTAGCGCTAGCTCTTCGAGCTCACGCAGCATGGGCGGTTAATGCATGAAACGCATTGCAATTACCGAACGCCCCGACTGGCGGGAAAGAGCTACTGAATTTGGTTTCAACTTCCACACCATGTATGGCGAGCCCTACTGGTGTGAAGATGCTTATTATCAGTTCACCCTGGCGCAAATCGAAGAGATTGAAGAGGCCACTGCCGAACTGCACCAGATGTGCCTGAAAGTGGTGGAAAAAGTGGTCAACAGCGATGAGCTGATGACCAAATTCCGTATTCCAAAGCATACCTGGGATTTCGTGCGCAACTCTTGGCGTACCCATCAGCCATCACTCTATTCGCGGCTGGACCTGGCTTATGATGGGGTCAACCCACCCAAACTGCTGGAGAACAACGCCGATACGCCAACCTCGCTGTATGAGTCGGCCTTTTTCCAATGGTTATGGTTGGAAGACCAAATCAATGCCGGTAAGTTGGACCCGCAATCCGACCAATACAACAGTCTGCAAGAAAAACTGATTGAGCGTTTTGCCGATCTGCAAGTCCACCATGGCTTTAGCCTATTGCATCTGGCCTGCTGCCAAGACAGCGAGGAAGATCGCGGCACAGTGCAATATCTGCAGGACTGTGCTTTAGAAGCCGGGCTACCGACCGAATTCCTGTTTATGGAGGAGATTGGTCTGGGTGAGAAAGGCCAGTTTACTGACCAGCAAGACCAAGTGATCAGTAACCTGTTCAAACTCTACCCTTGGGAGTTTATGCTGCGGGAAATGTTTTCTACCAAGCTGGAAGATGCCGGTGTACGCTGGTTAGAACCCGCCTGGAAGAGCATTATTTCCAACAAAGCACTCTTACCGCTGTTGTGGGAGATGTTCCCCGACCACCCGAATCTGTTGCCTGCTTATTTCGCCGAAGATGATCATCCACCGATGGAACACTACGTCACCAAGCCGTTGTTTTCCCGTGAAGGAGCCAATATCCAGATCGTGAAAAATGGCCAGGAAGTGGTGCGTGTTGATGGGCCTTATGGCGAAGAAGGCATGATTGTGCAGCAATTCTGTCCACTACCGCAGTTTGAAGGCAGCTATACGCTGATCGGTAGTTGGCTGGTGAATGATCAACCTTGTGGTATTGGTCTGCGTGAAGACCGTGAATTGATCACTCAGGATCTGTCGCGTTTTTATCCGCATATTATTCTTGGTTGATGACTATCCTTTAAATAATTCGAGTTGTTGTTCAAAACGCCAAGCGTTTTGAACAACACTTGCGTTAGCCCGTAAGGGGTAGCCTCATAAATGAGGTTCACTGCCACCAGGAGCATTGTCCACTATATAACTGGTACAGCGAATATATAACTGGTGCGGCAATGTGGCGGCGATTATAGCAAGCATAAAATAATGCCCTGATAAACCGCCCATTTTCGGCGGGTCCAGATTGTATACACTAAATAATTCAAGTTGCGTGTAGGCAGCCAGCGATGGAGTCCCCAGGAGCATAGCTGACTATGTGACTGGGGTGACAGAGTGCAGCTAACACCCAGGCAGCTTGAAGTATGACGAGTATAGACAACATGCAAGTTTCCCCTCTCAAATGCACACTTAACAACCTGCAGAAATAAAGTCACCATTTAAGCTGACTGGAATCACTGAGTTGAATAAAACTAACGCAAACAACATTAATATGATCCCACCGAGCATCATGATCACTCGAGCAACCTGCGGAAAATAAACATTAAAAACTGTGCTACTGGTATTAATAAAACGCTCCCGCAGATGGTGCACAAGGGTTGCCAGAATCATGATTGATAGCGCGGTACCCAACGCCATACTCATGGCGGAAATAACCCCCCAAGTAAATATGCCCATTGCATTCGCAAAAACCAGGAGCATGATCGCACCACTACAAGGGCGGACACCTATAGCGGCAATGACCCAAAGGGTATGGCGCCAATCACCCGCCAGTTCATTGGCGTTAGGTAAATGCCGATGTCCACAACCGCACGTTTCATCGTGACTATGTGCTGGTGGGGCAACGGCAGAGGGTAATACGGATGATCGCTGTAATGTACGGATCGTCAGTGGTCTGGTTATAAATGATTTATCTAGGCGAAATCCACTGGCACGCAGCAATAATATCAGACCAAAACAGGCGATAAGCACGGCACTCCCTTTCTCTACCCAATAGCGACTGAGGCTAAGGTCACCCATTGAAAAATTTAAGATAATCGCCAATATCAAAACGAACAGAATAGCCGTCAACCCTTGCAACAGACTGCCGAGTAGGGTCACCAAAAGACTGCGAGGCAACTGTTGTCGATGAGTGGACAGATATGTGGTAATTACAAATTTACCATGCCCCGGCCCGATAGAATGGAGAAATCCATAGGCAAAACTCCCCAAGACTAACATGACTCCCCCATTGTATTGATGCGCACGTAGTTGCAGGAGGTAACTTACCAGCGAGCGGTGCATATAAATCTGGGTATTAATGCAGAACTGAACAAAATCCGCCCAATAACGAACGAATACAAAAAGCGATGAAGTAAGCAGTAACCCTATGACTCCGATGCTAATCATACCCGTCAGAGTGATATTGACTGATTGTGTTCTCATGGCTTATCAGACTCAAGTTGTGTGCACCGGGCGACACCCGTATATGCCGCGTTATTCGGCCCAAGCAGGACCACCCACTAAGGGGCTATGATGGGATACATCCCTGTATCCCACCCTACGGGCCGACTGAATGCCGTTCAAATTTGCTCTTGGCAAATTTGTCGGCGGCTGGCACCGCTACGCCCCCTTCAACAGGCTTCCCCTAATAATAGACTTGATCAAGCGTTTTCAAGTTAATTAAGTATATAAGATTGATATTTAATAAGACTGAACCTGCGATATCACTCTTCGAACCACGGGGAAACAGGATCTGGGTAGGTGAGCCACTTCTCGGGCCCTTCCGCCATTTCCTGCTCAGTGAGTAGCGCTGCATCAAGTTGGCTGCGTAATACATTTTCATCCATATCTATCCCGATAAAAACCAGCTCTTGGCGGGCATCCCCTACATCATCAATCCAATGCGATGCGATAAAATCGAGAGATTCCGTATCTGTCGGCCACTCCGCTTGCGGAACGTTTACCCACCACATTCCACCTAACCCCTGATGTGCCACACCGCCCGCCTGCGACCATGTTCCAACATATTCCCGACGACTTGCAAGCCAATAATAGCCTTTAGATCTGATGACACCGGTCAACTCATTTTCCATGATTTGCCAGAAGCGTGCAGGGTGAAAAGGCCGACGAGCCCGGAATGTAAAACTGGAGATACCGTATTCATCAGTTTCAGGAAGATGCTCTCCCCGTAATTCTTTCAGCCAACCAGGAGCCTGAGCTGCTCTCTCAAAATCAAACAAACCGGTATTAAGTACCTGCTCTAGCGAAACAGCACCATATTGTGCGTTGATGATTTTTGCCACGGGGTTAAGGGAACGGATAATAGCAACGAGTTTCTCTTTTTGATCCTTATCTATCAGGTCGATTTTATTGAGAATAAGCACGTCACAGAACTCAATTTGCTCAATAAGCAGATCTACAACGCTACGTTCGTCTTCTTCACCTAAAGATTCACCACGTGACTGAATACTATCTTCAGATTCATAGTCGTTTAGAAAATTCCAAGCATCGACAACTGTTACCATGGTATCCAGCCTGGCAATATGTGACAGGCTCTCTCCATCATCGCCAGCAAAGGTAAAGGTTTCAGCGATTGGTAAAGGTTCAGAAATCCCGGTCGATTCGATCACTAACTGGTCAAAACGCCCCTCTTTGGCCAGTTGATTGACTTCCAGTAGCAGATCTTCACGTAATGTGCAGCAGATGCAGCCATTACTCATCTCTACTAACTTTTCATCTGTTCGGGAAAGTGCTGCGCCGCCATCTCTAACCAAAGAAGCATCAATGTTGACTTCTGACATATCGTTAACGATAACAGCAATACGCCTGCCTTCACGGTTATTTAAGATATGATTGAGCAACGTGGTCTTTCCTGCGCCCAAGAAGCCAGATAACACGGTGACAGGTAATCGGCTATCTTTTGTAATCCCTAGTGAAACCTCTGACATTGCTCACTGTTCTCCCAATACTTTCATCAATAATCCGTTAATCGTGTTTACCCCGCCAATTCCGTTACGGGGCTCGTTGACGGTAATCCCGCACAAACATTTGAAGGTCATTTTGATATTATTACGTTATAACATAACAATATCAATTGCCAATTTGATCGTTACCATTGAACCTGTGTAGTCATGCGGGAAGAGTTGGCTTTAATAAGCGCGGTCTGTGGAGGATTACCAGGCTAGACAGTACCTGACCGCAAAGCCGGGGAGTTGTTGATCAACCTACCTGTACCGACAGCATGCTGAGGGCCCCCATTTCGATCCCATCAACCGGGATCGACATCGCTTCATTGCCATCCCAACTCCCTAGGATGTACAACAGTGGCAGGTAATGTTCTGGCGTTGGGTTCGACAACATCGCCCCTTCATGCTGGTGATAATTCACCAACGGATGATGTTCACCCTGATAATCAAGATGGTCACGGACATATTGGTTAAAAGACTCCGCCCATGGATAGGGGCTGATATCTTGCTGCCATTTCAGCATACGCAGGTTATGTACCACATTGCCACTGGCCACCAGCATCACTCCTTGATCACGAAGGGCTGACAGCTTACGGCCTAGTTGATAGTGATATTCTGCTGGCTGGGTCCCATCAATACTCAATTGCACCACCGGAATATCCGCTTGTGGATACATCTTGATTAAAACTCCCCAGCTACCATGATCAAGCCCCCACTCGCTGCTATCGGCGATAACCTTAACCGGGGCCAGTAAACGTTGCAGTTCTGCCGCCAGTTCAGGCGAGCCGGGTGCCGGATATTGGATATCAAACAATGCCTGAGGAAAACCACCAAAATCGTGGATGGTTTTCGGCTGAGCCATTGCAGTGACTGCGGTCATTTGCAGGCACCAGTGAGCAGAAATAGCCACAATCGCCCTGGGCCTTGGCAATTGTTCACCCAGCGCACGCCATGCCTGCGTATAACGGTTTTCTTCCAACACGTTCATCGGGCTACCGTGGCCAAGAAAAAGAGCGGGCATACGAGAAGTGGTCATAAATTACCCTCAGCTTAGAATAATAATTCGTCTGCTGATGACATTACGCTCTTCATGCGGTTAAAAAAGTCAGATAAGTATGATAAAGATTTTCAATAAATTTGAATTACTGTATTTAACCAATAAAAAAGCCGCAACGCGGCTTTTTTATCTATACCGTCACCAATGGCGCTGCAGCGGTGTTCAAAACGCACGGCGTTTTGTCCTGCAACTTCATTGAACTTGGGTATACATCAGTCAATTAACTGACTTTTTTTCCTGTGCCTGACGGTAAGCCACCAGATCTTCGATGGTCAACACCACCATGTCATGTTGCTTGGCAAAGGTGATCACTTCAGGGGCACGTGCCATGCTGCCGTCATCATTGGTCAATTCACACAGCACACCTGCAGGTTTAAACCCTGCCAGGGAAACCAGGTCAACCGTTGCTTCGGTATGGCCTCGGCGGCTCAATACGCCACCGGGTTGCGCACGTAGTGGGAAAACATGACCAGGGCGATGCAAATCACTGGGTTTGGCATTATCAGCAATCGCCGCACGGATAGTGGTCAGGCGATCAGCCGCAGAAACACCGGTGGTGACACCTTGTGCCGCTTCAATGGTCACGGTGAACGCCGTCTGGAATTGGCTGGAGTTATTGCTGACCATCATCGGCAATTCAAGCTGCTGACGACGCTCTTCGGGGATACAGAGGCACACAATACCGCTACAATGGCGAATGGTCAGCGCCATCTGCTCAACGGTCATGGTTTCTGCGGCGAAAATCATGTCACCTTCGTTTTCACGATTCTCATCATCAAGCACCATCACACCACGTCCACTACGCAGTGCCTCCAGAGCATGTTCAACGCGTTCTAACGGCGTACCGAAATCTGAAAGTAGAGTCTGATTCATGGTAAAAAAACCTCATTAATATTATGGATTACCAGAATCAGGGCGATCTTGAGGAGTGGCCATCACAATAGCCGAAAAAATAACGCAAGCGGGCTTCGGCCCGGCAGGTGTCGTTACTCTCTCCCATCCGGACTATTACCGTCGGCCCCGGAATTACACCGGATCTGCTGACCTCTAACCCACTCCAAAGAGACAGGCTGAGCGCTCGCGGGCTTTCACCGTAAAAGATGATTTACCGCCGGTGGGGACTTGCACCCCGCCCTGAGAATAAGCCCACAAACTATAAACCTATCCCCTGTCTCTTTCAACTGGGTTCATCGCAAGAGGTTAATAGTTTATCTGGCAAGCAACACGCATTACACTAGACGGTAGCCACCCAATATCAGAAAGGGAAACACCACCATGATTGACCCGAAAAAAATTGAACAGATCGCACGCCAAGTACAAGAATCGCTGCCTAAAGGCGTCCGTGAATTCGGGGAAGACGTTGAGAAAAAAGTCCGCCAGGTATTGCAAGCACAACTGACCCGCCTGGATTTAGTCAGTCGCGAAGAGTTTGATATTCAGACCCAAGTATTACTGCGCACCCGTGAAAAACTGGCGCTGCTGGAACAGCGCCTAGCTGAGTTGGAAAACCAACGCCACAGCGCAGTAACCACCAAACCCGAAGAGTAATAGCGGATTTCTCCGCCATCATTATCAGGTGCGAGCCCCTCTAGGTGGGTTCGCAATAATGTGGTGCGCAATAAATAAATGTGGGTACGCAATAACTGTCGGTTCGCAATAACTGTCGGTTCGCAATAACTGTCGGTTCGCAATAAATGTGGCTTTTGCTTATTGCTTGCGGACTACCGCTGGCAGTTTACGCGGCATCACCAGCCAGATGACCGCGAACATTCCCAGTGCATACAGGCTTTCCCAGCCAATAATCACCAGCAACAGCAAGCACAGTAACGAGCCGACAATCGCCATCAGCCGGGAGCGCCCCTGTAATATCCGCCAGCCCGCCAGCATACACAGCAGATAAATCAGCACAAAAATCCCATTGGCATAGACCAACAACATATCCAACGGCAATTCCAGGGTATGAATCAGCAAGGTAAAGCTCAGGCAACTGACTGCCACCGCATTCAGTGCATTAACGGGAACCTGCCCAGCGGAGAGTTTAGCTAACGGGCTCGCGGGTCTCTGTTGTGCTTGTGACCACACCAGCCGGGCAAAACTCTGGGTATAAATATTCACGCTGGCAAAGCAAGCCAGATAACCGATGATGCAGGCAACCCATAACGCATGTTCGCCAAAGAGCTGCACCACAATGCCTGGCAGTGAAGCCGCCGCTGCCTGATCCTCACTATATGCATGGAAATGCAACACCGCGACAGTACAGCCCCAATAGACCGCCCCCGCGACCGTCAACCCCACCAGCAACGCCCGGGGAAAATCCCGTTCCGGGTTACGAAATTCTGTCGCCAGATGAGCAAAAGCCTCCAGCCCGACAAAGCACCAGAACATCACGGCAAGTGCGTGGAACATATTAGTTGAAGAGATATCGTGGATAGCTGGCCAAGCGATCTGTGCTGGGGTGATCCCCCCTTGCAGCCAGATCGCCACCACCAATGCGATCACCAAAAGAGCGATCAACGTCTGAATATTCGCGCTGGAACCAGCACTACGTAGGCCCAGTAACCAAATCACCACCAGTGTGGCAATTTCAACCAACAGTAATTGATTAGAGCCCCAACCAAATGCCGCTTGCCAGAAACCCACCGCAATCTGCAAGGCCGCAGGCAACCCCACCGGGATCACGGAAAGAAATAGCCAGGCGGTGACTTTGGCCATTCGCGGGCCAAACGCCAGGCCAACAAAGTGCGCAGCCCCTCCGGCACTGGGAAAATGGCGCCCCAATGCGGCAAAAGCAATGGCAATCGGAAAGACCAATATCAACAATATTGGCCAGGCCCACAGGCTGTCACTTCCCGCCACCAGTGCAGCCAAGGCGGGCACAGCAAAGACCCCGGTACCCAACAGTGAAGTGGACAACAGCCCCACGCCTTGTAACAAACTGAGTTCTTGCTTTAGTCCGCTCACTGTACACCGCCTTGTAAACCCAACCACCATACAAACAAATTGTAGCCGAGTTAATGGCCCTTAGTTGCTGGAGCGGTCCTTGATGGCTTTAATGATATTGGTCGTTGATAACCCATTCTCAAAGTTTAGTACTTTGACCTCACCACCATTAGCCCAGACTTCAACACTACCGGCAATTTCATGCGGTTGATAATCGCCACCTTTGACCAGCAGATCAGGCAAAATATCGGCGATAAGACGCTGCGGAGTATCTTCTTCAAACGACACCACCCAATCGACAGCTTCCAGCGCAGCTAACACCACCATGCGGTTTTCCAGCGGGTTAATTGGCCGGGTTTCCCCTTTCAGGCGTTTAGTGGACGCGTCACTATTCACTGCAACAATCAGGCGATCACCCAATTTACGGGCGTTTGCCAGGTAAGAGACATGGCCGGCGTGGAGAATATCGAAAATGCCATTGGTCATCACCACTTTCTCACCCCGTTGGCGCGCCTGTGCCACGGTCTTTTTCAGTTCAGCTTCGCTCATGACACCAAAACCGGTTTTTGCCCGGCCACGAATGGCATTTTCCAGCTCAATAGGGGAAACGGTGGAGGTACCCAATTTACCGACCACCACACCAGCGGCGGCATTAGCCAGGAAACAGGCATCTTCCAAGGTATTGCCGGCGGCCAGCGCCGCGGCCAACACACCGATAACCGTATCACCGGCGCCGGTCACGTCGAACACTTCTTGCGCCAGGGTAGGCAAATGCAGCGGAGCCTGCCCCTGTTGTAACAGGGTCATCCCTTGTTCTGAACGGGTAATTAACAACGCTGACAACTCATAATCCGCCACCAGCTTGATGCCCCGCTCAACCAATTCGGCTTCACTCTTGCAATGACCCACTACCGCTTCAAACTCAGACAGGTTTGGCGTCAATAAGGTGGCCCCGCGATAACGTTCAAAATCGGAGCCTTTAGGGTCAATTAATACCGGTACCTTGGCAGCACGCGCCAACTGGATCATCCCTTGTACCTGGCTCAACGCCCCTTTGGCGTAATCCGATAAGACTAGCGCACCAATTTGCGGCAATGCGTGCTGAATGCGATCAAAGATCGGCTGTTGATCAACGTTAGAGAAGCCTTCTTCAAAGTCGAGGCGAATCAACTGTTGATTACGGGAAAGTACCCGTAACTTGGTAATCGTAGGATGGGTGGACACCGACACAAAATCACAGCGCACATTCACTTCACTGAGTTTGGTATTCAGGGCTCGTGCGGCGTCATCAATCCCCGTCAACCCGACCAGACGAGAGTTGGCACCCAGCGAAGCGATATTCATCGCCACGTTCGCTGCACCACCTGGACGCTCCTCGATAGCCTCAACCTTGACTACCGGCACCGGCGCTTCCGGTGAAATACGGCTGGTCGGCCCGTGCCAATAGCGATCCAACATGACGTCACCCACCACCAATACACTGGCACGGTGAAAATCTGGCAGTGTCACTTTCATCCAATAACTCCCAACAAGTGATATTTCTCATGATTCAAGCGGCAGGAAGCCCTTCGCTCACTGCCGCTAGCCATATGATGAGTACAAAAAAAATTTGGCGAATATTAACATAAAAGCCGAAGTAGCCGTAAAAACTGACGACAAATTACCCCAACCATTTACGCCAACTGGCACACACCTGCTCACGCTCAGCCGCAAACAACGTCTGACTGACTTTACTGGACTGTTCTTGCAGTGCCAGGTGGTGAATTTCATCACGCATAGTGACATAGGCCATGGTTAACGCCTGCGCCTCCTGTTCCGGCATGATGTTATAATTGGCCATCAGCTCAAAGATCCGCACATTATCCGACCAACGCGTTAAACGCGGTTCCCCCCGGGCGTAACGCAACACCAGGTATTGGGCGATAAATTCAATATCGGTGATGCCACCTTCATCGGCTTTGATATCGAATAGATCACGCTGCTTACTCCCTAAATGGTGGCGCATCTTTTCCCGCATTTCCCGCACTTCTTGTTGTAGTTTGGTGACCTCACGCGGTTTACACAGAATCTCGTGGCGGATGTGGTCAAATTGCCGATGCAATGCCGGGTCGCCATAGACAATACGCGCCCGCACCAACGCCTGATGTTCCCATGTCCAAGCCTCATTACGCTGGTAGTCAGCAAACGCCTCTATCGTGCTCACCAGCATCCCCGCCGCACCGGAAGGGCGCAGGCGGGCATCCACCTCGTAGAGAATACCGGAAGAGGTACGGGTGCTGAACAGATGCATGATTCGTTGTGCTAAGCGCAGATAAAACTGGCGACCATCAATACAACGTTCGCCGTCAGTCATCACTTCCGGTGGGCAATCCAACAGAAAGACCAGATCGAGATCTGAGCTGTAGCCCAATTCCCAGCCCCCCAGCTTACCGTAGCCGATAACCGCGAACCCGCGCCCCTCACGCTCATGTAAATGGGTGGGTTGACCGTAACGGGCAGACATATCCATCCAGGCCTGCTGCACCACCGTATCAATGATGGCTTCTGCCAGATAGGTTAAGTGATCACTCACTTTCATCACTGGCAGAACTTCAGCAATATCTGCGGCGGCAATACGCAATTGCTGCGCCTGCTTGAACTGGCGCAATGCTTCTAACTGCTGCTCTTCATCATCTTCCGGGACCCGCAGGCGGTATTGGCGCAATTCACTGCAATACGCCCCTGGAGCCACCGGTTGATACAGCGTGGAGGTATCCAGCAACTCATCCAGCAGTAGCGGATAGCGTGCCAATTGGCTGGTGACCATCGGTGATGCCGCACAAAGACGAATCAGGTGGCTAAGGGCCGCATGGTTTTCCATCAGCAGCTCAAGATAGGTGGTGCGAGTAACAATGCTCAGCAGTAATTGACTCAAGCGCACCAACACCGTGGTCACATCATGACGTGGGCACACTTCAGCCAATAGGCGTGGCATCAATTGATCCAACACATCTCGCCCACGTGGACCGATAGTCCGCTTGTCTACATCATGACGGAAGCTGGCAATGGTATGCAGCATCTGCTTGCGCGACTCTGGATTCAGATGGGGCGTCAAAGGGGCCAGTTCATTCTCATCCAGCGCATCCTGCCATAGGCTATGGAAATGCTGATAGTTGGGATCTTCACCCACATCCGGGCTGTCGTCACCAATCAGCTCATCAAACACTGCTCGAACTTGCTGCATATGGTTATCCAGCAGGGTGACCAGCGCTTGCCAATCCGCTTGCCCCATCCCCCAAGCCAAGCGAGCCTGATCCAGCTCATCCTGCGGCAAGGTTTGCGTTTGTTGATCACCAATCGCCTGCAGCAGGTTCTCCAAGCGCCGCAGCAATAGATAGCTCTCACTGAGTGAAGCAACCTGTTGCTCAGCCAGCAGCCCTAACGCCCCCACGGCTTGCAACGTGGGTAACAGCGAACTCCCTTGTAAATCCGGCTCACGCCCACCGCGGATCAATTGGAATACCTGAGTAATAAACTCAATTTCGCGAATACCGCCGGCACCCAGCTTGATATTGTCTTTCAACCCCCGCCGCCGCACTTCACGGGCGATCATGCTCTTCATATTACGCAGCGACTGGATCACACTGAAATCGATATAGCGACGGAACACAAAAGGCCGCAACAGGTTACGCAGTTCCTGACTGTAAGGGTCTTCCGCCCCGCCCATCAACCGCGCCTTCACCATGGCATAACGTTCCCAATCCCGCCCCTGCTCCTGGTAATAATCCTCCAGCGCGGCAAAGCTCATCACCAAGGGGCCGCTATCACCAAAGGGCCGCAGGCGCATGTCGACACGATAGACAAAACCATCAATAGTTTGCTGATCCAGCACCTTGATCACCCGTTGCCCCAAACGGGTAAAGAACTGGGCATTATCCAACTCACGCCGCCCGCCCTGAGTGTGACCATTTTCCGGATAGGCGAAAATCAGATCGATATCAGAAGAAAAATTCAGTTCCCCACCGCCCAGCTTGCCCATCCCCAGGATCAGCAATGGCTGAGGTTCGCCCTGGGCATTACAAGGAGTCCCCCACTCGCAACAACAGGTTTGATATAGCCAGTCACGGGCGCTGACGATCAGCGTTTCCGCCAAGGCGCTCAACTGCTGCAGTGTATCTTGCGTTGAACACAACTGTAGGGCCTGCGCCCAGGCAATGCGCACTAGGCTTTCACGGCGGAACAGGCGCAATACCTGCATTAACTGCCCTTCGTCACGCACGTCTTCAAGTGTGTCCTGCAACCAGGCGGCATAATGCTGCCACTCATCCGCCACTGGCGGTTGCTTGCGCAGCGTCTCTAACCATTCTGGGTGATGAAGCAACATGTCACTGACAAAATCGCTCGACACCAGAACAGCCTGTTCGGTGTTACTGAGCACCATTTCGGCACCCAACGTTTCCTGAAAACGCTGCACAATATTCTGTGCCTGGCGCTGTAATGCAGCAGAGAGTGGCAACATAGTGATGGACCTGTGCTGTGGCCTGCCAGCCATGATTAATAAACTTGGGTATACACCCTTTAACTTAACCAAAACGACGCATGGGAAAGCGCCTGTTTACGACAAGATTCATACCAGCCCTGGCGATTCTCGGCGACAGCAGATTGCAACTCACGCCAACCCGCAATATAGGGTTCAGTTTCGCTATCAGGATAAGCGCCAGACAGTAATAGCAACGACAGTACCTGCCGGGTCAAACGTGGCAATTGCTCTTGGTAATCATCTTCGCTCAGTTTCTGCGCGAAAGCCGCTTTCAACTCCGCCACACAGCGCGCCAACATAATATCGCAGAAACGTTTGAAGGAACCGCCCAGCTTGACCTGTGCTTTACTATCAATAAAGGGTCGCCATGCAGCGGTCACTAACCACGACGTAAGTACCAACTTACCTTGCAGGTACTCTGGGCTGTAACACAACACCTGAGGCTCGGTGGTTTTTGCCTCCAGCAACGGCTCCAGTGCCGTCAAACAGGCGCGTAAATCCGTACTGGCTTTACGAGGCACCAGACCACCAAACAACACCAGCGCCTGGCGAATCAACGCTATCGCCTCTATCACCCCGTGACGGGCCTGTTGGTCACCACGTAACCAGAGCTCTTCATGATATTGCCAATGACTCAGCGCCTGCTCACAGGCAGCCACCATTCCCTGTTCCACGGTGGATTTGGCCGCCAGTTTCAGTACCTTTAGCGGCTGCCGCTCACGGGGTACATTACCTTGCGCCAAGTGGTAACCGCGAGCGGCCTTGCTCAGGCTCCCCTGCCGCAAACCACCTTGTTCAGCCAATTTTGCCGCCAAAGCCAGTAAATCCGCCGTTTCGCCACTTTTCAGCTCCAGCTCCAGTTCGCATATGGCTTCACTGTCTTCACCTGCACGCACTTCGCCTTGGTCAAAGCCAATCTCGACCTCGCTGTTACCGTAAGTAACCACCCACTTCTCACGCACAAAATCAGTGCGAAACAGCGGCTGCAACGCCTTTTGCAACGGCAGCAACTTGCAACCCTCTGGCCAGATATCCGCAGGGAATTTTTTCAAGCCCAGCGTGGGTTTAGCGATGGCAACATTATATTCTGGCCGCTGATGCAGCCCCCCAATCACCGAACCGGCGGTTTTAAGGGTCATCTCGTATTTGCCATCACAACCACGAATACGCAAACCCATATCATGGTTGCGCATAAAGTTATCGGCAGTTTCATAATAAATATTGGTTAGCTGCTGCGGTGCCACATGCTCATTAGGCCAGGCCGCAAATCGCTCGAAAAGCGTATCGACCGCAGTGGGGGAAACAATAAACTTCAGTTCTATTTCAACACTCATTTTGTTTTTATACTCTAAATCATGCCAGTTATATAAAGACACCAACCACTCACATTCCGCTCTGCTTACCCTGTCAAATCATCCGCAAGTTTGCGGGTATTCTGCAACTTGAATCAAGCTGAGGATGAGATCTCCCCGGGAAAGATAGCTTTCATTCCGGTTTTGCCGTTGCACCTTCAGATTTAACACTCTACTATCTTTCCATAAATCCACACAGAAACGATCAAACTATGCCGAAATTACGCCTGATTGGACTTACCATATTCAGTTTTAGCATCACTTGGTGCGCACATGCCGAAGATAAACGCTATATCTCCGATGAATTAAACACCTATGTCCTTAGCGGCCCAGGTAACCAATTTCGTGTTGTCGGCACACTTAATGCCGGCGAAGAAGTCACGCTATTGAACGTCAATGACAGTAACAGTTACGGGCAGATCCGTGATGCCAAAGGGCGCACGGTCTGGATCCCACTAAGTCAACTAAGTCAAACACCCAGCCTGCGCACGCAAGTACCACTGTTAGAACAGCAGGTGAAAGACCTGACCGATAAATTAGCCAACATTGATAACAGCTGGAACCAACGTACCGCCGACATGCAGCAGAAAGTCGCCACCAGCGACAGCACCATCAATAGTTTGCGCCAAGAAAACCAGAATCTAAAGAATCAGTTGATTGTAGCGCAGAAAAAGGTAGATGCGGTTAACCTGCAGCTTGACGACAAACAACGGACCATTATTCTGCAGTGGTTTATGTACGGTGGTGGCGTCGCGGGTATGGGGTTACTGATTGGCCTACTGCTGCCTCGCCTGGTGCCACGCCGTAAAAACAGCCGCTGGATGAACTAATAACCGTTACCTACGGTTCAAATATCTGTGGTTGTTGACCAGGTTCTTAAGCTCAAGATACCCGAGCCAAAACCGACCATGGGCATACTAATGACCGATGTTGCCAACAGCCCATCGGTCGGTTTGCCCTGATAACCGCTGTACCCACAATATTCAGGAGCTAAACCGTGAAGACTTACCTGGTCGGCGGCGCTGTACGCGACACCCTGCTTAATCTGCCGGTAGTTGATCGGGACTGGGTGGTGGTGGGTGCCACACCCGATGAACTGCTCGCGCTCGGTTATCAGCCTGTGGGTAAAGACTTCCCGGTGTTTCTCAACCCGAAAACCCATGAAGAGTACGCGCTGGCACGTACCGAGCGTAAATCGGGTCAGGGTTATACCGGTTTTAACTGCTACGCGGCCCCGGATGTCACCCTCGAAGCAGACTTGATGCGCCGTGATCTCACCATCAATGCCATGGCACAGGAAGACAACGGGAATTTGGTCGATCCCTATCATGGTCAAGCTGACCTGAATGCCCGCATTTTACGCCATGTTTCCCATGCCTTTGCAGAAGATCCGCTACGTGTTTTACGGGTAGCCCGCTTTGCTGCCCGCTTTGCCCCTTTGGGCTTTACCATCGCAGCGGAAACCCAGGCGCTGATGCGTAGCATGGCTGAAAGTGGCGAGTTATCCAGCTTAACCGCAGAACGAGTTTGGAAAGAAACAGAGAAAGCCTTACAGAGCCAGACTCCCCAGGTTTATTTCCAGGTACTACGGGACTGTGGGGCGTTAAAGGTGTTGTTCCCAGAAATTGATGCCTTATTTGGCGTACCGGCACCCGAAAAGTGGCACCCAGAGATCGATACCGGGGTACATACGTTGATGACACTGGCGATAGCCAGCCAACTCAGCGCTGAAGTGGCTATCCGTTTCTCCGCTCTGTGCCACGACTTGGGTAAGGGGCAAACACCGAAAGAACTCTGGCCCCATCACTACGGTCATGGCCCAGTGGGGGTCAGGTTGGTGGAACAACTCTGCCAACGGTTACGCGTGCCGAACCCACTGCGTGAACTGGCCAAACTGGTGGCGGAATATCATGACCTGATCCACACCGTTGACAAGCTACGCCCGGAAACATTACTCAAGTTGTTTGATAACATTGATGTGTGGCGTAAACCACAACGTCTGGAACAGATGATCCTCTCCAGCGAAGCTGATGCCCGAGGGCGCACCGGGTTTGAAAACTCACCTTACCCGCAAGGTGACTACTTGCGCCAAGCCTATCTGGTCGCCAACAGCATTTCGGTGAAAGAGGTGGTAGCCAGTGGCCTGCAAGGGCTGGCAATCCGCGATGAAGTGCGCCGCCGCCGCCAGCAAGCACTGGCAGAATGGAAGAAAGCGCAAGCCCCTTCAGCGTAATCATCACGCCAGGGGGGCTTACCCTTTTTACTCAATTACATAAACACCATATAAACCACACCCGCAACGATAAACCGGTAGATAGCAAACGGCACAAACGAAATACGTTTGATCAACTGCAGGAAAGTTTTAATCGCGATCAGCGCGACAACGAAAGCCGTAATAAAACCAACGGCGAACATTGGCAAGTCGGCCAAGGTCAGAAAATGCAGGCTCTTATAGAGATCCAGTATACTGGCCCCCATCATCATCGGTACCGCCAGGATGAAGGAAAACTCAGATGCTGCATAACGGTTTACCCCCACCAGCATACCGCCAGAAATGGTGGATCCTGAACGGGAAAAACCCGGCCACAGCGCCAGACACTGGAAGCAACCGATAGCAAACGCTTGACGATAAGTGATGTCATCCAACCCCACTGCCCGTGGGTTTTTCGGTTTTAGCCATTCCGCTACCAACAGCAGCACACCACCGGCAATCAGGGCATACATGACGTTTTTCGCTTCAAACAGCGATTTGATAAAATCATGAAACAGCAGCCCCAACACCACCGCCGGGAACATCGCCAGCAGGATATGCCCCAACGTCAGGTGCCCTGCCGTCTTCCCTTCATGAGCTACTGGTTTACCACCAAAATGAATGCCGATCAGGCCAAACAAGCGGCGCCAGAACACCACCACTACCGCCAGAATCGAACCCAGTTGAATAATCACTTCAAAAGTTTTGGCCGTATCCCCGGTAAAACCCAACCATTCCCCAACAATAATCATATGGCCAGTGGAAGAGACCGGTAGGAACTCCGTCAATCCTTCAACCACCCCAAGCACAAATGCCACAAACAATAAATGTACGTCTGTCATCAACCTGCCTACTCCGTTTAAAATTTAACAGCTTATTCTATACCCAGGTTCATTCAAGTTGCAGCCAATATCACTACCGCATAAAAATGACCGAGTTTCAGACTGGCCGCCTACCGCGTTCAATAATCACCCCAACCCGGTTTGCTTGGGCCACCGCCCCCGGTTTGCTGACTTTAATACGCACCCAAGGAGAGTTAAAACGTTGCAGTAAAATTTCAGCCACCTCTTCCGCTACACGCTCTACCAAAGCAAAACGATTAGGTTGTACATGCCCAATCACCGCCTCACTGACATCCGCGTAGCTTAGGCAGTCATTCACATCATCACTGGCTGCGGCTTGGCGATTATCCCAGGCCATTTCGATATCGAACACCAGCTTCTGTTGAATGGTCTGTTCCCAGTCATAAACACCAATGGTGGTGATCACACTAAGTTCTTCAATAAATACGATATCCATCACGTCATTCTCAGTTTTTGCCCTTGCCAGTACCACTTCTGGCTGAATATGCGTATTATCCATGGATATTGTAAGTAAAACGACCATTATTAAACGGAACCGCGTTATGAGTGCTACCGCGCTTGGCATGATTATCTTCGCGTATCTGTGTGGCTCAATTTCCAGTGCGATCCTGGTTTGCCGGATCGCCGGGCTACCTGATCCGCGTGAACAAGGGTCAGGAAATCCTGGTGCCACCAATGTCCTGCGTATTGGCGGGCGCTTGGCGGCACTGGCGGTATTACTGTTTGATATTATCAAGGGGATGCTGCCGGTCTGGCTGGCTTATTGGCTCAACCTGCCACCGCTATACCTGGGGTTAACCGCCATCGCCGCCTGCCTTGGGCATATTTACCCGGTGTTCTTCCATTTTCGTGGGGGGAAAGGCGTCGCCACTGCATTCGGTGCCATTGCACCAATCAGTTGGGACCTCACCGGCCTGATGACCGGAACCTGGCTGCTGACGGTACTCTTGAGTGGTTACTCCTCGCTGGGGGCAATCATCAGCGCACTCATTGCACCGTTTTACGTCTGGTGGTTCAAGCCGCAGTTCACCTTCCCGGTCGCCATGCTCTCATGCCTGATCCTGTTGCGCCATCACGACAATATTCAGCGCCTGTGGCGTGGGCAAGAAGGGAAAATCTGGGGGAAATTCCGCAAAAAAAATAAAGAAACAGCGGAATCGGCAGAAAAAAAAGAAGAGTAATCAGCGGCTAAGTTATCTATTCAAGCTTAATCCAGCCGCTGTTTATCTATTCACTTGGCGCTATCTAGCGTGACGGGGTTGAAATCAACCGCAGGCAACTCTGCCAGTGGCCAGCGTGGGTGCACCGAAACACTCAATTCACTATCGGCGCCATTTTTCAGCCGGATAATCCCGGCGTAGGCAATCATGGCACCGTTATCGGTACAAAATTCCGGGCGAGCATAAAAAACCTCACCCCGACGTTTTTTCATCATTTCCGCCAGTTTATGGCGTAACGTCTGGTTTGCACTCACACCACCTGCAACCACCAGCCGCTTAAGGCCGGTTTGCTCCAACGCACGTTTACACTTGATGGCTAAGGTTTCTACCACCGCATCCTCAAATGCCCAGGCGATATCAGCTTGAGTTTGCTCATCGTTACCGTTGGCACGAATCGTATTGGCAGCAAACGTCTTCAAGCCGGAAAAACTGAAATCCAAACCGGGACGGTCCGTCATTGGCCGTGGAAAGGTAAAACGGCCAGGAGTCCCCTGTTGCGCCATTTTTGACAACAATGGCCCCCCTGGGTAATCCAACCCCAACAACTTTGCCGTTTTGTCGAATGCTTCACCGGCAGCGTCATCAATCGACTCGCCGAGCAAGGTATATTCACCCACGCCGTTGACACAAATAAGCTGGGTATGGCCACCAGACACCAGTAACGCCACAAAGGGAAAGGCCGGTGGGTTATCCTCCAGCATGGGAGCCAGCAAGTGCCCTTCCATATGATGTACCGGTACTGCAGGGACGTTCCAGGCAAAGGCCAGCGCGCGACCAATGGTAGCCCCAACCAGCAGTGCCCCGACCAAACCCGGGCCCGCGGTATAGGCGACACCATCGATATCCGCCGCCGACAACCCGGCCTCTTTCAGCGCAGCCTGTATCAACGGCACGGTTTTGCGCACATGATCACGGGAAGCCAGTTCCGGCACCACACCACCATAGTCGGCATGCAGTTTAACCTGGCTGTAAAGTTGATTAGCTAATAAACCGGCTTGGTCGTCATACACTGCAATTCCGGTTTCATCACAGGACGTTTCTATACCCAGTACGCGCATTACATTTCCCATCATTCACGTGCAGCGGTCAGTTTATCACAATCCAGATAGCGTTTACTGCCAATCCGGCAAGTTGAATCAACCTGAAAGGCTGCTTTGGCTAAAGGATAATCATATGAGTTTGCCATGGTGCTTTACAAAGCAGCATGCATTGAAGTAAAATTCCGCACCATTTTGAAAAGGCTGGCGCTTGGCCAGCAGCAAACCGAATTTTATTGAGGTGAGAGGCACATGCCTGTAATTAAAGTACGTGAAAACGAGCCATTTGATGTTGCTCTGCGTCGTTTCAAGCGTTCCTGCGAAAAAGCGGGTGTTTTAGCTGAAGTTCGTCGCCGTGAGTTTTATGAAAAACCAACTACCGAGCGTAAACGTGCTAAAGCTTCTGCGGTAAAGCGTCACGCCAAGAAACTGGCTCGCGAAAACGCACGCCGCACTCGTCTGTATTAATCCTTCGGGGGCAACCCCACCGCGTGTTTGTTGGTTTTAAACAACACGCAGACCGAGTAGTTGCATACGAAGGCCGTGCCTTCCGGAAGGAAAGCGCGGCTTGTTCTTGTTTATAGCAAATATAACAGGGGCTTATGGCTGGGCGAATTCCGCGTGTATTTATCAATGACTTGCTGGCTCGTACCGACATCATCGATCTGATCGATGCGCGGGTGAAGCTTAAAAAGCAGGGCAAGAACTATCACGCATGTTGTCCGTTCCACCACGAGAAAACACCTTCATTCACTGTAAATGGTGAAAAACAGTTTTATCACTGTTTTGGTTGTGGGGCACATGGCAACGCCGTCGATTTCCTGATGAATTACGACAGACTGGAGTTTGTCGAAACCATCGAAGAACTCGCCGCCATGCAGGGTCTGGAAGTGCCTTACGAGGCAGGTAACGGGCCAACGCAAATTGAACGCCATCAGCGCCAAAATCTCTACCAACTGATGGAGCAGCTCAGTACGTTCTATCAACAGTCGCTACATCAACCCAGTGGGTTGTCGGCACGTCATTACCTACAACAACGTGGCTTGAGTGATGAGGTTATCCGCCATTTTGCCATCGGTTTTGCACCGCCGGGTTGGGATAACGCGCTTAAACGTTTTGGCGGGAATGGCGACAACCGGGCCGCATTGAATGATGCCGGTATGCTGGTGACCAACGATCAAGGGCGTACTTATGATCGTTTTCGCGAACGTGTGATGTTCCCCATTCGCGACAAACGTGGGCGAGTCATTGCTTTTGGTGGGCGGGTATTGGGTGATGGCTTGCCAAAATACTTGAACTCGCCAGAAACTGAAGTGTTCCACAAAGGCCGCCAGTTATATGGCCTGTATGAAGCACAACAGATTCACTCCACCCCGCAGCGCCTGTTGGTGGTGGAAGGTTATATGGATGTGGTGGCATTAGCGCAATATGGCATAGATTATGCCGTTGCCTCATTAGGCACCTCAACCACGGCGGAACACATTCAGTTACTGTTCCGCGCCACAGATAATGTGATCTGTTGTTATGATGGTGACAGGGCTGGCCGCGAGGCAGCTTGGCGTGCGTTAGAAACCGCACTGCCCTATCTTAATGATGGTCGCCAGTTACGTTTTATGTTTTTGCCTGATGGTGAAGACCCGGACACCTTAGTACGCAAAGAGGGCAAAGAGGCCTTTGAACAACGAATGGAGCTGGCGCAGCCGCTTTCCACTTTCTTATTCGAAACCTTGATGCCACAAGTGGATTTAAGTAGCCCGGATGGTCGCGCCAAACTGAGTACACTGGCACTGCCGTTGATCACTCAGGTGCCCGGAGAAACGTTGCGTTTATATTTGCGTCAACAACTGGGTAGTAAGCTGGGCCTGCTGGATGACAGCCAACTTGATAAGTTGATGCCCAAACAGATGGAAAATGCCAATCCTTATCAGGCCCCCCAGCTAAAGCGCACGACCATGCGTATGCTGATAGGTTTACTGGTGCAGAATCCACGTTTGGCTACACTTATACCATCGCTGGAAGGGTTAGAGCAGAGCAAGCAGGCAGGCTTACCGTTATTTTCTGAATTGGTGCAGACCTGTTTAGCACAGCCTGGGCTCAACACTGGCCAGTTGCTGGAGCTCTATCGGGACAATGAATTCAGTCCGCAGCTTGAAACCTTGGCAACATGGAACCATATGATCGTTGAGGATCAAGTTGAACAACATTTTTTAGATACATTGACTAACCTGTACGAGTCAATCCTGGAAAAACGCCAGGAAGATTTAATCGCCCGTGACAGAACGCATGGCCTGAACGCCGATGAGCGTAAAGAACTTTGGTCATTGCAGCTGGCGTTAGCGAAGAAAAACTGAATACCAAACGGCTTAAGTGCCGCTAAAAAACAGGGAAATGCCCTGATATATGTCGCCATAGTGGGCCGCGACAACAATGAAAACGCCCCAAATGCTATTGTTGGCAGTTTAGCCGACCGACACCAACCTAAATACTCTGAAGTGTGGATACCGTCTTATGGAGCAAAACCCGCAGTCACAGCTAAAGCTACTTGTCACCCGCGGTAAGGAGCAAGGCTATCTGACCTATGCTGAGGTCAATGACCATCTGCCGGAAGATATCGTCGACTCCGACCAGATCGAAGACATCATCCAGATGATCAACGACATGGGCATCCAGGTGCTGGAAGAGGCACCGGACGCCGATGATTTGATGCTGGCCGAGAATACCACCGATACTGACGAAGATGCTGCAGAAGCTGCAGCTCAGGTGCTCTCAAGCGTTGAATCCGAAATTGGCCGTACCACTGATCCGGTGCGCATGTATATGCGTGAAATGGGTACCGTTGAACTGTTGACGCGTGAAGGTGAAATCGACATCGCCAAGCGCATTGAAGACGGTATCAATCAGGTACAGTGCTCAGTTGCCGAGTACCCGGAAGCCATTACCTACTTGTTGGAACAATACGATCGTGTCGAAGCGGGCGAAGTGCGCCTGTCTGACCTGATCACCGGCTTTGTCGACCCTAATGCGGAGGAGGAAGTTGCGCCAACCGCTACGCACATCGGTTCTGAATTAACACCTGAAGAACAGAATGACGACGAAGAGGACGAAGAAGACGAGGATGATGCTGAAGACGACAACAGCATCGACCCGGAACTGGCACGCCAGAAGTTTCTTGACCTGCGCACCCAACATGAAGCAACCAGCCTGGTTATCAAAACCCATGGCCGTAGCCATGCCAGTGCAGCAGAAGAGATCCTGAAGCTTTCTGAGGTCTTCAAACAGTTCCGTCTGGTGCCTAAACAGTTCGACTTCCTGGTCAACAACATGCGTGCCATGATGGATCGCGTTCGTACTCAAGAACGCCTGATCATGAAACTGTGTGTTGAACAGTGCAAAATGCCGAAGAAAAACTTTGTGACCCTGTTCGCGGGCAACGAAACCAGTACCACCTGGTTTGAAGCTGCACTTGCCATGGCCAAACCATGGGCAGAGAAACTCAAAGAAGTGGCTGACGATGTTCAACGTAGCCTGCAGAAACTGCGCCAGATCGAAGAAGAAACCGGCCTGACCATTGAGCAAGTTAAAGACATCAACCGTCGCATGTCGATTGGCGAAGCCAAAGCTCGCCGCGCGAAGAAAGAGATGGTTGAAGCCAACTTGCGTCTGGTTATCTCTATTGCCAAGAAATACACCAACCGTGGCCTGCAATTCCTGGATCTGATCCAGGAAGGTAATATCGGTTTGATGAAAGCAGTAGATAAGTTTGAATACCGCCGTGGCTATAAGTTCTCGACTTATGCAACTTGGTGGATCCGCCAGGCGATCACCCGTTCGATTGCGGATCAGGCGCGCACTATTCGTATTCCAGTGCATATGATTGAGACCATCAACAAACTCAACCGTATCTCACGCCAGATGCTGCAAGAAATGGGCCGTGAACCGACGCCGGAAGAGTTGGCTGAACGCATGTTAATGCCGGAAGACAAGATCCGTAAGGTGTTGAAGATCGCCAAAGAGCCTATCTCCATGGAAACGCCAATTGGTGATGATGAAGATTCGCATCTTGGTGATTTTATTGAGGATACCACCCTTGAGCTGCCACTGGATTCTGCCACTTCGGAAAGTCTGCGTTCTGCCACCCACGATGTTCTGGCTGGCCTGACCGCGCGCGAAGCGAAAGTACTACGGATGCGTTTCGGTATTGATATGAATACCGACCACACTCTGGAAGAAGTGGGTAAACAGTTTGACGTTACCCGCGAGCGTATCCGCCAGATCGAAGCTAAAGCGTTGCGTAAACTACGCCACCCAAGCCGCTCGGAAGTGTTACGCAGCTTCTTGGATGATTAAGTTTTTCGACCCAAGCCCCAGCATTGCTGGGGCTTAATTATTGAAAGACAGAATAGACCACCTGCTTATTTTCCATAGTGGAAATATCCGCAGATACCATTCTAGATTCCCCCCAGTTCCTCTAATCAATTCTGTCACCGAAGTGGATACCAGCAGATTTAGTCACCATCAGCCATAAGGCATTCTGCGGGTATTGAGTTGTAAAAACGACCTCCGCGCTTGGCAATATCATCTCAGAAAATTCCGTCCTGCTTTCCTTTGACCCTATCCTTACCTCTACCCTAGTCAGGTTCCAAAGCTACGTTCGCTTGCCGTCCCTTGCAGTGGATACCCTTGCCACGGGTCATAACTCTGCAATTTAATGGTGATGGATATCCTCTTGAGATGTAACGCTAATTACATATTACTTTCATATTTTTACCATCATTGAGGACTACAGTGCAGGAGATCATTTTAAACTGATCATTTTAAACAAGGAGAGTAAAACATGCCTATTACCCGCCATCGCCAATCTCATTGGCTCAAGAAATTGTCTTATTTATTTCTCGTTTCATTCTGTTTGACATGTTTGTCAGCCTGTGACTCATCCGACAGTTCTAAATCTTTCAGTGATTTTAATAAAGAGCAGAAAGAAAATGAAAAAGAGGAAGGAAAAGAAAAAGAAGAAGAGAAAGAGAAAGAGAAAGAGAAAGAAGCCACCATACGTTGCGCCCCTTAATTAGGTCGAAACACCCCCTAATTATCACCTGATATTATAGATGAAATGATCCTTTAGATAATTTTAGTTGCAGGACAAAACGCAAAGCGTTTTGAACAGCGCTTGCGCTGGCCCTTTAGGGCGATGCCTTGTGCCGAGTAACGTGGTGAACTTATGACTCATCGGTCGTTAACCGATTTGAATTTCACAAAACAATAGCCCGAAATGTCAGCCCCATGGAGAAGTAAATCATAAGCACAGCCAGCACATCGACAACTTTCATTATTAAAGCGAAGAATAAGGGAAACAGGACTCCGTTATGACTATTGATAAAAGCAAACGCAAATTTTTAAAAGGGTCATTAAGCACCGTTGCTGCGATGACTGCTATGCAAATGTTCCCACCTAGCATTCAAAAAGCGCTGGCCATTGCGGCAAATAATGCAACCGGCACGATTAATGATGTGGAGCATATTGTTATATTTATGCAGGAAAACCGCTCCTTTGATAATTACTTTGGTACGCTCCCTGGCGTGCGTGGTTTTGGCGATCGCTTTACGATTCCATTACCCGATGGCCTGAATGTGTGGCAACAGAAGGATGGTAAAGGGAACACCATATTACCTTATCGTCTTGATCAAAATCAGGGTAATGCGCAACGTGTTGCAGGAACGCCGCATTCTTGGGTTGATGCCAGAAATGCCTGGGATAAAGGCCGCATGACAAACTGGCCTCAATACAAAGAACCTCAATCCATGTCCTATTATGGTGAGCAGGAATTAGAATATCAATTTGCCCTCGCTAATGCTTTTACCGTCTGTGATGCCTATTATTGCTCTCTGCATGGTGGTACTAATAGCAACCGTTTATTTCATATGACGGGGACCAACGGCGCAACCACACCTACCGGCAAGGTCGTGGTTAATAATGTCTTCGATGAACTCGCCACTGATACCGACCTGAATTACGCGTATGACTGGACCACCTACCCAGAACGTTTGGAAGCTAAAGGCGTATCCTGGAAGGTTTATCAAAATATGCCGGATAACTTTACTGACAATCCATTGGCGGGGTTCGCTCAATATCGCGAAGCCAATATCCTTTCTGGCAAGCCAGTCTATAACGATCTTCAACCGGAAGAAAACCCGAGTTATGATCCGGCAACCGATAGCAAAGGATTATATAAAGGTATTGCCAATACCATGTCCGATGGTGGTTTTTTAGCGAGCTTTAAACAGGACATCTTGTCAGGTAATTTGCCGCAGGTAACTTGGATTATTGCTCCTGCCGCCTATTCCGAACACCCTGGCCCTTCAAGCCCAATACAGGGGGCTTGGTATACCCAGGAAATTCTGGATGCGTTAACGGCTAATCCGGATGTGTGGAGTAAGACGGTATTATTCCTCAATTTCGACGAAAATGATGGCTACTTTGATCATATGCCTCCACCTTGTGCCCCTTCCTTGGATGAGAATGGTCAGCTTATCGGTAAATCTACGCTCAGTGATAAGGATTTATCGTATGAGTATTACACACATCCGATTGTTGATGGCACTAGAATGCCCCCTCAGGACCAAGATTGCTATGGCCCTGGTCCACGGGTACCGATGTATGTAATTTCCCCTTGGAGTCGCGGCGGTTGGGTCAATTCGCAACAGTTTGATCACACATCGGTACTGCGCTTTCTGGAAACCCGTTTTGGCATAGCCGAAGAAAACATTAGCCCTTTCCGGCGTGCGGTGTTCGGCGATTTGACCAGTACATTTAACTTCGCCAACCCTAATTTTGAGCAAATGCCCGCCCTCGCAGGTCGAAATACCAAAGACAATGCGGATACATTGCGCAATGAACAGCAAAAGAAGCTAAAAATTCCTGTTCCATCACAACAAGACTTGCCAGTACAGCAACCGGGTATAAAACCAGCGCGTGCTTTGCCTTATGAACTCCACACCAGCGCCCGCACTGATGCTAAGGCCCAAGTCGTCAGCCTGATCTTTTCCAATACGGGCAGTGAGGCGGCGGTATTCCATGTATACGATAAGTTGCATCTGGATCGCGTACCGCGCCGTTATGTTGTTGAGGCAGGTAAACTATTAGACGATATCTGGGCACTTGATGATGACGGGCGTTATGATTTGTGGGTATTAGGCCCCAACGGCTATCACCGTGCTTTTGCTGGTGTATTAACTCAGGATAGTGCTGCTGCTAATCCCGAAATACGTGTTTGCTATAACATTACGACAGGTGGCGTGATAGTGACGTTGATGAACAACGGTACGCAACCCTGCATCTTTAACGTATCAGCCCAAGCCTATCGTAAAGATGGCCCTTGGACGATTAACGTTGACGCTGGTACCCAAAAGGATTTGGACTGGAACCTGGACGATAGCGGGAACTGGTATGATTTTGAGGTGACTTGCCCAGCATTACCGGATTACCGTCGCCGTTTTGCTGGCCATGTGGAAACGGGTAAACATACCATTACCGACCCTGCCATGGGGCTGTTGTAAGGCATAGACCCGACATTGCGATTGATACAAACCTAATATCAAAATACGTCAGGGATTCACCTGATGTGCATTATCCCGGAGGTTAAACCTCCGGGAGCGTGCTTATCGTGTTCATCTTATTATTTAAAGCATAGAAATCCGGTTGACCAATAATTGCTTTAAAATTTAATTTTTCAAAAAAACGTCATAACAGCATCATATTGTAAATTTAAGTGCGGGAAAGGCCAGAAACCTTAAACCAATCCGATTAATTAAAATTACGTCATTTAAACAGCCTTATTATTTCTTCATAAAATATGAAAGGAAGCTATTATGATTGATATTAATCGCCGCCATTTCCTGAAAATAGCAGGAAGCATGGCGACATTAAGTATGATTCCTGAAAGTATCCAAAAAGCATTAGCGATACCCGCCAACCAACGTACCGGATCGTTACAGGATGTCGAACACATCGTCGTCTTAATGCAGGAAAACCGCTCATTTGATCATTACTTTGGTACCCTCAATGGGGTACGCGGTTTTGGCGACCCACGCCCCATCCCCTTGCCCAGCGGAAGACCGGTGTGGTATCAACCAGTAGGAAAAAATGCCGATCAACGCTTAGCTCCCTACGCTAATGTCAGTAACAGTAGCTGGCAAAAAACAGACTTATGGTATGAAGCGGATCCACTGGCACAGGCGAAAATGGATTATTTGCTGCCATTCAAACTCGACCCAACATCGACAAGTGCTCAGCATATGGAAAGCACCGACCATCACTGGAAACTGAGCCAAGGATTATGGAAAAACTGGGATGCCTGGGTACCGTTGAAAAGTAAAATGTCGATGGCTTATTTTGATGCCGCTAAAGATCTGCCGTTTTATTATCATTTGGCAGACGCCTTTACTATCTGCGACGCCAATCACTGTTCGATCTTTGCCAACACCGAACCCAATCGCGAATATTATACCAGTGGTGCCAGTGTTTACACCATGAGCGGCTATGACCCGAAAAACCCTAACAAACGTTTACATGGGCAGGAGCTTGACAGTAACTGGACTGGGGAGATGAAACAGGATACGCCCTGGGAAGGATTGTTATGGAAGAGTTATGCGGAGCAACTGCAGGAACATAATATTGACTGGCGTGTCTATCAGGCTTATTCAAATTATGGCTGCAATGAATTTGCTTATTTCAAAACATTCAGAAAGCTGGATGAAAGTTCAGATCTCTATAAACGTGGCCGCGCTTATGTGGGTGAAAAGCTCCCATCATTTGATGGACCTTACGATGAAATACTGGCAAATGCCTTGCAGGAGGATGTGCTAAATGATCGGCTACCTCAGGTTTCATGGATCATCTGCCCAGATGCGTTTTGTGAACACCCTACCGAAACCCCTGCTGCCGGACAGGCTCTGGTGGACAAGTTACTGCGAGCACTCACCTCTAACCCTGATGTCTGGTCAAAAACCGTATTCATCATCAATTACGATGAGAATGATGGTTTGTTCGACCACATGCCGGTAAATGTTCCCCCGGTGAATACCCAGCTCTACGGTTATCAGGGATTAAGCACGGTCTCAGTTGCCGAAGAAAATTACAATGGTGTGCCAATCGGCTTGGGGCCTAGAGTGCCGATGATGGTCGTTTCGCCATGGAGTAAAGGGGGCTGGGTCTGTTCCGAACTCTTTGATCACACCTCGGTATTGCGTTTTATCGAACAACGCTTCGGCGTGGCATGTGAAAATATCTCCCCGTGGCGTCGTGCACTCTGTGGGGATTTAACCTCGGCTTTTGATTTTAAAACGCCAGAGACTCTCCTCCCTCCCCTGCCTGATACCGTAAACTACAAAGCTGAAGCGGAAGCTACCGGGGCATTCCCCGACCCGCTACCGCCAGAAATACAGTCACGCCCGGTACAGCAGTTGGGGCAGCGCCGTGCCCGTGCCCTGCCTTATGAGTTTTTTGTTCATGCTCGTGTCGATACCAGCGAACAACGCTTTTGGCTTGATTTTGCCAATACCGGTGGCACCGGGGCAGGATTTATTGTCTATGCCAACAACCACGCCCAGTTTGATGACAGCGACAAAACCTATGAGCCCGATGATACCGTTCTGCCTGACCGTACCTTTGTAGACGCCAACGATCATAAAGGCCCATGGCAATATTCGGTCGAAGCCAATAAAACGCTTTCAGACAGTTGGGTATTCGCCGAAAACAATAAACAGGACCAGCCTTACGATTTTTCTGTGTATGGCCCTAATGGTTTCCTGGCTCAATTCAAGGGAATACTCCCTGCCGCACCAGAAATACCGATACAACCAGAAGTCGCACTCTGCTATGACATCACTTATGGCAATGTGTTGTTAACATTAAAAAACCCCACTAACAACAACATCAGTTTTTATGTTGCCAATGGTTATGACAGCAGTGACACCCGTTCTTTTACGGTTAAGGCTGGCATGTCGGTACAAGAAAGTTGGAACCTGACGGCCAGTTCACAGTGGTTTGATCTGCGGGTCACAACAACAGCCGGAGATGGCTTTTTACGCCGCTTTGCCGGTCATGTTGAGACGGGAAACCCCAGCTTAACCGACCCCAAAATCGGTGGTATTGCTGTCGATACTCTCTAAAACAAGGACTCATTGAATATCATGATTAAAAACCTCTTGGGGATATCCAAAGTCGTCTTCCTGGCAACCATGCTCACGGCCTGCAATGGAGACTCAACATCACAGGACCAGGGTACCGGTACGGGTACGGATAAGGGTACGGTTACGCCCCCGCTACCTGAGTCCACTGACGATTCTCGGCATGTCTTGCTGATTACTGTTGATGGGCTCGATGCAGCCCAGTTGCAACAGGCTATAACAGCAGGGACGATGCCGAGCCTATCATCATTATCCTTCACGCCTGCCTATACTGGTGGCATCGTAGGTACTGCGACTCAACAAGATCTGCTCAGCGGCCCTGGCTTGTCGACTATTTTCACAGGAAACTGGGCTAATCGCCATCAAGTCACTTCCGATACCACCGCGCAGGTTATTCAGGGGAAAACCCTGTTTACTCGCCTGAAAACTGCCGATGCCGCCCATCACAGCGTGGTTATTGCCAGTAACCCCTTGCTCCCAGACCTGTTACAAGATGAACAAAATAAGGGAGCCATCGATCACATGATCGATTGCGCAGGAGTTGATCTCTGTGTTGCTCAAGCTGCCAGTCTGCTGATCCAAGATGAGCAATATGACACGGTTGTCGCCAATTTTCACAACCTGTCATCCGTCTCCAACAGTGGACTCTATAGCGATTATCAGCAGGGGCTCAAAACACTTAACCAGCAACTGGATTCATTGTTTAACGCAGTGAAAAGTCAGCAGGCAAAGGCTCCGCTACAAAAATGGCTTATCATTGTTACCAGTGATCGTGGATTACGCAGCAAAGGCGCACTACCCGCTTTACCCTCGGCAAATCAAACCGTCTTCATCGCCATGAATCAGCCAGGTAATGCCTTGTTTAAACGCTCTACAGTGTCCAGTATTTATGACTATGCCAGTCAGACCGATGTTACGCCGACCATTCTTGATTTTATGGAAGTTAAAGAAGAGGACCTCGCTCAATGGGATATGGACGGGCAGTCATTACTTTCTTTACCCGCGGTACAACAGTTGCAGGCGACTGTCGATGGCAAAGAGATTAATCTGAACTGGCGGTTGGCAGCAGATAGCACCATTCCCGCAGGGATCACCGTCTATCGAAATGGCCAGTTAATTGACAGCCTGCCGGGCACTGCCACAACCTATCACGATTCTGCCCCTGGAATTGGGCTGGAAGGTGAAAAAAACTATACGTTTAACTATGTGGTTGCCGCAGACTATAGCATTGCTGCAGCAGATACCCCCATAAGCACGCCAGATAACAGCAGTACTACTCATAGTGTACCGACAGCGGTACTGGCATCGGTAGATTATCAAGCGCCTAACAATGAACTAGCACCAAAGTTACTTGATGGATTGCTCGCCTTTTTACCTTTTGATAATGGATTAGTCGATATCAAAGGGGGGAGTGGCTTGGCCAGACTGAATGCGACGGATACCCCCATATCTTTTACCAGTGATAACTTTTCTGGTCAGGCCTTGGTGATCGACCCGAAGGTAAATAGCTATACCATGCCTGCACCACTGGCCAGCCTGCCGCAATTTACCATCGGTTTTTGGTATAATTCTGATGCTAAACAAGCCTGGCTACCGATGGTCACTAATAAAGATTGGGATTCCGGCAAAAATAGCGGTTTTATCATCAGCCAGACCAGCGGTGCGAATGGTGTAACCATGAATTTTGGTGACGGTAGCCAGCGGGCAGACACCAATCTGTATCTTCCGTCGAATCAATGGGTTTACATTGCTCTGACTGTCGATGTTACGGCACAAAAAGCCATCGCCTATGTCGCTCAACCGGGACAAAAGCTACAAATCAGCCCGCTTGACCTTTCATCACTGAATCTGGCGAAAACCTTTTCCAACGAAACATTGGTTTTCAATGAGGATGCTACTGGCGTGTTTTACCGTGGTTATGCTATTGGCAGCGTTTCACCCAAGTATAACGATTTCGCGTTATGGGGGCGGGTACTCAGTGCCAATGAAGTCACCATGTTGTTCAGCTCTGGACAATCATTGACGACCCTAAACCCTTAAACGTTAACTCGGTAAGTTCTGTCGCACACGTTTCCTTTTCACTGTTCTGGTGAGAAGGAAGCGTGTGCCAGCTGAAAGCCGTTATCCAAAGTGGTCGTACCCAATCATCAATAACCCCTCATGGGATCACCGCCTGCAGTAGCCAACACTCCCCACTGAATAGGGATGGGTATAAATAGCAATAACGCCAACAACGTACTGTTTGCTGGCCTGACTGCAACGCTCGCAAAACCCATCTGCAATAACAATCGGCTATAGCTGAACAGAAAAGCACCATACAAACAGACGACTGTAGACCTGCATCCCGTCATTACCGTATAATCACGCCGCCTGGCCCCTTAGCTCAGCGGTTAGAGCAGTCGACTCATAATCGATTGGTCGCTGGTTCAAACCCAGCAGGGGCCACCAAATTTTAGTAGTAAAATCATATAATTAAGCCACCTTTCAAGGTGGCTTTTTTATTGGCTAAATTTCAAGTGGCGATAAAATGGCGATGTATTTTAAGTTTTCCCTATCTTTTACATAAAGCTACGCTCCTTCCTACCATAGAATGCAAGCGTGTGAATGACCTCAGCATGCACTCGATCAAGGATATCCTTCCTCAAGCGCGCCACAATTTTAGCTGCCATTTCATTTTCTAGACTGCTGCCAAGAGCTCGCAGGATCTTATCTGTATCGCTGATTGTGAGTTGTTGTGATGAGTTCAGGTCTAACACCCGTTGTAGGCGGCTATAGGGAATTGCTGTTTGCTCCGATATCGATCATGTGCAAGTTGAAAAGTTGAGCACACCAAAACAGGCACCCTCAAAATCACGCCAGCAGATTGAAGATAATTACCAGATCACGGCAGATATGGGTAAAGCGCGGGGAATGGTGGAACGTCCACTAAAGGTTAAAAAAGGCAGCACTGCAAATGCTGTCCTTTGGATTGAATCGAGGGATGATCAGTCGTGTTCTTGTTTACCTTTCTTGCGCTGTCTGCGTTTGATCTCGCCTCTGATTGAGGTTACGACAAAACTTGCGGTGCTTTCGCCTTCGTCCTTTACTTTTTCAAGTTCATCAATTAATTCAAGAGGAACCCTTGATACGATTTGCTGTGACTTGTTATTACGTGAACCCGTTGCCATTGGTCAACCTCTTCGCAATAGGTGGCATTCAGTATACAGGAAAAATAAATGCTACCAGACATTGAAGTGGCATTCACTTAGTTATATTGTAGTGAATGCCACCTGTAATGTATTACAGAGCAAAAATAGCGACGCCCCAGAGTGCTTCGAACCACTACCGAGGCGTCTAACCACAACGTTAGAGGAACTAACGCCATGGCTACCACAAAGTGTACCTACATCTTTGCGGCGATCAACCGCACCCAGAAGAAAGTTAAGCCCATTATGCTGCGGGGAACCGCGTCTGATGAAAAATCAGCCCGCCGCCGCTATGCCCCTGATTACATCTTGCTGTTTGCTGGCCGCCTACTGGTACAAGGGGGTGATCATGTCTGACCTGATCGATAGAACCCCACTGACTGCCCAAGAGGTGGCTTTTCAGTGCTTGGCACTGACGCACGCCGCCCTATTTTCAAATCAGCAAGCCATAAGGGAAACACTGCTGTTTATCCTTCTCGACAGAGTAGACACGCTCTATGAGATGTTGCCGGAACAATGCACAACATGCAGCGAACCAGCAACCAAATAGCAGGAATATAAACCATCAACCGGTCACACGCTGGGGCCAAACTCAGCCCCAAAATGGCACCAGCGGTGATATCCCCCTGTTGTAGTCGGGATAGGAAAGGCCAGAGCCAAGCACCAACTTTCTGTTTCCTGAAAGTTTTCAGCCTTGCCATACACCTGCTCAGAGCCGACGTGTGTCACACAGCCGCTTTATGCCCTGATGAAGTGGATGACTGGATCCCTGAAGGATTGAACGCATTAACTAAGTGGGCAAAGGAGTGATCGTTGGCCTGTACTGCGGCACACTTGAGCTGGCGCTTTTGTTGAATGGCTAATGCGAGAGTCGGCATTGATAACTATGTGACTAGGGTGACAAGTCTGCCGCGAGCAGACTTGAACGCTGCTTGCAGCGGCCCCGTGAGGGGCGAGGCTCAGGAGGAGCCGAGTATCTGAGAGAAGCCAACACCGCTGCAAGTTGAATAGCGACGGGTATATACTCAGTTTATATTAATCCATTAATGAATAGCATCGCTGCAAACAACCGGTGCTATTCAACATAATTTAATTTGTTATAAAAACCATTCTGGTTTCACACCAAAACGAGCCGACAGTGCCTTAATGTGAGTGATGGTCAAAGAACGCTGACCAGACAGAATCTGGCTAATCAGTGATTTAGAACCGATCTCCTCTTTGAGATCAGAATAAGACAGCTTGTGCTGGTCAATCAGGGTACGCAGCAGTGCAACGCCGACCGGCATTTCAGCGATAGCTTTGTTGAATTCAGCGAAACGAGGGCTGTTATCTTCATAGTCGGCAATCTTACTCGCCAGTAAGTCAATAAGTGGGTTCTCGTCGTCGTTCTCGATCAGGTAGTCCACCAGCTCCATAGCTTCGCGGTAATCGCTCTCGGACGAACTGCCCCCCAGGAAGGGGACAGCAGCTATGAGTTGTTTGGTTGCTTCAATGGCTTTTGCAGTGTCGATAATCATTCTTTGTTCTCCCTGTAATAGCGGCTCAACTTGTCGTAATCAGCATGGGTTGCGATGTGCTTCACATAGAATTGATTTGCTTATCTAGTTCCCTCATTGATGAGGGAACCATGGGATAACTCGCTGTTTCAATTTACTCAATTTGCTTGCGCGACTTTACCCGATTAGTTTCAGGTCGGCTCTGCGGTGCCGCTTTTGCTCATCGTAGTAATTCTCATGCGTTCCTAGGCTCAGGAGATAGATTGTTAGTTTTTGGTCCAGCCAAGTGTAGCCAAGCAGGTATTGCTGCTTCCCATGTAAAACTTATGTACCCACAGATAGCGGAGATCGCCTTTCGTGCGTTCGCCTATCTCTGGGTTTGCGATGATGCACTCAATCTCTTCATCAACGCTGTACTGATCTTCTTTACTCAGGCGATTAAAGACTTGACCGGTAAACCTCAATTTCCTGACCTGTCTTTTCTGCGCACATATTTCTTCATTCTCCCGTTGTCCATTTCTGATTTCGCCAGCAGGATTTCGTTGATAAAGGAAAACGGTAGATCGGGATTGTCCTCAGCAATCCGGCCAATCTTAGCCCAGTGCTCAATCTGTTTGGGCACGCTACGGCTCATCGCGTCTGCGTGTATTTTAACTTCTTTAACAAAATCATCATCTAAGCGGATGCTTGTTGCCATTTTAAACCTCATGATGTAGTCACCCGAGCCTGTAAGGTATTGGGGTGGTTTCAATTGCTACGTTAGTGTTTGACGCACTACAGTCGTTATTGCGCGACAATTTGTCGCACAATGCAACTTAATTACGTGCGAGGTCGATTACTTGTTGGCTAATTGTGTCTGCTTCACGCTCTGAGCTAACAGCTAGATTTAACCGTGGCTAACACAGCAGGCCATCAGGCCAGGTTGCCGCCAATCAATGAAAGAGTCAGCAATCCCCCATCCTTTGTGGTAACAGCTTTTGGCAGGTTTCCATCACTATTGGGCATATAGTTTTATACAGACCAACGACCGGAATCCCTCAGTTCTTGTGCACAAAGTGTCAAGTTTATTGCCCTACTTGCCCTGTTCACTTTTGAGCTTTTTGCCCTACTCGGAACCCGTGTCAGTACTGGCTTTAGTCTATGTTGGTATGGGCAAAAACCCTGCCGGTTGATGTATAGAAATATTAAGGTTTTTCAAGCGTGAAAGACAAAAGTGTAAAGCGGCCATATATCTGAATATATCGCTTATATTCGAATTGCCTGACTGACACTAAACTGTTAGAAAGGCGGTACGTTAGACTGATTTTATGGTAAATCCGCAGAAAAAATGAGAAGGGGTTAATATGCGACAAGTCACTATTGTTGCTTATGATGAGCAGTGGCCTAGCCTATTTGAGGCTGAAAGCTCACTGTTACAGATAACACTTGGCAAGGTGATCTCGCGGATTCACCATGTTGGCAGCACGTCGGTACCGGAGTTGGCAGCAAAACCAGTCATAGACATATTGCTGGAGGTTGTTAGTCTGAATGAGTTGGATAACTTAAACGTTGAAATGGTGCGAGCTGGATATAATGCACGTGGCGAAAATGGTATTTCAAATCGCAGGTATTTCACCAAGGGCGGGGATCAACGTAGTCACCAAGTTCATGCTTTCGTCGTCGGTGATACGCAAATCGTAAAACATCTGGTATTCCGTGATTATCTGATAAAAAACAAGAAAGCAGCAGAACTGTATGCCGAGATAAAACGTGCAGCGGTGCTAGCAAGTGAAAACGATATTCATCGCTATAGCGCTTTTAAGGCAGACTTCATTGAACATCATCTTCGACTAGCGCTCATGAACCTAGAATGATAGATAGCGTTTTTCGCCCTGATCAAGGTCATTTGAATAAATTCGATGCAGGAGTTCCAATTAACTTCCTCTCAATTATTTCAATGATCAGATCGAGTGGAAAAATTATTTCATTGGTATATTTCAGCTCTTCAATTGTCCACCAGTGGTGATCTCGAATAACTTTCTTTTCGTTGCTAGTCCACCTCGAGCGGTCAATATCTGATTTATCAGCATTAATAATAAAGAAACGTTCTTCTGCAAGAACAGTTTCACCACTTGGTAGCATCATTTTAAAGTTTCTGGATGCTATCTGCGGCCCTGCTGTTGTTCTTGTTAGCCCCGTCTCTTCAAATAATTCGCGCAAAGCAGCCTGCTCGTAAGATTCATTGTGTTCAAGCCCTCCACCTGGAGTTGCCCAGTATGCATTTCCACTCAACGCATCATCTTTATGGCAGAAACTAAAGAGCAAGACGTGATTTTCAGGTGAAAGAACTATTAACCGAGATGCTGGTCGAGTACGCAAAAATCCCCCTATATATAAAATGTCAACTTCAACTTTTGAAGTTATATAAACATAATTTTCATTAAAAATCGCCTAATATAACGGCATTCTCTCGCAGCTTTAACTACATTCAACTTCCACTTTTCGCTTATAGCAGACCTGACAGCCCATCAGTATGCCCGTTTCGTGCCAAATATAGTCATTCGAACCCTGAGAGTTACACTTTTAAGTGATTCAGGGTATGCGCTTACTGGTTACGAATATTGTGCCAGAATCATGTGATTTGATGATTGCCGCTTTGCTTTCGAGCCAGTAAGTGCTCCACGTTCGCTAACGAATACTCAGGGCATGCAGACAAACTGCTGACTATATTTCTTTCGAAGAGCGTGGAATGCATACCAATCCCCGGTGAAAAGGAGTTGGTTATGACTGCGATAGATCAGTTTGCTGCTCATGTTGGTTTGGACTGGGCGGATAAAAAACACGATGTCTGCGTTCAGTTTAAAAACGGTGAGCGTATATTCCATGTGGTTGAACATACTCCGGAAGCCCTTGATATCTGGCTTACCAAGTTACACCAGAAGGTAAAAGGCAGGATCGCTATAGCTCTCGAACTGAAAAAGGGCCCGGTAGTGTATGCTCTCCAGAAGTACCCATTTGTCACTGTTTTTCCAGTACACGCGTTGTCACTGGCCCGCTATCGGCAGACCTTTTGGCCAAGTGGTGCGAAGGATGATCCGCAGGATGCTGAGTTAGCGTTAGAGTTGATGCTACGCTATCCCGAAAAGATCAAAGCCATTGAACCCGACAATGCGGATATTCGATTACTTCAACAGCTAGTTGAACAGCGTCGACTGCTGGTCGAAGACAAACGCCGTTTTGTGAATCGTCTCATCAACACGCTTAAGCAGTATTATCCTCAGCCCCTGGAATGGTTCTCGCATCGGGGTAGCTTACTATTGTGTGAACTGATTATGCGGTGGCCCAGTCTGCAACAACTGAAACGCGCCAGGCGCGACACGATCCGCAACTTTCTGAATGCCAAAGGTGGCCGTGCAATGGCCCTTACCGAGCAACGTGTTGCGAGTATTGATAACGCGATCCCATTGACGACAGACCCGAGTGTTATAGAGGCTAATGCTTTGATGGCAACAGCACTGGCGACACAAATTAAAGTCGTGAGTGAAATCATCAAAACCTATGACGAACGAATCGAAACGCTGTTTGACACATTGCCAGACGCGGGGCTGTTCAAATCACTTCCGGGCATGGGGCCGTGTATGGGCCCACGGATGCTTGCTGCACTTGGTGATAACCGTGACCGGTTTAACAGCGCTGAAGAAATTCAAAACTACGCAGGTATTGCACCGGTGACAGAACGAAGTGGCCAGAAATCCTGGGTTCACTGGCGATGGCAGTGTGCAAAGTTCGTCCGGCAGACATTCGTGGAATGGACTGCGAAGACGGTTAACTCATCATACTGGGCCAAACTGTATTATCAGGGGCTGCGAGAAAAAGGAAAATCTCATCAGTCAGCGATCCGGGCTCTGGCATTCAAATGGATAAGGATAATTTACCGCTGCTGGAAGACCAGAACCCAGTACGACGAAGCAAAATATTTGCAGGCTCTCGAGGCGCGACACTCGCCCTTACTGAAGTCATAAAAAGCTTGTCGAATGTCTCAGGGCGTGAAGCGGACATTGCTGGCATCACAATATGTTAATCAACGGGTAGCTGGTCAGCGCTACATTATGAGGCATTAATGGCTTGGATTGATGCACTGACAGCACGTGTCGCAGAACTGGTGTCAAAAAATTCGAGGGGGCCAGCAATAGTGTAATCATTATATTTAATGGTACTACTACACATATATATGCGCGCGGTGCTAAGTTAGTAAATGAAATAGCTGTACTATTCATTTTCAAGCAGTATGCTTTATAGAGATTTGACGATTTTTTGATACAAAAAATTAACTACTTTCGTGCTCTCTGATATAATGCGATAGACATGCATACTGACGAGCAAACTGTTCTCTTTATTGACAAATTTAAACGGTGAAACTTTGACTAAGAGCAAAAATGAAATTATCGAAGAGTTGGGATTGGATACGTTAAATATCAATGAGTATGAAGGCAAGAACTTCGAAGTATACAAGTATTTCGAAGGTGAATTTGAGAAACTTATCAGTACAAATGCTGAACTCTATGGGATAAAGCCTGTCACTTTTTATATAGATAACTCTACGACATGTAACGCTTTTGCTATAAAACGTAATGGTTATAATATTATAGGGATCACTAAAGGTTATCCTATTCTTATTGGGAATAAATTCAAGGAAGATTTTTTTGATAGTTTATTATTTGCTGCATTTTTAAATAATGAAAGTGTTTCAGATGGCTTTGCGTCGTTATATAAAAATGAAAATTTCTCATTTAGTAAGTTCATGCTTGATTGCTCAATTCACTTTACGTTTCATCATGAATTCCGTCATTTACTACAGTTTAATGCAATCAAAGATAAAACAGACAACCATCTCACAGAGAATTGTTTTGAACGACCTTTCGATCTTAAAAAACATATTCTAGAATACGATGCTGATAAAAGTTCCGCTAATAAAGTTGTGCTATATGTTGCAAGTATTCTTAGAAAGTTTGGCTTTCGAACTGATGGTGAATTTTTAGCATTAATATATTGTGCATTAGGCAGTTTATTTATTACTAGAGTGTTGTTCAATTATGGCTTAGTTGGGCAATGGCAAGAACCTCTTAAACCTAACCCGATGAAATTTTATACCAAAGAGAACTGGCATCCTCATCCCGCGATTAGGGCACTCAACTTGCTGGATAGCTTCAATGTATTTATTTCAGATCGGTATCCTCATCTGAAAATTGAAGCCCAAAAATTGATAACAAATAGTATGGGGATTACGAAGTTGTACCTAGATAAATTATTACCAAATGTGGATACAGCAGGTTTGATCTTTGGGGATATGTTCTCAGAAATAGAGAAATCTAATGAATACAATAACTACTTACATAATGAAGCTTTGAGCGACCCGATAATACAAAAACTGATTGATAAGTCACTATGAATTGCAACTGTTTCTGTAGTCACTTTCATGAGAGCAGACCACAAAAGTGACTACTTCCGCTCTTCGCTCATAGCAGACCTGACAGCCCATCAGTATGCCAGTTTCGTGCCAGGAGCTGACATTGCGAGCATCGTGGTGTACTTGTCAGCTTTACACCGATGAAGCACATACATCGCGTAAACTGGTTCTACTTATCACTACCGTTAAAAATGGCGAGATTACCTATGATGGCGATGCAGAACATTATGTTACGGGGTATGGCCTTAAAGAAAATTCCTGCCTTGCTATATGCCTGCTCAGGGCCGACGTGCGTCACACAGCCACTTATCCCCTGATGAAGTGGATGACTGGAGCCCCGAAGGATTGAACGCATTAACTGAGTGGGCCAAGGAGTGATCGTTGGCCTATGCTGATTCATGCTTGATCTGGTGCTTTTGTTGAACTGAGCGAAGCATAATGTGATAGTTGGCTTGGTGCCAGGAGCGGATGTTTAGTGGTTCTAAAAACTCTCATGCGCGGCCAAATTTTGTCGACCACTACAATCACAATTTTACTGATTTGCAGGAAATTGATTGTCTATTTTAGCATCAGATCAATAGGTTTTGCGCTTTATTTTATCTATAATCAGGGGTAAACGTCAGGGGAACGAGTATGGCAACGGCAAATATAAATACAGCAATGCTAACTTGGGCGCGTCAGCGTTCCGGCTATTCTTTGCCTGCATTTGCCGCTAAATGCACCGTCAGCGAAGAACGCCTGATTCAGTGGGAATCCGGCGTGCAGCCCATGACGTTTAATCAGGCAATGCTTTTCGCTGAAAAGGCGCATGTCCCTTTCGGTTATCTGTTTCTGATAGCCCCACCAGTTGAAACGCTCCCCATCCCCGATTTGAGAACACAGGACAATCGCCCTGTTCATCAACCGAGCGCAGAATTATTGGATCTGGTAAAACTGATGCTCCAGCGTCAGGAATGGTACAGGGAATATCTTAGGCAGCAGTTGGCTGAACCCAACCCATTTGTCGGACGTTTATCTATGCGCAACAGCGTCGATACTATCGTCGAAGATATCCAGCAGGCATTGCGAGTTGGGCGATATCCTGAACGTGGCAACAGCGATGGTTACTATCGGGATCTGGTTAATCGTATAGAATCCCTCGGGATTTTAGTCATGCGGCAGGCTAATCTGGGCCATTTCACTCGGCCTTTACAGGTGGAAGAGTTTCGCGGGTTCGCCATTACCGATGAATATGCCCCCATTATTTTCGTCAACCACGCCGACGCCCCTGGCGCCCGGTTGTTTACGCTAATCCATGAACTGTGCCATATCTGGATCGGACAGTCCGGTATTTCCGACGGAGATGCACGTACTTCTCGTAAAGAAGAAATTTTATGCAATGCCGTGGCTGCTGAATTTCTGGTTCCGGCAGAGGAATTTACACAACTCTGGCAACCAGACCTAGAGTTCTGGCAGGATAATCTGGCTCCTCTGGAACTTCACTTTCGGGTTAGCCGGTGGGTACTGACACGACGAGCATTAACACTGAAGTTTATCGGATATGATGACTATGCGGGATATATCGCGGGGCTGAAAGCTGAATGGCAGGAGCGAGAAAAAAATGGTAAAGGCGGTCCAGGCTATTACCAGATAAAAAAAGCGCAAATCAGCCTGCCCTTTTCCCGCGCGGTTGTCGGACAGGCGCTGAGTGGCCAGCTTTTACTTCGGGAGGCAAGCGCGCTTCTCGACGGTGTGAGGCCAGCTAAAATTCCTGTTTTTGCGAAGGAGCTAGGGGTATGAGATACCTGCTGGATGCAAACACGTATATTCAAGCGAAAAATCAGTATTACGGCATGGACATCTGCCCCGCTTACTGGCACTGGTTGGATCTTCAGTTTGAGCATGGACTCATAGGTAGCGTGGATATGATTGGTAGGGAACTAAAGGATGGCAATGACGAACTGGCAGAGTGGGTAAAAGAACGTCCCGGTCATTTTATCAAAAACGACGATGCAGATACGCAAGCCGTTTTTACTCAAGTTGTTCAGACGGTTATGGCGGGTGATTACAATCCCGGCAATCGTGATAACTTTCTGGCAAAAGCCGATCCGTGGATTATAGCTAAAGCAAAGTCTATCGGTGCCGTGGTTGTGACACATGAGTCACTTGTTATTGAAGGTACTAAAAAAGTTAAAGTGCCAAACATCTGTCATCAATTCGGCGTTCCCTGTGTAAATACGTTCCAATTTCTGCGTGAATTAAATGCACGGTTTGTATTAGGCTCATAGATCTTCAATATAAAGTGTCAAGCCTATCGCCCTACTTGCCCCTGTTCACTTTTGGGCCTTGTGCCCTACTCGGAACCCGCGTTAATACTGGCTTTAGTCTATGTTGATATGGGCGAAACTCCTTCCGCTTGATGTTATAAAACCCTATATTTTTCAAACGTGGAAGGCAAAAGTGTAAAGCGGCCATGTATAGGCTCATAGCGGCCCTTGTAGCCCATCAGCCTGTCCGTTTCGTGCCAAGAGCAGAAGTTGATAAATATTTTAGGAAAAACAAAGGATTGAATTGCTACTAGTTAAACTGATAGTATCAATTATTAGGTGCTGCGCATGAAGATTATTGTATATAAAGTCGCATGTTTGTAAGGAGGTTGGTGTTACTAAATTGGAATATAAAAAATAAACACAAGTTAATTAATAGTATATTAGAGGTTAGGCTTGGGAATTATCCTTTTTAAGGTGATCAACTGTGATTAATCAATTTTCCGAAGAAATAAGTGTTTTATCAATACAGACAATTGGTCGTGAGAAATTAAATGGAATAATAATAGATATAAATAGAAAACTACTACCCATTAAATCTAGAAGCAAAGATAAATTGCTAGATGATAGCATTGATATGCTAATGGATAGCATTAAAGAAGAAAGAATACGAAATGCTATCGGCATTTCACGTTTTATACTCTATGGGGGTTTTAAAAACCCAATTAGTGCAATCAAAAAAAAAGGTGCATTTAGAACATCTAAATATGGTTACAAAACAAAAGCATTAAAATTTTTAATTTCTGACATATTTTGGGTTAATTTACTAAACAATAATGACTTAGGGTATGCAAGTAATATTTTAAGCCTCATTGAACTATCTCCTGAAATAAAATCACTTCGATTTAAAATAATATTATTCATAAAATCAAATCCCTATTTTATTAAAACAGCATTAGCTATTGCTGACATGATATATTACGACACCAAGAATTATGAAATAGCTGATGGAATGACAATGACGGATTCCCTTTTCTATAGAAACAAAGAAACCATATTATCATCCATATCTTATACATTAAGTTTATTTAAAGAGGTGACTTTTAATACAAGAGGTAACGCTGTTTTCCTTACTGATGAGGAATATAGCAATGATGTGTATATGAAATACTTCTACAACGCGCATTTAATACAAATATTTAATGACATTGAAATTAAAATAGATTTTTTTAGTTACACAGCACGTAAAGTCTACAATAATATAATTATTGAAAACTATGAGTTTGAAACAGCATTGCGCCGAAGTTATGTGAAATCAGACTTAAGATGGCGTTCTATTGCTACCAGAGCGATGGAAAATGAAACAATAACAAAGAAATTTAAGATGTTCTCCGAATTCATTTCGGAATTTTTTTCTGCCAATGACAAAAGTAATGATAATATTGTTTACGAATTAAAAGATTTACCAATAAAAAGAATCGTACTAAATATGCTTTGTTTTCATTATGGACACGAATGTAATATCTATAGCCATAACAGCCTGTTCTTGGAAGAGGCTGTTATGATTGAAACTTTATCTTTAGAAAACTATAACTATGAATATCTAAACATAAAATTGCACAAAAACTTTACTGCTATAGATATAATAAAAATACAAAGATACTTTGGTTATATTAGCCATGCATTCAACTACGCATGTAATGATTTACTTTCGAAAAAAACACTTAATTTGGACTTAATAAGAAGACGTTCAATATTACCAAAGTGTAGTATTGAACAACTTGCAATTATGCTAAATAGCATCTGCAATCATCCTATCGATGAATGTAGAGAGTTTATTGAAATAATTAGTTTTGACTTGTCACATGGTAATGATTGCGTTGATATTCAATACAGTCCAATTTTAAACATTGATGGCGAAGTTATATTTTCACCAACAATACTTCATAATTCCAATCTAGTTAGATCTATCGCATTTAGAAAAAAAATAAATCTATCTACATTTAATAAAAAAGATCATATGATAGATGCAATAAATAAAGCTTTAGTGGATAAAGGGTTTCATGTTAACGTCGATTTTAAATTTGGCGATGATGAAATTGATGTAATTGCCTACCTCGATGGAGTCTTATTTATATTTGAGTGTAAAAACCCCTATCATCCAGTAAGTGACTTTGAGTTGAGAAATACTTACAGCCATTTGGAAAAAGGATTTTCACAAATAGAAAAATTCAAAAAAATACTTAAGGATACTAACTCATTCAAACAACTACTTACAAAGGCAAGAATAGCACCTTCTGTTGTAAGTGATATTCATTATGGGGTTATAAATGCCAATCGCGTATTAAGCGGGTTGATTAATAATCATATAAAAACATTTCATGCGAATGAATTGATAAATTTTATCGAAACAGGGATGATCATGTCTCATGGCAATAAAATCAATACGTGGAAAAGTAACGAATTCGATGTAAGTGACTTAGTAGGTTATATCCAAGGGAGTAATAAGTTTTATAATGAGCTAGATAAATTAAAAAGAAATATTGCTCATGAATACAAATTCGAATATAAAAAATTAACTATTTTAAGTTGTATCTTTGAACTTAAGTAATTTGCAAGTTAGTGAGTTATTGTATGACCTCTTTGAAAAGGGCGGCCACTATGGTAAGTTTATGGCAAACTATAAACTGTCGATGTATCAAATATAGAAATTAGCAATTCGAAAATTTTCTTTGATACCTTTAAACAGACGATCATGGACGACCATCGTGGCAAAAAATTTTTAACTTGACGCGAATGGCGAAGTGGAGTGGTTAACCATCGCGCCCGGTCACGTACATCGCCCTGCCCTCGGTACCTTTGCCGGCATTAAGTCCAGTATCTGTTGACCTGCTCCCCATTAATTGAAACTTTATATTGTCAGTTAAACCTTCATCAGCAGATAGGTATGAACTTCCGTTTTTCGCTCGGATCGGACCTTCGGCTCATTTAGCTTGTCCGCTCCGTGCCAATCTGTACCGGGGCGGTTCAGCTCAGAAGTCGGATGAGATAATGCAACTAGGTTCGGTTTCCATACTATTTTGGCTACCCCATATGGCGGGTGAAATGGTCAATTCCAGTATTCGTATTTCGCCGTCATGAAGGCTTTATGTTTGTCCACATACTGTTTACCCGTCCGATCGACTGGGACGACCATAATATCCATATTGGCGCGTGTGCATTCTCCATGCGAGTTCCACTCCTCACACGTAATCAGGTTTTTTTCGATGGTGAAATACGTCTGGGTCTTGCTCACGGACAGTTCACGGCCCTCGTTATCATAGGCATACTCTTCTATCGTTGAGGGGGATTGGGTTTTGATCAGACGATCATTACCATCATAGCTGTATACAATCGTATTGTTATCTATCGCCAAACTTCCTTTGTTTACCGCCCTTGCCAGCAACCCTGATGAATTTAAAACGTAGTCTATTGTGCCCACTGTGGTTTTGTCTTTATCTTCTGCTTTTGTGGCCAAGATAATAGAACGATTAACCACGTGGCTGATAAATCCTTTATTATTAAGCTGGTACATTCCCTCCAGAGTCTGCCGATATAGTTGTGTGGTCTTCTGACTGTTGTTATCGGCTATGACTCCGTTCACATCCAACTGAATGCGCCAGCCAAATTCCGTTCTGTTAAGTTGAATTTCATTGGTAGCCGTGAAAACATTTTTCGGGCCTGTTGAGGTTTTGACCTCTTTTATACTGCCGCCAATTAGCTCACCGCATTGGCTGAAGTTGCTTTGAGCCGATACGCGGAGATACCCATCAGGGCTATCAATAGTGATTTCAACCGATTTGGGGATTTCTGTTCTTGTCTGCTGGCTCAAGAGGATGAAGTTGTTTAGTTTGTTTTTAGCGAAGGTTTCCGCTGTGCATTGTGCCGCATAAGTCTGGAATGTGCAGAGGGATAAGAGAATAATAAACAGGTTTTTATTATTGAATGGCATTATTTGTTGTCCTCAGGAACCGACCAGTTATCTGAATGTACCATTTAGCTTGCCAAGAAAAGGTTTATTTCTATGGCTCGGTTGAACTCGGGATCGTCTCAAATGAGGGGGCACCGAGTAACTATATGTTTTAATTTACTCAATTTGCTTGCGCGACTTTACCCGATTAGTTTCAGGTCGGCTCTGCGGTGCCGCTTTTGCTCATCGTAGTAATTCTCATGCGTTCCTAGGCTCAAAAGATAGATTGTCAGTTTTTGGTCCAGCCAAGAGTAGCCAAGCAGGTATTGCTGCTTCCCACGTAAAACTTATGTACCCACAGATAGCTGAGATCGCCTTTCGTGCGTTCGCCTATCTCCGGGTTTGCGATGATGCACTCAATCTCTTCATCAACGCTGTACTGATCTTCTTTACTCAGGCGATTAAAGACTTGACCAGTAAACCTCAATTTCCTGACCTGTCTTCTCTGCGCGCATATTTCTTCATTCTCCCGTTGTCCATTTCTGATTTCGCCAGCAGCATTTCGTTGATAAAGGAAAACGGTAGATCGGGGTTGTCCTCAGCAATCCGGCCAATCTTAGCCCAGTGCTCAATCTGTTTGGGCACGCTACGGTTCATCGCGTCTGCGTGTATTTTAACTTCTTTAACAAAATCATCATCTAAGCGGATGCTTGTTGCCATTTTAAACCTCATGATGTAGTCACCCGAGCCTGTAAGGTATTGGGGTGGTTTCAATTGCTACGTTAGTGTTTGACGCGCTACAGTCGTTATTGCGCGACAATTTGTCGCACAATGCAACTTAATTACGTGCGAGGTCGATTACTTGTTGGCTAATTGTGTCTGCTTCACGCTCTGAGCTAACAGCCAGATTTAACCGTGGCTAACACAGCAGGCCATCAGGCCAGGTTGCCGCCAATCAATGAAAGAGTCAGCAATCCCCCATCCTTTGTGGTAACAGCTTTTGGCAGGTTTCCATCACTATTGGGCATATAGTTTTATACAGACCAACGACCGGAATCCCTCAGTTCTTGTGCACAAAGTGTCAAGTTTATTGCCCTACTTGCCCTGTTCACTTTTGAGCTTTTTGCCCTACTCGGAACCCGTGTCAGTACTGGCTTTAGTCTATGTTGGTATGGGCAAAAACCCCGCCGGTTGATGTATAGAAATATTAAGGTTTTTCAAGCGTGAAAGATAAAAGTGTAAAGCGGCCATATATCTGAATATATCGCTTATATTCGAATTGCCTGACTGACACTAAACTGTTAGAAAGGCGGTACGTTAGACTGATTTTATGGTAAATCCGCAGAAAAAATGAGAAAGGGTTAATATGCGACAAGTCACTATTGTTGCTTATGATGAGCAGTGGCCTAGCCTATTTGAGGCTGAAAGCTCACTGTTACAGATAACACTTGGCAAGGTGATCTCGCGGATTCACCATGTTGGCAGCACGTCGGTACCGGAGTTGGCAGCAAAACCAGTCATAGACATATTGCTGGAGGTTGTTAGTCTGAATGAGTTGGATAACTTAAACGTTGAAATGGTGCGAGCTGGATATAATGCACGTGGCGAAAATGGTATTTCAAATCGCAGGTATTTCACCAAGGGCG
>NZ_AYKS02000045.1 GCF_000496755.2 Serratia sp. DD3
CCCGATAAGGCCAGGGTTTGATTGTCTTGCAGCGCCAACTGGGTCAGCCCTACATTGATAAACAACCCGGTCACATCGTTGGCCAATACGTAGCCGTAGTCACCGATGGCTACCGTATTGCCACCCTGAAGGATATTCACCGCCGCCGTAGATAGGGCTGTGCCACTCAGGTCAGTCAAACTCAGGTTGTTGGCAGTTCCGGTGACATTGCTGGCTGTCACCAACCGCTCTTGGGTGCCTTCATCTTGTTGCAGCAGGTTCCCTGAATTGCTGGCCACGGTAGTCGCATCAGCCTGTACCGTTCCTGCATCCAGGGCCAAGGCCCCAGTGGTCACCTGCCCGGTAGGTAAGTTGGCGAAACGTGCGGTACCGCCATTGAAGGTCAGATTGCCTACCGCCTGATCACCCACCCCGATGGTGGTGACGTTGCCAGCCCCCAGTTCCAGCGTAGCCTGGCTCAGTGAGGTAGTATTGCTACCCGACAAATCAAAGCTGCTGGTGCCTAACGCCAAGGTACCCGTAAAGGCCGACCCGGCGGTGCCAGTAAAATCAAAGATATTGCTGCCATTTTGCAGCGTTACCGACAGTAATCCAGACCCGGTTAACGGGTTGGCAAAGGTGGCGTTACCGCCATTGGCGGAGATCTGGTCAATGGCAAAGGTGGCACCGGCGGCAATATCAACCGCGCTGCTGGCATTGATCGCGCCAGCTCCGTTCAGCCGTAGGGTGCCGTCCGCCACCGTGGTACCGCCGGTATAACTGTTCACCCCGGCCAGGGTCAAGGTACCACTGCCGCTTTGGGTCAGGTTGCCGTTACCGCTGATAACCCCGGCATAACTCGCCGCATCAGTCCGGTCGAACACCACCAAACCCGTATTGCTGATATTGCCAGCATAACTGCCGTCTGTGCCGCCATTGCCGATTTGCAAGGTGGCGCCACTGTCAACCTCAGTAACTCCGCTGTAGCTGTTGGCCCCGGTGAGCACCAGCGTGCCCGTTGAGGCAGTCAAGCTGCCGGTTGTCCCCGACACCACACCGCTAAACAGCCCGCCATCGGTGACTGTCAGGTTGCCGCCGCTGATTGCCAGCAGCCCTGCCCCCGCCAAGCTGCCCAC
>NZ_AYKS02000046.1 GCF_000496755.2 Serratia sp. DD3
ACAACATTTCGCAATCGCTGTTGGGGTTGGTGGGGCTGGGTATTCCGGGGACCGCCAACCATATTGCCACCCCGGTGTCGCGCTTTCTGGCGTTGCTCGGTGTGCTGCGCCAACCGGGCAAGACCGAAGAGGGGATGCAGGCGCTGGTGCAACTGCTGGCCCCGGCCACCCGGGTGCGTGTTCACCCTTATTGCCTGCGGCCCATCGCCATCACCACCCCGTTGATGTTCACCGACGAAGGGGGCTTTGTGCTGGATGGCAACACCCCGTTGGGGGATGAGGTGATGGATACCAGCAGCCAACTGCTGATTGAATTAAGTACCGACGACCAGGATGAAGCCCACGGCTGGATGCCCGATGGGCAGTTGTATCAGGACTTTCTGGTGATGCTGCGTGTCTATCTGGGCTGGCGCTTCAAGGCCAAAATACGCTTGACGGTCAATACGCGCTTGCTCAGTGTACCGCCGTTGGGGGAAGCCCCCTTCTGGCTGGGGATGAGCGGCGTACTGGGGGTCGAAGGGGAGTGTGTCCCTGACGATATCCCCACCACTTTCACCATGGAGCTGGGTGGTTACCAAGGTTTATGCCCGGCAATCGAGACAAAAGGAAACCAACGTGTTACGTACCCGTTTGACTAAATCTGCAGGCTGGCTGCTGTTGCCGGTTCTGGTGGGCACGCTGTCAGGGTGTGGCCTGACCCAGAGTGTCAGTGATGGCACCAAATCCGCCGTATCGTCGATTTTTTATAAGAAGATAAAGGTGTTGCGCCTGGACTTCACGGCGCGTGAAGCACTCAATACCGATGCCCATGAAAATAACTCCCTGTCAGAGTCGGTGGTTATCCGGGTCTATCAGCTTAAAGACCGTAAAGCTTTCGATAAACTGGTTTACCAACAGTTATTGAAGGACGGGGAGACGCTGTTGGCGGCGGAGTTGATTGCCAGCCGTGAGGTGGTGTTGAAGCCCGGGGGCGATGCCTCGCTGGATGCACCGATGGACCCCGATACCCAGTTTGTGGCGGTGGTGGGGATGTTCCGTCACCCGGATATGGCCAAAAACAACTGGAAGCTGGTGCTGCAGCGTGAAGAGCTCGACCCGGACAAGCCACGGGTGATTGAAGCGGGCAGTAACCACCTGACCCTGCTCCCGGTCAAGGAGTAACCCATGCCCCGTCCCTCATTATATGAAACCCTCTACGGCAACTTTGCCGGGGGGCTGGATTTACACCAAATCAGTGAAGAGAACCAGCTGATTATGTCGGTGCTGGACAATATGCAGCGTATACTCAACTGCCGTGCGGGGACCTTGTCGCATTTACCGGACTACGGTCTGCCGGATATGAGCAAAATCCTGCAGGGGATGCCCGGTACGGCTCACCAGTTAATCACTACCCTGTCTGACGTGTTGCTGAAATATGAGCCGCGCCTGAAGAGGATTGATGTGCTGATGCTGGAACAGAGCACCCCCGGTGAGTTGCGCTACGCCATTGATGCCGAGCTGAAAGGCATCGGCCTGGTGCGCTATGGCACCGAATTTACCCCACAAGGCAAAGTGCTGCTGCGCCACTTGCGTCAGCAACAACTGATGGAGAGTCGGTCACTTTATTAGACTGTATCCCTGTCCTCCTTTAAGGGATGAAATTAGCTCGGGGGCACTTGCATTGGGGCTGGCAGCACCTGCATTCGCCTACGGCGGTGGAGCAACAACTGGTGGCATCAATAGCGCCGTTGCCGGAACTCTCGCGTCCGGTGGGGCAGTTGGGTGAGTTGCGTGAGCCCGATTCACTGGTCCAGCGGCAAGCGGAGAGTCTGGTACAGCCACAGGCAGATCAGCAACTGGCACAACTGCTTAACCGTTATATACTGATAACTCAAAGACCAGCCGATTCAGCGCAGTAAGGTTGAAAACAAAGGAGAGGGGGAAGGATGATGGAACCATCGCAGAAATACCGTAATCACCGTTCGCGCTGGACTATCAGAGAGCTTCATTTTGTCGAAGAACACTATGGCAAGCTGCCCGCGCAGGACATCGCCGATCAACTGGGTCGAAGTATCAATGGCATCAGACGGGTTGTCCACTTGTTAGGACTGGGTAACAAGTCGGTTGGGCCATGGACCGAAGCGGAAATCGCGTTGTTGCACAGCCATTATAAAAAGGGCGCGGGGCTTGGGAAAATACAATCACTGTTACCTGGGCGAACCAGAGCTGCGATTGCCGCACTGGCTTGTAAGTTGGGCATCACCGGAAGAGAGAGTTGGAGCGCCAGTGAAAAGCGTTTTCTAAAGGAACACTACGGTAAGATGCCCACCAGGAAAATTGCAGCCACCCTGGGGCGAAGTGTCAGCGCAGTGCGTGTGACCGTCAATCAATTGAGCCTGGGTAAAAAGTCAGTTGGGCCATGGACTGAAGAGGAAATGGCGGTGTTGAGTGATCATTATGACCGAGGATTGGGTATTACGTATGTCCAGTCACGCTTACCTGGTCGCACAAAAGGGGCCATCAGAGCGCAGGCAAGCAAAATGGATCTGACGGGAAGACGACCCTGGCAACCGTATGAAGATATAATTTTGCGAGAGTTTTATCCTGAGCTGGGTTCTAGTATTATTTCTAAACTACCCCATAGAACGCTACCGGCTATCAAGCATCAAGCAAAAAAACTCGGGTTACGATACCGACGTTAACCCCATCACTACAGGGCGGATAGTTCGCTTACACCGATTCTTGTCCAGCGGTAAACTGCCGTAATCCAGTAGCGCCTTGTACAACTGCTTAAACGCTATATTCTGATAACTCAAAGACCAGCCGATTCAGCGCAGTCAGGTTGAAAACCAAGGAGAAGGGTGAGGATGATGGAACAACCCGTTAAGACCAGAAGGAACAGCGTACTCTGGACGCCGGATGAAATTGAATTTCTTAAGGCATCTCATGCCAAGTTACTTCCCACCCAGATAGCGGTCAGGCTGGGGCGTACGCTTGGCGCGTTGAGGACGATGGCGCATCGGTTAGGGCTTGAGCTTCAAAAACCCGAGCCCAAGAAAGCGGTGAGTATAGAATCTCCCCCGAGAAATGGCCGCTCACGCTGGACGATAACCGAGTTAAATTATGTCGAAGCCCACTACGGCAAAACATCGACCCGGGAGATGGCGGCGACGTTGGGCCGGGGGATCAGTGCGGTGAGGTCGGCGGCCCAGTCATTGGGGCTTTGCAAAAAACAATCGGGTGCGTGGTCGAAGCAGGAGCTCGACATTCTGCGCAAGTACTATGCCGATGGTAGAAGCCTTGATGATATGCAAACCTTATTGCCGGGTCGGGGGAAAAGCTCCATTGAGGCCATGGCAAACCAGATAGGGGCAACCCGGGTACGCAGTTGGCATGCCGATGAAGAACGCATTTTACGCGAATTTTACCCCACGTTAGGCACCAAGGTGGCCAAAAAACTCCCCCTCAGAAGTCGTGAGGCGGTTAAAATCAGGGCCAGTGAGTTAGGGCTGAAATACCATAAAGTAAAACCCCGAGAAGCACCGCCCCTGCGTTGGAGCGACGCCGAATGGAGTTTGTTGGAAAAACATCTGGCCTGGCCTTACGACGAACTAAGGGCGTTGTTTCCTGGGCGCACCAAATTGGCGTTGGAAAAAGCCAAAGAGCGATTAAGGGCGCGGAGGAAGTACGGTAAGTGAGGGGCTGCTGATGACAAATAGTGATCTCCGCGATCAAAGCTTACCGATCATAGAGATTTCACAAAACCACACCGAACCATTTTTTAAAGGCCCGTTTACCACTGGGTGTGAGATTGACTTCCCTAAACCCCGGTACGCGAGTTAACCATCCTTTTTGTTCGCAATGGGTAAAAAAAGCGGCACCTGCGTCCCCAGCCAGATGAAACTATCGTGGCCTAAAAATTTGACCACGACAGTGATTACTGACGATAGCGGTGAAAGTCCGCAATGGCTGTTCACCTCTATAGGATTTGCCGTTAGGCTTTACTGGTTTGCCCTACGCTTCCCCAGACTATCTCCCCCCGGTGGAAAGTGGCGGTTCTTGGGGAGATCCGAGCTACTGCTTCGGCGGAGCAGGATGCGTCCACCAGCACGAAGCTTGCCTCGTCCTCGGCTTTAGGCCATTGACGTTCCCCTTGATCATTGAGCGGTAATACATCGCCTGTGGCAATAGCCAGTGCACGGGACAAGGTTTTCTCATTCGGCCGAATGTAAAGCTGAGCATAAAGATTGGCTTTTTCCAGCATGTCACCCTGGCCATAGGGTGACCAGTGATCAATAACACTGTCGGTGCCTGTCATGACAAATACCCCTTTTTCCCGCAATTGACTCAGTGGCATATGCAGCGTGCCGATGGGGACGGTGGAAGCGATAGTCACTTGCTGCGCGGCCATACGGCTCGCTAGTTCATCAACCTGCTGTTCATTTAGCGTTGCCAGGGCAAAGGCATGGCTGATGGTCAACTTACCTTTTAGCTGTGGCGTTTTTTCTACGGTATCCATCATGTAATTTATTGCGGCCAGGCCTGCCGGGCTGGTTTCATGCAGGTGGATATCCACACCTTTGTTATAATCCAGTGCGATCTGGAACATAGTATCCAGGGATTTTTCCATCGCGCCATCAACACTGGTGGGATCGAGTCCCCCCACATAGTGCGCGCCGGCTTGCATCGCTTCACGCATCAGTGGTTCCGATTTTGAATAGAGCAATCCGTGTTGTGGAAAAGCCACAATCTCACAACTAAAACCTGACTTCCGGCGAGCCAGAACGGCTTGTAGCGCCTCCAGATTTTTCAGCCCCGAGGTGGGTTCGACATTGCAGTGGCTACGAGCGATGGTGGAACCACGGGATTGCAGTAAATCGATTAACTTCTCTGCTCGTTGTTGCGTATAGGGCTGCAACTCTGGCAATAGCTTCTGTTCCAGAGCGATCATATCCTTGATGGTGGTACCAGCCGGGCGATTAAGGGATCGCCATGGGCCACCGTAAAAGGTCTTGTCCAGGTGAATATGCATATCACGCATCGCTGGCAGCATCAGCTTACCACCGGCGTCATAAACGGCGAGTGTGTGATTGGCATGGAGATGATTATCCAGCAGGGCGACGATCTTACCCTGTTTGATCTCCAGCGTTTTCAGCTCGGTCCGGGTGCTAATGGGGGTTGTCCCATCAAACTCAAAGCCGCTTTCCAGCAATACATTGTCCAGATAATAATGCGGGCTGCTAATTTTCATTCCGTGACTGGGTTCGCCGCTTGCTATGGCTGATTTTGCGGCATGAGTGGCAGTAACACCAAACAGCGCACAAGCAGCGGCTATCTTAGTGCTGCGGCTCAAGAAATCTCGACGGCTGCTATTCTGGTTCATCTTTTCTTCCCTCTTAGGTATTGACGATATGCGTTCCTGTTTCACCGCGTAGAGCGGCGGCTAGACACTCAGGTGACGTGATCACCACGCGTTTCCCTCCTTGCTGCAAAAATGCCAGGCTGGCGGCTATTTTGGGCAACATACTGCCAGGAGGAAAGTGCCCCTCCGCCATATAACGCGTCATCTGCGCCACGCTGACCCGATGGAGCGCTTGCTGGTTCGGCTGGCCGAAATTAATGCATACTTTTTCTACGCCAGTGGTTATTACCAGCACATCAGCACGGATTTCCTGAGCCAGTAGTGCGGTCGAGAGATCTTTATCGATCACGGCGTCCACACTTTGATACTCGCCTTGCGGGCCACGGATCACCGGGATCCCACCACCGCCAGCACTGATAACGACAAACCCTTGCCGTGTCAGCGCCTTAATGGCCGCCGCCTCCACAATCTGCCGTGGAGCGGGTGAGGCCACGACCCGACGATAACCGCGGCCAGAGTCTTCGATAAAATGCCAATCTGGATGCTGTTGCAATAAGGTATCCCGCTGTTCTTGGCTAAAGAACGCACCAATCGGTTTAGTGGGCCGCATGAATCCGGGATCGTTAGGATCAACTTCCACTTGGGTGATTACAGTAACGGCTTTCTGCTCACCATGCTTTGCCAATTGGTTGCTAAGGGCTTGTTGGATAAGATAGCCGATACCGCCCTGAGTGTCTGCCACACAGTTGGCTAACGGAGTCAGTGGTAACCCGGCGTACTCATGGGCAATTTCTGCCCGGCGTAAATCTAGCCCTACTTGCGGGCCGTTACCGTGGGTCAGTACCAGATGGTAATCTGATGCCAGCATTTCCAATAGAGAACTGACCACAACCTTCACTGCGGCGGTTTGGTGTTCGATAGACTGGCTGGCATTATCTTTAATAATCGCGTTGCCACCAATGGCAACGACCATAAGCTCTTTCATTGACGTTATCCGATCAGAAGCGGGGCGAACCCCGCCAGAGTTAGACTGTTTTGCTTGGCGATAGCGCAGCGGCAGGGGCCTCTTGGCGGCTATCCAGGAAATGTTTCACCACAAACAGGGCGGTCATCATCAAATAGGCTACGGTGAACGTCAGCGAGCTACCGGTAGCAAAGCCCACCATCGGGGAGTGGATCACACCGAACAGGGCGAGTAAGGCACCGGTTGCCGCTGCTACCGCACCGCGTAATGGTTTATCGAGGATGGAGAAGATAGCGATGCAGCCCCACAACATACTGGCCAGAGGCGCTCCGCTGCCTAAAAATACCAATCCCTGATAGTACACGCCTTTACTGTGCAGCAACTCGGCGCCTAGCTTGGCCGCTGAGGTACCCGCCGCACCCATAATGCTATTGACCATGGTGAGTGCCCAGTTGGCAATCCACGGGAATAGGCAGATGAAGATCACCGGGACTTCGATTTTCGGTGTTTCCCGCACGACCTGATTGGCGGTGACCACCCCGATAAAAACCAGAATTGGAACAATGGCGGTCATCGGAATGATAGCCAACATAAAAGCCCCCAAGCCGAATAGCGGAACGATAAACATCGTCGCACCGGAAGCCAGGGTATAGCCGATACTGGCTCCCATGGCTTTCCAGCCGGCATGCCCGACGTAAACGGTCACCGGGAACGGGTTACCCATCAGGCAACCGAGCATCGAGGAGAGGCCGTTGGCCATCATGACGTTACGGGTGTTGTAATTATCCCCTGCGGCGTGTGCGCTTTCGATGTTCTCAAGGTCAAAGATGTAGTTTGCCAACCCTAATGGGACGGCAGAGGCCAGATAAGGCAGAGCATGAGGCAACCCTTGCAGAAAACCATCAATATGGATCCCCGGTGGGTTAAAGCCAAAAGAGGACATGGAGGCTTTAATGGCTTCAGGGCTTTGTAAACCAGAAATCCATGCCAGGGCCGTACCCGCAACCAGCAGCAGTAAACCAGTCGGGATGCGAGCGAAGATCGGCTTTTTACCAAACCAGTTAATAAATATCAGCAAGAGAACAATAAAGGAAACGGTAGGGGCTTCAAATGCTTGCAGCATCGGGTTCATTGCTAACAATAACAACCCCAGGCCGGACAGACAGGAAAGTAGCACCGTACGAGGGATCATCTTGCGGATGGTCTCGCCGAGGAATGAACCCCCAACCAGGATCAGTGCTTCAACAAAACACCACACCAGACCAATCTGGATCGCAAAGTCCGCATCACCGGTTTGCTGATACACCGGCATCAGCACCAGAAAAGTAACGGTGAAAATTGACGGGGCGCTAGGGCCGGAAGGCAGTGCGGTTACATCGCTGCGCCCAGTTTTACGCGCCATCTGCAGGCCAAACCAGGTGTAACAGATACTGGCCATAAACACCGCCAGCCCAAAGGCCGGGGCAATACGGCCGAACACAATCTCTTTGGGGATCCCGACCACGAAAATCAGCAATCCCATCATCGTCAGCAGGTTGGTCAGGTTATTGGTCATCAGCCCAAAGTAGGCAGCCCAATCACCACGTTTCCACTCTAATTTTATTCTGTTCATAAACTCTCCTTCGCAGGTCGTTAAAACGTAGGTTGCCATCTACAAGAGCACTTTCGCTCCAGCAGATGAACAACTTTTGTTTTGGTGACCCAGGTCAGCATCGGAGCCAGCCCTGTTTTCCACTCGTGCTTAAGTTATGCAGCCAGGTTGTTGGTTTATGCTGCCCAGCCCAGGGAACCCCGGAGCGAGGGCAACCGGTCACCTGGCTGCTCCTTGAAAATGTTGGGGCCGCTTATTGGCAGTAGCGAATAGCGTAAGCCAGTATCCCTTTCTCAAAGCAGGCAAACGGTGGGTGAACGATACCGGCACCAATCATGCCAATACCAGCATTCTTATGAGCAATGGCGGTATTGATCACCGGCAGGATACCGCTGTTGCCAACCTTGGTGATGTCGATGGCAGTCGGGACCCCCATAAAAGAGAGCAGGGGAATAGTGACGTTAGGGTTCTCACCGAGTGTGATTTCCCGCATCTGGCGTGAGAAATCGATCGCCTCATCCACGGTGCCGCCAACCAAGGCCACGATGGCCGGGGCAGTTGCCATGGCAAAACCACCAATGCCGTAGGTCTCGGTAATGGCGCTGTCACCGATATCCAGCCCGGAGTCTTCCGGCTTATAGCCGGCAAACATCGGGCCAATGACCTGCTGGGCCGGGCCGGTAAACCATTGACCGGGTAACCCACTGATGCGCAGACCGAACTCCACGCCGTTACGTGCCATCGTGGTCACCACGGTGCTGTATTCAATGCCATGCGCGGCATCCATGGCAGCTTTACACATTGCCATCCAGGTTGGGCCGGAGAAGTAATCACTGCTGGCAACAAAGTCAAACAGCTCGCGCTGCTGCTCAACCGGGTAACCGGTCTGGATGATCCAAGGGGTCAGCGCCTGGATCAGCAGTGCGGTTCCGGCATTGTTGCGGTTATGGCATTCATCGCCCATATGCAGCGCTTGCGCTAGCATCAGTCGCAGATCGATTTCCCCTGCCAGCTTCATGGCATCACGCAGCATCGGCCCTTGCACATCGCGCATCCAGTTCAAACGGTCGATCACGCTCTGGTCGTTGGCCCCCATGCGCAAGATTTTCGCCATTTGTTCGCTCATATTGGTGTAAGCGCGGTTGCCATAGGTCTTGTTTTCGACGATATGCATGAACATTGAGGCAGAAGTCACGCCGGCCATTGAACCCACGCAATCATGTTCATGGCATGGGGAGAAGATGATTTCACCGGAGGCAGCCAAATTGGCCGCTGCTTCCAGAGTAGTGGCTAAACCTTCGAATACCAGTGCCCCGGTAACCGCCCCTTTCATTGCGCCGCACATCTTGTCCCAAGTGATAGGTGGGCCCGCATGCAAAATGGTATTGCGTGTCATGCCGGGCACGACGTTGATTGCCTGATCAAAGCCCACCAGTACCGGATGTGACTGAATAATCCGCGTCAGTGCCAGTTGGTTGGCGTTTGCAATTTTTTCTGCAAGCTCGGGGGAGGCGATCTGATCGATCGCGGCTATCACAGCCAGATTACCCAGTCCTGGGGGTGTCCAGTTGAGCTGGGTGACCGGCGTATGTTGGGCTTTGAGATCGTCGCTGAACATTTCAATACCAATATTGATGACATTCAGTGGTTGATTGAAGAATGATTGGCTCATTAGGCTTTCTCCCCTTGATAGACAAATTCGCGTGCCAGTAATCCGGTATTGGTGCTGCTGCTTGCCCAGATGACACCCGCATCGGTGAGCATTTGGCACTGCTGCTGCAATGAGGGCGTATCGAGATCGGTGCCCAGCACATAGCCGAGGATCTCCAGGGGACGCTGTTCACGGGCCGCAATGGCTTTGGCTTCTTTTATTGCATCGATCATCACACCCACCGGGTCTTCATGTGAGCCAAAGCCCAGCACGAAATCCATCACGATTACGCCCACTTGCGGATCGCGAGCCTCCTGCAACAAACGGTTAATACGGTTGGTTGGATCGATCATCGGGTGTGGTTTACCGTTGGTAAAATCATCATCACCGAAGTCCAGGAAGGTATGGGCCACGCTGTGGTTCAAATCTTGCAAGCGCTTAGTGGGGTCGGGTTGAATATTGCTGTAGACGTCGTCATATTTTTCCAGCGCGGCAAACATTGCTTCATCGCACAACGTGCCACCACAAAACAGACCGCGAATATACTTCTGTTGCGGCGTTAAACGAGCGCGGACTTCTTCAATTAAAGGCCAGTTAAGAGGGTGGAGATCGAGAGAACTCTCGTCGATACCGCTGAGCAGCACCGCTTTTAATGCGGCTTCTTTGGTTGCACGGGCAAACAGTAATCCAGCCTCATCTGCGGGTGGAGAGTTACGCCCCAGGAAACAGACCACCACGGGTTTACTGCAGGCCCGGGCACGCTCCAGTACTTTATGTGCCACTGCGGGTGCTGGGGGTTTGGAGATGAGCACGATAACGGCTGTCTTCTCGTCCTCTTCCAACATTTTCAGGGCATCAAGCATCATCAGGCCGCCAATTTTCTCGCTAAGATCGCGCCCACCGGTACCAATCAGCTGTGAAATCCCGCCACCAAACTCATGAATACGAACACTCACCTCTTGGCTGCCGGTGCCGGAAGCACCAATGATGCCAATGCTGCCACGACGCACCGCATTACCAAAACAGAGAGCGGTACCATTAATAATGGCAGTGCCGCAGTCTGGGCCCATCATCAGCAACCCCTTATCGTGCGCCAGCTGTTTGAGAGCCAACTCGTCTTCAAGGGAGACATTATCGGAAAACAGCATCACGTTGAGCCCATTTTCCAATGCCTGGCGAGCTTCTCGCGCCGCATACAAACCATTTACTGAGATCATCGCCAGATTGCTTTCTGGGATGTGAGCTTTTGCGCTGGCAATAGTCGCGTAACGCGCTTCATGGTGGGTGCTTTGGTCTTTATGGGTGAAAAACTCCTCAATGGCTTGCAGAGTGGCTTGGTTAGTATCATCGCTTCCGCTTTTGATCACCATCATCAGGTCGCCATTTTTAGCCGCTTCAAGTTCTGGTGTTAGTAACCCAAGATCCTTGAGTATCCCTTTGTTCATTTCCGTTCCCATAGCGACAAATGCCTGTTCAACCCCAGGTAGTTTGTTGGCTTTGGTGGAAATCGACATCAGTGTAATGGAATCAAACCACGTGTTTTGTTTAACAATAATCCTGATGGACATATTTTTCTCCAAAATATGAGGTCAATAAACAGGTGTCAGCTATGCCATACAGCATGTTCCCACCTGAATTTCAGTCGCTCTTTTAATTCTCGTTATACTTAAAGAAACTTGAGTTGTGTGACAAAAACCTAGCTCGTTTTTGAACAGCGCTGTACGGATGATTTATAAAAATGCACCTTGATAGCAAATACCCAAACAACTTGATGTATAACGCCTGTAGTGATGTTAGTAATAGAGTGGTTCGTCATGCACTTTTAATATAACGCGACGATTATATTCCTTTACGAATGACCTTATGTAAGGTTGGCTCCATGAAATTTAAAATGGTTTGTGTTTTTTAATGTAACGAAAATAGAATAAAGACATTTATCCTTTCTCATTTCACCCCTGTTCTGATAAATCCACCTTAGAACAGGGGTGTTGTATATTATTTGCTATAGCCCCAGGTTAATTTAAATGACCACTTACCCGCAACTTGAATGAACGTTGCGATTGTCCGCTTATCTTTTTTATGCGCCCGCCGCTATCAGCAGTTCAGCGATTTCGTGATAGCCTTTTTCTTTAGCCAACGTCAGTGGTGACTTGCCATATTTATCGGTCATATGAGGATTGGCACCATGCTCAAGCAGCAATTTAACAATTTCCTGCTGCTTCGGCCCACCATCATTGAGTACGATGGCTTCCAGCAAGGGAGTCCAGCCAACAAAATTGGTGTGGTTAACATTAATATCGGTACACGTTAATAATTCACGCACAATTTCCACATGGCCTTTTTCACTGGCAGGCGTAATACCAACACCACCAAAACGTGTTAAACGATCCAGATCCGGCTTGGCGGGTAATACCAAGCGTAGTAATGTTAAATCGTTATTTAGGCAGCTTAATAGGAAAGGGTTAAAGCAAGTTTGGTCTTGCTTGTCAATATCTACGCCGGCAGAAATTAATAACTCAACACAATCGTAGTGTTTATTGAGGCTAGCCAACGTAATTGCGGTACGGCCTTGACGGTTGGTACCGTCAAGGTTGACATTCTTGCTGATGCATTTTCTTAATGTATCAATATCCCCTTGTTCTGCAGCATAAAGGAATTCGCTATTCATTGAAGTATCAGACATATATTGTTCCTTTTTCTTGTTTCTTTGCCTGCTATTTATTGATAGCAAGAGTATCAATAAACAGCTAAGAAGAACATCCGGTTAAAAAGCATTCATTGCAAAGCAGCTGATTGTTGAATATTATTCAACAACAATAACAAAGCGTGCGACAGCTCAATATTTTTCTGCGGGTTGGTTCTTTTTTTAGGGTAAATGCTGCTTTAATCCCCTTGTTTTCGCTGTCTGCAACGTCGAGGGGGAAACCAATCATCAGAAATGTGAAGCCCATCAAGTAAGTTGTAAAGGCAGTGTTAAACTGCGTTCAATACTGTGACCACGCTTGTTTGCCACATTGGCAGGAGTTTGGGTATAAAGGCGGTTGGGTTAGATCCCCCCTTGCTCTACCGCCGCCATCCAGCAAGGGAATGGAGCCAAGTGTAACCAATGAACTCGATTTTTACCGAAGAGAATCTTTTGGCATTCACCACCGCGGCGCGCTTTGCCAGCTTCAGCAAGGCGGCGGTGGAGCTGGGCCTGACAACCTCAGCTATCAGCTACACCATCAAGCGAATGGAAACCGGCCTTGATGTGGTGCTGTTTAATCGGAACACGCGCAGCATTGAACTGACGGAGTCAGGTTTTTATTTCTACCGTAAAGCGACTGATCTACTTAATGATTTCCATGCCATCAAACGTGGCATCGACACCATCTCCCAAGGGATAGAGGCGCGGGTGCGTATTTGCATTAACCAGTTGCTCTATACCCCTCGCCATACTGCCCGGTTGTTGCAGGTACTGAAGAAACAGTTCCCGACCTGCCATATCACGGTGACGACGGAGGTCTACAATGGCGTTTGGGACTCCATCATTAATAATCAGGCGAACATCGCCGTTGGGGCACCAGATACCCTGCTGGATGGGGGCGGTATTGATTACACCGATATTGGAGCTATCCGCTGGGTCTTTGCCATTGCCCCTGATCACCCTCTGGCATTTATGCCGCAGCCCATATCTGAAAGCCAACTCAGGCTCTACCCTAACATTATGGTTGAGGACACGGCACATACCCTGAATAAGAAAGTAGGCTGGTTGTTACATGGGCAGGAAGCGATTCTGGTGCCAGATTTCAATACCAAATGCCAGTGCCAGATTTTAGGTGAGGGTATCGGTTTTTTGCCGGAGTATATGGTGAGTGATGCGGTAGCAGAGGGTCTGTTGATCATCCGCACCATCCATAACCCACGCCAGGATTCCCGTATGTTGCTGGCGACACAGCACGCAGCAACCGGGCAGGTCACACAGTGGATCAAAAAGCAGTTTAAACCGGGGGGCGTGTTAGCCGAGATTTATGCCGACCTGCTCTATACGTTGAACTCTGAATAATGGCAGGGCTTGTGGAGATAAAGGAGTAGGTAATGACTCCAATGAGTAGAACATACACTTTCGATAAATGCCCCGATGACTTTTCATGCAACTCCATTGAGCGTAAAAAGCAAATGGTTTTACGCACCAAACGCTTAATGCGAGTTCTTAACGTCAGGTTGTTACCTTCAATAAGTTGAGTGAAAATTTTCCGCTCAAATGCTTATCATTCGGTACTTCCCGCCTATGACTGCCCCAGTCGTTGCATTTTGTTCTGCACTTTGCATAAGTTTGGGTATGTAAAAGAATGGCTAACAGATTTTTTTTTCTACTACACTTTCTTAAGAAGCGAATGAGTCTCAAACCTGATGCTCATGAGACTCTCTATACTTCAATTGCAGGACTGTTGGTTGAGTGATTCAGACTGGTTCCCTGTAATTACTCGTTTCGGCGCCAGAGGTGATGTGGGTGCGAAAGGGCTTTACCTGTAACTTGAATGGGGCAGGACATAAAGAGTTCATACCTTATCACTTTACTCTATAAAACATTAACTCAATTTATTTAACAAACCTGTATCAGTGTTACGCAAGAGTCATACGATGGGTGACATCATCATATAACCAATAAATTCAAGATATTGTCACCTCATTTAGCGCAACGCTGGCATAGAGGGGATGGACACTATGAATCGTGTATACCGTGTTGTTTTTAACTACGCCTTAGGGCTTATGCAGGTGGCTTCGGAGTTTACACGCCGTACTGGTAAGTCATCCTCTGGTCAGACCGTGGTTGAAGGTGCTGGTTGTCACGCTTCAGAGAGTCAAACAATTAAAAAAAGCGCTTTATCAATACGTGGTTGGCCCCTGCTGAGTGCGGTTTGCCTGGTTTTATTCTCGCAGGGGGTATTTGCCAATGGTACGGGTGGCGATAATGCTTCTTTCAGGGGCGGGAATGG
>NZ_AYKS02000047.1 GCF_000496755.2 Serratia sp. DD3
CGGCGAGCCAGTGGCTCGCCGTTTTTACTACCCTCATATGGGCTTATTTCAAGCCAGCAGCTTCACGCAACAAAGGGGCTTTATCAGTGGCTTCCCAAGGGAAGTGTTCACGACCAAAGTGGCCATAAGCGGCGGTTTGGCGATAGATCGGTTTTAACAAATCCATCATCTGGATCAGCCCATAAGGACGCAGATCGAAAAATTCGCGCACCAGCACGGTCAACCGCTCAGTTGAAATTTTCTCAGTCCCGAAGGTTTCCACCATGATAGAGGTTGGCTCAGCCACGCCGATAGCATAAGAAACCTGGATTTCACAACGCTCAGCCAACCCGGCGGCCACGATATTTTTCGCGACATAACGGGCAGCATAGGCAGCGGAACGGTCAACTTTGGAAGGATCCTTGCCGGAAAATGCCCCACCACCATGACGGGCCATACCACCGTAGGTATCAACAATGATTTTGCGCCCGGTCAGGCCGCAATCACCCATTGGGCCACCAATAACGAAACGGCCTGTCGGGTTGATGTGGTATTTGGTATCAGCACTCAGCCATTCAGCGGGCAGCACGGGCTTGATGATCTCTTCCATCACTGCTTCTTGCAGCGCTTTTAGCGTGACCTCTTCACAATGTTGTGTAGAGAGTACCACGGTATCGATACCCACGATTTTACCGTCGTCATACTGGAAGGTGACTTGGCTTTTAGCATCTGGGCGCAGCCATGGCAGAGTGCCATTTTTACGCACTTCAGACTGGCGTTGAACCAGGCGGTGTGCGTAAGTGATTGGAGCCGGCATTAACACGTCGGTTTCGTTGCTGGCATAACCAAACATCAACCCCTGGTCGCCAGCCCCTTGCTCCAATGGGTCACTACGATCTACACCCTGGTTGATATCTGGAGATTGTTTACCGATGGCGCTTAAAACCGCGCAGGAGTTGGCGTCGAAGCCCATATCAGAATGGACATAGCCAATCTCGCGCACGGTTTGACGGGTGATTTCTTCAATATCAACCCAGGCGCTGGTAGTAATTTCGCCGCCAACGAGCACCATACCGGTTTTGACGTAGGTCTCACAGGCTACGCGCGCTTTAGGATCTTGTTCTAGAATGGCGTCAAGAACGGCATCGGAGATCTGATCGGCAATTTTGTCTGGATGTCCTTCAGAGACAGATTCAGACGTGAAAAGGTGTTTAGCCATGATGATTCTTTACCTTGCACAAAACGGGTTAAAAATAACTGCACAGCGTTGGTGATCCGAACAGCAAAGCATCAGGGCTCTGGTGGTGATAAATTGATCCTGCAACGCCTCTCAGGCAAAGCTGTCAAGCAGTAGAAAAGTATAGATGGATTAACATCTGGACGTCTATTTTAAGTCAGGAGCTGAGAAGATTGCCAGCAATTTCTGATTTTTTGTGCTCGCGATCGCCCGTCTTTACGCCATTTTCATCGCTTGAAACAGTTTCTGGCAAATTTTCATTTTGCATTTTCCTTGAGTGTCCGGTAAAAACAGCGCCAGAATGCTTTTAGTGCATTACGCAGGGTGTGAATTTGTCGTTGATTCAAGTTGCAGTTAATACGTCTGCAACTTGGGTGAACTAGGGTATATGCTGAATAGATGTCCGCCATTAACGGGTGAAATTTATTTTTATGCTCCATGCAGGAGGTTGCCATGAATGATCAGGTTGCCAGCAAGATGCTGCGCACTTATAACGTCGCCTACTGGGGCAACAATTATTATGACGTTAATGAACTGGGACATATCAGCGTCTGCCCAGATCCAGACGTCCCACAGGCGCGTATTGATCTCGCTGAATTGGTCAAAGAACATCAGGCAGAGGGGGGGCGTTTACCTGCTCTGTTCTGTTTTCCTCAGATCTTGCAGCATCGTTTGCGGTCAATTAATGCTGCTTTCAAACGTGCGCGTGAATCTTTTGGTTATCAAGGTGATTACCTCCTGGTTTACCCGATCAAAGTTAACCAGCATCGTCGGGTGATTGAGTCGCTGGTCAATTCGGGTGAGCCATTAGGGTTGGAAGCGGGTTCCAAGGCAGAGTTGATGGCCGTATTGGCACATGCCGGTATGACTCGTTCGGTGATCGTCTGTAACGGTTATAAAGATCGCGAGTATATCCGTTTGGCACTGATTGGCGAAAAGCTGGGCCATAAAGTCTATCTGGTGATCGAGAAGATGTCGGAAATTCGCCTGGTACTGGAAGAAGCCGAACGCCTGAATGTGATACCTCGTTTGGGGGTTCGTGCTCGTCTGGCTTCCCAAGGCTCAGGTAAATGGCAAGCCAGTGGCGGGGAAAAATCCAAGTTCGGCCTGGCCGCTATTCAGGTGCTGAAATTGGTGGAAACCTTGCGTAATGTGGGTCGCCTGGATAGCCTGCAATTACTGCATTTTCACCTGGGTTCTCAGTTGGCCAATATTCGCGATATTGCCACCGGAGTCCGTGAGTCTGCGCGTTTTTATGTCGAATTACATAAGCTCGGCGTTAATATTCAATGTTTCGATGTGGGCGGTGGCCTGGGTGTAGATTACGAAGGGACCCGTTCGCAATCCGATTGCTCGGTTAACTACGGTCTGAACGAATACGCCAACAATGTGATCTGGGGCATTGGGGATGCTTGCAATGAGTATGATTTGCCGCATCCAACGGTGATCACCGAGTCGGGCAGAGCAGTAACCGCTCACCATACTGTGCTGGTCTCTAATGTCATTGGGGTTGAGCGTAACGAATTCTGTGAGCCAGTTCCCCCACCGGAAGATTCGCCGCGCGCACTGGAGAGCATGTGGGAAACCTGGCAGGAGATGAATGAACCGGAAAATCGGCGTTCACTGCGGGAATGGTTGCACGATAGCCAGATGGATCTGCACGATGTGCATACCCAATATACTCACGGGATGCTGGACCTGACCCAACGAGCCTATGCCGAGCAGTTGTATCTGAATATCTGCAATAAAATTCAGCAGCAGCTTGACCCAAGTAATCGAGCTCACCGCCCGGTTATTGATGAGTTGCAAGAGCGGATGGCAGACAAGTTATACGTTAACTTCTCGTTATTTCAGTCAATGCCGGATGCTTGGGGTATTGATCAACTGTTCCCGGTATTGCCGCTGGAGGGGTTGGACAAACCACCGGAAGGTCGGGTGGTGTTGCTGGATATTACCTGCGATTCTGATGGTACTATTGACCACTATATTGATGGTGATGGTGTGGCAACTACCATGCCGATGCCCCCTTACGACCCGGAAAATTTACCGGCGCTGGGGTTCTTTATGGTGGGGGCATACCAGGAAATTCTGGGGAATATGCATAACCTGTTTGGTGATACTTCCGCAGTGGATGTGTTTGTGTTCCCTGATGGTAGCGCGGAAACCGAGTTATCTGATGAGGGGGATACCGTTGCCGATATGCTGGAATATGTGCAGCTCGATCCCACAGCGTTGCTGGCGAAATTCCGCGACCAGGTGAAAAAAACCGATCTGGATAGTGAACTGCAGGCCCAGTTTGTGGAGGAGTTTGAAGCTGGGTTGTATGGCTATACCTATCTCGAAGATGAGTAAATCTATTTGATTGGTTGATTGTCGAGTGAGGATTGACAGTTTCAGGGCGACTAGCTAGCCCTGAAACTGTTGCTAAAGTGAAGGTTCTGACCATGGGGTCATTAGGTGCCATGAGTCGGCCTTGGGTGTGAGAGGTGGTATTTCACGCCTAACATCAATTGGCTAAATCTGTTCGATTAGATTTAAATTTAACGATGTATGACCAACGGATTTAATCGTATTTTTGCTATCGCCCAAGCGATTGGCTACGGGCAATTCGTTTAAATAAGAGGTTAAATATGAGTACCTTAGGCCATCACCCTGATAATTCTTTAGTCTCCAATGCCTTTGGTTTTCTGCGCTTTCCACTGAATTTCATGCCCTACGACAGTGATGCTGAGTGGGTTATCACCGGCATTCCATTTGATATGGCCACCTCTGGGCGTGCCGGTGGTCGTCATGGCCCGGCTGCTATTCGTCAGGTGTCTACCAACTTGGCATGGGAAGGGGCTCGCTGGCCATGGCGTTTTGAACTGCGTGATCACTTGAACGTCATCGATTGTGGTGACATCGTGTTCAATTTCGGTGATGCGCAAGATATGAGTGACAAACTGCAGGCACACGCAGAAAAGTTGCTGCAAGCGGGTAAACGCATGCTCTCTTTTGGTGGTGACCATTTCGTCACCCTGCCATTGCTGCGCGCCCATGCCAAACATTTTGGCAAAATGGCACTGGTACATTTTGATGCGCATACCGATACCTATGCCAATGGCAGCAAATTCGATCATGGCACCATGTTTTTCCATGCGCCAAATGAAGGGCTGATCGACCCTCATCATTCAGTGCAGATTGGTATCCGTACCGAGTTCGATCATGACAACGGCTTTACTGTTCTGGATGCTGCGCAAGTGAATGACCGCAGTGTGGATGATCTTCTGGCCCAGATCAGGGAGATCGTGGGTGATATGCCCGTGTACCTGACGTTTGATATTGACTGCCTGGATCCGGCTTTTGCACCGGGTACCGGAACACCGGTGATTGGTGGCCTGACGTCTGATCGTGCTCTGAAACTGGTACGTGGTATGCAGTCGTTGAATATTGTCGGCATGGATGTGGTGGAAGTGGCTCCGGCTTATGATCAGTCAGAGATCACCGCATTGGCGGCGGCAACGCTAGGGCTGGAAATGCTCTATTTGCAAGCGGCCAAAAAGCTGGAGGGATAACTCCCCACTGCATTAGTGGCTTGATTGCCAGGCTGTTAGGCTGCTACGGGGCTGGGTGAGACTACCAGCCCCTTCTTTATCCCCGTTATTATTAAAACTGCGCGCTATTCCCCTCGTTATTGACTGCGTTATTTGTCACTAAAGCAATTGTTGTGTTGCTTTATAACTGTACGTTTTTTGTGATCATCACCTCAAAGGCAACTTTTAAATAACCATTTGTTAACAATCCATCGGTGATTTCCTTGACTAAAGAATCGCCATATTTATAGTGCTTGTATTAAATAATAAACTAAGTTTCATATATGAGACAAATAGTTAAGGATGGAAGATATGAGCTGGAAGAATGTGTGTGAGGCATCTCAGGTAACCGAGGATTTCCCTTTCTCTGCGAACATAGAGGGTAGGGAGATCGGCGTTTTCCTGGTGGAGGGGCAATATTACGCGCTGGAAGATGTTTGCCCGCATGCCTATGCCTTGCTCAGCCAAGGGTTTGTTGATGACGGAAAAGTGGAGTGCCCGCTACACGAAGCCCAGTTTGATGTGCGTACTGGCAAGTGTTTGCGCGAGCCGGGTGGCCGTGATCTGCGAACCTACCCTACCCGGATGATCGACAATCAAATCCAAATCACATTGATCACAGAGGAATAAGCATGCAGCCGATTACTGATTTCAACCCTTGGCTACCGGATAGCCAACAAGTGATTCCCTCCCGTTTTGGTGGCAATGGTCAAATCCATCATCCCGGTAAGTATCAAAATGTCATTTGGCAAAGTCGGGCGCGGGTTCCAGACGGCTTTGAAACTGCCCTGGTCGGCGCGTTGGAAGAGATTTTTGAACAGGGGGCGGAAGAGCTGGATCAGATTATCCAGGCCCTCAATCAGCGCCGCTTTTTTGATCGCCATGGGCAGCCATGGAACGAAGACACTTTCCGCCAATTCCTTCAGGTTAACGGTTTCTGAGCCGCATAGGAGAAGAACATGACAAATCAGACCCCATCCTCCGCGCAGACAGTACAGGAGTACCTCGATCAGGGTTTACGTGGTCTCTGGTATCCGGTGCTGGCCAGTTGGGAAGTGAGCAGTAACCCGGTGGGGATCACCCGCCTGGAGCAACAGATCGTATTATGGCGTGATAGCCAAGGCCAACTCCATGCGCTGGAAGATCGCTGCCCCCATCGTGGTGCGCGCCTTTCTGTGGGCTGGAACTTAGGTGATCGCATCGCCTGCTGGTATCACGGTGTCGAAGTTAATGGTGACGGTGTCGTCAAAGATGTCCCAGCGGTAGATCGTTGTCCACTGGTGGGGCAGAAGTGCCTTCGTTCTTATCCGGTGAAAGAAGCCTACGGCGCGGTTTTCCTCTATTTTGGGGTCACAGCTGACGAACTACCTGCAGAACTGACGTTTCCTCAGGAGTTGGCGGATGGCGAAAGTTATAGCCATTTCCTCTGTACTGCCAGTTGGGACTGTAATTACCAGTATGCCTTGGAAAACGTGATGGACCCGATGCACGGTTCTTATCTCCATTCCGCCTCCCACTCCATGGCGGAAGGGGATCGCAAGGCCAATATGTCGTTGCAGCCCACTGGCAGTGGATTCATCTTTAAAAAGGATGAACAAAGTGGTGTGAACTTTGACTGGGTAGAGCTAGGTAGTAGTGGGGCGTATTGGATGCGCCTGTCGATCCCGTATAAAAAACGCTTTGGGCCGGGGGGACATTTCTGGATCATCGGGATGGCGGTACCGGAAGATAAAGATCACTGCCGGGTATTTTTCTGGCGGATCCGTAAAGTGAAAGATTGGCAGCGTGATGCCTGGCGTTTTATGTATCGCAATCGTTTGGAAGGTTTACATTGGGACGTGCTGGAGCAAGACCGTATCGTGCTGGAAAACATGGTACCGAACGCACGTGGCCGTGAATATCTTTACCAGCATGATGTGGGGCTCTCCCGCCTGCGGCGTGTAATGCAGAAGGAAGCCCAAAAACAATTGGCGACCCTCAGCCAACAGGAGACCGCACAGTGAGCGGCCTGCTGGCAGGGAAACGGATAGTGGTCACTGGTGCTGCCCGGGGGCTTGGGCGCAGCTTTGCGGCGGCACTGGCTCAGTCCGGCGCCAGTGTGGTGATGTGCGATATCCTGGCTGCAGAATTGCAGGATAGTGCCGACAGCTTGCGTCAGCAGGGGGCACAGGTGGAAGTACAGGTTATCGACCTCGCCTCTCCCGCTTCCATCACCACCGCTTTTAGCGAGATCGCTAAAGGTGGCGTGATTGATGGCTTGGTGAATAACGCCGCATTGGCCACCGGCGTGGGCGGTAAGACCATGATGGAGTACGATATTGATCTGTGGGACCGGGTGATGCAGGTGAATGTGCGTGGTACTTGGTTGGTAAGCCAGACGGCGGTTCCACTGTTGGCGCAGACGGCCCATGGCAAAATCGTTAATGTCGCTTCAGATACCGCGTTGTGGGGCGCGCCCAAATTGATGGCTTATGTGGCCAGTAAAGGGGCGGTGATCGCCATGACCCGTTCCATGGCTCGCGAGCTGGGGCCGCAGGGGATCTGCGTTAATACCATTGCTCCAGGTTTGACCCGGGTAGAAGCCACAGAGTATGTTCCCGCTGAACGTCACCAATTGTATGAGCAAGGCCGAGCTTTGACGGGGGTACAACATCCAGACGATGTGACTGGCAGTGTGATTTATCTGCTGTCACCATTGGCGGATTTTGTCACTGGCCAGTTATTACCGGTCAATGGTGGCTTTGTGTTTAATTGACAGGTAGGCAACGACTTAAGAGGTAGCACATGGCAGACGAACAAGCGTGTAAATATCTTATCCCCGGGCTGGATCGCGGGTTACAACTGCTACTGGCATTCGGTGAGCAGCATAAGGAAATGACCTTTGCAGAATTACATCGCCTGGTCGATATGCCAAAAGCTACGGCCTATCGGGTGGTACAAACACTGGAACATCTGGGTTTTTTGGAGCGTAATCCACGTACCAATACCTTTGCGTTGGGGATCAAAGTGCTGCGGTTAGGCTTTGAGTATATCGCCTCATTGGATGTTGCTCAGGTGGGCCAACCGGTGATTGAGCAATTGCGTGATCGCAGCCAGTGCAGTAGTCATCTGGCGATCCGCGATGGGCATGATGTGATCTACATTGCCCGTGTCAGCGCGGCGGGTTCGCAGATAAATCAGGTGAGTGTGGGCACTCGCTTGCCAGTACACCGTACTTCTCTTGGCCGCATGTTGCTGACCAGTACCAGCCGGGAAGAGTTTGAGAAGCTATTTCCGCAGGAAACCTTACCGGATAGGGCTCCGGGTACGCCCGCTAGCCGTGAGGCTTTGTGGCAAATGGTGCAGCAAGATAAAGCGCGCGGTTATGTGATTGGTGAATCCTTCTTCCGGCTAGGTATCTCGTCGATCGTCTACCCGATCTTTAACCGCGAACGGCAGGTGGAGGCAGTAGTCAGCATTATGGTGCCCTCGAATGAGATCCCGAAAGCGGACCGCGAACGGTTACGCGCCGAAGTGCGTGATGCCGCAGTGAAAATATCCGGGTTTCTAGGGGCATCGGTGCAGGAGTACGCCAGCTAGGTCACTGTTACAACTAGACTGATTCTTTAACTCAGGCAGTAATCAGGCTCATGCAAATTAATGGGCCAGGGTTCGCTCATGCCTGAAAAACATATTCAGCGATAACCTGAGGCACAACGAATGAGCATAAGCGGAATCGAAAAGCTGGAATTTGGCGTTGAAGATCTGCCAACGTGTGAAAAATTTATAAAAGACTTTGGCTTGCAGCCGGTGGTTCAACAGCAGGGGGATCTCTACCGTGAGTTTACCACCCTCACTGGGGCCAAAGTGGTGCTGTATCCACAAAACAGCGGGGCATTACCCCCAGCGTTTGAAGCGGGTTCTACGCTGCGCCGTATCACTTGGGCGGTTGAAAGCCCAACTGCTCTGGCTACATTACAAAAGAAACTGGCACCCATGCCAGGCTTCCACCAGGTGGGCGAAGAGTTTGAATGCCAAGATCCTAACGGCATGACGGTACGCTTTGCTGTCAGTGCGCAGCAGCCAGTGAGTCTGCCGGTATCGCCGATTAACCAGTGGGGAGATGTACGCCGCATCGATCAAGCCAGCCCGGTTTATACCCAGGCACAACCCGTTAATATCGGCCATGTGGTGTTCTTTGTGGAAGACTTACCGGCTACGGAGCGTTTTTACTGCGATGAGCTCGGGTTCCAGGTGTCTGACCGCTATATTGACCGCGCGGTGTTTCTACGCACCCAGGTACGCGGGGTTCACCACAACCTGTTTCTGCTCAAATTGCCCAATCGCCCGCGTGGCTTGAACCATGTGGCGTTCACTGTACGTGATATCCATGAGGTGATCGGCGGTGGTATCGCCATGAATAAACAGCAGTGGAGCACTTTTCTTGGCCCGGGCCGCCACCCGATCTCCTCTGCCTACTTTTGGTATGTCAACAGCCCGACCGGCGGCGCGTTTGAATACTACACCAATGACGATTACTTGACCGAAAACTGGCAACCCCGTGAGCTGGAGCATTCGCTGGTGTCATTTACCGAATGGGCGGTTGAAGGGGGAATAGACCACGATACCCGCCGCCAGCATCACAAAACGGGGGCGCTATGAGTGCAGGTATTGTGATTATTGGCGCTGGGCAAGCGGGCGGTTGGGCCGCCAAAACCCTGCGCGCAGATGGTTACAACGGCAAACTCACGGTGGTGAGTGATGAACCTTATGATTTCTATGAGCGCCCACCGCTTTCTAAATCCGTGTTGCTGGATGAACAGGCTCCACTAAGCCGCCTGTTTAGTGAAGAAGAGGTTGCCGCGCTAGATATCGACTGGTATCGCCCATTACGGGCTGAGGCGATCGATGCCCATCAGCAAACGGTGACGCTCAATAATGGTCGCCAACTACATTTTGAACAACTGTTGCTGGCCACCGGTGGGCAGCCACGCTTGCCGGATGCCCACTGGGCCAGTCATCCGCACGTGATGACATTGCGCTCTTGGGATGATGCCATTCGCTTGCGCCACAATTTGCTGCACTGTAAAAAACTGGCAATTGTTGGCGGTGGCTGGATTGGCCTGGAAATCGCCGCTTCAGCCCGCAAGCTGGGCATTGAGGTGACGGTATTTGAGCGGCAACCTGCATTGTGTATGCGCAGTGTTGGGTCAGAGGTCTCGCAGGCGTTGCTGGAACTGCATCAACAGCAGGGTGTGACGGTACATTGCGACTGCGGTGAACTCACCCTTGAGGACCGGCAGGGAACTGCGTGGATAACCAGTGGCAAAAGCGTCGCACACTCTTTTGATCGGGTGGTGGTGGGCATTGGCGTGGAGCTAAACCTGGCGTTAGCACACAGTGCTGGGCTGCGGGTTGAGCATGGGATTGTGGTCGATGGGCAAGGGCGAACCAGCCACCCGGCAATTTTTGCCGCTGGCGATGTGGCACGTCATCCTAAACTCGGCCTCTGTCTACAGTCTTGGGCTTACGCACAGAACCAGGCGATTAGCACCGCCCACGCGATGCTGGATGCCACCGCGGCACCTTACGATGAAGCCGCCTGGCTTTGGTCAGATCAATATGACGCCAATATCCAGATCCTTGGCATCCCTAATGGGGGTGTTCACTCCGTGGTGCGCCGAACACCGCAATCATCGCTGTTTTTTACTCTGAATGCTGAGCAGCAACTGGTGCAAATGGTGGCGTTTAATGACGCGCGCGCCATCAAGCTGGGTAAACGTTGGCTGGCCAGTGGCCGGATATTGGATCCGCAGCAACTGGCGGATGTGGAGTTTTCTCTGATGGCGTTGAAATAGCCGCCGACCTGAGGGAGCGTTTTATGACGATACAAGATATTGACACCCGTAATACTCGGGTGGGGGATGTTGTTGCCGAAAACTTGCCAACCAGAGTGCGTTGGTCAGCGCCTATCGCCCTGTTTGCCTGCGTATTGCTGGCATTTTTCGACAAGATCAGTATTGCTGCACTGTTTTCTGACGCCGAGTTTCAGCAGGCGATGGGCATTGGTTTTGATCCTGCCCGGCTGGGATTACTGATGAGTGCCTTCCTGTTTTCTTACGGCATCTCTTCCATGTTGCTGAGTGGCATTGGTGACCGGTTAAACCCAGTCAAAGTCCTGATCGGTATGATGGTGAGTTGGGGGGTGCTGATGGTCTTAATGGGCCTGACACGCTCCTATTACAGCATGATTACCTTGCGTGTTTTGCTGGGGATCGCAGAAGGTCCACTGATACCGATGGCTTACACCATTGTACGCCAGGCATTTCCGCAACATTTGCAGGCACGCGCCACCATGATGTGGTTATTAGGCACGCCGATCGGTGCGGCGCTCGGCTTCCCGGTAACCTTATATATTCTGCACAATTTTGACTGGCAAAGTACCTTCTTCTTTATGGCATTTCTGACACTGCCGGTCATGCTGTTGGTGTTTTGGGGGACCAGACATCTGAATGTGGATCGCCCCGTACGGGACGGAACCAGCAAACCGCTGGCTGCTGAGCGTAGGCAGCTACGGGCTGAACTGTTTCGGACACCGCATTTCTGGATGATTTGCCTATTCAATATTGCATTTCTGACCTACCTGTGGGGCATGAATGGTTGGGTACCTAGCTATCTTATTGAAGGTAAAGGTATTCATCTGGAACATGCTGGCTACCTGTCATCACTACCGTTTATTGCCATGCTGTTAGGCGAAGTGCTGGGTGCCTGGCTATCAGACAAAATGGATCGCCGGGCTTTGGCCTGTTTTATCTCATTGTTTGGGGCCGGCTTGGGTTTGTGGGTGGTGTTACATCTGCAGGGGACTTACAGCGTAATTGCCGCCATGTCTTTCAGCACCTTTATGTGGGGTACCGGGGCACCCAATATCTTTGCCCTGTTGGCTAAGGCCACCAGCAGTCGGGTTAGCGCCACAGCTGGCGGTATTTTTAACGGGTTAGGTAACTTTGCCGGTGCTTTGGCTCCGGTGCTGATGGGGGCGTTGATCGCCGCTAGCGGCAATATGGATAACGGCTTGCTGTTCCTGGTGGTGATGGCCTTGGTTGGCTGCGTCATTTTGCTGCCGTTAGTGAAAAAATATTGATGTGACCATATTGATATAACAAAGGAGAGAAAATATGTCTCAAGTTGAAGATAAAGCAGTGACCAAGCCGCAGGATCTGACGATAAAACAACGGGTAGAGTCACGCATCGCCCGCTTTGAGGGGCGTAAATACGACTGGAACGCACTGAAGTTTCAGGCGGATTATGATCCGAAGTATCGTCGTGCGCAGATGCGTTATCTGGGTACTGGTGCTACCGGTGTCGCTAGCGATAGCAACACCGTTCCGGCAGAGCACTTTACTTTTTCCACCATGGTGCTGCCCGCCAAATGTGAAGGACCGCTGCACCTCCATGCGGATGTTGAAGAAGTGTTCTTTATGCTGAAAGGCAGCATCACGGTGATGATCAGAGATGGTGACGAATACTACGAAACCACCCTGAAAGAGCGTGACCTGATATCCGTACCGGCAGGGATTTATCGCGGCCTGTTCAACCATGGTGAAGAAGAAGCCCTAATGTGCGTGATGCTGGGTACCCCCAAGCCGGAAATACCGACCTACCCGGCGGATCACCCTTTATCCAAAGTGAAGCGTAACTGATGAGTGGTTTACCGCAACGCCAACAGGCGAACTGTGGCGGCTACCCATTAAGCTGGCGTGAGGCGGGACAGGGCCAGGCGGTGTTGTTACTGCATGGTATCAGTTCCGGCTCCGCTTCTTGGGTCAAGCAGTTCAGTGATAGCGCCTTGACGGATAACCATCGTCTGATCGCCTGGGATGCCCCAGGTTATGGTGGGAGTGCGGTACTGGCGCAAGCGACAGCCAGTGCCGCCGACTATGCCAAGGCGTTGGCGGCCTTGGTTGCTGAGTTGGCGTTGCCACAGCCACTGATTGTTGGGCATTCCCTTGGCGCGTTGATTGGCAGTGCCTACGCAGCCGCCCATCCTGATGGTATCAGTGGCTTGGTCCTGGCTGATCCGGCGCAAGGTTATGCCACGGCCAGCGCAGAAAAACGCCAGCAGGTTTATGCACAGCGTAAACAATTGATGGCAACACTCGGCCCACAAGGTTACGCAGAGCAGCGTGCGGCGGCGTTACTGCGTGAGGGGGCAGAACCACAGGATATCGCTTGGGTCGGTCGTGGTATGCAGCAGCTTAATCCCGTTGGTTTTCTTAATGCGGCGTGGATGTTGGCCAATGATGACATCCATCAATATTTGCGTGCTTACCGGGGCCACTTACAGGTGTGGTGTGGCAGTGAAGACCGCATCACCCCGCCAGCAGGGGCTGAAGGTCTGGCACAACAGTATGCTGCGCCGATGCGCCTGATCCCAGCGGCAGGGCATGCCAGCTATCTTGATGCCGCAGCACTGTTTAACCGTTATTTGCAGCAGTTTACGGAGGGGATCCCATCATGAACTTTCAAATAGAGCAACGAGTTGCCGTGGTTACTGGCGGCTCCTCAGGGATCGGTTTTGCAACCTTGCGTCTGTTACTGGCGGAAGGGGCAAAAGTGGCTTTCTGTGGTCGTAACCCAGACAAACTGGCTTCTGCACAGGCCAATTTGCGCGATGAGTTTCCACAAGCACAAATCCTGGCATTACCCTGTGATGTGCTTGATGTTGACCAGGTTGCCCACTTTGCTGACCAGGTGAACCACCATTTTGGTGCAGTGGATATGTTGATCAATAACGCCGGGCAAGGGTTTGTGGCGAATTTTGAGCAAACACCACGTGAAGCCTGGCTGCATGAAGCAGAACTCAAACTGTTTGGGGTGATTAACCCGGTACAGGCATTTTTACCCGCGTTACAACGTTCAGATATTGCTTCGATTACCTGCGTTAACTCGTTACTGGCTTTGCAACCGGAAGAGCACATGATTGCCACCTCGGCGGCTCGGGCCGCGCTACTCAATATGACGCTGACCTTGTCGAAAGAGCTGGTGAGTAAGGGAGTGCGTGTCAATTCTATCCTGCTGGGAATGGTGGAATCTGGTCAGTGGCAGCGCCGCTTTGCCCAACGGGATGATCAGCAGCAGAGCTGGGAGCAGTGGACAGCGGCGCTCGCGCAGCGGCGTGGTATTCCGATGAAACGACTGGGTAAACCCCAAGAAGCGGCACGCGCCTTGCTGTTTTTAGCCTCACCGATGGCTTCCTTTACGACTGGGGCGACACTGGACGTTTCCGGTGGTTTTAACCGGCATCTCTGATAGGGCCAGAAAATGAAAAAAATCATGATGATAGGTTATGGCTCAATGGCCAAAGAGGTGGTGGCACGCTTACCGGCAGGGGTTGAATTGGGTTGGATCCTGGCACGGGAAAAACATCATGGCGAGATCGCGGCGGCATTTAATGGGCGCGTGGTGGCGTTGAGTGACCCGGCACAATGCAGCGAGCGGCCTGACCTGGTGTTGGAGTGCGCCAGCCAACAGGCAGTTGCCGAGTTTGGTGAAGCTATCCTGAAACGTGGTTGGTCGCTGGCGGTGATCTCTACCGGTGCGTTGGCTGATAGCGCATTACAACAGCGTTTACAGCAGGCGGTGGCAGCGCATCATGGCCGGCTGATGGTGCTGTCTGGTGCGGTGGCGGGTATGGATGGACTGGCGGCGGCTCGTGAAGGGGGGCTGGAAAGTGTCACTTACCAATCCAGCAAAAGCCCGGCCAGTTGGCGTGGTAGCCAAGCGGAAAAATTGATCGACCTGGACAGTGTCACTGAAGCCCGAGTGTTCTTTGAGGGCTCAGCCCGTGAGGCGGCACGGCTATTTCCAGCCAATGCCAATGTGGCTGCCACCATTGCACTGCATGGCCTGGGGATGGATGCCACGCGAGTACGCTTGCAGGTGGATCCACATACCCAACGCAATACCCATCGCTTACAGGTATCTGGCCGCTTTGGCCAGTTCCAGATTGAGCTCTGTGGCAACCCGTTGGCGAGTAACCCCAAAACCTCAATGTTGGCGGCGTTGAGTGCGGTACAAGCCTGCCGTGACTTGTAATGGTCCGCGAACGCCAGCGATAGCCGAGATTTTGACCTTAGCTTTTATTGCCTGAACAACAGGAGTACCTGATGGAAACGTTAAAGATTTTTCTTGTTGGCCGCTGGTGTGAGGGGCGTGGTGACGAGATGCAGTCGGTTTTTCCGGCTGATGGTAGCGTGAATGCCCACTTGCGTGCCGCCAGCATTGAAGATGTCAATGAAGCGGTGACGGCAGCGGAACAAGCCTGGCGCAACCCAAACTGGCGCGGGCTGGTGCCGCATCAGCGTGCGGCTATTTTGTACCGTGTTAGTGATTTGATCAGCGCACAGGTAGAGAGCTTGGCGCAACTGCAAACCCGTGATAACGGTAAGCCATTAGCGGAAACCCGTGGATTAGTGATGAGTGCGGCAGCCACTGCGCGCTATTTTGCCGCCGCTTGTGAAGTACTGGAGGGGGAACTGCCCACTCAGCGCAACCGTGACGTAATGACCTTAAGCCAATATCAACCGTTGGGGGTAATAGCGGCGATTACCCCCTGGAACTCCCCCATTGCCAGTGAAATGCAGAAAGTGGCACCGGCGTTAGCTGCAGGAAATGCCGTGGTGCTTAAACCTGCCGAAGCGACGCCTTTAATGGCGCTTAAACTGGCGGAATTGTTTGAACAAGCGGGTTTGCCTGCCGGGTTGCTGAGTGTATTGCCGGGTAAAGGGTCAGTGATTGGCGAAGTGCTAGCGCGTCACCCACTAGTGAAGAAGATCTCTTTTACCGGCGGTACCGGCACTGGCCGTCATCTGGCCCATATTGCGGCTGAAAAACTGATCCCCACTTCACTGGAGCTGGGGGGTAAATCACCAACGATAGTCTTAGCGGATGCCGACCTGGAACAAGCGGCACGGGGTATTTGTTACGGTATTTTCAGTTCGGCGGGGCAGGCGTGTATTGCCGGGTCGCGGTTGTTTGTACACCGTTCATTGTATCAGCCCTTATTGGCACGCTTGTGTGAACTGACGGCGGGTCTGCGTATCGGCAACCCACTACAGCCCGGTATTCATCTGGGCCCATTAATCAGCCAAAAACACCGCCAGAGCGTCGCGGACTACGTGGCGTTGGCTCAGCAGGAGGGGGGGAGAGTCCTGATGGGGGGCGAGGTACCCGCCGATCCACAATTGGCGCAAGGCAGTTATTACCTGCCAACGATTATTGAAGGGCTGAGTAATAGCGCTCGGGCCTGCCAAGAAGAGATCTTCGGCCCGGTGCTGGTGGTAATGCCGTTTGATGATGAAGCACAGTTGGTTGAACTGGCCAACGACTCAATATATGGCCTGGCCGCAGGTATCTGGAGCCGTGATTTTACCCGTGCGATGGCGCTGGCAGAACAGTTGGAAACCGGCACTGTGTGGATTAATACCTACAAAACATTCTCGATTTCTACGCCATTTGGCGGCTTTAAACAGAGTGGCTTGGGGCGTGAAAAGGGCCGCCAGGGTATTCAGGCTTATATGCAACAAAAAAGCCTGTATCTGGCATTGAGTAATCAGCCCAATCGTTGGAGTGACTGAGCGTCTTCCATAAAACAAGATAATCAAGAAGGTAGAAGATGAACGAAAAAATAACGGTTGGTGAGGCGATAGCCCGAACACTGGAACAGTACCAGGTAGCCGCAATCTATGGCGTTATCTCAATCCATAACCTGCCAGTGGCCGATGCTATTGGGCAACGTGGGGCGATCCGTTTTGTGCCAGCACGCGGCGAGGCTGGGGCGGTGACCATGGCGGATGCTCACGGGCGTTTTTCTGGACTGGGGGTGGCGTTGACCAGCACCGGCGCTGGGGCGGGCAATGCGGTGGGGGCAATGATTGAAGCACTGAATGCCAATACGCCATTACTGCACATTACCGGCCAGGTAGAAAAAGCCTATCTGGATGCTGATGCCGGGTTTATTCATGAAACCAAAGATCAATTGGGTTTTCTGCGTGCTTGTTCCAAGCAGGCTTATCGGGTGCATACGCCCGAACAGGCGGTAGCGGTGTTGCAACGGGCTATTCTGGATGCGCAGACCGTTCCTTGTGGCCCGGTAGCGATAGAGATCCCGATCGATATTCAAAACAGTCTGATCCCTGCCAATCTGGTAGGTCATGCCATTTTGCCACCGGTGTTGCCAGCGGCGGCTGACGTGGCGGTAGAGCGCCTGTACCAGCGCTTGCGCAGTGCCAAACGCCCGCTACTGTGGGTGGGGGGCGGTGCACTGGCCTGCCGTGAAGCGGTTAAACAGTTGGCAGATGCCGGCGTGGTGGTAATTTCCAGCACCCATGGGCGCGGTATTTTGCCCGATAGCCACCCGCGCAGCTTGCGGGCATTCCATAACTCACCCAGTGTTGAGGCGATCCTGACGCAGTGTGACTTAACGCTGGTGGCGGGTTCTCGGCTACGTAGTAATGAAACGCGTACTTGGTCGCTACCACTGCCTCGCCCGTTGGTACAGATTGATATCGACCCGGCGGCCGCCAACCGTAACTATCTGGCAGATGAACAGATTTCTGGTGATTGTGCTGCTTTGCTCACTGCATTGGCAGCACGGTTGACCCCAGGAGAAAAAGTGAATGCCGATTGGGACAGGGAGATTGCTCAGGCGGTAGAGCAGGCAGAAGCAGCACTGCGCCAGCAGTCGGGGGAATATGCCAAACTGAATGATGCGATCGCCAGCGCATTACCACCGGATGGTTTACTGGTCCGTGATATCACCGTCTCTGGCAGTGTTTGGGGCAGCCGGCTGTTCCGTGCTATTTCACCTTTGTGCAATATCCACTCCTTGGCGGGGGCGATCGGCATGGGGTTGTCGATGGCCATTGGTACGGCGATTGCCAACCCACAACGCAAAGTGGTGGGGCTGGTGGGAGATGGGGGGTTGGCGCTAGGGTTAGGGGAATTGGCGACCATGGCGCAGGAGAAAGCCAATATCACTTTGCTGATTATGAATGATGGTGGTTATGGTGTGATGCGAGGTATTCAAGATAAGTATTTTGCCGGGCGGCAGTACTATAACCAATTACATACCCCAGATTTTTGCCAGGTTGCCGAAGCTATGGGAATCAAAGCCTGGAAAGTGAATCATGCCGAGCAGTTTGCCGGTGTGATGGCAGAGGCGATTAACTACTCAGGGCCATCAGTGGTAGAGGTGGAGATGAACAGCGTAGGCCCCTTGAGTTTTGCCGGTCCACCACAGAAATTGTATTAACTATCGGCGGCAAAGCGTTCTGCCATTTTTCAAGCGACTGCCATGTTTATATCATCCGCTGTTTTATCAGGCCCATTATTGGGCCTTTTTCTCACCCGCTTAGCGGTTTACGTTGTTTAAACCCATCTTATTGATATCTTTAAATGGCAGTTTTTTTAATTGTCGTGTTTGCGAATCGAATGACATATAGGTATAGATGAGCTCGGTGGTCACGACATCGGTAGCTTTATCTTTATGGGATGAGCCCTCATCGGTCATCAGGTAGATACCGCTGATATCAGTTTGTTCAATTTTTTGAAACTGCGGTTTGATCACCCAATTGCCGCTTTTATCGACCAAACCGAAGGTGTTGCTGGCATCATCTTTGGCAATATAGCGATCTTGTTCAGCCAGTTCATTGGTGAGCGTTTGGTTGAATGTATCGCTTTTTTCCTGCATGGCAAGAAGATAGATCACCACAGATTCAGGTTGTGCCACAAATTTTACTTCCTGCTGGATATGCTTTTTATTATTTTTTTCCAACGCCTTTGTACGCTCGTCGGTGAGTTTTTCCAGATGCGCCTGTAACGCTTTGCTATCGGTGAATTGGTTAATATCACGACGTATTTTCACCAAGTCATCACGATACTGTTTAAACTGTTGTAGTTGCTCATCAGAGGGCATTGAAGCGAAACTGCTGCCAGTTCTTGGTAATACTTGTCCGGAAGCAGTCAAGCCCTCCACCAGATAATGTGATGCTTCAGGCAGGGTCAGTTGTAATGACACTTTGCCCCCTTTAATACTGATAAGCTGATAGCTTGAACCATCGTCAGTGGTCATTTTGGGCTGATCTTTATTCAGAACGACTTTTTTAAAAGAGCTGTAAGAGGGATAACGGATTTCGAATTCGATACCTTTTATCGGTTTACTGGTGGGTAATGTAAACGTCGAGCTGGCACTGAGGTAGTAGTAGCCGTCATCTGCCTCAGAAATAATAACCGGTTGCAATTTTTGTTCACTACCATCCCAGAAGGAAACCTGGGTGATTTTATATTGTAGGTCCGGTTCATTATCCTTTGGCCATGCATCAGCAAACAGTTTCTCCAATGGCTTATTGGAAAAACGGATCTCTGAGCCTGTAGAGGTAATAGCTTGCTTGAAACTAGTCGTCTGTGTTTTTTGGCTATTCAACCTGTTGACCAGTTGCTGTGTCGTTAATGGTGTGAAGGGTTTTTCATATCGGATGGGCGATTCAGTTCGATAATCGACTCCTGGTTTACCGGGAGAGACTTCAAACTTTATGTTCTGCACCATCTTAATCGCTTGCTCAACGGTTTGAATGGTATCGTTGGTTTCGGCTATCAGATAATTCAGATGTTTTTCCGCCTCGGGCATTGATAGCGTGCCTATGTCATCGATCTCGCCTGCATTCATCTCTTGTTGTTGAGCCAGGGCACTACTAACCATCAGCATCAACGCACTAAAAAAAACGGCTATAGGAGATGATACTTTTTCCATTTTCAATTCAAGTTATCCTAACGTTTGGTTATGTAGGGTGGTTACACACTAGCGATATTGCCGCCAGGGGCATGGCGAGTAAATGATCAATCGGTCATGTTCGCAGACTTTACGGTGCGTTCAACTGCCTGCGCTTCAGCTCTTCGATGGGCAATAGCGGCTCCAGAGAGTGCGGTAGGCTGGTAATCAACTGCTCTTTCTGTTTTTTGCTCAATTGTTTAACCCGATATTCCAGCTTGAGTGCGTTGGAGTGGTCGCCGACTTGGCAGTGAAATACCAGCGTCAGTGGTCCTTTGCCACGCAGGGCTTTCGCCCCTTTGCCTGCCTGATGTTGTGCCAACCGCCGGGGAATATCGGTGGTGATACCGGTATACAACATACCGCCTGACATACGCAGCATGTAAAGCGACCACACTGTTTTACTGTGCTCGCTCTGTGTCATGCTTTGCACCGAAATGGCTCATCAGTTATCAGGTCTCTGATGATGAATTCACCACTAGACAGCTTGCCTTTAGCGTGGTTATTTCTTGCCAGCTTTTCCGTTGGCTGCATGGTCGACATGGGTAATCCCCGGCTTATTGAGTGCTTCCCTTATTCTATACCCAAGTTTAATCCAACTCTAAGAGCCTGGTCCTCTATAGTGGCGGAGGCGGCAAGTTTGCCGGGTTCAGGGGCGTTTTCTCTGGGGGTAAGTGCATTATTCCGCATAATATTTGTGGTATTCTCGACATATTGAACTCCCTTTATTAATTATCTGCTGGATCAAAAATGGGCTCTACCAAAAAAGGGATACTGAGCGTCTTAGCTGCTGCCATATTGTGGGGGAGCTCAGGGGTGTGTGCGCAATATATTATTGAGCAGGGGCAGGTTCCCTCGCCATTTTTGACCATGACGCGTTTGTTGCTGGCTGGGCCGATTTTACTGGTGATCGCTCTGGTGCACGGTGACAAGGTGTTTGCGATACTGAAAAACCGCAAAGATATCATAAGATTGCTGGTGTTTTCTCTGTTCGGCGCTATGATAGTGCAGTTAACCTTTCTTTTGGCGATTGAACACTCGAATGCTGCCACCGCAACGATACTGCAATTTTTATCCCCTTCGATCATCGTCACTTGGTTTGCACTAGTACGCAAGAAACGCCCCGGTGGCGTGCTGCTTGTTGCAATTATCACCTCACTGGCAGGGATGTTCTTGCTGGTCACTCATGGTGATCCCACTTCACTTTCTGTCTCACATGCAGCCCTGTTCTGGGGCATTGCGTCAGCTTTTGCAGCTGCATTTTATGTGACTTATCCACCAAAGTTGATTAGCCGCTATGGCACATTGCCGATTGTTGGTTGGAGTATGTTACTGGGTGGGCTGATGATGGTGCCATTTTATGCCGGGAAAACCCCCGATTTTGTGGTCAATCTCCGCTTATCGTTAGCCTATCTCTACCTTGTGCTGTTTGGTACTGCCTTGACCTTTAGCCTCTATCTTAAAGGTGCTCAGGTCATTGGCGGTTCGAAAGCCAGTGTGCTCAGTTGTGCTGAACCACTTAGCAGTGCACTGCTGTCATTATTGCTCTTGGGGGTGGTTTTTACCTTCCACGATTGGGTCGGTACTTTCCTGATTTTATCTTCCGTGGTACTGATTTCTATGGATTCACGTCGCAGTCTATCTGCTTAGCTTGTAACAGAACGGTACGCCATGCTACCTGCCTCGCAATACCGGAAAGAGGCAGTAGTAGGTACGGTTTAGCTATGGCATAACCCCATTTAAAGCATCTGGTGACGATATGCTATTTTTTATTGTTTAATTCGCAATCTATAGTAAATTGCAATAATCAATATTATTAATTGCAGCGCTATATCACCAGAGAGCGATTTTATGGCAACGGAAACTATCGATCATTCTACCCTGCATCACTTGGTTGAGGCGGGAGCCGTCTCTGCGGCTCATGTTGTTGGCACCCAGGGTGGGTGGGTATTGGTCGTCAGATATGGTTTGTTGGAGCGGTCATTAGCCGCACAGCGTAGTCGGCAGGTACGGCTATTTAAGCGATTGGAGACACTTGTGAACTATTTGAAAGATATCGGTATTGTACGGTTTGATGTTGATGCATCTAACTTCACTCCAGAGCGCCTGCCGAGGCATGCTCGCCCAGACCGTTCAATTGCGTTAAAGCGGGCACATGAAGCGGCTGCTTATGATGCTTGGTTCAGAGAGCAGGTGCAGGCATCAATGGATGATCCTCGGCCAGCGGTGTCAAATGAAGAAGCTAAGCATCAGTTCGCTGCCCGTAAAGCCGCTTTACGTAAGGTGCCTTAATGCGGTTGGGGTTGGAATGGAAACCCATGTCCTTGGTAGACAGGGAAAAGATAATGGATTATATCGCCCGAGGTAATCCCCAGGCTGCAGCGTTACTGGATGATGCGTTTGAGAAAGCCGCAGAGCGAGCCTGTGAGCGGCCTGATATGTATAAAGTGGGTCGTATTAATGGCACCAGAGAAGTGGTCGTTCGGCCCAATTACGTTCTGATCTATCAGGTTAATGGTACAACCTTAGAGGTTTTACGCATATTGCATGCTGCGCAACAGTGGTCACTTACTGAGTAAAAAGGTCAGTTGCTGCATCGATCAGTCTAAATTCAAGAATAACAGTGAGATATACCCTGATTTATTCAAGTTGCCAGTTAAAAACGGTCAGCGTTTTGTCTGGCAACTTGAACTTTTTTAGCTATAAAACAGTTATTTACCGGCGGCGATACGGTCACGAATATGTTGTGCGCGGGCTTCGGAAGCCGGGTGGTCATCAAACATACTGCTCTTGCGCCCGCCTTCCATTTTGGCCAGTTTTTCGAAACTGGTGACAAGACCATTCGGGTCAATTCCGCGTTTTTTCAGCAAATCAAATGAGTAATCATCTGCTTCGCTTTCCTGTTTTTGTGAAAACTGTGCATTAACCAGTTTTTCGCCCAAGTCAGCCAACTGTGACTGGGAGAGGGAACCCACTACTCCGCCTGCTGAAGAGGCCGCAGTGCGCAGGGCGACAGTTCCGTAAGCGACCTGTAGCTTCTTGCGAGTATGACCCAGCGCGACGTGGCCCATTTCATGCCCCAGTACGCCTTCCACTTCGTTGTCGGTCATCATATCCATCAGACCGCTGTAAACGCGGATACAGCCATTGGCCATGGCCCAGGCATTCACGTCGTTGGTCATGTAAACTTTGTAGTTAGCTGGCGTGCCGTTGATGTTATCCCCTAATGCAGCGGCGATTTTGTTCAAGCGCTTGGCATAGTCGCTGTTTGCCGGGGCGATTTGCGCTTTACTGTCCATCTCGGCACAAGATTTATCACTCAGTGCTATCACGTCGTTGTCGCTCAGTGTCGCGGCCTGGAAGGCTTGAGCGCCGGATTGCATCAAGGTATTGGTATTCAGGTTTTGGCAACCGCTTAATAGCGCAGTAATACTCAATGCGATTAAAGAAATACGTATCTTCATAAAACTATCTTCCTGTGATGGTAAAAGGGGCTATCCATGCCTGTGGCGCTGATCTGCAACTTTACGTAACCTAGATGAGGCCAGGGGAGCGGAGATACCCTATCAATTGTAAGTACCCTGCGCGTTATATCCCTTTGTTCGGGTGCCAGTCAAATAATCAAGGTGAGTTCCCCGCCAAGAGTGCTGCAATTTGAGCAACAATAGGTATAGTGTTACAGCGAAACACGGCTTACAGCGAAACACGGTACTAATGTGCCCATAAGTTGTGATCTCACTCGCATTTACCATTAGAGATTGCCGTTTTGATGCAGAGTCTGAGAAAATAGAAAAACTGACTGCTTTTTAAATCCGACTTGGAGTAAAACATGTCCTCTCGTAAAGAACTTGCCAACGCTATCCGCGCACTCAGTATGGACGCTGTCCAAAAAGCCAATTCCGGCCATCCGGGTGCCCCGATGGGGATGGCAGATATCGCTGAAGTTCTGTGGCGTGATTACCTCAACCACAACCCGACTAACCCACATTGGGCTGATCGTGACCGTTTTGTCCTATCCAATGGTCATGGCTCCATGCTGATTTACAGCCTGTTGCACCTCACCGGTTATGATTTGCCGATGAGCGAACTGGAAAACTTCCGCCAACTGCACTCCAAAACTCCCGGCCACCCAGAGTACGGCTATACCCCAGGGGTAGAAACTACCACCGGGCCTTTGGGGCAGGGGATCGCTAATGCCGTGGGCTTTGCCATTGCTGAACGCACGCTGGCGGCGCAGTTCAACCGCCCAGGGCATGACATTGTCAACCATCACACCTATGTCTTTATGGGTGACGGCTGCATGATGGAAGGCATCTCACACGAAGCCTGTTCCCTGGCGGGCACCATGAAATTGGGTAAACTCACCGCGTTCTACGACGATAACGGCATCTCCATTGATGGCCACGTAGAGGGTTGGTTTACCGATGATACTGCCAAGCGCTTTGAAGCCTACGGCTGGCACGTGGTGCGCGGCGTAGATGGTCATAACAGCGAATCTATCAAAACGGCAATTGAAGAAGCACGTAAAGTGACTGACAAGCCTTCACTGCTGATGTGTAAAACCGTGATCGGCTTCGGTTCGCCAAGTAAGGCGGGTACCCACGATTCGCACGGCGCTCCATTGGGTGCGGCGGAAGTGGCTGCTACCCGTGAAGCACTGGGTTGGAAATATCCGGCGTTTGAAATCCCGCAAGAGATTTACGCGCAGTGGGATGCCAAAGAAGCTGGTAAAGCCAGAGAGAATGCCTGGGATCAAAAGCTGGCAGCCTACCGCCAAGCCTTCCCAGAATTGGCAGCGGAGTTCCAACGCCGTGTGAATGGTGAGTTGCCTGCTAACTGGAAAGTCGAAGCGCAGAAGTTTGTTGAGCAGTTGCAGGCTAACCCGGCCAATATTGCCAGCCGCAAAGCCTCACAGAACTCATTGGAAGCCTTTGGCAAAATCCTGCCAGAATTCCTCGGTGGCTCTGCTGACCTGGCACCGAGCAACCTGACCATGTGGTCTGGCTCTAAATCACTGAGTGATGATCTGGCGGGTAACTACATCCACTACGGTGTGCGTGAATTCGGTATGACCGCCATCACTAACGGTATTGCGCTGCACGGTGGTTTCCTGCCGTATTCAGCAACGTTCCTGATGTTTGTGGAATATGCCCGTAACGCGGTGCGTATGGCGGCATTAATGAAGCTGCGCAACCTGTTTGTCTACACCCATGACTCCATCGGCCTGGGTGAAGATGGCCCAACCCACCAGCCGGTTGAGCAACTGGCTAGCCTGCGCACCACGCCAAACATGAGCACCTGGCGCCCTTGTGATCAGGTGGAATCCGCTATCGCCTGGCAATATGGTATCGAGCGCAATGACGGCCCAACCACCTTGGTATTCTCGCGCCAGAACCTGACCCAGCAGCCACGTAGTGCTGAGCAGTTGGCTAATGTTTACCGTGGTGGTTATGTGCTGAAACAGTGTGCTGGTACTCCGGACGTGATCCTGATTGCTACCGGTTCTGAAGTGGGCATCACCGTGGAAGCGGCAGACAAACTGAGTGCCGAAGGGCATAAAGTACGGGTCGTCTCTTTGCCATCTACCGATGCCTTCGATAAGCAAGATGCTGCTTACCGTGAGTCTGTACTGCCTGCCGCCGTAACTGCCCGTGTGGCGGTGGAAGCGGGCATTGCCGATTACTGGTACAAGTATGTTGGCCTGAACGGTGCCATTGTGGGTATGACCAGCTTCGGTGAGTCAGCTCCGGCAGACCAACTGTTTAAAGAGTTCGGTTTCACCGTGGATAACGTGGTCGCCAAGGCGAAAGCGTTGTTGAAGTAATCCGGTTTTGAGTTGTGCTATCAGGGGCGAATTTTCGCCCCTGATTCTTTGTGGGAGTAGGGCAATTCTCCCGGCGATTTGAATGACGACCCGCTTCTTACAACGGCGTCACTTTTTTCACTTCCAGACTAACCAGTTTCCCTTCCAGTTCAGCCAGAAAAGCACGGAAGTGGTTGGTTTCGGTATGTTCCTGCAGGGCTTGTGCTGAGGCCCAGCGTTCAATAAATACATAAGCGTCGGGGTGGTCCACTTCCTGATGTAAGTCATACTGCAGGCAACCCGCTTCAGCACGGCTTGGTGCCACCATAGCACGCAGCGCTTGCTCTACGGCGGTACGGTGTTCAGGGGTGGCAGTAATCAGGGCAACGACTTTAACTTCACTCATTTGGGCTCCTAGTCCTATTACTCAGTCATATCCAGTTCTGGGTTGTTAGTAGAAAAATCATCGAACCGTGGTTATTCAGGTGGTAGGTATCTGAATAAACACAGGCTTAGAGTCTATGTCAAACCGGGTGTGAAAATGTGCGCTAGATCATTTTATTTGGGTAAAATCAGCCGAACTTGTCAGGTGGCTTATTGCACCTGTTCCTTTTGGTAAAGCTTTGGTTTATCCTCAGCTGAAGCGTTTCAGTTGGTAGGGTTGCGAGTGGAAACGTCAGGTCAGTGTGAAGGGTTGCGATAGACCGCACAAGTTTGAGGAATAACGAATAGAGTGGTTCACAGTAAGCGGCGCGCTAAAGTACGCTATAGTCGTCATCATTCAGGTTGCTGGGGTTGTCTGCAATTTGCAGAATGGCGAGTATAAATGACGATCACTGGCGTAAAGACGCGTTCCCAAGGAGTAGCATGACCATCCGCATAGCAATCAACGGTTTTGGGCGTATTGGACGCAGCGTTTTGCGCGCGCTGTATGAATCAGGACGACGCGCTGACATTTCTGTCGTCGCCATCAATGAATTGGCTCAGGCTGAGGGGATGGCGCACCTGCTGAAGTATGACTCCAGCCACGGCCGTTTTGCCTGGGATGTACGCCAGGAGCTTGATGTGCTGAGCGTCGGGGATGATAACATTCGCCTACTGCATCAACCGGCATTGCAACAGTTGCCGTGGAGGGAACTGGGGGTTGATGTGGTGCTCGATTGCACTGGGGTATACGGCAGCAAGGCGGATGGTGAAGCTCATTTGCAGGCAGGGGCCAAGAAGGTACTGTTTGCTCACCCGGGCAGCAATGATCTGGATGCCACTATTGTGTTTGGGGTTAACCACCAGACACTACGTAAAGAGCACCGGATTGTGTCCAATGCCTCCTGTACCACCAATTGCATTATTCCGGTGATCAAACTGCTGGATGATGCTTACCACATTGAATCCGGGACTGTCACCACCATCCACTCCTCAATGAACGATCAACCGGTGATAGATGCCTATCACTCGGATTTACGGCGTACCCGTGCGGCGAGCCAATCGATTATTCCGGTGGATACCAAGTTGGCTGCTGGTATTACGCGTATTTTTCCGCAGTTTTGCGATCGTTTTGAAGCGATTTCGGTGCGGGTACCCACGATTAATGTGACCGCCATTGATCTCAGTGTCAGCGTTAGTTCTCCGGTACAGGTGAGCGAGGTCAACCAGCTGTTTCAAAAGGCGGCACAGGGTTCATTTCGTGGTATAGTTGACTACACAGAAGTACCACTGGTTTCCATCGATTTTAACCATGATCCGCACAGTGCCATCGTTGATGGTACGCAAACTCGGGTTAGTGGGCAGCACCTGATCAAAACCCTGGTCTGGTGTGATAATGAATGGGGCTTTGCCAACCGGATGTTGGATACCACACTGGCAATGGCCGCAAGCGGTTTCTAGTAAGGGCTTGTTTTAACAAGTCTAAGGTGGCACCAGCGTTGTGTTGGTGCACCACTCAGGCAACTTTGAAGAGAATCAACCAAGAGGGTTCACCATGTCTGTAATTAAGATGACCGATCTGGATCTGGCCGGTAAACGTGTTTTGATCCGTTCTGATCTCAACGTACCAGTGAAAGACGGTAAAGTGACGTCCGATGCACGTATCCGTGCCTCCCTGCCGACTATCGAAGCAGCACTCAAGCAAGGCGCGCGCGTGATGGTCACTTCCCACCTGGGGCGTCCTACCGAAGGTGAGTACAATGAAGAGTACTCTCTGCTGCCAGTGGTCAACTACCTGAAAGAGCATATGACATCACCAGTACGTCTGGCGAAGGATTATCTGGATGGTGTGGAAGTGGCTCCTGGGGAACTGGTGGTTCTGGAAAACGTCCGCTTCAATAAAGGCGAGAAGAAAGACGATGAAGCCCTGTCCAAGAAATATGCAGCGCTGTGCGACGTGTATGTGATGGACGCCTTTGGTACCGCACACCGTGCGCAGGCGTCTACCCATGGCGTGGGTAAGTTTGCTCCTATTGCTTGTGCTGGCCCGCTGTTGTCGGCAGAACTGGAAGCACTGGGCAAAGCACTGGGCAACCCAGCACGCCCAATGGTGGCGATTGTCGGTGGTTCTAAAGTGTCTACCAAACTGACGGTGCTGGATTCCCTGTCCAGAATCGCTGATCAACTGATCGTCGGTGGTGGTATTGCCAACACCTTTGTGGCCGCTCAAGGGCACAATGTGGGTAAATCCCTGTATGAAGCTGATTTGATCCCTGAAGCGAAAAAGCTGCTGGAGACCTGTGATATTCCTGTTCCTACCGATGTGCGCGTAGCCACTGAGTTTTCTGAAACCGCTGCCGCGACTCTGAAGTCAACCAGTGATATCAAAGACGACGAGCAAATTCTGGATCTGGGGGATGTGTCTGCACAGCGTCTGGCCACGATCTTAAAAGATGCCAAAACCATTCTGTGGAATGGCCCGGTGGGCGTATTCGAGTTCCCTAACTTCCGTAAAGGGACCGAAATTGTTGCACAGGCTATCGCCGATAGCGACGCTTTCTCTATTGCTGGTGGTGGCGACACACTGGCTGCGATCGATTTGTTCGGTATTGCTGACAAAATCTCCTATATTTCTACCGGTGGCGGTGCTTTCCTCGAGTTTGTGGAAGGCAAACAACTGCCAGCAGTAGTCATGCTGGAAGAGCGCGCCAAGAAGTAATTCAGGCATTAGCGGGGGGAGATTGGCCTCCCGCTTGTTTTATTCCCCACAATTGCGATAACAGTTGCGATGCGGGGAATTTCATCCATCGCTACTTGCCCGCTTTCATGTTGTCACTTGAGAGCGTGACGGGTACACGGCCAACGAAATAGGGCGAAACCACATGTCTAAAATTTTTGATTTCGTAAAACCGGGTGTCATCTCAGGTGATGACGTTCAGAAAGTCTTTGCTATTGCCAAAGAGCACCATTTTGCACTGCCTGCAGTAAACTGTGTGGGGACTGACTCCATCAATGCCGTGCTGGAAACAGCCGCCAAAGTGCGCGCTCCAGTGATTGTTCAGTTCTCTAACGGTGGTGCTGCGTTTATCGCTGGTAAAGGCGTTAAAACCGATGTCCCACAAGGTGCTGCTATTCTGGGTGCAATTTCTGGCGCTCATCATGTGCATCAGATGGCGGAGCATTATGGTGTGCCAGTGATCCTGCACACTGACCACTGTGCCAAGAAATTGCTGCCATGGTTGGATGCATTGCTGGATGCCGGTGAGAAGCACTTTGCCGCGACCGGTAAACCTCTGTTCTCTTCTCATATGATTGACCTGTCTGAAGAGTCACTGGAAGAAAACATTGAAATTTGCAGCAAGTACCTGGCGCGTATGGCGAAGATCGGTATGACGCTGGAAATCGAACTGGGTTGCACCGGTGGTGAAGAAGATGGTGTGGATAACAGCCATATGGATGCTTCTGCCCTGTACACTCAACCTAAAGATGTTGATTACGCTTACGAGAAACTGAACGCTATCAGCCCACGTTTCACCATTGCAGCCTCTTTTGGCAACGTACACGGTGTTTACAAGCCAGGTAACGTAAAACTGACCCCGACTATTCTGCGTGATTCCCAAGAGTATGTTTCCAAGAAACATAACCTGCCGCACAATACGTTGAACTTTGTGTTCCATGGTGGTTCAGGTTCTACTGCGGCTGAAATCAAAGAAGCCGTCAGCTACGGTGTAGTGAAAATGAACATCGATACCGATACCCAGTGGGCAACTTGGGAAGGTGTACTGAATTACTACAAAAAGAACGAAGCTTATTTGCAAGGCCAACTGGGTAACCCAGAAGGTGCCGACAAGCCAAACAAGAAATACTATGATCCGCGTGTATGGGTGCGTGCAGGCCAGACCACGATGATTACCCGTCTGGAATTGGCGTTCAAAGAGTTGAATGCTATCGACGTGCTGTAATATCTAGGCCATAGGCATTGATAACGAAAGGCTCCCATTGGGAGCCTTTCTATTTTTTAATTCAGTAATCCCATTTTTAATTCAGTAATCCCGCCCCGACATTAATTGATATATACCCAAGTTCAATCAAGTTGCAGGACAAACCGCTGTGCGTTTTGAACAGCACTTGCGCTGGTCCGCAGGGCGAAGCTCATGGATGAGGTTCATTAATCCCGATGAGCTTACTAGGGTAAGTGATTCAGGTGAGGGACAAATCCGCTTGGACAAATCGGTCAGGAATCGATTTGAATACCACTTTGCGGCAACCCGAAGGGGAAATCACAGGGAAGTGATTTCTAACGGATTTTAACGCTGCTTGCAGCGGCCTTAGGGATGAGGCGAATAACCGCAGCCAACACCGCTGCAGTTTGATTGGTGACAGGGATATACCCTACCTGCCAGAGCGTTTTCCAGTACAGATGGCATTGTAGTAAAAGGTTGGTTACCCTTAGGCGGTCGTTTTCATACCGTTGTTACTTCATTAGTCTATTTTGTGCATTTTACCCCTCAGGGGCTTAGTAGTGGGACCTCAAAATGAAAGATTTTAATGTAATAGAAGATATTAATAAGGCCAGTAACTGGGTCGTGACCCATCAGGATTTACTGTTGCAATATGTGGTGAATATTGTCGCGGCAATCATCATTCTTATTATTGGTTGGCTGGTTGCGCGTATCGTCAGTAATGCCTTGAGGCGTGTGATGAAACTGCGTGGTATTGATGATACCGTGGCGGGTTTTCTGGCGACGATGGCGCGTTATGCTATTTTGGCATTTACCCTGATTGCGGTGTTGGGGCGGGTGGGGGTGCAGACGACCTCGGTGATTGCGGTGTTAGGCGCCGCGGGTCTGGCTGTGGGTTTGGCATTGCAAGGCTCCCTTTCCAACTTTGCCGCAGGTGTGTTGCTGGTGGCTTTCCGCCCAATGCGTGCAGGTGAGTTTGTTGATCTTGGTGGGGTCGCTGGTACGGTAGATGAGGTACATATTTTTTCCACCACGTTGCGTACTGGCGACAATAAAATGATTGTGATACCGAACGGTAAAATCATTGCTGGCAATATTATCAACTTTTCCCGCGAGCAAGAGCGCCGCGTGGATATTATGGTGAGTGTGGCTTATCACGCTAATATCGACCTGGTGAAACAAGTGCTGGGGGAGGTGATCGCTGCCGATAAACGTATTATGCATGATAAAGGCGTCACCGTGCGCTTGAATGAAATAGCCCCAGCGGCACTCAATTTTGTTACCCGTAGTTGGACCAGTAGCGCTGAGTATTGGGATGTCTACCATGATTTGATAGAAAACTTTAAACGTCAGCTAGATGCTCACCATATTGGTGTAACCATGCCTTAAATGGGGGGCAGTTACAGCAGGTGAGCCAAGTAGGTGAACAATAGCTAGAAATGCTGTTGTTGATACTGAGCGTCATTAGGGGGCGTTTATTCGCTCCCGTCACTGATGAGCAAGGCTGGGGACTGATTCGTTTGCTGCGTTACTTGGTCAAATAGCGAGTATTAACAATATTGATGGCTGATTAGAATTATCTATTTCTCCTAATGATTTTCTCTTCGTATGATGAGCGTATTGAACCACACAGACGCTATTTTTTATCTCCATCAGGAATCTATGTTAACCACTTATTTGCAGGGACTTATGCTGAGTGCGGCGATGATCTTGCCACTGGGTCCACAAAATGTCTTTGTGATGAATCAGGGGATCCGCCGCCAGTATCATCTGATGATTGCCTCGTTATGTGCATTGAGTGACATCGCCTTGATCTGTGCGGGTATTTTCGGTGGTAGCGCGTTGCTAAGCCGCTCGCCAATGCTATTAACCCTGGTGACCTGGGGTGGGGTGGCATTCCTGTTGTGGTATGGTTGGGGCGCTTTTCGCGCGGCTTTCAGCCAGCACCTTGAACAGGTCGCTGCGCTAGAGATGCAACAGAGCCGCTGGCGTATTGTGGTCACGATGCTGGCAGTCACCTGGTTGAACCCCCATGTTTACCTCGATACCTTTGTGGTCCTCGGTAGTTTGGGGGGGCAACTGATGGAGGAGATGCGTTTATGGTTTGCCTTGGGGGCGGCCAGCGCTTCCATTCTCTGGTTCTTTGCTTTAGCCCTGCTAGCTGCGTGGTTGGCCCCCTGGTTGCAGACTCAAATGGCACAGCGTGTTATCAACCTGTTGGTGGGGGTGGTGATGTGGGGGATTGCTCTGCAACTGGCTTGGCATTAAAGCTATCGATACCCGTCGTCAATCGAACGGCAGGGAACCCTGGTTAGCATGACAACGAGTATAGCGATACGGCTTAATCTTGCCTTAATACCTTATGCCCGTGGGATAGGATGGCATCGGTGACCTTACGCATCATACGGCTCTCTGGAGCAAACCGGTGCCAGAACAGCATCCGGCGTTGGAACAGGCCCGGTGTCAGATCGATTAATTCCCCATCCGCCAGCTCTCGCTCTATTTGCAGATGCGGGATCATACAGCAAGTGGTGCCTTGCCGTGCCAACTGCACAAAGGCCTCTGACGAGTTAACAATATGGCAAGGAACACTACCCGGTGAAAGGTCAAAATTTTGCTGGAGAAATGCTTGATGCATATCGTCGAGATGGTCGAAGGCCACCGCAGGGGCTTTTAATAGCGCAGTGCGGGTAACACCTTGAGGAAAGTAGCGCTCGGCAAACGGTTTTGATGCGACAAACAGGTAGTCAAGGGCACCCAGTCTGTCCACCAGGCAGCTTGGCAGCGGTTGTGGCTGGATACTGACCGCACCAACCACCTCTCCGCGCCGCAGGCGCTCCTGGGTTCGAGTTTCATCTTCAACCTGCAGGTTGAGGCGGATAGGGGAATCAGCCAGCACCGGTTTTAATGCCGGTAACAACCAGGTTGCCAGGCTGTCGGCGTTAACCGCCAGCGATAGCAGTAACGGTGTATCAATACCGTTATCATTACCCAGCCACTCTTCTTCCAGCAATTCCACCTGGTGTAGCAAAGCCAGTAACTTCTGGCCCTGCTCAGTAGGGCGAGGCGGCACAGTACGCACCAACAAAGGTTGACCGAACAGGTTTTCCAACTGTTTGATGCGTTGGGATACTGCCGATTGGGTGATACACAGTTTTTGTGCCGCACGCTCAAAGCCGCGTTCACGGATCACCGCGTCCAGCGCTTGTAATGTCCTATAGTCTGGGCGTTTCATCGGAGAAATATCCCTTAAAATAAATTGAGTGAAAACGATCAATACGCTTGTTGTTGGCAACCAGAACCAACTTATGCATCGACAAATGTGCGGTAGCTTAAATAAGTCTCTTTTAGCCTAAGATGTAGATGAAGATTTACCTTATAATACGTATTCGTTTTCGTACATAGGCAATGAACAGATTATGACTCAGGATGAACTCAAAAAAGCGGTAGGTTGGGCTGCATTGGAGTACGTGAAACCAGGCACTATTGTGGGTGTCGGCACGGGTTCTACCGCAGCGCACTTTATTGATGCTCTTGGAACCATCAAACATCAAATCGAAGGGGCGGTATCCAGTTCAGATGATTCCACAGCCAAACTCAAGAGCCTGGGGATCACTGTTTATGATAGTAACGAAGTGGATTCGTTGGATATCTATGTTGATGGTGCGGATGAGATCAACCGTCATATGCAAATGATCAAAGGTGGGGGCGCCGCGCTGACCCGTGAGAAGGTCATTGCTGCCATGGCTCGCCAATTTATCTGCATTGTCGATGCCAGCAAACAGGTGGATGTTCTGGGGAAATTCCCGTTACCTGTGGAAGTGATCCCCATGGCGCGTTCTTATGTAGCGCGTGAATTGGTCAAGCTGGGGGGGCTGCCTGAATATCGTCAGCACGTAGTGACCGATAATGGCAACGTGATCCTTGATGTATACAATTTGAATATTCTTGATGCGGTTGCCTTGGAAAACAAGATCAATGGCATCGCCGGTGTAGTGACCGTGGGGCTGTTTGCCAACCGTGGCGCAGATATTGCGTTGGTGGGAACCGCGGATGGTGTGAAGGTCGTCAAGTAAGAGACTCTCGGCGGCGCAGTTGGTTTACTGCGCCTGCTGATACCTGTCAGCCATTCAGGCTGCATCATTTTGCTATTAAATGATATTTTCTTAAATTCAGTTTTTTTGGTGATATATATCACATTCTAATAAGAAGCATTGTCGGGCTTCTGTCTAATGACTTCCTGATGGCATTTTCCACCAGAAACGAAAGCGATGACTGTACCTTGTGTAGGGCAGCAGGCAATCGTTTGGTCTTGCCCGACGTGTAATTTTTGTTATGTTGGTAGGCGTGCTGTTGGTTTCAAGCTGGAGACAGCCAGTCTGAATGGCGATGGATAGTGTTCCACAACAGCCACTTCTGAGGTCTGAACATAGGGTCGGGTAAATGGCAAAAGTATCATTGGAGAAAGACAAGATTAAGTTCTTGTTGGTTGAAGGGGTTCATCAAAGCACCGTAGATAACCTGCGTGCCGCTGGATATACCAATATTGAATACCACAAAGGTGCGTTAGACACTGAATCGCTTAAGGCATCGATCCGTGATGCGCACTTTATCGGTCTTCGTTCGCGCACTGAGTTGTCGGAAGAGGTGTTTGCTGCCGCAGAAAAACTGGTGGCTGTGGGTTGTTTCTGTATTGGTACCAATCAGGTTGATTTAAAAGCGGCCACCAAGCGTGGCATTCCGGTATTTAACGCCCCGTTCTCCAATACGCGATCCGTGGCCGAAATGGTACTGGGGGAACTGTTGCTGATGTTGCGTGGTATCCCCAGCGCCAACGCCAAGGCCCACCGTGGTCAGTGGCAAAAACTGGCTGTCGGCTCCTATGAAGCACGTGGCAAGAAACTGGGTATCATCGGTTATGGTCATATCGGCACTCAGCTCGGCATACTGGCCGAAGGGCTGGGGATGCACGTGTTCTTTTACGACATCGAAAACAAGCTGCCATTAGGTAATGCTCATCAAGTCCGTCACCTGTCCGATTTGTTAAATATGAGCGATGTGGTGACACTGCATGTGCCAGAAACACCGTCCACCAAGAATATGATCGGTGAACAAGAGTTGGCATTGATGAAGCCAGGGGCGATTCTGATTAATGCCTCACGAGGGACGGTGGTAGATATTCCGGCGCTATGTCAGGCTTTGTCTAGCAATCATCTGGCGGGCGCGGCGATTGACGTGTTCCCGGAGGAGCCAGCCACCAATAGCGATCCTTTTGAATCACCATTGTGCCAATTTGACAATGTGCTGTTGACGCCACATATCGGTGGTTCAACCCAGGAAGCGCAAGAGAATATCGGTGATGAAGTGGCGGGCAAGTTGGCGAAATACTCTGATAACGGTTCTACCTTGTCAGCGGTCAATTTCCCGGAGGTTTCGCTACCTTCTCATGCTCCAAGTTCCAGCCGTTTGCTGCATATCCATGAAAATCGCCCAGGGATCCTGACGCAAATTAACCAAATCTTCGCTGAAGAAGGGGTAAACATTGCCGCTCAGTATCTACAAACCAGCGCAGAGATCGGTTATGTGGTGATCGATATTGAAGCCACCACTGAGGATGCGGCGGTGGCCTTGCAGCGGATGAAAGCGATTGAAGGCACGATTCGCGCCCGTCTGTTGTTGTAGTTGGAATTAGTTATAACCAAGGATTAGTTGTAATAGGTTATCAGCGTAAATAAGAAGGCCGGAGTGATCCGGCTTTTTGTTATCCAGTGTGCCATGCCCAGCACTTGGCGGGGGTAATAATCTCCGGTAACGCAATATCCCATGATTCCACGGGTAAGGCGCTAACCTGCTGGCAATCATGTGCCAGCCCGATAGGGTAAGGGCCACCACGTTGCCAATGCTGCAGGGTCCGATCGTAAAATCCGCCCCCCATCCCCAAACGCCCCCCTTGTGAGTCAAAGGCCACCAGTGGCGTTAAAACCACGGCTAACTGTGATAATGGCAACACATTACGTACATCCAGCACCGGTTCCAGAATATGGAAGCGGTTTTCAACCAGCACGGTTTGCTCGGTGTAATGCAGGAACAGCAGATTGCCAGGGCTGAATGGATGCAATACCGGCAGATAAACCTGCTTGCCCAGTTGCCATAACTGCTTAATCAGCGGGCCGGTATCCAACTCCCCATCAAACGAGAGATACAGAGCAAGATGTTGCGCGGCTTGAATACGCGGATGTTCGGTGACTCGAGTCACCAGTAGCTTGGCATCACTTTGTTGCTGTTGGGGGGATAGCGTGCGCCGCCGTTGGCGGATTTCATGGCGAATGGCTTGCCGTTGCTGGGTAACTTGCGGTTGCTGAGTAAATTGTGCTTGGAGTGCCATAGTACCAGACCGGCAAAAAATATGATGAAGGTGAAGGATCTCCGAGATGCCGCCGCAGGCTGTAACCCTTGAACCCATGGTTCAAGGTGAACGCACCGTCGCAACCTTCAGGCTCCTCGGACGAACCGAGTATGCACACCGATCACAGAGCAATACATTCTATTGGTACTAAATATCGGCTCAGGGGACTGGCCCGCTGGCAAACATCTCAGAGAAATCTGTTAACTCATTGCCGAAGCCTTCAACTTCCACAATGATATTTATTCAACTTTATTTATTCGAACTGCGCACCCTGATGTTCAGTGATGCGACCTTGCTCAAGCAGTGCCTGTTCAATGGTCTGTTGCAGCATACGAATTCTTTGTTCCATATTGTTCGCATAATCACGAGTTTTCAAGCGTTCTTGTGTAAGTTCGTGACAAACATTCAATGCTGCGATAAATACGAGTTGTTCTGTATTTGTGACTCTAGTGCGAACTTTCAGATCTTGCAACCGTTGATTAAGATCCTCTGCGGCCATATTCAACGCATCTTGTTGTTCTGGCGGACAATTGACTCTTAACGAGCGGCCAAAAATTTGTATATCTACCGGTTGTGCAGACATGCCACCTTCCTGCCTAAATTTCGCGCCAACAATTTTTCGCGCAAACACTGGCCAACGATTGCCGCGCTATCAAAACGGGCGCCACTATATATACCACGGTACCAAGATACAACACTTTTTCAGTCACAGATGATAGCCACTGACTGAACTGAGATGTTGCGCTCAACTGGTGTACCAATGGGGCTTGGTGGTAGCATAACACGAACTTATCTTGCCAACGATGACCAATACGCATGTCTATACAGAATACAGTTCCAAGTTATCAATCTTTGACCGTCGTGCTCAACCAGCAAGCGGTGGCCTTAACCGCTGCAGAAATGCACGGCTTGATCAGCGGCCTGCTGTGCGGTGGCAACCAGGATGCCAGTTGGCGGACGCTGGTGTTTGATCTGACCAACGATGGGGAGGCTTTCCCGCAGGTGCTGAGCCAGCCATTGCAACAACTGCATGACGCCACCAAAGAAGCGCTGGAAGATGATGAGTTCATGTTCCAATTGATGATGCCTGAGGGGGAAACCGTCAGCGTATTTGAACGTGCTGATGCACTGGCGGGCTGGGTAAACCACTTTTTGCTGGGGCTGGGCATGATGCAGCCGAAGTTGGCACAAGTGAAAGATGAAGTGGGTGAAGCGATAGACGATCTGCGTAATATTGCGCAACTGGGTTATGACGAAGATGAAGATCAAGAAGCGTTGGAACAGTCACTGGAAGAAGTGATGGAGTATGTGCGAGTTGTCGCGCTACTTTGCCATACTGAATTTACTCGCCAGCAGCCGAATGCGGCGGAAAATCGCAAGCCAACTTTGCATTAAACACCTGCGAGAGTGTTCGCATATATAGAGAATACTCAGCCTGATCTAAGACAGGAACAGGATTAACCGATTTCAGGAGAAGATGATGACCCAACAAGAATTCCATAACCGCCGTCAGGCATTGTTGGCGAAAATGGCTCCAGCCAGTGCGGCAGTGATTTTTGCCGCTCCGGAAGTGGCGCGTAATGCAGATTCTGAGTATCCGTATCGCCAAAACAGTGATTTCTGGTATTTGACTGGTTTTAACGAACCTGAAGCGGTCCTGATCCTGGTGAAAAGTGATGAAACCCATAATCACAGTGTGCTGTTTAACCGGGTACGTGATTTGACCGCAGAGATCTGGTTCGGTCGCCGCTTGGGGCAAGACGCCGCCCCAGCCCGATTGGGGATTGATCGCGCATTGGCGTTCAGCGAGATCAACGAGCAATTGCATCTGCTGCTTAATGGTCTGGACGTGGTGTACCACGCCCCGGGGCAATATGCTTTTGCTGATGAGATTCTGTTTGCGGCGTTGGAGAAACTGAGAAAAGGTTTCCGCCAGAATCTGACGGCACCGGACACCTTAACGGACTATCGCCCATGGTTGCATGAAATGCGCCTGTTCAAATCAGCGGAAGAGTTAGCGGTGATGCGCCGTGCCGGTGAAATTAGTGCCCTGGCCCATACGCGTGCCATGCAAAAATGCCGCCCTGGTCTGTTCGAATATCAGTTGGAAGGGGAGATCCTGCATGAGTTTATCCGCCATGGCGCACGTTCCCCTGCTTATAACACCATCGTCGGTAGCGGTGACAACGCTTGTATCCTGCATTACACCGAAAATGAGAGCGAAATGCGTGATGGTGATTTGGTGTTGGTTGATGCAGGTTGTGAGTACCGGGGTTATGCCGGCGATATCACCCGTACTTTTCCGGTAAATGGTAAATTCAGCCAACCTCAGCGCGAGCTTTATGACATCGTACTGGCCTCGATTAATAAGGCCCTGGCGCTGTTTAAACCGGGCATCAGCATCCGCGAAGTGAATGATGAGGTGGTACGTATCATGATAGCTGGGCTGGTTGAGCTGGGGATACTTCAGGGCGACGTTGAACAGCTGATTACTGAGCAGGCACACCGCCCATTTTATATGCATGGCCTGAGCCACTGGTTAGGGCTGGATGTGCATGATGTGGGGCATTATGGTTCACCAAACCGTGATCGTGTGCTGGAACCTGGCATGGTGCTGACGGTTGAACCCGGTTTATATATCGCGCCTGATGCGGATGTACCAGCGCAATATCGCGGTATTGGTATTCGTATTGAAGATGACATTCTGATCACCAAAACAGGTAATGAGAACCTCACCGCCAGCGTGGTGAAAGAGGTTGATGCGATTGAAGCCCTGATGGCGGCGGCGCGTTGATATGAGTGTCATCATTGTGGGTGGTGGTATGGCGGGTGCCACGTTGGCACTGGCGATTTCCTCCCTGACGCAGGGTAAACTGGCGGTCTCTCTGGTTGAGGCAAATCAGCCGGATGAGGGTGGCCACCCTGGGTTTGATGCCCGGGCTATCGCTCTGGCGCAGGGAACTTGCCAACAATTGGCGCGGATTGGTCTTTGGCAGGCGTTAAGTGATTGTGCCACCGCCATCACCCATGTGCATGTGAGTGACCGTGGACATGCCGGTTTTGTTAATCTGAACGCTCGAGACTACCAACTGGATGCCCTCGGGCAGGTTATCGAACTGTTTGATGCCGGGCAGCGGCTGTTTGCGTTACTGGCCAAAGCGCCCGGTGTTACGGTGCATTGCCCGGCCAAAGTGGTTGATGTGCGGCGTACTGCTGAGTACGCCGAGGTTGAGTTAGACAATGGGCAACACCTGAAGGGGCAATTGCTGGTGGCGGCGGATGGTTCGGCTTCCCCATTGGCCCAAGCCTGTCATATGCAATGGCAACAACAGGATTACCCGCAGTTCGCCACGATTGCCAATATCACCACTTCCGAACATCCACAAGGTCGAGCGTTTGAACGCTTTACCCGTCATGGCCCGCTGGCGTTATTGCCCATGTCTCACGGGCGTTGTTCATTGGTTTGGTGCCACGCACGAGAAACCCGCCAGCAGGTGGATAGCTGGAGCGAGGAACAGTTTCTCAGTGAATTACAACAAGCATTTGGTTGGCGCTTGGGCAAAATGTTGCAGGCGGGTAAGCGCCATAGCTATCCTCTTCGCCTGCTGAAGGCTAACCAGCACGTGAGCCACCGTTTGGCATTGGTGGGTAATGCTGCCCAGACGTTGCATCCTATTGCTGGGCAAGGGTTTAATCTGGGGCTACGTGACGTGATGTCGTTGGCAGAAACCTTGGCAGAAGCGGCGCAAACCGGAGAGGACGTTGGGGCTTACCCATTATTAAGCCGTTATCAGCAACGGCGGCAGGGTGATCAGCAGGCCACTATTGGTGTTACTGATGGATTAGTGCGGTTATTTGCCAACAACTATGCTCCACTGGTTGCTGGGCGTAATCTGGGGTTGATGGTGATGGAACAGTTACCTGCAGCACGCCATGCTTTTGCCAAACGCACGTTGGGCTGGGTGGCGCGTTAAATTTCCCCTTTTCTGTGTTACGGGCAAGGGCTTAAGTTAGATGAAGGAATTGAGGCAGCATGCAATCATTTGATGTGATTATTGTTGGTGGCGGTATGGTGGGTTTGGCGCTGGCCTGTGGTTTGCAGGGCAGCGGTTTGCGCGTGGCGGTGCTGGAACAGCAATCACCACAACACTCACTACAACACGCACCGTTGTCAGAACGTCCGGCGCTACGGGTTTCTGCCATCAATGCTGCCAGTGAACGCTTGTTGCAACGGCTTGGTGCCTGGGACGAGATCATCAACCGGCGCGCTAGTGCCTATAACGCCATGGAAGTCTGGGAACGTGACAGTTTCGGCAAAATCGCTTTCCGCGGCGATGAATATGGCTTCAACCATTTGGGGCATATTATTGAAAATGATGTGATCCAGCAGGCGTTGTGGAATCGGGCTCAAACCTTGGCGGATGTAACGCTGCTGGCACCGGCGGTATTGAAACAGGTGGCCTGGGGCGAGAACGAGGCTTTTGTCACCCTGGAAGATGGCCGCATGTTGAGTGCTCGTTTGCTGGTCGGGGCAGATGGTGCCCATTCTTGGCTGCGTCAACATGCTGATATTCCATTGACCTTTTGGGATTATCGCCACAGTGCGTTGGTCGCCACCATCGCTACCGAACAGCCCCATTTGGCTACCGCGCGTCAGGTATTTCATGGTGACGGTATTCTGGCATTCTTGCCATTTAACGATGCGCATTTGAGTTCGATTGTCTGGTCAGTGGCACCGGAAGAGGCAGAGCGGCTGAAGCAGTTAGAACCGCAAGCCTTTAACCGTGAATTGGCGATGGCTTTTGATATGCGCTTAGGCCATTGTCAGTTACAGAGTGAACGCTTGACCTTCCCTCTTACTGGGCGTTATGCCCGCAGCTTTGCCAGTCATCGTCTGGCGTTGATGGGGGATGCGGCTCATACCGTACATCCTCTGGCGGGTCAGGGGGTGAATCTGGGCTTTATGGATGCGGCAGAACTGATCTCTGAACTTAAGCGTCTGCATCGTCAAGGTAAAGATATCGGTCAGCATCTCTATCTGCGCCGTTATGAGCGCCGCCGTAAGCAGGGTGCCGCGATGATGCTGGCCAGTATGCAGGGTTTTCGTGAATTGTTTGCGGGCAACAATCCAGCGAAGAAATTGCTGCGTGATGTAGGTTTAAGATTGGCAGATAGCCTGCCCGGTGTGAAACCCAAGCTGATTCGTCAGGCGATGGGGCTTAATGATTTGCCGGAGTGGTTGGCAGAGCCCGGTCATTAATTCAACTCCCAGGGGCGAATCGACTCGCCCTGATACTCTCCCTTCATTTGAGAAATTCTAATTTCAAGCCGATTTCATCATTACTTTTTCTAATGTTACTGTTGGCGGGTAAAAATGCTCATTCTCCAGATTTGACGAAGTTTGTTATATAACTTTGCCATTTTGCTGCTTTAATTGTTTGTTTTGTAGATTAAGTCGTGTTTTCCCAGTGAAAAAAACTGCATGCTAGTACCTGCCATTGACTGCTGATAAGTCTATTTTAACTTATGGTTAATCGGCGAGTTCGGTGATAACGTCACAGCAAAGGCATCGTTTGCGTCGTTGACTATTCGGCGCGGGTGAGTGTTAAGCAGCACACAATCAGCCCCCATCTTATTTGCGTAGCAACAGCCGGACTGCGGCTACTGGAGCGGAAAGAGGAAGAAATGGCAAAGCAAACCCCCCTGTATGACCAACATGTGGCTTGTGGTGCGCGCATGGTCGATTTTCATGGCTGGATGATGCCGCTGCATTATGGCTCCCAGATTGATGAACACCATACCGTGCGCCAAGATGCTGGTATGTTTGACGTTTCCCATATGACCATTGTCGATCTTCATGGTGCCCGTACCCGCGAGTTTCTGCGTTACCTATTAGCGAATGATGTCGCCAAACTCACCCAATCAGGCAAAGCCTTGTATAGCGGTATGTTGACTGCTTCCGGTGGGGTGATTGATGACCTGATTGTCTATTTCTTTACTGAAGAGTACTTCCGCCTGGTGGTGAACTCCGCCACCCGCGAGAAGGATCTGGCCTGGATTGAACAACATGCCGCCGCCTACCAGGTTGAGCTGACGGTGCGTGATGATCTGGCGCTGATTGCGGTACAGGGCCCACAGGCTAAACAACGTGCGGCCACCCTGTTTACGCCAGAACAACAACAGGCGGTGGCGGGTATGAAGCCCTTTTTCGGTGTGCAGGTGGGGGATTTATTTATTGCCACCACCGGTTATACCGGTGAAGCGGGCTATGAAATTGCCCTACCTAAAGAACAAGTGGTTGATTTCTGGCTGAAATTGCTAGCCGCAGGGGTGAAGCCGGCTGGGTTGGGGGCTCGTGATACATTGCGCCTGGAAGCGGGCATGAATCTCTACGGTCAGGAAATGGACGAAGGTGTTTCACCGCTGGCGGCTAATATGGGGTGGACGATTGCCTGGGAACCGCAGGATCGCCAGTTTATTGGTCGCGAGGCGTTGGAGCAGCAGCGAGAAAACGGCACTGAACAACTGGTCGGTTTGATCATGACCGAAAAAGGTGTATTACGTAATGAGTTACCGGTGCATTTTACCGATGCGCAGGGGCAGCCGCAGGTTGGGGTGATCACCAGTGGATCCTTTTCACCAACCTTGGGCTTCAGTATTGCATTGGCGCGTGTGCCTGCCGGTATTGGCGAACAGGCTATCGTGCAGATTCGTAACCGTGAAATGCCCGTCGTGATAACGAAACCGGGTTTTGTACGCGCTGGTAAATCATTGATCAATTAGTTCTTATTAAAGGAGAAGTAGGCCAATGAGTAATGTGCCAACAGAGCTGAAATATGCCGCATCTCATGAGTGGGTGCGTGACGAAGGTAATGGCGAATACCTGGTGGGGATTACTGAACACGCTCAAGAACTGCTGGGCGATATGGTATTTGTTGATCTGCCGGAAATCGGCACTGCGGTTTCCGCGGGTGATGAGTGCGCTGTTGCGGAATCGGTCAAGGCCGCGTCTGATATCTATGCTCCCATCAGCGGTGAAATTATTGCCGTCAATAATGAGCTGGAAAGTTCACCTGATCTGGTTAACAGCGAACCCTATGCTGATGGTTGGTTGTTCCGCATCAAGGCTTCTGATGAGGCTGAGCTAGACATGTTGCTGGATGCTGATGCGTATTTGGCTTCCATTGACGAATAATCAGTCGCTACTCACGTTCATTCGAGCTACAGCGGCTTGAATGAACGTGAGTAGAGTCCCCGTCTTGACTGTACGGGTTGCCGAGAGTGATGTTAGCCACTGTGCAGCCCGTTTACCGCCTGATGACAACGGGTAATCTACTGAGTAGGTAACGTGCTTGCCTATGATGTGATAGAACCTATGACGTAATAGAACCTATGACGTGATAGTCAGCGTTGTGCAGTTCGGGCGATATCCCATACCCTGCAAGTATCCAGGAATTCGTAGCAATGACTCAGACACTCAGCCAACTTGAACACAGCGAAGCGTTTATTGAGCGCCATATCGGCTCTTCTGCCGAGCAACAACAGCAGATGCTGGCAGCGGTGGGGGCAGGTTCGCTCAACGCGTTGATCCAACAGATTGTCCCGGTGGACATCCAACTGCCCGGGCCACCGCCAGTGGGCGAGGCGGCTACTGAACATCAGGCGTTGGCGGAACTAAAAGCCATTGCCTCACTGAATCAGTGCTACAAATCCTATATCGGTATGGGTTACAGCGCAGTGCTGATGCCACCGGTGATCCAGCGCAATATGCTGGAAAACCCAGGCTGGTACACCGCTTATACCCCGTATCAACCGGAAGTGTCACAAGGCCGTCTTGAGGCATTGCTCAATTTCCAGACCTTGACCCTTGATCTGACCGGGTTGGATCTGGCCTCTGCTTCCTTGCTTGATGAGGCGACAGCAGCCGCTGAAGCGATGGCATTGGCCAAACGTGCCAGCAAATTGAAAGAGGCTAACCGTTTCTTTGTTGCTGATGACGTTCACCCGCAAACGCTCGATGTGGTTCGTACCCGTGCGAAAACCTTTGGTTTCGAGATCATTGTCGACAAGCCGGCGAAAGTGCTGGAGTTGCAAGGTGTGTTTGGTGTGCTGTTGCAACAGATGGGCACCACCGGTGAACTGCATGACTACAGTGCGTTACTGGCAGAATTAAAACAACGTAAGATTATTACCAGCATGGCGGCAGACATTATGGCGCTGGTATTGCTGGTGGCTCCGGGCAAACAGGGGGCCGATGTGGTCTTTGGCTCCTCACAACGCTTTGGTGTCCCGATGGGCTATGGTGGCCCCCATGCGGCGTTCTTTGCTTGCCGTGACGAGTTCAAACGTTCAATGCCCGGGCGTATCATTGGCGTTTCTCGCGATGCGGCAGGTAATACTGCGTTACGTATGGCGATGCAAACCCGCGAGCAACATATCCGCCGTGAAAAGGCTAATTCCAATATCTGTACCTCACAGGTGTTGCTGGCCAACATTGCTAGCCTGTATGCGGTGTACCATGGGCCACAAGGCTTGCGGCGTATCGCTTTGCGCATTCATCGCCTGACGGATATTCTGGCAGCAGGGCTGCAACAAGCGGGTTTATCTCTGCGTCACAATACCTGGTTCGATACCCTGACCGTGGAAGTGAAAGACAAGTCAGCAGTATTGGCGCGTGCGCTGAGCTTTGGTATTAATCTGCGTACTGATATTCATGGTGCGCTGGGGATCTCGTTGGATGAGGCCACTTGCCGTGAAGATATTCAGGCGTTGTTTGCCGTATTGATAGGTGATAATCACGGCCTGGATATTGATGCGCTAGATGCGCAGGTCAGCCAAGAGAGCCAGTCGATCCCGGCGGCATTGCTGCGTAAAGATCCGATCCTCACCCATCCGGTATTCAATCGCTATCACAGCGAAACCGAGATGATGCGTTATATGCATCGCTTGGAAAACAAAGATTTGGCGCTGAATCAGGCGATGATTCCGCTGGGCTCCTGCACCATGAAGTTGAACGCTGCCGCAGAGATGATCCCCATCACCTGGCCAGAGTTTTCAGACCTGCACCCATTCTGCCCGCCGGAGCAGGCCGCTGGCTATCAACTGATGATTGGCCAGCTTTCTCAATGGCTGGTTCAGTTAACCGGTTATGATGCGGTATGCATGCAGCCTAATTCTGGGGCCCAGGGGGAGTATGCGGGCTTGCTGGCCATCCGCCGTTATCATGAAAGCCGTAATGAAAACGACCGTAATATCTGTTTGATCCCCAGTTCAGCCCATGGTACCAACCCGGCGTCAGCCCAGATGGCGGGCATGAGTGTGGTGGTGGTCGCTTGCGACAAGAACGGGAATATCGACTTGCATGATCTGCGGTTGAAAGCAGAACAGGCAGGTGAAGCCCTTTCCTGCATTATGGTCACCTATCCCTCCACCCATGGTGTTTATGAAGAGACCATCCGCGAAGTGTGCCAGATAGTGCATCAGTTCGGCGGCCAGGTGTATCTGGATGGCGCCAATATGAATGCGCAGGTGGGGATCACCACGCCGGGCTATATCGGTGCCGATGTTTCTCACCTTAACTTGCATAAAACCTTCAGCATTCCCCATGGCGGTGGTGGCCCAGGTATGGGGCCGATTGGCGTGAAAGCACACTTGGCCCCCTTTGTGCCAGGGCACAGTGTGGTACAGATTGATGGCGTGACCACTCAGCAGAGCGCGGTTTCTGCGGCGCCGTTTGGCAGTGCTTCCATTCTGCCGATCAGTTGGATGTATATCCGCATGATGGGAGCAGAAGGGCTCAAGCAGGCTAGCCAGGTGGCGATCCTCAATGCCAACTATATTGCCACCCGTTTGAAAGGGGCATACCCGGTGCTGTATACCGGTCGTGATGGCCGCGTAGCCCACGAATGCATTCTGGATATTCGCCCGTTAAAAGAGGAAACCGGCATCAGTGAGATGGATATTGCCAAGCGTCTGATTGATTATGGGTTCCATGCCCCTACCATGTCATTCCCGGTGGCAGGCACGTTGATGGTGGAACCGACCGAATCGGAAAGTAAAGTGGAGCTGGACCGTTTTATTGATGCCATGCTGGCTATTCGTCACGAAATTGATCGCGTACATCGTGGTGAATGGCCACTGGATGATAATCCTTTGGTTAATGCCCCGCATATTCAAGCTGAACTGGTCAGCGACTGGCAGCATGCTTATAGCCGTGAACTGGCGGTGTTCCCGGTTGCTGGGGTGCGTGAGAACAAATATTGGCCAAGCGTCAAGCGCCTGGATGATGTTTATGGGGATCGTAATCTGTTCTGTTCTTGTGTGCCGATGGAAGAATATCTGTAGGATGATTTGTGGCCCGGAGACTCGGGCCTGACATTATCGCAGGGAAGGGGGCCTCGGCCCTCTTCCGTTATGGCTATTTCAACCAACCTTTGCGCTGAGCCTCCTGCAGATGGTGCAGTAAGTGTTGCCATAGCTCAGGGTGAATATCGCCAATCACGCCATTACGCTCTAACACCTGATTGAGACTGACGTTATTTTCTATCCAGCTCTGGCCTTGATTATGCAGGTTCATCAGCATGGGCATTGCGCGATCCAGCATGAACGCAAAACGTGCATCGGCGCTGCTGCCCTCTTCATATTCTTGCCATAAAGCAGTGAACTGTTCACGCTGGGGTTCAGGTAGCAGGCCGAAGAGTCGTTTCGCTGCTGCGACCTCTTGATCATGGATTTCCGCCCGGGCACTCAGGTCATAGACGAAGACATCCCCCGCATCGATTTCAACAATATCATGCAGCAACGCCATCTGGATCACGCGCTGAATATCCACCTCTTTACTGGCATAAGGTGCCAGGCTGAATGCCGCAACCGCAAAGTGCCAGCTATGTTCAGCGGAGTTTTCCTGGCGCTGCGTACCCAGCACCTTGGTACGGCGCTGAACGCTTTTTAGTTTATCGATTTCCATCAGGAACTGAATAACTTGTGTCATGGAACCAAAATTTAATACTGGCACAGCAGATGACATGGTACGGACCTCGAGGTGGATGGTGCGGTGGTCAGAAATAGGTTGCTTCTACGTGGCAGATTATCACGTTTAGGCTATTAACTCCGCCCCTTGACGTTTTTTTTTGGTTACCTTACTTTTGTAATCATACACTTGCCATGCCACTTTTGAATTAGGGATATATCGTTATGGCTGAACCGCAGTATCTTTTTGCAGAAATTCCTCTTTCCAGAGCGGCATTTGATCGCTGGTTAAAATCGACACCGCCACCCGCTACGCAATGGCCTGAATGGTCGGGTTTCGACCTGCAGGAACAAGAGGGTGAGCAGTCAGTGTTAGAGGCATTAATGCCCTTTTTTATTGCCGAACAGGATCTGCAGCGTTGCCTGTTGTTGCATGACAAACAACAGGGGGTGCTGCGCTGCGCATTGTGGCTGTGCTACGAGGAGATGCGCCAGACGATGATTGAGATGCTGGCTCTATTGCGTAGCACCGCGCCCTTTATGACCGCCAAAGCGCAAGCACAAGTGCAGCACGGTGAAAACTGTTGTGGAACGCTGTTTCTGTCTCGCAGCGAAACCCGCTGGATAGCTGAATGTGAACAACTCACTTTCCCCGACTGGGCTAATGATTGGCTCTCTAGTCTAGGGGATGAGCAGGAAGAGAGCGGTTCCCAATGGATGGATGCCAAGCTGTTTAATCAGTTGAAACGCCGTTACAACCACTACTTGCTGAATGCCTCCCCTGAAAAGCCAATACACATTAAAAAAACGGAGTACCATTCCTATGGTAGCGAAGTTGTCGATTTCTATGGCAATCGCATTCCGGGTGCCAATCCGCTGACCTTTAAACGAATATGTAATAACTACTTCCATAAAATCTATACGGACGGTCAAGGTGTATGGATTGATTCTGACCTTGTCGGGTTGCATCAACATAAAATAGCGGACAATATCAGCCCAGAAAGGATGCAAGTCTGGGAGATCGGTTGCGATGATGACTTTTTGCTGCGTATAGATAACACGCTGTGGTTTATTGCCCAAGATGAAACGCCTGGTCCTTTCTTTTTGCGTTCGCTGACCATTGATGCTGATTCTTTCCGCCAACTGACTGCATGTAAATATGCAGATAAAAATGCGGTTTATGGCCGTTACGGAAATCGCGGGATACGGGTGGTTGAAAGGTTGCACCCGGATGATATCGTCAGGACTATCGATAATTTCATACTGACGGAGACACAAGTTTTTTGTTTCGGTAAACCGCTGCCAGGGGCAGATGTAAAAAGCTTCAAGAAACTTGAGAGTGGGTATTATGGTGATGAGTATTATTGTGATGAGGAGCATGTTTGGCTAGGTAATCACTTACTTGAAAATCTTAACCCAAAAACATTAAGGTTTTTTACGTTTGTTGAGTCAGAACATAAATTAGTGACAGATGGGCAATGGGTTTATCTAGGCGAACAACTTATTCCAGAGGCTGACCCTCTGACGTTGGAAGTGCTGCTACGAGGGATGTCGTCGTTTTGGCGCGACAAAAGCAATATCTGGTATTCAGATGGAAAACTTAAAGGCGCCGACGTTACCCATAACGATGTTGAAATATATCGGGGAAGTATCTATTGTCGCATTGGTGAGCGTATTTGGTGTCAACACACTGAACTCGAAGATGTGGATGTTGACAGTTTCGCGATAACTGCCTGGAACCAAGCTCAGGATAAAAATGGACGTTTTTATTTTAGCCGCCGAAGGGACTATGAGGATTAGTCATAAACAGCCCTACCCGTCGCCTGATTGCCACTTGAATCAATGCCACTATATAACCCGCTGATTGGCGCGTAATAAGCTACAGATTTCGATGTTGACCAGTGTTACATGCGTTCACAGTTTATTTGAGCGTACACGTGTACACTGGAATCATTGTTGGTTAAGCTGATCTGTAGTGATTTTGCACAATTTATTCCGCTAGCAGCTCACATTCGGTGGCTTGCATGGATGCGGATTTCAAGGAGCGATGGAGATAATGGTTGAAGTAAAAAACGAGGTGAGTAAACAGCCTGCCAAAACTTACCCATGGGCTGAAGAGATCGCCAACAGCGTTAGTCATGGCATTGGTTTGGTTTTTGGTATTGTCGGGTTAGTTTTACTGCTGATACAGGCAGTGGGGAGTGGTGCCGATGCAATAGCGATCACCAGTTATAGCCTGTATGGCGGCAGTATGATCCTGCTGTTTCTGGCTTCCACGCTGTATCATGCCATTCCGCATCAACGGGCCAAGCACTGGCTGAAAAAGTTTGACCACTGTGCGATTTACCTGCTGATTGCCGGCACTTATACACCGTTCTTGCTGGTGGGGCTGGATTCGCCACTGGCGCGGGGGCTGATGGCGGTAATCTGGGGCTTAGCGCTGCTGGGGGTGATTTTTAAACTGGCGTTTGCGCACCGGTTTGAAGTGTTATCGTTGGTGACTTATCTCACTATGGGCTGGTTGTCGCTGATTGTGATCTATCAATTAGCCACCCGATTAGCCGTTGGCGGCGTCACCTTGCTGGCAGTGGGTGGGGTGGTGTATACGCTCGGGGTGATTTTCTATGCCTCCAAGCGTTTTCGCTTTGGCCACGCGATTTGGCACGGTTTTGTCCTTGGTGGCAGCGTCTGCCATTTTCTGGCGATCTATTTATATGTTTAATCTTCTCAGATAGCCCCAGGCAACATGCTGTTCGTCTGGGGCGATGCTTTGCGCGGTTACTGCTCTTCCGCCAGTGAATAGGGCAGTGGCTTGATGCTCAGCTGACTCTCGGCATCCCCACGCACCCGCAGTTCGCTGTCAGCCGCCAGATCGTTATTCATTACCACTTGAACCCAGAGTGCGCCATCAGCCTGATGGCTCGCCGCCAGCACGGTGCCGGTACGCCGCCAGTTGTCACCCAGCTTCAGTTCCAGCTCGTCACCCGCTTGCGGAGCAGCGTTGCCGCTGCCTGCCAACCAATACATGGCGCGTTTATTGGCACCACGGAACTTGGCGCGAGCCACCATTTCCTGCCCGGTGTAACACCCTTTGCTAAAACTGATGCCCGCCAGTGCCTGCAGATTGGTTGCCTGGGGAATCAGTTGCCCACTGTTTGGCGCATCAATCACTGGGTAACCGGCTTCAATATCCAGTAGCAACCATTGGCGACTATCGTTTAATTCAGCCTGCCCACTCAATTGTGTGGTGATCTGGTTGGCGAACTCAGCGGTGGTGATTAACATAAAGCGCTCTGCGGGCAGCGCAAAATGCAATAACGTGGTATCCCCGTCTTGCACCACTTGATGCTCAGCATCAGGTAAAGTCGCAAAAATAGTCGCCAAAGCGGCACGTGCTTGAGAGCCCGCCACTCCCAACAATACCGCTTGATCGTCAGCAGCGATGGTCACTTTGGAAAAGACAGCGTATTTTTTGATTTCCGCCAGTTGGCTTTCCAGCACACTGCGACGTTCAAGATAAGCGAAACCTTCACCACGGTGAAATAAACGCAGGTTGCTCCACATTTTGCCTTTGGCATCACAATGGCCACAAAGAACATGTTGGTCGGCCGCTAATTTGCTGATATCCGCCGTCACCTGCCCTTGCAGGTATTTCACCGTATCGGGGCCACTGAGCTGCACCAGCACCCAATCTTCCAATGAGATCAGCGCCAGTGGCAGATGGATGGAGGCACAAGGTGGATGGGAGGGAAAAGGAATGTTGGGCATCATAATCACTTCCTGCTGCGTATTGATACTTTCTGTCCGTTAATAGGCGAATTGTCAGAGGGTTGTAGCTGACATGAGTTTAGGTATAGCTTACCTGAAGGATGAATACCATGGTAAAAGAGATGGCGGGCTTTGCAAACAGTTATTATGGCGTAGGGTTTTTTAAGATTTTTCTCATTGTTTGGCAAATACCCTTTCCGCAAAGTGTGTCAAATTGTTACTCTATGCCATCTTAGCGCAATTTGGGGCGATACCCACATTGCTGCAATACTGTTTGAATGATGACGGGCATAGCTGATAAGAGGTGAGTGATAACAGCATGGATATTAACAATAAAGCACGCATTCACTGGGCTTGCCGCCGTGGTATGCGCGAGTTGGATCTCTCAATCATGCCGTTTTTTGAGTATGAATACGACACGCTGAATGATAAAGACAAAGCGCTGTTCATCCGTCTGCTGGAGTGCGATGACCCGGATTTGTTGAATTGGCTAATGAATAATGGCGCTCCGCAGGATCAAGAACTGCAGAGAATGGTTTCACTGATTCAGACGCGAAATAAAGACCGTGGCTTTGTGGCGATGTAATATCCGGGTTTCCTGGCGAACCCAATGCCTTTCACTGTTAATGCATGGTGCATTGATTTTATTGATATTGATCTCACCTTGGCCAGTAAATTATAGCCTGATCTGGCTGGTGTTGGTGACCTTGGTGGTGTTTGAATGCATCCGCAGCCAGAAGCGTATCGCCTCAAGAAAAGGAGAGTTGCGCTTGCTGGCAGAACGCAGGATTGAGTGGCAAGGGGAGGAATGGCTGATCGTGAAAAAAGCCTGGATGCTGAGGTTCGGGGTTTTACTCTCACTGCAGCAGGCCAATGGTAAGAAACGCTGTAAGCTATGGCTGGCCTCAGATGCCTTAAGTCATGGGGAGTGGCGTCATCTGTACCAACAGCTGTTATATCCGCAAGTGACGTTTGACGAGGATAAGTAATGAAACCACTGCTCTGGTTGGTAGAGGATGAACCCAGCATTGCAGACACCTTGATCTACACCCTGGAGAGTGAAGGTTTTCAGGTACGTTGGTTTGACCGTGGTGAGCCTGCATTACAGGCTTTGCCGCAAGGCGTACCGGCACTGGCTATTCTTGATGTGGGGTTGCCTGATATCAATGGTTTTGAACTTTGCCGTCGCTTGCTGGCGCAGGCAGAGGATTTACCTATTTTATTTCTTACCGCACGCAGTGATGAGCTCGATCGCCTAATCGGTTTGGAAATTGGCGCGGATGACTATGTTGCTAAACCTTTTTCCCCCCGCGAGGTTAGCGCACGGGTACGTACTATTTTGCGGCGGCTGCAAAAGCAGCAGCGCCTGCAACAGCCAACACACTATCATTTTGGCGCTTTTACTCTGGATGAAGAAGGGGCCTTGATCTGTTATCACCAACAGCCCTTACAGTTAACCCGCTATGAATTCTTATTATTGAAAACCTTGCTGTTGGCCCCGGGGCGGGTGTTTTCACGCCAGCAATTGATGGATATCGTTTGGGCTCAGGCAGAAGAGAGCCTGGATCGTACTGTCGATACTCATATCAAAACGTTGCGCGCCAAATTGCGTGCTATTGATGCCGGGGAGCCGCCGATCCATACCCATCGGGGTTTGGGTTACAGCGTGAGCCGTCAGCCATGAGGATTGGCCTGCACTTACTATTGGGCTATTTCCTGATTGTGGCGATAGCGGGTTACTTTGTCCTGAGCATTTTTGTCCAGGAGGTGAAGCCCGGCGTGCGGCGCGCTACTGAAGGCACCCTGGTGGATACCGCCAATCTGCTGGCGCAAGTGGCCCGCTTGGATATGAAACGCGGCGATGTGGCCCAGGGCCAATTAGCACAGGCTCTTGGCCAGCTTAATCAGAGGCCGATTGGCGCGAATATTGCCGGTATTCGTAAAGATCGTAATGAATATCGAGTCTATCTTACTGACGTGCGCGGCAAGGTTATTTTTGACTCGCAAGGTCTGGCGCAGGGGCAAGACTATTCCCGCTGGAATGATGTCTATTTGACATTACGTGGTCAATACGGTGCGCGCAGTACACGCGCCATCGCGGATGATGAAAACAGCTCAGTGATGTATGTGGCGGCCCCGGTGATAGAACAAGGGCAGATTATCGGGGTGCTCAGTGTCGGTAAACCCAATAGCGCCATGGTGCCGGTGATCCGCCGTAGTGAGCGGCGTATTTTATTGGCGGGTGCGATGCTGCTGGGGATTGCCTTGGCGATTGGTCTCGGGTTCGTCTGGTGGATCAACCGTTCAATTAACCGCCTGGTGCGTTATGCCAATGGGGTGGCGAAGGGCGAGGCGGTTTCACTACCCAGAATGGGCAGTGTTGAATTGGCCCAGTTGGCGCGGGCTCTAGAAAGTATGCGTATCAAACTTGAGGGTAAAGCCTATATTGAACAGTATGTGCATACCCTGACGCATGAATTGAAAAGCCCGCTGGCGGCGATCCGTGGTGCAGCGGAGTTGTTGCAGGAGTTACCACCGCCAGAGACCGCAAAACGTTTCCTCACCAATATTGAACAGCAGAGTGCGCGCATCCAACAATTGGTGGATAAACTGCTGGTTCAGGCACGCTTGGAAAGCCGCCCCGGTTTGGAGTTGGCTCCGGTAGCATTGGTGCCATTAGTACAACAGGTACTGGCCACTAAGGAAGCACCGGCGGCGCAGCGCGGTATTACTATCACCTTGGGGGCGTTACCCCAGGTAACGGTAACTGGGGATGCGTTCTTGCTTGGGCAAGCGTTAAGCAACCTGTTGGATAATGCCTTGGATTTCACCCCGGCGGGTGGCTCTATCAGCATTGACGGGGTGCGTTTGGAACAGGAGTATCAACTGACGATTAGCGATACTGGCAGCGGTATTCCTGATTATGCCCTCGATAAAGTTTTTGAACGTTTCTACTCCCTGGCCCGCGCCGATAAACCCAAAAGCAGTGGTCTGGGGCTTAACTTTGTGCAAGAAGTAGCGCGTTTGCACCATGGCAGTATCCGTTTGCACAATCTACAACCCTCCGGTGTTGCCGCAATTTTCACTTTAATGCTCTAACTTCACCTGCTCTTCACATAACCACATTCTGATTTCACTTGCCGGTTTTATTGTTGCGTCATCGTCTACAAGGAGAATGCAGCAATGTTTAAATCGGTGTTATTTTGGAAAATTACCACATTATTGGGGTTAATGATCCTAATGATGTTCCCGGTATCCCTGTTAAGAGATGCCATCGAAGAACGTAGTGGCTATCGTCAGAGTGTGATCAGCCAGGTGAGTGAAAGCACTAGCCGGGCACAGAAGATCCTCGGGCCATTGATTGTGATCCCTTATACCGTCAGTGAAGAGAGAAAAGATGAGAATGGGGTCGAGTTTGTACTGGAAAGCCAGCGTCAATTATTTGTATTACCGGAATCGTTACAGGTTAACGGCACACCCAATGTTGATGTACGTAAACTGGGGATCTATCAGACCCAAGTCTATCAAGGCCCATTAGAATTTCAGGTGAAATTTACCCCGCCCAACTTGCAGGAGTTGCAGCAGAGTCATGTGAAGATGGGCCAGCCATTTTTGATGGTGTCGTTAAGTGACTCCCGCGGAATCAAAGCTATTTCACCCCTGAGTGGTACACAGCAGGGAACATTCGAGCCAGGTACCGGGGTCAATGGGCTTACTCAAGGCCTCAGTGCCCCGTTGTCACTGGATGTTTTACAAGCCCAAGGGTTAGAAGCGAGCTTTACCCTGACGCTAGCTGGTACCAGTCGGTTGTCATTAGTCCCTCTGGGGCGTAATTCGCAACTGACACTGCAAAGTAACTGGCCACATCCTAACTTTTTAGGTGATTTCTTGCCTGATGAACGCAAAGTGACGGAGAAAGGTTTCAGCGCCCATTGGAGCAGTACCTGGTTTGCCAATAATATTAATAGTGTGCTCCACCTGAAAAGTGTTTCTATCGGCAATGACGTGTCTGATTACCAGGATAAACTACCGACGTTTACCACCAGCTTTATCGAACCGGTGGATCATTATCAGTTAGTTGACCGTGCAGTGAAGTATGCGATGCTGTTTCTTGGCTTAACGTTTATGTCGTTCTTCCTGTTTGAAACCCTGACCGGGCTACGGGTCCACCCGATCCAATATCTGTTGGTAGGTGCGGCGCTGGTGCTGTTTTACCTGATCTTGCTGGCGTTTTCGGAACATGTCGGTTTTGACGTGGCCTATTTACTGGGAAGTATCGCTTGTAGTGGTTTGATTGCTTTCTACCTCTGTGCGGTATTGCGTAGCAAGCTGTGGGGAATACTGTTTGCTGTTGGTTTGTTATCGCTGTATGGCGTGTTGTTTCTGTTGCTACAGTCAGAAGATAACTCGCTGGTGTTGGGCTCGGTCCTGCTGTTTGTGGTGTTGGCGGTCATTATGTTGCTGACGCGTAAACTGGACTGGTATCTGGTGGCTGACCCGACTCGTTTGAAGGGAAATCCAGCCGTAGCTAAAAGCCCTGTGGTGGCAGAAGAGGTTGCAACTCCTGAAGATGTCACGGTAGCGGAAGACATTGCGCAGCCTGAAGCGGAAGCAGTTACTGAAGCCACGCTTGAAGAACCTGCCACCAAGGATGAAAGTAATTTCAGATTGTGGAAGTAACCTTACTACTGGGCGCATGATTGCGCCCAATCTCCTTACAGCAACGCATCTATCTCCAGCAGGATCTGTTCACACCATTGTTCTAGGCGTTGTTCGCTCATCTCATACTGATTGACTTCATCCAGTGCCAGACCGACAAAGTATTGCCCGTCCGCAGTGAGCGGTTTGGGGCTGGTGAATTCAAAGCCTGCCGTTGGCCAGAAACCTATAAACTGCACCCCCATGGGGGCCAACTGATCATGTAGCATCCCCAGTGCATCAAGAAACCATTCACCGTAACCCAGTTGATCGCCCATGCCGTAAAGAGCAACAATTTTGCCTTTCAGGTCTAACTCCGGCAGTTGCTGCCAGATAGCTTCCCAGTCTTCTTGCAACTCACCAAAATCCCAGGTTGGAATACCGAGGATCAGCACGGAGTAATCCTCCATTAACTTGGGGGAAACCTCTTTCAGATTGTGTAGTTCAACCAGTTCCTCTCCCAGGATGTCGCGGATTTTCTCTGCTGCCATCTCGGTGTAGCAGGTGCTGGAGCCATAAAATAGACCGATCTTCATGTTTAAGTCACTTAAGGTGCTGGGTGTAGAATGGTAACGAGTATACTAAATAGCGGCACATAATAGTGCTACAAGTGAGAGTGGTGCAGGTTAGCCGAGCGTTGGGTTTACGGCGAGTCGGCGTTCCGCGTTACTCTCACTGAAACAAAACGTGAAGCGAGTGGTATTAAGTTATTTGGATTGACGACGGGTATAACAAAGAGAGAGGCACATGCAACAGCAAGATGGCGCACTGATTGAGCAATTTCTGGATGCGCTGTGGCTTGAACGCAATCTGGCAGAAAATACCCTGGTTTCCTACCGGCTGGATTTGCAGGCCTTGGCAGGCTGGTTGGCTGCCACTCACAATAGTTTTTTGCAGGCACAAGCGCTGGATCTGCAGGCTTTTCTTGCTGATCGGGTTGAAGGGGGCTATAAGGCCACCAGTTCCGCTCGTTTGCTCAGTGCGATGCGCCGTTTGTATCAATATTTTAACCGTGAAAAATTGCGGGAGGATGACCCGACCGCGTTGTTGGCCTCACCCAAATTACCGCAGCGCTTGCCAAAGGATCTGAGTGAAGCGCAGGTAGAAGCGTTGCTGCAAGCTCCCTGCGTTGATCAACCGCTGGAGTTGCGTGATAAGGCGATGCTTGAAGTGCTGTATGCGACAGGTTTGCGGGTGTCAGAACTGGTGGGTTTGAACATCGGTGATGTCAGCTTGCGCCAAGGGGTGGTACGCGTCATTGGTAAAGGTAATAAAGAGCGCTTGGTTCCCTTGGGGGAAGAGGCGGTATACTGGATTGAAAACTACCTGGAGTACGGTAGACCCTGGATGTTGAACGGCCAGACGCTCGATGTGTTGTTCCCCAGTAGCCGCAGCCAGCAAATGACCCGCCAGACATTCTGGCATCGCATCAAACATTATGCGACTCTAGCAGGTATTGATAGTGAGCGCTTGTCGCCACACGTCTTGCGCCACGCCTTCGCCACCCATTTACTGAACCATGGGGCTGATCTGCGTGTCGTACAGATGTTATTGGGGCACAGCGACCTCTCAACAACGCAAATTTATACACATGTAGCCACTGAAAGATTGAAACAGCTACATCAACAGCACCACCCGCGCGCTTGAAACGCGGACTCTGGAAGGATAAAAAGTGGAAGGATGGAAAGAATGAAAAAAAGTTTATTGCTGCTCTCTTTACTGACCGCTTCGGTAACCGGTGTAGCTCATGCTGATGATGCAGCAATTCAAAAAGCACTGGGTAGCCTGGGCATCAAGCAGGCGGATGTCCAATCTTCGCCTATTGCTGGGGTCAAAACCGTACTGACCGAAAGCGGTGCGTTATATGTTACCGAAGATGGTAAATACATCCTACAGGGGCCGTTATATGATGTTAGCGGTAAACAGCCGGTTAATGTAACCAATCAACTGTTAATGGCCCAACTGACCGCGCTGGAAGACCAAATGATTGTCTTTAAAGCAGCGAAGGAAAAGCATGTCATTACCGTGTTTACTGATATCACCTGCGGTTACTGCCATAAGCTGCATGAGCAAATGAAAGAGTATAACGACCTGGGCATCACGGTGCGTTATCTGGCATTTCCACGTCAGGGGTTGAACTCTCAAGCTGAGAAAGACATGCAGTCCATCTGGTGTACCGCCGATAAGAATAAAGCCTTCGACGCTGCCATTAAAGGCGACCCCATCTCTCCGGCAACCTGCAAGATCAATATTGCCAAACATTATCAGTTAGGGGTGCAGTTTGGTATTCAAGGGACACCTGCGATCATTTTACAAAATGGCGAGATGGTCCCAGGTTATCAAGGGCCGAAAGAGATGCTCGCCATGCTGGATGCTCACGCTGCTTCAATGGCGGCGAAATAAACTTCAGTGAGTATTAAAACCCAATTACGCCGCCGCAAGGCGGCAGATAGTCGCTATTTACCTGCCAGCCTCCCCCCTTTGTTGCGCCGCTTATATGCGTTGCGTGGCGTCCAGGGCGAGCAGGAACTGGAACGCAGCGTCAAAGGCATGTTGCCTTGGCAACAGTTGGGCGGTATTGAGGCGGCGGTCACCCTGCTGCAGCAGGCATTGACGCAGCGCCAGCGCATTATGGTGGTGGGGGATTTTGATGCCGATGGTGCTACTAGCACCGCGCTCACGGTATTAGCCCTGCGCAGTATGGGCGGTAGCGCCGTTGACTATTTAGTGCCTAACCGTTTTGAAGATGGCTATGGTTTAAGCCCGGAAGTGGTGGAGCAAGTCGCCACTCGGGGGGCTGAGCTTATCATCACCGTGGATAACGGTATCTCCTCCCATGCTGGCGTTGACGCAGCTCACGCTAAAGGGATGCAGGTGCTGGTCACTGATCATCACTTGCCAGGGGAAACGTTACCCGCAGCCGAAGCGATTGTTAACCCAAACCTGGCCAGTTGTGATTTCCCCTCCAAGTCTTTGGCAGGGGTGGGTGTGGCGTTCTATCTGATGCTAGCGCTACGTAGCCGATTGCGTGATAGCGGTTGGTTCGAACAACAGTGCCTGGGGATACCCAATCTGGCTGATTTACTCGATCTGGTGGCGTTAGGCACCGTGGCGGATGTGGTGCCATTGGATGCCAACAACCGCATTCTGGTCTATCAAGGGTTAAATCGTATTCGTGCCGGTAAGTGTCGCCCTGGTATTCGCGCCTTGCTGGAAGTCGCCAACCGTGACGCGCGTCAGTTAGCAGCCAACGATTTGGGTTTTGTGCTTGGCCCAAGGTTGAACGCAGCAGGGCGTTTGGACGACATGTCGATTGGTGTGGCGCTGTTGCTCAGTGATGATATTGCCCAGGCGCGCATGTTAGCGAGTGACTTGGACGCGCTTAACTTGACCCGCCGCGATATTGAACAGGGTATGCAAGTGGAAGCCCTGGCGCTGTGCTCTCAACTGGAGCAAACCACCACAGAGTTACCTTACGGCTTGGCAATGTATCACCCGGAGTGGCACCAAGGGGTGGTGGGGATCCTCGCTTCCCGTATCAAAGAGCGTTTTCACCGCCCGGTAATCGCTTTTGCACCAGCAGGGGAAGGCATCCTCAAAGGCTCTGGCCGTTCAGTGGCCGGGTTGCATCTGCGTGATGCGCTGGAGCGGCTCGATATGTTGCACCCTGGGCTGATGATGAAATTCGGCGGCCATGCCATGGCGGCAGGGTTATCGCTGGAAGAGGCCCGCTTTGATGAGTTTCGCCAGCGCTTTGGCGAACTGGTGGGGGAGTGGCTCGATCCGGCGATGCTGGAAGGCGTCGTCTGGTCTGATGGTGAATTGGCAATGCAGGAGCTGACACTGGATACCGCCGAGTTACTGCGTGAAGGGGGCCCCTGGGGGCAAGCCTTTCCCGAGCCGGTTTTTGATGGCAAGTTCCGCATTTTACAGCAACGGCTGGTGGGGGAAAAACACCTCAAGCTGATGGTGGAACCGCTGGGGGGTGGCCCGTTACTGGATGGTATCGCCTTTAATATCGATACCACGCAGTGGCCTGATAACAGCATCAAGCAAGCGGAAATCGCCTACAAACTGGAAGTGAACGAGTTCCGTGGCAATCGTAATGTGCAGTTGCTGATCCAGCATCTGTGGCCATTGGCGTGATAGCCCGACAAAAACTGACCAACCTGCTATAAACTGGCCATCGGATCCGTTAGAATTAGCGGTTCCAATGGCATTTCGCCATCGACGACATCAACGTAAGAACGCTAAAAATCATGTTTGAAATTAATCCGGTAAAAAACCGTATTCAAGACCTGTCTGAGCGAACCGCCGTTCTCAGGGGGTATCTTTGACTATGATGCCAAGAAAGAACGCCTAGAAGAGGTTAACGCCGAGCTGGAGCAGCCAGACGTCTGGAACGAGCCAGAGCGTGCACAGGCATTGGGTAAAGAGCGCTCGACGCTGGAAGCCATTGTAGAAACCATCGACCAACTGCAACAGGGCTGTGAAGACGTCACCGGCCTATTGGAACTGGCAGTTGAAGCAGAAGATGAAGAAACCTTTGATGAAGCCGTGGTTGAGCTCGAACAGCTCAGCGTCAAGCTTGATCAACTGGAATTCCGCCGCATGTTCTCTGGTGAGTACGACAGTGCCGATTGCTACCTGGATATTCAGGCTGGTTCTGGCGGCACCGAAGCGCAAGACTGGGCCAGCATGTTGCTGCGTATGTATCTGCGTTGGGCGGAAGCAAAAGGCTTCAAAACGGAAGTAATTGAAGAGTCTGATGGTGATGTTGCTGGCCTGAAGTCGGCCACCATCAAGATTATCGGTGATTATGCCTTTGGCTGGTTGCGTACTGAAACTGGCGTGCATCGCCTGGTACGTAAAAGCCCATTCGACTCCGGTGGTCGCCGCCACACCTCGTTCAGCTCAGTGTTTATCTACCCTGAAGTGGATGACGATATCGATATTGATATCAATCCGGCGGATCTGCGTATTGACGTTTACCGCGCTTCTGGTGCGGGTGGGCAGCACGTTAACAAAACCGAGTCGGCGGTGCGTATTACCCACCTGCCAACCAACATTGTGGTGCAGTGTCAAAACGACCGCTCACAGCATAAAAACAAAGATCAGGCGTTTAAACAACTGCGCGCCAAATTGTACGAATACGAGATGCAAAAGAAAAATGCTGATAAACAGATGCTGGAAGATAGCAAATCTGATATCGGCTGGGGCAGCCAGATTCGTTCTTATGTACTGGACGACTCCCGCATCAAAGATTTGCGCACCAGCGTAGAAACACGTAATACGCAGGCCGTACTGGATGGCGACCTGGATAAATTCATTGAGGCAAGTTTGAAAGCCGGGTTATGAGGAACAGAAATGTCTGAGCAACAACCACAAGGCGCCGAGCAGGCGTTGGATCTGAACAACGAGTTGCAGGCGCGCCGTGAAAAACTTGCCGCACTGCGCGAGAACGGCCTCCCGTTCCCGAATGATTTCCGTCGCGATACCACATCAGATCAATTGCACGCCGCCTATGACAGCAAAGAAAACGAAGAGCTGGAATCTTTAGGCATCGAAGTGACGGTTGCGGGCCGTATGATGACCCGCCGCATCATGGGTAAAGCCTCTTTTGTTACGCTGCAGGATGTTGGCGGGCGTATTCAGCTTTATGTGGCTCGTGATGATCTGGCTGAAGGGATTTATAACGAACAGTTTAAAAAGTGGGATCTGGGGGATATCCTTGGCGCACGGGGTAAGCTGTTCAAAACCAAGACGGGCGAGCTCTCTATCCACTGTACTGAATTGCGCCTGCTGACTAAAGCGCTGCGCCCGTTGCCAGATAAGTTCCATGGCTTGGCGGATCAGGAAACCCGTTATCGCCAGCGTTATCTGGACTTGATCGCTAACGAAGAGTCACGCAACACCTTTAAAATTCGCTCACAAGTGATGGCGGCGGTGCGTAACTTTATGGTGGATAGAGGCTTTATGGAAGTCGAAACCCCCATGATGCAAGTGATACCGGGTGGTGCTGCTGCCCGTCCGTTTATTACCCACCATAATGCGCTGGATATTGATATGTATCTGCGTATTGCCCCAGAACTTTACCTGAAGCGTTTAGTGGTAGGGGGCTTTGAGCGGGTGTTCGAAATCAACCGTAATTTCCGCAATGAAGGGGTTTCCCCTCGCCATAACCCAGAGTTCACCATGATGGAACTCTATATGGCCTATGCGGATTACAAAGACTTGATCGAGCTGACGGAATCCCTGTTCCGCACCTTGGCGCAAGATGTGCTGGGTGACACCAAAGTGCCTTATGGCGATGTGGTGTTTGATTTCGGCAAGCCGTTTGAAAAGCTGACCATGACGCAGGCGATCAAAAAATACCGCCCTGAGACCAATCTCGATGATCTGAACGAGATGAGCAAAGCGGTGGCTATTGCCGAGTCTATCGGTATTAAAGTTGAGAAAAGCTGGGGCTTGGGCCGTGTGGTAACCGAGATTTTTGAAGAGACCGCAGAAAGTCACCTGATCCAGCCGACCTTTATTACCGAGTATCCAGCGGAGGTTTCTCCACTGGCACGCCGTAACGACGAGAACCCGGAAATTACTGATCGTTTCGAGTTCTTTATCGGTGGCCGTGAAATTGGTAATGGTTTCTCGGAATTGAATGATGCGGAAGATCAGGCGCAACGTTTTGCTGACCAGGTTACTGCCAAAGATGCTGGTGATGACGAAGCGATGTTCTACGACGAAGATTATGTTACCGCGCTGGAACATGGTTTGCCGCCAACGGCAGGTTTGGGGATTGGTATTGACCGCATGGTAATGTTGCTGACCAACAGCCACACCATCCGCGATGTGATCCTGTTCCCGGCGATGCGCCCGAGCAAGTAACACTAAGCACGGCATTCTGACTTTTCAAGCGATGGTCAGCATAAGTGCAATCTAAACCGGTGCCAGTAATGGTGCCGGTTTTTATTTACGCAGACAGCCAAAATAGTGATAACTAACCGCCTAAAATATCGGCAGTTATCTACTTTCTTCGCTTGCTCGATGCGTATAACCAGTTATAATGCCAGTCGCACACCAAAGCGGGTGTAGTTCAATGGTAGAACGAGAGCTTCCCAAGCTCTATACGAGGGTTCGATTCCCTTCACCCGCTCCAAGATTTCAGACCCTCGCTTCGGCGCGGGTTTTTGTTTTCTAGTTCAGTAACTTATTGGTTTAGTGATGTTTCCAATCGATAACCCAACCTGTGGCTGTAGTAGCAGGTAGTACAGATTGGTAGTACATTATGTCAACACCAGAGCCTAATGTTTTTTTACTTACACATCTGTCTAACAAAAAAATGGTCTGTTGGACGAACTGTAGCCCACACGAAAAACAATTCGACCAATAACTGCGGGCAGAATAACTGACAGGTTGCTCACACAAGATTAGCTCACGGCGTACTTACTTTTTATCCAGTCTTTTTTGGAAGTATTCATGTGCTGATGGTGACGTATCTGTACCTGCATAAGATCTCCCTAACTCTGAAGCTGCAAGCAAAGTGGATCCAGAACCAAAGAATGGGTCGCAAACCAATTCATTTGGTAAAGAACTTTGCTCAATCAGTATTTTGATTAAATTCACTGGTTTTTCAGTTGGATATCCTTTAACTACTCGTTTTGATTCAAGAATGTCAGATATGCCCAGATTATTTAGCTTCCTCTTTCCTTTCTCGAAGAAGAGGATAAACTCATACTTGGCCCGATAGTGGTAACCCATCCCGATAGCCATTTTATTCCAAATAATTGGCTTCCAAAATTTAAATCCAACTTTTTCAGCGATAGGTTTAAGATAGAACATCGTTTCTTGATCACAAAAAATATATAGATGTCGGTTAGGCTTGAGAACTCGATACATCTCAATCAGTAACTCGTTAAAACGACTATTAGGAAAAATATCAAACCATTGATTACTGGAACCCTTGCTAACTTTTAATCGTGTCGTCGTCCCGATTTTTCTATGCTTTTCCAATGACTCGTATGGCGGGGCTGTTACGAAAAGATCAACACTCCCTGCTGGGAGTGTTTTTAACCATTCAACTGCATCTAACCGTTCTAAAATCATCAAATTTTCACTGTGTTGCATAATCTCTGTTGTGTGAGATCAACCAGTGACAATTCTCCTTTATCAAGACCTCTACAGTCAACACAATAACTTTGAGCACCATCAGGATTTGTAGGCGATTTACGGGCATCTGTAGTCCCAAAATCCTCTGGGTAATGCCTAAAAACATGTAGAACTCCATGGGTAGTTGAACATAAAGGGCAGCTCTTATATTTGCCATCTTCGGTCCAAATCCCTCTGTTCAAAGCTTTTCCACAACAACTACATACTGTCATGTGTATCTCCCTTGAATATATAAATTTGGTAAACACGATATCAATCATGCCAATAACACGATCTATGATTAATGTGCATAGATTTTGTTCAAAAAGTCAACTCACTAAAGTTTCAAGCTTGAATTGGATCAATTTCTGGGATGTAAGCTGAAATATTTGGTCGGAGGATGAATGGCAGCAGCTTATGTTGTCCTTTCTACTTCTTCTGTTCCCGAAGTATATTAAGGTACTCGAGAATAATACTATTCACGACTATTATAGCGACCCCACTAAGAAGACAGATCGTTACATCGACATTGGCTTGATTGATACAAATGGTAATCTTGACGTTATCGAGGCAATCGTATTCCGACTTCCGACTTCCGAGCTGAGCGGTAGTATCATGCAGGCCGAAAAATATCTCTTTCATCTGTCAAAATGGGGAGTCAAAGGTGAAAAAAAACTCACTACAAAGTATGCTAATGATCTGCCGCCTGGCATGAAGATCCGAATCTCCAACCCTAAAGCGATTATTATCGTAGGACGCGATCAGATCGGCGGAGCTAACATGACAGATAGTCAACTACTGGACTTCGAAATAATTAAGCGAAAGTACGCAAACATGATGGATATCATCACATACGATGACCTGTTGCGAAGATTAAATAACACTATCATCGCTCTTGGAAGTTGAGGGATTAGTCTTGTTGGGGGGAAGGGGACAGTAAACATTTGGCACTGTCTACCTTAATAAAAAGTGATCTTGTCCATAATTCTGTGTAATTGCCAACGCATTAAAGGTGATCACTCAGGCGGCCACCGTACTCGATAATCAAACGACTCATGACCAATCGTCAGTTCTGGATCGGCATATTCCATTTTTTCGACGCCGCCTGGATTGCCAGATAAATAACTTTTCGCACTGAGTTGCCTGTCGGGAACACTTTACGTTTCTTAATCGCCTGCCGGATAACATTGTCCCGTTCCTCCACTATTAGAACTTCCTCGCTCTCGTGTATGTGGAAGTGCAGAAGCTCTGCGCTCAACCTAAAGTAGTATATGAGTCGAATTCAGCAGGCTGTAACAGTAATCTAATCCACCATGTCCTTTCTTGCCATTTCGAAGTCATTCAGCAAATCCATACGTTCAGCCATTTTGGTAAATAACTGTTTTTTATCGAAGGGAACGGTGCCTACTCGAACCTTGAATGCCATGGTTTTTGGGGTAGCTTCAGGCCAACTCTTGTCAATATCTTTGCTGAGGGCTTTAATTGCCTCATCGCGCAGCGTGTCATTGGATAAATTACATGCATAAGTTTGCACGAAGGCTTCATCTGCCGATAGGTACAGAACAACATCTGAGCCAGATGTTGTCCAAGCGGATAAGGCAAAGCGCAGAGCAGGGAACCCATACCAGTGATTGAGGCTGATGATGACTTGCTGGCAAAAACGCTCTTCCAGATCGCGTTGATACTCCATCTGTAGTGCATTGATTACGCTGTTTTTAGTGCGTAATATCTCATTGATTTGCTGCAAATTGTCCAACACAAACGCCTCGGTTTGTGCGGGTAGGTCATTCTTGTTGGTCACTAATGACTCCAGATGTAGAACAAATTCACGTAACAGGACCATCCACTTGTTGAGTGGATCACGGACAAATGCCAACCCGAGGCGCTGAGAAATTTCATCCAGTAATTTGCTATAAGCGATCCCCTGCCATCCTTCAGGATCGGTACCTTCTGGGGACAGTACAACGTAGTATGGTCGCCTGTTTTTATAAATTTCTTTGTCTTTTATATGGCCAACATAACTGTCAAAAGGGTTGGCTTGTTGGTGCCAAATCTTGTTTTCTAGCACCATTACCCAGGTATCGGATTCGAGCAATATGTCGATCCGCTTACCGTTGTCAGTGGTGACTTCCCGACCTGGCGTGGTGATAAGGGAAGGCTCTAAGCCTGACTCTACCTGCAAACAGCTTAGCAGTGCCTCAAGAACAAGGGAGCCAAGATTGTGCCCTGCATCAGGATCAAGAAAAAAGGCCAGCAGATCGCTGGTGGGGTTTTCGTAGTGGCCTCGGGCACCGATAGAGAAAAGATTCAGTTCACGCTTTTCTATCGCAGGTAACGCTTTAATCTGTGCAAGTAATGATTTGATTGCTTCCAATTCCATTTATTCCCTACCTTTACAATCTTAAAAATGCCCAGATAAATAGCCGATAACTGCCATATATGATTACTTTATCGGTTGCAGCGTTAGCGAATATTTCTTTACTTCAATCACCCGGGCTTTGTCTGGGTCAAGTTCATCGCGCTTGAGTACCAGGCGCCAATTGTCTTGCTGGATATCCGGTGTGCGGACGTGGACGACGATGGCGACATATTGGGTGTTTTCATCCATCGGCATGGTGACCGAAGCATTGCTCCCCGGGCGGATCCAGATATCTTTCTCTGCCAGCAAATCGGCTTTAAGGATATTGCTGGCATGACTTAACAGCGCGGTATAGCCGGCCTGGTCAAAGGTTTGGCGGTCTTTAAGCTGGTACACCCACAGGTTGGTGGTCAGTGGGGTGCCATCGTCGTCGGGGTTTAACTCGGCGCGCGCGACAAAATCCAGGCTCAAGGTTTTCACCTGCTTATAGAAGATGGATTTTGTGACGGACTTTGTGCCATCGCTGATGCTTTGTGTCAGGCCACAGCCAGTGAGTAGCAAGGCCAGCAAGGTGGTATAGATCAGTCTGTTTTTCATTATGTTGTTCATCATATTTGTTGTTGATACGCAAAATAATTCGATTTGCTTGTAGGCGGCCAGTCCGAGAGTCGCCAGGAGCATAGATAACTATGTGACTGGTGCGAGTGGACGCAGCCAACACCCAAGCAATTCGAAAGATGAAGAGTATGGGGTCAGTTCAGTCATCAACGTTCACCACATCACGCTGCACCGGGTTTGGGCGTAAGCCTTGATAAAAACCCAGGGGGATGGTGACTTTTCTTTGCTGGTTCAACGTCGTGCGCTCGGGGTTGTGACCCAGCACGGCGGTGTAACCAGCATAAACGCTCCGTTCTGCCGGTCGGGCACTCAGGCGCGCTGCCGGTAACAGCTTGAGGGGAAGAGTCAGGGTGATATACGCATCCAACCGCCAGCCCAGGTAGACCCGCAGCAGGGTCAGCAGGTCGTGGTACAGCGTGTGTTCTGGGGGCAGCCACCCGTGAGCGTCGGCTTGGTCATCGGTAAACAATTCGATTTTTACCGTGCTGTTGATGTCATAGCCGCTCCCGCCGATCACCGGTCGGTCACCGAGAAGCGCCTGATTGCCAAGGCGAGCCTCTGGCACCGGAATACGCCGAAGGTAATGCGCGATGACGCGGGCCTGTGTATTGGGGGCCACCATATTCACCAGGGCCTGGATCCCTTCTGCGGTACGGGCCGGTTGGCGCATAATCCCCAACAAGGCCAAAAAGCGCGATAGCGGGGTATCAATGTGCTCTTGCGTACCGGGAATACCCAACCCCACCAGACCCAGCAGGCTCTGGGAGATTTTATCGCGGCCACCGCTTTCAAAGGTGGCCGGATAGCTGTGTTTGCGCCAGATGCGATAAAACTGCGTCAGGATGCGGTGGTTGAAGATATCGAGAAAATGCTCGACGGCTTCATACCCTTCACGATGCTGGGCGATATCATCGATGTAGTGCGTCGGCAGCGGCGAATCCACACCGTACAACCCCATAAAGGTGGTGCGGATGCTGGGGGCTGACGCCGGGTTTTCGTCCGGGTTGATTTCAAGGCCCTTGAACTCGCTGGCCGGGAAGCCCATACCGGCGTGGGGCCGCAAACGCACCGGATCATTGCGGATAAAACTGGTACTGCCCAGGGGCGGATAGTCCGGGTGTGTCTGTTCCAGCCACTGCAAAAACCGGTAAAAACCGGTGTAGGGCAGTCGCTCACTGAACAGGTCATTCAGCCGGGTATACGTGGATTGTGGTTCTCTTTCCATCTGAGGCATTGTCCCGAAGGCTGTAGTATCAGGGTTAACCGATTGAATAAATGAATGTCGGCATAGAGGGCAAAAAAACGGTTCAGCAAACTGCCAAACAACCAGACATCCCCTTCGCCAGCAAACCCTTCGGTATCGAGGGTGACTTCAATATCAACACCGCGCTGTAGGCCCCCGTGTTTGAAGTATTGCAAACGGTGGTGTTTGACCTCGGTGATGGCCGCCAGTCGGCGCGGGTTGTCGGGGTTGTCGGTCCAGTCGTAGAGCGCCAGGGTGTTGCGCAGCACTTCGGCATTGTCCATCATCCATAAAAAGCTGCTGCCAAGTTGGCTGAGCAGTTTCCAGTGAAAACGATCACGGTTGGGGGGATAGCAGGGCAGTGTCGGGGGGCACAGATTCTGCACCGTAACCGGGATTTGGGTGCTGTTGACCAGGCCGTCGAGCAGCACGCTTTGCAAGGTTTTACGTGGCAACAGGCCATTGGTGCCCGTCAGGCTCAGTGCCAGCGACTCCTCTGGGCGTTGGCGCTCCCGTTCAAACTCTTCCCCGCCGAGGATCAGCACGGTTTCATTTCTGCCCGCCGGGCCACGCCGCAGCCGGGTATGGTAGTAACGCGCCGGGCGCTGGTGACGCAACAAGCCGCCGTGATGTTGAAAATGGCGAAACGGCGTGTACTGAACGGCATCTTCCAGAAAGGAGGTGGCCACTTGCTCGACGGCAAAGACTTCGGTATGTGGGTCAGGGTCACGCAGCGGTTGCAGCAGATATTCGTTCTGCTGGACGTTGATCTGCAACGGTTTGGCATCCAGGCGAAACAGATTCACCACCGGGACACAGTGCAATCGCAGGTGCTGCTGGTCAAAACTGAAATCCGCTGGCCAGTGTTGCGTGAGCCGGATCTCCAGCTCAAACCAGGGCAACGCTTCGGGCCAATTGACCTGCTCCAGCCCTTCGAGCGCGACGAACATAAACTTTTGCCGGAAAGTGAAATATTCCAGCAGATGCTGATAACCCCGGTAGTCACTTTTTTCCACCGGCCAGAGGTGGGCATCTTCATCAAAACCAGTACCCTGAAACCGACCGTGAAAGGGCTGTCTGTCCATCTCCCCCGGCAGGCGTAACGCCATGGCCCCGGTGCGGCGGGTCAGGTAGAGGTGCAACAGCGAGGCCAGCGGGGTATCGCCGTTGAGGTAGAGCGGCAGGTGGGCGAGATTGAGCTGTGGCCAGTTGGCCATGCTGCCACATTCAAACCGTAAACGAATGGTATGGCCACCATCGGGCTCGGTCACCAGGCCCGCACGGCTTAACTGTAACGGGTGGAGCATCAGGCGTTGGGTGGTGCGATAGCGACAGCGGATACGGTTATCCCCCACCGGGCGGGAAACCACCTCGGTCAGGGGCTCAATCAGCTCACTGATTTTTAACGCCTGGATATCCGGGGCAATCTCCACCACGGTCATGGACGGTATTGGGCGCAGATAGTGTGGCCACAGCAGGCTAATCAAGCCTTCGGTCAGTTCAGGGAAATCATCATCCAGCTTCTCACGCAGTCGCCCCATCAGGAAGGCAAACCCCTGAAACAGGCGCTCGACGGATTCATCGGCTTTACCGGGCGTGGTCAGCTCCATCATCGCCGCCTGCTGCGGGTGCAGGCGGGCAAACTCTTGAGCGGCATCACGCAGGTAACGCATTTCAGCATCGAAATAGCGCAGGGTCAGGTCATCCATTACGGTACCCCCGCCTCGGTGGTACCCGCGCTGGCAGTATCGGTAGCACTATCGGTAGCGCTGCTGCCTGCCAAGGTCGGTGATTGTTCGAGAAAGACCTGCTGTGGCAGGCGGAACCCCTTGAGGGCCAGCAGTGCCAACGGGCCTTGCCCTGACTCGGTGCGCATCATGTAATTGAGCAGGTTGCCATCCTCGGCTTTCCAGGCCAGTTTGTAGGTGCTGTTATCCACCATGGTTACCTGGGCTTTGTCCAGCAGGCGGATGAAGCCCCAACTTCCGGGGTAGTCGGCGTACAGTCGTTCACCGGCATTGACGCTGACCCAGCTTAACAGGGTACGGGGTTTCCACTGGCTGTCCGGCCAGGTGAAGACCTGCCAGCTCTCTAACTGGTTGTGATAATCCAGCGTTTGTTGGTCGAGGATGAAGTTGGTCTTAATCACATCCCGGGAGGGTTTGCCCATCAGTTGGAAGCGTACCCCGGCATCACCGCTGGTAAACACCACATCAGACAGTTCGCTGAGCTGGTTCAGGGCTTTGATAAACTCGGGGTTAAAATGCAGCCCTTGAGCGGCGATAGCATCCGGTACCCAGCGGCGGCCTTCTTTACGCAGCACACCACTGAGGTTGGATTTGACAAACTGGGTGATGCGCCCGGTGTCATTGCGCAAGTACTGTGCCAGCAGCGGCAGGGAAGCCTCACTCTGTTTGTTTACCGCAAAGGGGTAACGGTCGTTAAAGTCCTGCGCCCAGTCGCTGACAATGGCGCTCTGCCACTGGCTGTTGATGCTCAGGGCAGTGGGGGATAGCACCTGCTGCCAGGCTTGTTCCATCGGTTGCACAAACACCGCCTGACCAAACCCGCTCCATTCCTGGCCAAGACTGGCGGCTACCAGGCTGCCATAGTCACGGGTGTCGGTGACATCCACCGATTTGCCCTGAAAGACGGTTTGGGCCAGTGCCTGCATCATGCCCTGCGGGTCTGCGGTGTTGGTGACCTGCTGGAGTTTCAGGCGCACCCGGGTGACGCGGGTAAGGAAGGTCTGCAGGCTGAGTGAGTTATTGCTGTCACCTTTGTTATCCATCAACGCCAGCAAGGGCCCGAAGGCGTCATCCAGTGGGCCCCGTGGCCCCGATTTCTGGTCGATGGCTTTGGCCTGTTCACTGTGCAACAGGTCTTGTGCCGATTTCACCAGCGAGTCGGACAGTGCTTCTTGCTGTTGCCCGGCTCGGCCCTGGGTGTTGAGGGTATTCATCAGTGCCACCAGGGGGGATTGGCGCACATCCGCCAACAGGGTCAACTGGTCAATGGCATCCGACAGGGTGGCGGCTTTCTGCCAATGCAGGCCGTTAAGGAAACTCAGCCAGGCACCGGCATAGTCGGTAAAGTAGCGTTCGGTCAAGCGGGCTTTCAGCACATCCGGTGAGGAGTCCGCGGTGACCGGGTGTTTGTTGTCACTGAGCACCCAGTCGATTTCATCGCGGCGCTCTTTCACCACTTTATCAATCGCCGGTTGTACTGCCTCTTCCCACGCCTGGCGGGTGAACATGCCGGGGACCACACTGTCGGTGGTCAACAGTTTTCCGGCATCGGTATCGCCGGTCATGTCATGGAGTGTCATGTCAGCATAATTATGTGCCACCTGTGACAACATTTTCTGGTACAACGCCGCATCCGCATTACGCATGCCAATCACGCGCAAGAGCCCACTGCGGGTGGTGGCAACCAACTGCGTATCCGGTGCGGCTTGCCACTCGGGGTGGTTCGCCAGGTTCAGTGCCATAAACGTCAGCAGCGTCGGCCCCTGGTTTTGCCACTGGCCGGCGCTGACCTGCTCACGCTCTGGCCAGATGCTCATCACGGTGGTGGCGAAAAAGTTGGCATCCATTTTTTGCGGGTGACTTAACATCAGGTAGGCTTTTAACTGGCTGTACACCTCCTTGCTTAACTGCCCCCGTTGTTCACTATCGGCAGGCAGGGCGTTCCAGCTATTGAGCTGCTGATGGAGCTGGGTTATTGCGGCATCACGCAGCAAGGGCAGGGCACTGCGGGTGTACTCCGGCCACAGGGCGGCCAGCAGCGCGTTGTTTTGGCTCAACCCGAAGCGGCTATACCACGGGGTGCCTTGCTGCGAGCGGTACTGCAGCTGTTCGATAAGGCGTTGTAACTCGTCAAGTGCCGTCAGGCGCTGTGCGGTGGATTGCTGGCCGTCCTTGGCGGTTTGTGCCAGTTGCTGACCTTGGTTGATGGCCTGGCGGTTAACCTGGTAAGAAAACAACACCCCCGCGCAGGTCAGGCCGATTAACGCCAACAGGGCGTAAGACAGGGATTTCTCCCAGGCAAACCCGGCACGCTGGGCGCGAAGGGTGGGTAAATCCGCCAGAATTTCCTGCCAGGCCGGGTCTGGGAGCCAACGTTGTTTATCGGCCCCTTCTCTTGGGGCGACTGGCAGGCTGAACATCACCCCACGCAAGGGCACCGCATAAGGCCCAGCGAGCAGCGGGGTACACAGATTTTTTACCTGCTCTGCTGCCCGGTTGCGCAGTTGCTGAGACAGGCGCAGCAGAAAATCGAAACGGCTGTTGAGCAACCCTTGTTGTACCCCTTGCGGTATCAGCCGGGCAGATAAATGCTGGAGAGCCTTGGCCAACTCATCAGGGGTACAGCGTGAGGGTAACAGACACCCCACGGATTGCGCTTCCCGCCCGGTTTGTGGCCAGTCGGTCTGTTGCACTTCCCACAGGTAGAGCGGCACTCTCCAACCCAGTATTTTATAGCGTTCATTGAGTTGCCGGGCGAGGGTATCGCCCTGGGTAGCCTGACGCAGTGGTGCATCATACACCAGCACCATGGCATCCACCGGGCGGCGTTTAAGCTTACGCAATGCTTTGATGCGCCCACTGTCGGCGGCTGAGGTGACATTCCCACCCCAGATAGCCACCACGCCATTCGCTTCCAGCCATTGGGTCTCCATCAGACCCGGAATGCTCTTTTCAACCGCAGCAGTGTGCCCCAGCAGCACCACAAAGCGCACTTTGCTACGCCACAAGTGGCCATAGCGGTGATGCAGGTAATCACGCAACTCTTCAGTAAATGGCTGCGGCCCGTCAACCTGCCCCGTCGGTGCTTTTTGCGGGGACTTCTCTGGCAACTGGCTCTGTGGTTTTTGCCGGTAGTTACGGTAGATGGCCATGCCGCTGAACAATATCGCCATGCCGGTTGCCCAAACCAGGCTGCGCAGCAACGGGCTGAGCCCCCAGCGTTCGCCAAAAAACCACAGTAGGGCAGCCAGTACCGTACCGAAGACCATCGCTAGCAGGCTGGCCCCTGAGGGGCGGGATGAAAACAGATTGATCATGAGGGACTGACTCCTGCTGATACGGTCGCAAACAATAATGTATTCCCTTGTGCCAGCACCAATCCCTGTGGGGTGCGCCGGTACTCTGCCATCAGCATCATCATGGTGAGGGTAAACCAGTCGGTCGCGGGGCCAGATTGGCCTAGCCAGTGGGGGATAAATTGTTGCGCCGGTGAACCCGGATTTGCTGTTGGCTCTTGTTCACGCAGACGCTGGCATCGCTCAACAATCAACTGGTCTTTGGCGCCAATGGCCAACTCGTTAAACCACAGGTCAGTGGTGCCCATGGCTATCGGCTGGTAGGTGAGAAACTGCGCCGTGTCTTGCGAAATGGTTCCCGGTGCTCCGGTCATTGGGCGATGCAAGCGGCAACGGTAAGGCGCTATGGCACTGCCCGGTGCTATCAACCAGGCTACCATGCCATCTGTCGCGTGACGGTTAGCGTCGTTGTCAGCCCATTGGGTAAAAATCATTAGTTTGGCGTAGCCATCGGGCTCATTCAGCCAGTGAGTGATTCGTTCGGCAAAGGGCACAGTTACTGCACCATCGGTGTAACCGATGATACCCGTGGCAGCTAACCCCAACTTTTCCCAAACCATCAGAAAACAAGCGCGGGTGGATTCATCGTCTTCGCAAGGGAGGTAGACCCACACCGGGGAACGGAGCTGAGCTAACGACCCACGTAGCGGTGCCAATAACTCTTCAAACAGATAGGTCATGGAGGGGCGTTCCCCCAATGAAAGGGGTTGATCGCTATTGACCTCGACCCGTTGCTCGGCAGGCTGGGGCACGGATGCAGGAAAAATAACACTGTAATCCAACACATCAATGCCTGATTGCGCCCATGCCTGCCATTCCGCCAGATGCCAATCGTTCTGGTCGGCAATCCCTTTTGCCTGTTCGGCATTAACGCCGTAGTTGAACAGACGCCAGCCTGCAATACCGATAAACAGCAGTGCAACGCTGATGACCGCGCCAAAGGTGACCAACAGCAGGCGTGAGTCTTTCAGCCAGAACCAGAGGCCGCAGCCTATAGCGACACAGAGCATGGTAAGCAAAGAAAAAAAGCGCCACCATCCCGCCCAGGCAAGGGGGGCAGGAGGGTGAACGGCATAAGGTGGGGGAATGTCCCAGGCCATCGGGCTTATCCTTCAATATTGGTGGTGGGCAGGCTGGAAATCACTTTACAGCCGCAGGCACAAACGGCCTGATCAAAGGCCACCTGTTTACCGTCGGAAAGCCATTTAGGGGCGGTGCTGACAATGCGGTTAATCCCGTGGCCGGTGATCGGGCAGGTCACGATATCGTTAATCAGTGCCGCTTTTTTACCTTCAATATCCATGGTAGAAGAAGCTGAAATAACTTCTCCACCGCTGGTCAGTTTATCGCCTAAGCGTATAATTCCTTTGGGCATAGTGAAACCTTATTTTTGATAATATAATCATTATTATTTAATTAAGAAAATCAAAGAGTAATCGATATTACACTGATAGACAGGTGAATTTTTGTGTATACCCACTAGGGATATCAAGGGCAAGCTCATGCCTACGAGTAAGATAAAAATGGAATATTAAGCCCTATATTTTTGTGCTATGGAAGTAATTATTCAATCCGGTTTTTTATTTGATGGGTAAAAATAAAAATTATAATCAGCTTGAGGGCGTTGTTGTGGTATAACAACATCTTTATTTTCTGGTTCTTTCCATAGACCTTGAGCCTTCCTTTTTTTGACTATTTTTATTGTATATTCAGGCAAGCTTAAAGTTTTACCATCTGGGATATTTAGTGCAGCACAAATGCGCTCAAAGAGATCGCCAGGTGCTCGCTCCTCTTTCACTGAAATGTAATATACAATAATAGAAATTATCCCAGTAAGTGCTCCATATATTAAAAGAGCATAGCCCCACTCTTTTAAGGTTAATGAGGCGAAAATAGGCGGTAATAATATTATAAAGGAAAATATTATAGCTACTATCTTCATGATACCTATTAGCGTAAAACACCGACTACCCGCACTGCACCCCGGCGTAGTGGAGATGGTCTGTTGCTGAGGATTAGCCACCGCATACATTTTATATTCACCTCCATCTGGCATCACCGCCATCTCTAGATAATCCCCCACTTGAATATCGGTTTTATTTAGCCAGCCAGAGAATGACTTACCACCAATTTTCCCCTTAACATAGATGCAGCGATACTCTTTCTTTTTACCATCTTTTAATAGGTTAGGTGCGGTAGAGTTAGCAAAAGCACTGAGTACTGCCACTAACACTGCACCGCTATTATCCCGTTTAAGCTTCTCTTCCGCCCGCTGTTTCTCTGTGCTGTATTCTGTATATTCAAAGTAACCAATCACCTTTTTAAAGGAGACTTCCTCCAGAATACCACTGATCTTGATTAATTTTTTTTTTGGTGGTAACTCAGGGAATGGTGGAAAATTTTTCATTTCCTCTTCAATTTTATTAATATATTCCATGGCTATAGTGATTTGTGATTTTAGTTCAATTATTCTTTTAGAGTTATATTCAGATTGATTTCCTGAAGATTCACATTTCGTAAGGGATTCATTATCAATCTTTATTGAAACCTCTAAGCCTACGTTGTCATGTTCAAGGTCTTGAAAGCATTTGTATTCATTACGTAAGGATGATGTGCAGTTATATAAATATTCATTTTCTTTCATGGAAAAACACCTATCTTATTCAATATTTCAGTGCTCGGCTATTATAAACATCTTGTAATTTTTGTTGATTTAATTCTTCAGTCTGCTTTTTCTCTTCAGCAGTGGGTGGCAGGTTAAACATTTCCTCTATAGCTTGTTGTAACATTGCTTCCTGTTTATGTAATAAATCCGAAACTCCGCTGGCAGTTAATTGCATGGTATTATGATCGGTAGATTCGTTGCCAAATACGCTTTGTTGGCACCATAGTTGGATCTCATTTTTACGGAAAAATTCATACAACACTTGGACAATGGTAATGGTTACCATAACCTGCCAACTGGCGAGAAAACCAACCACCCTTGTTACCATTAAGCGAGCACCCACATCTTCTGCGGTAGCGAGTAGCGTAAATTTAAAGCCCGTTTTCCCCATACGGACTAATAATTGGTTACTGCCAACGAGCAACTGATTAAGTGTACTGATGGCATAGGCACTATCGGATATTAGCTTGGCGCAAGCCAACACAGTTGAATAAGAGCTAATGCCTTCTTTTTTAGCTTTAGCCGCCATATCATTCACATCTAGAATCACCGAGAGCCCGGCAGTAATGCTACCCATGCTGGAGCCAGCGCATTTCCAGATTTTTGCTTGGGTCTCTTTTTGAATAACACTATTATAAGTTTCTTCAATAAGGGTGGCCAGTGAACTGCCAGCAAATAACAAAGGAACACTTAACTTTACTCGATCTTCCACTGAGCCACTGCTGCTATCAATCAGACTGATTGCAAGCGTGGAAAATAATATAAACCCCAAAGATTTAATCTTAAATGTTGCAAGGGCCTCTCTCCCTTTAACACTATCTTTTAGACTAGCTAATCTTTCTTGGTATTTATTTAACTGGTCTATATTTATATCAGCATTACGAATTATTTTATCTAACGTACCCTGCATATTTTTTAGTATGCTAGGGGCAAAAATACTATCCCCATTGGGGTGGGTGATGGCATTATTCATCATTTTAGCCAATTCGACTTTGGTTACCCCAGCGTCCAGCAAAAATAACGCCCGCAGGGCTTTCCCTTGAAATGACTCAACCACGGTCCCTATTAGGACTTCACTGGTGATGGTGAAAATATTATAACAGCAAAAAAAATGGCTGAAAATTTTACTATACCTTTCACCGTAAACCACCGACTACCAGCACTGCACCCCGGCGTAGTGGATATGGTCTGTTGCTCGGGGTTAGCCACCGCATACATTTTATATTCATCTCCATCGGGCATCACTGCCATCTCCAGATAATCCCCCACTTTGATATCGGTTTTATTTAACCAGCCAGAGAATGATTTACCACCAATTTTCCCCTTAACATAGAGGCATTGATACTCTTTCTTTTTGCCATCTTTTAATAAATTAGGTGCGGTAGAGTAAGCAAAAGCACTGAGTATTGCCACTAACACTGCGCCGCTATTATCCTGTTTAAGCTTCTCTTTCGCCCGTTGTTTCTCGCTGCTGTATTCCGTATAAGCAAAGTAGCCAATCACCTTTTTAAAAGTAATTTCTTCCAGAATTCCACTGATTTTGATTAATGGCTGAGTGGGGGGTAATTCCGGATAGAGTTATCTATATATACTCTTTCAGCGTTTTCTTTAGGGGACTCAGCCTCTTTGGGTTTGTGAGATGTATTATCATACTGATTAATCCGTTTGAGGCGATTGTTAATGTAAATATCAAGGCATTCAAAGCTGCCTTTTAATTTTGTAAGATCTTTATATTCTGTACGTAAACAATCAGTATAGTTATAGAGTTGTTCATCGGCTTCTTTTTCCATTACTGTTCACACCTACTAGTAAGATAAAAATGGAATATAAACCCTCTATATCTTGATGGTTTGAGGAATGCATTTAATTCGATTTTTTATCTGATGGGTAAAAATAAAAATCATAATCCGGTCTATTTTTTCGTTGTGGCATGACGGTAATTTTATCTTTCTTCTCTAACCACTTTCCTTTTTTTTCTTTCTCTTTTATTAAATCTTTGGTGTATATTTCTAAAGCTAAATTATTGCCATTAGGGATATTTAATGCTGCGCATATTTTCTCAAATAAATCACCTGGGGCTCTATTCTCATTTACATATATACGATATAAAGTAAAAGAAAGTGCTCCGGTAAGCGCCACGTGTATTAACAGTGCGTAGCACCAATCTTTTAACGTTAATGAAGCAAAAAGTGATGGTAAGTATATTATAAAGGCAAAGAATATAGCGGAAAATTTTATTAAACTTTTTGCCGTAAACCAGCGACTACCAGCATTACATTCTGGTGTAGTGGAAATGGTCTGTTGCTCAGGGTTAGCCACCGCATACATTTTATACTCATCCCCATCAGGCATCACTGCCATCTCCAGATAATCGCCCACTTTGATATCGGTTTTATTTAACCAGCCGGAGAATGATTTACCACCAATATTCCCCTTAACATAGAGGCATTGATACTCTTTCTTTTTACCATCTTTTAATAGGTTAGGTGCGGTAGAGTTAGCAAAAGCACTGAGTACTGCCACTAACACTGCGCCGCTATTATCCCGTTTAAGTTTTTCTTCCGCCCGCTGTTTCTCGGTGCTGTATTCCGTATAGGCAAAATAGCCAATCACCTTTTTAAAGGAGACTTCCTCCAGAATACCACTGATCTTGATTAATGGCTTAGTCGGGGGTAATTCCGGATGTAGTGGAAAATTGTCTCTTTCTTCCTCAACTTGCTTAATATATTGTTGTGCTCTGATCATGCTAAATCGCATTTCATCAATATATTTACGCCAATGGGTCTCCTTATCTGATTCTAACTCTATGGGTGTCTGAGGGTTAGTATCATATTCAGTAATAGATTCCTCACAAGATTTGTAATAAATTTTTAAACTCTCCAGGCAGCTCCATAATCGAACGGGGTCTTTATATTCATTGCGTAAGCAACTGGTGTAATTATAAAGATCAGAATCAGTCTCTTTTTCCATTACTGTTCACACCTACTAGTAAGATAAAAATGGAATATAAAGCCCTATATTATTGTGCTATGGAATTAATTATTTAATCCGGGTTTTTATTTGATGGGTAAAAATAAAAATTAGAATCAGCCTGGGATTTTTGCTGTGGCATTTTTTCATTATCTGATTCTATCCATATGCCTTTTCTTTTCTTTTCTTTTATAAAATTTCCGGTATATATAGCTAAAGCCAAGCCTTTCCCATTGGGAATGTTGAGTGTAGCACAAATTCGCTCAAACAGATCACCTGGCGCTCTATATTCATTTATTAATGACCGATATGTATATATGAAGAAAGAACCTGCCACCAAAAAATAAAAAAAGAATATATGAACCCACTGCTCTAATGTTGGCGAGGCAAAAGAGGAGGGTAGCAATATGAGTACTGCACTGGGTATTGTTGACATTTTAATTAAACTCTTTACCGTAAACCAGCGACTCCCGGTACTGCACCCCGGCGTAGTGGAAATGGTCTGTTGCTCGGGGTTAGCCACCGCATACATTTTATACTCATCCCCATCAGGCATCACCGCCATTTCCAGATAATCTCCCACTTTGATGTCGGTTTTATTTAACCAGCCAGAGAATGATTTACCACCAATTTTCCCCTTAACATAGAGGCATTGATACTCTTTCTTTTTGCCATCTTTTAATAAATTAGGTGCGGTAGAGTTAGCAAAAGCACTGAGTACTGCCACTAACACTGCGCCACTATTATCACGTTTAAGTTTTTCTTCCGCCCGCTGTTTCTCTGTGCTGTATTCCGTATAGGCAAAATAGCCAATCACCTTTTTAAAAGAGATTTCTTCCAGAATTCCACTGATTTTAATTAATGGCTGAGTGGGGGGTAATTCCGGTTGTGCCGGAAAATTGTCTCTTTCTTCCCCTACTTGTTTTAGATATTGCTGTGCTCTACCAAGACGTACTCTAACATCATCAATATAGACTCTTTCTGCGATATTTTTAGCAGATTCAGCATCTTTGGGTTGATGAGGAGTATTATCATACTGACTAATCTGTTCAATTCTATTCTTAATATAGATCTCAAGATGCTCAAAAGACCTCTTTAGACTCACAAAGTCTTTATATTCTTTACGTAAACAGTCAGTGCTGTTATAAAGCAGTTCATCAGTTTCTTTTTCCATTGCTGTTCGCTCCTATAAATATCTAAAGCCGCGGGTCTTGTAAATATTTTTTAATGTTTTCTGCCTTAATTCATCAATCTGTTTCTGCTTTTCAGCAGAAGGTGGCAGATTAAACACTTCCTCTATGGCTTGTTGTAGCATTGCTTCCTGTTTGTGTAATAAATCAGAAACTTCGCTAGCAGTAAACTGCATGGTATTATGATCGGTAGATTCGTTGCCAAATACGCTTTGTTGGCACCACAGTTGGAGCTCATTTTTACGGAAAATTTCATATAGCACCTGGACAATGGTAATGGTTACCATAACCTGCCAACTTGCAAGATACCCAATCCATTTTGTTACCGCAAAGCGAACCGCCCCATCTTCTATGGTAGCGAGTAGCGTAAATTTAAAGCCTGTTTTCCCCATACGCACTAATAGCTGGTTACTGCCAATTAGTAACTCATTAAGTGCACCGATGGCATAGGCACTATCGGATATTAGCTTGGCACAAGCCAATGCAGTTGAATAAGAGCTAAGGCCTTCTTTTTTAACTTTAGTCGCCAGATCACTCACATCCAGTATCACTGTGAGGCCAGCAGCAATGCTGCCCATAGTGGCGCCAGCGCATTTCCATATTTTTGCTTGGGTCTCTTTTTGAATAACGCTGCTATAAGCTTCTTCAATAAGAGCGGCTAGTGAACTGCCAGCAAATAATAGGGGAACACTTAATTTTGTTCGGTCTTCCACTGAGCCACTGCTGCTAGCGGTTAAACTTGCGGCAAGGGTAGCAAATAGTACAACCCCTAATGATTTAATGCGAAAGACCTTAAGGCTTTGTTTCCCCTCTTCAGTATTAGCTAAGTTATCGTATCTATTTTTATATTCTTTTAATTTTTCAAGAAAACCTTGTTCTTGGTTTAACTGGTTATTAATAGCCGCTTGCATATTCTTCAGCATACCAGGGGCAAAAATACTGTCCCCATTGGGGTAGCTGATGGCATTATTCATCATTTTAGCCAATTCGACTTTGGTTACCCCAGCGTCCAGCATAAATATCGCCCGCAGGGTTCTTCCCTGAGCTGACTCGACTATGGTGCCTTTTAGGGCTTCATTGGTGATGGTGGTTAACGTTCGGTCACCCCAGCTCATTGTTCTTTGCATCAAGGATTGCGACCCTTGGCTACCGGCAATCATGGCACTTAATGCGCGGTCAGCAGCATCCGCATAGACCGAGAGTTTATCCAGAATATATTGGGTATCTTCTTTTATTGTCTCCCATGCGGAGGGTTGTTTTTGTGATTTTATCTTTTGTAGCAGCTCTTCAGTGAATGCCATTACCTGTGGGCTGTTAAATAACTGGTAACGCCATACCAGGTTGCCAGGCTCCTTACTGGAGAAACGATCAATCCATTCCCTAATTTGTTTTTCGCCGGCTTCAGATAAATTGATCGAGGCTAGGGCATAACCGACCGCTTCACGGAAGTTCAAATGATCCTGCGTTTCATCGGAATGAAAATCAGTAATACATTCAATAAACAGTGGACTCTTTAGCCAAGGTAAGCGCAGGTCAATGGCAATCTTTATTTTCTTATCGATAGCCTCTTTTAGCGCTTGGTCACTCTTTTCAAAATCGGCCATCCAAAATTTATTAAGTGTTTTTTCATATTTGAACCAAGCATTAATTATTGATTTTTCTTGGATGTCTTTTATTTGAGCATCGTATTTTTTATCATTATTATCAATGGGATATCTATCTCTTATTTCCTTCGGTATGTTGGGGTTGGCATTAATATAATTGGCCGTCATTTTCTCTTGATCTATTATTAAGTCTTTCCAACTTTGCTGTTCAACGGTCTGTGCTTCAGCCTGTTTGATGACCTTTTCTAGTCCTTTTATATGGTAATAGGTGGCATATTCCACCGCCAGTTCATCACGGTAACGTTGGTGCATAAATAAGAAGTCATCACACCAGCCAGTGAGTTCATGGGTGATGCCGATGGGGTCATTCACTGCCATCAGCAAGGGTTTGATTGGCGTACCATCGGGGTTAGTACCCCGTGTCTGTAGCGCTTTGAGGGTCTCTGAACTTTTACCCTCTCGCTTATCACTCCATGGATACAGGGTGGTGCGTGGGCGAATGGCATCAGAGGCAAAATTGTAATAGGGCGAAGCGGGATTGATCAACGAGACCCGTGATAAATCAGTAGAGAAGGGTAATTTCCCCCTGGGAATATCGGGCCCCACTGGCTGATAGTCCAGTACGGTTTTCAGGTTGGCTTCCGTGGCTTGGGCGATGCCATGCTCTTCTTCCGGACCTGTCCAGTGCCAGTATTCTACCGGTTGCATACGTTTTTTTCGCCGCGCGGCATCGTTGCCATAGAGATCAAATAGCGCCGGGTTCCATTTATACGGGGAGAAGGCAACCCAAACGGTGGTTCTCAGTGCAATGGGGTTAAGCACAATAAATTCAATATTGGCTGATTTATGGAAGCTTTCCGTACAGACTGAGCTGATTTTCGGCTGGGCAGCAGGCGCACTTTTTTGTTTCCATAATCCACCATCAGGGGTAATGCTCCAGGCCTCCCAGGTTTTGTTTCCTTCGTAATAGACATACAAGAACCCCGCCCGCATGGCGCGTAAGGCATAATCATATCCCTCGGTTTTAACGGGGAAGGGGGTTTCCGGTTGTGCCCAGGCAGGGAGCTTGGGTGATATCGTGTCAGGAATAACCGCATAACGCACCGGTAACAGGGCCGGGCCACAGGGTTGGCAACGTGTGCACTTCAAAGGGGTTGGCTGGCTCATGGCAGTAGCTCCTTGCTTGGGTGGGTAACAGGTAGAGATAAGCGGTCACATTCATCAGCAAACCGTCGCCAGTCTTGTTCTGTCAGCCCAGCAATGCGTTCAATGTAACGGACTTGGGCCGGATGGGTTTCCAGCGACATCAGATAGTTAAATTCTGGATGTAAATCAATATAGGGGTGCCAGCGTAATATATGGAACGCGAACAGGATACGTTCCTCTGGTTCAGCAATGACGGTTGAAGCTGCAATACGCTGTAGTGCTTGTTTGACCACTGCCTGCAACTGGCTTTCGCCTGTTCGTGATACTGTTTTGGCCTGGGCACGGTATTGTTGCAGCGCCTGATTGACCACCGCTATCTGTTCCAACTCAGGTTTATCTTTTTCTGCCATCCCCAAGGAAAATGTCAGCAGCGGTAAAGGCGATGCGCTATGCCGGCGTGAAACCAGTTGCCCATCACCGTCAATCAGATGCCAGCCGGATATCACCCCCATCAGCCGCTGTTGTTGGAACGGGCTCAGTTGCGGCCACAATAGCGTATTGACGGCTGGGTCAAAGTAGCGCAGTAGAATATTACCGCCCCCTGACAGTGCTTGAACTGCGGTGCAGCCCAACTGCCGTGCAACAATATGAGCCGGTTGTGCGCTGGTGAGCCAGGCACAGACAGTACGCCCGGCACCGGCAACAAGCTTGCTAGGGTCGGCTTCCTGCAAGGCTTGGGTAATGCTCTCTTCGAATAATTGCGCGTCTTCGGGTTGCGTGATATTCAGCGGAACCAGCCAGGGATAATAGGCTTGCGGTATTGACACATGCGTTAATGGAACGGGTTCCGGCTGGCGTTCGGTTAACGCGCTAATCCAGGGGGAACTGCTGTCCAGCTCGAGTTTTACTGGGTCGATAAGCAGGAGGAGGTTCTCCTTGCTGCCGGTCAGTTGTTCTGTCAGTTGGGCAACAATGGCCTGAGTCTGCTGTGCAATGGCGTTGGCGGAATAGTCAAATTGTACCCGCGTATCGGTATGTTCGATGGTGGTCATTGCAGTTCCTTAACTGAGTGCAATGCTAGCACTTTGACTAGCGGTGGCGTCTTCAATCATGGATGCACAGTGATCTGGCAGGGTCACGGTAGCATTCTGACTTGCAGGCCCCATTTTTTGCAGCGTTGCGCATTTAATGGCCACATTTCCTGGGCTACCAATATCCACTTTTCCGTCTTTGATGCGCACAAAGGCCCCGCCACACTGCAGCACCAGTTCGGTTTTAGCGATGATGGTGACCTTGCCGTCACTGCTGGCAATGGTCATATCCTGTTTCGATAGCATATCCAGTGCACCGCTTTGTGCCTGGATCTCCACCTTGCCGGCGGCGGCAAACAGCTTGATACCCATGGCCTTGGCAAACAGGCTGAGGGTTTCCCCCACGGCGATACGCATTTTTTTGGCGATACTGAAATCAGCATCTTCACCAGTGGTGGCAATCAGGTTCTGGCCTGCGGATAACTGCAAGCTACTGGGGGTCACCTGGGCAATCCCCGCTGGGGCCGAGAGCAACAAGGCGCGTTGTTGCAGGTCTTTGAGGGTGTCATTCAGCAAGGCGGTCTGTTTTTGCACATCAGCCAATTCCGCTTTGGCCATTTCTGCTGCAGTGCGCAACCCGGCCGCTTCCTGGCGGGCGGCTTCCAGCTCTTCCAGTGCCGATTGCATATCCAGCATTTGACCTTGGGCCTGAGGTTGCCCATCGGCACTGATAAAAATGCCTTTTGCGGCCCGGAAACTGCCGTGACCATCAGTGCGCAGTTCAGCACCTTCACCACGCAGTTCACCTTTGGCATCAACGTTATAACCCAGGTTGAGTTGTGACTTGCCGGAGTGCTCGGTAGAGACTTTGATATGCTCTTTCTGTCGCTCATCGGAAAGACGGATCTTATTGTTGCTAGGTGTACGTAGTACGTTGCGTTTGTAGTTTTCAAGGGTGACATGGTCAGGGTGTTTTGAGTCATGCAGGACGTGGGCGATAAAGGGTTTATCGGGATGACCCCCATCGAACATTACCGAAACTTCGGTACCTGCCAATAAAGGCAGGTGTAACCCATAAGTCTCCCCCGCATACGGGCGGGCCAGGCGCAGCCACGGGCTTTCATAACCGGTTTTCCAGCTATCCTGATCGAAGTCAAACTTCACCCGGTAACGGCCCATTTTGTCGATATGGCTGTAAGTGTCGTTGGGGGTGATGCTGGTGACTCGGGCGGGTAGCGGGACGGTGATCCGTGGGCGCGTTTTCAGGGCTGGCCGATAGTCCACACCATCACGGTAACCCATGCCCTCCACCTCAAGCAGATAGCTTGAACTGCGTGATGCGCCAGAGGTAAATGCAGTGACCAACATGCCATTGGCAAAGGCACGGGTGTTATCGCCCGTCAGTTCAAGCACCTGACCAGGGGCGATAAGGGTTGCATTACTTTTCAGGCTCAGGCGGTGTTGCTGGTTTAGCTGGCGTTCATGGCGCAGGCGCGCATAGAAGTTGGCGGTTTCAGCCTCAGCGGTGGAGCTGGCGTATTTATCGCCTTCGGTGAGATAACCATCGGTATAATGATAATCGGTTCCGTAAGTGGTTTTGTCATCATCATGGGTAATATCGGCTTGTGCATCAAGGGGGTTACCTGCGGTGCGGTAATTATAGTCTTTAACGCTGACCGACTTTTCCACCACCTGATGCCGAGCCTGTAAATCCCATACTGACTCCAGGCTGCCATCGTGCATCCCCGCCGGATTCACCACCGGTATCTTGACATTAAATTGCCAATTGCGACCCGAATCACCAAACACCGCCACTTCATGTTTGATCTCATGGTCCATGGTGAAATTGAACCAGATACCCACTTCACTGAGCAGGCTTGCGATAAACTCAAAGTCTGATTGCATGAATTGGGTGATCAGCTCACGCTTCGGGTAATTGTGTTTTAGACGTAATTCGTACAGCCAGCCCGGCCAGTTGTGATTCTCACGTAGGATTTTTTCTACCACTTCAGGCACTGACTGATTCTGGTAGATGGCGGTGCGACGGGTTTTATCCAGCAGGGCCAGACGCGGTTGAAAGACAACGCGATAGACTGCTTCATCACGGGAAGCTGAAATGCGGTCGAAATGGGTAATGACACCATGCACCGTGCGCTGTACTTGCGGCTGGGTGGTGATTCGATAGGCGGTCTGCGGCAGGGTCTGCATGATAAAGGACGCATCCTTCATCAGCATGGTTGCCGGGTCAATATCTTGTTCAGGGCTGGTGAGCACGATAGTATAGCGATACAGCTCACTTAACCCTTCTCGGCCTTCAAAAGACTCCACATCCAACGATGCATTATTGCCTTTAACCAGCAGATGATAACGATTTAAGGTGAGTCCGGTGAGTATCGGTGGTAAAGAGGTCATAGTGATTTCCTGTCAGAAAGCCCACATTAACGGACCTGAAAATTTGTACGCTACCGCCCTTCGCCATCAATCCCACAGGCGCATCAGGTCATTTCTATTACCCAGCGGAGAGGTTTGTTTACTCCGCCGGGTGTTGTTTAACTGGCAAACGTTAATTCGCTAACGTTAATTTACTCATTTAGCCCGGCAGTGCGGATTGTAATAATTGATGTAGCGAAAGCTGTAACCCGGTGATTAACCCCACAGTCACCACGACAGCGAGCAGGATCCACAACAAACGAGAATGCAGTAATGTTGCCCGGGAGCGGGGACGATAACGCACAATCACCGGGGTCGATATCGGGTGGTCAAATGCGGGCACCAGGGCATTCAATGAATCCAGCAAGGTTTGCCATTCAGCTTCGTTTTGGCGGAGTCTGCCGCGAAAACCCAGGCTTAAAACACGCTGGTAACAGGTCAGCACGTTCATATCAGGGGCGGGTTCATACAGGATGGCTTTAATGTTGTCCAATAACTGGTTGCCCGCATCAAGCGTAGAAAAAAAGCGTGCCTGGAGTGGCTGTGCATGCCAGGTGGGATTGACTTCCCGGTTTGGGTTGTTGGCGGTGGGGCCAAGGCGGGTGAGTACGGTTTCATCCAATAATGCGCATTGCGCATAAATAATGGCATCAATGCGATGTTTTGCCATACCTCGCTGTGCCAGTGCCGTATTGGCGTTCTCTACCAGCGTCACCGCCTGGCGATACACCGCCTCACTGACAAATGCAGAAGGATTATTTTTTACCCCCAGTACAAACAGCCATGTATCCTGCAATAAGGTGTCGATCAGTACAACAGGATTGTCAGCAATACCGTCCATCAATAAACCTAACCCCGCCAAAACAAAACCAAGAGACTACCATGTGACCAGAGAAGATAACATAAGCATTATTAACATTATTTTCAGATAATTGTTAACAAAATGAGAGGTTAAACATAAATAGCATGGCTGGGAACGCTTTTGTGATGGGGTTGGATCACAAGTACGCGGTCTGCGCATGCCAATAACAGGCGCAAAAATGTTACTTTTGTTTACAATGATTTTTACCGCTCAAAAATCTCCTGCCTTGGTGTCATCTTTTAATAGGTTCGCCGAGTGCTCATCTTCGTGGTTGTAATGGGGACATCGACGATGGATGCCAAACCGTGATCGATTTAGATGCCATGTTGTACTTTGATTCTTTTTTTGATGTATGTTGTCATCATTATATGAATCAAGGGGGTAGTATTATGCGAACTACAGTCACGATTGATGATGCGCTGTATGCACAGGCGTTGGAAATGGCCGACCCAGACATGGATAAGGCAGATATTTTCCGTGAAGCGATGAAAACGTTTGTGCGGGTGCAGGCAGCAAAAAGGCTGGCTTCGCTCGGCGGCACCTCACCTGATATGCCGATAGTTCCTCGTCGCCGGGAAGAGCCATCCGCAGAATGATTGTTTTAGCTAAACGTTTTAATGCGAGTTATCGGTCGATTCATTGAGCCCAAAACCTAACAAACATGGCGTATATAAAGTATGCTCCGGCGTTCCCAAAGAACCTCAGCCGATCTGCGGTAGATTCAACAAACGGCACGAACTTGACGTTGATATTGCACTGAGTAAGCGTATTATTTCTGTCAATGATGCCTTGAGTGCTCAATCATATCTATCGGTTTAAACCTGTGAGTGTTGCGACTAAATGAATAACAAAATTTTATTATCCGCTTTCTCCCTCAAACCGTTGTTACTGGCTTTGGGGTTGTTATGTTCCGCTAGTGTGATGGCTGGGCCTGAAATTATAGAACTGACTCAAACAGAGTCAGCCTCAGCGGAGCCTTCCAAAGCAGAAATAGAAGCCCTGTTCCAAGAATCATTTAAAGGCAAAACGCTGCCTCAGATAAAAATCATGCTCAATGAGCAAATTGAAGAACTAGAATCCCTTCAAAAATTTAATTCGATACGTCTATCTGTTGGTTCAGCAGAGGATGATAACGAGGTCCAGCATACATCTAAGTTTACTCCGATGTCAGCATCAGCTTTCGAGACCCTGTTTAATCAGTATTTTGCTTCGCTGGAGCCACGTCAACAAATTGCAGGTAAGTCCTCTTATGTTTCAACGAATTTCCGCAATTATGATTTTTCTGAGCTCTCCGCCGATTACGAGGTTTTTGACTATGAACCGGTAACAATAATGATTGAACGGGTTCACTTTAAAGATGGTTCATCTGCATTACCGGCAGAAGTCATAGACAAGGGGGAGATTAAAGTTGCCAGTGCCGGAAGGGTCGTCTCAGTTGATATGGTGGCAACCTATACATTACCGGATTCGGTTAAGCATTTTGACTTTAAGACCAAAGAAAACGCGAGTCAGAATGAGATCAGTTTGGTGTCAATCAATGGGCGCGAAGTGACGCTGACCATGCCAGAAGCTGTGTATAACAATATTCTTCACGTCGAAGCCATTGATAAAAACGGCGAACCCCTGAAGGATGCCGGATCATCATCTTATTACAACGATGCTTACTACGTTGATAAGCTACATCAGTACTTTACTGATGCCATTAAGCAATTGGACAACGATAAAATTACCGAACGTGACAGTTTGATAAAGTATCTGGCCAACAACTACCCTTCAAAAAAAGAGGCCAACAAGGCACATCCGCCTAAATATACGGCATCTTATCGGTTTCATGGGAATCCAGTTTCAGTAACCGTTTTCCTCAAGCCTGAGGCAAAAAAGTATACTTACAACTTTACACTAACCATGCCAGACACCGCATATAACAACGGTCTGGCTGTCGCTGCTAACGAATCAGAAAAACCGCTATATGGTTTAGTCGATGAGCAAGGGAATTGGTTGATCCCTCCTCAGTATATTCGGTTAGATAGGCAAGTAGGAGACTACTACTATGCTGTTGGCGCTAAGGGTGATTATAACGACGGGAAAATTTATTTACTGAACCGAACAGCTAAAAAACTGGAGCTGCAACCATTTTATCTTATGAATGAAAAGGTTATTAAAGATAAGTTCCTCATTGTTAATAAAGAACAAAATAATAATTTCATTCAAGGCTTAGTCAATATACAAACTCATCAAATTTTATTGCCATTAAAGTACCACGGTATTGAAGTGACTGGGTCACTGTTTATTGCTTCTAACTTCGACGATAAGCGTAATATCCGCAGTTACGAGGTCTACCGTCAGAGCGATAACAAACAGGTTCTCCGTGGTGATTTTAATGACTTTTATGTTGATGGTGATAATATCATTGTGCGGCATGAAATGAGAACGACGAAAAAAGAGGGCGACACCCCTTATTACGCCATTGAAAACGATAATGTTTATATTTATCATAACTTCGACATCTATAATGCCGATGGGGTTCGGCTTAATGCTAAATCCTATGCGCAACTGCCTTCCGAAATGAGTTTTGGTAAAGATGGCTTAATGCCGGTAATCGATAAGCAGGATAAATCATATTACGTTGATCGTCAGGCCAAAAAAGTTAATTTCGATCTCAGTGGCTATAAGAATATCAAGCCATTCTCCAACGGCCTGGCTGCTGTACAAGGTGAAGATGGCCAGTATGGCTATATCAACACTCAGGGTAAGTTAGTTATCCCTCTGATGTACGAAAGCGCCAACTTTTTTCAGGGTGGAACAGCGCTGGTCGAAACAAGTGAAGGATATCAGCTGATCACCCCTAAAAATAAAGTTGTTGCGCAATTTAAGGACATTTCGATTCGCACCTACAGCTTAATACAAGATGCGCAGGAAGCCACTTATACCTTTATTAATTATCAGACTGATGAGTTTTTTACCTATGATCAACAGGGTAAGCCGATTACCAAGGAAAAGTCAGGTAATTAGTTAACCTAGCGGCGGCTACCCGATTTCTATATGAGCCTTGTAGAAATCGGGTTGGTCGTCATCGCCACTATGCCAATCGTCTGATTCTGTTGGGCAGAGAGAGTTCAGGTGAATCATCCTTTGTGATTTGCGCCTGGCGAACTAACGATGCCAAGAACGATCTGAGTAAATCTGGTTTCTTGGAATTATATACAAAAGTGTTATTGCACGCAGGCTACGATGTCAAACCACCGGCAGATAAATGAGCAACCAGAAACGCCTAACAAGGAAGCTAATCATCCATAAACATATGATTAGCTTTGGTGACGCCTCTGTTATAGGTACAGAAAGTGTCGGTTGCCAGTTCAGTTTTACTATGAATTTTAATGTTTGTAATAACTTCAACAGCACCAGCTTGGTAGCACGCTTGTTGTGCGTCTTTGACAATCTCTAATAGCTGGTTTAGCTCGCCTCTCATGGTGGTTTCCATTGCACTGACTTGGAATGGCACACCAGAAGCTTTTACAACTTCGATAGCTTTATCGACCACCTCGAAGTTGTTGCCTTCTTTCAGTCTTGGGATGATCTGGAAAGCGAGCATGACATCTTTTAGTGGTTGGTTTTCAGTAGGCATCAGCAATGACTCATGGGTATATATCTTACGGAATGCAGCATAGTAGCATTGTTTGTCGATTATGCAGACTGGGGGATGCAACAACTCCTAGCTCTATCGAGTGATGGCAAATGCTAGAGATATCCAATGTTAGGCAGTCACCAGAAGCGCCTAAAAAAGGCGCTTCTGGTTAAAGGTACAGAACTATTGCTGGGTAAGATCAAACAGCCCTGCTTCGTTAGCAAATTTGTATAAATTGTTGTAACCCAAGGTGGCATAGGTCAGCGGATGGGCAATGGCTGGGTCTTGTTCGGCTTCAACCACTAACCAGCCGCTGTAATTGACGTTTTTAAGCACGTTAAATACCGCCGGGTAATCGATACAGCCATCTCCGGGAACGGTATAAACCCCTTCAAGCACCGAATCGAGAAAGCTCAATTTGCGGTTTTTCACATCCGCCAGCACCTCTTGGCGGATATCTTTGCAATGCACATGGTTAATACGCTCAGACCAGTTCTGTGCCACTGTGACTGGGTCGCCACCGGCGAAAGTAATGTGCCCGGTGTCTAACAGTAACCCCACCTCGGGTCCGGTATTTTTCATTAAGTTATTAATATCTTCTGCTGTTTCAATCACCGTGCCCATATGGTGGTGATAGGCAATTTGTACCCCTTGGCTTTGCGTATATTGAGCAAATTCGGTCAGTTTGCGGCCATATTCTTGCCAACGCTCGGCAGGGAAAAGCGGGCGTAAATGGACCGGGGTGTCTTGCGCGCCATGGATACAACCCGTTACTTCACAAGCGACCATCACTTTGGCACCGAGTTCACGTAACAAGGTCAGGTGGTTTTGGACCGCCACAATCTCTTCTTCAATACTGCGGGTCAACAGTTCCATGGAATACCAGCCTGATACCAGCTTAAGATCATGCCTGGCCAAGATGGGGCCTAATAAGCTTGCCTGACGTGGAAATTTATTCCCCAGCTCAAAGCCGCTAAACCCGGCTTGCTTCCCTTCGCTTAAACAGGTTTCTAGCGAAGTTTCTGCCCCCAATGTTGGCATGTCGTCATTAGTCCAAGTGAGCGGGTTGATACCTAGTTGAACACTCATCACAATTCTCCTGTGCTGGCACTATTTTTCGCCACGTTGGCGCCATAGTGTGATTAAGTTGTGGTAATTGGTTTTCACTTTATGAATCAGCGTTTGATCATCTATCTGGCCGGCTAACCAGGCACGTGAAGGTTCGCCAAATAACGTGCGACCAACAGCAAACCCTTTCACGATGCTTTGCCCGGCGGTTTGTGAAAATGCGTGTTGTAATTGTTCTTGTGGTGCATCTAAGCCAAGAATCACCACCCCGCGGCAGTAAGCATCGCGCTCAGCTATTAAGGCAGATACGGCACCCCAACTGGCTTTTGCCAATGGTGGCAGTTTCCACCAATCGGGTTTGATCCCGAGGTTATAAAAGCGTTGCAGCGCACGTAGATACAGGGCGTCGTCTTGTTTGGTCCCTGCGGGTAAAATCACTTCCAGCAACAACTCATGCCCGGACTGGCAACAGGCTTGATAAACTTCTTGAATTTGATGCTCTTGCTGTAAACGGAGGTGGTGATCATCCTCTGGGTTAAAGAACACCAGGCATTTCACGATATGCTCAAGCGGCCAACTGACCAGTTGTGAACCGATATTGCCATGTTCAAGCTTGAGTGGACGTGAACTGGGTAATTCAATCGGGCGAGCAATCCACCACCCCTGACCCGTCACGGCATTTAACACCTCTTGGCCAAAGGTGCTGTCACACAGCAGGCCTGCCTGACCTTGGTCCAATCCAGCTTCAACGGCCACTTCCTGGCTGGCTTGTAAAATCAGTTGTTTAAGGGGGCTAATGCGCGCGATATCCGCCCCTGCTTGCCGCGCCATATCAACAAATTGAATGCGGTGATCAAAAGCCAGTACACAGAGTTCATTACGCTCTGGGGATTTACGTGTCGTGACGCGATGGAGATGGTTCAGCTCAGGATCCAGGTCTGGGCGTTTCACTTGCTGCGCCCGTAGTAGGTAGTTATCCAGTTCCACTTTGGTCGGCATGGCAGGGGCACAGCCATGGCGAGAAACCACCAAGGCACCACAGGCATTGGCGTAAGCACAGGCTGTTTCCCAGCCTTCACCACTTAAGTAGCCACGCAGCAGGCCTGACATAAAGGCATCCCCAGCCCCTAAGACATTCAGCACATCAACGCGCACGCCATAGACCGTGATCCCGTGGTCCAGCTCATCAGGGATCTCACCCGTAAAGACCGAACACCCCAACGCGCCGCGCTTGCAGACCAGTTCCGCCTGCGTTACGGAACGGATGGTTTTTAGCGCTGCAATGGTATCGGATGACCCCCCGCCGATATGGAACTCTTCTTCGGTGCCGACGATCAGGTCAAACAGGCCTAACACTTCTTGCAGTTGTTCCGTGACAGCATCTGATTGAATAAAGCGGGTTTCACCGTCCCCTAATGAGGTCAGCCCCCAAAGTACCGGGCGGTAGTCAATATCCAAGGCAGTTTTTACACCGTGGCGGCGAGCGTATTGCAAGGCAGTGATGACTGCATCACGTGTTTTAGGGTGAGAAAGGTGCGTGCCGGTAATCGCCAGGCAACGGGCAGAAGCAATGTATTCTTCACTGACGTCGTCTCTGGTTATCGCCATATCGGCGCAATTTTCACGATAGAAAATCAGTGGGAAGGTCTCTTGATCTTTGATGCCAAGAATGACCAAACCGGTTAGGCGATCTTTGTCGGTAATTAAATGGCTGGTATCGCAGCCAACCCGTTCCAGTTCTTCACGCAGAAAACGGCCCATATGCTCATCGCCGACGCGCGCCAGCATGGAAGATTTCAGCCCCTGCACGGCGGTACCATAAGCAACGTTACCTGATGACCCCCCCAAATATTTGCTGAAGGAGCTCATGTCTTCCAGGCGGGCACCGATCTGCTGTCCATAAAAATCAACAGCGATTCGTCCCATGCAAATCACATCAAACTTTTTTTCTGTACTCACCGTTCGCTCCTCAAATCTCTCAGTGCTTGGGCTATATATAGGCCGTCGCTTTTGCCGTTTTGCAGCTTATTGCATAATCATTTCAATAAAACGTTTATACGGAATGATTGTTTCATTTTCAATTGAAAAATACAGGAATATTTCATTATGTGATCGCCGTGGAATTTTAATTTAAAAGGTATTCTTAAATGGAAAAAACATTCTGCGATGATGGTTAATATTAAATAAAATCAATGGACTAGAAGTTGCCTTCTTCCTGTGTGATCAGGTAATGGCAAGAAAGGCAGAGCAAGAAATAAACCCACCACGGAAGGTGGTGGGAAAGAAGAGGGGGACACCCTGGTTCAAGTCACTTGAACTGAAGGGGGATTTAATACTGACGAGCCTTGGCTAGCGCCTGTTTAATTTCATCGGCAGCTTGTTCAATTTCCGGCTTATCGGCCACTTGCGCCGTACCGCAGCGCCACCAGGCTTCATAGCCGTGGGTCATGGTTTTTGGCAACACTTTAATATCAATCAGTGTCGATACGGTCTGCTGTTTGGCATCCGCCAGCGCATGGATCAGTTGCTCTTCGTTATAGACCCGATAGGCTCGGCATCCATAACTTTGCGCATTCATCGCAAAATCCACCGGGACTAATGGCCCGGTCAGTTTGTTGGTCTGCGGATCGCGAAAGCGGTTTTCAGTGCCAAAACTGCCCATGCCTTGGCTCATCTGTAAATTGTTAATGCAACCGAAGGCCGCGTTATCAAACAGAATCACATTGATCTTCAGCCCTTCCTGAATGGAGGTCTGTAATTCAGAATGCAGCATCATATAAGAGCCATCACCCAACAAGCTGTAAACCGGCTGATCAGGACAGGCGATTTTAGCGCCAATGGCAGCACCGATTTCATACCCCATGCAGGAAAAGCCGTATTCCATATGGTAGGTATCCGCGACTTTCGGTTGCCATAGCCGTTGTAAATCACCAGGCAGTGACCCCGCAGCACCCACCACAATGGCATTATCTTCCAAATGTTGGTCCAACAAGCCAAGGACCCGGGTTTGCGTTAATTCCGTGTTGAGGGCGTCACGATACTCACGCAGTGCATCATCGAAATGCCCTGCCACTTCGGGTTGGTAATTGGAGTTTATCTGAGTGCTAAACAGGCGTGTGACCTCTTCTCGCCAGGCCTGTTTTGCTTGTTGGATTTCACCATGGTAACCACTGAGATATTCCGCCGCGCTTAACTTGTGGGATATGGCCATCAGCGCAGATTTGGCATCGGCAACCACCGACGTGGCATCCAGTTTACTGGCATCAAACTCGGAAACATTAATGGTTAAAAAGTCCACATTAGGATTCTGGAAGAGCGATTTTGACGCGGTGGTGAAATCGGTAAAGCGAGTGCCGACGCCAATCACTAAATCGGCTTCTTTCGCTATCAGATTGGCCGCCAGGCAGCCGGTGGTGCCAATGCCACCCAAGTTAAGTGGGTGATCGTAAACAATGGCGCTTTTGCCCGCTTGCGTTTCACCAAAAGGAATATGGAAGGTTTCTGCAAATTGACGGAAAGCCTCATGGGCTTCGGAATAGCGAACCCCGCCGCCACAGATCAACAGCGGTTTTTTCTTACTGCGGATTAAGCGCGTGGCATCATCAATCATCGCTTCCGTGGCGGGGCGGCGATCAATACGATGAACCCGTTTCTGGAAAAAATAGGCTGGGAAGTCATAAGCTTCCCCCTGAACATCTTGCGGCAGGCAGATAGTCACCGCACCGGTATCAGCCGGGTCGGTCAATACTCGCATGGCATTGAGCATGGCGGACATCAACTGCTCTGGGCGATAGATACGATCCCAATAGCGAGAAACCGGTTTAAAGCAGTCATTGGTGCTGATAGAGGCATCATGATATTGCTCTACTTGCTGCAGAACCGGGTCCGGTTGGCGGCAGGCAAAGAGATCACCGGGTAAAAACAGCACCGGAATTCGGTTCGCGGTTGCGGTTGCCGCTGCGGTGATCATATTGGCTGCCCCTGGCCCAACCGAGGAGGTGACCGCATAGATTTTCTTACGTTTATGCTGTTTGGCAAACCCCATGGCGATATGGGCCATACCTTGTTCGTTACAGCCTTGGTGCACCATCAGGTCGCCTGCATCTTGTTCCAGTGCCTGTCCAAGCCCAACCACATTGCCATGACCAAAAATGGTCAGCACACCATGAATAAATTTGTGTTGCTGACCATCGAACTCGACATATTGTTGGTTCATAAATTTTACCAACGCCTGTGCCGTGGTCATTCTTATGGTATTCATCAGCGGATCATCTCCCAATTCGCGTAGAGAAACATTGGCGTTGTGGCGTATTTGCACTCATCGCCTGCTGCAATCTAGTTATCATCTGAATGCACTATATGAAATATAAATTTCATTTCAATTTATTGTTGAAATAAATTAGGCTTTTGTGATCGCGGTATAATTCTCAAGATTAATCCGTTATCCAGCCGTGCAACGCACTATTTTCTGGTAATTTAGCATGAGTTTGAAATGTTTATTTCATAATATTGGATGTTGAAAACTTGGGCTCATCCCAATCACCGCAAAGCACTTGCTGGTGAGCAGAGCGCAGCCAACACCGCTGCAGTTTGATTGGCGACGGGTATAAATGAACTGGCAAAATGGGGGCCGGCCCCATAAGGAACAGAGTATGTCGACACTGCTGTCAAAGTATCAAGCACCTGATGATGCGGGTTGCACCCAAAAAATCACCCCTGAGAATGCGGGTTGGCAGTATGTCGGCTTTGAGGTTTATGAACTCAAACCCGGTCAAAAACTCACTCTGCCAGCATCCGCCAATGAGCTCTGTTTAGTCTTGGTGGCGGGTAAAGCCTCGGTTAAAACAGAAACAGCCCACTTCGAAAATATTGGCGAGCGCATGTCCCCTTTTGAGCGTAAAAAACCCTATGCGGTTTATGTGTCTGCTCAGGAAAGCTGTGAAGTTGCAGCATTAACTTCCCTCGAGTTGGCGGTGTGTCAGGCACCTGGCAAAGGAACCTACGCCACCCGGCTAATTACCCCGCAAGACATTCAGGCCGAAGCGAGAGGGCACGGGAATAATCGGCGTTATGTGCATAATATCTTGCCCGACAATCTGCCTGCGGATAGCTTACTGGTGGTGGAAGTCTTTACTGATGAGGGTTGTACCAGTTCTTACCCCAGCCATAAGCACGACCAAGCTAACGAACCGCATGAAACCTACCTGGAAGAAACCTACTACCATCGGCTTAATCCTGAGCAAGGTTTCTGTCTACAACGTATCTATACCGATGATCGCTCTTTGGATCAGTGTATGGCGGTGTATAACAAAGATGTGGTGAAAGCGCCAAAAGGTTATCACCCGGTGGCGACGATTGCGGGGTACGACAACTATTACTTAAATGTGATGGCGGGCCCTTCACGCAAATGGTGTTTTACTTGGGAACCGGACCATGTTTGGGTCAATGGCCCGGAGTATCAAGCCAAGCACAGTTAACCTAATCCATTATTAACAATGCCAGTGATGATCACTGGCATTTTTTATGGAAAACGCTGTTAGCCCTAAATAGCGCTATAGGTGGGAGAGCCGACCGTGGAGCGCAAGGATGCGCGATACGAGCCCCCATATATGGGTTCACGGCGTGTCGGCGTTCCTGGCCATTCCCACCGACCTAAAGTGGAGCTGTATTATGAACACCTATTTAGGCTTTGCTCGGGGCATTATGAAACGCCAGCGAAACCGCCAGGGTTTGTGCTAAGCACAATGACGCCGCCTGAGAGCGAAAGGCATCCACCTTGGCTTCTTTAACCACAAAGCAAATGTCGCTTGATGAAGCTAATGGGCTAATTTGGCTATCAGTAATAATAATTTGTTTAATGGCTGAACCCACTAACGACTCGCTAATGGCGGTGGTCTCTTTCGCATAGGGTGAAAAGCTAATCACAATTAAAACATCATGATCTTCAATGGTGCTCATCTGCTCTTTAAACATGCCGCCAAGCCCATCAATCAGAAAGGCTCGCTTGCTTAAATGCCGTAATGCATACACCAGATAAGAAGCCACCGGGAAAGAGCGACCTAAACCCACCACGTAGATGTTTTTGGCATTGGCCAGCGTGTCGACCGCTTCGTCTAAATGCTCGACAGGCGTTTGAGCCGCCAACTGATGCATGGCATTGCTATTGGCTCGTGCAAACTCTTGCAGAATATCCGCCGGGCGTTCAGGAGGCGCGGTATCCCCAGACATTTCTTTCAGCAGACGAACGCGGTCGGTGTAACTGGAGGTCTCTTCTAGCAGGTTACTACGAAATAGTTGTTTCATTTCGTTGAACCCGCTATAGCCAAAAGCATTGGCAAAACGGATCAGTGTAGAAGGGGGAACACTGGCCTGTTCGGCAATCGCTGACACTGTTTCAAAAGCAACACTGTTTTTATTATCTAATACATAGGCTGCAACTTGTTGTAATCTTTTGCTTAACTCATCATAGCGATTGCGAATTTGGTCTTCCAATTCACTTAAGGTTGTTGCTGTTAACATTCCAGTACTCCAACACTCCGTTAATTACCTTAGGGGTAAGTTTATGCGAAATGAAACTATAGTAAAAATTATTTTCTGTTTTTTATAAAAATAAAACAAAAAATACAATTGGTTAGCAACGCCGTTTTAACGGTTGGGCTCAAGCCAGTTTATTCGCCGACATTGTCATCATAATGAACGTAACACCAATGGCCCCAAAAGAGGTGGCTTATCTGCACAGATTTCCTCAACCAGAGCTAGAAACAGCTCACCGGTAGCCACCACATCGGCGAACGCATTGTGAGCAAGATACGGCGGTAATCCTTTTTGTTGGCGAACATGAGTCAGCCGTAAATCGGGATACATCACGCCGCGATATTTCATCAATGAGCGCTCCAGGCGCAGAGTATCTAAAAAGATCAGCGGTAACGGCAGGCTAGCGTCTAATTGCAATAAGTGACGCAAAAAATGCTTCTCAATTTCGGCCCCATGTGCGATCACCACTTTGCCACTTAAACTGACCACTAAGCGTTCAATTAACTGATGGCGTGAAATTCCCCCGATCAGCGTTTCAGGCACAATGTGGTTAATCACCGCAGTTTTTGAATGGATGACTTGCTCTGACTGAACATAGTAGTGCTGAGCGCTAGCCAGGGACATCACCGGATAATGAATATCAACCATCCCCACGGAGAGAATCTCATCCTGTTTGGGGTCAAGCCCCGATGTTTCAAAGTCCAATACCACACACTTGAGCTCAGATAGCGGGCTGTTGGGGGCTGGGTAGCTTTTTTGGAATAGCTCAAGACAATGGGCGGGAATGGGGGATTTTGCCAGTGCATGACAGCGTAATTGATCACCGTTTTGCAGCGGATGTTGGCGACGAAACCAATTTACTTTCACCGTAAGCGCCCCCCCGCCTGGTATCGTTGTTTTGCTGCCTCCTGATAACGTGCAATGATGCGAAACGCGTCCTTAAGGTGATTACGTTCAAACGCAGTAAACTCACCAGGTGCTATCTGATTGTTCAAACTTTTTCCCCGTTTTACCTGTTCACCTTGGTGATGCAAACGCACTTGATTGATAAAATTCAATGCGGCTTGTAATTCTTGCTGGCTGGCATGGCTTATCACGCCATGCTCTGCAGCAAACTCCAGCCGTTTACTGGTTTCAGGCACCAAACTGCATGCGGTTAAGGCATAAATTCGGGCTAATTCGACCACCAAACTGACCGCTTGCTGTTTAATGTTCAATACTTGCCGATTATCGCCATCTTTGGTTAACACAAACTGGCGAAACATGCCCAGTGGCGGGCTGACGCGCAAAGAGTTAGCCACCATAGTAGAGAGAAAACGCTGGTTGCCCCGTACACAGGAGGTCAAGGTTTGGTGAAGTTTATCCACCAACCCCTGCGCCCCGTAGAGAAAGCGTATATCCAGAAAAACACTGATATCGAGTAATGCTTGAGGCTCAGGCAGCACCACCCATTGCCTGAAGTTTCTTTGCCATTGGTCCAAAGAAACACACCAGCGGGCATTGCTCGCCATCATCTCCCCGGGGCAAAGTGCATAGCCACAAGTATCTAGCCCATGACAGACCCACTGCGCCAATTGTTGAAAGTAGGCTTGCTCTTCATCATTGGCTTCTCTGGCCAAAATAATGCCATTGTCTTGGTCAGAATTAAGGTGCATTTCCTGACGAGCTTGCGAGCCGGCAACAAACCAGGCGTAGTTCATTGGCGCCGGGCCTAACTCTCGCTCAGCGAGTTGCAATAGCCGCTTGTTAAATGCGTCAGCAATCAGCGTCATCATGTGTTGAATAATCGCCGGAGAGGCATTGACCGAAAGCAAGGCATCAAATACCGCTTGTCGTTGCGGAACCATGCTCACCAATTCGGTCAAAGACTCCTGCCGATAAATACGGCTAATCAGAAATACCGCGTGAACCTGGCTTTTTTCCGTCAGGCTGGTGGCGGTTAATACGCCAGCGATCTGCCCCCCCTCCATCACCGGCAGGCTGCGCACATTGTGCAGCATCATCATTTCCATTGCGGTAAGCAACAAGGCATCTGACTGAATGGTTTGCGGGTGCTGGGTCATGATTTGGCTTACCGGAGCATGCAATGCTAACCCTTTGGCAATCACACGTTTGGTCATATCGCGGTCAGTCACCACGCCCAGCAATTTATCTCCATCCATCACCATCGCACTGGAACGATGCTTATCGACCATAATCTGGGCGGCTTCTTGCACTGAAGTGTGAGGATGCACCTTGGCGACACTACGGTTCATCACCTCTTTGACCTTTTTCAGATATAACATCTCCTCCCCGGCCCATTTCACGCTCGAATGCGCCAAACGGACGGATTCTTTGGAAGAGAAGTGATGCCTGACTGCCGGGTTATCCTGCATCAATTTCAGCAGGACTTGCTTGGGGATGCGGTACAACAAGGCATTTTCTAACGCGACTAATGAGTAATCACATTCACCTGAGCGATATAACTGGCTGAAGCCAAACAGATCCCCATCGGCTAAGCGGGCGCGTAGTGTCCCATCAGTATGATATTGCTCTACTGCCCCGGTGCGTACAATATACAAACCCTGCCCGACGATTTGCTCATCCGCCAGGCGCTTGCCTTGTTTTAAATAGAGAATATCAATCGCCGCCGCCAGGGCATTTTGTTCCTGTTTCTCTAAGCGATCAAAGGGATCGATCGAGGAGAGGTAGCCGACAATGTTGGGTAACAGCGTGCTTTCCATTAAAAATACTCTTTATTCTTCGGGTTGCTTGGTTGCTTGGTTGCTTGGTTGCGTCTATCAATAAAAATCGCTCAACTTTTTTAAAAATTGAGCGGAATAGCGGGTTTGACTGCCATGTTAAACGAGGCGAAAACGCATCATTATTCAGCTTCTTTCTGCATTTTGATCATCTTGGCTCGCGGGCTGCGCATCAACTCGCGGAAAATGGTCCAGAACACGAAGCCAAGAGAAACGGCCGCCAATAGGTAGTAGCCAACCATGATCCAGCTAGGAACATTATGAGCCAGGAAGACATACATAGACACCGAAGACAGGACAATCAGTACGGCGACAGCGGGTGTCATTGACCAAGGCGTAATATCAACTTGTTCGGTATAAACATCTTCATGGGCTTTTTGTGGATAGAAATGACCTACAGTCAGCATAAAGGCGACGTTTGCCACAAACAGCAAGCCCACTAAATGGAAGAAGTGGATATCGATTTTAAAGACAAAGTTAAACAGGATGTAAGCTGAAACGCCGAATAGCAGCCCCAATTTTGCCGCAATGGCTGGAACGTGCTTGGTTAATAGCCCAACGAGAACAACACTGAGAATCGGCGCATTAAACAGCCCTTGCAGTTGCTGAATCAAATAGAACAGCCCATCCGGTGCATTGGCCACTAAAGGGGCGACAATCATTGAAATAAGCGCCAAACTTAATCCCAGCCATTTGCCCAAGCTCACGGTTTGCGCCTCCGTAGCATTAGGTTTGAGCGTTTTTTGGAAAATATTGACGGTAAACAGGGTAACCGAAGAGTTTAAACCACCGCTAAAGGTAGAGAACACCGCGCCAACGACCACCGCAGCGAAAAAGCCCACCAGCATTTCCGGTAACACTAATTGAACCAAGCTGGGGTAGGCATGGTCAGGGTTATCCATCTGCCCATTAAAGACATGGAAGGCAATAATGCCGGGTAAAATGATAATACTGGGGATCATCAGTTTAAAAAAGGCACAAAGCAGGACCCCTTTTTGTCCTTCAGCCAGGTTTTTAGCCCCCAGTGCTTTTTGCACAATCGACTGATTGGTACACCAAAAAAACATATTGGAGACAATCAACCCAGTGAACAAGGTCGAAAATGGCACCATAGAATCTTCAGCGCCTATTGAGTTGAATTTTTCCGGATGAGCTTGATAAACTTCCACTAATCCCCCCCAGATGTCGCCATTACCGACATAAGCCAGGGCAAAGCAGGTCACCATCAACCCGCCAGTAATTAACCCCACACCATTAATGGTATCAGCAACGGCAATGGCTTTTATCCCGCCAAATACGGCATAAATCGCGCCGATCCCACCGACACCCCAGACCATCAGCCACAATGCAGTCTCTTTTTCTACATGAAACACATTGGAAACCTGGAACAGGCTTTCCAGAGCAATCGCGCCGGTATAAAGCACAATAGGCAAGAGTGAGATGACATACATGGCTAAAAAGAGAATCGAGGTGATGGTCAGCGTCTGTTTATCAAAGCGCTTTTCCAGATAGCCAGGAATGGTAGAAATACCCAATTTCAAATAGCGAGGTAAGAAAAAGATAGCAAAGAGCACAATGGTCATCGCCGCCATCACTTCCCATGCCATCACAATGAAACCGGTGCGAAATGATAAGCCATTAAGCCCAACAAGGTGTTCAGTGGAGAGATTCATCAGCAGCATGGAGCCGCCAATATAGACGCCAGTTAATGACCGACCACCTAGAAAATAACCTTCTGTTGAATCAGTGAGATGAGAATTGCGGGTTTTATAATAAGCGAATCCGGCAACAAATAACGTAAAGCCGATAAATGAGATAAAAGCGAGCATGGCTTCTCCAAAAGCTTGAATTATGCTCAGCACGGTTTCATTCATGCTGAGCGATAATGAGCAGGATCTCTATTTCTGAGTGAATTAATGAGGGCTTATAGTTTGATTTCACAGCCTGAATTGAGAGACGCTAATGCCTTATCAGCAAGGAGTAATGCTTGCTCGCCATCGTAACCACTGCATTCGGGTTGAGCGCGGCCAGAGAGGATATCGACAAAATGTTGCCACTCTGCACGATAGGCCTTTTCATAGCGCTGTAAGAAGAAATGCTCAGGTTTAGCCGCTACACAGCCTTGGTTACCCCAAACTTCTACGGCATCTTCATGGATGTTGTTTGCGCGCAGTAAGCCTTTTTCACCATGCAATTCAATTCGTTGATCATAGCCATAACCAGAGCGACGGCTATTGGAGATGGTGGCCATCGCCCCGGAAGGGAATTTCATCACGATAAATGCGGTGTCAATATCCCCCGCTTGACCAATCTCTGGGTCGACTAAATTGCTGCCTTGAGCATAAATAGAGACCGGCTCTTCCCCCATGATAAAGCGAGCCATATCAAAATCATGGATAGTCATATCGCGGAACATACCACCGGATACTTTGACGTATTGTGCAGGCGGTGGGGAGGGATCACGTGAAGTAATCAACAGGGATTCTGCTTTACCAATCACACCAGCACTGAGCTGTTCACGAATTTTGCGAAACTGTGGGTCATAACGGCGGTTAAACCCGACAAATAGCGGCACCTGGTGTTCTTTGACTATCGCTAAACAGGCGCGTACGCGTTCAATATCCAGGTGAACCGGTTTTTCACAGAAAATGGCTTTCCCTGCTCGCGCAGAAAGTTCAATCAATTCAGCATGAGTATCGGTAGCCGAGGCGATTAACACCCCCTGCACCTTGGGGTCGGCTAAGGCTTCTTCGATGGTTTGAATCTTAGCGCCATATTTATCGGCCAGTTTTTGCGCCCCATCACCATAAGGATCAATAACAGAATAAAGGGAGGTTTCTTTATGTTCAGCGATATTGACTGCATGAACTTGTCCAATTCGACCCGCACCAAACAAAGCAATGTTATACATCGGGAACTCTCCTCTAAATGGGAATATTTGTGATGTTTTCATGGGTTTTTGACATCATGACGAAGGGACATTTTCCGCGTTCATCAGTGCCTTGCGCTGAAAACATGAGCTATGGTCAATTTCAACCACACCCTAGCAGTGGAAATTTTATTTCACAATATTTTTATATGAAACTTTCATTTTAAAATTGAAAAATGAGATTTTTGTAACAGATCTGCTTGAAAGGTGCGGGGCTAGCTTTGGGTTGTTTGTTTAGGGTAGGGCAGGGCGGGGCAATGGGTACCTTCGTTGTTGCGGCTCTCAATCAGCCTACCCAGGTTGTTTGAAAACAGATTGTTTGAAAACAGATTGTTAGAAAACAGATTGTTAGAAAACAGGTTGTTCGAAAAGTCATCTTGCAGTCATGATGCTTGCTCGTTTTGAGTATGATCGTCTAGGAATAGTCCTAAAGTCAGCTGTGGCCGTTGGTTTTTTAACCATAAATTGGTATAACTATCTGCGTACAATTCTTCGATAGATTTATTTATTGAGAATATTTACCAGTCGTACTTGCAGTCGCAGGAGCGTCAACAGTATTCGCTCGTTCGAATGACTCAAACTTACTGAAAGAAATCAGTAGTGATAAGTTATTAAGGTGAGTTTTTCGTACTATCTAAGTGTTGATTAAATCATTTCTTGAGATTTATCATTCACTCTATGCCAGATTTACTGCCATACCAAGTACCTTGGTAATTAAATAATTAATGTGTTTACACGTACCAAACGTCAAATCGTAGTATGTTGGTAGGTTTACTCTTATAGCCTGATTATGGTCTATATACTTCTGGGTATTTGTCAGCCTGACTACGTCTTTTTTATTGAATGTTATTGGTGTGTATGTTTTTTTAACCAGGGTGGTTAATTTTTATTTTTTTAACTTAAAATTAACCTAAGTAACAGTAGAAGAGGCTTTAATGCGTTTTTTAAAGAAAGAAAATAGCGGGTTGGTATTTTTAATTTTACCATTTAGTATGGCCTATGCAGCTGATAACTGTACTAATACCACTGACGCCGATGGGAAAAAATTATTAAGCTGTTCAGAAGTCGTTTATTACTATAACTCTGGTCTGCACGGAGGTTTAGGGCTTTCTGCTTATGACACAGTTAATATCACCACCACAACTAAAGCGGGTACCTCACCACTGCAAGGTTGGGGTATCTATGGTAATAGCAGTACCTATAATTTTAATAATTTAATTATTGCTACATCCGGTGTGGATGCTGACGGCATTATTACCAAAAATGGCGCAAGTAAAATAACAACTAATAATTTGACCATAACCACCACGGGCTCAAGTGCTGATGGTGTCAATATAGGCAGAGAATCCACTGGTTCTATTGTTACCGTTAATGGAGATGCTGTGGTTAGCACCGTTAATGGTATGGGGCTACGTGCTAATGTGGCCTACAACAAAATGGGTATGAATACCATTATTGTTAAAGGTAATACAACTGTTGATACCCAGGGAAGTGGTAGTGCTAATGGTGGTTATGGTGTTTACGCGGGGATCGATTCAATATATGGGGGCAATGATACCGCTAAAATAGATTTACAGGGTGATAGCAAAGTGACTACCACGGGGAATACTGCCCATGCTATTTATGCCAATGGTCACGGATATATTCGCTTAAATAATGTTGATGTGAAAACATCTGGGCAAGGTGCCAATGGTATTTTTGCTAATGCAGCTCAAGGTTTTTTGGGTAGCACCACCGCTTATGGTGGTGTGATTGATTTGCTTTCTGATGTGATTGTGACAGTACAAAAGGGCAGTAAAGCCATTTATGCCTCAGGCCAAAATTCAAAAGTGGCTTCATTCGATAGTGAGAAAAATCAACAGGTTTCGGGTATTTATACCGTTAATGGCGATATTATTGCGGATAAAAAAGCGCTTATTGACCTGGTGATGACTGATGGCAGCAATATTACCGGTATCGTCAATTCGAACCAGTATAAAGCTGATGGTACCGTTAATAGTGCCAGTAATGCGGCCACCGTGAATTTGGATATTTCAGGTGCCAATAGCATATGGAATGTTACCGGGGATTCAGTAGTGTCAAACTTGGCTTTAAATAATTCTACTGTCAGTTTTGTAGCACCAGCCGATATGAATGATCCTGCCGGCTTTACCAGTAAAACGGTGACTATTGCCGGTAATTACACCAGTAATAATGGCCTGTTAGTGATGAATTCGGTGCTGGGTGATGATAGTTCACCTGCAGATAAGCTTATTATCAAAGGGGATGCCAGTGGTAATACCGATGTCGCTATCAATAACATTGGTGGTACAGGTGCGTTAACCGCTCAAGGGATTGAAATTATTAAAGTCGAGGGTGCTTCCACCGCAACTTTTAGCAACAGCAAACGTATTGTAGCGGGTTCATTTGACTACTTTGTGCGTCCGAATAGCACAAATAATACCTGGTATCTGGTGTCAGACTATAGCCCAGTAGACCCTGTAGACCCAGTGGACCCAGTGGACCCAGTGGACCCAGTAGACCCAGTGGACCCAGTGGACCCAGTAGACCCAGTGGACCCAGTAGACCCAGTGGACCCAGTAGACCCAGTAGACCCAGTAGACCCAGTGGACCCAATAGACCCAGTGGACCCAGTAGACCCAGTGGACCCAGTAAATCCAGTAGATCCAGTAGATCCAGTAGATCCTGCGGACCCTACCCCGGATAAACGTGAAGTGAAGCCGGTTTATCGTCCAGAAGTTAGTGGCTACACCAATAACCTGGCGGCAGCCAATAATATGTTTGTTACCCGTTTACATGACCGGATGGGTGAAACGCAATATGTTGATGCTGTGACAGGTGAGTATAAAGTCACCAGTATGTGGTTGCGTAACGAAGGTGCCCATAACCGTTCTCGTGATACTTATGGGCAACTGCGTACCCAGGCTAACCGTTATGTGCTGCAACTGGGGGGCGATATCGCGCAGTGGAGTTATAATGGTACTGACAGTTTGCACCTGGGTTTGATGGCCGGTTATGCCAATAGCAAGAGCCGTACAGAATCACGCGTGACAGGCTACACCGCTCGGGCGTCAGTGCGTGGTTACAGCACCGGGGTATATGGTACCTGGTATGCCAATGAAGCGGATAAATCTGGTTTATATGTAGACAGTTGGTTGCAATATAGCTGGTTCAATAACAGTGTTGATGGCCTGGATTTAGCAACAGAAGAGTATAAATCCAAGGGTTTCACTGCATCGGTTGAAAGTGGTTATGCCTTTAAATTTGGTGAAAATGCCGCGAAAAGCGTGGTGTACTTTATCCAACCTAAGGCACAACTGGTTTGGATGGGAGTGAAAGCCGATGACCATAAAGAGTCTAATGGTACGAATGTCTCTGGTGAAGGTAACGGTAATATTCAAACGCGATTAGGCGTGAGAACGTCGTTGCGCACTCACAGTGGCCAGGACAAGAATAAAGCCCTGGTGTTTGAACCCTTTGTTGAAGCTAACTGGGTGCATAACACCAAAGATTTTGGTACCAAACTGGATAACATTTCAGTTAAACAGCATGGTGCCGCTAATATTGCTGAGCTGAAAGTGGGTTTAGAAAGCCAGGTGAATCAGCGTATTAATCTGTGGGGTAATATTAATCAGCAAGTAGGTAATCACGGCTACAGTGATACCGCCTTTATGTTGGGGGCTAAATATAACTTCTAACAGTCTATAAAATTCAACAGGTCATAACAAAAGCCCTCTTTAATGACTAAAGAGGGCTTTATTATTTAGAGCAGACAGCCTGTTAACTATCTCGTTGAACCATCTCGTTGAACCATCTCGCTTAACTCTCTACCGAGGCTTCCGAATAGCGATTTTTGGAAGGCAGGCAACTGTAAATAACCGGTAATACCAGCAGTGTCAGCACAGTTGCGAACCCTAAGCCGAACATAATGACTACCGCCATACTCTGGAAGAAGGCATCACTCAGCAAAGGTGCCAAACCCAGTACCGTGGTGAATGCAGTCAGCATGATCGGGCGCAAGCGCGATGTGGCTGAGTCAATGATCGCTTCCTGCATTGGCTTGTGTTCCCGTTGCAGGTTAATTTCCTCCACCAGCACAATACCGTTACGAATCAACATGCCGCTCAAACTCAACAGGCCAATCAATGCCATAAAGCCAAAGGGAATACCGGTTAACAGGAAACCGAGCGTGACGCCAATCAGTGCGAGCGGCACGGTTAACCAAATCGCCAAGGCATTCTTCACTGAACTGAACATCAATACAGTGATGATGAACATCACCACAAAGGCGATCGGCAGGCTGGTGAATAGCCCGGCCTGGGCTTTGTTGGTACTTTCATAGTCACCGCCCCATTGCAGTTCGTAACCCTGTGGCAAGGGCATCGCATCAATTTGCGGCTTGATGCGCTGTAACAGTTCGGAGGACGTTTCACCACTTTGTGAGCTGGGGTCGGCCTGTACGGTCAAGGTGCGTTTACGATCCCGGCGCATGATCAACGGATCTTCCCACTCGGTAACAAATCCATTAACCACGTTATCAATAGGAATAAAGGCTTGCCGTGCTTGGCTCCAGATCATCACATCATTGAGCCGTTCAGCATTCATCCGCTCAGACTCTGGGGTTCTTAAGATAATCGGCATTAAGCGGGTGCCATCGCGGTACAAACCGACCGTAATCCCACCAAAACTCATACGTAACGCATTATCGATTTCACGTTTATCCACCCCTAACTCACGGGCAAGATAATCCGAGACTTGTGGACGAATAACTTTGCTACGCTCTTGCCAATCGTGCATCAGGCCGTCCGAATTCGGGTCGGAATTGATGATATCTTTCGCTTTGGTGGCCAGTGAACGCAGCACGTTAGGGTCCGGGCCAATAAAGCGTGCCTCAATCGAGCTGTCATTAGAGGGCCCGAACATAATACGTTTGGCCTGGACATTCACCTGCGGAAAATTACGGCGTATATAGCCTTCTATCTGCTCAGCCATGGCCGGGATCTGGTTAAGGTTTTTGGCTCGTACCATCACTTGCGCATAGTTGGAATATTGCCGTTGGGCATTATAGGTGAGCATAAAGCGCATGGCACCTTGACCAATGGTGACCATGGTATCGCTAACACCCTCTTGTACCTTGATATGCTGCTCAATCTCGGCGGCAATTTTCTCGGTATAGGCAATATCGGTCCCATAGGGTAGCCACATATCTACGAAAAATATCGGGGTATTGGAGGGTGGGAAGAAGCTTTGGCGAACGCTACCAAAACCAATCACCGAAGCCACCAACAAAGCAGCCAACACCGAGAGGGTAATTGCACGTTGCGCGAGCAGTTTAGCCAGTATGCTGCGATAAATGCGGAACACCTTGCCATCATAAGGGTTTTTAGGCGGTTCGTCCGGGTTGGGTTCCACTACTTTTTGTTTTTCAAACGCCCATTTGGTAAACACCGGCGTTAAGGTTAATGCGGTAATCCAGCTCAACATCAGTGAAATCAGCAGAACCTGGAACAGGGATTTACAGTATTCCCCGGTGGCATCATTCGATAACCCAATGGGGGCAAATGCCAGGATGGCAATGATGGTTCCCCCTAACAGTGGGAACATGGTGCGTTTTATCACATTGCTGGTGGCTGCCAGGGTACTTTGCCCCATTTGCCGCCCAATCAGAATGCCCTCGACGATCACAATGGCGTTATCTACCAGCATACTCAGAGAAATCACCAAGGCACCGAGTGAAATCCGCTGTAGTTCAATATTCAACAGTTTCATGATCAGCAAGGTACCCAGCACATTAAGTGCTAGTGAGGCGGCGATCACCATGCCGCTGCGCCCCCCCATAAAAATCAACAGGGTACCGACGACAATCAGGACGGCTAACAAGAAATTCATAATAAAGCCGTTGACTGCCAGTTCCACTTCCTGGGCTTGATCATAGAAAACGCTGATATCCATCCCTGCTGGGCGCTCAGCTTCCAACTCGGCTAAACGAGCTTTGAGCGCCTTACCCACGACAATCACGTTAACGTTGGGGACAAAAGAGACTCCAATGGATAACGCCGGGCGTCCATTAGCGCGATAGATATTGTCCGGGGTGCGTGTCACGCCTTGCTTAATGGTGGCGATATCACGTAAATAAACGCTACGTGGGCTACCGGGCTCACTGATCAGCAGGTTGCCCAACTCCTGAATATTATTAAACTCACCAGTAGGATGCAGCCTGATCGACTCACTGCCCACTAGCAGATCCCCGGCATTAGAGACCACGTTTTGCCGGCTGAGCAAGTCGTAAAGCCGTTGCGGGATAATATTGGCCGCGGTCATCTGGGCACGGGAAATCTCAATTTGTACTTCTTCGGGTGTGACACCGACAATCGCCACTTTGCCCACACCAGGCACCACAACCAACTCACGGCGTAGCAGGTCGGCAAAGTTACGCAATTCCTGATTGCTATAACCGTCACCATACAGCGAGAAGAAGAAGCCATAAACGTCACCAAAGTCATCGTTGACGAACGGCGCGCTGGAACCCGGTGGCAGCACTCGGGCGGCATCACCCACGCGACGGCGTAGCGTATCCCAGATTTGTGGTAACTCTGCCGAACCATATTCAGCGCGGATATTGACGGTAATCTGTGACAAGCCGACGCTCGAGATTGAGGTGACATTGTCAACATAAGGCAATTGTTGAATGGCATTTTCTAGTGGTAGTGTGACTTCTTCTTCAACCTGCTGGGCTGATGCGCCGTCATAGCGAGTGACCACCACCGCCGTTTTTATGGTAAAGGCCGGATCTTCCAGCCGACCAATATTGAGAAAGGCAATTAAGCCACCAATCCCTAATAGCACGATTGCCAGCCAAATGCGGGTACTGTTGTTGATAAAGCTCTCTGTCAGTTTCATTACAGACCTCGCTCACGGACCCAGGCACGGACTTGCTGATTTTCACTCAGTTCACGGGTACCGGTTGCGACGATCCGTTCACCATCAGCCAGGCCGCTTACAATCTGGATACCAGTGGCGGTTAACTGCCCAGTTTGCACTTGGCGCGACTCAAGGGATAACTTGCCGTCCTGCTCTTTAATTACCCATACATGGGGTTGATTCTTTTCACTATTATCTGGGTTAAAGACCGCCTCGACCGGGATAATTACGCTGCTGGTCTGTGCCATACCGGGCAAATTACCAAGATTAATGCGCACGCTGCCGCTCATCCCCGACAGCATTGGCAAGTCTTGTGGCCGTGGCATAGTGAGTGTCATTTGGTAGGTTAAGGAGCCTGAGGTGGTATTGGTGGTATGCTCTTTATAACTCGCAGCAAATTCCCGGCCCGGTAAATTGTTGAACTGAACAATCGGCTGGTATTTAGCGTTGTTTTCATCAATCAGGATAAACAGATTTTCTGGGATGCTGAAAACCACATCCAGCGAGTCAAGTGAGTTGAGTGACGCTATCGCTTGGCCAGCGGGAATAACCTGATAATTTCGGGCATTGACCATGGCGATCACCCCGGCGAAAGGGGCGCGGATTTGCATATCTGCCACTTCTTCCCGGGCCAGTTTTAAGGCTGCTTGCGCGGAATCACGTGCGGCACGTTGTACATCAAGCTCTGCCCGGGCGATGACATTACGGGTGCTTAAGGTCGCATAACGGTTGAATTGCGCCTGTGCCAGATTGAACGTGGCTTGGCGGTCCTGCAACCGCAGCTTTGCGTCAGTATTGTCGAGTTCAGCAATTAATTGCCCTTGGCTGACTCGTTCGCCCTCTCTGACTAACACTTGCTCCAGTTGCCCTGCGCGTTTAAAAGAGAGCTCAGTACGGTCACCGGCAATAATTCTGGCAGGAAAGATCCGTACCCCTTGTTGCGCACCGTTACTCACCTCAAAAATGCTAACCGGGCGCACACTGTCGTTTTCCTCCGGTACCTCTCTGTTACAGGCAGAGAGAAAGAGTGTAGAAAGTAGAACGGCAACAAGTTTTATATTCACGATGCAATCTCTTCGGATCAGATTTTAAGGGGGCGATGAATTCATCCGTTGGCTCCCTGCCTCTCGGTTTATCGCTCGTCTGGGCCTGCTCCGGCCCTGGCCCCAGGCTATTGGGGGCTCAATAACCCGAGTCATCAGCCCAGAGGGGCAACAGGCAACGGGTCAAACATGTAGCAAAGCCAAAACAAATGATAATCAGTGGGTTAAAAGATATTCCAGAATACCGGTTACTCCAGTGGTTTGATCGACCGAACTGTGGTCTTTTATTGATAATAATTTCAAGTTTAGTTTGTTTACAACAACATCGGGGAAATTATCTTCATCAGGTTGCGACATCATGCTGTTGGTAGAAAAAGCCACTCGCCATGACCGGATGGCCGATATTAATGGGTCGTTAATAGCAGGGCCGGATGATACGTGTTGAGAAAAATCTTAATCGTGATCCAGATCACTTCTTTTAATGTGCCTTTCTTTATTTTTGTAAAGTAATCAAATGGCTAGCTTTACTTAAAATGAGGTTAGCAAGTGGATTGCTGGCTTTTTTTGGGGGGGGAACAACTAAAAGAGGGGGAACCCAAGCCGATTCAAGTTGAGTTTTAACCATCACTTGTATCGGCTTGGGGGCAACAGGAAAAGCCTTATGACGGCAATGGGCTCAGCGCCACCTTGGCTATGCCGCTTTCGTCACGGCTAAAGCGCCAGCAGGTTTGATGATATTTCGCCACACTGATGCGGTGCGCCACGCTGATCAAGGTAACATCAGGCAGTTCATCCACCAGCAGGCAATACATCAACTGTTCGGTTTCATCATCCAGTGCGCTGGTTGCCTCATCGAGGAACAGCACATCCGGACGAGTCAGGATTGCGCGAGCAAATGCCAGCCGTTGCTGCTCGCCCGGTGATAAGCGCTGGCTCCAGTTAGCACTGGTATCCAGCCAGCGTTGCAGATGCGTCAGGCGGCAGTTTTCCAGCACTTTCAACAATTGTTGATCGCTATATTCTTTATCCGGATGCGGATAGCTCAATGCCTCACGCAGTGTACCGATGGGGATATAGCTGCGTTGTGGCAAGAACAGCGAGGTTAGGGATTTATCCCGGCCAATCTCACCAGAGCCATAGGGCCAGATGCCAGCTACGGCACGCAGCAAGGTGGATTTACCACTGCCAGAGGGGCCAACAATCAGTAGCCGTTCACCGCGCTTGATCGTCATATTGGTTGGGTTTAACAGCGGCTGCCCATCAGGTAACGTCATGCCGAGGTCGCGTAATGCCAGGGGGTGCTCATGTTCTGACTGTAGCGTGATGCCACGGGGTTGATGATGTACCTTATCCACCGCCGCATTAAAACCGGCTAGACGGTTAACACAGGCTTTCCAGGTAGCCAGATTGTTAAAAGCATCAATAAACCACGACAGCGCTCCCTGAACATGACCAAAAGCAGAGGAAATCTGCATCAACCCCCCCATCTGGATAGCACCGGAAAAATAGCGTGGGGCGGCCACCAAGAGAGGAAAGATAATGGCAAATTGCCCATAAAAATTGCTGGCGATATTGAGCCGCCGGGTGATGCGCATGATCGACCACCAGTTACTGCGGATGGCTTCAAAACCACGGCTTAATTGCTGCTCTTCACGGGGTTCACCATGATACAAGGCAATGGCATCATTATTTTCACGGATACGGATCAAGCCAAAGCGGAAGTTAGCTTCATAGCGTTCCTGATTGAAACCCAGCATGACCAAGGGTTTACCCACCCGCCAGATCAATAATGAACCCAGTGCGGCATATAAAAAGGCAAACCACACCATATAGCCGGGCAGAGTGAAGCTATGTTGTGAAATAACAAAAGTCATCGGACCGCTGATATTCCAAAGAATGGTAATAAATGAACAGAGCGTCACTACACTGGAGAGCAAGCCGAGTGATAAAGAGAGCGTGTATTGCGTTAACACATTGAGATCGTCTGCAATACGTTGATCTGGGTTATCAATCAGTTGTTGCTGCTCGGTATGATAGTAGGCGCGATGTGCCAGCCATTTGCCCATAAATTTTTCGGTCATCCAGCGCCGCCAACGCATCTGCAACCCTTGAGTCAGGTAAATTTTGTAGACCGCCAGCGAGATAAAGATCAGCGCTAAATAGGTAAAGCGCCACAACTGGGCCTTAAATACCGGATAGTCTTTATTCTGTAACGCATCATAAAATACCTGATTCCACTGGTTGAACAGCACGCTGATATAAACCAGCCCCAGAGTGAGCGCAATAATGGCTATCAGCATCGCCCAAGCGCGCGGGCTCTCTTCTGAGACCCAAAACGGTTTAATTAACTGCCAAACGGCATGTTTCTGTGAAATTGTCGTGTTCATGGTATTCCGGGATGTCTGTTGCTATTTAGCGTGGCCGTTAGGGTTGCAGACCAGCAACCGACCATGGATAAGCAGTTTTAACGGTACTCACTATTTGAAGCGGTAAGATTACAACACAACTTGTGCCAGGTGAGAGATTTCTTTGCTGATAATGTGGTGATAACGAGGAAAGTGGTGGGGAATAGCGTGCTCTGGTTGCCTCTGACATCCCTATTTAAGTCAATTGGGTGTCAGGGCAAGGTACGAATCAGAGACTGGAACAGTCGCCAGTTTTGTTTACAGCAAAACTGGCTCTAAGCCTGTGTATCGGTTTTTTCCCGGCTAACACCGGCGTTAGTGGATAAGTTTTATTACGGCCACTTCATTTCGCCTTTCAATACTTTGGCGCTCAACTCCAGGCTGGAAACGCCTTTCAGATCAGGATAATGCCGTGTCATGGCGGCAATCAGTTCAGTGGCATTGTGAGCTTTTGGTAATTCACGTTCCAATGTTGCCAAGTAATGTTGGGTAAATGTCACTGAGGCTAGAGTTTGCGGCGCACCAGGCAAGAAATGCCCAGGAACTACGCGTTCGGGTTGTAATGCCTCGATATTTGCCAACGTCTTTTGCCAATGAGCACGGGATTCTACGCTCTGATTATCAGCAACCCAGGGATGGATATTGTCACCAGCAACAGGTACACCGCCTACCACCGCTTTTAATGACGGGATCCACACATAGGTGCGATCTGTCGTTGGGCCGTCTAGTCCTTTTACCTCCACTAGTTGGCCATCGATAGTAAAGCTGTTGCCTTGTAGCGGTTGTGGAATGACGATCTCTTGTGGCGCATTCTCTTTCAAAATGGGACCCCAATAGGCGACTTTACCAGCCTGATTGGCGGTTATATTTTTAACTGTCTCTGGTGAAGCGATAATTTTTGCTTGGGGGAAGGCGGTTTTGAGTACATCCAGCCCAAAATAGAAGTCAGGATCTGAATGGCTGATGTAGATCGTGGTTAGCTTTTTCCCGGTGGCATTGATTTTTTTTACCAATTCCTGTGCGTCATTACGTTGGAATTGAGCATCAATCAGCGCTACTTCATGTGGACCGCTGATGATCTCGGACGAAACCGGGAAAATACTTTTTTCACCGGGATTGTAGACTTCCATCGTCAAGGGTGCCGTCGCATTGGCAAATGAACTGATTGTGGCCAGGCCACCAAGAACCAGGGGAAGTAATGATTTTTTAAACATAGATAGATCTCCTGTAGTGATTAGTGAGAAATGATATGTTGCATGAATCGATAGAAAAACCGGAGAATGGGCAATTATTAATTGCATAAATCGAGCGAATCATGGATCGCATTACCGCTGCACAGGTTTTTGTCACCATTGTTGAATGTGGCAGCATGATTGCTGCAGCGGAAAGGTTGGAAATGTCACGAGCGATGGTGACGCGTTATCTGGCACAGATGGAACAGTGGGCGGGAACACGTTTGTTGCACCGAACAACACGGAAACTCAACCTGACAGATGCGGGTGAACGCACATTGGAACGTTGTCGCCAAATGCTGCGGGTCGTGGAGGATATTGACCAGCAAGCAGAAACACAGGGAGAAGAGCTACGCGGTTTGTTACGCTTGAGTTGTTCACAATTCCTGGGGCAAACGGCTTTGGTGGGAGCCATTGCACAGTTTCTACAACGTCATCCTCTGGTTACGGTGGATATGCAAATTAACAACCGAGTGATCAATCTGGTGGAAGAGCGGATTGATTTGGCATTGCGTATTACTAATGATTTGGATCCTAACCTGATAGCCCGACCACTCGCCACTTGTGCTTCGGTAGTCTGCGCATCGCCCGCTTATCTTGCTGCTCATGGTACTCCGCTTCATCCACAGGATCTGACGTTACATAATTGCCTGACCTATTCCTATTTTGGTAAAAGTCTGTGGCATTTTGATGATCAGGGGGCTAAATCATCCGTTGCTGTCAGTGGTAATCTTAGTGCCAATGAACCCTTGGTTTTGTTAGCCGGTTGTCTGCAGGGCGTAGGGATTGCGTTACAACCCTATCAATCGGTAGCTCCCTGGTTGGATAAAGGGGAACTGGTGGCCTTGCTACCGGGGTATTCCCCCCAAATGATGGGGATTTATGGTATCTATACCTCTCGCCGCCACATGCCGGCAACATTGCGTGCCATGCTGGATTTTCTGGTGGAGTGGTTTGCTACCGATCCAGGCTGGTGCAATGCTTCACGTTGACGATATCACCCCCGCCAATTTGGTGAGCAGTTTTTCTGCCTGCTGCTGCAAATGCTCAACAAAAGTGCTCACCAGTTCAGAAGAGGGGCGGTGTAGTGGGCGGATCAAACTCACCGTGAAGGGCACTGCCACACTAAAAGGCCGGATATGGATGCCGTTGCTGGCATAATCCAATGCGGTCAGTGGGTTGACAATTGATATGCCGACCCCCTCTTTGACCATCGCACACACGGAAGCCGCACTATGGGTTTCCAGCACCATTCGGCGCTCGACCCCTTGTTCATGGAACAGCGTATCCAGTAATTGCCGATAACTGTCGGTGGCTGACAGGCTGATAAAGTTCTCTGCTGCAAAGTCTTGCGGGGTGAGTTGTGCTTTAGCCAACAGGCGGTGCCCGGCAGGGAGCACACAGACTTCATTCATGGTCATTAACGTCATGCGTTCCGTGCCCGCTGGCGTCAGGGTATTTTCTGTCAAACCCAGGTCATAACGCTGTGCCGAGAGCCACTCTTCCAGCAGCGGTGATTCCTGCGGGATCACGCTGAAACTCACTTCAGGATAGCGGTCAACAAAGGGTTTACAGACTGCGGGCAGCAACGATTGGGAAAACACCGGCAAACAGGCAATGGACAGTTGGGCCTGCTGGAATTGGCGGATCCCGGCGGCCGCATTGGTGATACGCTCCAGGCCATAATAAGAGCGTTGCACTTCCTCAAACAATCTCAGCCCTTGCACTGTAGGCTGAAGACGACCACGTACCCGATCAAACAACGGTAACTGGATCAGTTTTTCAAAACGAGCCAGTTCACGGCTGACTGTCGGCTGCGAAGTTTGCAGCAGGGCTGCCGCTTCAGTCAGGTTGCCGGTGGTCATTACCGCATGAAAAATCTCAATCTGGCGCAGGGTTATGGCGGGCATATTTGGGCTCCATCAGTGGGGTCTACCAGCGAGATAATGGTGCCTGATGACACTTCTCGTTAAGCATCTGGCTGGTGGGCACGATGCGGAACGCCGCTGCAGCTTGAATGGCGACGGGGATATACCTATATCATAAATGAATAGACTAAGGCTAAATAGATATTTTTCATACCAACTGGGTCACGGCATGATAGGGGAAATTTGATGATGGAAACTGACTTATGCCATATGCCTTGAATGATACCGCTACAGCACTTAATGCAACCAACCTGCTGGCATTACCAAAACGTTTTGGTTGCCCGGTATGGGCCTATGATGCGGATATTATTATTGATCGTATCAACCAGTTGTATTATTTCGATGTGGTGCGTTTTGCCCAGAAAGCCTGTTCGAATATTCATATTCTGCGCTTGATGCGTGAGCACGGCGTGAAGGTGGATGCGGTATCGTTGGGGGAGATTGAGCGTGCGCTGAAGGCGGGTTTTGAGCCGGGTGGCGAGGAGATCGTCTTTACTGCAGATTTGCTCGATCAGGCTACGTTGCAACGTGTCAGCGAATTGAGAATACCGGTTAACGCTGGCTCGATTGATATGTTGGAGCAACTGGGGCAGGTTTCCGCTGGGCACCCAGTATGGCTGCGTATCAACCCCGGCTTTGGTCATGGTCATAGCCAGAAAACCAATACCGGTGGGGAAAACAGCAAGCACGGTATTTGGTATGCCGATTTGCCCCAAGCCATTGCTAAAGTGCAACAATACGGCTTGCAGTTGGTCGGATTACATATGCATATCGGCTCGGGTGTCGATTATCAGCATCTGGAGCGCGTGTGCGACGCCATGGTGCAGCAGGTGATAGCGTTGGGGCAGGATATCAGCGCTATTTCAGCCGGTGGTGGTCTTTCCGTACCTTATCAGTTTGGTGAGGAAGCGGTGGATACTGAGCACTATTATGGTTTGTGGAATCGAGCTCGTGAGCGGATTGCCGCGCACCTGGGGCATCCGGTCAAGTTAGAGATTGAGCCGGGCCGCTTTCTGATGGCGGAGGCGGGGGCGCTGGTGGCAGAAGTACGCTCGGTGAAGCAGATGGGGAGCCGCCATTTTGTCTTGGTGGATGCCGGTTTCAATGATCTGATGCGCCCGGCAATGTACGGCAGTTACCACCATATCTCATTGTTACCTGCTGACGGGCGTAATCTAGAGCAACAAGCGGAGCACGAAACCGTGATTGCCGGGCCGTTGTGTGAATCTGGTGATGTCTTTACCCAGCAAGCAGGGGGCGGCATTGAAACCCGCCTGCTGCCACCGGTGCAGGTAGGGGATTATCTGGTATTCCATGATACCGGGGCTTATGGCGCATCTATGTCGTCTAACTACAATAGTCGTCCATTATTACCCGAGGTGCTGTTTGAGCAGGGGCAACCACGGTTAATCCGCCGCCGTCAGACTATTGAAGAGTTGATTGGATTAGAACTGGTGTAAGTGGCCAGTGTGTTCGCCGGCCTCACGCTCGCCTAGCTGCAACTTTATGAACCAAGGGTAGCGGTGGCGTAGGGGCCGGGAATTACCGATTCACGCAGTTTTAGTTCACCAGTGAACGGGGTTAACGGTGGCAACGGTTGCCCATTAATCAGGCGCAACGCCTGGGTGATGGCGGTTTCGATCATGATATCGATCGGCAGATAAACCGTAGACAAGGCCGGTTGCAGGTAAGCCGCGCTGGGTTCGTCATCAAAGCCAAACAGTGAAACATCTTCAGGTAGGCGTTTGCCCGCTTGTTGCAGCGCTTTCATCGCCCCAATGGCCATATCATCATTGTTGGCAAAGAGGGCACTGAAATGGCTGCTGTGGGCTAACAAGGTGTTGCAGCTGTGGTATCCCCCCGGCACGCTGCTATCGCTGTTGGCAACCAGCGCTGGGTTGAAGGCAATATTATGCTGTACCAAGGCCTGACGGTAGCCTGCCAGGCGTGCTTGAGCCGTGGGGGTGTTGATCGGCCCGGTAATACAGGCGATCTCACGGTGCCCTTGGCCAATCAGATAATCCACCACCTGGTAGGCAGCCTGCTGTTGTTCAAAGAACACGCAGCGTTCGGGTGCTTGGGGGAGGTTGCGGTTAACCACCATCACCGGCAAGCTTTCCACCAGCGCCATCAGTGTGCTTTCACTCATAAAGCGGGTATAGAGAATAATGGCATCACAGCGGCGGTCAGCCAGCAGATGCACTGCCTGCAATTCGTTTTCTGGCGTATTGTGGCCATCAGTGACGATCAAATGTTTGCCGTTAGCTTCTGTCAGTGTGGCGGCCTGGCGTAACAAACGGCCAAAATAGGGGCCGTCGAAATTGGACACCACCAGACCAATACTATTGGAGCTGTTATTGGCCAGTGATTGGGCAAGAAAGTTTGGCCGATAGCCTAACTCATCCATAGCTTTGAACACCGCATCGCGGGTACTTTTCTTCACCAGACCGGTGTCATTTAATACGCGGGAAACGGTGGCTTTCGACACTCCCGCGCGAATGGCGACATCCAACATGGTGATCATTAGTGAGTAACCTCTATCAGTAGCGGCAGTAGTCAATATCGCTCAGTTTACCATAGGGGGCCGTAAACCCGGTGATTAGCCAGGTCTACGAATAATCAAGCATCGGTTGGATTTGGCTCAACTTGATGACTGATATTAGCCACTGAATGGCGGCGCACCAGCGTTGGGCTAAACATATTGGTGACTTCCGGCAGGGGTTGTTTGTTCGCCAGCGCCAAAGCCAGTTGTGCTGCTTGTGTCGCCATGGCTACCACCGGATAACGGATGGTGGTCAGGCGCGGGCGCAAATAGCGTGAAATCAAAACATCATCAAAGCCAATTAAAGAGAGTTGTTCCGGTACGTTGATGCTGTTGTCGCTGAGAACCGAAAGTGCTCCGGCAGCCATGGGGTCGTTATAACAGGTGATGGCGGTGAAGTTTTTGCCCCGGCTTAACAGTTCGGTCATCGCTTGTTCACCGCCGACCTCATCGGGCTCGCCGTAGGCAATCAGCTTTTCATCCACGGTGATACCCTGTTCCGCCAAGGCATCCCGATAACCTTGTAACCGATCGGTGGCGTCTGAAATCTGGTGGGTGGAGCAAATGATAGCGATGCGTTGGTGGCCCTGCTGGATCAAATGTTGTGTTGCCAGCCAGGCACCGTAATGGTCATCCAGCGCCACACAGCGCTGCTCGAACCCTGGCAGGGTTCGATTGATCAGCACCATTCCCGGTATTTGCGCCATCCAGGCCATAAGTTCTTCATCGGTCAGTTTTTTGGCGTGGACCACCAAGGCAGCACAACGGTGGCGGAGCAGTTGTTCAATCGCCTGACGCTCTTTTTCAGCGTTGTGATAACCATTGCCAATCAGCAAAAAGTTGTGGGTGGCATAGGCGACCTGTTCCACGGCTTTGACCATGGTACCAAAGAAGGGGTCGGACACATCGGAAACGATCAAACCCAGGGTTTCAGTGGATTGTTGCGCCAGCGCGCGCGCATTGGCGTCGGGGTGATACTGCAGCGCTTGCATGGCATCTTGTACCGCAGTACGTGCACTTTCGCTGGTTTTGGGGGAGTGATTGATTACGCGTGATACTGTGGCTACGGAAACGCCCGCCAGCCTGGCAACATCTTTGATCGTGGCCATATCTCTCAACGTTTCCTGAGTAACTGCCTGATAACCGCCAGTCTTACGGAAAAAGCCACAAGCTGCAACTTGAATTATCAGACTATTTTCATCTGGGTTTGTCCATTTACTGGTTAAGACGTCGCCATTATGTCAACCAGAGGTGAAAAATGACATCGTTAGTTACATTTTGCACCTGACTGTTGCGATTAGCCGCTGGCAGTGATTGGCGATGACACGATAGATTAAGCGTCCCAGAGGTATTGATTGGTGAACATCAGCAAGTTGCTTGTTGAAACTGTTTGTTGAAACCATCTTGATTACACCAACCTACGCAAATGCGTAGGTTTTTTTTTACCTGTCATCTCTATATACTCCGTTCGTTATACCCCAAATGATTAGATTTGCTTGCGAACGGAGGCAGTTCGCACCCAAGCAATTTGAAGTATCAAGGGGATATATATTTCAAGTAGCAAGGGTTCGGCTTATGGCTGAGGCATCCCTATCGCTATTCAAGCTACAGCGGTGCTGGCTACGTTATGGGGCCAATCCCTGAGCCCCTTAATCCCGTAGGAGAGTGGGATGTTATTATCTGTATTACGTGCGCTGTTTCGCTTGCTGTTTCGTGTTCGTGTTGAAGGTGATGCCAGCTATTTTGAACACCAGAAGTTGCTGATTGTACCGAATCACGTCTCTTTTATGGATGGTGCGTTGCTAGCACTATTCTTGCCAGTCAAACCGGTTTTTGCGGTTTACTCGTCGATTTCGCAACGCTGGTTTATGCGTTGGTTGAAACCTTTTATCGATTTCGTCCCGCTGGATCCCACCAAGCCAATGGCCATCAAATATCTGGTTCGGATGGTGGAACAGGGCAGGCCGATTGTCATATTCCCGGAAGGGCGTATCACGGTGACCGGTTCATTGATGAAGATCTATGATGGCGCGGCTTTTATTGCCGCCAAGTCTGGTGCGACCCTGGTTCCTGTGCATATTGATGGCCTTGAGTTTAGCCGTTTTAGCCGTATGGCTGGGGTGTTTAAACTCCGTTGGTTTCCTGCAGTGAACATCACCGTCCTTCCTCCGACAACCTTGCCGATGCCGGAGGCTCCACGAGCCCGTGAGCGGCGGGAGTTGGCGGGTGACAAACTGTATCAGATCATGATGCAGGCGCGGATGGATAGCATTAAACCACAAACCCTGTTTAGTGCTTTATTAGCGGCGCAGTCTCGTTATGGGCGCAATAAGCCTTGTATCGAAGATATTGCCTTCAAGGAAGAGAGTTACCAACAGCTGATTAAAAAGGCGCTAGGGGTTAGCCGGATTCTGCAGCGCTTTACCCAACAAGGGGAGCATATCGGCTTGTTGTTGCCGAATGCCACGATTACTGCTGCCGCTATCTTCGGTGCTTCGTTACGTGGCCGTATTCCTGCCATGCTCAATTACACCGCTGGCGCCAAGGGGTTAAACAGTGCGATGACTGCCGCGCAGATCAAAACCATTGTCACTTCGCGTCAGTTTCTGGAAAAAGGCAAGCTGACTCATCTGCCCGAGCAGGTACCTGAAGCCAATTGGGTCTATCTGGAAGATTTGAAAGATAGCGTGACCCTGCAAGATAAGTTATGGATCCTGCGCCATCTGTTCCAGCCAGAACGGGCCATGGTACCTCAACAGCCAGAGGATGCTGCCTTGATCCTGTTTACCTCTGGTTCAGAAGGCAATCCGAAGGGGGTGGTGCACTCTCATGCCAGTTTATTGGCCAATGTGGAGCAGATCCGCACTATTTCAGATTTCACGCCGCGAGACTGCTTTATGTCTTCGCTACCCTTGTTCCATTCGTTTGGTTTAACCGTGGGATTATTCACCCCGCTAATGACCGGTAGCCGAGTGTTTCTTTACCCCAGCCCACTGCATTATCGAGTGGTGCCGGAACTGGTGTATGACCGCAACTGTACTGTGCTGTTTGGCACGGCGACGTTCCTCAATAACTATGCCCGTTTCGCTCACCCTTATGATTTTGCTCGCCTGCGCTATGTGGTGGCCGGGGCTGAAAAACTGGCAGAAAGTACCCGCCAGATCTATCAGGACAAATACGGGATTCGTATTCTGGAAGGATATGGGGTCACAGAGTGTGCGCCGGTGGTGTCGATCAACGTTCCTCTGGCCGCGAAGGTGGGGACCGTAGGGCGCATGATGCCGAAAATGGAAGCACGCCTGATGGCGGTACCAGGGATTGAGTATGGCGGCCGCCTGCAACTGAAAGGCCCGAATATTATGAAAGGCTACCTGCGGGTTGAGCGCCCTGGCGAATTAGAGCCCCCTGCAGCGGAAGATGAACATGGGGTACTGCAAGCGGGCTGGTATGACACGGGGGATATTGTCAGCTTTGATCAACAGGGCTATTGCACCATTCGTGGACGGGTAAAACGTTTTGCCAAGCTGGCGGGTGAAATGGTGTCATTGGAAAGTGTCGAACAGTTGGCATTACGCCTGGCACCGGAAGGCTCACATGCTGCCACCGTGAAAAGTGACAGTGGCAAAGGTGAGGCGTTGGTCTTATTTACCAATACCCCCAGCCTCACTCGTGAGGCCTTGTTGCGCGTCGCGCGTGAACAGGGTGTCCCGGAGTTGGCGGTGCCGCGCGATATCCGTTTGCTGAAGGCATTACCGCTGCTGGGAAGTGGCAAAGCGGATTTTGTTACTTTGCGCCAAATGGCTGAACAGCCGGAGAGTGTCTGATGAAGCCCCCTGATTCTTCTTTGTTATCACGCCCGATGATAGCGGTGATTTGCGCGCAGTTTTTTTCGGCTTTTGGTGATAATGCGCTGCTGTTCGCCACGTTGGCGTTGATTAAGCAATTAGAATACCCAGAATGGAGCCAGCCGGTTTTGCAAATGGCTTTCGTGGTGACTTATATCATTCTGGCGCCGTTTGTCGGCCAAATTGCGGATAGCTTCGCCAAAGGGCGGGTGATGATGTTTGCCAACGCCCTTAAGTTGAGTGGTGCGTTGGTCATTTGTTTCGGCTGGGATCCTTTCTTGGGGTATAGCCTGGTCGGGGTGGGGGCTGCCGCCTATTCACCGGCGAAATATGGCATTCTCGGTGAAATCACCAGCGGTGAAAAACTGGTCAAGGCGAACGGGCTGATAGAGGCCTCTACCATCGCGGCTATTTTGACCGGTTCAGTGGCGGGTGGTTTGCTGGCTGATTGGCATATTGCGGCCGCACTGGTGGCTTGTGCCTTGGTGTACGGTATTGCGGTGGTGGCTAACTGCTTTATCCCTCGTTTGCCCGCAGCCCATAAAGTCACTTCCTGGCGGCCTTCGGCGATAGGGCGCAGTTTTTTCAACGCTTGTGTGGTGCTGTGGAAAGATGGACAAACACGTTTTTCGCTGCTTGGTACCAGCATGTTCTGGGGAGCTGGGATCACCTTGCGTTTTCTGTTGGTGATGTGGGTGCCAGTGGCGCTGGGTATCAGCGATAATGCCACGCCGACGCTGCTCAATGCCATGGTGGCGATAGGAATAGTCGGTGGGGCGGGTGTAGCAGCACGTTTTATTACTTTGGAAAACGTTAAACGTTGTATGCCCGCTGGGATATTGATCGGGGTGGGGGTGGCGTTCTTTGCTATACAAACCCATATATTGAATGCTTACGGGTTGTTATTGTTAATCGGTGTGTTTGGCGGTTTTTTTGTCGTGCCGCTGAATGCGCTATTGCAGGAACGGGGTAAACAGTCTGTTGGTGCAGGCAATGCGATTGCGGTACAAAACTTGGGTGAAAATACCGCGATGCTGCTGATGCTGGGGCTATATACCTGGATGGTTCGATTGAACGTGCCAGTGGTGACGATTGGCATTGGTTTTGGCGTGGTATTCGCCCTAGCCATTACGGCACTGTGGGTTTCTCAGTTACGCTCTAAAGCCTAGCTTTTATCTGATTTCCGCTAACCAGGCACCCCTATCAGGGCACGGAGTACCGTGCCCTGAGTGCTTTACGGCGCAGGGATGGTAAAGCGGCGATGGATCTCTTCCAGTGCCTGCAAGACTTCGTCATTGAGCACCAGATCAAAACTGCCAATATTGGTTTTCAACTGTTCGAGTGAGGTTGCCCCCAATAAGGTGCTGGCGACAAAAGGCTGTTGCCGCACAAAGGCCAAAGCCATTTGTGATGGGTCTAACCCCTGTTTTTTTGCCAGGGCGACATATTCGGCGACGGCCAATTGACTCTGTGGTGAAGTGTAGCGGGTAAAGCGGCTGAACAAGGTGTTGCGTGCGCCCGCTGGCTTTGCCCCGTTGAGATATTTGCCGGAAAGCGTACCAAAGGCCAAACTGGAATAGGCCAGGAGCTCCACGCCTTCGTGCCGGCTGATTTCTGCCAGACCAATTTCAAAACTGCGGTTCAGCAGACTATAGGGATTTTGGATTGAGACTATCCGTGGCAAATCATGCTTTTCTGCTAACTGCAGATAACGCATCACACCCCATGGTGTTTCGTTAGAGACACCGATATAGCGTATTTTACCGGCACGGACTTGCTCGTTCAGTGCTTCCAGGGTTTCCAACAGCGAAACAGCAACTTTCTCGTCGGTATATTGATAGTTCAGTTTGCCAAAACAATTGGTGGTACGTTGTGGCCAATGTAACTGATAGAGATCGAGATAATCGGTGTTGAGCCTTTTCAGGCTGGCATCCAGTGCGATACGGATATTCTTGCGATCTAACGCCTGCTCAGGGCGGATGCTATTGTCATTACCTCTTATCGGGCCACTTATTTTGCTGGCCAGCACAATTTTATCGCGACTGCCGCGCGCTTTGATCCAATTGCCAATATATTGCTCTGTCAGCCCTTGGGTAGCCGGGCGAGGGGGCACTGGGTACATTTCAGCGGTATCGATCAGGTTGATGCCAGCGGCTAATGCGTAATCCAGTTGGGCGTGGGCATCAGCTTCGCTATTTTGTTCGCCAAAGGTCATGGTGCCCAGCCCCAGCACGCTGACTTCTAAAGAACTGTGGGGAATACGGTGGTATTGCATTAACAGCCTTCCTTCAATGTTAGCACTTCCAGGTGACCTTCTGACGGGGAGATACCCGGTGAGGCAGAAGTCAGAGATCCAAAGCCAATAAAACGCCTTGTCTGTATATATCCAAGCCGAGGGAAATAAGATAATAGTCGCTATTACTGAGCAATAGCGTTTAGCTCCTTGATCACCGGCTCAGACCCTAGTACCGATATCACATTATGCAATCAAGCCGCAAGGGTAGGTTAGCGATTAGCGCTTTTTATCAGCAGGATTAAATTGGCCGCTCGCCTAAATAGATGTTCGCATTAGTGAGAGCGGTTTGAGTGATGCGGGTTAGCTGACTGCGAAGTGCCTGCGTCAGAAGAATTGACATAAAATTCAGGGGGATAAGGAGCTCCCCCCTGGATGAAACCTTAGGCAACAGGTGTTTTTTTGTTGCGCATCAGATTCAGTGCTTCAACCGACATTGAGAAGAACATGGCAAAATAGATATAGCCTTTCGGAATGTGGATTTGCATGCTTTCCAGCATCAAGGTGAAGCCCACCAAGATCAAGAATGAGAGCGCCAGCATTTTCACTGAAGGATGGCGGTTAACAAACTCCCCGATTGGCCGTGCGGCAAACATCATTACCCCGACGGCAATCACTACCGCCGCCATCATAATAAACAGATGGTCAGACAGACCCACGGCGGTGATGACCGAATCCAGGCTGAAAATAATATCCAGTAACATAATCTGCACTATGGCCCCAAAAAAAGAGTGCACCTTGCTGTGCAGTTCTTCATTTGAGCCTTCAATAGTTTCATGAATCTCTTTACTGGCTTTCCAAATCAGGAATAACCCCCCCAGCAGCAAAATCAAATCGCGGGCGGAGATATTGTGATCCATCACTGAGAACAGCGGCTGCGTCAGGCGGATCACCCAAGCTATTGACGCCAACAGTGCCAAGCGCATCAGCATGGCTGCAGCTAAACCAATACGACGAGCCTTGTTCTGCTGCGCCTTTGGCAGTTTGGCTACCACCAAAGAGAGGAAAATAATGTTATCGATACCCAATACAACCTCAAGAATAGTCAGCGTGCCTAACGCTAACCAGGCATTGGGATCCACAATCCATTCAAACATTGCCGCTACATCCTAATAGAAAAACAAACCGGAATTATACGTGGTTCTCGGCAGCTTGGTACTGTTACTTGATACCCCGCTGAATCTTTATCGCCTTTAGGCCATTGCGTGAATCAACATCAGTTAATGGCGAAATGCCTTGCCAGTAGTGCACCGGTGAAGTTTTTCTTAAGATAGAATCCACGGGGCAGCGTCATAATCGGCTGGCCTTGCTCGCCTATGGCTTCGGTTAGTGCTTTGCTGTTAGCGGCTTTGGGGCGTAGTTGCAGCACTTCCCCATGGCGTGCGGTGATGCGTTCCACCTGACCAAGGACGATTAAATCCATCAGTTCTTCCCAATCGCGGCGCAGCATATCCTCTTCTTCTTGCGAGGGCTGCCATAACAGTGGTGAGCCGATACGGCGCTGGGATAACGGAATTTGCCGTTCCCCCTCAACGGGTATCCACAGCACTTGTGCCAGTTTGTGGCGCACATGGCTGCTTTCCCAAGTGACGCCACTGTTAGCGGTGAGGGGAGCCACACAGACAAACGTGGTTTCCAGTGGCCTACCGGTGCTATCCACAGGGATGGTTTTCAACTCAATGCCGAGCTCAGGGAAATCCTGCTCTGGTTTACTGCCCGCCATCGCCCCCAGACAGCGTTCCAGCAGGGTGCCTACCCAACCCTTATCACGCTTTAAATCCTTAGGGATATTGAGTTGTACACCCAGTGCCAACTCACCGAGAGTGAAACCGGCTAACGCTTGCGCTCGCGCGAACAACTGCTGTGCATTTTCCGGTGGTAACGGAGACGAATATGTCATAAATCAAGCCCATAAGTTCTGGTTGAAAAATACACTGTATTTACTCACAGCCAAAATAAGGGTAGTGAGATCGGAAAGAATAATATTAATACTATGATTTATAATCTTTTTTTTCAATTTCCTGGCGGGTGTGAATTTTTTTATTATGGCTTGTTCATCGGTAGCCACCGACAATGAACAGGATCTTACCCCTATTTATCCACAGATTTATGGGATAACCCAGTTTTTTACTGATCACTGGTTTGATTTACAGCCTTGACGCGAGACTTTTTTTGCGAACTTGTCGGTTTTATAGGCCACTCTGGCGGATAAGCTGTGGATAAAATAGAGAGTGCTGTAACTTTCGCCAGAGCAAGAGATAAAAGCGCTAGCGATCGTAAGTTCACCTGACAAATCGTCCTTTATTGTTATTTAACCTATTGTATTTTAATGAACTATTTTATTTTACTGAGGCGCTTTTTCTTAGGCTCTACAGAGTTGTACCAGCTTATCCCTTGAGTTTTTCACATACCTATCCACAGAAATAGTGAATAAAGTCCGCTTAAAACCCTAAGCTGTGTTTATAACTTAGTCCATATCTGTGAGTTACCTGAATGTTATCCGAAGACATGAGCTGCAAAGCAGTGGTTTACCGCTTGTAGCTTGTGTGAAACAATCAGGTTATCAATACGAATTTATGCTTATCGAGGTAGTCCGGTGATCGATGATGATGGCTACCGCCCGAATGTTGGTATCGTAATCTGTAATCGTCAGGGGCAGGTCTTATGGGCTCGCCGTTACGGTCAGCACTCCTGGCAGTTTCCCCAAGGAGGTATTAATCCTGGGGAAACGCCGGAGCAGGCGATGTTCCGTGAACTGTTCGAAGAAGTAGGGTTGAATAAAAAAGAGGTGCGTATTCTGGCTTCAACCCGTAACTGGTTGCGCTATAAATTGCCAAAACGTTTGGTGCGTTGGGACACAAAGCCGGTTTGTATCGGCCAAAAGCAGAAATGGTTTCTATTGCAGCTCATGGGCAATGACTCTGATATCAATATGCAACGTAGCAGTACACCGGAGTTTGATGGTTGGCGTTGGGTGAACTTCTGGTATCCGGTGCGTCAAGTGGTTTCATTCAAACGGGATGTATACCGTCGGGTAATGAAAGAATTTGCTGTCACTGTGATGCCCATGCAGGAACAGGCAGTACAGCGGCAGGCCCCGATCTATCGCCGAAAGAGAGGTTAATTTAAACGGACTATGCTCACGCGCTTGCGAGAAGTGGTTGAAAAAGTAGCCGCGACGGCCAACCTGACAGAGGCGCTGGACCTTTTGGTCAATGAAACCTGTCTGGCTATGGATACTGAAGTCTGCTCTATTTATTTGGCAGACAGTGACCGTCGCTGTTATTACCTGATGGCCACGCGAGGGTTAAAAATGCCGCGTGGGCGCACCGTCACATTGGCCTTTGATGAAGGGATCGTCGGTCTGGTGGGGCGTAAGGCTGAGCTAATCAATCTGGCGGATGCGCATAGTCATCCAAGCTTCAAATATGTTCCACAGGTTAAAGAAGAGGATTTTCGCTCTTTCCTCGGGGTGCCGATTATTCATCGTCGGCAGTTGCTGGGTGTTTTGGTGGTTCAGCAGCGTGAGCTACGCCAATTTGATGAAAGTGAAGAGTCCTTCATGGTTACCTTGGCCATGCAAATGGCTGGGATCCTCTCGCTCTCACAGCTGAATGCTGTTTTTAGTCAATATCGCCAGATCCGCATCCGCGCGTTAGCTGCCTCCCCAGGGGTTGCCGTGGCCGAAGGGTGGCTGGATAGTAGCCAACCTTCCCTCGATCAGGTCTACCAAGCCTCCACGCTGGATGTTGCCAGTGAACGTGAACGCCTAGTACTGGCTCTGGAAGCGGCCGGTGCTGAGTTCCGGCGTTTCAGCAAGCACTTTAACGCCAGCTCGCAAAAAGAGAGCGCGGCTATTTTCGATCTCTATTCTCTCTTGTTGAATGATGTCCGCCTGAAGCGTGAGCTTTTTACAGAAATAGAGACCGGTTCGGTGGCGGAATGGGCGGTAAAACAGGTGATTGAAGCCTTCGCTGCCCAGTTTGCGGCGTTGCAAGATACCTATCTGCGTGAGCGCGCCAGTGATTTGCGTGCACTCGGTCAGCGCTTGCTGTTTCATCTTGATGATAGCACTCAAGGGGCCACCCAGTGGCCAGCGCGTTTTGTGCTGGTGACCGATGAACTGACCGTAACCCTGTTGGCGGAAGTGCCGCAGGATCGTTTGGTGGGTGTGGTGGTGCGTGATGGTGCTGCCAACTCTCATGCGGCAATCCTGGTGCGGGCCATGGGCGTGCCAACGGTGATGGGGGCGGATATCCAACCGGCTTTGTTGGCACAGCGCCTGTTGATTGTCGATGGCTATCGCGGTGAATTGCTGGTCAATCCAGAACCGGTGCTGGTGCAGGAATATCAACGCCTGATCAGCGAAGAGCAGGAACTGAGTAAACTTGCCGAAGATGACGTTGAGCGGCCCGCCCGTTTGAAATCCGGTGAGCGAGTTCAGGTGATGTTGAATGCCGGTCTCTGCCCTGAACATGAGCAAATGCTCGGTGGGCGGGTTGATGGTGTCGGTTTATACCGCACTGAACTCCCTTTTATGCTGCAAAGCGGCTTCCCGTCAGAAGAGGAGCAGGTGGCGCAATATCAGGGGATGCTGCAACTTGATCCGCAAAAGCCAGTCACGCTAAGAACATTGGATGTGGGGGCTGATAAACAGCTTTCTTATCTGCCGATTAGCGAAGAGAACCCTTGCCTCGGTTGGCGTGGCATCCGTATTACTCTCGACCAACCAGAAATTTTTCTGATTCAGGTGCGTGCCATGTTGCGTGCCAATGCGAGTACCGGGAATTTGGGGATCTTGCTGCCGATGATCACCAGCCTGGATGAAATTGACGAAGCTAAACGTCTGATTGAACGCGCAGGAAAAGAAGTGGAGGAGATGCTGGGGTATCAAATACCCAAGCCGAGGATCGGCATCATGCTGGAAGTCCCGTCGATGGTCTTTCTGATCCCTCATTTGGCGGCGCGTATTGATTTTATTTCCGTGGGCACCAATGATTTAACGCAGTATCTGTTGGCGGTGGATCGTAATAATACGCGCGTCGCTTCGCTATATGACAGCTTGCACCCGGCAATGTTACAGGTGCTCAAACTGATTATTGAACAAGGGACAGATGCGGGGCTACAGGTTGGCTTATGCGGTGAACTGGCGGGTGATCCTATGGGAGCCTTGCTGTTGGTGGGCATGGGATACCGTCATTTAAGTATGAATGGTCGCAGTGTGGCACGTATCAAATACTTGCTGCGCCATATTGAATTAGCCGATGCGCAAACTCTGGCTCAGCGGGTATTGAGCGCCCAAGTCACAACCGATGTTCGCCATTTGATCGCGGCTTTTATGGAGCGGCGCGGTGTGGGGGGGTTGATCCGTGGTGGTCGTTAAAGTGGATACTTTACAGAATTTTTCCCGGTCAGCACGCTGAGGCACGGTTAAGGCTATGCTATGATGCGCCCTCTCTGCACAGAGTGCTTTTGAGCATTTTTTGTAGTTACCGACCCCAGATGGGGAAGAATAATCGACATATACCCAAAATAATTCGAGTTGCTTGCAGGCGGAAAGCGATGGAAGCCCTAGGCGCATAGCCAACTAGGTGACCTGGGCGAATAACCGCAGCTCACACCCAGGCAGTTTGAATTATTAAGGGGATAACAGACATATTGTGGTGATAGATGAGTAATAACTATCTGGCGTTTCCTGACTTTGATCCGGTCATTTTCTCTATCGGCCCGGTTTCTTTGCACTGGTATGGTTTGATGTACCTGGTTGGCTTTGTGTTTGCCATGTGGCTGGCGGTTCGCCGGGCGAACAAACCAGGGAGTGGCTGGACTAAAGATGAAGTGGAAAACCTGCTGTATGCGGGTTTTGTCGGCGTGTTTGTTGGTGGTCGGGTAGGTTATGTGCTGTTTTATAATTTGCCCCTGTTTCTGGATAACCCCCTTTATCTGTTTAAAGTCTGGGACGGCGGCATGTCGTTCCATGGTGGCCTGATCGGGGTGATCCTGGTGATGTTGTGGTTTGCCCGCCGTACCAAGCGGAGTTTCTTCCAGGTCTCTGATTTTATGGCCCCATTGATTCCGTTTGGCTTAGGAGCGGGCCGCCTGGGGAACTTTATTAACGGTGAGCTTTGGGGGCGTGTGACGACTGACACCCCTTGGGCGATGCTGTTTCCTACCTCGCGCGCAGAAGATATTGCTGTTGCTGCCAGTAATCCTGATTTGCTGCCATTACTGAATCAGTATGGTGTCTTGCCACGCCATCCCTCGCAACTGTATGAGTTGGTATTGGAAGGGATCGTACTGTTTATTATTTTGAACTTGTTTATCCGCAAGCCACGCCCGATGGGGGCAGTTTCCGGGCTGTTCCTGATTGGTTATGGCGCATTCCGTATTATTGTTGAAATGTTCCGCCAGCCGGATGCTCAGTTGGGTCTGTTTGACGGCATTATCAGTATGGGGCAGATCCTCTCAGTGCCGATGGTGCTCGCGGGTATTATTATGATGATTTGGGCTTATCGCCGTCGTCCACAGCCACATTTGTCGTGAGGAACCATGCAACAGTATCTGGATTTGATGAACAAAGTGCTCGCCGAGGGCACCCCTAAGGCTGACCGCACCGGCACTGGTACCTTGTCGATTTTCGGCCACCAGATGCGTTTCAACTTGCAGGAAGGTTTCCCGCTGGTGACCACTAAAAAATGTCACTTGCGCTCGATTATTCATGAGCTGTTGTGGTTCTTGAATGGCGATACCAATGTGGCTTACCTGCGTGAAAACAAAGTCACCATTTGGGACGAGTGGGCTGATGAAAATGGTGACCTGGGGCCGGTCTATGGCAAACAATGGCGAGCCTGGGGTGCTGCTGATGGCCGCCAGATTGACCAGTTGAGCAACGTTTTACAGCAACTGAAGCAGGACCCAGACTCACGGCGGATCATTGTTTCAGCTTGGAATGTGGGCGAGCTGGATCAAATGGCGTTGGCACCTTGCCATGCCTTTTTTCAGTTTTATGTCGCCGATGGCAAACTTTCCTGCCAACTGTACCAGCGTTCTTGCGATGTATTTCTTGGTTTGCCATTCAATATCGCCAGCTATGCGTTGTTAGTGCATATGATGGCACAGCAGTGTGATCTGCAAGTGGGTGATTTCGTCTGGACGGGTGGGGATACACATCTGTACAACAACCATATGGAACAGACACAGTTGCAATTAACACGTGAACCGCGCCCCTTGCCGCAGTTAGTGATTAAACGCAAACCTGCATCACTGTTTGATTACTGCTTTGATGACTTTGAGATCACCGGCTATGACCCCCATCCGGCGATCAAAGCGCCAGTGGCCATCTGACGTTTAGGGGCACAACCCGTTGTGCTCTCTCCGTTTGTCGAACCTAAGGCTCAGCATTTGCTGAGCCTTAGGTTTTTGTACGGTACTTGAATCGCGACCAGTGAATTGTGCGACGTTGAGCATAATTTTATCTCGCTTGTTGCCGCACAGAAAAAAACTTTGCTCGCCGCTTTCCAATCAACATTATCTCCGCTGTTACCGCTCTGCGGGCCAATTACACTGGCTCCATGAACCAATATCACACTCACTCTTATCGGCAACGTGGCCTGACACTGATTGAATTACTGTTGGTGATCGTGCTGGCGGGGATGTTGACCTCATGGGGCGTTAACCAGTGGCACCATTACCAGCAATTGGTGAGGCTGGAACAGACGGCTTTGCAATTACAGGCATTTTTGATGCGGCTACAGGCTGATGCTAACTGGCATAACCGCAATGCCTTGTTGTGGTTGCAGCCAGGAGAGCATTGGTGTGTCGGCAGTGGTACGCCGATGTCCAGCTGTCACGCTCAGATTAACGGGGTGTTTACGCCAGAACACTCAGGGGTGGTGTTGCAGGAGTTTACTCAAAAAGAGATGGGGTTTTATGGTGTGCGCAATAACGCCCAAGCCGGGCACCTGGTATTGGGTAACCCGGTTGGCCGTATACGCCTGGTGTTGTCAGCCAGGGGGCGGATACGCTTATGCAGTGAAGAGGTCGCTATTCGGAGTATTCCCCCATGTTATTAGATCGTATGTCATTAGGCCGTATGTTATTGGACCGTAAGTCATTAGAGCGTGGTTTTACCTTACCGGAGGTCATGCTGGCGATGACGGTGGGTAGCATGATTACGTTGGCGGCAGCCAAAGCCTTACCGATTTTGCGGCAACAAACGGTTAATGTGGGGCATCACTACCGTTTGGATCTGCTATTGCGTCAGTTAGTGTTCACTATTGATAAGGATCTGCGGCGTAGTGGCTTTTGTGCCGGAGAGTGCCAGGGGCGCCCTCTGTTAATCAGTCGCGTGGCGGGGGAGGCACCGGCCAGTTGTGTCATCGTGGCTTATGACCTAAACCTTAACGGGCGTTGGGAAGAGGGCGGAGAGGCGGAATATTTTGGCTACCGCCTGCGCGCAGGGGCTTTGGAAGGGCAACGTGGTGTTAGGCATTGCCAGGGATCCGGCTGGGAACGTTTACTCGATCCGCAGGAGGTACAAATTGAATCCTTCACTGTCCGCCAGATAACCCGTAGCGGGGGGAAATCTTTTATTCTGCTGGGGTTAACTGGGCGTTCAAGCATACAGGAAACGATACAAAGTCGTTTGGAGTGGGTGGTGAGTATGGAGGCTCAGTGAAGAGACAGAAGCAAAAGGGGGGCAGCACGCTGGTGGCGGTGATGTTACTTCTGGTGATGGGGTTAATGTTGCTCACTGCCCAACAGCGGCAATTAGACAGTGCATTATTACTGGCGGTTGACCAGCAGCGTTACCTGCAAGCCTATAATCAGGCCGCCTCAGCATTAAGTTGGGGGTTGTCACAGCCATGGCCGCAGAGCGTTTTGCAGAGCAGCAGGTGGTATTGTCTGCCAGTAAACAGCGATGCTTTACAAGCCTGTGCCCGCTACTCCTCCCGCACAGATATTGTGGTGGTGCGTGGTGCTGGAGTGCCGCTGGGTGGCGAACCTTTGTGGTTATACCAACTGGCGACGGAAGTCCAAGAGATGGGTAATAGTCGGTTTAAGGCCCAAAAAGGGGGCTGGCTGGATTTTTGCCCAGAGAAGCGAGAGCGCGATTGTGCGGACTGATCGGATAGAGCGGACTGAGCGGACAGAGCCGGTAGAGCGAGATGGGCAACGGGGTTTTAGCCTGCCTGAAGTGTTGGTTGCTGCGTTGTTGTTTGCAGTGTCACTACTGGGATTGTTGCAATATCATCAAATTTTGTTGCAAGGCTTTCAACGACAATGGCAATACCGCCATGCCTGGTCGCTGGCACATCAACAATTAGAGATGCTCGATATCGCGACCGATATGCCCGATCCGCTACTCACACTACCACTCAATTGGCACAGCACTGTTGAAAGCCATATCGGGGCAGGCAGCTGTCTCAAGCGCACGATAAAGATTCAAACAGCGCTGCGGCAACAGGTTGAACTTAGCCGGTGGTATTGCAAACCACCGGGCTAAGTTACTCTTAGGGATTAGGGATTAGTATCGCTGGGCGTTGATATTTAGACTTATACCCAAGTTCAATGAAGTTGCAGGTAGGCGACAAGTGAGAGAGACCCTAGGAGCATAGATAACTATGTGACTAGGGCGTACGAGCGTAGTCAACAACCCTGCAGCTTTACTGCTGAAGGGTATATTCGGCATCTGGCTGATTGATGGGAGAGGCCGCCTGGAAGGCGGGCAGTTCTTCACAGGCTTGGTAAATCTGCTGGATAGTCGGCATTTGCTCCAGTGAGCAATTGAAACGTTGCGCATTGAACACTTGTGGTACTAAGCAGCAGTCGGCTAACCCAGGGGTATCGCCATGACAAAAGCGACCGGTTCGAGGATCATCGACGAGCATTTTCTCAATGGCCAGCAAGCCTTGGTAGACCCAATGTCTGTACCAAGTGGTTTTATCATCGGCCGATATGTCGAACTGCTTGGTAAGAAAATTCAATACTCGGAGGTTGTTGAGCGGATGAATATCGCAGGCGATGATCTGGGCAATACTGCGAACTCTGGCGCGGTCCGCAGAGCGAGCGGGTAGCAGCGGCGGTTCGGGATAAACCTCTTCCAGATACTCGATGATAGCCAGAGACTGCGCCAGATGGCCGCCATCGTTCGTTTCAAGACAGGGCACGGTACCGAGTGGACTGATCGCGCGATAGTGGATTGAGTTCTGTTGGCCACCGTCTTTCAACAAATGTACTGGCTCGGTGTCGTATGGCAGCCCCTTGAGATTGAGGGCGATACGCACCCGGTAGGCGGCCGAACTTCTGAAATAAGAATAGAGTTTCATCGTTTGTATCCAAACAGGGCGGGAACCCTCGTGGATGGATCACCCGCCCTGATCCTCAGGTGATATCTGGTTGGACTTGCTGTTCAATGGCGCCGAACAGGCTCTGGTTATGCTGGTCAAACATTTCAATTTTTACGCTGTCGCCAAATTTCAGGAAGGGCGTTTTTGGTTTGCCAATTTCGATGGTTTCGTACATTCTGACCTCAGCCAAACAGCAATAACCAACCCCCCCATTGCTAATCGATGAGCCATACAAATCCCCCTGTTTGTTCGAGACGGTTCCTGAGCCAATAATAGAACCCGCTGTCAACTTGCGGGTCTTGGCAGCATGGGCAATCAACTGGGGGAAGTTGAAGGTCATGTCCTGGCCAGCATTGGGATTGCCAAAAAGGCGCTGATTGATATGGACCGTTAGCGGACGATGAACTCGGCCATCATGCCAATCCTCGCCAAGCTCGTCCGGTGTAATGGCCACCGGACTAAAGGCTGATGCCGGTTTTGACTGGAAAAAACCGAAACCCTTGGCCAATTCAGAGGGGATCAGATTGCGTAAGGAAACATCGTTAACCAGCATGAGGAGGCGAATGCTGCTCGCGCTCTGTTCCTGTGTCGCGCCCATGGGGACATCACCGGTGATTACGGCGATTTCGGCTTCGAGGTCAACTCCCCAGTCTTCTGAATTCACAACAATGGGATCCCGTGGTCCGACGAACGAATCGGAGCCCCCCTGATACATCAAGGGGTCAGTCCAGAACTCTGCGGGCAGTTTGGCACCGCGAGCCCGGCGGACCAGTTCGACATGATTGACATAGGCGGAGCCGTCGGCCCACTGGTAGGCGCGCGGCAGCGGCGAGTGGCAGTGTTCAGGGTCAAAAATCTCGGCCGTCTGTAATTGCCCCTGATTCATCGCATAGTAAATTTCATGTAGTTTGCCTTCGACGCTATCCCAGTTATCTAGAGCGTCTTGCAACGTATGGGCGATGGCAGGAACCGATTGGCAATGGGTTAGGGCACGATTCACCACCACCAGTACGCCGTTACGATTGCTGCTCTTCAAAGTGGCTAATTTCATGTTGTTACTCCAAGTTCGATGACGATGTAGGGTGTTTTTGACGACTCAGCGTGTGACTAGGGTTTGCTTGTGTGGTTTGTTCGAACCGAGCAAACAGCAGGACCAAGACAATGACGACGGACGGTATGGCAACCAGCTGAAACAAGCTGTCTTGGCCCCAGTTCAAACCGATAAGCTGCCCACCGACCACTGGGCCGATCACTGATCCGATCCGACCGATCCCCAGGCTCCAGCCTACGCCAGTGGTTCGTAGCGCCGTCGGGTAGTAGCTGGCCGCCATGGCATTGATCGCCGGCTGACCACCGACCACGGCAAAACCAGTGATGAAGACTACGGCAAACAACAGGTAAACAGCGCCCACCGAATGGCCGATTAAGGCGATGAACAGCGTGGCTACCGCGAAACACGGCACCAGAACACGCTTGAATCCGACATTGTCTATCAGTTTGCCCATCGCAAGGGTGCCGATGATTCCGCCCAGTTGTAGCGTGGCACCCACCAATACGGCGCTCTCAAGGCTCAACCCCGCCGTTTGGGCAATGGTCGGTAGCCAATTGGACAGAAAGTAGAGGGCGATCATATTGAGGAAGCTGATTGCCCAGATCGCCAACGTACCGGCCATCCTGCCATCCTGAAAGAGCGCCATAAGGGGAACGCCACGGCTATTTTGTTCGCCAACGACCAGGACCATGTCGTGGGAAATAGGTTGAGCAGGAAAGATTTTCTTGCAGACAACCAGCGTTGAGGCAGAGGTTTTACCTGTAAGCACTTGGAACTGAATGGATTCCGGTAGATAACGGATCATCAGCACGGCGATAAACAGCGGCAAGATACCGCCGAGATAGAAAATTGATTGCCAGCCATAGGTCGGAATCAGTGCGGCCGCGATGGCACCACCGAGCATGGCACCCACCGTGAAGCCACAAGAAATCATCATCATGATAGAAATTCGCTTGCGCTTCGGGCTGAACTCACCGCAAAGCGCCATCGAATTGGGCATGATGGCACCTAGCCCCAGCCCAGTGATAAATCGAATAGCGATCAATTCCTGGAGTGTGCTGGCAAAGGGGGTGACTAACATACACAAACCAAAAAAGAAGGTGGAAACGATAAGAACGGGGCGTCGCCCAAGTTTGTCGGCAACCATACTGAATAATAACGAGCCGATGAGCAGTCCAAACAGACCGGCACCGAATACTGGCCCGAGAGAGGATTTGTCAATACGCCAGTCCTGAAGTAACGCTGGGGCGACATAGCTCATCGCCTGAACATCGAAGCCATCAAGGACCATACAAATTGCGCAGAGGATAAAAATTCGCCACTGAAACTTGCCGATGGGACTTTCATCAATCAGCCTGACGACATCAATTTTTGCAGTCAAGGTCATGTAATGCCTCCTTGCCACCCTTGAGACGCTTTTAGACAACGCGTCTCTCGACGATTAGCACGTCGCTCTGATGTGGCTTAATGCGGTTAGTCGGTTATATGCCTGGGGGTATTTAGGGCCCTAACACATAGAACATAATCGGTTACTCCGTATAGCTGCCGTCGTGCATCCAGCGGGCGTGCTGGGGGGCTTGTTTGGTCTGGGACCACTCGTTGAGCATTTCCCACTTAACGTCATCAAGTAACTTCGCCATCTTCGGTGTGCCGATATTGGTCGCCAATTCAAGGCGATGGCCACTGGGGTCGAAGAAGTAAATGGATTTGAAAATGGTGTGGTCAGTGGGGCCGACGACTGAAATACCATCAGCTTCGAGTTTGCTCTTCACCTCCATCAGGACATCAACCGAGTTAACTTCTAAAGCCAGGTGTTGAGTCCAGTTTGGTGTATTCGGATCTCGTCCCATTTCAGGCTTGGTGGGTAATTCGAAGAACGCCAAAATACTGCCGTTACCTGCATCCAAAAAAATATGCATGTAGGGATCCGGCTCTTTGGTCGAGGGGACCTGATCCTCGGCAATGGCAAGGATGAAGTTCATGCCCAAGTACTTTTGGTACCATTCGACAGTTTCTTTGGCATCCTTACAGCGATAAGCGACATGGTGAATTTTTTTGATTAGTTGCATGGTTAGTCTCCAAATATCAGGTATGGGTCGGCGTTTCAGTATGGGTGACACGCCATCAGGGTCATCAATACACTCACTACAGCTCCTCGCTATCAGGGTGAGATTCGGTGACAGAATGAAAAGTTAAGGGCATGTCAGCGAGCCAGCGTCATGGCAATGCCTTGTCCACCCCCCTCGCAGAGGGTAACCAGCCCTTTTCTGACGTCACGGCGCTGCATTTCGTAGAGCAATGTCACCAGTGTCCGACAGCCGGATGCGCCAATCGGATGACCCAGGGCAATGGCTCCGCCGTTGACATTGACCTTCTGGTTATCCCAACCGAGCGCTTGGCCTACCGCCAGTGATTGCGCGGCAAAGGCTTCGTTAGCCTCGATTAAGTCCACTTCATCCAGAGACCAGCCCGCCTGCCGTAGAGCACGCTGGCTGGCACTGACCGGGCCAATCCCCATCAGCGCGGGGTCGACACCGGTGACAACACAGCTGACAATTTGACCTAACACCGGCAAGCCAAGCTGGTGCGCTTTATCACGGCTCATCAGCAAGACTGCAGCCGCACCGTCGTTCAGCGTAGAGGCATTCCCAGCGGTGACGGTGCCGTTTTCCTGACGAAAAGCCGGGCGTAGTTGTGCCAGTTGTTCGAGCGTGGTGTTGGGGCGAGGTTGTTCATCGCTATCGACGATACGGGTTAACTTCCGACCTTGTTGAGTAGAGATCGGTGTTATCTGTTGGGTGAAAAAGCCTGCTTCGATGGCGGCTGCCGCTTTTTGCTGCGACTGTAGAGCGAAAGCGTCCTGCGCTTGGCGGGTGATCTGGTATTTTTCAGCCAGATTTTCTGCTGTATCCCCCATATGATAATGGTTGAAGGCATCCCATAGCCCATCGGTAATCATGCTATCCCGCATCTGGGTATGGCCGAACCGCAGCCCTTTACGCACACCCTCCAGCAGATAGGGGGCGTTGCTCATGCTTTCCTGCCCCCCGGCGATGACTACCTGCGCGTCACCACAGCGGATCGCCTGAGCAGCCAATTGCACCGCTTTCAACCCGGCACCGCACACTTGGTTTATGGTTGTTGCTGGAATGTCTACGGACATTCCGCTGGCGATGGCTGTCTGGCGAGCGGGGTTTTGTCCGCAGCCGGCAGCCAGTACCTGACCGAAAATCAACTCATCAACCTGTGCCGCCGCCAGTGGGTTCTGCTTCAGGAGGCTACGTACCGTGCAGGCACCCAGTTCTACCGCAGAGAGCGAAGCGAGCGCACCACCCAAACTGCCGATCGGTGTTCTTGTTGCACCAACAATCACCACGTCCTTCATGTTTGTTCCTCAGTTGAACCGCATTTCGCGTATATCGTTTGGGATAATCAGCGGGCCGGCGGTTTTGCTGATGATCTCCCCAATGCTCACGCCAGGGGCGTACTCGCGTAAAACGAATGCCCCGTCGGCTATTTCCAGCAGTGCAAGGTCAGTCAGAACCCGACGAATACAACCAACGCCGGTCAGGGGGAGGGTGCAACGAGAGAGCAGTTTTGATTCACCTCCTTTAGCGGCGTGGGTCATCATGACAATGATGTTTTGCGCACCGGCAACAAGATCCATCGCCCCTCCCATGCCTTTCACCATTTTCCCCGGGATCATCCACGAGGCGATGTTGCCCTCAACATCCACCTCAAAGGCCCCCAGAACGGTCAAATCCACATGACCGCCACGGATCATGGCAAACGATTGAGCTGAATCGAAAATCGCCGCGCCAGTGCGTGCCGTTACGGTCTGCTTACCGGCGTTAATCATGTCGGCATCGATATGCTGTTCATCGGGAAAACCACCCATGCCCAAGAGTCCATTTTCCGACTGGAGCATCACATCTATCCCTTCAGGGATATAGTTCGCCACCAGCGTCGGGATGCCGATTCCCAGGTTGACGTAGTCACCATCACGCAGCTCTTGCGCCACGCGCATAGCCATCTGTTCGCGGTTCAACATGATCAGCTCCCCTTCTGGCGTAACGTGCGTTGTTCAATACGTTTTTCAACATGCCCAAGAATTAGCCTGTCAACGTAGATACCTGGGGTATGAATAGTGGCGGGGGGTAACTCACCCGGCGGAACAATTTCCTCCACTTCGACCACCGTTATCCGGGCGGCTGTCGCCATAAGTGGGTTAAAGTTCTGTGCGGTATGGCGATAAATCACATTGCCGTACCAGTCTGCTTTCCACCCTTTGATCAGCGCAAAATCGCCCACCAGAGATTCTTCCAGGATGTAATGTTGTTTACCGAACTGGCGAACTTCTTTGCCTGTGGCGACGGGCGTGCCATATCCGGTAGCGATATAAAAGGCCGGGATACCGGCACCGCCCGCACGAACTTTTTCTGCCAGTGTTCCCTGTGGTGTCAGCTCCAGCTCCAGCTCACCACTGAGTACCTGCTGTTCAAATAAGGCGTTTTCACCCACATAGGATGCCACTACCTTGCGTACCTGGCGGGTTTCGAGCAGCATGCCGAGGCCAAAATCATCCACACCGCAGTTATTCGAGACGATGGTTAAGTTTTGCACCTGGCGCCGCTTGACTTCAGCAATCAGATTTTCAGGTATGCCGCAGAGTCCGAAACCGCCAGCAAGAACGGTCATCCCGTCTTTCAGCCCGTCCAGTGCCTGCGCATAATTGACGACGCGTTTATCCAATCCAGCCATGTTTATCTCTCCGCTTGACCCATGGCGCTATCATTGATGGGAAACACTGATTTGTTAATTTTGAATTTGTGACTCAATCATTTGTTTTTTTTATTAATAAGATGTTAACTAATTGTTTTTAATTGGTTGGCGGGAAGAAAAATGAGAATGAGCGTCAAACAGCTACGCGCGTTTCTGGCGGTAGCTCACACTCTGAACTTCGCGCATGCCAGCGAACGACTGAATTTGTCACAACCAGCGTTGAGCTTGAGGATTAAAGGGCTGGAAGATGCGCTAGGGGGGCCGCTGCTCCTGCGAAATACCCGTAAGGTCGCCCTGACGCAAGAAGGGGAGGCGTTTTTGTCAATGGCGCGGCAACTGCTTGCTGATTGGGATAATGTCGAAGAAGCCATGTGCCAGAGCTTCACGCTGCAGCGTGGCAAAATTTCGGTTGCGGCGATGCCTTCCTTTGCGGCGAACGTTTTGCCTGAGGTACTGAGAGCATTCCGTGAGCGCTACAGCGGAATCAATGTCACCGTACATGACATTATCAATGAGCAGGTGATTGAAATGGTACGTGAAGGACGAGTTGAAATCGGCATCGCCTTTGAACCTGCACCCACTCACAACTTACTGTTTACTCCTCTGGGTATTGACCGCTTTATCGCTATTGTTCCGAAAACCTCTGCCCTTGCCGCGAAAAAGCGTCTTTCATGGGATGAGTTATTGGCACTGGATTTCATTACCTTGCAGCGTCCTTCCGCGGTACGGTTGATGTTGGAAGAGGAATTAGCCCGAAGCGGGCGTAAACTGGATGTGGCTTTTGAGAGTCACCAACTGGTCACAGTAGGGCGCATGGTGGCGAGCGGGCTGGGTGGCAGTGCCGTGCCAGCCCTATGCCAAGCACAAATGACCGAATTGGGTGCCGTATGTATCCCGCTTGATAACCCAGTGATAGAAAAATGCATCGGCGTGATTCACGCCGGGCATCTGCAACTTTCAAAAGCCGCCTATGCATTGCTGGAAACATTAAAAGGATATTATTAACTTTTTGATAGCTGAACCGCGTCGGCAAGGCTTCCTTCATGCAGCATCAATACGGCAGTTAACTATTCTGGTGTGGCCTTTATTCGGCGTTTTTGAAGCAAGGTGCGAATAATTTCCTGATGTGAGACCATAAGAAGCTGTTTGGCGCTTGGGTCGAGGTTTAATATAAGTCACCCGTTGATGTTCCCAAACCATAAGTTCGAAGGGCGAGGCCATCAAAGTCGAATTTCGCTCGCCAACAAAAAGGGACCACTCACGTTATTGCCCCTTGCTTAAAGGAGTCTCATGTTTACGGTTTATCATTCCAATCAGTTGGATTTGCTGAAAACGCTTATCAGCGCGTTGATAGCCAGAGAACCCTTGACCGATCCTTTTCAGCAGGAAGTGGTGCTGGTGCAAAGCCCGGGAATGGCTCAGTGGTTGCAGATACAACTGGCTCAAGAGTTCGGCATCGCTGCCAATATCGCTTTCCCGCTGCCCGCCACCTTTATCTGGGAGATGTTTACCAAAGTCTTGCCCGGGATCCCCAAAGAGAGCGCCTTTAGCAAAGACGCCATGACCTGGAAGCTGATGTGGTTGCTTCCTGAGATGCTGACACAACCCGCCTTTGCGCCACTGCAACATTACCTGACGGACGATAGCGACAAGCGCAAGATCCACCAGCTTGCTGGGCGGGTTGCTGACTTGTTTGACCAATATCTGGTTTATCGCCCACAGTGGCTGGAAAGCTGGCAGCGCGGGGAAATGATTACCGGGTTAGCCGATGCCCAGCTGTGGCAAGCGCCGCTATGGCAGCGGTTGGTGGAATGTACCGCTGAACTGGGGCAACCGGAATGGCACCGGGCCAATTTATATCGGCGTTTTATCAGCGTATTAGAGAACGCTGCCTCATGCCCGGCTGGGCTGCCGCCACGGGTGTTTATATGCGGCATTTCCGCTTTGCCACCGGTTTATCTTGAGGCACTACAAGCCTTGGGCAAACATATTGATATTCACCTGATGTTTACCAACCCTTGCCGCTACTATTGGGGGGATATTCAGGATTATGCTTTTCTGGCTCGCTTACAGAGCCGCAAACGCCGCCACCATCATCATCAGGCGCAAGAGCATCGGTTATTTCGCCAGCCGGAACAGGCAGCCCAGCTATTTGATGCCGAAGGCGCACAACAACTGAGTAATCCGTTGCTGGCCTCTTGGGGGAAATTAGGGCGCGACCACCTCTATTTACTGGCGCAGATGACCCAAGTGCAGGAAGTGGACGCCTTTGTGGATATTCCGGCGAATGACTTATTGCATGCTATTCAACATGACATGCTGGAGTTAGAAGATTATGCGGTGATCGGTACCACCCCGGAAACCTTGGACCGCAGCGACCATAAACGCCGTCTGGAACCGCAAGATCGCTCTATTAGCCTGCACGTTTGCCACAGTTTGCAGCGTGAAGTGGAAATATTACATGATCAACTGTTGGCGATGTTGTCACAAGACCCGCAATTAAGCGTGCGGGATATTATTGTGATGGTGGCCGATATCGACAGCTATGCCCCCTATATTCAGGCGGTTTTTGGCAGTGCACCGCCGGGGCGCAATCTCCCCTTTGCCATCTCCGACCGTAAGGCTCGCCATGTACACCCGACATTGCAGGCGTTTATCTCCTTACTGGATTTACCACAAAGCCGTTTCACTTCCGAACAGGTGTTGGCATTGCTGGATGTACCGGCGCTGGCGGCGCGTTTCTCGATTCAAGAGTCCGGGCTAACTCTGTTACGTCGCTGGAGTGGTGAAGCTGGTGTTCGTTGGGGGTTGGATGATGACAATGTGCGCCAGTTGAATCTGCCGGTAACCGGGCAGCATACCTGGCGGTTTGGTATTACACGCATGTTGTTGGGGTACGCGATGGACAGCAATGCGGGTTGCTGGCAGGACGTATTACCCTATGATGAGTCGAGTGGTTTGGTGGCGGAACTGGCGGGGCAATTAGCCGAACTGCTGGCGCAACTTAGCCATTGGCGGCAGCTATTAAGTGAGGAGCGGCCATTGGCAGAATGGTTACCGCTGTGCCAACAGTTGTTAACCGCTTTCTTCCAGCGAGACAGTGAGACCGAAGAAGCACTGACGTTGATTGAAGATCAATGGCAAAAGGTGATCAGCTTAGGGCTGGCAGCGCGCTATGCTGACCCGTTACCGCTGGTACCGTTGCGCGACGAACTAGCCGCCAGGCTTGATCAACAACGCATCAGCCAACGCTTCCTGGCGGGGCAGATTAATTTTTGCACCCTGATGCCGATGCGCTCCATCCCGTTTAAAGTGGTTTGCCTGCTGGGTATGAATGATGGTGTTTATCCCCGGAGCTTGCCTCCTTTGGGGTTTGACCTGATGGCGCAACCAACTCAGCGTGGTGATCGTAGCCGCCGCGATGATGACCGCTATCTGTTCCTGGAGGCGATACTCTCTGCTCAGCAACGGCTCTATATCAGCTTTATTGGCCGCTCGATTCAGGACAATAGTGAACGCTTTCCTTCGGTGCTGGTGACCGAGTTATTGGAATATCTGGAGCAGAGTTATTGCTTACCCGGCGATGAGCAATGTGATGCAGACAGCAGTGCCCAACGGGTGCGTGAACACTTACTTCAACACCATGCGCGTATGCCGTTTGCCACAGCCAACTTTGTGCCAGGCAGTGAGGAACAGAGCTATGCGGCAGAATGGCTACCTGCGGCGCAGGGGAATGGGGTGGCACATCCTGGTTTTAGCCATCCGTTGCCACAGGAAGCCAAAACGCAGGTGGCTTTTGACGAGTTACTGCGTTTTTACCGCCACCCGATCCGCGCTTTTTTCCAACTGCGGCTCGGGGTTAATTTTATTCTGGAAGAGACCGAATTACCGGAAGAAGAGCCCTTTACCTTAGATAATCTCGAACGTTATCAATTTAACAGTCAATTGTTGAATACGTTGATTGAGGGGGAAGAGAGTACCCCGTTGTATCAACGGCTCCGCGCCTCCGGCAGCTTACCCTATGGCGCTTTTGGTGAGATTTACTGGCAGAAACAGCAGGAAGAACTGAGCGAATTGGCGGAATTGGTGCGCGAACAGCGCCAGGAGAGTAGCAGCCTAGAGTTGGATATCTCGGTGGCGGGGGTACAAATTAGTGGCTGGTTGCATCAAGTTCAAGCGGATGGTCTACTGCGCTGGCGTCCAGCGACACTTAACGCCGTGGATGGTATTTTGTTGTGGCTGGAGCATTTGGCTTATTGTTGTGCTGGGGGAACTGGGGAGAGCCGGATGTATGGCAATAAGAAATCTGCCTGGCGCTTTGCGGCACTTTCGGTGGAACAAGCCCATGAGCAGTTGGCTGAGTTGCTAACAGGTTACCAGCGTGGGCTTGCTGAACCCTTGATGCTATTGAATAAAAGTGGCTGGGCATGGCTGAGCCACTGTTATCAGCAAGAAACGCAGCAAATAGATTGGAGTGAAGAAGTTCAAAGCAAAGCCCGCAGTAAGCTGTTGCAAACCTGGCAAGGTGAACAACGAGTGATAGGGGAAGGGGAAAACCCCTATGTACAGCGGGTGTTCCGGCAAATGGACAATGTTTATTTTGAACAAATTATCAGTGAAACCGTGCGTTATCTGTTACCTGTGGCACGGCATAACCTAGGGTAACTTTTTTAGCTTAATGCGGTCATGGCTAGGGAATTGGCGTGATGGCAGAACAATCGAGGTCTATTTTGGTTATGCGCAGACAGTTTGCCCACCTTTTCGGGTTGGTATTTTTGGTGATGTTTTGGCTGCCGTCAGGCTGGGCTGCCCAGGGATGGCAACCGCTGGCAGAAAAGATCAACAAAAGTGATCATGACCCGCGTCAGTATCAGGCGATTACCTTAACCAATGGGATGACGGTGTTACTGGTTTCTGATCCTCAGGCTCCCAAGTCACTGGCGGCTTTGGCACTGCCAATAGGGTCGCTGGATGATCCTGACAGCCAGTTGGGTTTGGCCCATTACCTTGAGCATATGGTGCTTATGGGGTCCAAACATTATCCGGAGCCGGAGAGTCTGGCCGAGTTTTTGAAAAAGCATGGGGGGAGTCATAACGCCAGTACCGCCCCTTATCGCACCGCGTTTTATCTGGAAGTGGAAAACGACGCCTTGGCACCGGCAGTTGATCGTCTGGCGGATGCCATTGCTGCCCCGATCCTGGATCCTGACAATGCCGACCGTGAGCGTAATGCGGTCAATGCCGAGTTAACCATGGCGCGTTCCCGCGATGGGATGCGTATGGCGCAAGTCGGCGCCGAAACCTTGAATCCGGCGCACCCTGCCGCACGTTTTTCTGGTGGTAATCTCGATACCTTGAAGGATAAACCCGGCAGCAAACTGCATGATGAGCTGACGCAATTTTACCAGCGCTACTATTCCGCCAACCTGATGATGGGGGTGTTATACAGCAACCAACCCTTGCCGGAATTAGCGGCACTGGCGGAAAAAAACTTTGGTCGCATAGCCAATCGTCATGCGCAGGTACCCGCCATCACGGTGCCAGCAGCAACGTCTGAACAGAAAGGGATCATCATCCACTATGTTCCGGCACAGCCACGCAAACAGTTGAAAATCGAATTCCGGATTGATAACAACAGTGCGGAGTTCCGCAGTAAAACCGATACCTATATCGGCTATCTGATTGGTAATCGAAGTAAAAATACGCTTTCAGACTGGTTACAACGACAAGGGTTAGCGGATGCTATCAATGCCGGTGCCGCCCCGATGGTGGATCGTAACGGCGGTGTGTTCTCCATCAGTGTTTCCCTGACGGACAAAGGGCTGGCACAGCGTGACAAGGTGGTTGCCGCCATCTTCAGTTACCTGCAAATGATGCGCCAGGAAGGGATAAAACAGAGCTATTTTGATGAGATTGCCCGCGTATTAAATATCGATTTCCGCTATCCATCTATTACCCGCAATATGGGGTACATCGAGTGGCTGGTGGATGCGATGCTGCGCGTACCGGTTGAACATGTGCTCGATGCCCCTTTTCTGGCGGATCGTTATGATCCACAAGCGATTGCCGCACGCCTGGAGCAGATGACCCCGCAAAATGCACGAATCTGGTTTATTAGCCCCGATGAACCCCACAACAAACAGGCTTACTTTGTTGAGGCACGTTATCAGGTAGAGAAAATCCCCCAGGATCGTTTTACTCAGTGGCAGCAACTGGGGCAGGGAATCGCGCTTTCATTGCCAGGGTTGAACCCTTATATTCCGGATGACTTTAGCCTGATCAAACCTTCTCATCCGTTTAGCCAACCGGAAATGGTGGTGAATCAACCTGGGTTACGCGCACTGTATATGCCCAGTCGCTATTTTGCTGATGAGCCGAAGGCGGATGTGACGGTGGCATTACGTCACGCCAAAACGATGGATTCTGCACGTCACCAGGTATTGTTCTCGTTGATGGATTACCTGGCGGGTCTGTCGTTGGATCAGTTAAGTTATCAGGCCGCAGTAGGGGGGATCAATTTTTCCACCTCATCAAACAACGGCCTGCTGTTTAATGCGAATGGATTTACTCAGCGGTTACCACGGTTACTCACTGCGCTAATAGAAGGCTATGCCAGCTTTACCCCTACTGAAGAGCAGTTTGAGCAAGCTAAATCCTGGTATTTGGAACAGTTAGATGCTGCCGAAAAGGGTAAAGCTTTTGAGTTGGCTATCCAGCCGGCACAGGTACTTTCCCGTGTACCTTATGCAGAACGCAGTGAACGGCGTGAAATTGTGCGTTCGCTGACGCTGAAAGAGGTATTGAGTTATCGCGATAGCCTGATGGCTGGGGCAACCCCTGAACTGCTGGTGGTGGGTAATATCAGCCAACAACAGGTCGGTGTACTGGCCTCTTCATTACAACATCGCTTGGGGAGTCGTGGGGTTGATTGGTGGCATGGCGAAGACGTGGTGGTTGCCAAAAAGCAGTTGGCAAATATGCAGCGCCCGGGTAGCAGCACTGACTCTGCGCTGGCGGCAGTGTATGTGCCAACGGGTTATGATGACATTACCAGCATGGCCTATAGCACCTTGCTGGGGGAGATGATCCAACCCTGGTTCTATAGCCAATTGCGTACCCAAGAACAACTCGGTTATGCGGTATTTGCTTTTGCGATACCGGTTGGTCGCCAGTGGGGCGTGGGGTTTTTGTTGCAGAGCAATAATCAGCAGCCCGCCTATCTCTACCAGCGTTATCAAGACTTCTACCCGAAAGCAGAAAAGCGTTTGCGCGAGATGAAAGCGGCTGATTTTGAGCAGTATAAGCAGGCGATGATCAATCAACTGGAGCAACGTCCACAGACATTAAGTGAAGAGGCGGGGCGTTTTAGCAACGATTTTGACCGGGGTAATTTTGCTTTTGATACCCGCCAAAAACTGATTGCGCAAATCAGGCTGTTGACCCCGGTCAAGCTGGCAGATTTCTTCCATCAGGCGGTCATTTCCCCCCATGGGTTGGCACTTTTGTCGCAGGTGAGTGGCAGCAGCCAGCAGAAAGCGGATTTTGCCACCCCCGGTAAAGATTGGGTGACCTATGACAATGCCTCCTCGTTACAGCAAACACTGCCACGTCAGGTGGTGACGCCATGATGAAAACTGTTCCTCAGCGGCTTGATCCACTTAGGTTGCCACTGTTTGGTGAGCGCCTGATTGAAGCCTCCGCAGGGACGGGTAAAACCTTCACCATTGGCGTGTTGTACTTGCGTCTACTGCTGGGGTTAGGAGAGTCAGCGGCGTTCCCGCGCCCCTTGACGGTAGAAGAGATCCTGGTGGTGACCTTTACCGAGGCGGCAACTGAGGAACTGCGCGGGCGTATTCGCAGTAATATCCACGCGTTACGTGTGGCTTGTGTTCGTGGGCAGAGTCAAGATCCCATATTGGCCGCCTTGATGGCAGAACTGGATGATTTGGCAGCCGCCGCCGCGCAATTGCTGGCGGCAGAACGCCAAATGGATGAAGCGGCAATCTACACTATCCACGGTTTTTGCCAGCGAATGCTCACTTACCATGCATTTGAATCCGGCATGCTGTTTGAACAAACCCTGATACAAGATGAGTTGCCGTTACGTCGCCAGGCCTGTGCCGATTTCTGGCGGCGCCACTGCTATCCGTTACCGCTGAATGTGGCGCGTGCCGTCAGCCAGGAGTGGAGTGGCCCGGAAGCGCTGCTTAAGGACCTGACCAGTTATCTGCATGGTGAGGCCCCGACCTTACGCCAGCCCCCGCGGGATGATGAAACCCTGTTGATGCGTCACGAACAGGTCGTCGCGCGTATTGATGCCCTTAAAGCGCAATGGCGTGCGGTATCAGCGGAACTGGAGGCCTTGATCAGCCAATCTGGTGTCGACAAGCGTAGCTATAGCAGTAAACACCTGCCTAACTGGCTCAATAAGGTGGGGGAATGGGCTGGGCAGGAAACGCAGGATTATCAGTTACCCAAAGAGTTGGACAAGTTCCGCCAATCCGTCTTGTTGGAGAAAACCAAAAAAGGGGAAGCTCCTCGCCATAGTCTGTTTGTCGCCATTGATGAACTGTTTTCTCAACCACTGACCCTCCGTGACCTGGTTATGGCGCGGGCGTTGAGTGAGATACGCATCTCTGTGCAACAGGAAAAGAGCCAACGTGCCGAATTGGGGTTTGATGACCTGCTCAGCAGATTGGATGGCGCATTACACAGCAGCGGCGGTGAACAACTGGCTTTGGCTATCCGCCAACGTTACCCGCTGGCGATGATTGATGAGTTTCAGGATACCGACCCGCAGCAATACCGTATCTTCCAAAAACTTTATGTCGGCCAACCAGAGTGTGGCCTGTTGCTGATTGGTGACCCCAAACAGGCGATTTATGCTTTTCGTGGCGCGGATATCTTTACCTATATGCGGGCTCGTTCAGAGGTGATGGCTCACTATACGCTGGAGACTAACTGGCGTTCATCACCAGCGATGGTGGGTAGCGTGAACGCGCTATTTAGCCAAGTGGAAAAGCCATTTCTGTTTGAGCAAATCCCGTTTATCAAGGTGGCGGCAGCCGCAAAAAATCAAGGGTTGGCCTTCGAGCTATGTGGCAAATCGCAACCGGCCATGCAGTTCTGGTTGCAGCCAGGGGAAGGGGTCGGCGTCAGTGATTATCAGCAGTTAATGGCGCGGCAATGTGCAGCGCAGGTTCGTGACTGGCTGAGTGCTGGTCAGGGGGGGGAAGCCTGGTTGGCGGACGGGGAACAGCGGCGTTCAGTTCAGGCGTCAGATATTACCATTTTGGTGCGTAGCCGCGCGGAAGCGGCGTTGATACGTGATGCGCTCAGTGCGCTGGCGATCCCTTCGGTTTACCTTTCCAGCCGTGACAGTGTTTTTGATACTGTAGAAGCGAAAGATTTACTGTGGTTACTGCAGGCAGTATTGGCTCCGGAACAGGAGTGGACATTACGTAGTGCCATGGCGAGCAGTTTGCTGGGGCTGGATGCGCTGACGCTGGACCAGTTGAATCGCGATGAGCGCGCCTGGGATGCCTTGGTTAATGAGTTTGATGCATACCGCACTTGCTGGTTGCAGCGGGGTGTTTTGCCCATGTTGCGTCAGGTGATGGTCAAGCGGCATTTAGCTGAGGATCTGCTGGCCAGTATGGGCGGTGAACGTCGTTTGACCGATATTATGCACTTAGGTGAGTTATTGCAGGAAGCCTCGACGCAACTTGAAGGGGAACATGCCCTGGTACGCTGGTTGGCTCAGCAAATTTCTCAGCCCAACCAGCAGATGGATAACCAACAATTGCGGCTAGAGAGTGATCGGCATTTAGTCCAGGTGATGACTATCCATAAATCCAAAGGGTTGGAGTTCAATCTGGTTTGGTTGCCTTTTGTCGCCCACTTTCGCCAGCAGCAACAAGGGCTATACCATGACCGCCAAACGTTTCAGGCGTTGCTGGACCTTAACGCCAATGAAGAGAGCCAGGCCTGGGCGGAGGAAGAACGTTTGGCCGAAGACTTGCGGTTACTGTATGTGGCGCTAACCCGTTCGGTTTATCACTGTAGCATCGGTCTCGCCCCACTCTTTCTGGGGATGCGTAAGAAGCAAGGTGAGACGGATTTGCACCGTAGCGCCCTGGGTTATCTGTTACAGGCTGGGCAAGCGGGTGATGCCGACTACCTTAAAGCGTGTTTACAGCAGTTGTCAGCCAAGGAGATGGCCTTTGCATGGGTGGATACGCCAGATGAACATCTCTGGCAGCCACAACAGACTACGGTCACTGAGTTAGTCGCCAGGCAGTTCTCACGGCAATATCAAGATTCATGGCGTGTCACCAGCTATACCGGGTTGCAGCAGCATGGTTCGAGTCGCGTACTGGAGTTGTTACCGCGCCTGGATATTGAGGCTATTGGCGAGCAATCGGTAGAGAGTGTCACCACCCTGACCCCCCATACTTTTCCACGCGGCGCAGCACCCGGAACGTTTCTGCATAGTTTGTTTGAAGAATGGGATTTCACTCAACCGTTAGATCAAGCGTGGTTACTGGAACAAGTGCAGAAACAGGGCGTAGAGCCGCATTGGTTACCGGTTTTGTATCACTGGATGCAAGGGGTGCTCAATACGCCCCTTAATCACAGCGGGGTGATGCTTGCAGCGCTACCTGCTGGGGCCCGACAGGCGGAGTTACAGTTTTATTTGCCGATTAATCGGCTGTTGCAGGCGAGCGAGTTAGATAAGCTGATAAAACGCTATGATGCGCTGTCTGCACATTGCCCGGAACTCAATTTCCAACAGGTGCAAGGGATGCTGAAAGGCTTCATTGACCTGGTGTTCTGCTGGCAAGGGAAATACTACTTGCTGGATTACAAATCCAACTGGTTGGGCGATAACAGTGGCGCTTATACCCAGCAAGCCATGGAGCAGGCGATGGTTCAACACCGCTACGACCTGCAATATCAACTCTATACCTTGGCGCTGCATCGTTATTTGCGCCATCGTCTGGTGGATTACGATTATGAGCACCATTTCGGCGGGGTGATTTATCTATTTCTACGCGGCGTGGATAGCGAACAGGTTGGCAACGGTATCTTTACTTGCCGCCCGCCACTGGCGTTAGTCGAAGGGATGGATCGCCTGTTTAGTGGTGAACCCCAGGCCCTTGAGGTGGAGCAATGATCAATATCCTGAATCAGGCATTGGCGTTGGGGGTGTTGCGCCCGTTAGATGTGCAATTTGCCCAGGTGGTGGCCAGCGAAGATCAACCCGCACTGCTGCTGGCTGCCGCTTGCTTGAGTGCAGATGCCGGGGCAGGGCATGTCTGTTTGTTGCTTGAGCAACTGTTACCGGAAAATTTGTTCCATGGCCGTCAACCCGAGTTGGCATTGGCTGCCTGGCAAGCCTGTGGGCAACCGGATCTGGCTGGTTGGCAACAGTGCTTACTGGCAACGCCGGCAGTGAGTGATGGTAGTGCTGCGACCCCCATGGTGCTGCAACAACAACGGCTCTATTTGCAACGTATGTGGCAAAACGAGGGGGAGGTGGCGGTCTTTATCGGCAGTGAAAGTTCACCTCTGTTGATGGAGGAAGCGCCACTGCGCACCATCCTCGATCAACTGTTTGGCGAGACAACCGCTGAACCTGATTGGCAAAAAATTGCCGCAGCCGTTGCGGTGACACGGCGTATTGCGGTGATCTCTGGTGGACCTGGCACGGGGAAAACCACCACCGTCGCTAAATTGTTGGCGGCATTGGTCCAGTTGAACCACAGTGAGCACTTACGTATCCAGCTTGCGGCCCCGACGGGCAAAGCAGCGGCGCGCCTGACGGAGTCCTTGGGGCGTGCCAGCCAGCAGTTAAATTTAACCCCGGAGCAGCGGGCATTATTCCCGACAGAGGCGGCAACGTTACACCGTTTGCTGGGCGCTCAGCCAAATAGCCAGCGGATGCGTTACCACCGGGGTAACCCACTGCATCTGGATGTCTTGGTGGTGGATGAAGCCTCAATGGTGGACTTACCGATGATGGCGCGCTTAATTGCTGCCTTACCCGCTAATGCGCGGGTGATTTTCCTGGGGGATCGTGATCAGTTAGCGTCTGTAGAGGCGGGGGCGGTGCTGGGGGATATCTGTCAATTTGCCGAGCAAGGTTATAGTGAGAGTCGAGCTGAACAGTTGACGCGCTTGACCGGGTGCTCAATACCCCGGCAATGGGTAGGGGACGGGCCGCTAGTGCGTGATAGCCTGTGCTTACTGCGTAAGAGTTATCGGTTTGATGCCAACTCCGGTATTGGGCAGTTAGCGTTGGCGGTGAATGCCGGTGAGGCTAAGCGTGCTATGGCGGTGCTAAATAGCGGTTACGCCGATGTGTCTGCCTATCCATTAGTTGAAACTGAAGATTATCAACAGTTACTGGATACCTGTGTTGACGGTTATGGTGCTTATCTACGGCTGGTGGCTACCGGCGCCGGGGTTGCCACCATCCTGACCGCGTTCGGTGACTTTCAACTCTTGTGTGCGCTGAGAGAAGGGCCATTTGGCGTTGCTGGGTTGAATCAACGTATTGAAAGCGGCTTGCAGCGAGTGGGTTTGATCCAGCGTAATGCCGCGGCGGCAGGGCGTTGGTATCCAGGCCGTCCGGTGATGATTAGCCGAAACGATAGTGCCTTGGGCTTATTCAATGGCGATATTGGTATCGCCTTGCCCGATGAAGAAGGCAACCTACGGGTTTATTTCCCATTACCGGATGGTTCAATTAAATCGGTGCAGCCGAGCCGTTTGCCAGAGCACGAAACCGCCTATGCCATGACGGTACATAAATCCCAAGGCTCAGAGTTTGAACATACGGTGCTGGTGTTACCCCCTGACTTTCTGCCGCTACTCACTCGCGAACTGCTGTATACCGCAATTACCCGTGCTCGTAAGCAGCTCTCGCTTTATGTTACCGATAAGGTGCTGATGGGGGCGATTCGCACCCCAACACAGCGCCGTAGTGGTTTGGCCGAACGGCTGCAATTGATGAGCAGTTCGTGATTTTGGTTAATGGTGAATTTGTTTGGATAAATTGCTTAGGAACCTGAGGGATCCCCATATATTTTCTGTCAACATTCTGTATTGAGACAAATTTAAGGTATAAAATTCAATATATTGTATTTTTGTGACAAATTTCGGTCGCCTTATGTTTTCCATACTATGAACTGATTGCGCCTGCGACCGAATCAGGGGCCAAAGGCGTGGCCCCTGATAACCCGCGCCTTTGCCAACTCAGGCGGTCGCTACGCGACAATTACTCGGCCCGTCCCTGGGGCTCGCCCCTGCAGCTTGAATGATGACGAGTATAAACAGTCAGAGATTCGCCAACAGGATCTTGGAGCGACGTTGGTAGTTGTACAACGCCTGCTTTTTCATCGGCAATACGTCTACTTCTGCCGGGGTGAAGCCCCGTTCCTGGAACCAGTGAATACTGCGGGTCGTGAGCACAAACAGTTTCTGCAGCCCCATTTGACGCGCCTGGCTTTCTACCCGTTGCAGCAGCATTTCACCGCGTGATGAACTGCGGTAATCCGGGTGTACCGCAACACAGGCCATTTCACCGATCTTCTCTTCCGGGAAGGGGTAGAGTGCCGCGCAGGCAATGGTCAGGTTATCCCGCTCGATAATGGTAAATTTGTCGATTTCCATCTCAAGTTGTTCCCGCGAGCGGCGTACCAGGATCCCTTGCTGCTCCAGTGGGCGGATAAGCTCCAGTATGCCGCCAATATCATTGATGGTCGCATTGCGCACCTGTTCGGCACTCTCCATCACTATCTGGGTGCCGATGCCATCCCGTGAGAATAGCTCTTGCAGCAAGGCTCCATCTTCCTGGTAGCTGATCAAATGGCAACGGCGTACACCGCTACTGCAGGCTTTGACTGCACCGCGCAGGAAACGTACCGTACCGGAGTAGTAATCGCCAGACTCTTCCAGTTGTTCAATGCGTTTTTGCGCATCGTTAGGGAACAATTCGGAGATAATATTCCCTTGCTTATCCGTCACCCCTTGTGAAGAGCAGAAGCCGATCATTTTTTCCGCCTGCAATTTGATCGCCAACTGTGTAGCGACTTCTTCGGAGGTCAGGTTAAAACTTTCGCCAGTGACTGATACCGCGACAGGGCCAATCAAGACAATGGCGTTGCTGTCTAACTGACGGTGGATGGCTTCCTGGTCAATGCGGCGGATACGGCCACTGTGGCAGTAATCTACGCCATCATCCACCCCCAACGGTTGGGCAATGACAAAGTTACCGCTGACGACATTGATATGCGCCCCTTGCAATGGGGTATTGTTGAGGCTCATTGAGAGCCGTGCCGTGATATCCAGTTGTAACAAGCCAGCAGCCTGTTTGACCAACTCTAAGGCTTGAGCGTCAGTCACACGGACATGTTTATGATAAATGGGCTCACAATGATGTTGGGCCAGATTGCTATCGATCTGTGGGCGTGCACCATAGACCACCACCAAACGGATCCCCAAACTATGTAATAACCCAATATCATTGACGATACTGGTGAAGTTTTCATGCTCAATGGCTTCCCCACCGAGCATGATGACAAACGTTTTGCCACGGTGAGCGTTGATATAGGGAACTGAGTGACGGAATCCTTGGACCAGCTCTGTGCTACGTTCCTTCACGGCAAAACCTCTTTGCATATTTATACGGTATTTTTGTATTTTTATTCTTTTATGGCGTAAATGGCAAGAGGGAAATAATCTGAAACTGCCCGTTAGGTGAGTGATCTGGCGGTTGTTATTCAGGTTATGGCGCATTTCTTTGCTTTACCTGCTTGAGAATAACGCGAATTATTCAGCACAATAGATGAGTAAATTGAAAACCATTAAAGATGACAGGGTTGTCGAGATTAGTTAAAGTTTTGCAATTATGCTTGTTTTTCTATCGGTTATAGCAAATTTTATACGGGTTATAGATAAAAACCCTATAGCTTGAAGAGTGACGGGTAAAAATTTTTACTATTGCTGGAGCCACATGCCTAACGTTAACCACCATCAGACTCGTCGTCGTCTTTTACAAGGAGTAGCTGCAACTTGGTTGCTGAGTGTGAGCCGCATTGGCTTCGCTGCTGCTGCTTCGGTGATTGCGGTCCGCATCTGGCCCTCCTCGACCTATACCCGGGTAACGCTGGAATCTAATATTCCATTGAAGTATCAGCAGTTTGCATTGGCTAATCCAGAGCGAATCGTCATTGACGTGGAAGCGGTGCATCTTAACTCGGTGCTTAAAGGTATCGCCGGGCAGGTACGCAAGGAAGACCCATATTTGAAACAGGTGCGAGTGGGTCAGTTCGATAAAGATACCGTCAGATTAGTACTAGAACTCAAGCAACGTGTGAGTTCGCACCTGTTTACCCTGTCACCGGTTGCTGAGTATCGTAACCGCCTGGTTATGGATCTCTATCCTGCTAAAGCAAGCAGCGGTGAAGAGTACGACCCGTTGCTGGCATTACTGGAGGATTATAATAAAGGCGATGTGGAACGCTCATTACCCGCCCCGGCACAAACACCACAGGTGGGTAAGGCAGGGCGTGACAGGCCTATTGTGATCATGCTGGATCCTGGTCACGGTGGAGAGGATCCTGGTGCTATCGGTAGAAATAAAACCCGCGAAAAAGACATTGTGTTGCAAATCGCCCGCCGGTTGAGTGCGCTGATCAAGCGTGAACCCAATATGCAAGTCTTTATGACACGCAATGAAGATGTGTTTATTCCATTGAAAGTGCGGGTGGCTAAAGCACGCAAGCAACGGGCAGATCTGTTTGTTTCGATCCATGCGGATGCTTTTTCCAACCATAGTGCCCGGGGATCTTCCGTTTTTGCCCTGTCCACCAAAGGCGCTACCAGTAATACCGCCAAGTTTCTGGCACAAACACAGAACGCCGCCGATGATATTGGTGGGGTAAGCAAAAGTGGTGATCGCTATCTTGATCACACCATGTTTGATCTACTGCAGACGGCGACCATCAATGACAGCCTGAAATTTGGCCGGGAAGTGCTGACTCGTATGGGGAAAATTAACCGTTTGCACAAGAACCGGGTCGATCAGGCGGGGTTTGCTGTGCTCAAAGCACCGGATATTCCTTCTATTCTGGTGGAAACGGCATTTATCAGTAACCCGGAAGAGGAGCGTAAACTGCGCACCAGTCAGTTTCAGCAGCAGATAGCCCAATCTATTTTGGCCGGAATCAAAGCCTATTTTGCCAATGGTGGCGCGCAGGCACGTGGTTGACTATCAAGGGGAAGATAAATGATAGATACAAAAAAACACCCGTTAAGGTGCTTGCTTGTACTGCTCAAGATTGGTTGCGGAGGCCGGATTTGAACCGACGACCTTCGGGTTATGAGCCCGACGAGCTACCAGGCTGCTCCACCCCGCGTCCGTCTTGATGCTGATATTATCACTACAACATTACTATGGTTAACAACAAGTTGTTAGACAGTAAGTTGGTTGCGGAGGCCGGATTTGAACCGACGACCTTCGGGTTATGAGCCCGACGAGCTACCAGGCTGCTCCACCCCGCGTCCGTATAATACCTGTTTTTTCATCGAATCCAATCTTTTATCTGTAATTATTACCACAGTATTGATTGGTTGCGGAGGCCGGATTTGAACCGACGACCTTCGGGTTATGAGCCCGACGAGCTACCAGGCTGCTCCACCCCGCGTCCGATGGATGCGCACTATACTCCCCGCACACTTTGTTGCAAACTCTTTTTACAGATAATTCATCGAAAGCTATCTTTGTGCTGAATTAGTCCACAAATTGTCTTTTTTTTCGCCATTAACATTTGGCGGGAAATTTTTAGCGCGAGAGATTCCTTTATTAATAGCTGTTTGTTATCGTTCAGCCAGTTTTATTCGGTGTGTTGCACGTCGCGGTGTAGTGATTAGCCAGTCTGCCGCGAAGCAAGCTCCAGAGGGAGCTAGGGCCGCCAACCGCGCTACACGAGAATGGTGACGGGTAGAAAACAGATCAGTCTGAGAGAGCGAATATAATGAAAGAACGTTGGTGTAAATACCTGCTGGGTGGGTTAGTGATTGCGGCACTGGCTGGTTGTTCGTCAAAGCCAACTGATCGTGGGCAACAGTATAAAGATGGTCATCTGAATCACTCGCTAGAGCTAGAGAGCCAGCCTAATGCCAGGGGGGTGCCAGTCAACGGTAATGATTACTCTGAGCAACTGAAAAAGATTCAATCTTCGGCCCCTTCGCTGTTTACCCGTAATAACGCGACCTATCAGGCGGTACAAAACTGGATGGCGGCGGGGGCGGACCCGAAAAAACTGAGTCAATTTGGTTTGAACACCTATCAGATGGGAGGCGTTGATAACTATGGTAACGTGCAGTTCACCGGTTATTACACCCCGGTAGTGCAGGCACGCCGTACCCAGCAAGGTGAGTTTCGTTATCCGTTATATCGTATGCCATCCAATGGTAAACGCCGGTTGCCTGATCGTGCAGCGATCTACTCCGGTGCCCTTGATCCTCGTTATATCATCGCTTACAGCAACTCGCTGATGGATAACTTTATGATGGAGGTTCAGGGCAGCGGTTATGTTGATTTTGGCGACGGTCAACCATTAGTATTCTTTGGTTATTCTGGTAAAAATGGCCATGCTTATCGTAGCATTGGCAAGGTGTTGATTGACCGTGGGGAAGTGGCCAAAGCCGATATGTCGATGCAGGCCATTCGTCAGTGGGCCGATACACACAGTGAAGCGGAAGTACGTCAACTTTTAGAGCAGAACCCATCATTCGTCTTTTTCCACCCCGAGGTGTTTGCGCCGGTGAGAGGCGCTAGTGCTGTTCCCTTGGTGGCCAAAGCCTCTGTCGCTTCTGACCGTTCGTTGATCCCGGCTGGGACAACACTGTTGGCAGAAGTGCCGTTACTGGACAATAAAGGGAAATTCACCGGGAAATATGAAATGCGCTTGATGGTCGCTCTGGATGTCGGTGGCGCTATTAAAGGGCAGCACTTTGATATGTATCAGGGGATTGGCCCAGAGGCGGGGCATTCCGCGGGTTACTATAATCACTATGGTCGCGTATGGGTGTTGAAAGGGGCTGACGGTGGAGCTGCGCAATTCAATGCTTACCAGCCCACCACGGCATCGAGTTCGAACGGTTCCTCGTTAATTACCCGCTGAAGTAGCGGTAGTATTGCTTTTGACCCGCCAGGGCCGGATTTCCCGGCCCTGGCTATTTTGAGATATTAAGGTAATAAAACCCAATGACTACACCCTATTCAGCCGCCTATTTGCAGCGTTTTGGCGGCATAGCCCGTTTATATGGTCAATCTGCCCTTGCCCTGTTTGCACAGGCTCATATCTGTGTAATCGGTATCGGCGGGGTCGGTTCATGGGCAGCAGAAGCGCTGGCAAGAACGGGTATCGGTGCCATTACCTTGATCGATATGGATGATGTTTGTGTCACCAATACCAACCGTCAGATCCACGCTTTGCGTCAGCATGTTGGGCAGTCAAAAACTGAGGTGATGGCGCAGCGCATTCTGGCCATCAATCCGGAATGTCGGGTGACTTGCATAGATGATTTCATTACTCCCGATAATGTGGCGCAACTGTTGAATCATAATTTCAGCTATGTCATTGATGCGATTGATAGTGTGCGACCCAAAGCTGCGTTACTGGCCTATTGCCGCCGTTTCAAAATACCGGTTGTGACCACCGGGGGAGCAGGGGGGCAGATTGATCCAACACGTATCGAAGTCACTGATTTAGCCAAAACCATTCAGGATCCGCTGGCGGCCAAGCTGCGTGAAAGATTGAAAAGTGACTTTAATGTGGTGAAAAACAGTAAAGGGAAGCTGGGGATTGATTGTGTCTTTTCCAGTGAACCGTTGGTTTACCCACAACCAGATGGTTCCGTGTGCCCTTCGCGCAGTAGTGCCACCGGGCCAAAGCGCATGGATTGCAACGCAGGTTTCGGCGCGGCAACCATGGTTACCGCTACCTTTGGTTTTGTTGCCACCTCCCATGCTTTGAAGAAGATGCTGGCAAAAGCGGCGCGTCAGGCACAGTCCGTAGAGATCTAGCCCGTAGAGATCTAGCCCGTAGAGATCCAGTTTGTAGCGATCCAGTTCGTAGAGATCTAGTCCGTAGAAATAGAGTCCGTAGAAATATAGCCCGTAGCGATGGTGTTTACTCTGGCGGCCAAAGCTGCCAGGCCGCTGGCACGAGTGGCACTGAGTTGGTCACGTAGTGACAGCTGGTCAAACAAACTGAGTGGGTCGCAGGCTAATAGCTGTTGTGGCGTTTTACCCTCTACCGTAGTGAGCAAGATTGCCAGTAGACCACGGACAATACGGCCTTCACTGTCACCATAGAAATGCAATGTGCCATCTGCCAGTAATTGGTGCCCTAACCAGACGCGATTTTCACAACCACTTAGTTCAATATCCGCTTGTCGCCGCTCTTCCGCCAGCGGTGGCAGTTGCTTTGCGAGCAGGATCAATTGGCGATAACGATCTTCCCACAGTTTCAAGGTGCTGAATTTTTCTATCAGTGTTTGGGCGGTAATGTCACGACCAAAGGGATGAGCGGTTAGCATGGGCTCTCTCATAGTTGGGTATAGAATTGGCGATCTTATTCTGCCAACAGTGCGACGGCATTGGTCAATGCTTGTATCAGGGCATCAACATCCTGCGGGGTATTGTAAGGCGCAAATGAGGCTCTCAGTGTTCCATTGATACCTAATGCCGCCATCAGCGGCTGGGCACAATGTTGACCTGCACGCACGGCGATACCTTGTTCGGCCAATAAAGTGACGATATCACTGTGGTGGATCCCGCTGATATCAAATGCCAGCAGGCTGGAGCCGGAGCAGCGGAAACTACGGAACCCAGGTAACGCCTGTAGCCGTTGTTCAGCGCTTTGTGCTAAAGCACAACTATATTGTTCAGCGCCAACACGATCCTGCGTATCAAGCCAGTCAAGTGCCGCGCCCAGCCCGAGGACACCCGCAATATTGGGGGTGCCAGCCTCAAAGCAGTGTGGTGGTTTCTGTGGTGAGAAACCAGTGAATGAAGCGTGGGTCAGCATTTTCCCCCCGCCTTGCCAGGGTTTCATTTGTGCCAGCAGGGCGCTTTTGCCATATAACGCACCAATGCCCGTCGGGCCATACAGTTTATGCCCGGAGAAGGCGTAGAAGTCGATATCCAACTGTTGTACATCGGTGGAACCATGCACAATGCCTTGTGCGCCATCGATCATCACCACTGCGTTAACCGCATGAGCCAACTTGATGGCCAAAGCCAGGTCTGGGCAGCCACCCGTCACATTGGACATTTGCCCCAGCGCCAGAATGCGGGTTTTCTCACTAAGCAGTTGGGGTAATTGCGTTAAATCGGGGAGACGATCTTTCCCCAGGGGGAGTTTCACTACCTGAGCACCGGTTTGCTCCGCCACCATCAGCCATGGGATCAAATTAGCATGATGCTCTGCTTCACTGACCAGGATCTGGTCACCGGCTTGCAAACGCGGACGAGCATAACTCTGTGCAACTAGATTGATCGCTTCGGTTGTCCCACGTACCCAGACAATATCGTCTGCGCTAGGGGCATTAACCAGCGTTGCCACTTGTTGACGCACATGTTCAAACCGCAAGGTCAGGTCCTGTGCCGCTCGGTGCTGGCTGCGGTGCACTGTGGCTGCATCTTCACTGTAGAACTGCTGTGTCGTATCAACGACGGCCTGTGGCTTCAGCGCGGTAGCAGCACTGTCGAGGTAAATTCCCGCCTGTTTGATAGCAGGAAATTGGCTGCGGAAAAGGATGGGATCGAAAGGCTTCATAAATGCGTCATCGCGGCTTCACCAAAAAAGGATCCTGACCTATTTTTTCCGTCGAGACAAGTTCTCTGATAGTGCTATTGATGCCAATTGAGGGGTGTTACAGGTAAAAAAAAGCACCGCTAAAGTGGCGGTGCTACATAAATCACTATGGACAGACAGGGTTAATGTACAGAAGTGAAAACAGTAAATAATGACCATATCCGGGATACCGGACAAATTGCAAACACAACATCACCACCACAGAGCCAAAAGTTCATCGGTGTCCTCGACACCCAATTCCTTTCTGTTCCGGCTCGGTAAGTGCAGCTACTATAGGTATTTACTGGCCCCGGCTCAATGGACAATTTATAATGTCTCGGATTAAAAAAACTAATGGCAATGACTGCGTTATACTCCTCATCATTCTGGGGATTATGGCTTGAATGGCAACGGGATAACTATACCTCTTATACTTCAAGTTGCTTGGGTGTTGGCTACCTTCGTTCACCCCAGTCACATAGTTATCTATGCTCCTGGGGATTCTCTTAGTTGCCGCCTACACGCAACTCGAATTCTTTTGGGTATAAGCGCTGCTTTATGCAGCCTGAACCGATTATGCGAACCGATACGGATAACTGTAATATGATAAATATCGCTATGCCCAAGGGATTTCAGGCACGGGGGGCAATGCATGTCTAAGCGCTTGCCCCCTCTTAACGCATTACGGGTTTTTGATGCCGCGGCTCGCCATTTGAGTTTTACCAAGGCGGCAGAAGAGCTGTTTGTGACACAGGCCGCAGTCAGCCATCAGATTAAGTCGCTGGAGGATTTCCTGGGTCTCAAGCTGTTTCGGCGGCGTAACCGCTCGCTATTGCTGACAGAAGAAGGCCAAAGTTACTATCTTGATATTAAAGAAATCTTCTCTGCGATTAATGATGCGACACGTAAACTTCAGGCACGCAGTGCCAAGGGCGCGTTAACCGTCAGTCTACCGCCCAGTTTTGCTATTCAGTGGCTGGTGCCACGGCTTTCTGGTTTTAACTCCGCCTACCCGGGGATTGATGTGCGTATACAGGCGGTTGATCGTGAAGAAGATAAATTGGCCGATGATGTTGATGTGGCGATCTTTTATGGTCGTGGCAACTGGCCGGGAGTGCGAGCAGAGCGTTTGTATGCAGAATATCTGTTACCCGTCTGTTCTCCTGCGCTGTTGATGGGCGAGCACGCACTGAAAGTGCCAGGTGACTTGGCTTACCATACGCTTCTGCACGATACTTCACGTCGCGACTGGTTGGCTTATACCCGCCAATTGGGGTTACTGCAGATTAATGTGCAACAGGGGCCGATTTTCAGTCACAGCGCCATGGTGGTTCAGGCTGCCGTGCATGGTCAAGGTGTTGCGCTGGTCAATAATGTGATGGCACAAACCGAGATTGAGGCGGGGCGTTTGGTTTGTCCGTTTAACGAAGTACTGGTGAGTAAAAACGCTTTTTATCTGGTATGCCATGACAGCCAGGCAGAACTGGGTAAAATAGCCGCTTTTCGCCAATGGATCCTGGCGCGAGCAGCCAGTGAGCAAGAGAAGTTTCGTTTTCGCTATGACTGATATCCTCAGTCTTCGGCTACACCCGACCCCTTTATCAGTCGCGGTGGAGTAACTTTAATTAAGGTGAATAACGTGAGTTATCGTTCTATGCTGATTTTTGCTGCTATCAGCGGTTTTGTCTTCGTTGCGCTGGGGGCCTTTGGCGCCCATGTTTTGAGCGGTAAGCTAGAGGTTAATGAGATGGCCTGGATCCATACCGGGCTTGAGTATCAGGGGTTTCATACCTTAGCGATCCTGGCGTTGGCTGTTGCTATGCAGCGCCAATTCAGCCGATGGTTTGCTTGGAGCGGGGCATTGCTGGCATTGGGGACGGTGCTGTTTAGCGGGAGTTTGTATGCTCTGGCGTTGTCACCGCTGAAAATTTGGGTTTATATCACCCCCGTTGGTGGGATGTGTTTCCTCATTGGTTGGGTATTAATGTTGATTGGCGCTTTGCGTCTGAGAGAAAAGGCCGAGTGCCATGAATAAAATTGCGTTGTATTGTCGCCCCGGCTTTGAAAAAGAGTGTGCGGCAGAAATCACTGATAGAGCTGGGCAATTGGCGGTATTTGGTTTTGCCCGGGTGAAAGAAAATAGCGGTTATGTGCTGTTTGAATGTTATCAGCCGGAGGATGCTGATCGTCTGGCAAGAGAGCTCCCCTTCCGTGAGCTGATCTTTGCCCGCCAGATGCTGGTGGTGGGCGAGTTATTACGTCATTTGCCGCCAGAAGATCGTGTCTCCCCTATTGTTGGCATGTTAATAGGGGTGGTTGAGCGTGCAGGGGAGTTACGAGTAGAGGTGCCGGACACCAACGAAAGTAAAGAGTTGATGAAGTTCTGCCGCAAATTGACCGTACCACTGCGAGCCGCCATGCGTGAGCAGAGGGTGATGATGGCGCGTGAGAACCCAAGCCGCCCGGTGATACATGTGTTTTTTATTGCCCCTGGCTGCTGTTATGTGGGCTATTCCTACAGTAACAACAACTCTCCGTTCTATATGGGGATCCCTCGGCTAAAATTCCCTTCTGATGCACCCAGCCGCTCTACGTTGAAGCTGGAAGAAGCTTTTCATGTTTTTATCCCGGCGGATGAATGGGATGAGCGCTTGGCCAGTGGGATGTATGCCGTCGATTTGGGGGCTTGCCCTGGTGGTTGGACTTATCAATTGGTCAAGCGCAGCATGATGGTCCATGCGGTGGATAATGGGATGATGGCGCAAAGTCTGATGGATAGCGGGCAGGTGACTCATCACCGTGCGGATGGTTTTAGATTTGAACCTACCACCAGCAAAAATTATTGGTTGGTGTGTGATATGGTTGAGAAGCCAGCAAAAGTCACCAACCTGGTGATTCAATGGCTGGTTAATGGTTGGTGTCGAGAAGCGATTTTTAACCTGAAGTTGCCAATGAAGAAACGCTACGAAGTGGTTGCAGATAATTTACGGGCCATCCGTGAAGCCATGGCCGCCGCTGATATCAGCGCCGAAGTCAATGCCAAACAGTTGTACCATGACCGTGAAGAGGTCACCGTTCATATACGCCGTATGTGGTCAGCGGTTCCGGGCCGCCGCGACGAGCGCGATTAATCCACTAGACTCTCCATCATGTCAATTGCCGTGAACCCCACGGTAGTTGACGGATAGATAGGCGCTTAGTGTGTTGGTAAACGCAGTTGCTGTAGGTTGCCTGCCAGTGTCAGGTCGGTACGCAGGGTGGCGGCCTGTTTACTGATATACGCCAGTTCCCGGTGCTGTTGCAGTTTGCTGCGCCATTTTTCTGGTACCTGATCCAGATGTTGGTAGAGGTCATCCAGCCCGGTGATTTGTTGTAACAGCAGCGCGGCGGTTTTGGGCCCGATACCAGCAACCCCCGGGATTTTACTGCTGCTTATTCCTGCCAGCCCCCAATAGTCCGGCAACTGCTGTGGTAACACACCAAATTCCTGCTGTACAAATGGCATATCCAGCCAACGTTTCTGGAAGTAGTCGCGGATTTGCACATTAGGTGCCAGTAGTTGGCAGTAGCCTTTATCGGTAGAGACGATGGTCACCTGATAACCATGTCTGGCGACTTTTGCTGCCAGTGTCGCCGCCAGATCGTCTGCTTCATTGCCAGGGGAGTGCCAACCGGCGACTCCCAGTTGGTTAAATGCTTGATGCAGTAGCGGCATTTCCAGTTTCAGATTATCCGGCATTGGGGAACGCCCCGCTTTGTAATCAGGCAGGATCTGGTGGCGCCAGCTTTGGCTGCGATCATCGGCATCAAACACCGCCACCGCATGAGTGGGCTGACTATGCTGAATCAACTGCTGTAGCGCATGCTGGCAGGTTTCGACACAAGGTGAACCCTGCACCGCATGGATACGGCGGATTAAGTTCAGGGCATCGACAATCAGTAAATGTATCGTCATGGACTCGTCGTCTTTCAGATTGCGGCGTGGTTGCTGCTACGTCGTTATTTATCGCTATCGTGATTCAAGCTGCAGCGGGCTGCAACTTGAATCAACGTGGCGATGATGAGGGTCAGGTTACGATTTCATAACAAGGCACATAAGCACTGCCAGGCAGTTTCATACGATGCTGCGCAACAAAGCCCTGCAACAGGCTGTCCATTTGCTGCATCATTTGCGGTTCACCGTGCAACTTGTAAGGGCCAAATTGCTCAATAGCGTGAATACCATTTTCTTTCACATTACCCGCTACGATGCCTGAGAAGGCACGACGCAGTGCCGCAGCCAGTTGTTCTGCAGGTTGATTAGGATACAGGTTGAGATTAGCCATATTTTCATGGGTTGGCTCGAACGGGCGCTGTAAATCCGGAGCAATGCGAATAGACCAGTTAAAACTGTAGGCATCTCCGCTATTGCGGCGGTTTTCTTTCACCAGCGGCATGGCTTTTTTCATCTGGCGGGCCACTTCTGCCGGATCATCAATGATGATTTGGTAATGGCGGCGGGCTTTATCACCCAAGGTATTGATGATGAATTCATCCAAGACACGGAAGTAATCGGCACTCTCTTTTGGCCCGGTGAGAATCAACGGTAACACTTGATCGCTGTTCTCTGGATTCATCAGAATGCCCAGGAGGTAAAGCAGTTCTTCCGCGGTACCAACACCACCAGGGAAAATCACAATACCGTGCGCGATACGCACAAACGCTTCCAGGCGTTTTTCAATATCGGGCATGATCACCAGTTCATTCACCAACGGATTGGGCGGTTCAGCGGCAATAATGGAAGGCTCGGTCATGCCGATAAAGCGGCTGTTGCGATAGCGTTGCTGCGCATGACCGACAGCAGCCCCTTTCATGGGGGCCTCCATGGCTCCAGGCCCACAACCGGTACAGATATTCAGTTCGCGCAGCCCCAGTTGGCTACCCACTTTGCGGCCATAAAGATATTCATTCTCGTTGATCGAGTGCCCACCCCAACAGACCACCAGGTTCGGGTCTTCATCGAGGTGAAGCGTGCGGGCATTACGTAATATGGAAAATACCAGATTGGTAATATGGATAGAGTCGTCCAGATTCAGATGACGGAAACGCTCCGCATTGACCAGTTGACCGTGTACGAACAGGATGTCACGCAGTACGGCAAACAGGTTGGCTTGTAATGAGCGGATTATCCGCCCATCGACAAAGGCCTCTTCTGGTGGATTGACCAGCTCCAGTTTTACGCCACGTTCGCGGCGTAGCACATTGATATCAAAATTTTTGTAGCGAGCTAACAACTGTTTACTGCTATCGGTCTGGCTACCTGAATTTAACACTGCCAGGGAACAGTTACGGAATAAACGATACAGATCGCTGCTGGCGGTATGCTTGAGCATGTCGACTTCCAACTGCGATAACAAATCCATAGAGCCAAGTGGACTAATGTGTGTAATCAAGGTAACTCCTTTGCGCCGGTTATGGGCGATAGTATTGCGTACCGCAATCATAGCCATTGTTACTCAGGCTGCGGTGAAGGCCCTGCAACTTGAATAAATCTGGAGATAAAGAGCGGGCTTGCTTGCTTCAACCTTACCGTTGTCCCCTGATTTTTACCAATATAAACTGCTTGTTAGCTTAGATATTGCGCATTAACAGGCATTATTGACGGGCCAACCGGGCGCGTGCCGGTTCAAAGGCAACATTGCTGCGCCATGGGTTGATATCCAGGCCCCCTCGTCGGGTATAGCGGGCATAAACACTCAACTGTTCTGGTTGGCAAAAACGCAGTAGGTCGTTAAAGATACGTTCTACACATTGTTCATGAAATTCATTGTGATGTCGGAACGAAACCAGGTAGCGCAACAGCGCCTCGCGGTTGATCTGCGGCCCACGATAGCTGATTTGCACTGAGCCCCAGTCGGGTTGGTTGGTGATCAAACAGTTGGACTTTAACAGATGGCTGACCAGGGTTTCCTCAACCGATGCTGATGTGGTGGCACCTTGCAGATAATTGGCATTGAACTCATAACTGTCGATAAAGATATCCTGCTGATCGAGACATTCACCTGCCAATCGGCCGATTGGAGTGCCTTCGAATTGCTCAACCCGGTATAGCTCAACACTGACATCCCCTTGCGCACAGGCAGCAAGGTCGCGTTGCAAGGTAGCACACACCGTTTGCCAGTCAGGGAACGGGGTTTGGTTAAAGCTATTGAGATAGAGTTTGAAACTTTTGGATTCTATCAAATTGACACTATTGGCATTCAGGCTGATTTCACCCACGGCCACTTGGGGTAATCCCTTGGCATTCAGCCAGGAAAGCTCATAGAGCGTCCAGATATCCGCACCATGAAATGGCAAGCTTTCAGGATATAGCCCTAACGGTTCACGATTCATGCTGCGGGGAACCGCCTGTAACAGTGTCGGATCGTAACGGTCGCAGTAATCAGTGGGTTTACCCAGAGTTAATGCCGACAGAGCCTGATGCATTTTTGAAGAAGACATGAGCTGTCACCTTGATGTTAGAGAGGTACAATGGCGGCCAGTTTATCGTATGTGAGAAAAATTATGGACTATCACCATGAGGTAGCGCACGCATTGGGCGAGTTTACTCAGCGCTATGTTGATTATTGGCAGCAGCAGCGTGGTCATGCACCTGCAAGTGAGGAGCTGTATGGTGTGGCCTCCCCTTGTATTGTCGAAAATCGCGGGGATACCGTATTGTGGCGGCCGCAACCTTTTACCCCAGCAGCCAGTTTGGTTAAGGTCGAACAGGCGCTGGAAATACAATTGTGCCCGGAGATTCATACTTTTTATACTCAACAATATGCGGGTGACATGAGCGCCATGTTGGGGGAACAGGCGCTTACACTGCTCCAAGTGTGGAGTGAGGATGATTTTATCCGCCTACAGGAAAATCTGATTGGCCATTTGGTGACGCAAAAGCGCCTTAAACTATCACCTACTTTATTTTTGGCGACGACAGAATCGGATATGGCCATGGTATCGCTGTGTAATGTCAGTGGTCATGTGGTGCTGGAACAGTTTGGTAGTACAAAACAGACATTACTCGCTGATTCACTCGGTCAGTTCCTGGGTGCTTTACAGCCGACCTTGGGATAGCGCTTGGTTATTATCGCCACAGCGTGTGAGATATATCTTACAAAACCTGTAAGAGATCGCTTTTAATTTTTTTATTCTCATGGCTTTTTTTATGGTTATTTTCATTAAAATCAATTTATTAGGTTTATCTTGAAATGAATGTTGGATAAAGCTCGGTGTAATCCATCCTACATGACCTTGTAGCCGGGAGAGAATTAAGCGATCTTATACGCATCGGACAGGAGTCTGTAGGAATGGAAAACATCAGGATGATGTGACTTCAGGAAGAAGAAAAGGATGCACTCAGGGAGAGTGAAAAGGAACAAGCTTCAGGATGACGCTTAGGATATTTCAGGGTTGAATTTAGGGACACCTCCGGGAAAGAGATTGAGTACCAGCACAGGAATGTTGGTGAGTCAGGAAGACCAAGGAACTTCATCAGGATGATGTCACTTCAGGAAGAAGAATTGGATACACTCAGGGAGAGTGACAAGGACAAGCTTCAGGAAGAGGTTTGGAATATTTCAGGAATGAAATAAGGGACACCTCCAGGAAGGAGAATGAGAGCCAGCACAGGAATGTTGGTGGGTCAGGAAGACTAAGGAACAGCGTCAGGATGATGTTATAGGAATTTAGCAAGGATTGTTTGGTCAGGATGGCCGAAGGAAAAGTTTTCAAGGATCGAGCAGGGAGCATACTTGTAGCGGGATAGCTATAAAACGAACCGGGGGCACTGCATTAGCAGTGCCCCCCTTTTCTTTTGGTGCGCATGGTGACAAGGCTATACCCAAAATAATTCGAGTTGCTTGTAGGCAGCAAGCGATGGAAGCCCCAGGAGCATAGCTAACTATGTGACTGGGGTGACAGAGTGTAGCTAACACCCAAGCATCTTGAAGTATGAAGAGTATATACCCAAGTTCCATCAAGATGCCGTCAGCTTGATTGACTGTGGGTATAAGGTGTTAACCAATGGCGCCTAATGAATCGCCGGAGCCTTGTTTTTTGGGTGATGAGTTCTTTGGTAACAGGAACAGCGTGGCGATAATATCTAATAGGTAAATACTCGCCAGCAGGCTGATAGCAGCAGTAAAGGAAACCTGTGTAACTAACGCGCCAATAACCAATGGCCCAAACCCACCAACACCCCGCCCCAGGTTAAACAGGACATTTTGTGCGGTAGCACGAGCCTGTACCGGATAAGTATCAGAAATTAACGCCCCATAACCGCCAATCATGCCGTTAACAAAGACACCCATCAAGGCACCAGCGAACAGCATTAATGTAGGATCGCTAAGCTGCGCGTAGCAAATGACCATCACTGTTGCGCCGCTCTGATATATCACAAAAATGATCCAGCGCGGGAAACGGTCAGCCAGTATACCGAACAACCAGATACCAAAGGTCATCCCAATAACTGTCACCCCTGTCCAGATACCGGATTTGGTGAGTGAAAAGCCAAAGTTTTTAGACAGATAGGTAGGCATCCAAATCATTAAGCCGTAATAGCCAAAGTTTTGTACTGAACAAAGAATAAAGATCCCCAGACTGGCTTTGCCCGTGGTGCGGTCTTTAAACAGGAGTTGTAAACGTTGAGTGAAGGATAACTGTTGTTCGCTGGGTTGTTGTTGTACGAACGCCTCTGGTTCACCCATGGTGCGGCGGATAAAAAAGGAGACCAGGGCAGGCAGCAAACCCACCAGAAACATGCCACGCCAGCCAATATAGGGTAACAACAACGGGGTAAGGAACGCAGCGGCCAATACACCAAGTTGCCAACCCATACCCACATAGGCAGAGGCACGGTTGCGTTTTTCTGCAGGCCAGGCTTCGGCAATCAATGCCATACCAATACCAAATTCACCGCCGAGCCCTATGCCAGCCAAGGTGCGGTAAGCGAGCAGATCCCAGTAACCGACAGCAATAGCGCAAAGGCCGGTAAACAGCGAAAACATCAAAATGGTGATGGTTAATATACGGATACGGCCAAAACGATCACTGAAATGGCCGAAAATTACACCACCAATCACTGCGCCTATCAGTGTCCAGGTAACCAGAGAACCGGCTTGTGATGAGGTAAGGCCCAGTTCAATGGAAATCACTGGGAGCATAAAGCCGAGTATCAGTAGATCGAAACCATCCATTGCATAACCGGTCACTGAAGCTAACATAGCTTTAGCAGGTGTGGCGTGATTCTTAGTGGGGGAAGTTGCGGGCATTTCTTTTATCATAATAGGTAGTTAGTTAGGTGCGCGTATTGTGCCGTGCCTTGGTGTTGTCCACCAGATAAAATTAGGGCGTCAGCGTTAAAATGCCTTGAGTCGATAATCAGGTCGAAATAACTTGGGATTACAGATGAGTCTACAAAATCAGGTTCGTTGCAGTTTGCAGGAGATTGAACAAGCCATGCGCGAGTTAGCATGGTGGCAGGAGATGCCACCCGCAGCGGAAGCCTTTGCCAGTATCGAACCTTTCTGTGTCGATAGCATGTTGGCTGAGGAGTGGTTGCAGTGGGTTTTGTTACCTAGAATGAACGCATTGCTGGATGCCGATGCGCCTTTGCCAACCCGCTTTGCTATCACGCCTTATTTTGAACAGGCATGGCAGGACAAACAACCAGAGTGTTTGCCACTATTGGTGCTGCTGCAACGGCTGGATAACTTGCTGAATAAAGAGCCTTAGTGATAGGTTTTTGCCCGTCAGCTTCGGCAAATTACAGCCACCATGCTGCCGAATAACCCCATCAATTTCCCAGCAGTTTGATTGACAGCAGGTATATGCGAAGCTGCACGCAATTTATGCGATATTAATGTTATTGAGTCTCCATCTTTCAATAAAAATGATGGATAATCCATCGCTTAGCAGTGTCGCTATGAGTGGTCAGGGAAAGAGCGTTATGAACAAAAAAGACCTTTTCCCTCGCTTGAAGTGCGATGGGTAATAACATAACCGCAGGTATCAAGGATTCTAAGGTGCTGAGATAATGGATTTACTAAAGTTTCTCCTCCGTTTGCCTTTTACGTTGATAAAAGGCGTGTTTCGCTTGTTGGCGATAATCCTTGGCCTGTTGGGGCGGTTGTTCAAGCCGTTGGTGGGTAACCTGGCCTGGAGTGCACCTGGCTGGTGGACGGTATTTTCAGGTTGGGTTAAACGTGTTTTTTTGCGCCTGGAAACTGGGGTGGATAAACATCCGGGAACAATCAGCCTGATACTACTGGTTTTATTATGTATCGCCGGTGGGGGTTACTACGGTTGGCACTGGTGGCAAAACCGGCCGCAGCCCATAGAGCCAGCCCCAATGGTCTATCAGGAAACCAGTGTCAGGGTTTCCGACCCTCAACCGATCAACTTTACGGTGCAGAAAGCCGCACCACAGCAAGTAACGCTCACCTTTAAAAACTCAGCGGCTCCGTTAACTGATGCCGGTAAAGTGATCGATAAAGGGGTGAAAATCACGCCCGCTATTGAAGGGCAGTGGAAATGGGACAATGCCTGGACATTGGTTTTTACCTCCCAAAAACCATTACCAATGGGGGGCAGCTACGAAATCAAACTTGACCCATCGGTGCTGTTGGCACCACAAATCAAGCTGGCTAATACGCGTTATACCTTTAATGTCCCTGCCTTTGATTATCAACTTGGTCAAGCAGAGTACTATCAGGATCCGCAAGATCCGCAAAAGCGTAGTGCAATCTTTAACGTCAAATTCAATGCCCCCGTCGATGTGGCCAGCTTTGAGAAACAGATAGCCATGGGGTTGGTTGAAGCTAACACCAAGTCTGAAAAACCGCTCAATTTCTCCGTGATCTACGATGAGAAGAAACTCAATGCCTGGATCCATTCGCAGCCTTTGATGGCACTGGATCATGGTGGCAAGGTGCATCTGGTATTAGGGTCAGGCATCAAGTCAGTGGTAGCGGCCAATAGTATTACAAAAACCAAGGAAAACTGGGTTGCTATCCCGACACTGTATAGTCTTGCGGTGAAAGAAGTCAGTGCTCAAGTGGTGAATAGTGATAATACCAATAGCCAGCGTGCGTTGGTGGTTGCCTTTAGCGATGCCGTAAAAGACCAGGATGTTGGGCAAGCGGTTAAAGCCTGGTTACTGCCACAACATCACCCTGATGATTCCGAGGCCAGTCAAGATCCTGACGATTTTTACCATTGGTCTGAGGTCGGCGACATTGATAAGCGCATTCTGGCGCAATCGACAGCATTGGTTTTGACCTTGAATGAGGCGGAAGAGGTTTATCAACCGCAGTTTAGCTTCAAATTCGATGCTCCAGCTCACCGCTTTATGTTGATAGAGGTCACGAACCTGATGACCTCATCCGGTGGTTACAAAATGCCGGACAGGGTTTATCGCATTGTAGAGGTGCCGGATTACCCTAAGACCTTGCAGTTTATGTCCCAAGGTTCGCTGTTATCGGTTAATGGCGATAAACAAATCAGCGTAGCAGCGCGTAATGTGCAAGGTTTACGTCTGGATATTAAACGAGTGATCCCAAGTCAATTACAGCACATTGTCTCGTTTAAGAGCAGTGAGTACTCTTCGGCGCAGTTCAACCAGCTTAATGATGAATACTTTACTGAACATTTCAATTATCAAACCGTTATCAACAATGATAAACCGGGTGAAGTGAGTTATCAGGGGGTCGATCTTTCTCGTTACCTCTCCACCAATTCTGATTCTCACCGTGGGGTGTTCTTGCTGACCCTTTCCGAATGGCAACCAGAGAAGAAAAAAGCGCAGACGGCGGAAGAGGGGAGTGAACAGGATCAACTGGCCGGGGATGACTTGCCGAGTTCAGAGGTTCGGGCACCTGCCGCAGGGGATTCACGCTTTGTGGTGGTGACAGATCTGGGGATTATTGCCAAGCGTTCGCAAGATAAAACCCGTGATGTATTTGTGCAATCCATCAACACTGGGGCACCGGTCAGTCATGCTGAGGTCTCGGTGATTGCCAAGAACGGTGTCACCTTGCTGAGTCAGGTGACTGATGCCAATGGGCATGTCCGTTTCCCAGCATTGGATGTGTATACCAATGAACGCCAACCAGTGATGTTCCTGGTGGAAAAAGAGGGGGATGTGTCGTTTTTACCCACCAGCAGTAATAATGACCGTGGGTTGGACTTTTCCCGTTTTGATATCGAGGGTGAAGAAACACCGGTTGATCCGCGTACGTTGAGCAGCTATCTCTTCTCTGATCGCGGTGTGTACCGGCCAGGGGATACGTTCAATATCGGTTTAATTACCCGAGCGGCAGACTGGAACATTGCCCTGACCGGGGTACCGGTACGGGCCGAGATCCGTGATCCGCGCGATAAACTGATGATGACCGTGCCATTAACCCTGAGCAGCAGTGGTTTCAATGAACTCAGCTATACCACCGATGAAAATGCGCCAACGGGCGAGTGGAATGTTTACTTATATCTGGTTGGTAAAAATAACGAGGCTTCCACTTTCTTGGGTCACACCTTGGTCAATGTGAAAGAGTTTGAGCCTGACCAGTTAAAGGTGAAGCTGACATTAACGCCGAATCGCCAGCAAGGCTGGGTTAAGCCTGCTGAATTACAGGCCAACATTGATGTGCAGAATCTGTTTGGTACCCCGGCCCAGGATCGGCGTGTTACCTCCAAGCTGACCCTGCGGCCAATGTATCCGCGTTTTGATCAGTTCCCAGATTATACCTTCTATGAAAACCGCCAGAATAACGATGGTTTTGAAACCCAGTTGGAAGACCAGACTACCAACGAGCAAGGGGTAGCCACCATCCCATTGGGCTTGAAATCTTATGCGGATGCCACTTATCAACTGCAATTGCTGTCAGAAGCCTTTGTGGCTGGCGGTGGGCGTTCAGTGACTGCCACAGCGCGGGTATTGGTTTCACCGTATGATTATCTGGTCGGTGTGAAAGCTGACGGAGATTTGGGCTATATCAACCGGGGAGCCGCACGCCATCTGAACGTGATTGCCGTTGATCCTGCGCTGAAGCAAGTGGCGCTGCCTGACCTGAAATTAGTGTTGATTGAACAGAGATATATCTCCGTACTGACCAAACAGAACTCCGGTGTTTATAAATATCAGTCGAAGATGAAGGAGGTCCAGCTTTCAGAGCAACCACTGGCGTTGACGGAGCAGGGCAACGATATCACTTTGGCGACCGAGGCACCGGGTGATTTTGTGCTGGTGATTGAGGATGCACAAGGTAAGGTACTTAACCGTATCGCCTACAGTGTGGCGGGGAATGCCAATCTTAGCCGCTCATTGGATCGCAATGCGGAGCTGAAGCTGAAATTGAACCTGGGGGAATATAAACCGGGTGAAGAAGTTGAAGTTTCGATCAACGCACCTTATACCGGTAGTGGCTTGATTACGATTGAAAAAGACCGTGTTTATGCCTGGCAGTGGTTCCATACGGACACCACCAGTTCGGTGCAGAAAATATCTGTGCCGGCCGAGATGGAAGGTAACGGTTATATCAACGTGCAGTTTGTACGTGATGTGAATTCCAGTGAAATCTTTATGAGCCCGCTGAGTTATGGCGTTATGCCATTTAAAATCAGCACCAGTGGCCGTAAGAACAGCCTGCAAGTGTTGGCACCGGAGGTGATTAAACCGGGCGAAGACCTGACCATGACGGTAAAAACTGATGGTCCACAACAGGTAGCCCTGTTCGCTGTTGATGAAGGGATTTTGCAGGTAGCGCGTTATCGCCTGAAAGATCCATTGGAGTTCTTCTTCCGCAAGCGGCAACTGAGTGTTGAAAGCTCTCAGATCCTTGATTTGATCCTGCCGGAATTCAGCAAATTGATGTCGCTGTCGGCGGCTCCTGGTGGTGATGGGGGGGAAGGATTAGATCTCAACCTGAATCCGTTCAAACGTAAACGTGACAAGCCGGTGGCTTATTGGTCTGGTATTACCGAGGTAAATGGCGAGAAACAGTTCCATTACCCGGTACCGGATTACTTTAATGGCAAAATCCGCGTGATGGCGATTTCGGTTACGCCAAGTAAAATCGGTAATACGCAAACGTCCACTACTGTGCGTGATAATTTCATTATGACGCCGAATGTCCCTTCGATGGTGGCACCAGGGGACGAGTTTGATGTCAGCGTCGGGGTGAGCAATAACCTTGAGGGGGGCAATGGCACGCCAGTGGCGATTACGGTGCATTTGACACCGCCACCGCAATTGGAGGTAGTAGGTAATGCTGAGCAGAGCCTTTCTTTGGCAGCCAAGCGTGAGGGGGTAATCAACTTCCGCCTGCGAGCCAAAGCGGCATTGGGGGATGCCCCGTTGACGTTTGAAGCCCGCTATGGCGATAAAACCAGCCGTCGCACTATCAGCACATCAGTCCGCCCAGCGATGCCATACCGTACACAATCGGTGATGGGGCGGATGAATGGCAGTAGCCAGAATATTGATCACTTGCGGCAGATGTTTGATGCTTATGCACAGCGTAGTGCAGCGGTATCCCATTCACCATTGGTATTGAGCCATGGTTTGGCACAGTATTTGGCGGATTATCCTTATTACTGCTCTGAACAGATCGTCAGCCGCTCGATCCCATTGATCATGCAGAGCCAACATCCGGAAATGCAGAGCGGCCTGAGCCATGCTGAAGTCAGCCAACAATTGAAAAACCTGCTGGGTGTATTGCGTTCCCGTCAGAATGACCGGGGCGCCATTGGTGTTTGGCGTTCTTCACCAGAGACTGACCCATTTGTTACACCTTATGTGGTGCAGTATCTATTGGAAGCCAAAGCAGCGGGTTATGCATTGCCAGAAGGGATGCTGGAAGATGCTAATGGTGCATTACGTGAGTTGGCCGCCAGCGGTGATAGCGACCTTTATCACTTGCGTCTGCGTACCTGGGCGATTTATCTGCTGACTTTGCAGGGCGAACTCACTACCAACTCGTTGGCATCGGTACAGGCAACATTGCAGAAAATGTATCCAGATAGCTGGAAAACAGATTTGAGTGCCTTGTATCTGGCCTCCTCTTATCGGCTGTTAAAAATGGATGATGTTGCCAATACCTTGTTACAGCCAAGTTGGAAGCAATTGAGTAAGGCTTACGACAAAGGGTGGTGGACGCAGAATTATTTCGATCCGCTGGTGCAGGATGCTACACGCCTCTACCTTATTACCCGGCATTTCCCAGAAAAAATTTCTGAGATACCGCCGCAGGTACTGGAAAATATGGTCAAGGCGTTGCGAGAAGATCGCTATACCACTTATTCTTCGGCAATGAGTATCCTGGCGTTGGAAAGTTATTCTGCTCAGTTAGCAGCACAGGCAGCTTCTTCAACGGAGACATTAACCATCACCCAGACTGGTAAATCAGGGGCGGTGGATCCGCAAGTGATTTCCTCGGTCGTCGGGCTGTTTGCTAAAGGGCAGTTTAGCGCTGATGCTCAGGCTATCCGCTTCGCCAATGCCAGCGAGGCCCCAGCCTGGTATGTGGTCACTCAGGCCGGCTATGACCTTGCTGCTCCGCAGAAAGCCATTACGCGCGGTTTAGAAATCACCCGTGATTACACCGATGAACAAGGCAAACCGGTTACTCAGGTGACCTTGGGGCAGAAGATTAACGTCCATCTGAAAGTCCGGGCAAACTCGAAACAAGGGCAGAATAACCTGGCAATTGTTGACCTGTTACCCGGTGGATTTGAAGTAGTACAACAAACCGCTCCAGAGCCTGCCGGCGATGAAGGTGAAGAGAGCGAGAGTACGCAAGGCGGCTGGCAGTCGCCGTTGGCAGCCACGGGTTCAACTTGGGCACCTGATTACAGCGATATCCGTGAAGATCGGGTGATTATCTATGGTAGTGCGACGACGGATATCCAAGAGTTTATCTACCAGATTAAAGCGACGAACACCGGTAGCTTTGTCATCCCACCTGCTTATGGTGAAGCGATGTATGACCGTGAAGTACAGGCAATGTCTGTTGGGAGCGGTAAACTGGTGGTAGTGCCTGCGGGAAGTGAGTGACAACCTGAGCCCCGTGGTTAACACCCACCTCGGGGCTCAGCTTTGTATTGAGAATTGATGAAAATCTTCCCTGTTTCTTTTACTGCGGTTAAACGCTGGCTGCAGAATATTTTAATGGCGGTATTTTTGCTGGCGCTGGTGATCTTGGCAGCCAGGTTATGGCCTCATCCGCCACTTTCGCAGGGGCTCCCCCTCTCTGCAGTTTATTATGACCGCCATGGCACACTAATGCGCATCACCTTAGCCAATGATGATCGTTATCGCCTATGGACACCGTTAGAAAAGATATCACCGTTGGTGGTGAGGGGGATTTTGTTACACGAGGATCGCTGGTTTTATTACAACCCCGGTTTTAACCCAGTCAGTCTGTTGCGCGGTTTTTGGCGCAGCTATGTGGCGGGTGGCAAAATGCAAGGTGGGTCGACGATCACCATGCAGTTAGCACGAATGCATTGGCACTTGAATACCCGTACCCCAACAGGAAAATTGATGCAGGTGCTGCGTGCTATCCAATTGGAACTCTATTATTCCAAGGACGATATTCTTGAAGCCTACCTGAATTACGCCCCTTATGGGCGCAATATTGAGAGCATTGGTGCGGCGAGCCTGATTTATTTCGCCAAGACACCAGAAGATCTTACGCTGCCGGAAGCGTTGACACTGGCGGTGTTACCACAATCCCCCAGTTACCGTATTGACCCTAAGACCGGGGTGCTGGGGGCGGCGTTGACCCAGGCACGTAATCGCCTGTTTCAGCGCTGGCAAGGGATTTATGTGACTGACAGCAGCCAGAAAGCCTGGTTCCAGTTGCCTTTGGCACTGCGCCAACCGGAGCAAATGCCCTACATTGCGCCACACTTTATTGAGCAATTGCAGCAGCAGACACAACGGCTGGTGCAGTTAGATACTCGTGTGGAGACAACGCTAGATGCCGGGCTGCAACAGCTGATTGAAAAACAGGTGAATGCATTTATTAACCGTAATCAAAGCCGAGGCATACATAATGCTGCGGTATTACTGGTTGATAGCCGTGATATGGGGGTGCGTGCGCTGGTAGGATCTGCTGATTATTATAACCGAGGGATCCAGGGGCAGGTGAACGGTACCAATGCCAAGCGCTCCCCCGGTTCTACACTGAAGCCCTTCATTTATGCGTTAGGCATGGAGCAGGGGGTATTGCACCCCATGACCATTTTAAAGGATGTATCATCTTCTTTTGGTGCCTATGCGCCAGAGAATTTTGATCGGCGTTTTCTGGGGCCGGTGACGGCAACTGATGCTCTGAATTTCAGCCGTAATATTCCGGCGGTGTATGTGGCTTCGCAACTACGCCAGCCAACGTTTTATCAGTTCTTAAGTTTGTCCGGCATCGCCAATCTGGCCAGTGAGAACCATTATGGACTCTCATTGGTGCTGGGGGGCGGTGAAGTCACGGCACAAGAACTGGCTAAGTTGTACGCCATACTGGCTAATCGAGGTTTGCTGCGTCCATTACGTATGCAGCCAAGTGATGCTTCCCCCCAGCAGCCGATACGGTTACTGAGTGAAGAAGCCAGCTTTATGACGTTGGATATGTTACGCCAGCATCGCCGGCCAGGGGATACCTTGGCACAGCGCTCATCCGCTTTACCGGTCTATTGGAAAACCGGTACCTCCTGGGGGTTCCGCGATGCCTGGAGTGTCGGTATTTTCGGGCCTTATGTGCTGGTGGTGTGGGAAGGCAATTTTGACAGCAAAGGAAATAACGTCTTTGTCGGCGTTGATGCGGCGGCTCCGCTGTTTTTCAACATTATCGACAGTATTAATGCCAGTTACCCGGGGATTGAGGAACCCAAGCATCGGTTCCCGAAGCAGTTGAAACGGCAGGATATTTGCTTGGCTAGTGGTAACCTGCCTACTGAGTGGTGTCAGCAGAAAGGCAAAACCTGGTTTATTCCTGGCAAGTCGCCTATTAAGGTGGATACGGTCTATCGCCCGGTGGTGGTGGAGATTGAAAGTGGTGAAGTAGCTTGCCCACCGTATGATAAATCGCAAACGCGTCTTGAAGTTTTTGAATTCTGGCCTTCGGATTTGGCCAATGTTTTTGCGCAGGCAGGTTTGCCCAAACGGACTCCGCCAGTAAACCATTGCCAAGATGGCACACCGCTGGTGAGTGGTAACCCACCGCGCATAACGTCGCCACTTAAAAATACCACTTATACCCTGAGGCAATCGCAACAGGGGCGTGACAAAATCGCCTTCAATGCCGTGACAGATGCGGACAGTAAAACGGTATACTGGTTTGTCGACGATATTTATCTTGGCAGCAGTAATAGTAAACAAGCCATTGATTGGCGGCCAATCAATAACGGCCAGTATCGTATCAGAGCCGTAGACGACCATGGTCGTGCCGATAGCCGCCTGATTACGATTGAACGGGTTAACTGACATGTTTTAGTGAGCAGGGGTAGCAGCCAGGTAGCTTGAGTGGTGCCAAGTAATCCGTATTATGGCTTCAAGCGGTTTGTTGAAGCAGCGATAAAAACAAGCCAGTAACAGGCATTATAGAAAAGTGTATATATGATTGTTTTATATCAAAATAATCATGTCTATGATTTGTATTATTTTTTTAAGAAAATAAGTTAAAAGTTAAACTTTGGCCTATATTTAATTAAGTACCTGATTTTCATTAGGTTATTAATCATTACAAGTTTAGCAGCTACCAGCAGATGATCCTAGCTAACCCTCACTCATTTGAGATTGCCAGTACCATCATACTTGGATACCATCAGCGCTGACTCTGCTCCTAACTCATGTCTCGTTAGCCGCTTAGTGTAAACTGTCCGACTTTATGGGATTAGCTTATTAGGGGCTTTTATTTTCTCAGAAGAGACTGCTGGCGGTGCAGCCTTGTGCAAGACGTCTTACCGTATAGCCGTCCCTCTATTGAGGCGTTTAATGATGAACAGCAAAAACTATGAGAGCCACCGTAAAGCAATAGTTAGCAAGGGCATCCCGTCCGAACTGCTGGCGCGTATTACTGATTCTGATATTCAGGTGATCAATACATTTCTAACTCGTATTAGAAAACTTGAATTGACGCCACAGGAAAAAAACTGGGTTAACAACACGGTTAATGCAAAAGGGTTGTAAATAGGGCTAGGTTGACCGTATTTCCGCTGACAGCGATCACAGTTGTTTTCAAACCTAATGGCTACAATGTCAAGTTCTTGTTGGACGGGATTCTGGGGCACTGGATGAAACTACTGCTGGGCCTGCGGTGTATGTGGTCGCGCTCATGCCTTAACATAGAAAGTTTCAATGAGGTATTAGCAGAGATTGGCCCGTGATAGCGCCTGTAAGCCACTTAGCCGTGTTAAACCTGCTGGTTGATGGGTGTTAGCAGTACAATGCAGATCAACACTACTCGGTTGCATAAATTCAAATATAACTGGGTTATTAGCAAAAGTGATTGATTTAAGTCCCCAATTCAGCAGAAGTACTTACTGAAAAGACATGGCCTTTGCGTGAGGTAGGCCAAATGTTGGATATTCGTCGCTGGATGCCACATTATTATACAACACAACATGTACTAAATACCTGCGCCTAATACCGCTCCACTTTTGTTAAGCCAGGTTTATTGCCAGGGAACGGTGAGGCGGCTTTCATAAACTGACCCACATTTTTCAGCAATTGCCACATTGTCCGGCAACGGTGATTACGTGTGACTGTCTCATGTAAAGCCAGCCACAGAAGCTCTATTCTGTTTACCCATGGTGAGTATACTGGCTGATAAATAACAATAAACTTCGGGTTCCGTCGCAACCAGTTCAATGTTTCTTTACTCTTGTGAATGATGTAATTATCGACAATCAGCGTAATGGTTTTGGCACTTCGATATGTGCTTCTCAGCTTGCATAACAGGCTAATGAATAAACTCGAGTTTTTATGTGTCCCACTGACATAATCAACCCTACCGGTTCCGGCATGAAGGGCTCCTGCGAGATAATGTTTTTCATTCTTGCCCGGTGTTGCGATGCGTTTCTGTTGACCCTTTTTCTGCCAGTCGGCACCTATTTTAGGATTCAGGTCGATGTCCACCTCATCTTCATAAAAAACGGGATGCTCTGGACTGTTATTGTTCAATGCGGTTTCGATAGTCGCCAGTTTTTCCTCTTTATGAGGATCTCGTATGTGCAACGTTGGGGCCGCTCTACGCCATACAATACCGGCTCTTGGCAACCAGCGCCGAAGTGAGCCAGGATGTAACGTTGAGTTAAATAATTTATTAATTTCAATCGTTAACATCTCTGTATTCCATCGAGAACGCAGATAGCCAAAGTCCTAGGGAGAACGCTGAACGAGCAAATCAAGCATTTTCAACATCGCCTCTGTGGGCCATTTTCTGGGTCGTCCAGGTGAAAGACTTTCCAATCCTTCATAGCCGCATAATGTGAACAAATTCACCCACCGCCCGACAGAGGAACGGGCGGCACATAAGGTCTTAGCTACGTAAGTCAGTGTGTTGCCACGGTGTAACATCAACATGGCGATAAGGCGTCTGGCATAATTTTTATCTGGCGTTTTCTGGACAATTTTTTGCATCTGGCGTCGTTCATGTCGGGGTATGGATGCTATGATCGGCATAACTCAGTCCGGTTGTGAGGATTTGTGATGTTTGGCGATTGATCAGATCGCTCAAACCGGATTGAGTTCCCTTCAGTGATCTACTATTTGGCGCAGGTATTTAGGTTGTTGAGTATGTGGCTCTATCGTGACATACAATTGCGGTATGGAAAGGATTTGTCTTGTATCAGTACTTGGCTAGCATAAGAGACAGTTGCACATATGGGTCGATTACTTGGGTAACCTATTTTGTAGCAACGCTTAAGTGAACCACATGAACACTTCAATAAAACGAAACATTAGATGCATTTTTAAGCATTTAAATTGCCATATTTTGATCCAAAACAATGTATCTCCCATCGTACTTGTCGACAATGAAATGTCAAAAATCGTAGGTCTACAAAAAGGAGATTTATTGAATGATTTACAAAAAACCTGAAGTGCTAGCACAAAGCACTACTCAAATGGCTGAATGTCGTCCAAATAATAAGCCTAGCGGAAGACCTTGTAATCCACCAAAACCAAGTGGACGCTAATTAGTTACTTGTAATCTTCATCTCTACAGGTAAACTGATATATTTGGCATTTTTAAGAAAAAGCCTCTTGATATTAACCGGTTAGACTTCTAATACCAAGAGGCCTCCTCGACCTGAACGAGTGAAAAAGCTTAAATCACAAAAAATAGAGGATATAAATGTCATATGATCTTTATTATTAAAGCTTAAAAAAACGATCCCTTTTAACAATTGCGTTTATATATTTTTCTAGCAACTTCTTTATGTATAGTGTATGGCTGATAATTTACTTATCCAATGGTATTCCCTAACCGTCGTCTCATTACGTATTAAGGTATATTGATATGTTTTTAAAGAAAAAATCCAATATTATATTCAGAGAATATGATTCATTTGGTTATATAACAGATAACAGAAATTTTGGATATAAAAAAACGAATGCCAATGAGCGTTATATTGGAGATAAGATCCTGTCAAAAAGTGGAGCGATTTTTTTCTCTGTTTTAAATATAAAACCTCAACCATTTGACGAAATAGTTGAAAAAATAATAAATAAATTTACAGGTGCTGATGCTGATATAATAAAAAATGACTCTGAGGAATTTTATTCCATGCTGGAAATTGATGGATTTATTGTATCAGGAAAAACCCCACATGAATGTGAAGAAAAAGATAAAGGATTTTCTTATAAAGATGTAGAGCAAGAAAAAGTAGGAAAAATTCTTTCACCGACTATTGCTTATCCAGAGAAATCTACTCAGAATTTTTTAGAAGAACACTTCGGTGGTAAACCTCAGCTTACAAGCTTACATATAGAAATTACGAGCAAATGTAATGAAAGATGCATCCACTGTTATATTCCTCATGAATATAAAATAAACAATATCTCACCTGTACTATTCTATGACATATTAGAACAATGTAAAAAAATGAAGGTGTTACATTTGACATTAAGTGGTGGGGAGCCAATGTTGCACAAAAATTTTTGTGATTTTTTAAAAGCATGCCGAGAAGGTGAATTTTCAGTAAACATCCTTAGCAATTTGACTTTTCTTAATAGTGAAATACTTAAAGAAATGAAATCAAACCCACTCTTGGGCGTGCAAGTATCGTTGTATTCTATGAATCCTGACATCCATGATGAAATTACCAAAAGAAAAGGCAGCTTCGAAAAAACAAAAAGGGCAATTTTAAATCTAATTGAAAATGACATTCCCCTACAAATAAGCTGCCCTATAATGAAGCAGAATAAAAATTATTATAATGATGTTGTGGAGTGGGCTGATAAATATAATATTCATGCGGGGAGTGATTATGTCATTATAGCTAAATATAACAATTCAATAAACAATCTTAATTGTCGATTATCAATTAATGAAGTAAAAGAGGTGATTAGTTATAAACTTAAACACAATCCAGATTATATTAAAAAAACAGAAGCAGAAAATAATATTATGGAAAGCGATTCTGTCTGTAGTGTTTGTAATTCTTCTATTTGTATAGCGGATAATGGAAATGTATATCCTTGCGCTGGCTGGCAGAATTATATTGTAGGCAATGTGAAGGATGATACCCTTAGCGATATTTGGTATAAATCAGATAAAATTAGATATCTAAGGGGAATAAGAAAGCATGACTTCCCGAAATGTGTTCAATGTTCAGATAAAGATTATTGTACCATGTGTATGGTTAGAAATGCGAATGAAAATCCGCATGGAGATCCATTGTCAATTAATGAGTATTATTGTGATATTGCAAAAGCAAATAAAGAAATAGCCCTTAATAAAAAGTGAATACATTATGCACTAACGTTACTAAAATTATCATCGGTCTTTTGAATATGGTATGTGATGGGTATTGAATTAGCTTTCTCTGCATTAGCAAACTTTAAATCGGCAGCGCACTGGTATATATCAAGCTTACTTTGGTGTTCCACCGTTCTGACATTCTCAGCTTGTTGAGATCTATATTGGGCAAGGGGTTAACTGTCCGGGGCGAGGACTAGCAATCCGCAACGCAGTGCGCCAAACATACTTGGTCAATCCCAATAAAATCACCCATAAGGACCGCTGCCGCATCCTCAGCCACATGTTCCAGGGCATTGAAAGCTTGGCAACGTATGAGACGATCTTGTTGAATCGGGGTGTATGTGGCTCAAGTGAACATGATGGGATTGTCAGCAGTGAGCCAGTGGTGTGGGTACACCCTTATCTCAAATTAAAGCTGAAGCATCAGAGTATCCCTGAGGCATATTCGGGCAAACCCAAGAAGCGAGCCAAGCCAATTACTCGTTTTTGACGTTGAGTTGTACTGTACCTCTCTCTACGAGAGAATCTGCTTGGATTTAGCAGGAGATAGTGTGTCACGCTCTTCAAGCAGAGAAAATTGGTTCTGCTTGATGGTCTGTTTTTTATATAGAGTTGCTGGAAAAAATGGAATCATGTGGATACACTCGTTTTTTCACCATAATACAATGAAAACTGATGCATCCCTTGACCTCTGGAGTTGCAATGGAATTGAAATTACAGAAAGAATCGCCCTCTGATAACGATTTATTTGAAGGTCAACAACATCATAATGTTGCTCTGAAAATGTCAGAGGTTATTATTAATGAGGATATCAAGATCATCGGCCTTGAGGGGTGTCTTGGTTCCGGAAAGTCGACCATAATTCATTTTATTAAAAAAAACCTTAAGGAAAGTAATTTTCGATTTATTGAGTTTGATGCGGAGATTTATCACTTTGGCACGACAAAGAAAGCACTGATCGATTTGATTTATCGTGGCTTAAAAGAAACCCCTGGGGTCGATAAAAAAGAACTCCAAGATCATCGGGACAGTGCGTTGGGAAACACCCTACGCTATACTCGGCACCAAAAAAGCAAAATCAGTTTCTGGACCATCGCCTTTTTGCTTTCCAGTATATTGTCCATTCAATCATTACGATACTTCCTCAATGATATCAATAAATTGTTCACTGGTTCTACTATGAGCTTTTGGTTGTTTTTGATCGAGGTAGTTTGCCTGTTATCCCCCTTTATGGTGCTCGGTGCGTTCAAACTCTGTGGTAAACGCTCAGAAGATTTTACGGTCAGCGATATTCTGAAAAAAAATAGTGAAGATACTATCACTGAAAAAATGCTGATAAGTCGTGAGGTCGGCACTCTTGAACTCTACACTGCATTAAATGGTTTTATACAATGTCTGCCGACTGACGTACGCTTCATTCTGATAATTGATAACCTTGATCGTATTAATTCCGGCAAGGTTAAAGAATTATGGAGTGACATGGAGCTTATTTCTGCCACAGCTGGAGAAAAACTGAAGATCGTTCTGCCGTATTCAGCTGAACATGTATCGAAATCATTGTCAGAGGATAGTGGGGAAGGGCGGGAATTCATTTCCAAACGTATCCCGGTTAACTTTTTGGTACCACCAATCCTTTCAGCTGGCTGGCGACATGGTTTTGCAACGCTATGGTCCGAGACGCTTGCTGATCCAGTGCCAGAGGCTTGCTATGAGGTCGCCGAGCTTCTGGAGCGTTTTCTGCCACAAAATCACAAGCAGATCACCCCGCGTTTCATGAAAAAAATGATTAACGACATCAAGATCACTTCCCTCACATTGCCTGCACAAGCCAATCACCACGTACTGATCGCGTTCTATCTGCTATTAGTGCGGTATGCTGGTCATCCTTTCACAAACCTGATGCTCGATTACCAAGAAGGAACACTGAATGAGCTTAAGGGCCTGCATGGGTTGAGCGACACTTTCTGCGCAAAGATGCTTAAAACCCAGGCGCAGTTTGCTCGCCTTTACCACTACGATCATTCGCAATGGCGTGAATACCTCCTGTGCATCCACTATCAGACGCATGCCGCATTGGCTAAAAGTGAACTACTGGATGAGCCCTTGAGAGCAGCATTGAATAATACTGACTTGGCGGCATTCATGGCTCTATACGGTATTTTTGGCTTTGAGAATGCTTGGCGACGCCAGTTGCACGGAACTGATCCGGTTCAATGGTGCCTATTACTTGCAGATGTAGAACCTGAAATGCAAGCCAAAATAGCGCCAATTATGCAAGAAGTCATCATTTTGCTTGACCAAACTTACGCGCGACACGTGCGTGAACAATATCATCCCAAATTTGTGCAAGCTTTGTGTATTCTGCAGGAGAAGGGGTTAGTGAAGGGGCATGAAGACTTTATTGCCCGTCAGTCATCACAATTGATGGATGAGCTAAACCGTTACAATGAAGCTACCAATCTAGACGATGAGTCGTTTAATTTAGAGCTATTTGAAGAAGTGGATCGGTATGCGGTATTGACGGGGAAAAATTATCTTAAATATCTGTCTAAACCTCTATCTGGACCTCTCTATTACTGTTTCCTGTTCGGGTACGAAGAGGATTTTTCTGCACTGGAAATAATCGACTTATCTTTGAACTTCTCTCAGACTGCTCTGGCTATCCAAGCCTATCTGTCGGATGACAGTGAGGGAGACATTTTTGCACCGGGTATCATTCGACATGTGAAAATTAACAATAAGCCGCTGAACAGCCTAATAGCTTCGCCAGAGCCGATTCAAAGCGCTAAAAATATGGAGATGTTCATATCTGGCAACGAGATAAAAAGCCGTGCTGCTTTTCGTCAACTAGTCCTGAACAATACATGGCATACGACTTCTTATATCTCGTTATACGCACATCAAGTTTATCTGCTGGAACATTACCCTTCTGAAGTGGCAGCCCATGCACTGACACATATGATTGCCATCGGAAGTTTTACGAGTTATGACAGTTATATGCCTTTTACTAAGTCGTCAGACTTTATGCCAGTATTCGGCAATTATTTGCTTTATTTACAGTCATTCGAGCGCCTCATACCAGCCCTTGAGGTGCCAGAGCTTGCGGTATTAGTCATACCTGCATTAACCTCGCTTATGGAAAATTCGCGCGTGTACGCCCTGTCTCATTGGCAGTACGTCACACAGAGCTTCCCCCTGATAGTCAATGCAGTAGGAAGTCCACTGGCGTTATCCTTCTTGGCACCTTGGGAAAGTCATGTGGTTGCTTCCATTGTAAAAAATGGATTAACGGACCTAGCTCCTGCGTTCCTGCAAGCCATGTGGGCATGGGAGGGGCTACAGAACACTAAGGATGCACTTTATCAAGGGTTGTTTAAACTCATAGGTGAAAAAGATATCCTGCTTGACGCCATGGAAACCTTGCATCCAAATTACCAGGCAGTTTTGCAACACCTGCTTACTTATCAGATATCTTATCCCGGCACCGTCGATATTCTCGCTTTTCACGACTGGTACGTCGATACCGACTTAGCCACTTTGCTGAAACCGTCACATGTGCGTGCGCTGTTCAATCTGTTAACCGTGGAACAGCAAGATGAAACGATAAAGGCGCTAATTGATGTGCTCCTCACCCGTGATGTCGATGTGAAACGGCATATTGTCTTGTTGCAGGATTTTGGTGACCGACTGATATATGAAGAAAATGGCGTACGAGGTTCACGCCGTACCGTGGCTCGTCTTTTCTCATATGCTCCGCAATACCCAGCCGTCGCTAACTGGCTCGACAGTCAGACGTTCCATTTCAGCAAATGGTCGCCTGAAGATAGCCTCAGCGCTGTCACTGGTATTGTTGAGCACAGAGAACACTTTCCCAAGCTGTTAACTACACGCTATGTAAGCAAGCGCCTCAATGAAATCGATGAAGCGATCAGCGAGCATACAGACGAGCATGCCGAGTAGAAAGCAACTAAACGTTAGATAGAAACGGGCGGATTGTGTTCAGAGTGAATATTTGCAAGGATTGTCAATTGCTCCTGGTGAGATCAGGAGCAACTATTGACCAAGACATACATGTGATTGAGTTTAGCCGGTATCAGCAAAGGAAAAAGTGATTCAGGTACGCTAGTGCATGAGCTAGACACTCACGCCTTCAACGTATCAAGATAATCTGCCCATTTTTGCAACCAGATCTTACATTCTTTATCGTAGCTATAGAGATCGTAGGTACCTTCGATACCCTTGCGGGAGTGGCCTAAAACGGCCTCTGCAAACTCACTGGGGCATACAAGACGGGCCAAGCCAGTACGCACGGTTCGACGTAGGTCGTGTGGCGTCCAGCGAGGTATATCAAGCATTTTCCCCAACTTGCGTAATCGATCCGTCCCTTCGTTCAAAAAATGCTGCGTGATCGGCTTAGCACTACCACGGGAAGCAAACAAGTGATGAGTCAGTGAAGAAGAGAGGTGCGATTCAAGAAAGATAATTGCCTGACTCGATAACTGAACATGTCGTTCAATACCTGTTTTCGTTTCTCTCAGGTGGATGGTACCCTTTTGAAGATCAACATTGTCCCACGTCAGTAGTAAACATCCGGGCAACTCACCTTGCTGCAGCTAATAACCCCTTTCATTATTCTCGATATTGAATAACAAGCCTGAGAATAGACCATGCAATACAGTAAAGAGGAAAAACAGCAGCATCTTGATAACTGGAGAAACAGTGGACTCTCCCAATCCGCTTACTGCCGTGAAAATAGCGTGAAGTTAGCCACTTTTCATTATTGGAAAATGCAGGCTGATAAAGCGGTTAAAAGCCCGGTGACTCCTTTTATTCCCACAACCGTGAAAGCGTCATCGGGCATCATCTCGGTTAATACACCTGGCGGGTTATCTATTTCCTGCCAACTGCACCAGTTGCCCCAAGTTCTTCAGGCACTCCAGACATGTTGATCCCTGAACACGTCTGGATTGCTCGCCAGCCCGTAGATATGCGGTGTGGGGTGGATAAGTTAACCCAATATGTTGCCGAACATCTCGGTCAGACCTGGCAAAGTGAAGCCGCGTTTATTTTCTGTAATAAAGCACGCACTCGCATCAAGTTGTTGCGCTGGGATAAGCACGGGGTCTGGTTGGCGGTACGTCGATTACATCGCGGTCATTTTGTCTGGCCTCGAGAAGGTGACACCACCTGGACACTGACCACCGAGCAATTTTCGTGGTTGATAAAAGGCATTGACTGGCAACAGGTCGAAGGCCAAATTTTGACGAAGTGGCAATAAAAATAACCACATAATCATTTGATTTAAATGATGATATTTAATCAATGTGGTAATATGATTGCCATGATGACATTGCCGTCCGACCTGACTAATGACCAATTACGCACGCTGGTGATAAAACTCCAGCGTGAGAATACTCGTCTGGCTGAGTTGCTGGCTCAGGCACGTCAAGCCCGGTTTGGACGCAAGGCAGAAAACTTCTCACCCGCTCAGCTCAGCCTGTTGGATGAGGACAGTGAAACTGATATTAGTGCGCTGGAAGCTGAACTGGAAAAAACCTTGCCCGCAGCACCACTGGCTACGGTAAATAAACCCAAGCGCCAGGCATTACCCGCTCACTTGCCACGTGAAGAAATCAGGCTAGAGCCGGAGAGCGCAAACTGCCCACAGTGCGGTGATCCACTGCGTTTTCTCCGTGATGAAATCAACGAGACACTGGATTATATTCCGGCACAATTTATTGTCAGAAAAACGGTGCGTCCACAATACAGTTGCCCGTGCTGCCAGACGGTACACAGTGCCGAGTTACCGGCGCAGGTGATTGATAAAGGTCAGGCTGCCCCCGGTTTATTGGCACATATCACCATCAATAAATGTGTTGACCATCTTCCGCTGTATCGGCAAAGCCAAATCTTCGCTCGCGATGGAATAACACTACCAATCAGTACATTGTCTGACTGGATGGGTAAAGTGGGTGTTGCACTCAAACCCCTTGTCGAACGGTTGCATGCGTTACTCTGTGAGCAGAAGGTATTGCACGCTGATGAAACGCCACTCACCCTGCTGGCAGGTAAAAAAGGCACCACACAGCGTGGTTATCTCTGGGCGTATGCTTCTCCGGCAGCGGCAGAGCAGCGTATGGTGATGTTTGATTGCCAACCTGGACGCAATGGGGGCTATGCACAGACTTTTTTGACCGGTTTTACCGGTACGTTGGTTGTTGATGACTATGCTGGCTATAAAGCACTCTTTGCTTCTGGCGCAATAAAAGAAGCCGGGTGCCTTGCCCACGTCAGACGTAAGTTCTTTGAGCAATACAAAGTTAACCATCACCCACTGGCCAAACGCGTACTGGACGGCATCCGCGAGTTGTACAAGTTAGAGCGGTTGATAAAAACGCGAACAACCCAAAATCGGCAACGATGGCGAAACCGTTATGCCAAACCGCATCTGGCTACGCTGCATGCCCTGTTATTAGCACAACAACATCAAGTTCCTGGTAACTCGGGGATCCACAAAGCTATCCTGCATGCCTTGAAACGCTGGCCAGCCTTGCTCTGTTATCTGGATGATGGCGCGATCCCCATTGACAACAACCATATTGAAAACTGCATCCGTCCTGTGGCATTGGGTAGAAAAAATTGGCTCTTTGCAGGTTCACTGCTGGCCGGGCAGCGCATGGCCGGTATCATGAGTCTGCTACAAACCGCCAAACTCAATGGTATAGAACCCTTTACCTGGTTGAGCTTCGTTCTTACTCATATACCGACATGGAAAAATAGCCAACTGGACGAGCTGCTACCCTTCGCAAAAAACACCTTCGCCTAATTAGTACGAACAGAATAACCAATAAGGTTATTTACGCAAGGTGAGACCACCGGATGCTTACACTGGTCTTCGGCGATATGGATCTGTTTGAGATCCAACCCGGCTCTTCGCCGCGAGGATTGTTGGCAAAATACCTGTTTGCTTCAGACAACAACGCATTGCACTTTGAGTATCAGGAACGTAAAGATTTAAGCGGGGCACAGACACAAATCTCGACACTGCACGGTGTAGCACAGCATGATGCGTTTCTGAACCAGACCTTCGGCACTATTGGGAAGAACATTACCATCGTCTCTCCTTGGTTGACCTGGCAAAAGCTGGAACAAACAGGCTTTCTGACGTCGATGATCCAAGCGCGCTCGCGCGGCATTGATATCACCGTGGTTACGGACAAGAATTACAATACTGAACACGCCGATTACGAAAAGCGCAAAGAGAAGCAGCAGCGTCTTCACGCTGCGCTGGAAAAACTGAACGAGATAGGCATCGCGACGAAGCTGGTCAATCGTGTTCACAGTAAAATTATTATAGGGGACGAGGGGCTATTGTGTGTCGGGTCGTTTAACTGGTTCAGCGCCGCGCGAGAGGAGAAGTATCAACGGTACGATACGTCGATGGTGTACCGTGGCGAGAGCTTAAAAAGTGAAATCAAAACGATTTATACCAGCTTGGAACAGCGTCAGTTGTAAGATTGAAGCTAGTAATTTTGGACGGTATCGGTGTTCGGCGTACCAAAGTTAAAGCCAATGCGATGAATCACCATATTCATTGGAACCCGGTGCCAAGTAGTAGGGTTAGACTCTTGGTTACAAACGGGGAGATTACGCTTCTGCTTGGCTATGTTGTAACGCTTTGCAGATGAAAGGTTGATTTCAGGGGTAATCACTTACAGTAAACGGGGATTACTCTTTCACGTTTATGGCGTAAAATGACGGTATTTACGTTTTTATCTATCGGGGTTTCTTGCATCTATGACTACTCTCGTTTTCTCCTATTCCCATGCGGATGAAGCATTACGCAATGAGCTTGAAAAACATCTGTCGCCCTTGAAGCGGATGGGAAAGATCACCACGTGGCATGATCGCCGCATCGTTCCAGGGCAGGAGTTTGAACACCAGATTGACCAGTATTTTTCCGAGGCTGATATTATTCTGCTGCTGATCAGTAGCGATTTCATCGCGTCTGATTACTGCTATCAGGTTGAGATGGCTAACGCGCTAGAGCGTCATCAGCGGGGCGAGGCAGTAGTCATCCCGGTGATATTAAGAGATTGCGCCTGGCATCGGTTGCCATTTGGTAGCATTATGGCGGCGACAATCGACGGTAAGCCCATAACTAAATTTGCCAGCCACGATGAAGGTTATGTTCAGGTTGTTGATGCGGTATCTCGTGCCATTGCAGAAATGGAGACGAAAAAGCCTCAGCAGAGTGTAAATGTTCATTCTCCTGCTTCAATCCACCCAGGTCTTCAGGCGACAAATACTATATTTACGCCGCGATCTAGCAACCTTTCTCTTTCAAAGAGTTTTACCGATCTCGATAAAGATCGGGCCTGCCGTGAGGGTTTCGAATATGTTGCCCGTTTTTTCGAAAATTCATTGGCCGAACTCAAAAAGCGCCATGCGGGGTTAGAAGTTGATTTTTACCAACGTGACGCTGATTCCTTCAATTGTGCTGTTTATATAAATGGTAGCAAAGTTGGTCAGTGTGGTATTTGGCGCGGCAGTCGAAATATGGGATTGGGTGATATTTGCTACAGTCAGAATGGCGTGAGCCACAATAGTTGTAATGAAAGTCTGAGAGTTGCTGATAATGGGCAAATTCTTGGTTTCCGTCCAATGATGGGTTTTTTGGGTTCTAGGGGCTCGCAGGATTCACTGCTTACCAATGAAGGAATGGCTGAGCATCTCTGGGATATGTTTTTTAACTCAATTCAGCAGCGTTCCCGCTAAACACTCACTTACCAGACGTTGGTACAGGGTAGGGATTGCAGGAACTTTGAAGTCACGTATTCAGAATGTAGCGTTTGTGATGGGTGACTGTTGTCATAGCCACAAGCAAAAGCACTGCTAACAAAAATTTTTGTACTTTATGCTGCTGAAAATGCTCGTAGACCTGATTAAACAAATCTGCCACATCTATTGTGAACTGCACCACATCTCCACCAGCATCCTTGCCGTAGTGGCGCAGTTCACCCGGTAACGCGTTACGCTTTTTTGCGCATCTTATCGACCCATTCGTTCATCATTTCTGCTTCGTAGAGAGAGGTTTCCGTCCAATCACTCTGTGAGCGTAAATAATAGACATAGGGCTGTGTGTCGAATGCGTGTTGCCCTTCAGGCAACGCCAATGGGAAGAATTGATCCACATAGGTCATGCATATCAACCACCATTCCAACTGCTTAAGCATATCGTTATCGCCTTGTTGCACGAAAAGGCAGCCAGGATACTGATACTCGGTTTGCACACGGGTATTTGCATGGTAACAGCCATCACCTTTTGTCACCGTGTTTTGCCAGTATTCACCGATGTGTTTCGCCAGTATCGGCCCGGTGTCAGGATCTTCGGTAGGGAAGAAAAACGTGCCATGCAGGTAATAGCCTTTTTGATGGCCATATTCAAGATACCAATATGCCCCCACGCAATGCTCAAATTCCGGTATGCTGCGCAATTCGCTTAAAAGTTGTTGGCGATCCTGCAGCATCCGTTCCAGTGGAGTATCCGCGAACAATCACCGTTTATTACGCCTATCGATATTCTCCGGGCCAGACAGGCAACGGGGTTGATGAAACGCCGGGGTTACAAGGCCATCACCCATATCACCAATGGTAAAAATCAACGACAGGTGACACATCCGTGAAAATCGACCTGAATATTGAAGCCGACAGTATCCTCGTACTGGGATTGAACATGGGGAGGATAGCCGTTGATGTTGATAGTATCGAGCTGGCTGAATTGATGAAGGCGGTCAATAACCACGGTTATTCGCTGCAGAAAACCAGTGGATCCGAATACGCCAGTGTGACTTCGCCTTGCTCATTACCCCTTGCAGAAGGGCTACAAATCCTCATTGACTGGTTGCAGGACAATATTGATTGTCACTCAACGCTCATCTTCGATAACGATGAAAAGATGACCGACTCCAGCAAACTGTTGCCTTGTGTGGAACAGGCCTTGAACATGGTTCTCAACCTTCAGTCCATGGCAAATCAGTCAACGTAATAACCGCCATAACGTATTCCCCCTAAACAAGCATCAACGCTACCCACTGGGTGGCGTTTTGCTTAAATAAAGGAAACTAAATCATGTCAGCATTCACCCACACTGAACCAGAAGTGTTAACCGGCCATACCGAAGTTATCTGTTCCACCAGCATTGAACGTATCGTTACTGGTCGTAATGCCGCGCTGGAACAGATCAAAGCCCTTATTCACCAGCTTGAGAGTATCTAGGCCATCACCAGCAGTATTGGCGGTGGAGTGGCAAGAGATTGGGCCATGCGACAAGACTTCCGCTGCGGTTGCTGGCTTATGGAAAAAGCAGAAACGGCCATGAAAGTGATCACCCGCAATCTTGATCGCGTTATATGGCGGGATCTGATGAAGCGCTCCGGCATGCTGAGTTTGATGGACGCTCAAGCCCGTGACCAGTGGTACAGAAACCTAGAGGGGGATACTATTCCTGCCATCAGCGAAGCCAGCATACTCAGTACCTTTGAGCACCTGCATCAGAACAAAGATGAAGTATTCGAGCGAGGGGTGATCAACGTCTTCAAATCGCTCTCCTGGGATTACAAAAGCAACCATCCCTGCAAATTTGGCAAGAAAGTGATCGTCAACGGTTTGGTAAGTTACAACCAATGGGGGTTTACGCTGAACCACAGTTACCGGCGGGACCAATTAGCGGATCTTGAACGAATGTTGTTCCTGTTGGAGGGCAAAGCGATACCGGATAATCGGAGGGATGTCACCGCTCGGCTGTATGATCATATCAGTGCCCACCGACTGAGGGCGGAGGTTTATGAAGATGAGTATTTTACAATCAAATATTTCATGAAGGGGTCAGCGCATCTGACATTTAGAAAGCCTGAGTTGATGGACAAGATGAACGATATTATTGCCAAACATTACCCTGGCGTGCTGCCGGAACGGGTATAAGCCAACGGTACATGTGAGATTGCATTGGCTGTAACTTTATCTAAGGGTGCCCTCTGGTAGGGCACTATTAAATCTGGCTGCCGGTTAAGTTCCAAAAGCAAACGCTTATAAAGGGAAATACGCGATCATTGCAGGGATTATACCCGATTAACTTGAACATCACAGAACTCCAGCCTTCAGAAGCAAGAGGGACAGCTTTTATGCGATCACAAACGAGCTTATCCTTACTGGAATCATGTAGGCGTTCGAGTTCGATTTTCTGTTCTGCGGTGATAAATATCATCATGGCAAAAAGCCATGATCCTCGTAGCGAACAAAATCAAGCATTTTCAATGATCAAGGGGTAAATTAATGGGCCAGCATTTCATGGACAATTTGTTCTTTACTTAAGGAATATGGATAATAAGTAGGCCAGTTATTCATCTCTTTCAGTAAAATATCCTGAGACTTATCACCAGTATAAATATGAAAGTGCTGAGATTTTCGTGGTCCGATAATATGGTCGCTAAATTGAACATATTTAGGTGCTTTGGACTGACTGTCTTGGCATTCAAACAGATAACGCACGCCCTTTTTACCAGAAGGGTAATTCAATATTTTAAATCCTGAGTATGCGTACTTACATGAATTAACGGCATCACCCTTATGAAAATCAATGACATTGTTCTCGATGCCTATCATATCAACATCTGTCGCATAGCCCTCTTTATAATAAGCTTTGTACTCTTCCTGCGTTTTATCGCCTTTTTTCGCTTTTTGAGCTAAAACAGGATCTAAATCCCCATTTAGTAAATAAGAATTTAACGACTGCCAAACGCCATCCCAATCGCTCAGCTTTCTGTCTTTTACTTCTTTATCCTCAAAAATACCTTCACTGGCTTTTTGTTCCACTTCGGTTAGCGGTATTCCATGACTATGGGCGTTGGCAAATGATGGAATGCCAGTCAGTAATATTGCTAAGCCGAGTAGGTGGGTAGGGATAATATTCGGTGTCATCAATTACTCCTGATTAGTTAATTATAATGTATCCTTCATACTTCAAGTTGCTTGGGTGTTGGCTGCATTACTTGGCCCACAAAGTGCGGGGCTGCTGCAAGCAGATTTGTCACTTACCCTGCTGGTCAGCGCTTGCCGCCTACAAACAACGCGAATTATTTCAAGTATATACCTTTGATATCCGGTTGAGTTGGATACGTAATATCACTCTTCATACCAAGGCTCGATAGGGTCTGGATAGGTGCGCCACTTCTCGGGCCCTTCCGCCATTTCCTGGTCCGTGAGTAGCGCGGCATCAAGTCGGATGCGTAATACGTTTTCATTCATTTCCATCCCGATAAAAACCAGCTCCTGACGAGCATCTCCTACGTTATCAACCCAATGGGAGGCGATAAAGTTGCGGGATTCTGTATCCGTTGGCCACTCCTCTTGCGGAACGCTTACCCACCACATTCCCCCAAGCCCCTGATGTGCTACACCCCCTGCCTGTGACCATGTACCGGCATATTCCGGGCGGCTGGCGAGCCAGAAATATCCTTTTGACCTGATGACACCGGCCAACTCATTTTCCATGATCTGCCAGAATCGGGTGGGGTGAAAGGGACGACGAGCCCGGAATACAAAGCTGGATATACCGTATTCCTCAGTTTCAGGCAGATGTTCACCACGTAATTCTTTCAACCAACCGGGGGCCTGTGCCGCCTTATCGAAATCAAACAGACCCGTGTTAAGTACCTGATCCAGTGGAACCACGCTATATTGCGCGTTGATGATTTTTGCCACGGGATTAAGAGAGCGGATAATGGCGACGAGTCGCTCTTTCTGAGCCTGATCTATCAGATCGGTTTTGTTGAGGATAAGCACGTCACAGAACTCAATTTGCTCAATAAGCAGGTCTACAACGCAGCGTTCGTCCTCTTCCCCTAAAGATTCACCGCGTGATTGAATACTGTCTTCAGATTCATAATCGTTTAAAAAATTCCAGGCATCTACAACCGTTACCATGGTGTCCAGTTTGGCAACCTGCGACAGACTTTCTCCATCATCACCGGCAAAGGTAAAGGTTTCAGCAATCGGTAAAGGTTCCGAAATCCCGGTTGATTCGATCACCAACTGGTCGAAACGCCCCTCTTTGGCCATCCGGTTCACTTCCAGTAACAGATCTTCGCGTAGCGTGCAGCAGATGCAGCCGTTGGTCATCTCTACAAGCTTTTCTTCTGTCCGGGAAAGTTCTGCACCACCATTTCTGACCAAGGCCGCATCGATGTTCACTTCAGACATATCGTTAACGATAACTGCAATGCGCCTGCCTTCACGGTTATTTAAGATATGATTGAGCAGCGTGGTCTTTCCTGCTCCCAAGAAGCCAGATAAAACGGTAACGGGTAGTCGGCTATCTTTTTTCATCTCTACTGAAACGTCTGACATCGCTTACGGTTCTCCTACCATATTATTGACAGATTTTAACCAGCCCATCTGTCACGTCTGCTGGTTGAGATAAATCTCCCCAGACGTTTGAGAAGCATCAATTTTTGCTTTATTTGTTATGTTATAACGTTATAAATGTAATTACCAGTTCGACAGTGACAATTTATCCGGGGCCTTGGGTTGTCAACGCCAAGATTTATGACCAGTACTGTGCACACGATTATCGTGCCATCCAGCGCCAGTTAGGCATGAAGACGAAGGGTAGTCGGTGATGATGAAGATTCGACTGTTGCCGGAAGGCGGCGTGATATACGGCCTTCATCCTGCCAAAGCCGTAGCCATTTGAAGATAACGTTATCATTGACGCCGTTTTCACGGGCAATCTGAGCAACGCAAGCTCCGGGACGGGAAGCCAGTTCAACCATACGGAGCTTGAAGTCATTCGAATAATTCTTACGGGGATCTTTCGCCAGGATTGGGATCCCATACTTAGATGTCCGTCTGTACAGATGGACGTCTAAGTTACCAGTACTGGCTTAATGACTACGCACGGCGCTGGGTTTACGCTTACGCATTCTGAGAATGCATATCCAACTGATTTTAAATGGAATATTTAAAAAACCTGAACCATTCACCAAATGACATTGTAAACAAAAAGATACGGTGTGGCGTATAAGAACCGCCGTATTAAGAGGCGCATTTGACGCGTTTCGATGATCATACTGGTCGACTGAGGCTTTCTTTCCAACATGTCTTCCATCAAGAAGACATGTTGGATTGTATTAACGTCGTAATACCCCCTTGATATTGCGTTTTATAGCAAGAAAGGTCAGGAGCATCCCCGAAAGTGTAAAAAATAGCGCTACGATGGCCGATATGCGCAACAAAATGCCATTAAAGCTCTCACCGTCACGGTAATCCATTATATGCAAACGCCAGAAAAAATCGTAAAGAGCCCAGAAGTTATTACGTGCCGATAAATATTCCCCCGTCCTGCCATCGAAATAGAGGCGAGTACCATAGTCATCATCGAACTGGACTTGCCAGACCCCCTTCTTTCCGTACATCTCATCAACAATACCTAAGCGGTATTCTGTGCTATCAAGGCGCTTTATCCGCTGAATTTTCCCCTCCCCCTGGTGCAGTGTTTTTGCAAATTGTGAAACCTGTTCCTCTGTTACTTGCGGGAAAGATTGGCCATCAATGGTCATGGTGAGAACATTTCCTGATGCTTGCTGAAGTCGATAAGCAGGACCAATGGCGCTGACGAAAGTTGTGATGTTAGTTATATCTTCACTGCCTAAGGTTGATAGATGCTTTTGCCAGCCTGTAGGGAGTATCACCGTTGGCTTGACCAAAACGTTCCCACTTTTAGTGATTTCATTAAAAGGAATAACGGAGAAAACAACCCCACCTAGTATCCATAAAAAAAGCTGAATGAACATAAGGTAAGAAAGATAGCGATGAAGTTTTAAAGCGAATTTTTTCCAGTTTTTCATGATGATATAGTTATTAGTGTTAAGGTTGAACTGAACATACTAGTCGCGCTAGAACCATTTTTTAAGTGAGCAGTCGAGACGCTAAAAAATAAAATATGACGTAATAACAAGGCATTATCCCCATGAGAATATGAAGGACTGACTATCAACGATATTCGAAGCAATCCAAAACTAAAAACCCATTGATTATCAAAAAAATTGATCGCCTTGGCGGCGACCGCCAAGGCGAGATCACAAGGGTTAGAACTTCACGTTAACTTTTGCCCACAAGGTGCGCCCCGGTTCATTAACAGACGTATTCGCGGAATAGCCGAAACTGCTGTTTCCAGCAAGGTTCAGGTGTTCGCTGTAATCCTTGTTGAACAGGTTATCGACACCCGTGCTGACTTTGACGTACTGATTGACTTTGTACGCCGCATTCGCAGAAAAGACCGCAAAACCCGGGCTGGCGGCAAAATCCTTGCCAACGACATTTCCTTCATTCTCGGCGATCCGGTTCTGGCTGCTGACCAGACGCAACAAACCGGCACTGCTCCAGTCCCCTTTTTCCCATGACAGCCCTAGGCGGGCTTCCAGCGGTGGGATTTGTGGCAATGGTCTGCTGTCACGGGTATTTTCAGCCCACGAATAAGCAAGGCTGGTCTCGGTTTTCCAACTGTCCGTCAGTTTATAACTGAAGCCAGTCTCTCCCCCCGTAATACGGGCATTAACGTTATCGGCTTCGCTAACGCGCGCATTGTTGGGATCATAACGGAACAGAATAAAGTCGTTAACATGCCCAACGTAGGCGGACACCCACCCGTTCAGTTTCTTGGTGCTGTACTGTGCACCTATATCCAACTGAGTGGTTTTCTCCGCTTTTACACTATTAAAGGAGCTGGTATTGCCACCAGGCCCATAGGTTGGAGAGAACAGTTCCCAATAATCAGGGAAACGCTCGGTATAACCCACACCGGCATACAGCATCAGTGGCATGTCTGCCAGCGAGTGTTCTATGCGGGCAAACCCGGCATGTAACACATCGTTACGTCCTGCAAGGCCGGTGTCGGTAAAGTTATCTACCAACACACGATCCAGACGCGCACCGCTAACGACTTTATCCTGATCGGTGGCTGTCCAGGTCAACTCACTAAAAACGCCATAATTACGGAAGCGAGCATCTTTCACCCAGCTATCGCTTTCTTTATTACGGTGCGTGTTCTGTTGCATGTCTGCGCCGCTTTCAAGTTTGATATCGCTCCACAGCCAAGTTCCCATCATGCGGCCACCGACGGTCCGGCGATCAAGTTGCATAGCCATGGGCATGCTCATATTCATGCTCGAACTGCTCGCCGTGTTCATTGAGGATGACATGTCCATAGCCGATGACGTCCCCATGCTCATTGATGAACTGTCGTGCATGGCGCCCATGGACGAACCCATGCCGCCCATTAACATACTGCCGGGTGATCTCAACGAAAAATTGTCCATGATATGGTCGGCATAATTGTAATAAGTGCTGGCTTCAAATTTGTCGAACATGTCCCCGATGTTGGACTTTTCAAAGCGCATCCCTAGGCTTTCGCGTTTGAATTGCGAACCATCCATACTGCGCCCGGCATAACGCGCTTCGCCATCGCCTTGCCCTGCGGTCAGCTCCAGCCAGGTGTCTTTATCCGGCGTCCACCCCAGTGCCATATCCGCGTTCCACTTATCCCACTGAGAAGGAACTCGCTGGTTGTTACCATCCTTGTAGTCGTCAGAACGTGATTTGTTGCCGATCAGGCGCAGGTAACCTTGCTCATTCCCCAGACTGAGATCCGCATTTTGATCCCAACGATTATTTGATGCCCCGAGCAGGCTGGCATCCCCCTGAATACCGGCTTTCTCAAAAGAAGGTCGCTCACGTTCGAAATGCACGGTTCCTGCAGAGTTACCCGGCCCCCAAAGCACCGTTTGTGGCCCCTTGGTCAGCGTCAGCAGATCAAAACTTTCCGGTGAAATATAGGAGCTCGGTGCATCCATACGCGCGGGACAGGCTCCGAGCATTTCACTGCCGTTGGTCAAAAGGCGCAAACGCGAACCGAACATACCGCGAAAAACCGGATCGCCATTGGTTCCGCCGTTACGGATTTGAGAAAACCCCGGAATGGTTTTCAGATAATCAGACCCGTCACTGGCCGGAACCGGCTGGCGCGGTGTTTTAGGTGAAGTCACGATCGTCAGTGGAGAAATGGCTGGTGCAGTAACCACCATTACCGATGCATCATCTGGGGTAGCCGCGCTATTCTGATGTCCTTCATGGCCGTCTTCAGCCTGAACAAACGCGGGTAAGGTGAACATCAAGGCCATCATCGTTGCCAGCGGTGATAAAGAGAATCGAGTATTTTTCATGGTTAAAGCCTGTTTTTATCGGCCTGCCTTTCCCAAGCAGGCACTCGCTGACCACCATATGGAATGGCCAACATAGAGCGTCGCAAAACGGTGAGCCTGTATCCGGCTCTGTTTCGCGATCGGTAAATTATTGTCTTGCTGAACGGCAAAACTTAATGCAGTGAAAACAGGCTAGGCGGTGCTCGGGGCTGGTATTCGGAGTAACAAGCGGACAGTAACGGAGCAACAATGACAGGCAAAAACGGTGCCTGTGAAACAAGCCGTATCAGCCAGATAAAAGGAATGAAAACAGTCTGAATCAGCGGTAAGTGAATGAGGAGCTGACAATAGCCGCAGGCGATGTCCTCCATCGGTGAACTGCCCGGCTTTGAAGCCAGGTGGTGGGACATGCTCTGGGAGACAGCGCAGGCACTGTCCAAAGAAGCATGGAGCTCATGCTCCATACCTGGCATGGCGTGATGCATGGCCGCCATATCAGGCATATTATTGTGTGTGCTGGCGATCGCTGCCGAACAAGGCTGACTGGCACGCTGGTGATCCAGCGATTTCGAAATCACTGGAGCCACGAACAACATCAGTATTGCCAGCAACGCCAGATAAATGGGGGACTGGCGGCGAGAAAGTGAAAAAAGCGATAGCACCCGAACAACCGCACTTTAAAAAAATGTTGCGCTATAGTACCGAATGAGAAAGGGGATTGTTACAAAAACTCTATTCATCTATCAAAATAAAGAAGTTGATCATGGTTCAATACGAAATCCCATCTCCAATCCTACACAAATCCGAAGGATCACCAGATGCTGTATCTGACACTAAAAGTGGCAGAAAACCAAGGTGCCCTATGCGCAACTTGTAGATCCTGTCGTTCAGGTTATGCTTTACAAGATAACATAACGCAAACTTGACAAGTCATGAGAACACAATCGGTAAACATAACGCTGAAAAGCACTATTGGCATCGGAATGGTAGGAATACTACTCGTTGTATCGTTGTGTTTAGTTATTCATCACTGGGCTGATTTCGTGCAGTTTTGCATCAATATGCAGATTTACATGCACCGTTCTCTGATAACTTACCTTTTGCAACAACGGGAACATCAATACCGCGGTGGAGTGATGCTGGCATTGGGTAGTTTTGCCTATGGATTTCTTCACTCGATTGGGCCAGGACACGGTAAGTTTGTCATCACTACCTATCTGGCCACTCATCGACAACAGTTGCCGCGTAGTCTTTTGATTACTCTACTCGGTAGCCTGTTGCAAGGCTTGATGGCTATCCTATTCGTTCTGATATTAGCGATTACCCTCAATTTTTCAATGGGCGATCTTAGCCTTAGTCGCTATTGGGTAGAGAAAGGGAGCGCTGTGTTCATAGCCTGTTTTGGTCTGATACTTTTATGCCGTGCCAGCGGAATGCAGTCGCATAGATCATCTACGAAAAGACCATCGGCATTCCGTATATTACAGGGATCATCCGTATTACCCTCTGCTATAGCCTCACGAGGATACAGTCACAATGGACAGTGCGATTGCGGACATCGGCATTTACCTAGTGTCAGTGAACTGACGGGTGACTGGCGCCATACTCTTTGGGTAATTGCCGCCATCGGTATACGCCCTTGTAGTGGTGCAATTATGATCCTGGTTTTTGCCAATGCAGTTGGCATATTTACCTGGGGAGTGATTTCCGCCATGAGTATGGCGTTGGGCACCGCGCTCTCGATTATGATCTTGGCAACACTTGTGCACCATCTGCGGGAGCGTTTCATTATTAATACCAGTAGTGCCGTCTTGAATGCTTATCTTCCGCAGGTTGCACGAGTAGTCATGATGACGGGGGGGATCATTCTACTGTTGTTTGCGTTGGTCTTATTCAACTCCGTGATCCCAGTCAGCTTCAATGGTGATTTTATTTCTGCAGGTTGCTAAGAGTGCATGTGTACCATTGCTAACTGGTAGCGATGCCAGTTCACTCTCATCGGCAAGGGTCAGCAGTTGGGTAAACACCTGTATCAGGTAGTCAAAGGGAACAAGCCCATTGGCTTTTGCCGTTTCAACAAGACTATACGACCGCGAACCGCTGCGCGTGTTTGACAGCATCCAATTTTTTCTGCCAATGACAAATGGCTTGATGGCACGCTCCAGCCGTTTATCTTGTGGTGTGCTGTCGAGTGCCAATCGTTTTTTGGCATTGAAAAAAGCACTGCGTGTGATGTTGTGTCGTTTGCAGAACTTAGATTGATTGAGCCCGGAGCGTTGCTGTGCGTTGAATAATTCACACTACACCTCGGGAGTTCAAGGGTTCTTCTTTGCCATATTGCCTCTCATCTTCTGTGAATTTGAAAGACAAGAGCATGATATCTCATCGCATTAAACGGAAGGTGTGGTACTAGCCACGCTTACAGATGAACGATATTTTCGCCAAACATTAACCGCATATCCAAACCCACTGACATCCCCAACCGTACTCTCGGCAGTTCAGAAACTCCTGATGTATTAATTATTACAGTTGTAGATACATTGTGTATCCTATACAGTGTATATACTTGCTTAAGAGAGGTAATGAAAATGGCTACTGTAACGTTAAAGAAATGGGGTAACAGCCCATCAATCAGGATACCGGCCAGCATCATGCAAGCGGCAGCATTGCATGTTGAAGACAAACTTGATTTGAAAATAAACGAGGAGGGGCAGATCGTTTTGATCCCGGTAAAAACGCAAGAATATTCCCTCGAGTCGCTGTTATCCGGCATCACACCAGAGAACCTTCACGAAAAGGTAACTTTCGGTGTACCCGTTGGAAAGGAATTACTCTAAATGGTTTCACGCTTTGTTCCCACTTGCGGGGATCTGATCTGGATTGATTTTGATCCAGTAGAAGGCCACGAACAGGGAGGTTACCGCCCAGCCGTTGTGCTTAGCCCTTTTTCCTATAATAATCCCGTTGGCCTGCTGCTTTGTGTTCCCTGCACCACGAAGGTTAAAGGTTACCCCTTTGAGGTAGAATTATCGGGCAGCCGCGAAAGCGTAGCCCTTGCTGACCAAGTGACCTGTGTTGACTGGAGAGCGAGGAAGATAACTAAAAAAGGCACAGTGACGCCTGCTGAACTGGCAGAGATTAGAGCTAAAGCCAAGGCGCTAATCGGATGATGGATACGCGCCGGAAGATAACTGATGCTTGATATGGGGCCGTGTTTTGGAACCACCCTGAACCACATTTAATACTCTGACAGGAGAAAACAGTATCGAACCTATTCCCTTTTTGATGCCAAACCATCCGGGTGCCCTATTGGTGGCCCCTTGAATTATCGAAAAATAATATCTTTAAATAACATAGGCCTTATTGGTTTATTCCGAGTCCGCATCGATATTCTGTATTTATGTTTCCCATCGCTCCCAAATATAGTGTAAAGCTCCCACCAACGTCCGCTTTGCACTACTGCTGCCATGCGCAACCGATGATAAAAATGTGTACTCTTATCCAGGCACGCAATGAGCTTCAACGTGGATCTCTGGCATACTACGCGGATACAGCATTGTAAGTCGGATCAAAGCGGAGGGCGGCATGACAGATAAACACTTAACCCAATCCCCTGCAGGTGAATTTGTTATGTTCGCCAGCGATGACGGTGAAGTACGCGTTGAATGCCGCTTTGAACAAGAAACACTATGGCTACCTCAAGCGACTATTGCGAACCTTTACCAGGTCACTCCCCAAGCCATCACACAACACATTAAAGCGATCTACGAAGGTGAACTTGAGCAAAACGCAACCTGTAAGTCTTACTTACAAGTTCAACAGGAAGGGAGCCGTCAGGTAAATCGTAATATGCTTCACTACAGCCTGCCCGTCATTCTTGCTGTTGGCTACCGCGTTCGTTCACCTAGAGGTACCCAATTCCGCCAGTGGGCAACCCAAACGCTCCAGGAATACCTGATCAAAGGTTTTGTGATGGACGATGAGCGGCTGAAAAATCCGCCCGTGGGTTCCTCTGCCGTGCCTGACTATTTTGACGAGATGTTGGAACGCATCCGCGATATTCGTGCCAGCGAGCGGCGGGTTTATTTGCGGGTTCGGGAGATTTTTGCGTTAGCCGCCGACTACCAACCTTCACTCAAAGAAACAACGCTGTTTTTTCAAACCATCCAGAACAAACTGCATTTTGCCTGTACCGGTCATACTGCTGCCGAACTGATCCACCAACGTGCTGATGCCAGCCAGCCCCATATGGGCTTGAGTAGCTATAAAGGTGAAGAGGTGCGTAAAAGCGATGTGACGGTGGCGAAAAACTACCTCAATCAAGACGAAGTCAGCGAACTTAACCGCGTGGTCAACATGTGGCTGGATTTTGCCGAAGATCAGGCCAGGCGTCGCCAGCAGGTGTTCCTGCGTGACTGGCAGGAAAAGCTGGATCAGTTCCTGCAATTTAATGACCGCGAGGTTCTACAAGGAACAGGCACGGTAAGTAAGAAAACGGCAGATGAAAAAGCGCAGGCTGAATACGTCCAGTTTGCTGAGCAGCAACGCCGCTTAAAAGAAGTTGAGGGGGAAAAGGATATCGCCGGTTTACTGCGGTGGAAAACCGATACCAAAAAATAGCTTCAATGCCCCCAGTTTCCACAAGCAAAATTTTTTGGGGGCATTATAGGGGGCACCAACCAAAATCCAACACGATAAAATTAAGTAAATTCAATAGCACTAGCGATCAAATGCGACTCCTGTGATCTCCGCCAAATATTCACCGCCCCCGTTAAATCAAAAAATCTCAATAAAAAAATCATTACGATATTTCCACCGAAAGATCGGGATACCATCCCCCTAAATAGATGTTCCTAATACCGCTACACTTGATCTTTTTGGTAGCTGGGAGTGATCAGGAACGCCGGCACGCAGTAAACCTCTCCCTGGGGGCTTGTATCGCGCGTCCATGCGCGCCAAGGTCGACTAACTTGCCTCACTCCCACCTGTCGCACTATTACGCGTAGTTATTTAGATTTCACCCGCATCTCGGCTGTTCCTAAGCAACCGCATCACCTGGTAATTACGGGTCGTTAACGGGAATGGGTTCGCAGAATAGAGTGCTTTCCTGGCTTCGACTCTTCTCGCCTGCTGGTGATAGTTCGCAGTTCAGTTTCACTCGGTCGTTTCTTGAATAGCCCGAGAAAACCCCGCCAAGGCGCTGACTGGTGTAAATGCTAATTTCTTGTCCCTGATGGTCAGTTGTTGTCAGCGACCAGTGACTCAGGCGGTCTTGTGGCCCTACGGGAATAAACACATGCCAATTACCCTTTGGTGCCATTGAAAAATGCCCGTTGCTGTCGGTTTGTGCCGTGGCGATTTGGCGGTCGAATTCAGTTAACGAAACCGCTACCCCGGCCAGTGGCTTTCCAGCGTTAGTCAACGTGCCCTCAATCTGCGGGGTGGGGTAATCATGGTAAACGCAGCCGCTGAGCAACCATGGCAGAGCAAAGATGGCCAGGCTTGTGATGCGGAATGTGGTAACTGACATGGCGCGAATCCTTTTGCGTTCTGATATTTTCCTGTTGCGTGGTAGCAGTATACGCGGGCGACACAATGCACGAAGCAGACTCATGCGGCGATGGAAAAGTGCCCGTTGAGTACCGTTTTGAACAAGAAACGCTGTGGCTTCCCCAAGCGACTATGGCGAACCTTTACGATTTTCTGCAGGATACGCTTAATGAACAAGTCTATCTGACCAGCTCGTTATTCATTAAAAACATAGCGTTAATTTAATATTCAGCATCTCTCCTCTTGGTTGAAATATAAAAAAAAGAGTCTACGCTTTAATAGAGATTTTCTTTTATTTGCGTTATGCCTCGTTTTAATGCCACATGGTGATTTTTTTAAAAACAATGGGTTGCCAGAATATCAGTAGAGGGATTAAACATGAATAAGTCCTACAGAGTCATATGGAGTGCAGCATTACAGGTTTGGGTTGTTGTCAGTGAGCTTACCAAGAGTCAACAGAAAACAGCCAACCACAGTAGTTGCTCTCATCAAAGTAATAAAAAAAGGACTCAATCTAATAACTTATTCAGAAATAGCGCTATCGCGTTATCACTTTTTTCCTCTCTGGCCATCTATCAAAACGCCTATGCCATCACAGCGATTCAATGCTCGGCAGATCCGAATTGCGTTGAGGTAGGTACCGTTTTGGCATTAACGAATGCAATCAATAATAGTGCGACAAATGCGCCAACGACAGTACTTATCACCGCTCCCTTGGTCATTCCTTCATCTATTCCTGTTTTGTTAAATAATACTAATAATCGACATAACCTGGTTATTGATGGTGGGGGAAATAATTTTACCTTTAATGCAGCTGAGGCATTCACTGGTGCGGCAACGGATTCTGGCAATCTGACTTTTCAAAATTTTGGTAATATTAGCTCCAATAATGGCGGTCCTATATTTTACTCGGTCACTAATACCACAACAGCCGTTACAGTGAGTCTTGATAATTTTGGAACTATACCAAATGGCAAAATAGTTTCTCTTGGTGATGATAGTGGGACATCTTTGCCTGCCAATAATAACAGTGTGTTGCGACTGGTTAATTTTAATGGAAGTATCACTTATGCTGCTTTTATCCAGTTGGCTTTAGCGACTACGGTGGAATTCACCGGCACAAGTACTGTTGCTGGGTTGGGTAGTGGTGGATATCCAGCCATATTTTGGGGTATGGGTAATGCGGCTAATAGTTTGATGCATTTTTATGGGACTTCCAACGTAACAGCCACAGGCCGTGTTTTTACTAATGGACCTGCTGACAAAGGAGGAACAGGAAAAACCTACAGTTACCAGATTGATGATGGTGCCATTGTTAATATGGCATTTTCTGCGCAAAACCCATTAGGGGTGGCTAATAACGGTGTGCAGATAGGCTCTTATAATACTGGAGCAGGGACATTTGGTACCGGTGCTACTCTTATTATGAATAATCTGGCGGGGGATGTGATCAGTAATGCATCCAGCACTGTCGGTTCCAAGATTGATAATGGCCCTACCTCTCCGGGTGATGTGATTTATAACCTAGGGGCGGGATCCAGTCTTATTGTCGCCTCAGGCGCTAGCAACAACGGTATTTATGTCAGCAAAACGGGTGCGGGTGGAACGGGTAATATCTATATCCGTTCTAATGGACTGATTTCTTCGGATGGTACTGGTGTTGGTGCCCCTAGCGCAGGTACTGGGATTAATGTCAGTGAAACCGCAACAGGCTCAGCGGGCAATGTTGTGGTTATGAATGACAGTGCGGGCAATATTGTCAAAGCCACGGGCATCAACGTGACGGATAATGCTTCTGCGGGCACCGTGAATATCACCAATGCGGGCACGATCACCAGTAATATTTCGGGCATCACCCTCACGTCAACACTGGCCGCTGGTAAAACCATGAATGTGATTGGCACGGGGGGTATTATTAATGCTATCGCGGGCAACGGTATTACGCTCAGTGATGCCAATACCATCCTCAATCTAACCGGCGGTACTATTGCGACCACCAATGCCGCTAACGGCATTAATTTCTCTTCCACTACAGGTGCTCGAACCCATTCTATTGACGGAACAACCTTTAATATCAATGGCACAGGACAAGCGATTGTTAAAGCGAGTGGTGCCGCGACAGTAAATCTCAGCAATACCACGATTAATAACAACGGTGCTGGCCCTGTGTTCACGTTCGCGGGGGGGGCGGGGGGTTATAATTTTAACGCCGGAACCAACATCATCAATCTTACGGATCCTGCCAGTATTGGTTTTCGCACAACCGCAGCACTGGATTTAACCAATTTTTATCTCACCATTGATTCAATCGCGGGTGGCAGTAAAGGTATCTCCACCACAGGCACGCTTGCTGGTTCGGAAAGCGTAATTGTCGGCCCTAATACCTCTCTTATTGGAATCACTGCCATCAGTTACGATAATGGCGCTCTAGCGCAAACCTTAACCAATAATGGCCTTGTCAGTGGTAGCGTTGCAATGGGGGGAATCGGTAACACCATTACCAATAATGGAACATTAGCAGCCCTCACCAGTGGCGCGGGTAATGATGTGTTAACGCTTAACACGGGTTCAGTAAGCAATGATGTGATTGATTTAGGTAATGGTATTAATACCGTTAATATTTATCAAGGCGCTACCGTTGCGGATATTCAAACCGGGACAGACAATGATCTTTTCAATATTTATAATTCAAGCCTCGTGAGTCCAATAGAACTGGGGTTACTGAATGCAGGCACGGGAATTAACACGCTGAGTTTAATTAATTCTGTTATTGCATTGGCTCCCACCACGTCATTACAAAATTTCTCTGCGATTAACTTGGATACTGCCTCTCAGCTAATCTTGAGTGATACTAATAATGTCACTTCCGGCACCATTAATTTGTCAGGCATTGGTACAAATCAACTGGTATTTGGCGCTGATTATAATGGTGATTTCAGCGCTGTGATTGGCGGGGTTGGTAATACTGAGTTATTAAATGGTGCTAACGTAACCTTAACCGGTGCTAATACTTTTGTGGGTACATGGAATGTTGAACTCGGTAGCACATTAAATGCGAGTGACTACAGTGTTCTTTCGCCGGGCAACCAGTTAGGTAGTGCTGCTATTGAGTTAAATGGTGTTTTGAATTTAACCAACGCTGGCACCTTCAATAATGCACTGACAGGTAACGGTATCCTTAATATTGATAATGCGGGTACAGGTTTTAGTGCGGGTGCTGGCGTAGGTAACGCCTTTGCTGGAACCGCCAATATTTCGAATACCATTTTGGATTTAACACCCATTAATAGTGCCGTATTACAGAATGCAACATTAAGTGATAACTCGGGCAGTGTGATTACCATGTCCGCCGGTAATTACAATATTGGTAATTTAAACTTTGGTGGCGGGGCGCTGCGTTTTACCACCGGCGCTCTTATTACTACGAACACATTAAGTACCACGGGTAATTCTACCATTCAAGCTGACCCACAATTGTTAACCTCAGGCAACCTGTTAGACCTCGATACTGGGGTATTAATGGATCTGGTAAGTAGCCAAAATTCACTGACTCCAGCCCAGTTGGCTAATTTTACCCTGACGGACCTTAGCGGTGCGACTCTTGCTCCAGGCAGAGATGTCGCTTATTTCCAAGGGGGTAATAATGTTGCTTTAAATACCTTCAGTTTTTCTTTGGTCAGTAATCTGGGATTAAGTATTTATGAACAATTATCTGTATCGCAAATTTTGGACGGGCAAACCCTCACATTAACGTCAGCAGGAGCCACTGACACAGGGCTAAGCGCGCAACTCACAGGTACAGGTAACTTAGCTATTGATGCCACTGGTGGCCCCATTACCTTGAATAATGGTGCGAATAATTATCAAGGTACTACTAGCGTAGATTCAGGCACATTGAATGTTGGCGCTGATGGTGCATTGGGCAATACGTCATCATTAATCACATTAGCAGGCACGATCGTTAACCTCGGCGGTTTCACGCAAACAGTAGGCTCTTTGACGAATGCAGGCATCCTTGATCTTGTTGGTGGTACGTTAACTCTTACTAACGGCGGTACTTCATCCAGCGTTAACGGATTAGTAGGCACAGGTAACTTAAATGTTCAAAATGGTCTTTTTACCGTTTCAGCGGCGAATAATGGCTACACGGCACAAACGAACATTAATACAGGCGCTGCTGTTACCTTAAGTGCCGCGGACGCTTTGGGCTCAGGGGGGATTAGTGTTGCTGGCACCTTGAATCTCAATGCCGCTGACGCTAACTTCGATAATGTGTTGTCAGGCGCGGGCGCTGTTAATGCCAACGCTGCCATTACGTTGGCCGCTGATAACACCGGATTTACTGGTTTCTATAATGTGACTTCACCCGGTAGCCTGACCGCCATTCAAGCTAACAATTTAGGTACGAGTACTGTTGATTTGCTCAATAGTGGCGCTCAACTGATCTTGAATGGCTTTAATGATTCATTAACGGCGGCACTTGTGGGCGTAACGGGCTCATCCGTGGAGGTTATCAATAGCGCCAATACGGTATTAAGCACCGATAACTCAGGTTTTGCAGGATTATTTAATATTGACGGCACCAGCACCCTGACTGCCAGCGACAGCATGCATTTAGGTGGAAGTTCAGTAGCCATTGCCAGTGGCGGGCAGCTGATTTTTGATGGTTACAATAGTGGCATTTTATCAACGCTGAATAACACGTTAACTGGCGCAGGGAATTGGATATTAACCAATAGTAGTATCGATTTGTCGGATAATACGACCCGCGTTTCTGGCCTCACTGGCGACATCGTTCTTAATAACGGGGCGGTGTTAACCATGAATCAGGTTACGACCTTGGATGCTGGAACAGCGCTCAATCTTGCTAATAGCAACAGCGTGCTCAATATTAACACCACGGGTGCCTTCACACTTGGCAATGAATTGCTCGGTACAGGTACGGTTAACGTCAATACCGCCAATGGCGCTTTTGATTTTGCTAATACCGTTGGTACGGGTTTTGCTGGCACAGTGACTTTACAAGATACTCAATTCTCTTTGGCTGATACCAACGCAGCTACTTTAGCTGGAGCTTCACTAACCCTTAACTCGGGCAGTGTAACTACAGTGGGCGTGCCTAGTGTATCCAGTAATCCCAGCATACAGAATCTGGAAATCAACAATGACGCTGTTCTGACCTTTACCGCTGGCGCGCCCTTAGCCGAAGCAGAAAGTGTGTTAAATGTAAGTACATTTACGGCTAATGGTGGCGCTATTAATCTCAATACCGGGCTCGGATGGGATAACGTCAATCCTGTACCGACAGGCCTTTCCATTCTCGATCAAAACCGCGGTGTGGTGGGCTCTAAGCTAATCAATGCTACTAGTCCTTCGGTAGGTGCAGGTAACCTCACCTTACAGATCAATGGGGTTGCCATTGATTCGAGTACTGCGGTGACGGCGAACATTACTCAGGGAGCAGATACCGTTGCCATCGCAACCTATAACTACGCCTTGACGGACAGTGACACTTCCGGTGCCGCAGGGCTTTATCTGAATTACGGCTTAACCGAGTTGAATTTAGTATTCAATGGCGCCAATGCCTTGAAAGTTGCCACAGGCACTGACCCTACGTCTAATCGGGAACTCACAGCTTTGATTACCGGCACGGGTGACATCTTTTTTGATGCCACTAACGGCCCTTTAACGGTTTCCAATAACGACAATGATTATTCGGGAGCGACAACCATCAGTGCTGGCAACCTGATCTCTGGCGCTGATAATGTGCTTGGTGGCACGTCAACCTTGACCGTGAATACCGGGGCTACCTGGAATCTTGATAGGCACAGTCAAAATCTTAAAGTATTGGCGAATTCGGGAACCATTGACCTCGCACAAGGTGTGCTGAACATAAGCAATGGCGGTACTTCCGATTCCGTGGGTGGATTAACGGGTGCCGGTACCCTGAATGTCACCGGAGGCACACTGACCTTATCTGCTGATAATAATACGTTATCCGCCGCGACCAATATTGCTTCTGGGGCCACAGTCACACTCAACAGTACGGGTAATCTTGGCGTCAGCAGCCTGGTGGATGTAGGGGGTACCTTAAATTTCAACGGTGCGAATACCTTTGCCAATCAGTTTAGAGGTGCTGGCGTCATCAATACTAACGCCGCGGTGCAATTGTCTGGCGCGAGTACTTTTTCAGGTACTCATAACGTTAATGCTGACGGTGCATTGACGGTAACGGCTGCCAATAATTTGGGTGATGCGGCGGCTACAGTGAACTTGCTGACGAACACTTCACAGCTAATTTTCAGCGGAGTGACAGATACGGTTGCCAACATGTTGACCGGAGTGACTGATTCCACCGTGTTGATTAATAACTCGGCCAATATGGCGCTCTCTGGTAATAACAGCGGGTTAAATGGCCTGATCAATATTGTCGGTACCAGCACCTTGAGTGTCAGTGACAACCAAAATCTGGGGGCGAGTGCGGTTGATATCGAAACGGGTAGCACCTTAATCTTTAATCAATTAACCGGCACATTAAATAATGTTCTCAGTGGTGCAGGGACGTGGGCGTTATCAGGCAGTAACGTGGATTTAATTAATACTAATGCCAATACTTTCCTCGGCACGGTCAGTATCAACAACAGCTCAACACTCAATATCGATAGCGCTAACTTGCTTAATACTGCCACCATCGTCGATATCGTGACGGGCAGCGACACCTTGAATATCAACAATAATGGTAATTTTATTTTTGATAATCAGCTAATTGGTACAGGCGTGATGAATGTTACCACGAACAATAACCAATTTAGTTTTGGTGCGAATATCGGCAATGGCTTTACGGGTACGGTCAACCTGTTCAATACCCAGTTCCTGCTTTCTGGTGATAACACCACAGGCAATACCAGCACTACGCTGAACTTAGATACAGGCAGCACCACCACGGTGGGAACAGGAACGCAATCCATCGGCGCGTTAACCTTTAATGGGGGCACCCTGATTTATGACCAAATCATTGAAAACAATGGGCAATTGACTGCAGCTGGCACCATCAATGCAACCTCAATTAATACCACAGGTGGCGGTACGGTGAGCGTGGCATTACCGGCAAATGTGCAGCCTGATATTACCGGTCTTGGCGTATTAAGCCTGGATACCGGGGCGATCGTAGTGGGTTTAATCCAAGGTACTGCAACTGGAACGGGTCAAGAGTTGACCTTAACTGATGGCACCAATACACCCATTACCTCCACTTATAAGCAAGGAATTCTCAATCCCAATAGCACCACAGTTGCAGCAACAGGCACCTTTGGTTTTGGTTTGACCACGGGAGAAGCGCTGGATGGGTTGTATATGAATTATGGCTTGTCTGTCTTGGATCTTTTGACAACGACTAACGACGCTTTAGTACTGACAGGAGCTTTGGCGGATAACGGCACGGCGGCTAATGAACTCACTGCACAAATTATCGGTACGGGTGATTTGGCGGTGAACTCGCCTAACGATGGTTCCATCGTCGTGTTGTCTAATGACACCAACAGCTACACAGGCGCTACCTTGGTGCGTTCAGGTATTTTACAGCTAGGGTCTAATTCCGCGCTGGGTAATACCGGCAACTTAAGTATTAGCAATGGCGCAACAGTTGATTTAAGTACCTACACACAAAGTGTCGGCACACTGAACACAGAAGCCAACGCGCTGCTGGATATGGGCGAAGGTACTCTAACCGTTGGCAATGGCGGATTAAGTAACGGCATGTTGACTGGCAAGGGTGGCTTAGTACTCACGGGTGGAATATTAACACTGACGAGCAACAGCCCTGATTATCGCGGTATCACCGATATTAACGCAGGTGCTACAGCGTTATTGAAAGAAACCAAAGCGCTGGGTATTGGTGCGATTATTGTCGATGGCACTTTAAATCTCGATGATGCCGTTGGTGGTTTATATAACCCGCTATCCGGTTCTGGCAATACGCTACTGACCAATAACTCTGATGTTCTGTTAATGAATGATAACAGTAATTATAGCGGTACTTTCACGCTGGAATCAGACAATGCGATGACGGCAACCGAAGCTAAAAACTTTGGTGCGGCGTCGGTGAACAATAACGGCAATCTCATACTGAGCAATACGAGCTACTGGAATTTGACTACGCCGATTAGCGGCACGGGCGTGGTGACCAAGCAAGGTAACGGCATGGTATATATCGGTAGCAGCACTGTGACTGCCAATGCCACCGTGGTGCAGGCAGGGTCTTTGATCATTGGCACTGAGCCAGCTCTCATGAGCGCAGTCTTACCTGCGGCAAGTGGCCCGGTGGTATTAAATAGCGATGTCTTTGTACAGACCTATGGCACCTTCGGTGGTGATGGCACCGTAACTGGTAACCTTACCAATGAGGGGAATGTTCTGGTAGGCCGCAGTGCTAATGGCGTTGATTACGGCACCCTCACCGTTAATGGTGATTATATTGGTCAAGGCGGTAACCTGACCTTTGATAGCGTCCTGGCCGGCGATAACTCACCCACCGATAAACTAGTGATAGCGGGCGACACGTCGGGAACGGGGACCGTGGCGGTGAATAATATCGGCGGTCAAGGGGCACAAAACACGAACGGCATTGAAATCATCAGTGTTGGCGGCACCTCTGCCGCTACCTTTACCCTCAATGGCCGTGCGGTAGCTGGAGCTTTGGAATATTTCCTCTATCAAGGCACGACGGCTGACCCGACCAATGGCAACTGGTATCTGCGCTCGAACTATGTCCAACCGACTTATCGTCCAGAAGCGGGAGGCTATATCGCCAATATTGCGGCGGCCAATACTCTGTTTAACAGCCGCCTGGAAGACATGAGCGCCAGCAGTACCGCCAATGGCACGGACGATATGGATACCAGCCTGTGGTTACGTCAATCTATCTCACGCAACAAATTCAAGGATGCCAGCGGGCAGCTCTCCAATACCAGCAGTCGCTTTGTGACCCAGTTGGGTGGCGAAGTGTGGGATGGCCAGTTGACGGGTAAGGATTACGTGGGTGTAGGCGTGATGGCCGGTTATGCACGCTCTACCGGTACCACCGACGCCACGTCACTGACCTATAAGGCGGATAACAGCCTGACGGGTTACAGTATCGGTGTCTACGGCACCTGGTATCAGAATGCCGTCAAACATAACAGCCCTTATGTCCACACTTGGCTGCAGTACGAGTGGTTTGAAGGTTCAGTGAACGGTGATCTGCTCTCCAGTGAAAAATACCACCTGCGTGGTGTGAGCATGTCGGTGGAGGGGGGCTATCCGTTCCAGGTCTATCAGGTGGCTGACAACAGTGGCTATATCACGCCGCAAGCCCAGCTCACTCTCAACGGTGCGAAGATGAGTGATCTCACCGAGGACAACGGCACGTTGGTACAGCAGAGTGGACAGAATAATCTGCAAACGCGTTTGGGTGCCAAGTTCTCTAACGATACGCAATTAGGAGCGGATAAAGCGCATCCACAGATCCTGACCAGCTATCTGGAACTGAACTGGATCCACAACACCCGTCTGGCGGGTGTGACGATGGATGGCATGGAGATGCAACAGACTGGCAGCCGTCATCTGGTTGAAGTGAAACTCGGTGTCGAAGGTAAGGTCAACAACAACCTGAGTGTCTGGGGTAGCCTGACCAACCAGATTGGGCAACAGAGTTATGATGACAAAGCGGCGATGCTGGGGGTGAGGTATAAATTCTAAGGGCTTGATCTGTTTTCTTTAATGTCTTGATGTGATGGCAGGTGTGCGGGGAACCGCACACCTGTTATGACCTGATGAGGTGATACAGCAACCCATCCAGCACATGGGGAGACTCCCTGACCCGGCTGATCATTTTGGTATAAAATGGGCTGTATTAGTCTGATATATCCGTCATACTTGCCAGTTGCATGTGTGTCGGCTTTCCTCGCTCAGAAAGTATTATCTGCCAAATGACGCAGGATGATACGCAAGATAGTACATCTTACACGCCAACCAGGAATATCCTGACACTGAAGGCCAGAGATGTTGATGCTTTGAGGATGTAGGTTCAGAGATAAAACAATAAGGTCGCCCTGCTGTGAGCATACCGGGTATTCTGTCCAAAGGTACTGGTCGACGGAAACATTTATAGTGCGATGGACGCGCGCTTCTCAAGATTTTTCAATCGTTCTGGCCAAATAGCTGGACAATACACAACAAGAGGAAAAAGTATGGTAATCGCCCCTTCACGTGGTCGTGTCTTTGCTCTGGCGCTGGGTTTGCTTGCCGCGAGCGTTGGTATGGCGCAAGCAGCCGATACGGTGCGCGTTGGCTCTAAAATTGATACCGAAGGCTCATTGCTCGGTAACATCATCGTACAGGTGCTGGAATCTAACGGCATTAAAACCACCAATAAGTTACAGCTTGGCACCACCAAAGTGTTGCGCGGCGCGATCACTGCCGGTGAAATTGACATCTATCCGGAATACACCGGCAACGGTGCGTTTTTCTTTTCTGATGAAAAAGACCCTGCATGGAGAAATGCTCAGGCCGGTTTTGAGAAAGTGAAAAAGCTGGATTATGACAAGAACAAAATTGTCTGGTTGGATGCCGCGCCGGCCAATAACACCTGGACCATTGCTATCCGTCAGGACCTGGCGGATGCCAATCATCTGAAAACAATGGCCGATCTGGGCAAGTGGATCAACGCTGGCGGCAAGTTCAAGCTGGCGGCGTCAGCTGAATTCATCGAGCGTTCGGATGCCCTACCCGCGTTCCAGGATGCCTACGGCTTTAAGCTGAACCAGGATCAGTTGCTGTCGTTGGCCGGTGGTGATACTGCGGTGACCATCAAGGCGGCGGCGGAGCAAACCTCCGGTGTGAACGCGGCGATGGCCTACGGGACCGACGGCCCGGTAGCAGCGCTGGGGCTGCAAACGCTGGAAGATCCAAAGGGAGTGCAGCCGATTTACGCGCCAGCACCGATTATTCGTGAAGCAACGCTTAAACAGCATGCCAACATCGCTGAATTACTAAAACCGGTATTCGCTTCACTGGACGGTCCGACGCTGCAAAAACTCAATGCGCAGATCGCGGTGGAAGGTCAGGACGCCAAACAGGTTGCGGCGGCTTACCTTAAAGAGAAAGGTTTGGTGAAGGGATAACATCTCTGGCCCCCAATGGGGGCCGACATGGAGCCGGAGAGTTTCTTTGATTATTGCCGTAAAAAACCGCGTATTACTGACACTGTTTATTCTGTTGCTGCTGGCTGCATTTGGGCTGCCGTTTCTCAGTTATGCCCCCAATCGCCTGTTATCGGGCACGAGTATTTCCCTGATGTCCCTATTGCACGGTCCGCCGCTGTGGCTGTTGGCGCCCCTGTTGCTACTGGCGGCTCTCAGCCTATTGGCACCGCTCAGGCGCAATGCGTTATTAACCGTGCTGGCGGCTTCGACGCTGCTGACGCTCACACTGTGGATAAGCGGCCATGCCGCCCTGCAGTTGGCACAACAAGGTTCCAAACTGGCGCGCACTTCCTTGGGGAGCGGTTGTTGGCTGATGCTAGCGCTGAGCCTGCTGATGGCTGCCGACGCCATCACTCGCATTACCTCCTCGCATTTATGGCGCATGCTCAGCAACCTGTTGGTGATATTGCCTGCACTGGTGCTGTTGTTCAGCCATCAGTTGGATCAACTCTCATTGTTGAAAGAGTATTACAATCGGCAAGATGTGTTTGATGCCGCGCTGTTACAGCACCTGACTATCCTATTGGCGACGCTGGTGCCGACATTATTGATTGGTGTGCCGCTCGGGGTGTTGTGTTTTCGCTCTGCACGCTGGCAGAGGCCTATATTCTCCACACTGAATATTATCCAGACAGTTCCGTCGATTGCCTTGTTTGGCCTGTTGATCGCGCCTTTGGCGGGTTTGGCGAAAGCATTTCCTTGGCTGGCAGAACATGGCGTCAGTGGCATTGGTATGGCACCGGCAATTTTTGCGTTGGTGCTGTACGCCCTGTTGCCGCTGGTACGCAGTGTTGTCGCTGGGTTGCAAACTGTGCCAGCCAGCGTGATCGAATCCGCCTGTGGCATGGGGATGACGCGTGGGCAGGTTTTCTTCTGCGTACAGTTACCGCTGGCGTTGCCGTTGTTCCTGACCGGCGTGCGTATTCTTGCGGTGCAGACCGTCGGCATGGCGGTGGTCGCGGCGCTGATTGGTGCCGGAGGTTTTGGCGCTATTGTGTTCCAGGGCCTGCTCAGTAGCGCACTGGATTTGGTGCTGCTGGGGGTTATTCCGGTGATCGTGATGGCGGTAATCGTCGATTCACTGTTCAAGTTTATGGTTTCAATTTTGGAAGTGTCACGCCGATGATTCAGTTTAATCAGGTCAGCAAGATTTTTCAGGGTAAGCCCGCGGTGGACGATCTTACATTGCAGATTGCCAAGGGTGAATTTGCCGTACTGATCGGCACCTCTGGTTCAGGCAAGTCCACAACGTTAAAAATGATCAACCGACTGATCGAACACGATCAGGGAAAAATTTTCTTTGCCGGTGAAGAGATTCAGAAATTTAAACCGCAGGATCTGCGCCGCCGAATGGGTTATGCGATCCAGTCGGTTGGTCTGTTTCCGCATTGGACAGTGGAGGAAAATATTGCCACGGTGCCACAACTGCTGAAATGGCCACGCGCACGAATTCGCGATCGGGTGACTGAATTACTGGAGCTGTTACATCTGGAAGCGGATTTGTTCCGTCATCGTTATCCGTACCAGCTTTCCGGTGGGCAGCAGCAGCGGGTTGGGGTTGCACGCGCATTGGCTGCTGACCCAGAGGTGTTGTTGATGGATGAACCCTTTGGTGCACTTGATCCGGTGACACGTGCGGCGTTGCAAACTGAGATTTCACGTATTCATCATCTCTCCGGGCGCACCATTGTGTTAGTGACGCATGACATTGACGAAGCATTGGCCCTGGCGGACCGTATCGTGTTGCTCGACCAGGGCCGCATCGTGCAGCAGGGCACACCGCTGGAGCTATTAACCGTACCGGCCAACGATTTTGTGCGTGATTTCTTTGGCCGCAGCGATCGCGGTATCAAACTCTTGTCGTTAAGCACCGTGGCTAAGCGGGTACGCCCTGGCCATGCGGAAGGGGAACCCATCACCGCCGCCATGAGTCTGCGCGAAGCACTGTCGGTGTTTGTGGCCCGGGGCTGTGAATGCTTACCGGTGATTGGCGAACAAGGCGAGGCGCTTGGCGTGTTGTATTTCAGTGATTTGATTAGCCAAAAGGCATTGTCATGAACCTGTCATCGGTCTTGCGCTGGCTACGCGATCCACTGCCCTGGACCTTTGCCCTGCTGCTGGCATTGGTGTTTGGCATGAATCATCTACAGGGTCTGTTTGCCGCCTGGTTCCCGGATCTGGATCGGCCTGTATATCAGCAAGACAGTTTTATCTCACTGGTATGGGCACACCTGTTGTTAGTGGCGGTCTCCAGCATGATTGCTGTGGTGATTGGTGTGGCCGCTGGGGTTGGCGTGACACGCCGTGCAGGTAAAGAGTTCCGTTCGCTGGTGGAGACCGTTGTGGCGGTTGGCCAGACCTTTCCGCCGATTGCGGTGTTAGCGGTCGCGGTACCGGTTATGGGGTTTAGCGAAAAACCGGCAATTATTGCGCTGGTACTGTACGGTTTGTTGCCAATCCTGCAGGGTACGTTGGCGGGCATTGAATCGGTACCCAGTGCCATCCGCGAAATTGCGCAAGGAGTCGGGATGAGTGCTAGGCAGATCCTGTGGCGTGTTGAACTCCCCCTGGCGGCTTCGGTGATTGTTGCCGGTATCCGCACTTCGGTGATCATTAATATCGGCACGGCGGCGATCGCCTCCACCGTTGGCACTAAAACGCTTGGTTCGCCGATTATTATTGGCCTTAGCGGCTTTAATACTGCCTATGTGATCCAGGGTGCCGTGGTGGTAGCCCTGTTGGCGATCATCACCGATATGCTGTTTGAGCGCTGGGTGCGGCATCTCACCGCCTGGAGTCAACAGACTCTAACGGTTTCTGCTGCCGAGTAAGGAAAACATGATGCAGGTATCTTTGCCAATGTACGCAGGGTTCCACCAGGTGCTGGTACGGTCAGTAAGGTCAACAGACAGGCTCCCCCTCATTCAAGGAGGAGAAGCCATAGATTATCAATAATCTCGTTAGTAAAGGCCCAAGAACTTCCACCATGCCAGACCGACAGTTAACAACACCAGCTGATTGACCACGCTACAGACAAACCCGGTACTCCACCAGGTGGCGGTGGGAACATAGCCAGGGGCAAATAAAATGGGCCCGCGTGCATGGGTGTATTGTGTCAAAGAGCATGAGAAGCTACTGGAAAATGCCAACATCAGAGCCATTGGCATACTTGGGATCCCCAGTTGGATACCTAATGTGAGGAAAACTGAGTATAGCGCGACAATTTGCGCATTCCCGCTAGCAAAGAAATAGTGCGCATACAGATACACTGCATTCAATACTACCAATAGCACTATCCAATTACTGTTACCTGCCAGGCCGCTCACTTCCTGGCCGACCGTGTTGCCAAACCATGACATAAAGCCCAAGTCTTTCAATTGATCTGCCATCATTAATAGTGCAGCAAACCAAATCAACGTATCCCAAGCCCCTTTTTCGGAAATCACATCTTTCCAGCTTAATACACCACTCAGTAACAGCAGAGATAAACCAATAAATGCCCCAGTGGTTGGGTCGATGTTTAACACTTTGTAAAAAATCCACAGAACAAGCAGCACAACAACCGTGCCTGCCATCATCCACTCTGGTTTTGACATTCCCCCCATTTCTGCCAGCTGTTGTTTTGCCAACTTTGGAGCATCAGGCGTGTGTTTGATTTCGGGTCTGGCAGTAAAAAAGTAGATAACCAGCGGGATAAGGATAAAAGAAACCAGGCAAGGGACCACCGCAGCCACTAACCAACCGGTCCAGGTCAAAGTAATATTTTCATTCGCGGCTAGTTTTACAATCAATAAGTTACCGGTAAAGGCTGTCATAAACATGGCGGAAGTAACATCGTTGATATTCCCCATGCAAGTCACCAGAAAAGTGCCTATTTTTTTACGTGAAGCATCATCTGGCCGGGATTCAAAGCTACGTGCCAATGAGTCTGCGACGGGATAAAGAACCCCACCACAACGAGCCGTATTACTCGGCATAGCAGGAGCCAGAATCAAGTCAGCTAATGCCAAACCATAAGCTAAGCCTAAGGTTCTTTTCCCTAACAGGGTAATCAGTATCAGGGAAATTCTACGCCCCAGGCCGGTTTTAATGAATCCTCGCGCGATAAGAAACGCCACAACAATCAACCAGATTGTTGAGTTATTCATATTTCTTAAGCCGGTTTTAATCGCATCGGCGGCGGTGGCATCTCCACCGGCATTGAGGACAACATAAACGGTGATCGCAATGATGCCAACAGCACCAATCGGTAGCACATTAATAACAATGCTGATGATCGTAGCAACAAATAATACCAGAGAATGCCAGGCGGCCAACTTCAGCCCTTCAGGTGGCGCGATATTCCAGAATATTAATGCCAGAACGATGATGATAGTTAAAGGCAACCATTTAACATTACTTACCATAATAACACTCCTATTTGTTACAATAGCGCAGCATTTGTTTTTTTACTCAGTTAATAACCTAGCAAGTATGACTTGCGGCAGGAAATAATATAAAAATATATATGGTTCTATTTTTTGATTTTATTATTTTATACCCGTCATATATCAAGGCTCTTAACAAAGAGAATAAACCGGAGGGCGATCTTATGCTTTCTTCTCATCTCTGCTGTCAGATAGCAACTTGTCCAGAATATCACTTTTCGATCACCAGCTGGGCCAGTTCACCATTCTGGTTGTGCATTGCAGTGATGGCATCGGTCAGTTGAGGGAAGCCAGGGTTCGGTAAAGCAAAAGGTAAATGCTTTGCTTGCCCTGGTGCGGAAAGCGTTGCTGCATGTAGGTGACGTGGTCAAGCTGTGGTCAAATCCGTTCCTGACCAGCTTGCGCTTCCCTCGCCACCTAACTCCATTCGTCAGAGCCCCGCTCCTTGGGGTAAACCGTAGGCACTGTTCAAAACGCCATGCGTTTTGTCCTGCAACTTCATTGAGCTTGGGTATATAATCGCACAAATTATTCAACGAATTTGGAAACCAAGATGACAAAGCTCACCTTACAAGAGCAGTTGCTAAAAGCGGGATTAGTGACCAGCAAAAAAGTGGCCAAAGTTCAAAGAACGGCTAAAAAGTCACGAGTTCAAGCTCGTGAGGCAAGAGAAGCGGTAGAAGAAAACAAAAAAGCACAACTTGAGCGTGATAAACAGCTTAGCGAACAACAAAAACAAGCTGCGTTGTCGAAAGAATATAAAGCTCAGGTGAAGCAACTGATTGAAATGAACAGAATCGTTATTTCAAAAGGCGATATTGATTTCAACTTCACAGATAATAATTTGATTAAAAAAGTGGCAGTGGATAAGCCAACCCAAGCTCAGTTGATCAATGGCCGCCTCGCCATTGCTCGTTTGGTGGTTGATAGCAGTGGTGGCAGTGAATACGCCATCATCCCCGCCAGCGTCGCTGATAAAATTGCGCAACGAGATGCCAACAGTATTGTATTAAACAGTGCGCTGAGTCAGGAAGAGCAAGATGAAGACGATCCGTATGCCGATTTTAAAGTACCCGACGATTTAATGTGGTAATTAATTTTTCGGATGTGAATGGTGAAAAGCCCCAAGGGGCTTTTCATTAAGGTTTTATCTTCACTCAGGGCATATGGAAAAACGCACGCTGGTAGTTGCTAGTGCCGTTACTATCAGGCTGATTGGGTTGTGTTTTTTGCTTCGTGATTTTTTCATCTCTACTACACTAATTATTATCCAGTGTGAACTATCTAGTGTAGTAAGTACCAGTCAGCATAAAGTCTAGCGGTTCGACATAAGAAAAGTCGCGGGAAGCGAGTATGCATAGATATAATGCACTTGCTTAGTCTATCTCATCCAGGACTTGTATGGATTCAAGCCATTCATGCAAAAAAATCAACCATAGGGAAGCTTGTAATATATTGTTTTTATTATAAAAAATCTCACATAACATGACGAAATTTTTATATGAAAATCATGTATATAGTAGAGAATACAACAATCTATACTAAATATAGTATTACCCTAGAATTAAGCCTTACAAACTTGATAAAGTTTCATTTTTAGCGTATATGAACAGTATACTCATTGAAAAAAAATGAGATGTAAGTATAATCGCTCGGTTTTTATGTGACGAAATGTTAAGGAAAAATAATGATTTACTTATTAAAGATGACTGAACAACAAAAAAAAATAGTGGACCGAAATGAGTCTACTGATAACACTACATCTTTAAATAATGTTGAAAGTTTAGTTGAACGCAGAAAGGCCATTTCTCAAAGTAAAGCTAGAGAAAAAGTGTTGTTAGCATCGTCAAAAATCACTTGGTAATATATTAAAATTAGTAAATTTTTATTTTTATTTTTATTTTTATTTTTATAAAATGATTTATATCATTCACCTGATTGCAACCTTATCAATAGATGTTATATATAAACTCAATCAATTATTTATATCTGGAGTGAATACATGGCACATTCAGCTGAGAATATTATTCCTGTTCAATTGAAAGAAAGACATAATTCTGATAGCATTAATGATATCAAAGGACGGCGCTCCCAAGAGCTTATTATTGGCCTATGTGGAGCAATTGGCTCTGGAATAAAAACTCTTAAAGAGCAAGTCATTTTTTGCCTCAAACAAAATGGTTATCATGTAGAGCACATCAGGATAAGTGATTTAATATCTGAGTTCACGAAGGTTAGCACATCAAGGCTAAATAACTTCGAGCGATATAATAAATTGCAAGATCTTGGTGACACACTTAGAGAAGAAAATAAAAATTTCATTTGTGCTGAACTTGCAATCCTGCGGATTCAAGAATTGCGTGAAGAAGTATATGGTAAAGATACTCGAGAACTAACAAAAAACACAAAGAAAACAGCTTATATAATCGACCAAATAAAACATCCTTCAGAAGTAGAACTTCTAAATCAAGTATATAAAAATAATTTCTATCTTGTTGGATTATTACGAACTGTAGCCGAGCGTGTACAGAATTTAAAAGACGAAGGAATTAGTGAAGATAACGTCCAGAAAATTATAGAAAGGGATAGGAAATCCTCAGAAAAATTTGGCCAACAAGTAGAGGAAACTTTACAGTTAGCAGATTTTTTTATTAAAAACCTTGACACTGAGGTAATGAAAAAGTCGGTTCAACGTTTTATTGATTTAATACATAGCGCAAATAATCTTACCCCGACCAAAGATGAATCAGGAATGTATGCTGCATATTCGGCATCTTTGGGATCAGCATGTTTATCACGTCAAGTAGGTGCATCTATAATGGATGTGTCTGGAAGTATAATTGCTACAGGTAGAAATGATGTTCCAGAATACGGTGGCGGGCTTTATACATCAGAGAGTAAAAAAGATAGGCGGTGCTTTAATAAAAATGGTTGTCATAATGATAAACATAAAGCCCTTTTAAAAATGGAAATCACAAATATTTTAAAAAGATGTAAACAACAAGACGCTGAGCAACTTGCTGAAGAAATAATGAAAGAAACCAAAGCGAAGTATTTAATAGAGTACTCACGAGCTGTTCATGCAGAAATGGATGCTATTGTTTCTCTGGCTAGAAATACAAGCATGGGAACAACTGGGAATACTTTATATTGTACTACTTATCCTTGCCATGTCTGTGCTCGTCATATTGTCGCAGCAGGCTTGCTGCGTGTTGTATATATCGAACCATATGAAAAAAGCCTAGCCTTGCAGTTGCATGATGATACGATTTGTCAGTCAGATCAGACTCCATCACCTGATAAAGTTTTGTTTGAAAACTTTGAAGGTGTAGCTCCCAAGAGATATGCGAAATTTTTCGGCTACAATAGGAAAAGAAAAGATAGCCAAGGTAAGCCAATTACATATAGTGTTGAGGAATCTTATCATGTTGACACACAATATCTTGATAGCTATTCTGATTACGAGTCTAAAGTAATCAATAATGTCAAAGCTAAATTTGATTTGTAATTATATCTAGCGCTACTATTCTTTCGACATATAAGTTAATGGAAATTAATTCATGACAAGGATCATTAAAAAATTTAATAATGATCCTTGTTTTCAATTTATTAATCAAAGGGAATTATACCTCAATACATATATCATTCCAAATACGAATGAGTTAACTTGATTTTTATTAGTATTTAGGGCTGGATTCACTTTATAATCCTAGTAACATAATAGGTCATCGGGATTACCTGTTTTCCGCCTATAAGAAAATATAATTATTTCGGATGAAGTTATACATTTTTATTTAATTAATCACAATGATTGCACTACAAATGTAATGCATTATGGTGTGTTACATCTGTAATGGCAGAGGAATACAAATGAGCACCATACAAATCCGTGTAGATGAGGAATTATAAAGGAATGCATATTATGCGTCTTGAAAAACTTAATCTTTCCCCATCCGATGTATTACGGTTATTTCTGCGTTATGTCGCTGAGCATGAAAAGCTGCCGTTTGCTGAGGTGTCTGTGATAGTGGGCGAGCAAGATGAAGATGCCGATATTCTGGCGGTGGTTCGTGAACGCTTGAAAACTCCAACCAAACGGATAAGGGTAGATCTTGATGATATTTAATATTGAGTTTTACGCATGTGCATTAAAGGAGGCAAATTATACACACCACTCGTCTGAAAAAGGTTGCCGATTCAGTCATGCTGACGGTGCCACCAGCGCGGCTCAATGCCCTTTCGTTGGGCTCAGGTAGCGAAGTAGGCCTGATCATTGATAATGGCTGGCTGATTGTTGAACCGCTCAGGTCTCCGCAGGATGCTCTCACTGAACGGCTAGCGCAGTGTGACCCACCAGTTGAACTCAGTGCAGAAGAGCGTGAATGGATTGATGCACCTGCCGCTGGCGGTGAGGTAATCTGACATGGAAAGAGGTGAAATCCGACCTTACAGGTTCAATACCGAGGGAGACGCCATATAAGCGGCAATATGCTTATCTCCCTCTAACGCCAAAATCATCACTCCCTGATATTAATAAAAGCCTTGCTTAAGGCCGCTCACCTTTTTGCAAGCGACTATTGATATCGGCAATCACTGGTAAAATATCTGCCAAGGTGTCGATAACATAGTGTGCGCCTGCTTGTTGCAGCTTCGCCTTAGCTGGTTCTCGCCGGGCGGTGATCGCCTGTTCACTCATGGCCTGATATTCCTCCCAGGTGGCACCAAACTCATTGCCGGAAACCGCCAGCCCTACGGTCCACATACCGGCGTTGAGCCCTTCGGTAATACCCGGTACCGAATCATCCACCTTGATGCAACGATGCACGCCATCAATACCCAACTCAATCACGTTGGCAAGTGCCATCCAGGGGCCAGGGCGACCGCCTGCTTTCAGGTCGTCGCTTGCCACCCAATAATCTGGCGTATATCCCTGTTCTGCGGCAGCAGGGACCAGAGCCTCCATCACTTGGCGCGGGTAGCCAGAGCAAGAACCGATGCGCATCCCCTGTTGTTGCAACATCGCCAGCACCGGTAATACCCCAGCAATAGGCGTGGCAAAATTGGTCACTGCCTCAATTTGCAGCGGCATAAAGGTGCGATAGAGGTGCTCCACCTCTTGGTCACTCATCGGGTGACCAAAACGTTCCTGCCAGCGGCTATCTACCGATGGCAAACGCCCTAAAGCGGTAATATGAGCGCGTTTTGCTAGCCCCATCGGCTGACGGGCTTCATCCAGGCTCACCGGGAAATCATAGGCACGGGAGAAGGCTTCAACAAAGATGGAGGTTGGGGCAAAGGAACCGAAATCGACCACGGTGCCCGCCCAATCCAGGATCAGTGCTTGTACATCAGACATGGGAATACTCCTGTTCAACGGTGGTTTCAACCTGGCTCAATGCCAGATCAAGAATAGCAATGGCACGCGCAAGTTCGGCGCGGCTAATGGTGAGCGGTGGTGACAGTTGGATCACATTGCCCTGCGAGACTTTGAAACTGAGCCCAAGTGACAAGCAACGATAGAGCAGTTGTTCTGCCTCTTTGGTTGCTCGTTCACGGCTTTGGTGGTTACGCACCAGATCAAGCGCCCACAGCAGGCCGGTCCCCCGTACTTGACCGATCAGCGGGTGACGGTGAGCCAACTTGGCTAACTCATCCGCCATAAAGTCCCCATCGGCAACCACCTTGGCGAGAAGCTGTTCCTCGCGGATCACCTCAATGGTGGCCAAGGCCGCAGCACAACCGATGGGGCTTTTCTCATGGGTATAGTGACCCAGGGAAATCGCCGCCGCCTGATTGAAACGATCACGGGTGATCAAGGCAGCAAAGGGCACGATGCCCCCGCCTAATCCCTTCCCCAGGCAGATGATATCAGGCTCAATACCAAAGTGTTCGAAGCTGAACCAGTGCCCGGTGCGCCCCAGGGCGTTGGGGATCTCATCAACAATCAACAACACACCATGGCGATCGCAAATCTCGCGGATGCGTTGCCAATACGCCTTGGAGGGCACCTGTACATCGGTATTGCGGATAGGTTCGGCAATAAAGGCACCGATCCCGCCCTCTTTTTCAATCACATATTCAAGGTAATCGGCGTAGTGCAGGTCTTCCCCTTCGCCACGATACCAAACCCCGCGATAGCGAGTCGGCGGTGGAATACGCTCCACTCCCGCCATCAGCGGCCCCATGCCAGCACGGAAGCAGGCCTCTCCGCCGACGGCAATAGCATCAAGGGAGGCACCGTGGAACGCATCCCACAAAGAAACCACTTTGCTGTTGCCGGTAATAAAGCGGGCCAGTTTGAGGGCTATCCCCACCACTTCGCTGCCACCAGGGGCAAACAGCACCCGGTTAAGGTCACCAGGGGCCAATTCAGCGAGGGTGCGGGCGCACTCGATAGCGATAGGGTGAGTATAACGCCGTGGCACAAATGGCAGTGATGCCAGTTGCTGTTGTACCCGTTTCACCACCTTGGGGTGGCCGTGCCCAAGTTGGTGCACGTTGTTACCATGAAAATCAAGATATTGCTTACCTGACTGGCTGGTGAGGAGCGCGCCTTCAGCAGCCGTCAGCACATCAAGGCAGGGCGTTGATAGCGCCTGATGGAGAAAGTAGCGGCTATCTTCAGCCAGGGACTCTTGAGTGGCTGCGCTTTGTTCGGCCCACCACTGCTCCCGGGCCGCACTTTGGTTGATATCCCCTTCCGTGTCCGCCCCACCAGCGGGTAGTATCAACGGGTGTTTCATGCGTTGGCTTCCAGCCAGTAGCTGGCTTGCTGTATCGCCGCCAATAACTGCTGAATTTGCTGTGGGGTGACATTGCCGATATTGCCGATGCGAAAACAATCCGCTTTCGAGACTTTGCCTGGATAGATCACAAACCCCTGTGCTTTGAGGCGCTGGTAAAAATCGACAAAACGGTAATCGGGATGAGTCGGGGAATAGAAGGCGGTGATAATCGGAGATTGCCACTCCTTGGGCAACAACGGTTCAAAACCGAGCGCCTGCATTCCGGCTACCAACGTGTGTTGGTTTTCCTGATAACGTTGATAGCGTGCGCTGACGCCGCCTTCTTCATCCAACTCGCGCAACGCCTGGGCAAAGGCTAATACTGTATGGGTCGGGGAGGTAAAACGCCATTTCCCCCCCTGTTGTTCCATGGTTTGCCACTGGGCATGAAGGTCAAGAGAGACTGAACGGGCTTTACCGGCACAAGCGGCCAAGGCGGCGCGACGGGCAATAACAAAACCAAAACCCGGTACGCCCTGAATGCACTTGTTGGCTGAGCTGATAAGAAACTCGACACCAAGCTGGCCGATATCAAAAGGAATGCCGCCAAAGCTGCTCATTGCATCGAGGATCAGGCGGATCCCATGGCGTTGACAGAGGCTGGCAACCTGTTCCAAGGGGTTCAACATACCGGTGGTGGTTTCGCAGTGAACCATGGCCAGATGGCTGATTTCAGGGTGCCTTATCAACAGTTCTTCCAGATCCTGCACCTCTGGGCGGGCGGTTTCACCACAATCCAGCACCCGATGGTTCAGCCCCAGACATTGAGCCATCTCCACCATCCGGGCACCGTAGGCTCCGTTGTTGACAATCAGCACGCAGTCATCAGCACCCAATGCGGACCCCAGTACGCTCTCTACCACATAGCTGCCACTGCCTTGCAGTAATACCGCGCTGTAATCGTTGGCAAATTCCGGGCTGGTTGCCAGGCGCACCAGTTCACGGCGGATGGGTTCCACCACGCCAAGATTATAATCAGCATCCCAGGTACAGCTGTCTTGTAACATCGCCGCTCGCACGGAAGCCGTGGTGGACAGAGGGCCCGGGGTCAACAATAGATAATCGACAGCCTCTTGTGTAGGGGGAATATGGGTCATCATTACGCTCTCTTTTGGTATAGACCAGAATAAAGCCATTGTGAGCAACTTATTCGACCAGGTCAAAGGGGGTGCCTATCGTGCAACAAAAAATTCATGTTTCACGCCCTTGATGAGATAAGCTCTCTGTTCCGGCTTTATTGGTTATTACTGGTCTTGACCAACACCAAGGTTCATCATGACGAAACCGCAATACCTGCAAATCAAAGATGCTCTTATCACCCAGATTCAGGCCGGGGGATTGGTAGCCAATGACCGCCTCCCCTCCGAGCGGTTGTTGTGCGAACTCTATGGCACCACCCGGGTGACCATCCGCGAAGCATTAGTCCAGTTGGAGGCTAATGGCCTTATTTATCGGGAAGATCGCCGGGGCTGGTTCGTCACGCCGCCGCGCTTTCAACTCAAACCACGGCATACCTCCAATTTTCACCAGATAGTGCGTGAACAGGGCGGTGAACCGCGCACCGAATTGCTGGAAAAGGGCCGTAAAGCTGTTCCACCGTTTCTGCTTAATCGGCTGTTACTCAAGCCATTTGACAGTATCTTCCTGCTCAAGCGGCTGCGTTTTGCCAATGAGCGGGCAATCTGTTATTGCGAGAACTACTGCCTGCCTGAACGCGTACCGGGCCTGTTAGATCTCAATCTCAATGGCAGCTTGACTGAGCTTTACCAGAGCCATTACGGGTTACATTACGCCCGTATGCAGGTGACCTTTTACCCCACGGCGCTACCGGATGAGGTTGCCAGCCATTTAGGGGCCACGGCGGGGCTACCGGCACTTCGCTTGGAGAGACTTAACTTCGATCAGCATGGGCAGGTACTGGATTTTGACCTGGAGTATTGGCGTCACGACAGCCTGGAAATTGAAGTGGATACCCAAGATTAAACGCATCAAGTTGTCATATTGACGTCACGGGGGTGTCATAAAGATCCCCTAATCTTTCTCCCATATCATCTGGTTTATACCAATTTTGCTGGAGAAAACATGAAACCGATAACTTCTTTGCTCATCACCTCGCTGATTGCCGGTATCGCTGCACCGGCAGTGGCTAATACCGATCTGACTGTCTATACCGCCTTCGAGCCCGAGCAACTGGCTGAATTAAAAAGCGCTTTCGAACAGCAACACCCGGATATAAATATTAAGTGGGTGCGCGATTCTACTGGGGTGGTTACGGCGCGCTTGTTGGCAGAAAAAGCGCAACCTAAAGCCGACGCAGTATGGGGGCTGGCCGCCACCAGCCTGATGCAACTCGATCAACAGCAAATGCTGGCAGGGTATGCCCCTAAAGGGTTGGAGAAACTGGATAGCCGTTTCCGTGACGACAAGGCACAACCTCACTGGATTGGGCTGGATGCCTTTTTCAGCGCCATTTGCTTTAACGAGGTAGAGGCTAAAAAACAAGGGATCCCTGCCCCAGAAAGTTGGGCTGACCTCACTAAGCCTATCTACAAGGGTAAAGTGATCATGCCTAATCCCAGCTCTTCGGGTACTGGCTTCCTGAGCGTCGCAGGTTGGTTACAGACCATGGGGGAACAGCAAGGCTGGCAGTTTATGAATGACCTGCACCAGAATATCAGCCGTTATACCCATTCAGGTTCAGCACCTTGTAAACTGGCGGCCAGCGGTGAAACGGTGGTCGGTATCTCGTTTGATTTCCCTGCTGCGAGCCTTAAGGCTAAAGGCGCCCCCATTGAAGTGATCTTCCCCAAAGAAGGCTCCGGTTGGGATATGGAAGCCGCCGCTATCATCAAAGGCACCAGCAAGTTGCAAGCCGCGCAGCAGTTGCTGGATTTCGCGGCAACAGAACAGGCTAACAGGCTGTATAACAAGTCGTTCGCTGTGGTTGCCATCCCACAGGTGGCACAAGCTCGGCCAGGTTACCCGGCTGATATCAACAGCCAGATGATCAAGAATGATTTTGCCTGGGCGGCCCGTGAGCGTGACAATATACTGACCCGCTGGAACTCTAACTTCTCTGGCAAGACTGAAGCTAAAAAATAAGCGGGTTGTTACCGCACAGGCTGACCATCGTCGGTCTGTGCTGGTTGTCTTCCCCTTGGTTAGTCGCGCCTTAATCAGCTTGTCACTGTTTATTCATGGCATCGTCATATTTCAACGCTAAATTGGTATAGACCAAAAATAGCCGCGAGCCTTGTCATGACCCAGCCCTATCTGGATATCAAACACCTTAACAAACACTTCAAGGCCTTTCAGGCACTCAAAGATATCTCCCTGACCGTAAAGAAAGGGGAGTTTGTCTGTTTTCTCGGCCCCTCCGGGTGTGGAAAAACCACCTTATTACGGGCTATCGCCGGGCTTGATCTGCCAGACAGCGGTGAAATCTGGCAAGGGGGGTGCGATATTTCACAGCTCCCTCCGCAGAGACGGGATTTTGGCATTGTATTCCAGTCTTATGCCCTGTTCCCTAATCTAACAGTGGCGGAGAACATTGCGTTTGGGTTGCGAAATCAAGGGCTCGATAGTCAGGTAGTAAAAGAGCGGGTGGAGCATTGGCTCGCCTTGATTGGCCTTGGTGCGCAGTCGAATAAATATCCAAGCCAAATCTCAGGTGGCCAACAACAGCGAGTGGCTTTAGCCAGGGCTTTGGCTTTATCCCCGGGGTTATTGCTACTGGATGAACCCCTAAGTGCCCTCGATGCGCTGGTACGTACTCATCTGCGTAGTGAAATTCGTGCCCTGCAACAACGGTTGGGGATCACCACAATTATGGTGACTCACGATCAGGAAGAAGCGCTCACTATGGCAGACCGCATTGTGGTGATGGAACATGGCACCATTGTGCAAGTCGGGACGCCGCAGGAGATCTACCACCATCCCGCAAGCCGTTTTGTTGCCAGCTTTGTTGGCAGTATGAACTTTCTCGATACGCAGGTACTCAATGCTCAGCAGGTGCGTCTTAACGAGCAGCCGCTGCCGCTGACCAATCATGCCGCTGCAGGCAGTACGTTGCAGGTGGCTATCCGCCCTGAAGCTATCAGCCTGGCCCCACCAGCGCAGCAAGGGCTACAAGCCAGGATTGAGCAAGTGGAGTTTCTCGGTTCTGCCCAGCGGTTGATCTGCCTGGCCGATACGCTAATGGGCCCCCAGCGGCTGCTGGTACAACTCTCTAACGATGAAGGTCAAGACTGGCGCAGTGGCATGGCGTGCTCTCTGCACTGGCCCACCAGTGCTATGCAACCTTTTTATGGGAAAGCCGCATGACACAGCATCTTGTTACCACCGTTCCTCGTTATTCAATCTGGCAACGGTTATGGGGTAGTTGGAGCCGCGATAAGGGCCTACAGTTGATTCTGTTGCTACTGGGGATTGCCTTGTTCGCAGGTGGGCTGCTGTTCCCGGTGCTCGCCATGCTGCAAAAAAGCCTGCAAGACAGTGACGGTAGCTGGGTCGGCTTTGCCAACTTCCGTCATTATCTTTCCACCCCATCGCTGGGGCGTACCATCAGTAATACCCTTTCGCTTGGCTTGAGCATTACGCTATTGGTGGTCACTGTCGCCTTTGGTTATGCCTATGCGCTGACCCGTACTTGCATGCCCGGGAAATCCCTGTTCCGCTTGATTGCTCTTATTCCTCTCCTGATGCCCTCATTGTTACCGGCTATCAGTCTGGTTTACTGGTTTGGTAACCAGGGGATTGCCAAAGGGTTACTGGGTGATGCGAGCATCTATGGCCCCATTGGTATCGTGATGGGCCTCAGTTTTTGGTGCTTTCCTCATGCCTTGATGATTCTTATTACCGCTCTCAGTCATAGTGATGCACGCCTTTACGAGGCGGCCAAGGTGCTCGGTAGCCCTGCCTGGCGAACCTTTTTCACCGTGACGTTGCCCGCTGCTCGCTATGGTTTGCTCAGTGCGGCGATTGCCGTTTTCACGCTCACTATCTGTGACTTCGGGGTGGCGAAAGTTATCGGCGGGCAGTTTAGTGTGTTGGCGACGGATATCTATATCCAGGTTGTCGGGCTGCAAAACTTTTCACTGGGTGCGGTGACCAGCGTCATCCTTTTGCTGCCAGCGCTATTGAGCTTTGCCCTGGAGCACCGGGTGCGCAGTAAGATGCAGGAACAAAGTAATAGCCGGTCAGTTCCCTATCAACCAGCACCACATCGCTTGCGGGACTTACTGGCTCTGCTTTGGTGCAGCCTGTGGGCGCTGCTGTTTTTCGCCCTGGTGGGGATGGCCATCTATGGATCGCTGGTACAGTTCTGGCCTTATAAACTCAATTTGACGTTAGATCACTACGCCTTTAACAGTAATAGTGTTTATGGCTGGCAACCCTTTATCAATACGCTAAAACTGGGGGCGCTCACGGCCATCAGTGGAACGGTTATCATCATGGTCATCGCCTGGGTGCAAGAGAAAGGGCAGTATTTCGCCCCGTTGCGCCACCTCATCCACCTGCTTGCCATGCTTTCGCTGGCAGTACCCGGGCTGGTGCTGGGGTTGGGCTATATCTTCTTTTTTAACCGTGCTGACAGTTTGCTAAGTGCTCTATACGGTACTTTGCCGTTGATGGTGCTCTCTTGTGTGATCCACTACTACACAGTGGGCCATATGACCGCGCTGACCAGCCTGAAGCAGTTACCGAAAGAGCTGGAGCTGGTTGCCATCTCTTTGCGTATTTCGCAGTGGAAAACATTCTGGCGGATCACCCTGCCAGCCTCACTGCCTGCTTTATTGGAGATCTTCATCTACTTGTTTGTTAACGCCATGACCACCACCTCGGCGGTGATCTTCCTCTACTCCAGCGACACGGTGTTGGCTTCGGTTGCGGTGCTGAATATGGAGGATTCCGGGGATACCGCCACCGCGGCCGCCATGGCAACGTTGATCTTGCTGGCAGCGGCTACGGTTAAGCTTATTCAGCTTGGCCTCAGCCGCGCACTGTTGGAAAGAACTCAGCGCTGGCGCCAGAGTTAAGAGATAAAAGATAAGAGTTAAGAGATAAGAGATCCGCGAGAGTGAGGTTCCCCTCTCGCGGCATCGGCGGGAAAGGCATCAACGGTAAGACTAAACTAACCTCCTTTATCGGGTAATACGCGCAATAAAGCACACATTATGCTTAACCAATAAAAAACGGCAGTGGTAGGCTTGGCACGTGTTTTTAGCAAAACCCGAATAACCCGACTTCAGCGGTAGAAACGTTTGAGCATCGCCAAGATTTTCGCAGCTTGATTGGCGACGGGTATAGATAAGGAATATTTAAGATGAAAGAAGTATACAAAGGAATGACTCGCGAGCAATTAGATGCTGCATACAATAATACTAAAGCCGTTAAAAACTTTGCCGAGCTACTAGGTGAGTTTCAGGCCAGAAGCAAAAAATTATATTCAGAAAAGAGCTCACAAAGAAACATACCTTATCACTCATCCCCAAGAACCACCTTCGACTACTTCCCTGCCGACAAAAAAGGGTGCCCTACCTTTATTTTTATCCACGGCGGCTATTGGCAGAACTGTAACAAAGAGGATTTTGCCTTTATTGCCAACGGCATTTTAAATGCAGGGATTAATGTTATTCTCGCCGAATACACTTTAGCGCCCGATGCATCAATGACACAAATAGTTAGCGAGATTGGCCTACTCTTAGATTACCTCCATCAGCATCGTGCTGAATTTAATATTACCCAAGGTAAAGTCTGTCTTGGTGGCCATTCCGCTGGCGGCCATTTAACCGCTATTCACCGCAGCCACCCGCTGATTTCACATTCCATGCCAATCAGCGCGTTGATTGATTTACAACCTATCAGCCTATGCTGGTTGAATGAGAAACTAGCATTAACCGGTGAAGAGATAGAGAAATACAGCCCCATCAATAAACTCACCCAAGGTGGACCAACCGCTGTTCATGTTGGTGGTGGGGAGTTACCTGAGCTGATAAGGCATTCTCAAGAGCTCTATGACGGGCTTAAGGCTATTGGGTGTGATGTCACCTATCAAGAAGTGGGTCACGATGACCATTTTACTCAGTTGTATGAATTTGAACGCGCGGATGGTCTGTTGGTTAACTCATTGCAGGCGTTGTTCGAAAAAGCCTGACCGATGATTTTATTAAATAAATAGGAATATTGACTGACGCCGGATAAAAAAAGCCCCGCCATTACGACGGGGAAAATAGGGATGGTATTATGGCAAGGAAAAACAGGGTTTACTCAGTCGTACTCTACTTCTGGGCAGAAGTTCCTTGTAAACCAGAAATATGCTGCATACGTTGCTGATGTTTCTGGTCTAAAACATTTTTTTGCTCTGGTGTCAGCAGGTTATACATTTGGTTGCGTATCCGGGCCAATTCGACCTGGTGTTTTACCTGCTGATGAACCATTTTTTCCGCCTGGTCGTGCACGGCGGCTTCATCAAATTTATTTGCCGTCACCAGTTTATACATGGTGTCTATTTCTACTACATTAACCCCTGGCGGGTCGTCATGACCCTGGCGCATTAAGTCGCGCATTTGCTGGCGTTGCTGTTCAGTAAGGTCAACGCCATCAAATATGTGATTCTGACCTGAGGTTCCAAGTAAAAAGTCATCAACATAAGGCAGGTCAGTTTTCGGTGCAGCAAAAGCAGGAGTGCTAGAACCTATCACTAGCATTGATGCCATAACCACTGCGCCTACCTTAAACATTTGAGCTCCTCGCGCTTTCTGACTTTGCGAATCAACGAAGAGCAGTGTATCGCCGTACCTGCAAACATGCGTCAGTGCATGTAAAACTACGTAAAGTCATGGAATGCCAGCAGTTGATAGCGTATTTTGCCTTTGGAGGTAAAGCACAATGAATAAAATTCTGTTAGTTGACGACGACCGCGAGTTAACCTCGCTACTGAAAGAACTGCTCGAAATGGAAGGGTTTAACATTGTCGTCGCTTACGACGGTGAACAGGCGTTGTCGCTGCTAGACAGCTCCATCGATCTGCTGTTGCTCGATATCATGATGCCGAAGAAAAACGGTATCGATACCTTGAAAGAGCTGCGCCAGAATCACCAGACGCCCGTGATCATGCTGACAGCACGCGGTAGTGAACTGGATCGGGTTCTTGGCCTGGAACTGGGGGCGGATGACTATCTGCCGAAACCGTTTAATGACCGCGAACTGCTTGCTCGTATCCGGGCTATTCTGCGCCGTTCCAACTGGAACGAACAGCAGCAGACTATGGATAACGGTGCCCCTACGCTGGATGTAGATGGCCTGCAACTCAACCCAGGTCGCCAAGAAGCCAGTTTTGATGGGCATGAGTTGGAGCTGACGGGTACCGAATTTACCTTACTCTATTTGCTGGCAAAGCATCTTGGGCAGGTGGTTTCCCGCGAGTTACTCAGCCAGGAAGTGCTGGGTAAACGTTTGACACCCTTTGATCGCGCGATTGATATGCACATCTCCAACTTACGGCGTAAATTGCCGAACCGTAAAGATGGTCATCCTTGGTTCAAAACCTTGCGTGGTCGCGGTTATTTGATGGTATCTGCTACATGATTAATAGTTTGACGGCACGCATCTTCGCTATTTTCTGGTTCACATTAGCGTTGGTGCTGATGCTGGTGTTGATGGTGCCCAAACTTGATTCACGCCAAATGACCTCATTGCTAGACAGCGAACAGCGGCAAGGGGTGATGCTGGAGCAGCACGTCGAGGCTGAGCTGCAAAACGATCCGCCCAATGACTTGATGTGGTGGCGGCGGCTGTTTCGTGCCATCGAGAAATGGGCTCCACCGGGCCAGCGCCTGCTGCTGGTCACCAGCGAAGGGCGAGTGATTGGCGCACAGCGTAATGAGATGCAGGTGGTGCGCAATTTCATCGGTCAATCAGATAACTCAGACCAACCGAAAAAGAAAAAGTATGGCCGAGTAGAGTTAGTCGGTCCTTTCTCGATTAGTGATGGTGAAGATAATTACCAGTTGTACTTGATCAGGCCCGCCAACAGCCCGCAATCAGATTTTATTAATCTGCTGTTTGATAGGCCATTAATGATGCTGATTTTCACCATGCTGATCAGCGCCCCGCTATTGCTCTGGTTGTCTTGGAGCCTGGCTAAACCTGCGCGCAAGTTGAAAAATGCTGCCGATGATGTGGCTCACGGCAACCTGAAGCAGCACCCGGAACTGGAGTCCGGGCCACAAGAGTTCCTGGCCACCGGCGCCAGTTTTAACCAGATGGTGAGCGCGCTCGAAAGAATGATGACTGCCCAGCAACGGCTGATTTCTGATATTTCCCACGAATTGCGCACCCCATTAACCCGTCTACAGTTGGCAACCGCGTTAATGCGTCGCCGCCACGGTGAAGGGCATGAGCTTGCACGGATTGAAATGGAAGCCCAACGCCTGGATTCAATGATTAACGATTTACTGCAGTTATCTCGTGGGCAGCAAAAGAGCGAACTGGCACGCGAACTAGTGAAAGCCAATCAATTGTGGGCCGAGGTGCTGGATAACGCCGGTTTTGAAGCCGAACAGATGGGGAAACAACTGGCTGTCACCGCGCCCCCAGGCCCCTGGACCCTCTATGGTAACCCTGCGGCGCTGGATAGTGCATTGGAAAATATTATCCGCAATGCCTTACGTTATTCTCATACGCAGATCGCCGTGGCATTTAGTGTTGATAATCAGGGCATTACTATCGTGGTCGATGATGATGGCCCCGGTGTCAGCCCGGAAGAGCGCGAACAGATTTTCCGGCCATTTTACCGCACCGATGAAGCCCGTGACCGTCAATCCGGTGGATCTGGTCTCGGTTTGGCCATTGTGGAAGCCGCCGTCAATCAGCATCGTGGCTGGATCAAAGCAGAAGACAGTCCGTTGGGTGGGTTACGCTTGGTATTATGGCTGCCATTACATCAGCGTTAATCGCCAGCGTTACAAGATTTTGTTATTCTGCTCGCCTCGTCGTGAGAGGCTTTTGACATGCTGAATATCGTTTTATTTGAACCCGAAATTCCACCTAATACCGGCAATATTATCCGTCTGTGTGCTAATACCGGTTTCCAACTGCATCTGATCGAGCCGATGGGGTTCCCTTGGGATGATAAACGCCTACGCCGAGCCGGGCTGGATTACCATGAGTTTGTCAGCATCAAGCGCCATGCCGATTATGCGACTTTCCTCGCCAGCGAAAACCCCCAGCGGCTATTCGCTCTGACCACTAAAGGCACACCAGCACACAGTGCGGTCAGCTACCAGGCTGGGGATTATCTGCTATTTGGCCCAGAAACCCGCGGCCTGCCCGCCAGTATTCTGGATGAGCTACCTGCACAACAGAAAATTCGTATCCCCATGCTGGCCCAGAGCCGTAGTATGAACCTGTCAAACGCTGTCTCGGTGGTGGTTTATGAAGCCTGGCGCCAATTGGACTACGCAGGTGCACTAATCAAAGAGTAGCGCGTACAGTTGATATTACGCGAGAGTGGTGTTCAAAAGTGCACCGTGCTTTTATCCGGCAACTTGATTTCACTGGGGTATATACCCAAGTTCAAAGAAATTGCAGGTAGACGGCAAGCGCTGGTCCGCAGGGTGAACCTCATGGAAGAGGTTTATTAACCCCGATAAGCTTACATGGGTAAGTGATTCGGGTGAGCGAGCGTAGCCAACGCAGCGCCGCGCTGCCAACAACTCGAATTATTTAGTGTATAGCGCTAGATCCCGTCGCCATATTCAAATCCGTTATTGTCGCCGTTGAAGTACTGATCCATATCCATGGAAGGAGTATCACTTTCCGGGCGACCAACAATACGCGCGGGAACGCCAGCAGCGGTGGTATGTGGCGGAACCGACTGTAATACCACCGAACCTGCACCAATTTTTGCCCCTTTGCCCACTTCAATATTGCCGAGGATTTTAGCCCCCGCGCCAATCATCACCCCTTCACGGATTTTCGGATGGCGATCCCCCCCGGTTTTGCCTGTCCCACCCAGCGTCACCGACTGCAGAATAGAGACGTTATTCTCCACCACGGCGGTTTCACCGATCACAATACCGGTGGCATGGTCGAGCATAATGCCGCAACCAATGTTGGCGGCCGGGTGTATATCGACACAAAAAGCGACGGAGATTTGGTTTTGCAGATAAATAGCCAAAGCCTGACGGCCTTGCTTCCATAGCCAATGACCAATACGGTAAGCCTGCAAGGCATGGAAACCTTTCAGATAGAGCAATGGCGTTGAGTATTTATCCACAGCAGGGTCACGCAAGCGTACCGCCAGAATATCGCGGGCGGCGGAAACAATCATCTGTGCATCAGAACGGTAGGCATCTTCCACCACTTCACGCACGGCAATCGCTGGCATGATGGGGTTAGCCAATTTATTGGCCAGAATATAACTCAGTGCACTGCCCAGATTTTCATGCTTGAGCAAGGTCGCATGAAAAAAGCTGGCCAACATCGGTTCACATTCAGCCAATGCCCTCGCTTCTGATTTAATATTGTTCCACACCTGTGCTAACTCTTCTGACGACATCCCTTTTTCTCCGCCTCAAAAAAACAGCCTTTCGCCATCACTCCAGCACCCGAGCAATACCTCGGGGATCAAACACTGCGCTTTTCGTCTTTCTTGGTACGCCCAAGCAGGCTCAATGCTGCCTCACGGGCATTTTTATCACAATACAGCACTTGATAAACCTGCTCAGTAATGGGCATTTCCACCCCAAAACGCTGCGCCAGTGCCAATACTTCCTTGGTATTGCGGTAGCCCTCTACCACTTGACCAATTGCCTCTTGGGCTTCCTTTACTCCCATACCTTGCCCCAGCATAATACCGAAACGCCGGTTGCGAGACTGATTATCAGTACAGGTCAATACCAGATCACCCAGCCCAGCCATCCCCATAAAAGTGGCCGGATCGGCACCCAATGCTGAACCCAGGCGGCTCATTTCCGCCAAGCCACGGGTAATCAATGCGGTACGGGCGTTAGCACCAAAACCAATTCCGTCTGACATCCCGGCACCAATTGCAATCACGTTTTTAACCGCGCCCCCTAACTGCACGCCGATAAAATCCGGATTACTGTACACGCGGAAACTTTTGCCACAATGCAACAATTGCTGCAGGTCATCGGCAAACTGTTGGTCCGTGGCTGCTAGCGCGATAGCCGTAGGCAGCCCTGCCGCCAACTCTTTGGCAAACGTGGGCCCAGACAGCACCGCCAGTGGGATATCCGGCCCAAGCGCATCCCGTGCTACATCTTGCAGCAGGCGGCCGGTTTCGGTTTCTAGCCCTTTGGTGGCCCAGACAATACGAGCATCCTGACGCAGATGGGGCTTCAACTGGCGCAGTACATCGCCAAAAACATGGCTGGGAACGACCACCAGCACATCTCGGCTGGCGGCCAGCGCACGAGCCAAATCGGTTTCAAGCAACAAAGTATCGGGGAAGGGGACATCAGGCAGAAACGCCTGATTGCAGCGATCACGCTGCATAATTTGGATCTGTTCGGGGTTATGCCCCCAGAGCACGACCGGATAACCGTTACGTGCCAGTGTAATAGCCAATGCGGTGCCGTACGAGCCGGCACCGATGACAGTCATTGAAGCATTGACGCTACTCATCAGGCATCCTGACGCGGTTCAGCACCTTCCGTTCCCGCTGTTTCCGCCGCTTGCTGCTGCAAATAGCTCATGAACAGTGCGTCAAAATTGACAGGGGCCAGATTCAACTGTGGGAATGTACCGCGAGAAACCAGGTTGGTGATGCACTCACGCGCATAAGGGAACAAAATGTTCGGGCAGTATGCACCCAGGCAATGTGCCAACTGTGTACCTTCGATACCAGATACAGAGAAAATCCCTGCCTGTTGAACTTCACACAGGAAAGCAGTTTCTTCACCCAGAGAAGCGGTTACGGTAACACGCAGTACCACTTCGTACACCTCATCTGCCAGCAGAGTCGAGGCCGTGTCCAGATCGAGTTTCACTTCTGGTTGCCACTCTTGCTGGAATACCTGCGGAGCCTGTGGTGCTTCGAATGAGATATCTTTGGTATAAATACGTTGGATCTGGAAAGCCATCTCTGCGCTATTTTGTTCTGACATGTGTGTAATATCCTTGTTTAACGATGTTTATTGTTTAACTATGTTTATTGTTTAACTATCTTTATTGACACTCTGTGACTGGGATACCCCGTCAGCCAGAGCGAATAAAAACTTACTTGCCGCGAGCCAATGGCAGGTTTTCACCACTCCAGCCCGTAATGCCGTCTTTCAGAGTATAAACGTTTTCAAACCCGGCTTTGCTCAGGTTTTCTGCTGACGCGCGAGAAGTCGTACCATTGGCGCAAACCACAATCACAGGTTGAGCTTTGTGCTTTTCCAACTCGCCAAAGCTGCCACTTTTTATTTCGCTTGCCGTCAGGTTGATAGCGTTGGCGATATGGCCTTTACGGAAATCATCACGGCTGCGGATATCGACAATAACCGCGTCTTCTTTGTTAATCATTAGGGTAGCCTGACCTCGACCGATCTCTTTCACCTTAGAGAAACGGCTCTTGAAGGTCATGACGATCACAGCAATCAGTAAAGCGACCCAAGCCAGGCTCAGTATGGTGTTCCTACTAACAAATAGCATAATTTCTTGCAGCATGGGGGGTAACAACTCCCGTCAGTTAAGGGAAAATAAGTCAAGGCTTCAGAGTATACCTGCCGAATGCGGCAAATACAGCCAATAAGCAAGACCGGAATGCAGAAACTGCGGAGTAAATTGGAAAAATACCCTGATGAGAGCCAGAAATGCACCATCGTTAAGTGCATATTTGATCTCTCTGGGTTCTTTTTAGCCAGCTACGTTGTAGAATTACCCGGTTTGGGAGAGTGAATAGCCATCACTCCTGTGGGCTGATGGCTATTCACAACTTGTATACCTATCATCCTTCAAGTGACAAGCCGTTAATAGCTACTTGAAAGATGACACGTATAGCGATCATAAAAGAGGTTATTGCAATGTCGAGCACGAAAAAGCCCATGGTACTGGTGATCCTGGACGGTTACGGCTACCGGGAAGAGCAACAGGATAATGCGATCCTGAATGCCAACACACCCGTGATGGATCAACTGTGGCAGCAACAGCCACATACCCTGATTGCCGCTTCAGGCCTGGATGTCGGCTTACCCGATGGCCAGATGGGTAACTCGGAAGTGGGCCACGTTAACTTGGGGGCCGGGCGTATCGTGTATCAGGATCTGACCCGTCTGGACAAAGAGATTAAAGAGGGTGATTTCTTCACCAACTCAATACTGACCAACGCTGTCGATAACGCAGTAAAAGCGGGTAAAGCGGTCCATATTATGGGTTTGATGTCCCCAGGAGGCGTACATAGCCATGAAGACCATATTCTGGCCATGGTCCAACTGGCAGCACAACGGGGAGCCAAAGCGGTTTACCTGCATGCCTTCCTGGATGGTCGTGATACACCACCGCGCAGTGCTGAAAATACACTGAAACGTTTCAATGACCAATTTACCCAACTGGGTTGTGGTCGCATCGCATCGGTGGTGGGCCGTTACTATGCCATGGACCGTGATAACCGTTGGGATCGGGTGCAATTGGCCTATGATCTAATGACTCAGGCAAAGGGCGAATATACTGCAGATAACGCAGTCAGCGCACTGCAAGCGGCTTACGCTCGTGATGAGAACGACGAATTCGTCAAACCCACCGTGATTCAGGCCGCAGGTGAAGCCTCTGCCGCCATGAATGATGGTGATGCACTTATCTTTATGAACTTCCGTGCTGACCGTGCGCGTCAAATCACCCGTGCCTTTGTGAATGCCGATTTCGATGGTTTCCCACGGAGCAAAGTGGTCAAATTCTGTGATTTCGTGATGTTGACCGAGTACGCAGCCGATATTCAGACGGCCAGTGCCTACCCGCCAGAGTCACTGACCAATACCTTCGGTGAGTGGCTGATGAAACACAATAAAACCCAGCTACGCATCTCCGAAACCGAAAAATACGCTCATGTCACCTTCTTCTATAACGGCGGTGTCGAAGAGCCATTTAAAGGTGAAGATCGTCTGCTGATCAACTCGCCCAAAGTCGCCACCTACGATCTGCAACCAGAAATGAGTTCAGCAGAACTCACCAAAGAACTGCTGGCTGCGATCAACAGCGGTAAATATGACACCATTATCTGTAACTACCCGAATGGCGACATGGTAGGTCATACCGGCATTTACGAAGCCGCTGTCAAGGCGGTAGAAACTCTGGATAACTGCATCGCGCAGGTGGTTGATGCCGTGAAAGCCGTTGATGGCCAACTGTTGATCACCGCCGATCATGGCAACGCAGAACAAATGCGCGATCCCGCAACTGGTCAGGCGCACACCGCACACACCAGCTTGCCGGTACCGTTGATTTATGTGGGTAAAGCGGCCAAAGCAGTAGAAGGTGGCAAACTGTCAGATATCGCCCCCACCATGCTGTCATTGATGGGAATGGAAATCCCGCAAGAGATGACTGGTAAGCCGCTGTTCATCGTGGAATAATCCTTCTCCATGAAGGAGAAGGCCACTTTTGTATTATCAAAGGCAACGCCAAACGCATATTCAGGCAAGCTATCACGGCCTGAATATGCTGGGTGGTCGTTTGCTACCCTCTGCGCCAGTGTTTTTTTTGCTGGCGCATTGTTGTGGCCATTAACCAGCCACAGTGCAGAAGATAACAACTCCCAACTCAAAGACATCCAGCAGAGCATCGCAGAAAAAGAGCAGGCAGTTAAACGGCAGCAGCAGAAACGCAGTTCCTTGCAGGATCAGCTCAAGCAGCAAGAAAAAAGCATCGCACAAGCTAGCCGCGCGTTACATGGTACCCAGGGAACACTCACGGTACTGGGCAAAGATATTTCTGGCCTTAATACCTCAATCGCCAAACTGGAAAAACAACAAGCCACCCAGCAAGAAATCCTCGCCAAGCAACTTGATGCAGCGTTTCGACAAGGGCAGCATGGCGCATTGCAGCTTATTCTCAGTGGTGAAGAAAGCCAACGTAGCGAACGTATTCTCGCCTATTTCGGTTACCTCAATGAAGCACGCCAGCAATCCATAGAACAACTCAAGCAGACTCGCCGTCAATTGGCGGAACAGAAACGTTCGCTGGTGGCTAAACAAGGTCAACAAAAATCTCTACTTAACGAACAGCAAAGCCAGCAACAAAAGTTGGAGCAGGCGCGCAGTGCACGTAAAAAAACCTTGGTGTCATTAGAAGCCTCGTTGGAAAAAGATCAACAGCGGCTAGTGGAATTACGCCAGAACGAAACCCGTCTACGTGACCAAATCGCCCGGGCAGAACGTGAAGCTAGAGCCCGCGCCGAACGGGAAGCGCGTGAAGCGACTAAAGTACGTGAACAAGTGAAGGTCAAAGAACAGCAGGCGAAAAAAACCGGCACCAGCTATAAACCCAGTGAAAGCGAACGTTCATTGATGGCACGAACCGGCGGTTTGGGTCAGCCATCTGGGCAAGCGATGTGGCCAGTGCGAGGTCGCGTCCAACATAATTTTGGCGAACAACTGCAGGGTGAGTTACGCTGGAAAGGGATTGTGATCGAAGCTCGAGAAGGCAGCGAAGTAAAAGCCATTGCCGATGGCCGGGTTCTGCTGGCTGACTGGCTGCAAGGTTACGGCCTGGTGATCGTCGTTGACCACGGCCAGGGTGATATGAGTCTGTACGGTTACAATCAGAGTGCGTTGGTTAACGTCGATGCACAAGTGCGTGCTGGCCAACCCATTGCCTTGGTGGGTACCAGTGGTGGGCAGGGTACACCGTCGCTGTACTTTGAAATTCGTCGCCAAGGCCGAGCGGTCAACCCGGTGCCATGGTTAGGAAGGTAGCTTTGTACTATACCCGTTATACTTCAAGTTTCTTGGGTGTTAGCTGCGCTCAATCACCCCAGTCACATAGTTTTCTATGCTCCTGGGGATTCCATCGCTGCCATGCCTACAAGCAACTCGAATTATTTTGTGTATATACCAAAACAGGTATCGCCATGTTGCTGGGGGCGCTACTGCTCGCTAGCACTGTGCAGGCAGGAAAGTTGTCGATTGTAATCGATGATATGGGTTATCTGCCACGTGAAGACCATGCCATACTGCAAATGCCGGTAGCCATTTCTGTGGCCATCCTGCCTAATTCCCCTCATGCCCACCAAATCGCCACCCAAGCGCACAATCAGGGCCGCGAAATACTCATCCATATACCCATGGCTCCGCTCAGCAAACAGTCGCTAGAGCGTGATACGCTGCAACCCTCCATGAGCAGTGAAGAGGTTCAGCGCATTATTCGTGATGCCGTCAATAATGTGCCCTATGCGGTAGGGATAAATAACCATATGGGCAGCGCCATGACCTCCAGCCTACCGGGGATGCAAAAGGTGATGCAGGCGCTGGCCGGCTACCAGCTCTATTTTCTGGACAGCATGACCATTGGAAATAGTCAGGCCACACGCGCTGCCACGGGCACCGGGATAACGGTGATCAAACGCAAGGTGTTCCTTGATGATAGCGCCAACCCGAATGATATCCGCCAGCAGTTTAATCGGGCCGTTGATGTAGCACGCCGTCATGGTTCGGCTATCGCCATCGGCCATCCTCGCCCCGCCACAATAAAAGTGCTGCAACAGATGTTGCCGACCTTGCCCGGTGATATCGTCCTGGTGAAACCCAGCGCACTGCTTAATGAACCACAGCAAAGTCATGGCAGCGATACACCGCAACGGCAACCACACATCCTAACGCCGAAGTCACCATTTAGCGGCACCATCAAGCAGTGCAAGGTTAAGCTGCCGAAACAGGGGGTCAACACAGGTGACGCCTTGAAGGTGATTGGGGAAGGAGTGGCGCAATCACCCATCGTGGTATTAATTAAACGCCATTGGCAGAACTGGGCCGGTTCAACGCAAAACCTACAAAACCAACAAGATTAGCGGAGGAGCACGCCGTGGGCTCCTCCTGGCCGCTTAATCCCAGCTCAAGACGACTTTCCCGGATTGCCCGGAACACATGACATCAAACCCCTGCTGAAACTCGTCGATCGAGAAACGGTGGGTGATAATCGGTGTCAGATCAAGACCTGATTGAATCAATGCCGCCATCTTGTACCAGGTTTCAAACATTTCACGGCCATAAATCCCTTTGATAAACAGCCCTTTGAAAATGACTTGATTCCAATCGATAGACATATCCGAAGGTGGGATCCCCAGTAGCGCAATGCGCCCACCATGATTCATCGCATTGAGTAACGAACGGAATGCCGGTGGTGCGCCGGACATCTCGAGCCCCACATCAAAGCCCTCCGTCATGCCCAACTCGGCCATCACCGCCGTCAGGTCCTCTTTAGCCACGTTCACCGCACGGGTGACACCCATTTTGCGCGCCAGGTCGAGACGATACTCATTGACGTCGGTAATCACCACATGACGAGCGCCGACATGCTTACATACCGCAGCAGCCATAATGCCAATTGGGCCAGCACCGGAGACCAGCACATCCTCACCCACCAGATCGAAAGAGAGAGCGGTGTGTACAGCATTGCCGAAGGGGTCAAAAATAGCGGCCAGCTCATCGGAAATATTATCCGGAATTTTGAAGGCATTAAACGCTGGGATCACCAGATATTCAGCAAAAGCACCAGGGCGATTAACCCCCACTCCGGTGGTGTTACGACACAGATGAGTACGGCCACCCCGGCAGTTACGGCAATGCCCACAGGTAATGTGCCCTTCACCAGAAACACGATCCCCGATATTGAATCCTTTGACCTCTTGGCCAATAGCCACCACTTCCCCCACATACTCATGGCCAACCACCATGGGTACCGGGATGGTTTTCTGCGACCATTCATCCCACTTGTAGATATGAACATCAGTACCGCAGATGGCCGTTTTGCGGATTTTAATCATCACATCATTGTGACCCAGCTCTGGCTGAGGCACATCAGTCATCCAAATACCGGGTTCCGCTTTTAGTTTTGATAATGCTTTCATAGAAGTACCTTATGCAATAACACCCAGTGTCTTACCGATACGGATAAATGCCTCAACCGCATGTTCGATCTGCTCTGGTGTGTGATCAGCAGACATCTGGGTACGGATACGTGCCTGGCCTTGTGGTACCACCGGATAGAAGAAACCGGTGACGTAGATACCTTCTTTCAGCAAAGCGTTGGCAAAATCCTGCGCCAATTTGGCCTCACCTAGCATCACCGGAATAATCGCATGGTCAGCCCCGGCAAGCGTAAAACCGGCAGCGGTCATTTTTTCACGGAACAGCCGGGCATTACTCCACAAGCGTTCACGCAGTGCATCCCCTTGTTCCAATAGCTCCAGCACTTTGATCGACGCAGCCACAATCGCCGGGGCCAGCGAATTGGAGAACAGATAAGGGCGTGAGCGCTGGCGTAACCACTCCACCACCTCTTTTTTCCCTGCGGTATAGCCACCGGAAGCACCACCCAACGCCTTACCCAAGGTGCCGGTAATAATATCAACCCGGCCCATCACTTCGCAGTATTCATGTGTCCCGCGCCCATGGGCACCGACAAAACCCACCGCGTGGGAATCATCCACCATCACCAGTGCGTTGTATTGATCTGCCAGGTCACACACCCCTTTCAGATTGGCAATCACCCCATCCATCGAGAACACACCGTCGGTGGCGATCATGATGTGACGCGCACCATCCGCCTTGGCCTGCTTGAGTTGCTCCGCTAATTGATTCATATCGTTATTGGCATAGCGGTAGCGTTTAGCCTTGCACAAACGCACGCCATCGATGATGGAAGCATGATTCAAGGCATCAGAAATAATGGCATCTTCCGGGCCAAGCAAGGTTTCAAACAAACCGCCATTGGCATCAAAACAGGAGGAGTAGAGGATGGCATCTTCCATCCCCAGGAAACCCGCCAGTTTCTGCTCCAATTGTTTATGGCTATCTTGCGTACCACAGATAAAACGTACTGAAGCCATACCAAAACCATGGCTATCCATGCCCGCCTTGGCAGCAGCGATCAATGCCGGGTGGTTAGCTAGCCCAAGATAGTTATTGGCACAAAAATTGATAACATGGCGGCCATCGGCAACGGCGATATCTGCCTGCTGGGCGGAAGTGATGATACGTTCTTCCTTGAATAGCCCTTCGGCACGAGTGGTAGCAAGTTGTTGTTCTAACTGCTGATAAAAGGATGCGGACATTTAGTCATCTCCAAAATAGGGATATTTTGGGATATTTTACTGATTTATAACTAAGCTGACGACAATACACGACAGAGAAAATTAAAATTGCAGCAGATATCACGGCAAATGGCAGCGTCAATTAAGCGAATAGGATATTAACCATACCGCCGATGCTCCTGATGCAATGAAATGCTATTATAGGCGGCATATCAGAGTGAGCATGGTGCATCACCAAACAGAATATAGGGGTAAACCCAATGATTATCGTCACTGGCGGCGCTGGCATGATTGGCAGCAACATCATTAAGGCACTGAATGATCAAGGATATCGTGACATTCTGGTCGTCGACAACCTAAAAGATGGCACCAAATTCGTCAACCTGGTAGACCTTGATATCGCTGACTATATGGATAAAGAAGAGTTTCTCGTCAGCATTATGGCGGGTGACGATCTGGGTGATATCGAGGCTGTTTTCCACCAAGGTGCCTGCTCTTCCACCACCGAGTGGGATGGCAAATACATGATGGATAACAACTATCAGTATTCCAAGGATCTCCTGCATTTCTGTCTGGACCGCCAAATCCCCTTCCTGTATGCCTCTTCTGCTGCCACTTACGGTGGTCGCACCGATAACTTTATTGAAGAACGGCAGTATGAGCAGCCGCTGAATGTCTACGGTTACTCAAAATTCCTGTTCGACCAATACGTGCGTGAAATCTTGCCAGAGGCGGATTCGCAGGTATGCGCTTTCCGTTATTTTAATGTGTATGGCCCCCGTGAAGGGCACAAAGGCAGTATGGCCAGTGTGGCATTCCACCTGAACAACCAGATCCAGCGCGGTGAAAACCCCAAATTGTTCGCCGGTAGTGAAAACTTCAAGCGTGACTTTATTTATGTCGGCGACGTGGCGGCAGTGAATCTGTGGTTCTGGCAAAACGGCGTATCCGGTATTTTTAACTGCGGTACTGGCCGGGCGGAAACCTTCCAGGCGGTGGCGGATGCCGTGGTGGATTATCATCAATCAGGTGCCGTGGAATATATTGAGTTCCCGGAAAAACTGAAAGGCCGCTATCAGGCCTACACGCAAGCGGATCAAACCAAATTGCGCGCAGCCGGTTATAGCGCACCATTCAAAACCGTCGCCGAAGGCGTTAAAGAGTACATGGCCTGGTTGGATCGTACCGCTTAAGCTGAAGGAACGAATTTACGGTATGAAAATTCTGGTTATCGGCCCTTCGTGGGTTGGCGATATGATGATGTCGCAAAGCCTCTATCGCACCTTGAAGGCCGAGTATCCCTCAGCAGAAATCGACGTGATGGCCCCTGCCTGGTGCCGTCCTCTGCTGGCTCGTATGCCAGAAGTGAATCAGGCATTAGCCATGCCACTGGGCCATGGCGCCCTGGGGCTGGGTGAGCGCCGTCGTCTTGGTCATGCTCTGCGCTCGCAGGGTTATCAGCGTGCCTATGTGCTACCCAACTCGTTCAAATCTGCCCTGGTTCCCTTCTTTGCCAAGGTACCTTTGCGTATCGGTTGGCGCGGTGAGATGCGTTACGGTTTACTCAATGACCTGCGTGTGTTGGATAAAGCGGCGTTCCCCTTGATGGTGCAGCGCTATGTCGCCTTGGCTTACGATAAACAACGTATACACCGGGCGGAAGATCTGCCCCAGCCGCTACTCTGCCCACAATTGCAGGTCAGCGCCGGGGAAATCGCCGAAACCACAGCGGCATTTAACCTCACCGAGCAGCGGCCGATTATCGGTTTTTGCCCAGGTGCCGAGTTTGGCCCAGCCAAGCGTTGGCCGCACTATCATTACGCCACCTTGGCACAAGCGCTGATCAATCAAGGTTATCAAATTGTCCTGTTTGGTTCGGCCAAAGACAGTGAAGCGGGGGAACAGATCCGTGCCGCACTGGAAGAAAACAGCCGTGATTTCTGCCTTAATCTGGCCGGGAAAACACAGCTCGAACAAGCCGTCGTGCTGCTGGCTTCCTGCCAGGCAGTTGTCAGCAATGATTCCGGTTTGATGCATATTGCCGCGGCCCTGAATAAACCACTCATCGCACTGTATGGCCCAAGTAGCCCGGACTTCACTCCTCCGTTATCTCAGCAGGCCAGGGTGATCCGTTTGATTGATGGGTATCACAAAATCCGTAAAGGCGATGCTGATCAGGGTTATCACCAAAGCCTGATCGACATACAGCCCCAGCAGGTGTTAGACACGCTGATGCCACTACTTGCCGCCAGCGAGGAATAACCATGCAGGTACTGATCGTTAAAACCTCCTCAATGGGGGATGTACTTCATACCCTGCCTGCACTGACCGATGCCGTGCAGGCTATCCCTGGTATTGGTTTCGATTGGGTGGTGGAGGAAGGATTCAGCCAAATCCCCAGTTGGCACCCGGCGGTGGACCGCGTGATCCCGGTGGCACTTCGCCGTTGGCGTAAAAATTGGTTTGCTAAAGAGACCCGGCAGCAGCGCAACGATTTCAAACAGCAGGTACAACAACGCCAGTATGATATTGTCATTGATGCGCAGGGGTTAATTAAGAGCGCTGCGTTGGTGACGCGCCTTGCTCGCGGCAGCAAACATGGTCTGGATTGGCACAGCGCACGGGAACCACTAGCCAGTTGCTTTTATCAGCATCGTCATCCTGTGGATAAACAGCAACACGCAGTAGAACGTATACGCGAACTATTTGCCAAAAGCTTGGGTTATGAAAAACCGCATAATACCGGGGATTACGCCATTGCCGCGCGTTTTCTTAGCCATCCCCTTGCAGATGGCGGGAAATATCTGGTTTTCCTGCACGCAACCACGCGTGATGAAAAACATTGGCCAGAGCAGCATTGGCGTCAACTGATTGAATTACTTGCCCCTAGCGGGTTAAAGATCAAGCTCCCCTGGGGGGCCGAGCATGAACACCAGCGAGCTTTACGCTTGGCAGACGGGTTTGGGCATGTTGAAGTGTTACCCAAGCTGACTCTTGAGCAGGTAGCCGCCGTGTTGGCAGGCGCTAAAGCGGTGGTTTCAGTCGATACCGGGCTGAGTCATCTGGCTGCCGCCCTGGACCGCCCGAATATCACCCTGTATGGTCCAACAGACCCGGGGTTGATTGGGGGGTATGGGTTGAATCAGAATTCATTGATTGCGCCGAGAAAAAATATGCTAGAAATCACCGCTAACGCTGTCCGGACAGAACTACAAAAGGCCATCTAATGAAGAAACTGCATATTATTAATTTAGGGAAAATGGGTGGTGTTGAACGCCTGTTTTTGCAGTATATCAACGATACCACTGATAACAGTAACGAAGTAATTTGCATCAGCAGTGAGGTCGCTAAAGAAATTCGCCAACAGATGCCAAACCAGGCCGTGACGTTTGCCAATCGATTAATCAATTCACTCTCGCTGCGCTGCCCGCAATTTTTACGAAAATACCTGCTAACAAGAAAAATAGAAAGGGCCAATGCCGATGTGATCATCGTATGGGATCTGATTCCCGGTCTAGCAGCAAAACCTAAACGCGGCAAATTGATTTATTACGATCATGGCTGCTCCTGGCGTTATCCCAAAAATCATAAGACTCTGGGTTTCTTCGCTATGCTGGATGGTGTTATTTCTGCATCCCATGCGTCGAAACGCGTGATGGAATTACGTTTTAATTTACCCTGCCCAAACCCAGTAGTAATCAACCGTATCAAAACGCCAACAGGGCTTAACGATACCCCCAAGTTACTATCGCAACCAGTCAAGATCGGTACTGCTTCTCGACTAGTAAGTCTTAAAGGAATCAGCGTTTCCCTGCTGATGATGCAAGAGTTATTGCGTCGTGGACATCATGTTTCTTTAGAAATTGCAGGCAAAGGTCTAGACAGAGCAGCCTTTGAAGCTCTGGCTGAACGGCTACAACTCGGTGATCACGTCATATTCAGCGGTTTTCAAGATAATGTCGCAGACTTCTTTAACCGTATCGATATTTATATGAGTACACCGATTACCGAACCGTTCGGTTTGTCCTGTATGGAATCACTCTATTTTGGTGTGCCTGTAATATTCCCACTAATCGATGGTCAACCAGAGGCAGTGAAGGATGGTTATTGTGGTATTGGGCTAACACCGTCTATCACTATTGAACAGCATCAACATCTAACCGGCATAAAAGTTGATTTCCCGCATGATGTTTACGATCCACTCAGTGATTCACTCGTTAAGCCAAAATTATTGTCACATATCGATTGCGCAGATGCTGTGGAGAAACTGTTGGTGACAGATACTTACCAATTTCTCAGCAAAAATGCCCGTAATTACCCAATGACACATTTCAATTATGCAATGTTCAAGACTGATTTTGACCAGACTCTACTATCCTTGGCCACCCAGAATTAACCTAGTTGGAAAAACAGAACCATGCTGACAGAAAAGGCCCCCCATCCAGCATTTAGCTATCTTATTTATTTAGGGTGTGCTGTTGCTTTTTTTACCATTCCTTTCGGTTCCAACATTGGGCGTGATTTTTTTTATATCTCCAGTTACCTCTCATTGATTGTTATTTTCCTGCACGCAAAGTACTTCTTCAGAAACAAGATGAACCTAATTTTACCTATGCTTTTTTTCTGCGTAGGGATAGGATCCATTCTCTGGATGAGCGATTTTAAGCAACCAGGTGACTATATCAATATTTACCGCTCATACTTATCAACCGGAAAGTTACAAATAGCTACCGCATTTCTTTTACTGTTCGCACTGAATGAACGCCTTTGTATGCAGCGTGCATTTATTGTCGTGGCTTTAAGTTGCGGTTTGGCTGTCAATGGCTACGCACTTTATCAGGGATTGATATTAAATATTCCACGTATTGAACTCAACTTTGATCGCGCCACTGTCGTTGCCTATATTATGACCGCCATCAGTCTGGTCATGATGCAAGCCATTCTGATGTTACAAACTCGTTACCGCCTGATTTTATATGTTTTGGCTTTCTTGCTCACGTTCTCCAGTATCATCCTAACCGGAACAAGAGCTGCCATGTTGGTCTATCCTCTTGCGTCCATCTTATCGCTACTAGCAACAACAGAGTTAATATCTAGAAAACGCAAAATCCAGTTGGTAATCTCAATCCCTTTATTACTGCTAGTGAGTGGTGTTGTCTTCAAAACACAGATAGAAAAACGTATTAGTGATTTTAAAACCGACATACAAAGGATTGACCAACCCAAAGTGGAGAATTCAATTATTTCCAGGCTAAGTATGCAGGTCGTGGCTATACATGCTGGATCAGATGCACTATGGGGCCAATCCGCAGAGTTACGTGGCGAAAAAATCCGTACCATTGTCGCGCAAGAGCCCCAGCTATATGGAGCCATGCCCTATATCAATGTCCATCTACATAACGAATTACTGGAAACCTTTTCTCTTAAAGGTCTCTGGGGGGCGCTATGTTTACTGGCACTCTATATTGGTCTGTTTGTCTCGTCGCTGAGACCTCACCGCAATGCATTACTGCTAGGAATAAGTTTCAGTCTATTTGCTTACGGACTCAGCGATGTCGTTTTCTTCAGTAAGGAAGGCACCGTTATATTCTGTCTAGCGATTATTGCCAGTGTACTTTCCGTGAAAAAAAGTCGGGAGCCAACAGCATGAACCTGACATCACCTCTGCTTAGTATTATTGTTCCATTCTACAATAATGAGGATTTTATCATCGATAGTTTGGGGTCATTATTTGATCAAATTCGTGATGATATTGAAGTAGTAATTATTGATGATGGCTCGACAGATTCATCCTTTGTATTGGTCAACGAGTTTCTACTAAAAAAACAACATCCCTTAGTAAAATTTATTTCTCAGACAAACGGTGGTATTGCCAATGCCCGCAACGTCGGGTTACAAAATGCCGGTGGGCGCTATGTCACTTTTCTGGACGGAGATGACATGCTATGTACTGATTATCTGGCAGTTTTATACCCATTACTGCTCGAAGACCACGAGGATTTGATTGATTTCAACTATCAGAAATTCACCGTTTCTCCCTCTGTTTTACCCACAAATCAGCAGGTCAAACACATCGTGTACGACTTTCAACATCAAGGGCTGGATTGTCTAAAACCGCTATTTGCCAACTCGATGTGGCATCTTTGGAGTCGGGTTTATCGGCGTACATTGCTAGCAGGAGATACTTTTGAAAATGGGCGGCGCTATGAAGATGTTATCTTCACACCTTTCCAATATTTCAAAACCCGAAAAATTGCCCATATTGACCATGCGCTCTATCTATATCGCGATAATAACCAAGGGATCACCCGCAATATCAAGGCTAAAGATATTGAAGACATGCTGTTTGCGATGAAAAAAATGCTGCAATTTGTGGCACAACACCAAGGTGATGAACCGCTACGACAATTGGCTGCATTGATGCTCGCCAACTGTTTCTCCGAGGTGAAGTCCATGTCAAAAATAGTTTACGGCTATTATCACTATGAACCAGAGACCCTAAATACTCTTCGTCAGGCGGCCATGATATGCCAAGATAGTGACGTCCCGGGAAAAAAAGTCCGCCAAATGCGTTATGCACGAGTGGATACTTTTCTATCGAAAATGCGTTGGTGGCTACGCACCATCATACCAAGACGTTTCTAGCTTCTTATCAAGAGTTCAAAGACATATGAGCCACAATCTCATCATAAACACGCTGTGGCTGAATAACCCCCACCGGTCCATCAACCTCCAATGGCATGGTATAACCCGTTCGAGAAAGATGAATAATTCGGTGCAACTCTACATCCTGAATTGGTCCGGTAGACCGAGGATCAGCCGTCACAAATAAACTTATCGTCTTGGTTTTCAATGCAATCGCCAAATGCAAAGGCCCCGTGTCCCCAGATACCAGTAGATCGAGGCTATCAATTAATGTCAACGTTCCCTGTAGCCCAGTCTTACCTATCTTATTATCAACACAAGTCCGAGTATCAGGATGAATAAGCTGCAGGAACTCTTGTGCTTTCTTTTCATCTTTTTGCCCTGCACCAATCAACACAAAGCGCACATTTTGATATTGGACAGCCAACATATCCGCCAACTTGGCAAAGTGACCAACCGGCCAACAACGAGACTCTGTAGAAGCCCCAAGTTGAAATCCAATTGAGCAAAATTCGATGTTTCTAATGCCTGGCTTATAGGGGACAGGAATTTCCATAGTCGGATCGTCACAACGACACCCTAAAATGGAAATCAACTCCAGTTTTCGGCGGATAAAGTGCCCATAATAATGAAATACATAGTTGGTCAACCAAGGTTCCAACCCACATATCCCTGAACTATAGTTATCTCTGATGACATATTTTGCACCGGCCATAATGGCACTGATAACGTCATAAGGTAGGTGTGAATGCAGGATCAGAGCCAGGTCCGGCTGATGTTGCCGCAATGATTTCAACAGAGGGCCGATGGTCTTTATTTTACTGTTCCAGTAAATCACCCGATCATAATAGCGACCATTTTCTACTAACTCGCTATTTTTTTCATGTACTACCAGTGTGATATGTGCGGCAGGATAACGTTCACGCATCGCTCTCAACACCGGGGTATTGAACATGAAATCCCCTAAAGCTGTCGTGGAATAAATAACGATATTCTCGAACTGCATTTTGCTGTCAAAGGTCGCTTTATCCTGGAAACGACCATACTTCGCGGTATAACGTCGCAAGAACCAATCAGCAGCCTTGATTTTCCACTTTTTCGACATGTTAATTCACTTTAACCTGATAATATTCAGCCAACGTCATACCCACCGTGCGTTGCTGTAGCCAATCAAATAACTGTTCTAAATCCCGATACAAGGCTTCAATATCCTGCTCGTTTTTAAAGGTCGGGCTACCACCGGGCATAAACTCGGAAGAGTGAAGCATAAACTCAACATAATCATGCCCTTGTGCCAGCGAATTTTCCGCCACTCGCTTCATTTTTGCCAGATTATGACCGGATGGCCGCAGCCAATCTACTGATGGTGAGCGTTTTTTACCGCGAAAACGATCATAACCTTGCTTGAGCAAATTCATCAACGCAGAGTGTTTATACTGAATACTCATAGGAACTTCCAGCAACATCGAGTTACCGGGTTTGGCAATATTGGCTGGGTCAATAAAATAAGCCTGAGAGGGAAAATGGCGATAATCAGTTCCGCCGTTACCTTGGGGATTGCCCGGTGAATACTGCCAGTTAACCCGTGGAGTGACCGAACAATCTACCTGATAGCCATATTCCAGCAAAAGTGACGCATAAAACTCATTAAACGCCCAGCGCCCGGCACGGTGGCTGCGCATCTTGGTTTGAAAGGTATCTTCCAGCAACTTAGTCATATGATCGACTTTGGCACGGATCTGATTAGCGGGATATTCAATCAGATAAGGCTTATGGCGCCAGTCATTGTCAGTCAGTGGCTCAAGTGGGGGGCTGTTCCAGGCATGCAGATGCATACCCACTTCGGCGGTGCCGCGGGCAATCACATCACGGGCAAATTCGATATAGTGCGCATCCACTGCCATCTCATAATTGGTTAGATAAACTGGCTTGAACCCATATTTTTCACACAGCGCTTGAAATCGCGGCAAAAAACGGCTGTTCTCGGTCAAAATACGATCATGATTTTGCCAAAGGTTATCGCCTTCAGTATCAATGGTAATAAGAAACGCTGGTACGCTCATAAAGATACCTGTTGTTGTGCAAGCAGCGGGCTGATACTCATAAGGCATACATGTTACGCAGCTGATTTCTTCAGGGCAAACAACTTTGTCATCAGACTGTCCGAGGCTTTGATCGTCAGGGGAGATTTTCGTTATCGGTAAGAAAACTTGGCAATAGTAGCAACATACGATTAGGTCATTTAGAATCACACTTTGGTTTCACTGAAAGCGACTTATGATGAACGACGCGTTAGCCTCGGCTTCTGCCACGCCAATACAGCATATTCTGATCATTAAACTGCGCCATCACGGCGATATGCTGCTGACTACCCCAGTCATCAATACTTTGCGACAGAACTACCCCCAAGCCCAGATAGACATATTACTATATCAAGAAACGCAAGATATGCTGGCCAGCAACCCGGCACTATCACAGATATTTGTTATCGATCGCCAATGGAAAAAGCAGGGCCTCAAAGCTCATCTCAGCCATGAGTGGCGTTTGATCCGTCAGCTCCGAGCCCAACGATACGATCTGGTGATCAATCTTGCCGATCAGTGGCGCAGCGCGCTACTTTCACGTTTAACGGGGGCGCGCATCCGCCTGGGGTTCGATTTTCCCAAACGCCGAGGTTTTCTGTGGCGCCATTGCCATAGTCGATTGGTCTCGGTGGCTGAACATCAGCATCTGCACACTGTTGAGCAGAACCTTTCATTGCTGCAACCGCTCGGTTTACCGAATCTCAGCCAGCAAGTCACCATGAGTTACAGCGCGCAAGACTGGCAAGCCAGCCAACAACTTTTACGCCAGCATGGCATCAAGGATAGCTATATTGTGGTACAACCCACGTCACGCTGGTTCTTTAAATGTTGGAGTGAAGAAAAAATGGCCGCTACCATCAGCGCACTACAGGCTGATGGACACCAATTAGTGATAACCTCCGGGCCCGATACCAAAGAGCAGCAGATGGTCAAGCAAATACTGGAGCTGTGCCCACAGCCAGGTATCGTTTCCCTGGCAGGGCAACTGACGCTGCGGCAGTTGGCTGCACTGATTGATCACGCCAAACTGTTTATGGGTGTCGACTCTGTCCCTATGCATATGGCAGCAGCATTACAGACGCCTTGCGTGGCGCTTTTCGGGCCATCAAAATTGACATTCTGGCGCCCTTGGCAAGTCATCGGCCAGGTAATTTGGGCGGGGAACTATGGCGAACTGCCAGACCCTGATGCGGTTAATACCCGCACTGATGAGCGTTACCTCAACATTATTCCTACAGACGTGGTGATTGCAGCCGCGCGGAGCACCCTGGCATGAAAGCATTTCGTTTGGCGATTGTTCGCCAAAAATACCGCCCAGATGGCGGGGCAGAACGTTTTGTTTCCCGGGCACTGGAGGCTCTCGAGCAACAGGATCTGGATCTGAACGTTATCACCCGAGAATGGCAAGGTGATGCCAATCCGCAATGGCATATCCATCTGTGCAATCCGATGAAATTTGGCCGTATCAGCCGCGAGCGTGGTTTTGCGCAGGCCGCTAGAGCCTTGTGGCAAAAAGAGCATTTCGATCTGGTACAAAGTCATGAGCGCATCCCTGGCTGCGATATTTATCGTGCGGGTGATGGTGTACACCGCCGCTGGCTGTTGCAGCGAGCACGCCTGCTGCCGGAATGGCGGCGCAAATGGTTATTCTCTAACCGTTACCATCGTTATGTCATGTGCGCTGAACGCGCCATGTATGCCGCACCTGAGTTAAAAGCGGTGATTTGTAATGCCGAAATGATCAAGCAAGAAATTATCGACGACTTTAGCGTCCCTGCGGATAAAATCAGCGTGATCTACAACGCTATTGATAACCAGAAATTTTTACCTGCGGGTGAACAGCAACGGCAACAACTGCGCGCGCAATTTCAACTTCCCCAACAAGCACACTGCCTGGTCTTTGTCGGTTCCGGTTTTGAACGTAAAGGTCTGGCAGCAGCCATCCGTGCGGTAGCCGCAACAGAGAGTTATCTATTGGTCGTGGGTAAAGACAAAGCCGAGCAACGTTACCGAGCACTGGCGCAGTCACTGGGTTGTGGCCACCGAGTGCGCTTTATGGGCGTGCAGCAACAAACCCTGCCGTTCTACCAAGCTGCAGATGCTCTGCTGCTGCCAACCTTATACGACCCCTTCCCCAATGTAATCCTGGAAGCGATGTCATGTGGATTACCGGTGATCACCAGTACCACCTGCGGTGGAGCCGAGTTTATCACCCCAGGTGCAAATGGATTTGTCAGCGATGCACTGGATATTCGCGCGCTGACCGAAGCAATTGATGCATTACCTCGGCAAGCGTTGGGGTCCGCCATGGGAGAAACGGCAAGGCAGCGTATTATGTCGGCAACACCGACACAACTCTCAGAACAACTTATTGCACTCTATAACCGACTGCTGGATTAACTATGCGTATTCTGATGATTATCGACGGTCTGCCTGGTGGCGGGGCAGAAAAGGTAGTACTGACGTTATGCCAAGGCATGCAGCAAGCAGGGCATGACATCAGCCTGATTTCACTGCGTGATATCTGTAACTATCCCATCCCTGCTGGGATTAATTATCAAGTGATTCCCGACACCTGCAGGACACCCTGGCGCAAATTGACTGAGCTGTCACGTCGTGCTGCCATGCTGGACCGAACAATTAGTACCAATGAACAGCAAAAGGGCCGTTATGACCTGGTGTTCTCTAACCTGCATAAGACGGATCGTATTGTCAGCCGTAGTAAAGTGATTGATCAGCAACGTCTCTGGTTCTGCATACACGGTATTCTTTCCACTTCCTATCTGGGCCACCGAGCTGGGCTGGATCGCTGGTTAAAGCGCCGCAAGATAGCAAGTATCTATCAGCACAAAAATATTGTTGCCGTCTCACAGGCGGTAGGCCATGACCTGCATCAAAATTTAAGAATTGAGCCCAATCGATTGGAAATAATCAACAATCCTTTCGATATCAAAGCAATAGAACAAGAAGCCGCCGAGCCCTGCATGTTAGCAGGCAAAGATTATCTGATACATGTAGGCCGTTTCCATCCACACAAGCGCCATGACCGCTTGCTGAAAGCCTATGCGCTCTCCGGTATTAAAGCCCCTTTGGTATTACTGGGTGGCGGAGAAGAAAAAATAGTCGAAGAGACAAAACAGTTAGCGCAAGAGTTGGGGATCCATGAACAAGTACAATTTCTTGGTTTTCAGGCCAACCCCTTCCCATTTATCAAACACGCGCGCATGTTGGTGCTTAGTTCAGACAATGAAGGTTTCGGCAACGTACTGGTTGAGGCATTGCTGTGTGCGACTCCAGTGGTTAGCACGCGTTGTCCCGGTGGGCCGCAGGAAATCCTGGAAAAAGCAGGTATGAGCAATGCACTGGCCGAATTAAATGAAAAATCTCTAGCGGAAAAGATGGCAAACATTTATGCCAACCCTCCCGAAATTAATCATCAACAATTATTAAGTTATGGTCTAAAACCTATTTGTGAACAATATATTGCATTAAAAAAATAAACATAGGCAGGGTTGGCCTGCCTTTGCTTAAAACTATTTTAACTGTTGCATTTTTTGCCAAACCTCTTCAACCGGAATATCAGCACAGTTACCACTCGTAGCCTGTATTATCTGATAATCATCCGACCAAGGATGCCATTCTTCCGGTTTGGTCTCACCAAAAAATACCACCTGCTTTTTATTCAATGCCGCAGCCAAGTGCATTTGACCACCATCACTGCACAACACCAGATCGCACAAATCAAATGCGGCTAGCAACTCACGTACCGAGGCGGTGGGATACAGCGCCACTCGCGGATTTTGACACTGCATCAACAACTGTTCAGCGCGTTTATCATCACCAATATCATCTGGAGCCAACGTACCCGGCGGTGACCAAAAAATCAGTACCGAGGCATGATGATCCGTCGTTAAGTGACGAATAATCTCAGCATAGCGCTCCAGTGGCCAACTACTCTTTACTCTGCGGTTACTGAAATGCACAGCATAGAGATGCCCACTGCTGGCAGGTAACAATGCCTTTAAACGTTGCCTGGCGATATGACGCTCTTCATCGGTTAGATAGACACGCACAGGTGGAATCGGAATAACCTTATCCGTTATTGCCGACAAATAGCTAAAGGTACGTTCTACCTGATGTTTACCATGAAAATTAGCTGATTTAAAAGGATGATGAATGTCGCTGGTGCCTAAATCAGCACCGATAATCTTTTTAGCCCCAATCATTTTTGCCATGCGTAAGCTATACTTGCAAGGCTCTGGATTAGCGAGGATCACTGCATCAAATTTTATTTTTCTTAACTGCCAGAGCATCATTAACCGTTGAAAATAGACACCCAGTGTTGTCTCATTCTTGGCTTTATGTTTCGCCTTTTTATACACGAATACCTTTTCAAGGTGGGGGTTATGCTTCACCACGTCTTGGCTGACTTTATTGATCAACAGATACAGTTTTGCATCAGGGTAGGCAATTTTCACTCCTTCAATCAATGGAGTGGTACAAACCAAATCACCAATATTGTCACGGCGTATAATTAAAATATTCTTCATTCCAAACCTATCAGCCAAATCTTGTGTCAGTCGTCGCCAGCGCTCTTCAAACCACCAAACTAGCACCTTTCCGTGCTGGATATGATACTATTCAGAATAACGCATATAAATGAAATTGATAGCATGCTGCTTCGTGTATATCAGGTACTACTCTACCTTATCCAACCTCTGATCTGGCTCCGTTTGCTATGGCGTAGCCGCAAAGCGCCTGCCTATCGTAAACGCTGGGCTGAACGCTACGGTTTCTGCGCCGGAAAAGTGGTGCCGGGCGGTATTATGTTGCATTCAGTTTCCGTTGGCGAAACCCTGGCCGCAATCCCGTTAGTTCGAGCGCTGCGTCACCGTTATCCCTACCTGCCGATTACCGTCACCACCATGACACCAACCGGCTCTGAGCGTGTGCAATCCGCCTTTGGTAAAGATGTTCACCACGTCTATCTCCCTTATGACTTGCCGGGTTCCATACGCCGTTTTCTCAAGCAGGTTGAGCCTAAGCTGGTGATCATCATGGAGACCGAACTTTGGCCAAACCTAATCAATGGGCTGTATCAACGCCAAATCCCGTTGGTCATCGCCAATGCTCGCCTTTCTGCACGCTCCGCAGCAGGCTATAAAAAAATTGGCGGATTTATTCAAGATATCCTGCAGCATATTACCTTGATTGCCGCTCAAAATCATGAGGATGGTGAGCGCTTTCTTGCCCTTGGCTTAAAACGCTCTCAACTGGCTATCACCGGTAGCCTTAAGTTCGATATCTCGGTGACACCAGAACTTGCCGCGCGGGCCATTACGCTACGCCGCCAATGGGCACCACGCCGTCCGGTGTGGATCGCCACCAGCACGCATGAGGGTGAAGAAACCTTGTTGCTCGAGGCTCACCGCAGGTTATTGATCACCTACCCGAACTTATTACTGATTTTGGTACCACGCCATCCAGAACGCTTCCCTACCGCTAAGGCACTGGCACAAAAAGCGGGTTTTAGCTATATCACTCGTAGCAGTGGTGAGATCCCCTCCGGTAGTACGCAGGTGGTGATTGGCGATACCATGGGGGAGTTGATGCTGCTGTATGGCATTGCCGATTTGGCTTTTGTTGGTGGCAGCCTGGTGGAACGTGGGGGGCATAATCCCTTGGAGGCTGCTGCGCATGCCATTCCGGTCCTGATGGGGCCGCATACCTTCAACTTCAAAGATATCTGTGCCAAGCTCACCGAAGCGGGGGGACTTATCACGGTCAATGATGTCGATGCTCTGGTAAAAGAAGTAGCGACATTACTGACTGATGAAGATTACCGCCATTACTATGGCCGTCATGCCGTTGAGGTGTTGTATCAGAATCAGGGAGCACTGCAGCATCTGCTACAATTGCTGCAACCCTATCTGCCGCCACGGAGTCACTAAATGAGCGACCGTAAACGTCTTTCGGTTGTGATGATCGCTAAAAACGAAGCCGAGCTGTTGCCTGAGTGTCTGCAATCGGTCTCTTGGGCTGATGAAATCATCGTTCTCGATTCCGGCAGTACAGACGGTTCTGTCGCCTTGGCGGAAAGCCTCGGTGCTAAAGTATTTATGCATACCGAGTGGCAAGGTTTTGGCAAGCAACGCCAAAAAGCGCAAAGCTACGCCACCCATGATTACATTCTGATGATCGACGCCGATGAGCGTGTCACGCCAGAACTACGCCAATCGATTGAACAAGCGCTGGTAACTGCAGAAGACAACGTGGTCTACAGCCTTGGGCGCCGCAACCTGTTCCTTGGCCGCTTTATGCGCCATAGTGGTTGGTACCCAGATCGGGTCAATCGGTTGTATGCCAACGCCCATTATCGTTACAACGATGATTTAGTTCACGAGTCACTCAATACGGCGGGCGCCAAAATTGTGCCATTAAAAGGTGATTTGCTACACCTGACCTGCCGCGACTTTTTTGCTTTTCAGCGCAAACAACTGCATTACGCCGAACAGTGGGCTGCCCAGCGCCATCAGGCAGGTAAACGCTGTGGTTACTTGTCGATCCTTACCCACACCTTGGGAGCCTTCTGCAAAACCTGGTTGCTACGGGCTGGTTTTCTTGACGGTAAACAAGGCTTGCTGTTAGCCATGGTCAACGCGCAATATACTTTCAATAAATATGCCGCACTGTGGGCATTGGGACGTAACGTTACCCAATAACCCTCAAGATACAGCCATGCTGCTTCTTGAAGGTCGTTAGGTCTATTCAGAGAATATGAGTGATGAGCAGCAAAGCAATCTATCCTGGCACTTTCGATCCCATGACCAATGGTCATCTGGATTTAGTCACGCGCGCCTCAAAGATGTTTGATCACATCATCTTGGCTATTGCCGCCAGCTCGAGCAAAAAACCTCTGTTTACGCTGGAAGAGCGCGTAGCCTTGGCTACACAGGTAACCGCGCATCTGGATAATGTTGAAGTACAGGGTTTCAGTGAGCTGATGGCACACTTTGCCGCCCATCAGAATGCCAATATTCTGGTACGTGGCCTGCGCGCCGTGTCTGATTTTGAATATGAATTACAGTTGGCAAATATGAATCGCCACCTGATGCCACAGCTTGAAAGCGTCTTTTTGATGCCATCGGAACAGTGGTCATTCATCTCTTCAACACTGGTGAAAGAAGTCGCTCGCCATGGCGGTGATATCACCGCCTTTCTGCCTGATGTCGTTGCCAAGGCATTAATGGAAAAACTCGCCAAACAGTAATCAATGCTGGCAGTTGCGGCAGAAAAAGGTGCTGCGCTGCCCGTGTTTTGTGCTATCAATCAAGGTACCACAGACGCGGCAGGGCTCTCCTGCTCGGCCGTAAACCTGCAGTTGTTGCGCAAAATACCCAGGTTTGCCATCTGATTGCAGAAAATCACGCAATGTCGTGCCGCCTTGTTTAATGGATTGTAGTAAAACCGCCTTGATGGTTGCTGCCAACAACTCTGCCTCTGCTTGGCTTAATGACCCTGCTTGACGACCCGGCAAGATCCCCGCACTGAACAGTGATTCACTGGCATAGATATTACCCACCCCAACCACCAGTTTGTTATCCATCAACCAAGGCTTAATCAATGTGCGTTTGTCGCGGGATTTCTGGTAGAGATAAGTACCATTGAAAGTTTCGCTCAACGGCTCCGGGCCAAGATGAGCTAACACCGAGCTCTGCGCAAGATCTGCACACCACAGCCAGGCACCAAAACGGCGCGGATCGGTATAACGCAGGATCATGCCATTGCTCATCACCAGATCAACATGATCATGCTTACCGGCTTCAGTCTCCTCTGTCAGCATGCGCAAACTGCCAGACATGCCTAAGTGAACAATAATCCAGCCATCATCTAACTCAATCAGCAAGTATTTAGCACGGCGTTGCACACTACGTACCAACCGATCACTCAATGACAGGATCTGTTCTGAAACCGGCCAACGCAGGCGAGAATTACGTACCACCGCATACTGAATGTGGTGACCAACAAGATAAGGCTCAATGCCACGGCGGCTGGTTTCGACTTCAGGTAATTCAGGCATACCAGGCTCCTTCTCTGCTTTTGTTACTCCAAGCTACAAGGGATATCGGCGACAACAACTTGGCTTACTGAGTGATACAACGAAAAAAACCCGGCCTAGACCGGGTTTTTATTATAATCCACTAAAATTATTTAATTTTAGCTTCTTTGTAGAGCACGTGTTGACGGACAACTGGATCGAATTTCTTCAGTTCCAATTTTTCCGGCTTAGTACGCTTGTTCTTCGTAGTGGTATAGAAGTGACCAGTACCAGCAGAAGAAACCAGCTTGATCTTCTCGCGAACACCTTTAGCCATGATTCAGTTCCTTAATACTTCTCACCACGGGCACGTAGATCGGCCAAAACCGTCTCAATACCCTTCTTATCAATAACACGCATACCTTTAGCAGATACACGCAGAGTGACAAAGCGCTTCTCAGCCTCAACCCAAAAACGGTGTGAGTGCAGGTTAGGCAGAAAACGGCGTTTAGTCGCGTTCATTGCGTGGGAACGGTTGTTACCGCTCACCGGGCGCTTGCCAGTAACTTGGCAGACTCGGGACATGTCTATTCTCCAAAAATCAAATCAGCTCGAGCTCAAAGGGGTATGGCCGCCTCGTCAGGCTTTTAGAGCCCATCTCAGCAAACTTCATACTGAGGAGACTCTCGTCATCAGGTCAGAAACCACACATCAGGTCAGAAACCTGCTGAGATAGGCTCTTAACGCCAAACCCAAGATTCTCAAAGGTGGCGTAGTATACGCTCTGAAGCGTAAGTGCTCAAGTCCCGAACAAATAAAGATCCCACAAGGATCGCGAAAAAGTGACTTAAAGCCATCCACGCTCAGCAAAAGAGACGCATTCTCCCCGGCCAATCACCACATGATCGAGCACTCGGATCTCCAATAATCGGCAGGCATTGACCACTTGCTCGGTTATTGAACGGTCAGCGTGGCTAGGTTCCGCCTTACCCGATGGGTGATTATGCGCCAAAATGATGGCCGCTGCATTAGCCTTCAACGCTTCACGCACAATTTCTCTTGGGTGCACGACGACACTATTAATGGTACCAGCAAACATCTCCTGATGGCGAATCACCCGGTGTTGATTATCCAAAAAAAGCACTAAAAAAACCTCCCGTTCGTGATGAGCCAGCAAACTATGCAAATAATGCTGGGTAATTTTCGGATTGAGTAGAGCATTCTCCAACAGATGGGGGCCAGAAAATAACCGGAAAGCCAATTCAGAAATCGCCTGTAGCTGTGTATACGTCGCTATCCCTAACCCTTTCTGGCTGCAAAATTGTTGGTAATCAGCCGAAATAAGGTGATACAGCGAGCCAAAATGTGCCAATAACTGTTCAGCACGTTGTGAAACATGCACGCCTGGTGAACCTGTTCGTAAAAAAATTGCCAACAACTCGATGTCAGACAGCGCCGCCGCACCATCACGCATCAGTTTCTCTCTGGGCGCCAGAGCCCCTGGCCATATAGACATATCTTGACTACTCATCGCCTCCTCCCTGCAAGCCACAGAGTATGCCTCGAGGGATTTTGGACTGCGACAGGTGCTTGATAACATTGCGATGCATAGCGAAAACCACCATGCAACTGGCTGCATACACAGCAGAATCGCGCTCCCTGGCAGTGGTTATGCTAATATGCTGCATCTTTAGATTTTCAATCGGACAATCATGATGACGGGACTTTCCGGTAAACATATTGTGCTGGGTATCAGTGGCGGTATCGCTGCTTACAAATGCCCAGAGTTGGTACGGCGACTGCGCGACAGGGGGGCAGAGGTACGGGTGGTAATGACCACCGCCGCCAAAGCATTTATTACCCCACTGACACTGCAAGCGGTTTCCGGCCACCCGGTTTCCGACGATCTCCTCGACCCTGCGGCGGAAGCTGCCATGGGACATATCGAATTAGGTAAATGGGCTGATTTGGTGATCCTGGCTCCCGCCACCGCTGATCTGCTGGCTCGTATCACCGCCGGTATGGCTAACGATTTGTTAACCACCGTCTGCTTGGCAACCGATGCCCCCATCGCCGCAGCCCCGGCCATGAACCAGCAAATGTATCGCGCAACCGCCACCCAAGCGAATCTGCAAACCTTGCAAGCCCGTGGTTTGCTATTATGGGGGCCAGATTGTGGCAGCCAGGCTTGTGGCGACGTTGGGCCTGGGCGCATGTTGGACCCTCTGCAGATCATTGAACTGGCAGAGAGCTATTTTTCTGCGCCACAAGATCTGAAACAATTAAAAATTATGATTACCGCGGGTCCTACTCGCGAGGCGCTGGACCCAGTGCGCTTTATCAGCAACCACAGCTCCGGCAAAATGGGCTTTGCCATCGCCCATGCTGCTGCTGCTCGTGGTGCACAAGTGACGTTAGTGGCCGGGCCGGTAAACCTGCCAACGCCCCCTGGCGTAACTCGTGTGGATGTCATCAGTGCACTGGAAATGGAACAAGCAGTAAAGCAACAGGTCGAACAACAAGATATTTTTATTGCCTGTGCCGCCGTCGCTGACTATCGGGCAGAGCAGGTTGCCAATGAAAAAATCAAAAAACAGGGTGATACCATCACCCTTAAAATGGTAAAAAATCCCGACATCGTTGCGGGTGTTGCCCTGATGAACAAAAATCGACCTTTTGTCGTCGGGTTTGCGGCAGAAACCCAGAATGTGGAAGAATACGCCCGGCAAAAACTGGCGCGTAAAAAACTGGATTTAATCTGCGCTAACAATGTATCGCTTGCAGAGCATGGTTTTAATAGTGATACCAATGCACTGCATCTTTTTTGGCAAGATGGAGAAAAACGCCTCGCCCATAGTGACAAGGCATCCCTTGGCCAACGTTTAATAGACGAGATAATCAGCCGTTATGATGAAAAAAATCGACGTTAAGATCCTCGACCCACGTATCGGTCAAGATTTCCCATTACCGACCTATGCTACCCCAGGCTCTGCTGGTCTTGATCTGCGCGCCTGTCTGGACAGTGCTGTCGAGTTGGCACCCGGCGAAACCACTTTACTCCCCACCGGTCTGGCGATTCATATTGCCGATACCGGTCTTGCCGCAGTGATCCTGCCGCGCTCGGGTCTGGGCCATAAGCATGGGGTGGTACTCGGCAATCTGGTTGGCTTGATCGATTCCGATTACCAAGGCCAATTAATGGTGTCGGTATGGAACCGTGGCCAGAAATCTTTCACCATTGAACCCGGTGAACGCATCGCACAAATGGTGTTTGTGCCAGTTGTACAAGCGGAGTTCAATCTGGTGACTGAGTTTGATAGTAGCGAGCGTGGAGCCGGTGGTTTCGGCCATTCGGGACGCCAATAGGGTTGCTCTATCTTAAGATGATCACTGAAAACCTTGCTGCCCAAAAGAGGAAGACATCTCTATGGCAAGGTTTACCCGACAATAAAATACCGAATACCAGGTCACACGCAGAATCATTGTCGGAGAAACTTTTGGCTTATATCCAGGTTGATTCAAATTGCCCGACAGCAGTTTGAAAGACGGTGGGTGTCGGCTGTTTTAGCAAGGGTCTTATTACACATGGCAGAAAAAGAAAATACCAAAAGGAATCGGCGCGAGGACATACTGCAGGCGTTAGCCCAGATGCTGGAATCCAGCGATGGCAGCCAGCGTATCACCACAGCCAAGCTTGCCGCGAACGTAGGTGTCTCTGAGGCAGCCCTTTACCGGCACTTCCCTAGCAAGACACGAATGTTTGATAGCCTGATCGAGTTTATTGAAGACACCCTGATAACGCGCATCAATTTGATCCTGCAGGATGAAAAAGAGACACTCAACCGTCTGCGCCTAATTATGCTACTCCTACTTGGGTTTGCTGAGCGCAATCCAGGCCTGACACGTATCATCACCGGGCATGCACTGATGTTTGAGCAAGATCGCCTGCAGGGTAGGATCAACCAGTTGTTTGAACGTATTGAAGCACAGCTGCGTCAGGTGCTGAAGGAACGTAAACTGCGTGAAGGGAAAGGCTTTAACGTTGATGAAACGTTGCTGGCCAGCCAATTATTGGCATTTTGCGAAGGGCTATTTTCACGCTATATCCGGTCTGAATTCCGCTACAGTCCAACACAGGATTTCGATGCCCGCTGGCCACTCCTGGCAGCACAGTTGCAATAATCTTTTGAAGTAGCGCTACTTAAATAGTGATGAATGAGGTGCCGGGGTTAACCCGGCATCACTCTTTATACTCCGTACTGTTCGCGATACGCCCGCACCGCTGCCAAATGTTCAGCCATCTCCGGTTTCTCTTCCAGATAAGCAATCAGCTCCTTGAGCGTAATAATTGAGATCACTTTACAGTGATAATCGCGCTCTACTTCCTGAATTGCCGAAACATCAGCACGGCCGCGCTCTTGGCGATCAAGGGAGATCAGCACCCCAGCCAAAGTGGCATGATGAGCCTGGATAATCTCCATTGACTCACGAATCGCCGTCCCTGCGGTGATCACATCATCCACCAGCATCACCCGCCCTTGCAGTGGACTCCCCACCAAAGTGCCACCTTCGCCATGATCCTTGGCCTCTTTACGGTTAAAGCAATAAGGCATATCTCGGTCATGATGTTCCGCCAGTGCGACCGCGGTGGTCGTAGCAATGGGAATGCCCTTATAGGCTGGGCCAAACAGCAGATCAAAATCAATACCAGAATCCACCAAGGCTTCAGCATAGAAACGCCCTAATAACGCCAGATCGCGCCCGGTATTAAACAGGCCAGCATTAAAAAAATAAGGGCTGGTACGTCCCGATTTCAAGGTGAACTCACCGAATTTCAGTACCTGTTTGCTAAGCGCGAATTCAATAAACTGGCGCTGATAGGCTTTCATGACTCACTTTCCTCGTCTGAACTGTAATGTTTATGCTGTGGTTGCAAATTTAAGTTGTAAAAAAGGCGACTTCGTCGCCTTTGAAAAATTATTCTGCCAACGCCGCTTTCTGCGCTTGAAAGATGGTTTCGATACCCCCACGGGCCAATGCCAGCAAGGCCAGCAACTCATCATGGTTGAACGGCTCACCTTCAGCGGTCCCCTGCACCTCGATCATGCGGCCATCTTCCATCATCACCACATTCATGTCGGTTTCTGCTGCAGAATCTTCAACATATTCCAGGTCGCATAACGCTTCACCATTAACGATGCCCACCGAAACTGCCGCCACCAAGCCTTTCATCGGGTTGGTTTTCAATTTCCCTGCAGCAACCAACGCATTCAGCGCATCGGCCAGGGCCACACAGGCACCTGAAATTGAAGCGGTACGGGTGCCACCATCGGCTTGCAATACGTCGCAGTCCAAAGTAATGGTGAATTCACCGAGTTTTTTCAGATCGACAGCAGCCCGTAGTGAACGTGCAATCAGGCGCTGAATTTCCAACGTGCGCCCACCTTGTTTTCCTTTCGCTGCTTCGCGCGCATTACGGCTATGGGTAGAACGCGGTAACATACCGTATTCAGCGGTCACCCACCCTTGCCCCTGACCTTTCAGGAAGCGTGGAACGCCCTCTTCGACGGTGGCGGTGCACAAAACTTTGGTATCGCCAAACTCGACCAGCACTGAACCTTCAGCGTGTTTGGTGTAGTGACGGGTCATTGTCAGGGGGCGAATTTGTTGTGGTGCTCTGCCTGCAGGACGCATGGGCTGTTTTCTCCGGCTTCTTATCAACAATTTGAGGCGTATTATACGAGCTTCGTGACGTTATGCCTATCCTGCCCTCAGGTGCAACGCTATAATCAACGCATCTTTAGCTATTACAGGGTAAGCAACAATGATCCGCAGTATGACCGCCTATGCCCGGCGTGAAATCAAGGGCGAATGGGGTAGTGCAGCCTGGGAGCTACGCTCTGTTAACCAGCGCTACCTTGAAACCTATATCCGCTTGCCGGAACAATTCCGTAGCCTTGAGCCGGTGATCCGCGATCGTATCCGTGGCCGCCTGACTCGTGGCAAAGTGGAATGTAACCTACGTTTCGAACTCGACCCAAGTGCACAGAGCTCGATGATCCTGAACGAAAAGCTGGCAAAACAACTGGTTGAAGCCGCCAACTGGGTGAAAATGCAAAGCGATGAAGGGGAGATAGACCCCATCGATGTATTGCGTTGGCCTGGTGTCATGTCCGCAGAAGAACAGGATCTGGATGTCATCAGTGAAGAGCTGATGCAGTTACTGGAAAATACGCTCGACGATTTTATTACGGCACGCGAAAGCGAAGGTAGTGCACTGAAAGGCATGATCGAACAGCGGCTGGAGGGCGTAAACACTGAAGTGGCAAAAGTACGCACCCAGATGCCCAATATCCTGCAATGGCAACGTGAACGGCTGGTCAGTAAGCTGGAAGAAGCGCAAGTGCAATTAGAAAACACACGTCTTGAGCAAGAACTGGTGCTAATGGCACAACGCATTGACGTTGCAGAAGAGCTGGACCGTCTGGAAGCGCACGTCAAAGAGACGTTCAATATCCTGAAGAAAAAAGAAGCGGTGGGCCGCCGTCTCGACTTTATGATGCAAGAATTCAATCGTGAAGCGAATACCTTGGCCTCAAAATCAATCAATGCGGAGGTCACAGCCTCAGCCATTGAACTAAAGGTATTGATTGAGCAAATGCGTGAGCAAATCCAGAATATCGAGTAATCATTCAGGAAGCATCAACAAGCCGCATAAATCCAGAATGCCCGCATAACAGCGGGCTTTTTTGTTATCATGAGCTAGCATAAAGAAGCAAGAAAGCACACTATTGCCATGTACCTCGCTTTGCCCCTCAAAAATTGGTCGAGATCGCCTTAAAATGAGTTTGGCCTGATGACTTGAACCAGCCTTGGCAAGATGTATCAATTTACCAGGCAATTCGTGACGGTATGGATCTTGCCCCATATCGGAGTTTTATTCTGTAAAATGACCATGGCCACGGCGAGTCGATAACAAAAAACTCTGAGAGGTGGTATCGATGCGAAAGAATCGGCGTGAAAAGGCTGCGCAGCACACGGCAACGATTACCGGCACAATCGCCAACACACCCAGGCGCATAAAGACACGAATGGGCCGAGTTATGGCCGCCGCCACAGTGCTGGTGGAGTCGGACAAGCCCAACCCGTACCCGATGCAGGTAATCGGCTTTGTCTGTTGGCGCTGGGATTGATGATCCACCGGCGGAGTTAACGGTTATCAGATAACGGTGCATACAGCTTCTCCGTCAAGAGTTTCCTACTCTAATGAACTCCACCAATCTCATAACGGATAAGGAACAATTGATCACGGATAGGCTTAACGTCATAACGGATTGTAGATCACTCGCCTTCTTACCACACAAGGCTACCCACTTAAAAAACTGTTCAAACATACAGTTATATTTTTAATTTGGCGTTTTAATGATCCTTCCTGGACTTTCTTATCACTTAAACTAGGGTAAGATACGACCAATTTATACCCACAATACTCACATGGAGGTACAGTGTTCCGGATATCTGATCTGACAGATCTGCGTGCACTATCTGAATCCTCAGAGCTGGAGTTTAAATTGGCTCAAGGGAAAGATGGTAGAGGCAAGTTGCCGGATGACTTCTGGCCAACTTATAGCGCCATGGCAAATTGTCGCGGTGGATATGTTGTTTTAGGTATTCGTGAAAAGAAAGGTGAGTTCACTGTTGCGGGTATTCCGGATGTTAATACCGTCAAAAAGCAGCTCTTTGACCTTGCAGGCAGCAAGAAAAAGGTAAACGTTAATCTTCTTACTGATCAGCTTGTTCAAACTGTCAAATTAGACGGCAAAGAGATACTTGTCATTGAGGTACCGATTGCAAGACGTGAGCAAAAACCAGTCTATTTAAACAATCAACCAATAACAGAAACATGGTTCAGAATGCATGAAGGTGACCATCGTTGTTCTGAAGAACAAGTTCGCAGGATGATGGCTGAACAAGTTGAAGAAAGCCGTGATAACCGCATTGTCCAGAACTTCGATATGAACGATATAAACCTAGAGAGTCTTCTGGCCTATCGAAACCTTCTTTCAGCCTCTAATCCAGTCCATCCCGCGTTAGAGCTAGACAATTTTGCATTCTTACGCAGCATCGGCGGATATAGAAAAGATCGCCAAACAGGTACTGAAGGTATGACTTTGGCAGGCATCCTCATGTTTGGAACATGGGAGGCCATACAAGACGTAGCTCCAAACTATTTCGTAGATTACCAAGAACGACCAGAAGCGAGAACAGAGAGAAGGTGGGTTGATAGACTCTGCCCTGATGGAACGTGGTCGGGTAACGTATTCGATTTCTACAGGCGTACATACCGAAAACTAATAGCCGACTTGAAAGTGCCTTTTGAACTAAAAGAAGGTATCAGGCAAGACGATACACAAATACATACCGCTCTGCGTGAAGCGCTGGTAAACACCTTGGTACATGCGGACTATACAGGCCGGATTTCAATCATGGTCGTAAAAAGACCTGATTTATTCGGCTTTCGCAATCCTGGGCTCATGCGTGTACCTCTTGAACAAGCGATAAAAGGTTACGAGAGCGATTGCCGTAATCGTCTTATGCACCAGATGTTTTTGATTATCGGTGCTGGGGAGCGCTCAGGCTCAGGGATTCCCAAAATATTTAGTGGTTGGAAGTTGGCCAACTGGCGTCTCCCCCGGTTGTATGAAAAAACAGAACCGGAACAAACACTGCTTGAACTCTCTATTGGTAACCTTGTCTCGGAAGAAACAGCGGCTCTTCTGCATTCCAAATTCGGAGACAAAGTTGATCACCTAAGCGAGCTTGAACGCAGTATCGTAATTACAGCAGCGGTAGAAAAATGGATAGATCATGAACGGGCTTGCCAACTCACCAGCTTGCATTCTCGTGAAGTTACTCTTACGCTTCCTCGCCTCGTAACTGGCGGTTTTTTGATTCCACACGGTGAAAAAAGAAACAAATCATACACATTACCAGGGCAAGAGCTCCCCTCTCCTGAAGATGTTTTTGGTGTTAATCCGTTATCAACAAGCACACCCGATTCCCTACACGGCCAAATCATCACGGATAATACCTCTTTGATCACGGATAGCAGCTACTTGATCACGGATAACGACGAGATAATAACGGATAACGAGCAAGAACGAGACGATCTGGGCCGTTTTGTTACAGACAAACTTCCTTATCCTTATATCGACAACCTCGATCACCTTTCTTTGTCGCTAAGGCAGCAACTAGAAGCAGCATCAGCATTAGCAAGAGAGAAAAAAAGACTCTCAAATGAAGTTATGGATGAAATTATCCTTGCGCTTTGCGCAGGCCATTACATGCCGCTTAGTATTATTTCTAAACTGATGTCCCGCACCCCACAAAACTTGCGAGAGAAACAACTAGTTCCTTTAGTAAGGATGGGAAAAATTCGTTTAGCCTTTCCTCATGCAAGAAGACATAAACGGCAGGGCTACATAGCTTGTGAAGTGGTGAATACCAGCATGTGTACAAAAAACAGCCCGAAAAGGTGAGCATTCCTTTTTACCGTGTACACAAGGGTGTACACAATAGAAAAGCGCATTATAAGAAATCCAGTAATCAAAAGGATTTTAAGCCGACACTCAATGTATAAATCCAATATCGAGTAACCATTCAGGAAGCATCAACAAGCCGCATAAATCCAGAATTCCCGCATAACAGCGGGATTTTTGCTTGTTATGGAGCAGTATAAGGCAGCAATAAAACGCAACGTTTACATGAGATTGTCGGATGAGTGCGCATTTACCTGATGGCAGCCACGAAGCAAAACCGGAATGTATCGGATCATTTCGTTGAAGCCACCTAAAAGGTCACTCTTGGTTCTGGGGCTCAACGCGAATTAGATGATATTCATCTATCTCGGTATGCTACTACGATTTTTGCTCACCCAGTGGCGAGAGCCTGGACGGTTGTTTAGCACCAATGCCAGCCAGTAGTTCGGTAAGCGATAACACCATGGTGGAACGTACCATCTGTTGATAGCGCTGGTGTTGCATGGCAATCAACGACTCATCCGCTTCACTCGGCTGTAAAAAGGTGGGTACTGGGGGGAGTTCACTCACACAGTGCAGTTCACCAAAGGGCCCCAGGATTTCATCATCAATAAAGCGATATTCAGTGCCATCATGATTCAACTCTTCGCGCATTGCCATCAGCAACTCGGCATCTTCATATTCATGCCGTGAAATAACCCCCAGGCCATACATCAGTTTAAGGCGAACTGAGAGTTCACCAAGCGGGCCAGCACCAGACAATAGGGGTTCGACGGCATACTTCACCGCATAATCGTCTTTACGAAATACCTGCACCACTAATACGTTCAGTGCTTCGGCTAACAACTCGACCGCTGCGATCAGAAAGCTACGTACCGTTTTGCCAGCATTCAGTTTTTCCAATACTTTGTTTTCAAATGCCTTTGTGTCAATCATCGTCACTTTTCGAACAGCATTAGGGGTGCCCTTTCTTAGCGGAAATCAATATAGGCCAGGGCAAAAAAATTTGCCCTGCATCCTAACCGTTATCCGTGAAGTAAGGGAGTGTTTATTGACACCGATTTATTGCGCCATGGAATTTACTGCGACTGCATGGTGTTATACGCAGCCACCGCCTCTTCCACCACCTTGCTGTCAGCCGGTAAGCCAGAAATTTGTATCAGTGCCGCTTTTGGCCCCAGTTTTTCCAGCAATTCTACCAACTCTTTGGCCTGCGGGTCTTGTTCACTGCGGTAACTCATGGCGGCCGCAATCCCTTTTATCAGGTTGCCATGTGGCAAATCGTATTCCAATGTTCCCAACAATGGCTTAATCAAGCGGTCGCCTGCACTGAGTTTACGCAGTGGCTGGCGCCCAACACGCTCAACATCATCATGCAGATAGGGGTTTTCAAAGCGAGAGAGGATTTTGTTGATATAAGCGGCATGTTTATCCGCATCAAAGCCATAACGCTTGATCAACACCGCACCACTCTCTTCCATCGCCCCTCGTACCACCTGACGAACTTGTGGGTCGAGAATAGCATCACGAATCGTCAGTAAGTTGGCGCGCTGCCCCAGATAAGCCGTGATTGCATGGCCAGTATTAAGAGTGAACAACTTGCGTTCAACGAACGCCATCAGGTTGTCAGTCAACTCCATACCCGCAATAGCAGGCGGGGGCCCCTTGAACTGAGTCTGATCCACAATCCATTCGCTGAACGTTTCCACGGTAACTTCCAGCGGATCGCTGCTGTTGGCTTCCGCGGGTGGCACGATACGGTCTACGGCAGAATCCACAAACCCGACATGCTGCTCAACCCAAGCCTGCTCATCCTGCGGCAATACGTCGAAAACAGAGTGCTTGAGCTGGCTGGTGCCGCGCACCATATTTTCACAAGCAATGATATTGAGTGGCTGGGTGTTTCCTTGTTGATGGCGTTTAATCAACCCCTTGGCAATAGTCCCGGCGATTTTAGCCAAGACCTGTGGGCCAACTGCTGTTGTCACAATATCCGCCTCAGCAATCAAATCCACCGCCTGCTCACTGCCGCTGTTAACCGCACTGACATTATTCACTTGTTCAATACGTGATTCATCACCTACCACGTGTACCTGGTAGCTTTTACGTTGGTTCAGTTCATCCAACAACGTCTGGTTAACGTCAGCAAAAGTCAGTTCGGCATGAGCATCAGCCAGTAACTTGCCGATGAACCCACGGCCGATATTACCCGCGCCGAAGTGTAATGCTTTCATAGTTCTACCTTTGTTAATATCGAAGGGTGCACACCCGGTGCACCCTTTAAAACAGTGCTGTGATATTAGCTCTTCTTACTACCAAGTAGTTCCAAAACTTCTTGGACGCTTGCCGTATTAGCTAACCGCTCAATAACCGTTTCATCATCCAATGCATTGGTTAGACAAGTAATCACCTGAATATGCTCATTATTACGGGCTGCAATACCAATCACCAGACGGGCAACCTCATCCTCACCGTCACCAAAACGCACGCCTTGCGGATATTGACAGAACACCACGCCAGTACGCAGTACGCGATCTTTCGCTTCGATGGTGCCATGTGGTACGGCAATCGACTCTCCCAAGTAGGTAGAAGTGAGCTTTTCACGCTCCAGCATCGCCTCTACGTATTCAGGTTCCACATAGCCGCCCTTCACCAATTGCTCACCAGCAAAGCGAATTGCCTGCTGTTTGTCGCTAGCCTGTAGACCGAGGAACACATTATTTTCACTCAATTTAAACAGGTTCTTTTCGCTAGCTTCAAAGCTGTCATCCAACGTTGAAATCACTTTCTGTTCTGTTTCGCTGGTTTTGTGAGCGGCTAGCAGGCGTGCGGTCAAATCACTGTATAACTGACTGTCCAGGAAATTGGTTAATGAAATATGCTGTGCTTGTGGTGCATGACGCATGGCACGTTCCGTCAAATCACGGTGGGTAATCACCAGATCGACATCTTCCGGCAAACTGTTGATCGCGCAATTGGTAACAGAGATATTTTTCAGTCCTGCATCTGTCACTTTCTTACGCAGAACACCCGCCCCCATCGCACTGGAACCCATACCCGCATCACAAGCCACAATAATTTTACGCACGGTACTCAGATCACCATCTACCGCTCCATTAGGCGCTTTAGCTCCTTTGGATTGCGCCTTCATCTCCTGCATACGACGGGTGGCTTGTTCCAGACCCTCTTCCTCTTTAACTTTCGACGTTTTCAGCAGGAAAGAAGAAACCAGGAAGGAGACCAGGAAAGCAGCGAAGATGGCAGCCAAATTGGCGAAATAGGCCCCTTTTGGCGTCATTGCCAATACGGCCAGAATCGACCCTGGGGAAGCCGGCGATACCAGACCCCCATTCAACACCGTCAGCGTGAATACGCCTGTCATACCACCCAGAATCACCGCCAGCAGCAGGCGTGGATTCATCAGTACATAAGGGAAGTAAATTTCATGGATACCACCCAGGAAGTGGATGATAGCGGCACCACCAGCAGACTGTTTGGCACTACCACGGCCAAAGAACATATAAGCCATCAAGACTCCCATACCTGGGCCCGGGTTGGCTTCAATCAGGAAGAAGATAGACTTGCCAGCCTCTGAGGCTTGCTGAATACCCAGCGGCGAGAAGATACCGTGGTTGATGGCGTTGTTCAGGAACAGAATTTTTGCTGGTTCAACAAAGATCGAGGTCAATGGCAGCAGGTTATTAACCACCATGACATGTACACCCGCCGCCAGAATTTTGGAGAGCGCTTCGACCAATGGCCCAATCCCCATAAAGGAGATAAGTGCCAGCAGCATACCGATGATACCGGCGGAGAAGTTGTTCACCAACATCTCAAAACCACTTTTGATCTTGCCATCTACCCAGCGGTCAAAATGCTTAATCGCCCAACCACCCAGCGGACCCGCGATCATGGCACCGAGGAACATCGGGATATCAGCACCCACCACGACACCCATGGTGGTAATTGCACCAACCACACCACCACGATCGCCACCCACCAATTTACCGCCGGTATAACCGATCAACAGTGGCAACAGATAGGTGATCATTGGCCCAACCAGCTTGGCCAATGTCTCATTTGGCACCCAACCGGTAGGGATAAATAATGCGGTGATAATACCCCAGGCGATAAATGCGCCGATGTTGGGCATAACCATATTGCTTAGGAAACGGCCAAAGTTTTGCACTTTAACCTTGATATCTGGTGAAAACATAAAACACCCCCCTATTGCTACGCGCTGACAATAAGAGCGCGCATTCATTGTTGTCATATCCAGCCGTGTTGCTGCTGTTTGCGAAATGGACTCTACCACGCTCCTCTGACTACGCGAACCTCACCCAAGAAACGTGATTAAAATCACACAACAGAGGGGGTTAACCCAGTGGATTTAGTGATTGAAATCACAATTACTTTCGATATTAGAAATAATAGACACCAATAAAGCGTCACCGCCAGCCAATAACGTGATTAAAATCACGTTATTGGCCGAAGGGTTTGTTCTTAAATTGATACATTGATCACGATTTATTTTACGCACCACAAGCGAACCGCGCTCTTGAATGGGATCTTCCCTGCGGCACCCACTCTGCCAGAGAGCTGACCAGGCAAACTCAGCGACCCACATCTCTGGCTGACACTCAAAGCCATTTTTCATGCCGGCAAAAAGAAACACTGATCCACAAATCCAATTCTGGATCCTTTATAACCTGGACAATACGCTCACGAATCAAATCCAACTGGCTGATGCCGATATGTTCCATGCTTTCTGGCAGAACGACATAGATCTCCAAGAATAATCCGCGACCTATACGTGTTTCATAGTGGGAATATTTGATGAAGCCGTATTCACGGCTAAGTTGTTGCATTAACTCTTCCACCTTTTTATCCAATGCTGCAGGTGTCATCATCAGAACTTCTTTTATGGCATTAAAGATTATTTTGGCCGGCATTGGCATGACAAACAGGATCAGGACTGCCAGTATCATCGAATCCACATAGGGGACCAGATAGGCAAAGCGCGTGTCTTGTAAAAACCAGGCGAGGATAAAAGCGACAAAGATCGCGGCACTGATCGCTGTGGAGATCATCCAGCCCCGCACGTCCAACTCGACCAGTGGGGAAGATATCCCTTTGTTAGCGTTTTTTTGTTTCAAAAATATCGCAAAACAAATGACGGTGATACTAAAGGCATAGGCTATCGCCCACCCTAACTCAAAATGATTTCCCCCTCCCAAAAGACTTTGAATCGCGTTAATAAAAGCATACAGACAGAGTAACAACAGTAGGCTGCCGTTAAATACCAGAACCAAGGGTTCTACGTGCCAAAAACCGTATTGAAAACGGCGACTGCTCGGGTTTTGCCCGATTAGCCGTAATACGAATAACGCCAAGCCGGATAGGGTCGCATCCAATATGGCGTACATACCATCAAACATGATCGATCTTGAGCCGGTAATAAAACCGAAGGTGATACTCAAACAAGATATCCCAAGAGCACCATAAATTGAGCGCCTTAAAAGCTGTTGTTCACGTTGAGTACTGGGCACGATAATGACCTCCAACTGACCGAATGGCTCTGTTCCCGTATTTTACGGCGCTGTTGAATATACCCATCGTCAAACAAGTCGCCGGGGTATTCAAAAAGCCAGATGTTTTATCCTGCAAGTTAATTGAACTTGGCCATAGTTATGCTTCGACCACGCGTTTTCGGCCCGATAACTGAAGTGTAGTATAGAGATCAGGGTACGGAAGGATGACAAGGCGTTGAAAAAAGGGGAACCCATACTCAGGTACATTCAAACTACAGCCTGAAAGCCGCTCGAATGTACCTGGATAGTTTTGCTTACTGCATCACTGCCTGCACCGTTTTCTGTGCATTGAGCCAATCCTGCTGCTTAGCCACCAGATTGGACATCATGGTGTTGTACTGCGCCACCTGCTGCTGAGTACGGAACTGTACACCGCCATTATTGAAACTCACCTGATTACCCTGAGCCTGCAAGAAATCCCCAACTAGCACCAGTTCCTGAACAAAACTGCTGGTGGTTGGGATCACTGGCATCAAGCTATTGCTTGGTGTGGTAACAATCTTGTCATACACCTGGCTATACACCGCTTTCAAATCATCAGGTTGCTTCAACGCGGCACGGGCGCTATCCGCCTGTAACTTCGCTGACTGTATCTGTTGACCCAACAGGTTCAATGCACCCAACGATTGCTGCAAGGTATCGCGCTTAGCGATATAGTCTTGTGCGGTGCGAATTTGATTAATCTGTTCCAGTGCTGGTGTCAGACTTGCCTCAACCGATTTCGACAATTGCTGAGAAAAACCCACCAGAATGGCGTAATCACTCACATAAGTGCCAAATTTCTGTTTTTGGTCTTCACTCAACGTTGGAATGTGTACACCGCTACGCATCACCGTATTATGTAAATAATCAATAAACGCTTTACGCTGTTCTGGCTCTTTATCGCCGCAGGCGGTCAGTTGCATCACGACCAACAATGCAAATACCGGTGCCAACCAACGCGAAAAGCCTCTGCTTTGGATCCCTACCGCCATGTGACATAACTCCCGTTATTAATGTCTCTTTTATCTGGCTCCATGCCTTATGTTGCACTCCGTTGCAGATAAGAATAGATCAACTCCCTGCTATAGGATACGTGATTCAACGTTCAGCCCAGAATAACCGACGGATTCTCATGATGATGAAAAAGCGCCCTCAGGCGCCTTTTCATTAATACTTTACCCTTACTGCAACACCGAAATATCCGCTACTTGCAGGAACAGCTCACGCAACTTACTCAGCAACGTCAAGCGATTCACCCGCACCGCATCATCTTCAGCCATCACCATCACACTGTCGAAGAACGCATCAACCGTCTCACGCAACGCCGCCAGTTCAACCAATGCTTCCTGATAACGACCTGCAGCAAACAAAGGTTCCAGCTTGTCACGCAACACCACCAGATGAGTGGCTAATTTCAGCTCTGTCGGCTCTTTCAATACCGAGGCTTGAACCTGATCCAGCAATACATCGTTGGATTTGGCTAAGATATTGGAAACACGCTTGTTAGCCGCAGCCAACGCGGTGGCCTCAGCCAAGGTACGGAAATGTGTTACCGCCTTCACCCGTGCATCAAAGTCTGCCGGCCGGGTTGGGCGACGCGCCAATACCGCCTGGATAGTATCCACTGCATGGCCTGCTTCCTGATACCAGGTACGGAAACGCCCCAACATAAAGTCGATGACATCATCCACCACCTTGGCATTGGTCAGCTTGCTGCCATACAGGCGCGCAGCCTCTTCGGTCAGGGTTTGCAAATCCAGTGACAGGTTTTTCTCAACGATGATACGCAGCACGCCCAACGCAGCACGGCGTAAAGCAAACGGGTCTTTATCACCTTTTGGATGCTGGCCAATACCAAAAATACCGACCAGCGTGTCCATTTTGTCAGCGATTGCCAACGAGCAAGCCACCAGCGATTGAGGCAGTTCATCACCCGCAAAGCGTGGCTGATACTGCTCGTTAAGCGCAACAGCTACGTCCTCGGCTTCACCATCATGGCGTGCGTAGTGCATCCCCATCACACCCTGAGTATCGGTGAATTCGAACACCATATTGGTCATCAGGTCGCACTTCGACAGCAGCCCGGCACGCGTTGCGTGATTAACATCAGCACCAATCTGGCCCGCAATCCAGCCGGCCATGGCTTGAATACGGTCAGTCTTATCACGCAGGGTACCCAACTGCTGCTGAAACAGTACCGTTTCCAGGCGCGGTAAATGATCTTCCAGACGCTTCTTGCGGTCAGTATTAAAGAAGAATTCAGCATCCGCCAAACGAGGACGCACCACTTTCTCATTACCAGAGATGATTTGCTGCGGGTCTCGGGACTCAATATTGGCGACGAAGATAAAATTCGGTAACAGTTTGCCAGCGGCATCGTAGACCGGAAAATATTTCTGGTCACCCTTCATGGTATAAACCAACGCTTCAGCAGGCACTGCCAGGAATTTCTCTTCAAATTTTGCCGTCAGCACCACCGGCCACTCAACCAATGAAGTCACTTCCTCCAGCAGGCTCTCACTCAGATCGGCTTTTCCACCAATCTTCTGTGCTGCCAGTTCAGCATCACGTTTAATCAACGCCTTGCGGGTTGCGTAATCGGCGATCACTTTACCGCGCTCCTGCAGGATTTGCGGATACTGATCGGCGTTCTCAATAGTAAACTCTGGCTCACCCATAAAACGGTGACCACGAATGGTGCGAGCCGAATCGATGCCCAGCACGGTGCCTGGGATCAGTTCTGCCCCTAGCAGCATGGTCACCGTATGTACCGGACGCACGAACTGGGTTTCTTTATCACCCCAACGCATCAATTTGGGAATCGGCAGCTTTGACAGTGCCGTGCTCACCATACCGGCCAACAGTTGCTGTGCGGATTGGCCTTTAACATGGGCGCGATACAGTAACCATTCACCTTTATCGGTCACCAGGCGTTCAGCTTGATCAACGGTAATGCCGCAACCACGCGCCCAGCCCTCAGCGGCCTTACTGGGCTGACCGCTGGCATCGAATGCCTGAGCGATGGCCGGGCCACGTTTTTCAATTTCACGGTCAGCCTGTGCCGCGCTGAGTTTAGCCACTTTTAATGCTAGGCGACGCGGAGCAGCAAACCAGCTCACTTCGCCATGTGCCAAGCCGGCATTATCAAGTTCAGCCGTAAAATCTGCAGCAAAAGCTTCTGCCAGTGAGCGAAGAGCCTTCGGCGGCAGCTCTTCGGTGCCGATTTCCACCAGGAAAGTCTGTTGAGTCATAGCTGCCTCTTACTTCTTATTACACATCGGGAAGCCTAACGCTTCGCGGGAAGCGTAGTAGGCCTCGGCAACGGCTTTGGTCAGCGTGCGGATACGCAAAATATAACGTTGACGTTCGGTGACCGAGATCGCCTTACGCGCATCCAGCAAATTGAAGGTATGGGCCGCTTTGAGAATACGTTCATACGCAGGTAATGGCAGGGGGTTTTCCAACGCCAATAGGGTTTGCGCTTCCTTTTCGTATTGCTCAAAACAGGAAAACAGGAAATCTACATCCGCATACTCAAAGTTGTAGGTGGATTGCTCCACTTCGTTTTGATGGAACACATCGCCATAGGTGGTGATACCCAATGGCCCGTTGCTCCAAATCAAATCGTAGACGCTATCCACACCCTGGATATACATCGCCAGGCGTTCCAGACCGTAAGTGATCTCGCCGGTGACCGGTTTACATTCCAAACCACCAACCTGTTGAAAATAGGTGAACTGGGTCACTTCCATCCCGTTCAACCACACTTCCCAACCTAATCCCCAGGCCCCTAGTGTCGGGTTTTCCCAGTTATCTTCAACAAAACGGATATCGTGAATAGCAGGATCCAACCCCAGTTCTTTCAATGAACCCAGGTACAGTTCCTGAATATTTTCCGGTGAGGGTTTAATCACTACCTGGAATTGATAATAGTGTTGCAGGCGGTTGGGGTTTTCCCCATAACGGCCATCGGTCGGGCGACGTGAAGGTTGCACATAGGCCGCAGCCATTGGCTCCGGGCCAAGAGCACGCAAGCAGGTCATCGGGTGAGATGTTCCTGCGCCAACTTCCATGTCCAAAGGTTGAACAATAGTGCAACCCTGGCGCGCCCAATAGTCCTGCAGTGTCAGGATCAGACCCTGAAAGGTCTTGGTATCAAACTTTTGCATGTTGAATTCGCACGCGATACAAGTGGATTTAATAGAGGGGCTCAGTATACCTGTTGACCGTAAGATATACAGCCAGAATCCAGCAACAAGTCACAATCCCCCGATAAAAACCGTGGTGTGATATGCAAAAAGCCGGTTCAGCACGATACCCTAGTTCATTCAGCTTACCCCATGAGGCCCGAATAGCGACAGCAACAGGTTCAAGGTTGACGAGGCATCAAGGGAGTTTGCAAAATGCGGCACTTTAAACTCAGCGTTTTTGGGAGCATAGCCCACGCTATAAGTGAAGTGATATAGCGTAGCCAACACAAGTAACTTCAAGGATAATGTGTCAAACATTTTAAAATTCATTATGGACAGCTAAGTATGATAGAAGGCCTTGATAAAGATTGTCATTTATTATCAGAGAGTAAACCTAACGAACTCATTAATTCATCTATCAAAAGCTATCTAGAAAAAAAACTAAAAGAGTTTAATAATATAAAGTACGCTTATGCCATAATGAATAAAAAGAACCCTGCTGATTTTTCAGTGATTTCAAATAGAACTGAATGGTTTGATTTTTATGTCAATAACAACTTTCAGTATATCGACCCGGTTTTAGTGACTGCATCACATCGAGTTACCCCATTTTTTTGGGATAAAAACATCATGATTAACTCGGGAATTAAACTGCCAAAAATATTTAATATGGCGAAAAGTTATGATGTTACTCATGGTTATACCTTCGTGTTGCATGACCATCTTCATCATCTGGCGGTTTTATCTATTATCATAGATAGCCATTGTGATAATAGTGTTGAACCGCTGATTAGAGATAAGCAAGATAGTTTACAGCTATTGTTGATGAAAACGCATGAAAAACTCATTAACACTTCTCAAGAACTGAATAATGCTAACTACTTTGAGAAAATAAACCAGAGAAATTTCTTTTCCCCTCGCGAGAATGAAATTATTTATTGGGCAAGCATGGGGAAATCCTATCAGGAAATTGCACTTATCTTAGGAATTAAACTCACCACAGTAAAATTTCATATTGGAAATGCAGTTAAAAAGTTAGGCGTTAACAATGCCAAGCATGCCATAAGGCTCAGTGTTGAATTGCAGCTAATCAGGTCGGTTCGCTAATGTAGCCAAACTTTCAGATAAAATTGCTCAAAAACCATTTGACTAAAAAAAATAAAAAGGAAGAGGGTAAAATGCATAAAAATATACTCTCACCCCTTCTTTGATTGGGTGAGAGAAACTGTTGACAGGCACTCTATGATTTACAATAATGTTTAAGAATTTTCCCTGGTGTTGGCCAATTTGGCACCTGATCCTTTAATCGGGATCAGTTTTTTTTGCTTAAAATTCTTGTTATTGTTGTTACGCACTAACGATAAAGTTTTTTGTTACTGAATGATAGTTATACTAAAGTACAGTCACCCACTATACTTTTTCGGTAACAGGCCCGCATCAGGCACCGTACCAGCGTTTGTGGCACCCTATGCCGACTTCAAACTACCAGGTAGTCCTTATCTATGGTGCCTTCCCGCTAAGCCAATCATCAGAAATGGTGCACTAACGCTATATACTCGGGTCACTGCGTCAGTAAAAAACGAAATAAGAATAAGGAGTATCGGCATGGATAATCAACGTTGCGGTTGGGTTACCGCTGACCCATTATATCTTGAGTACCACGATAAAGAATGGGGCACCCCAACCACGGATGCACGCGAACTGTTCGAAATGTTGTGTCTGGAAGGGCAACAGGCTGGCCTCTCTTGGATCACGGTGCTGAAAAAACGTGAAAACTACCGCCGTGCTTTCCACAATTTTGACCCAACACGTATCGCTGCCATGAACGAACAAGATGTGGCGTTATTGCTGCAAGACAGCGGGATTATCCGCCATCGCGGCAAGATTGAAGCCATCATTGCCAATGCCAAAGCTTATCAAGCCATGGAACTAGCGGGGGAAAATTTTTCTACCTTTATCTGGCAATTTGTCGGAGGTAAACCGCAACTGAACCACTGGCAAGCCCTAAACGAAGTGCCCGCTCAAACAGAGATTTCTGTTGCCATGTCCAAGGCATTGAAAAAGCGCGGCTTCAAATTTATCGGTTCAACCATCTGCTATGCCTTTATGCAGGCCTGCGGCTTGGTAAACGACCATGTTACTGGTTGTTTTTGCCACCCGGAGAATACCAAAGATGATACGCACCGCAACGTCCGCCGACCTTGACGTGCTGATGGTGCTCTGGCTAGAAAGCACCACCCGTGCTCATCCCTTTGTGCCATCTGACTATTGGCAGCAAAGTGCTCAACTGGTACGGGATAACTATTTGCCCCGGGCTAAAACTTGGGTGTATCTGCATAACCAGCAAATTGTCGCTTTTATCAGCATATTGGATGAGCGCTTTATTGGCGCTCTGTTTGTTGACCATCACTTTCATGGCAAAGGGGTGGGGGCAGCATTAATGGCCTGCGTACAACATCATTATCGTTGGCTTAGCCTGGAAGTGTATGAGGATAACCAACGAGCTTGCGCCTTCTACTACAAACAAGGGTTCCGCGAAATGCAGCGTCTGTTTAACCAAGAAACTCAAGCCCATACGCTGATCATGAATTGGCCTGCTACTTAATTTCAATAAACTGGCATGGGTCGGTCCGTAGATTGATCGATTAGGATAGGATGAACTTGAATGAACTGAGCTGGCAGAGGTTGATCACTCCCGTAAAACAACCCGCTATTCTTCCCGTTTTGTGATTGATATCATATTTTTCTCTTCTGTCACTTTTTAATGGGATCGGTTCCATTTATGGTGGCGATACTGATAACAGTGGCAATATTTCCAGCTTAATCTCAAAAACTCACAGGCAATCTGTAAGTTACAACAGTGTTTAATCATTTTCCCTGGTGTTGGCCAATTTGGCACCTGATCCTTTAATCGGGATCAGTTTTTTTGCTCCTAAGCAATGATAGTAAAAGCTAAACTGAATGATGTTATCAGTCGCCACTCCGCTCCCCCTATATATTCATCGCCATTCAAGTCGCAACGGTACCCGGGTACCCTGGTTCACACTAATTAATTGATTTATTATAGCTATATCGTTCTCTCGTTGGAGTTTTTAATGAAGCCTTCAGTCATATTGTATCGGAGTATTCCTGCCGACCTGCATCAGCGGCTGGACAAGCACTTCACGGTACATGCTTTCGATGATTTACCCCCAGATAATACCCCTGCGTTTGAGACTGCATTACAACAAGCTGAAGGGATTATCGGTTCTGGCGGCAAAATTGATGAAGCCTTTCTGCAACGGGCACCTAAACTACGTGCTGCTTCAACGATTACAGTAGGTTACGATAACTTTGACCTCGAAGCGCTTAATGCCCACCAAGTATTATTGATGCATACCCCGAGCGTATTAACAGAAACCGTGGCCGATACCATCATGGCCTTGATGTTGGCCACGGCACGTCGCGTGGTTGAAGTCGCCGAGCGAGTGAAAGCGGGTGAGTGGCAAAATAACATTGGGCCCGAGTGGTATGGTGTTGATGTTCATCATAAAACTATTGGCATCCTCGGTATGGGGCGCATCGGGCTGGCATTGGCACAACGGGCACACTTAGGCTTTAACATGCCAGTGTTATATAACGCCCGCCGCACCCATCAACAGGCCGAACAAAATTTCAACGCCCGCCGTTGCGATCTTGATACTCTGCTGGCTGAGTCAGATTTTCTCTGCATCACACTCCCGTTAACTAGCGAAACCTTCCATATGATCGGCCATGAACAGTTGGCGAAAATGAAGAAAAGCAGCATTTTGATCAATGCAGGGCGAGGGCCGGTGGTTGATGAGCAAGCGCTTATCGAGGCCTTGCAGAACGGTACTATTCACGCTGCCGGGTTGGATGTTTTTGAGCAAGAACCGTTATCGGTGAATTCACCACTACTGCAATTGCCCAATGTGGTTGCTGTGCCCCATATCGGTTCTGCCACTCATGAAACCCGCTATGGCATGGCTGAATGTGCTGTGGATAACCTGATTGCCGCACTCACAGGCCAGGTAACAAAAAATTGCGTTAATCCCCATTTACTGATTAACCCCTATTAACGACTTGACCTCTATTCACTACAAAGGTGATAGATACCCGTGTTACTCTTTTAGCTGTAAAAATTAATTAGCGTTTTATGCTATAAAAAGTACATATCATGATACTTCACGTCGCCAGATAAAATATCTGCTTAATTGCACCTGCTTTTATCTGGCGGTATGGTGGAGCCCTACTGACCAATAACAATTCTGCGGCACCTATGACTTTTTCTCTTTTCGGCGATAAATTTACCCGTTATGCCGGTATCACCCGCTTAATGGACGACCTGAATGATGGTCTGCGCACCCCAGGCGCCATCATGCTCGGCGGTGGAAACCCTGCAAAAATTCCAGAAATGGAAAGTTACTTCAAGCAACTGTGCCAAGATATGCTCGAAAATGGCAAATTGACTGAAGCACTATGTAACTACGATGGCCCACAAGGCAAAGACCTCTTACTGTCAGCACTGGCTAATCTGCTACAGAAAGAGTTTGATTGGCCCATCGGGCCACAAAATATTGCGCTAACAAACGGCAGTCAAAGCGCATTTTTCTACTTATTCAATTTGTTCGCAGGCCGCTACGCAGAAGGGAAACGCCGCCGCGTGTTATTCCCACTGGCTCCCGAGTACATCGGTTATGCTGATGCCGGGTTGGATGAAGGGGTATTTGTCTCCGCCAAACCCAATATAGAGTTCCTGCCAGACGGCCAATTTAAATATCACATCGATTTTGAGCATTTAACGATCGGTGACGATATTGGCATGATCTGCGTTTCACGCCCGACCAACCCGACAGGTAATGTGATCACCGACGAGGAACTGAACAAACTCGATCTATTGGCACAGCAGCACGATATACCTTTGGTGATTGATAACGCTTATGGCGTACCTTTCCCGGGCATTATTTTCAGCGACGCAACGCCATTATGGAACCCCAATATCATTCTGTGCATGAGCCTGTCTAAACTCGGCCTGCCAGGTTCACGTTGTGGCATCGTTATAGCCAATGAACGGGTAATTACCGCCCTGACCAATATGAATGGCATTATCAGCCTGTCGCCAGGAAGCATCGGCCCAGCGCTGGCGGCAGAAATGATTGAGCGTGGTGATCTGTTACGTCTGTCTAATGAAGTGATCGGCCCGTTCTACAAACAGCGTGTTGAACAGACCATTGGCATTATTCGCCGTTATCTGTCACCAGAACGTTGCCTGATCCACAAACCGGAAGGGGCTATTTTTCTCTGGTTATGGTTTAAGGATCTGCCCATCACCACAGAATTACTCTACCAACGCCTGAAGAAACGTGGGGTCCTGATGGTGCCAGGCCACTATTTCTTCCCAGGACTGGAACAGGAATGGCCACATACCCACCAATGTATGCGTATGAACTATATCCCTGACCCAGCAAGCATTGAACAGGGTGTGATGATCTTGGCAGAAGAGGTTGAACGAGCACATCAAGAAGCGGGTTAAAGAACCAAGGGGCTCTGAAGAGCCCCTGAATCTACCACCTTGAAAAACATCACTACATGATCTTGAAAAACACCATTACATGGCCCAAAACAGCACGGCCAACAATTGCGGAGACATAATACGCAGGAACATTGCCAACGGATAAACCGTGGCATAAGAGAGTGCCGCTGCACCACTGGTGGGATGCAGGCCATTGGCAAAGGCCAGGGCAGGTGGATCAGTCATCGACCCTGCCAACATGCCAGATAGTGTCAGGTAGTTCATTTTGCCCATCACCCGGGCTAATATACCCACGGTGATTAAGGGAATGGCAGTGATCAACGCACCATAGCCAATCCAGGCTAACCCTTCACCATGGATCAGGGTGTTAATAAAGTTACCGCCCGACTTCAACCCCACCACCGCCAGGAACAATACAATACCCAACTCACGCAACGCCAGGTTAGCACTGGGGGGCATAAACCAGTAAAGTTTGCCGATACTGCCAATACGCCCCAGGATCAAAGCCACCACCAGTGGCCCGCCAGCCAACCCCAACCGCAACGCCGCCGGGAAGCCAGGAATAAACAACGGAATAGAACCCAGCAGCACCCCTAACCCGATGCCAATAAACACTGGCAACATTTGTACCTGTTGCAACTTCTGCTTGGCGTTACCAACAATCGCCGCCACGACCTCGATAGATTCTGGCCGCCCTACCAGGTTGAGAATATCCCCGAACTGCAGCGTGACATTACTGCCTGCCACCAGCTCAACACCAGCACGGTTAAGGCGCGAAATCACCACGTCATATTTCTGCTTAAAATTCAGATCGCGAACTTTTTTACCCAAGACCTTTTCGTTGGTCACCACGGCACGAACCACCTGCAGAGCAGTACCCTTGGTAGAAAGTGACACATCCACTTCCTCACCGATCACCAAGCGCGCGTTCTCCAACTCTTCACGCTTACCCACCAGGTGAAGAAAATCCCCTAACTCCAACATTTCTTGCGGTGATGGCACCATCAACAGGTCGCCCCGCTTCAGGCGCGAGCAGATGATGTCATCGCTGTTAAGTAATGGCACATTTTTGATGGCCAGACCTTGCAGGTTAGGGTTACGTACCGCCACATTCATGGTCTGCAGCAGTTCGCGATTGTTGCCCATGCTGTTTTCAAACTCTTTCGCTTCTTGTTCAATATTGATACGAAAGAACAGCCGGATAAGCCACATCACCAGTAGAATGCCACAGATACCAAATGGATAGGCCATGGCATACCCCATCCCCATACGATCAACCAGTGCTGGATCCGACCCTAAATCGGTCAGTATCTGTTGCCCGGCACCCAGTGCTGGCGTATTGGTCACCGCACCCGAGAACACCCCAAGAATAATCGGTAATGGTACCGCAAACAGTTTGTGGACTGCCGCTGCGACCACCCCGCCCATAAGCACCAGCAAAATGGCAAAGCCATTTAACCGGAGACCAGAGACGCGCAGGGAAGAGAAGAAACCAGGCCCAACCTGGATACCGATGGTGTAAACAAACAGGATCAGCCCAAACTCCTGAATAAAGTGCAACATATCGCCGTTGAGGTCTATCTGATAAGTCTGTGCAAAGTGCCCGACAATGATACCGCCAAACAAGACGCCACCTATCCCTAAACCCACGCCATACACTTTCCAGTTGCCAATCCATAACCCGAGAATAGCCACTAACGCCAGCATACTGACGGTCAGGGCGATATCACTCATACGTCACATCCTTAACAAAAGTTTAATAACCAATATGTGGTAAAAATCACAATTTAAAACGCAACCTAACTAGGTTAGAGGGATTCTGGCATAAACTTTGAGGGGGTAATGTGGGGTATTCCACATTAATGTGACAGGGGAGGCCATTCAGACCTCCCCACCATGATTTTCTTTTTATTCAGCCAGTTACTTGACTTCTAGCTCTGGAGTGCTACTGATGCTGATCCGTTGTGGCTGTAAGGCTTCCGATACATGGCGCACCAGCTCAATATGCAGCAGGCCATTTTCAAATTTGGCCTCGGAAACCTGCATGTGTTCCGCCAAGGTAAAAGTCAAAGTGAATTCTTTGCACTCCCATCCTTGATGCAGATATTCCACCTGTTTTTCTGGTGGCGTGGGTTTACCGCGTATCGATAAACGTGGACCTTCCACTTCAATATCCAACTCACTCTGTTTGAACCCGGCCAACGCCAGAGAAATGCGGTAGTGGTTATCGTCACTCTTCTCTATGTTGTAGGGGGGAAACCCTTGGGGTTCCTGCCCACCCATTGAGCTGGCCAGCTTGTCAAAACCGATCCATTGACGCAAAAGTGGGGATAAATCGTAGTTACGCATGGTATTAACTCCTTCCAAGAAGCGAGATAGGTATTAATTTGCCCCCGAACTATCAGCAGGCAAGGTGGTGTTTCACCCACAGTGAAACGGAATTATTTAATTTCGATCCGACGCGGTTTTAATGTTTCCGGCACGATGCGCTGCAGATCGATATACAGCAAACCGTTTTCCAGCTTAGCCCCTTTAATTTGAATATGTTCGGCCAACTGAAATTTACGTTCAAAATTACGCTCGGCAATACCTTGGTATAAATAGGTTTTTTCAACGGCCTGATTATGGCGAGCACCACGCACAATCAGCAGATTGTCCTGGGTGATAATCTCCAGTTCCGGCTCGGCAAACCCGGCCACCGCGATGGCGATACGATAATTATTCTCATCAACCAGCTCAACGTTATACGGCGGATAGCCACCATTACCTTGATTTTGCCCGGTTTGCAGAGCATTAAACAGGCGATCAAAACCAATAGCAGAACGGTATAGTGGGGAAAGATCAAAATTGCTCATAAAACTGCCTCCTAAAACACTTCAGCGAGGTGGGTAATAACGTCTTCCATTATGGACAGACTCAAATGTGGACAAGCTCAACGCCAGAGTCCCTTTTCAGCGAACTCTTAAATTGGCGTTACCAAGAAAATGGGGCTGGGTTCACTTATTTCAACTCACCGGGTTAAAAAAATCGTCAAACATAAAGACGATAATTTGCCCATCACATACAATAAAGTGAGATAACCGCCACAGAGCTAAATTTTATATCTTTCAATCTATTCGTGAGCTGGTAAAAATTGATTTAACTTAATCATAAATCAGCAAATTTCGGCAGAAATCCACCTCAGGATGAGTCAATGAAATCAGTAAAGAGACTAACCACCAGCGGCCTGTGCTTACTCATCAGTGGCTGCTCCAGCGTGATGAGCCACACCGGTGGCGATCAGGGTTACTATCCTGGCACCCGTGCCAGCATAGATACGATGAAAAAAGAGGACACCAGTTGGGCCATGATGCCCCTGTTAGCCATCGATCTACCCTTCTCGGCAGTGATGGATACCATTTTGCTACCTTATGATTACCTCCGTTCGGATGATGATAAAACCACCCTGTCCCCCAAAGCACGTATCGAACGTGACGAGGCAAAAAATCTGTCTGAGAGCGGTAATCTAGGGCAGGGGATGCCAACGCCACCCCCCCCGAAGACCCAGAAATAGTTCCATGCCATTTAAAATCCTAAAGAGAACAGTATGAGCCTATTTGATGACATTGTTTCCGCCCATCAACAATTGCGCCCACAAGTCCGCGTCACCCCGTTGGAACACAGCGTGCTGCTTTCACAGCAATTAGGCTGCGAGCTCTATCTCAAGTGCGATCATTTACAACATACCGGCTCATTTAAGTTTCGTGGCGCCAGCAACAAACTACGGTTACTGAGTGAACAACAACGTCAACAAGGCGTGATTACCGCATCAACCGGTAACCATGGTCAAGCCGTTGCACTCGCGGGTAAATTAATGGGCGTCAATGTCACCGTCTATGCACCTGAAAGTGCCGCTACCATCAAGCTCGATACCATCCGTGCCTTAGGTGGCAAGGTGGAATTGGTCCCGGGTGACCCATTGAATGCCGAGTTGGCTGCGGAAAAGGCCGCACGCCAACAGCATAAAACCTATATTTCCCCTTATAACGATGCCGACGTAATTGCAGGCCAAGGCACCTGTGGGATGGAAATCATCGAACAGCAGCCAGAACTGGATGCGGTATTTGTTGCGGTGGGTGGCGGCGGCTATATTGCGGGAATGGGTACCGTTCTAAAAAAATTGTCGCCAAAAACACAACTTATTGCCTGCTGGCCAGAAAATGCCACCAGCATGTACAGCGCACTGGAGGCGGGGCATATCTACCCAGTGGAAGAACAAGAGACTCTCTCTGACGGTACTGCGGGGGGAGTGGAACCGGGTGCTATCACCTTCCCCCTGTGCCAACAGGTCATTGACCGTAAAGTATTGGTCAGCGAAGAGGAAATCAAACAGGCAATGCGCCTGGTTGCCAGTAGCGACCGTTGGATTATCGAAGGTGCTGCCGGCGTGGCCTTAGCCGCAGCCTGCAAATTGGCACCCGAGTTGCTAGGCAAAAAAGTGGCCGTGGTGTTATGTGGTAAAAATATTGTGCTGGAAAAATATTTGCAGGCAGTCAGCCATGAAAGTCATTAATAAAACACAAATTCTTGCTGCTTTTGATGCCGACAGCATCACCCAACTGCTAAAAACCGGTTTTATCGCCTACTCTGCGCGCCAGGTACAGATGCCACCAGTGCAACACTTTCGGTTTGAAGCTGCGGCAGGTGACTGTTGTATTAAATCCGCATGGCTGGAAAGGGAAGAATACTTTGTGGTGAAAGTGTCTTCTGGGTTTTACCACAATCCACAACAAGGGCTGCCTAGCAACCAAGGCTTAATGATGGCCTTTTCTGCGCAAACTGGCAAACCACAGGTGCTACTGTTGGATGAAGGCTGGCTGACAGCATTACGTACTGCCCTGGCTGGGCGCATCGCTGCGGAATTATGCGCACCGCAAAACGTGCAGGCCATTGGTATCGTGGGCACAGGAATGCAGGCATGGCTACAATTGCAACACCTTAAAACGGTCACCGACTGTCGCCAAGTGTGGCTTTGGGGTCGCAGCCCACATCACCTTGCTGACTATTGTCAACGGGCTGAAGCGGAAGGTTTTCAGGTAAATACCACCCAAAATGCCGCTGAACTGGCGGCACATTGCAATCTGATTGTGACCACCACGCCAAGCCGTGAACCCCTGCTGCAAGCAGAGGATATCCGCCCAGGAACACATATCACCGCCGTAGGGTCAGACGCTGAGGGAAAACAGGAGTTAGCAACGGCGTTGGTCGCCAAAGCTGACACCATCCTGGTGGATGCACTCAGTCAATGCAGTCAGTATGGTGAAATTGCTCGTGCCTATCAGCAAAATTTACTGGCGTCAGTAGCTGTGGTTGAGTTCGGAGAAATACTGGCTCGTGGCGAGCGGGTTAGAAAGAATGAACAACAGATCACCTTGGCCGACCTCACCGGGTTAGCCATTCAGGATGCTCAGATTGTGAAAGGAATTCTGGCAAAACTATAATACGAACTTCTCAATAGCGCGTGCCACGCCGTCTTCGGTGTTGGTACTCGTTACAAACTGGGCAATCTCTTTCAGTTCCGCGATCGCATTGCCCATCGCTACGCCAACACCAGCATATTCAATCATCGCAATATCGTTACCCTGATCCCCCAGCGCCATCACGTTTTGCTGTTTGATACCCAGATGATCCGCCAGCATTTTCACCCCAGCGCCTTTATCAACCCGCTGGTGCAAGATTTCCAGGTAAAAGGGGGCGCTTTTCATAATGGTGTAACGCTCGCCGGCTTCCGCTGGCAAATGAGCGATGGCATGCTCTAACAATTCAGGCTCATCAATCATCATCACTTTCGGGAAACGTAGGGTACGATCCATCTCCTCTACGCTACGGTATTTCAACGGAATACCGGTAATTCCCGCTTCACGAATGGTATATTTGCCAATGTTTTTATTCGGGGTATACAGGGTATCGAAATCAAATGCGTGATAATGCACCCCAAGCTGCCGCGCTAACTGCTCAAAATAGAGATAATCGTCAAAACTGAGGGTTTCTTGCAGAATGCAGGTTCCATCGGCGGCTTTAAGCACCAATGCACCGTTATAGGTAATACAGAAATCATCAGCGCCTTGCATATCCAACTGACATAGATAATCCTGCACCCCCACATAGGGCCGCCCTGTAGCCAGCACCACCTTCACCCCTTGAGCGCGCGCCGCACTAATCGCTTGCTTCACCGCTGGCGTGATCTGGTGTTGAGGGTTGAGTAACGTGCCATCCATATCAATTGCTATCAGTTCAATCGCCATACGAATTTCTCTTGGTAAGTTTCCTTGGTAGGTATCAGGTTGGTGCAAGGTGTTGGTAGACGATAACCTAGCCTGGCTAGAATTCAGCGAGACTAAAACGCAGCGATAAAAAATCCGCGCGGGAGCACCGGCGCGGATTTTCTGTTGCTGATTAACGCATTAAATATCGATGTTCGCCGCTTTCAGGGCGTTCTCTTCGATAAAGGCACGGCGTGGTTCAACTGCATCGCCCATCAGGGTGGTGAACAGTTGATCTGCGGCAATAGCATCTTTCACCGTCACTCGCAGCATACGGCGTTGTTCTGGGTCCATGGTGGTTTCCCACAATTGGTCTGGGTTCATTTCACCCAAGCCCTTATAACGCTGCACCGACAGACCACGGCGAGATTCTTTCACCAGCCATTCCAACGCTTGCTCGAAACCATTTACCGGCTGACGACGTTCGCCACGTTCAATAAATGCATCCTCTTCCAGCAAACCACGCAGTTTTTCACCCAATGTACAGATCTTGCGATATTCACCACCGTGGATGAAATCGAAGTCCAGAGGATAATCAGTATCGACGCCGTGAGTACGAACGCGCAGCACTGGCTCCAACATCTGACGTTCTGGGTTGTCAACCATGACAAAATCATAGCTGCTGCCATGCTGTTCGTTATCGTTGAGCAATTTCACCAGTGACTCGATCCAGGTTTTCACTTTAGCTTGGTCACTCAGATCATCTTCGCTCAAGGTAGGTTGATAGATTAGGTTGTTGAGTAAGGCACGCGGATAACGACGCTCCATTCGGCCAATCAGCTTTTGTACGCTGTAATGCTCAGCCACCAGTTTCTCCAACGGTTCCCCGGCCAATGGCGGTGCGACCTCATTGGTATGCAAGGTTGCCCCATCAAGCGCAATGGAAATCAGGTACTGGTCCATGGCCTCGTCGTCTTTAATATACTGTTCCTGCTTGCCTTTCTTCACCTTGTATAGCGGCGGTTGTGCAATAAACACATGACCACGCTCGATGATTTCCGGCATCTGGCGATAAAAGAAAGTCAGTAACAATGTACGGATATGCGAACCATCGACGTCAGCATCGGTCATGATGATGATGCTGTGATAACGAAGTTTATCTGGGTTGTATTCGTCGCGGCCAATGCCACAGCCCAGCGCAGTGATCAAGGTAGCCACTTCCTGCGAAGAGAGCATCTTGTCAAAACGCGCTTTCTCAACGTTAAGGATTTTACCTTTCAGTGGCAAAATCGCCTGGTTTTTGCGGTTACGCCCCTGTTTTGCCGAGCCCCCCGCAGAGTCCCCTTCCACCAGGTACAGTTCAGACAACGCCGGATCGCGCTCTTGGCAGTCCGCCAATTTGCCTGGCAAGCCAGCCAAATCCAGTGCACCTTTACGGCGTGTCATTTCACGCGCTTTACGTGCTGCTTCACGCGCTCGGGCCGCATCAATGATTTTACCAACAACGATTTTGGCGTCTGATGGGTTTTCCATCAGGTAATCCACCAGCTTCTCGTTCATCAGTGACTCAACTGCCGTTTTCACTTCCGAAGAGACCAGTTTATCTTTGGTCTGTGAAGAGAACTTCGGATCCGGCACTTTCACCGAAACGACGGCAATCAAACCTTCACGGGCATCATCACCGGTGGCACTGATCTTGGATTTTTTACTGTAGCCTTCTTTATCCATATAGCTGTTAAGGGTACGCGTCATCGCGGCACGAAAACCGACCAGGTGAGTCCCCCCATCACGCTGTGGGATGTTGTTGGTAAAACAGTAGATATTTTCCTGGAAACCATCGTTCCACTGTAGTGCCACTTCCACACCGATTTCATCTTTTACCGTTGAGAAGTAGAACACCGTTGGATGGATTGGCGTTTTGTTCTTGTTCAGATACTCAACGAACGCCTTGATCCCGCCCTCATAGTGGAAGTGGTCTTCTTTGTCGTTACGTTTATCTTTCAGACGAATAGAAACACCCGAGTTAAGGAACGACAGTTCCCGCAGGCGCTTGGCCAGAATATCGTATTCAAATTCGATGTTATTGGTAAAAGTCTGGTAACTCGGCCAAAAACGTACTGTGGTGCCGGTTTGGGTGGTCTCACCCACCACTTTCAGTGGCCCTTGTGGCTCACCGTGTTTATAGGTTTGCTCGTGCACTTTGCCTTCACGGCGGATCACCAGCTCAAGTTTCTCTGACAAGGCGTTAACGACGGAAACCCCCACGCCATGCAAGCCACCGGAAACTTTATAGGAGTTATCGTCAAACTTACCGCCGGCATGAAGAACAGTCATGATGACCTGTGCCGCAGAAACCCCTTCTTCTTCGTGAATACCGGTGGGAATACCGCGGCCATCATCCTGCACCGACACCGAGTTGTCAGCATGGATGGTCACCTGAATGTCATTACAGTGGCCAGCGAGGGCTTCGTCGATAGCGTTATCCACAACCTCAAACACCATGTGGTGCAGACCGGTGCCGTCATCAGTATCGCCGATATACATGCCTGGACGCTTACGCACAGCATCCAGCCCTTTTAATACCTTGATACTTGAAGAGTCATAAGAATTCGACATCAACGTTTCTCGCTTATTTTAATCCTGTGGTTGAACTTCTATTTTACCCTGTTCCACACGGAACATCCTGCCCTTTTCACCGATCATGTCAGTAACTTGTTCAGCACTTACCGCGCTGACAAAAACCTGAGCCTGAGTGGCTTTCAGACGTTCAGCCAGCAACCGGCGACGGCCAGTGTCCAGCTCGGAGGCAAAATCATCAATCAGATACAGGCAACGCCGCCCGCTCTGCCGGGTGAGAAACTCACCCTGCGCCAAGCGCAATGCACACATCAGCAATTTAAGCTGACCGCGTGATAATAAATCTTCTACCGGTGTGCCTTCGGCACGAATACGGAAATCTGCTTTATGTGGCCCAACCGAGGTATAGGTTAATGCCCTGTCGCGCTCAAACTGCCGCTCCAACAGCTCTCCATAGTCACTCTCTTTATCCCAACCGCGCTGAAAAGAGAAATTTAACGCAAATTCAGGCAAAAATTGTGCACAGGTCGCAGTAATATCGGCGGCAATGGCCTCACTGTATGCCGCCCGCCACTCGCTGATGCGTTCAGCCAGTGGAACCAACTGCTGATCCCAGGCGCGCAATTGCGCATAACGACTGACTTGGCGCAAGCCAGCATTACGTTGCTTCAGTAACCGTTTCAGGTTGCTCCAGGCGGTGAAAAAACCGGGTACATCATGGAAGCATCCCCAATCCACAAACGCGCGCCGATATTTTGGCCCGCCATTGAGCAGAGTAAAACCTTCGGGAGTAATCAACTGCATGGGCAATAGTTGGGCGAGTTCCGCCACTTTATGACCATCGCTGCCATCAATACGTACTTTGCTGTCACCTTGCCGGCTTCGGCTTAGTCCTACTGATAACTCACGTTCCGCCCCTTCAATCCGGCCATGCAGTACAAATTCCGGCTGATCATGACGGATCACTCGGCCAGCCTGCAAGCTGCGAAAAGCACGCCCATGACCAAGGGTATAAACCGCCTCTAATACGCTGGTTTTACCACTGCCATTGGCCCCAACCAGGAAGTTAAACCCAGGTGCGGGAGCCAGATCCGCCGCTTCAATATTGCGGAAATCTTTAATCAGTAAACGCGTTAACGCCATGCGGCAGTTATCTTAATCATCGAACAACCCTGGGCGTTATCGTCGCAAGCCATTTGCGTGCCGTAAAACCCCCAGCAACCGATGCGTACACAGAGTACGTCAGGATTGCGAGTACGGCCCAATCACAAAGGAGCAAGTAAGATAGCCCGATAATTTCTACAAACGCATTGGCATAACAACATAGGCCGCCGCCTGACTGGCCGCGTCCTCAATCTGCACGCTGGAGACCGAATCAGTCAGCAGTAGACGCACATCCTCGCACTTGAGCGAGTTTAATACATCCAGCACGTAGCTGACGTTAAACCCAATTTCCATCTCGCTGCCATCATAGCTGACATCAAGGATCTCTTCTGCCTCTTCCTGCTCCGGATTATTGGCAGTGATCTTGAGTTGATTTTGACTGACGTACAGGCGGACACCGCGAAACTTCTCATTCGACAAAATGGCCGCACGGGCAAAGGCCTGCTTAAGCAAGTCACACCCGGCTTCTAAGGTCTTGTCAGGGTTCTTCGGCAATACACGACGATAATCAGGGAAACGGCCATCAACCAACTTGGAGGTAAAGATAAAATCCCCCACATGGGCGCGAATATTATTGCTGCCGATCTGTACACGGAGTGGCGTATCACCAGCATCCAGCAGACGCACCAGCTCCATCACCCCTTTACGTGGCACAATCACCGAATGTGTCGGTAAGGATTGACCAATCGGCATGGCGCATACCGCCAGACGGTGACCATCAGTCGCCACAGTGCGGAGCTCTTCCCCTTCGGTCTCAAACAACATGCCGTTGAGGTAATAGCGCACATCCTGATGCGCCATCGAGAACTGGGTCGCATCGATCAGGCGCTTTAAGGTCGCCTGCGGTAGCGTGAACTCCACTTCACTCTGCCAATCATCCAGATTCGGAAAGTCTACCGCCGGTAGCGTGGATAATGAAAAACGACTACGGCCAGAACGCACCAACATGCGCTCACTTTCAAGCGTGACGGTAATCTCGGCACCTTCCGGTAAACCCCGGCAGATATCAAAAAATTTACGTGCAGGGACGGTGGTCGCCCCCACTTCATAGGGCTGGGAGAGAGAGACGCGTGCCACCATCTCCATTTCCAGATCGGTTCCCGTCAACAATAGAGAACCTTCCGTTACCTGCAATAACAGGTTACCCAGAATTGGCAACGTTGGGCGGCCACCCAGTGGGCTACTCACCTGTTGCAGCGGTTTTAGCAGATGCTCACGTTCAACGATAAATTTCATATGCGCTATGACGACAATGTTCTGATTAAATTGGAAAAATCTTCTTTGATGTCGTGACTTTCTTCACGCAGCTGCTCAATTTTCCGGCAGGCGTGCAACACCGTGGTATGGTCGCGGCCACCAAACGCATCGCCGATTTCTGGCAAGCTGTGGTTGGTGAGTTCCTTTGACAATGCCATCGCCATCTGGCGCGGGCGAGCAACGGAACGGGAACGCCGCTTCGACAGCAGATCCGCTACTTTTATTTTATAATACTCTGCCACCGTCTTTTGAATATTATCGATAGTGACCAGCTTTTCCTGCAACGCCAGTAGATCGCGCAACGCTTCACGCACGAAATCAATGGTAATGGCGCGGCCAGTAAAATTAGCATTGGCAATCACCCGGTTCAACGCCCCTTCCAGTTCACGCACGTTGGAACGTAGACGTTTAGCGATAAAGAACGCCACTTCACCCGGCAAACGAATATTGTTTTCATCTGCCTTTTTCATCAGGATCGCCACGCGGGTTTCCAGCTCTGGTGGTTCAATTGCCACCGTCAGGCCCCAACCAAAGCGAGACTTCAAACGATCTTCCACCCCGTTAATCTCTTTAGGATAACGGTCAGAAGTGAGGATGATCTGTTGGTTGCCTTCCAACAACGCGTTAAAAGTATGGAAAAACTCTTCCTGCGAACGCTCTTTATTGGCAAAAAACTGAATGTCATCGATCAGCAACGCATCCACCGAACGGTAGTAGCGCTTGAATTCTTCAATCGCGTTATTCTGCAACGCCTTAACCATATCCTGCACAAAACGTTCCGAGTGCATATAAACCACTTTGGCATTGGCTTTACGCGCCATGATGCCATTGCCCACCGCATGCAACAGGTGAGTTTTACCCAAGCCGGTTCCACCATACAGGAAGAGTGGGTTATAAGCCCCACCAGGGTTATCTGCCACTTGCCGAGCCGCAGCGCGCGCCAGTTGGTTCGACTTACCTTCAACGAAGTTATCGAAAGTATGTTTGGGGTTAACATTGGAACGGTAAGAAAGCTCGGGTGGCGGTGCGGCATTATCCCAACTGTGACGAGAAGGTGCCGCAGTACGGGCCACTGGGGCTGCCGGTGCATTGTTGACGCTGGCCGTAGCCGCCTGACTTATCGTTCGTGTCAGAGGTTTACTGCCCACCTCAAAACGCAATAGTGGCACATCAGTCCCACAAAAATCATTAAGCAGCCCATTGATATTGTTTAAGTACTTATCGCGCACCCAATCCAGCACAAAACGATTGGGCGCATACAGCGCCAGAGTATTGTCACTCAGTTCCGCCTGTAATGGGCGTATCCACATACTAAATTCTGTGGCTGGTAACTCATCCTGCAATCGGGCAAGGCACTGCTGCCAAAGCGAAAGTGACACGGCGGACTCCACTCGAACAAGATCAAAAATAAAAAGAAAAGGATCAGGTTACTTTTTTATCACTCATGATGATGCCCACAGGCCTTCATCGGCTGAAAACCGCTAGAAGCATGTGGAACACCTTGGTAGCATAACCTGATGATCCCTGTTTAGGATCGGGATCCGAATGACGGATCATAGCGCAATCCGAGCAAGAGATCCTCTCCTTCATCACAGATTAGATCCATTTTATCCACAGCCAAGAGCGTGTGGTGATATTTTAACCAACAGAAAGCAACCGCTGCAATCACGGTAGTCGATCGCCTTCTTTTTCACACCATAAGCCCGTTGTACTGGGTTATCCACCAGGATCCTGGCGAAAAATGCCGAGGATCGCACGGAGATCCTTGTGATTTACCCTTGAGTCCGTATAATCTTCGCCCACGTGTGATACTTGGTTCTGATTGGTCGGGTTATTTACCAGACAGGATCCTGCGGTGATTATGGGCCAAGACCGTGCTTTACTTGGCTAACAACCAAGTAGACTACCCCCATCAATTTCAAATGACAGGCAGCAAAACTGCGGCCTGAAAGATGAAAGGGGCGCGATGTGAATTGACTCAGGGCTGTACAATTATTACAATCCCGCCTCTTTATATTGCGATTGAGGCGTCGGTCATCTTCACGCCGAGTAGTCAAACGCATTTGACTTATACTCTACATAATTCGAGTGGGATGTAGGCAGCAAGGTCGAGAGTCGCCAGAAGCATAGAAAATGATGCGACTGAGGCTAGTGGACACAAGCCAACACCCCGGTCACTTGAAGTATGATGACTATATTAGTAATTCATTTAAGTTTAGGTAGAAATCGCTATGAAACGCACTTTCCAACCGTCCGTACTGAAGCGTAACCGTAGCCACGGTTTCCGTGCTCGTATGGCCACTAAAAATGGTCGTCAAGTTCTGGCCCGCCGTCGTGCAAAAGGCCGTACTCGTCTGACTGTTTCTAAGTAATAAAAGCTAACCCCCTGAGTGGTTAAGCTCGCTTTTCCCAGGGAGTTACGTTTGTTAACTCCCACTCATTTCACTTTCGTCTTCCAGCAGCCACAAAGAGCTGGCACGCCGCAAATCACCATCCTCGGCCGCCAAAACCTGCTGGGGCATCCCCGCATCGGTCTTACTGTCGCCAAAAAACACGTCAAGCGTGCGCATGAACGTAACCGGATCAAACGCCTGACACGCGAAAGTTTCCGTTTACGCCAGCACCAATTACCAGCGATGGATTTTGTCGTGGTTGCCAAAAAGGGGATAGCTGAGTTGGATAACCGTGCACTGACGGAAGTTTTGGAAAAATTATGGCGTCGCCATTGTCGCTTGGCTCCCGCATCTTGATTGGGGTGGTACGGGGTTATCAACTCGTATTGAGCCCACTGCTTGGGCCACGCTGTCGCTTCCAGCCGACATGTTCTCATTACGCAATTGAGGCATTAAGCAGGTTTGGGATGTTAAAAGGCAGTTGGTTGACATTGAAACGCGTATTAAAATGCCATCCTTTGAACCCAGGTGGCGATGATCCCGTACCACCGAAAACCAACGATAACAGAGAACACTAACGATGGATTCGCAACGCAATCTTCTTCTCATCGCTTTTCTGTTCGTGTCTTTTCTGATTTGGGATGCTTGGCAAAAGGATAACAGTCCGCAGCCAGCACCCCAGACCACGCAACAGACAACGAACCCTACAAGCGGTGATACCGCAAGCCAGGCTGTGCCAGCCAGTGGCCAAGGTAAATTGATTACCGTTAATACAGATGTGCTGTCGTTGACCATCAATACTCGTGGTGGTGACATTGAGCAGGCTAAACTGCTGGCCTACCCAGAGTCCCTGGGGTCAGTGACGCCATTCGAATTGCTGGAAACTACGCCAGGATTTGTTTATCAGGCGCAAAGTGGCCTGACCGGCAGAGACGGGCCAGATAATCCTGCCAACGGTGAGCGTCCTCTCTTCACAGCCGCACAAGATACTTTCACCTTAGCTGATGGTCAGGATGAGCTGCGGATCCCACTGACCTTTACCGGTAAAGACGGCTCGTTGTTCACCAAAACCTTTGTGCTCAAGCGTAACCATTATGCCATTGGTGTGGATTACTCCATTGTTAACAAAAGTGCGTCTCCACTTGAATTGACGCTATTTGGTCAACTGAAGCAAACCACACAGTTGCCGCAACACCGCGATACTGGCAGCAGTAATTTTGCACTGCACACCTTCCGTGGCGCGGCTTACTCTTCCAGTGACAACAAATACCAAAAGTATGCGTTTGATAAAGAAGAGAACCTGAATATCACCACCCAGGGTGGTTGGGTTGCCATGTTGCAGCAATATTTTGCTACAGCCTGGATACCTCAGACGGAAGGTCAAAATACCTTCTATACCGCCAAACCAGGCGATAATCTGTCTACCATCGGCTTCAAAGCAACGCCGGTTGTGGTAGCGCCAGGTGCTGAGAAACAACTGAATGCCACCTTATGGGTAGGCCCGGAACTGCAAGATAAAATGGCCACGCTGGCACCCCATCTGGATTTGACGGTGGATTACGGCTGGTTGTGGTTTTTGTCTCAACCACTGTTCAAATTGCTGAAGTTCATCAACGGATTTATCGGCAACTGGGGTTTCTCAATCATCATCATCACCTTTATCGTACGTGGCATCATGTACCCGCTAACCAAAGCGCAGTACACATCGATGGCCAAAATGCGCATGCTGCAGCCAAAACTGCAGGCAATGCGTGAGCGTATTGGTGATGACAAGCAGCGTATGAGCCAAGAGATGATGGCGCTGTACAAAGCGGAAAAAGTAAACCCTCTGGGGGGTTGCTTGCCGCTGCTCATCCAGATGCCAATCTTCCTGGCGCTGTACTACATGCTGATGAGCTCGGTTGAACTGCGCCATGCGCCGTTTATCTTGTGGATTCATGACTTATCAGCACAGGATCCGTACTACATCCTGCCGTTGCTGATGGGTGTGACGATGTTCTTCATCCAGAAGATGTCGCCTACTACTGTGACTGACCCAATGCAGCAGAAAATCATGACCTTTATGCCGGTGATCTTCACAGTGTTCTTCCTGTGGTTCCCGTCTGGTCTGGTGCTGTACTATACCGTCAGTAACTTGGTGACCATCATCCAGCAGCAGTTGATTTATCGCGGGCTGGAAAAACGTGGCCTGCATAGCCGCGATAACAAAAAGGCATAATACAGCTTTATCCCTGAGTTCATCCAAGCTGTAGCCAGTAACACCGCTGCAGCTTTATTGACGAAGGGCATAACAAGCCAATGTAAGGCGGTCATCTAGGCCGCCTTTTTACATGCATATTATTGAGAGATAACCGGCAATGAACAACTCTGATACCATCACGGCCATTGCCACACCACCTGGGCGTGGCGGTGTAGGCATTCTGCGCATCTCAGGCCATGACGCCAAAGAGGTGGCTCTGGCGCTGCTTGGCAAACTGCCCAAACCACGTCATGCCGATTATCTGCCATTCCGCGATGCCGATGGCAGTACCCTGGATCAGGGTATTGCGCTGTGGTTCCCGGCCCCCAATTCCTTTACCGGTGAAGATGTCCTGGAACTTCAGGGGCACGGTGGGCCGGTTATTCTCGATTTGTTGCTAAAACGTGTGCTGGCGTTACCCCGTGTACGCATTGCCCGCCCGGGTGAATTCTCAGAGCGCGCGTTCCTCAATGACAAACTGGATCTGGCCCAGGCCGAGGCCATTGCCGACTTGATCGATGCCAGCTCAGAGCAAGCGGCACGCTCGGCGATGAACTCGTTACAAGGGGCGTTTTCTAGCCGTATCCACCAACTGGTGGAAGCACTCACTCACCTGCGTATCTACGTAGAAGCGGCAATCGACTTTCCTGATGAGGAAATTGACTTTCTTTCAGATGGCAAAATCGAAGCGCAGCTTAATCGTGTTATCGCCGACCTGGATAACGTGCGGGCAGAAGCACGCCAGGGCAGCTTATTGCGTGAAGGGATGAAAGTCGTGATTGCCGGGCGGCCCAATGCCGGGAAATCCAGCCTGTTGAATGCGTTAGCAGGGCGTGAAGCCGCCATTGTGACCGATATTGCCGGTACCACCCGTGATGTACTGCGTGAACATATTCATATCGACGGTATGCCACTACATATTATCGATACTGCAGGCCTGCGGGATGCCATGGACGAAGTGGAGCGTATTGGTATCGAACGTGCGTGGAATGAGATCGAGCAAGCAGACCGCGTGCTGTTTATGGTGGATGGCACCACCACCAGCGCGACCGAGCCTAGCGAGATTTGGCCTGAGTTTATGGCACGCCTGCCAACCCGCTTGCCGATCACCGTGGTGCGCAACAAAGCGGATATTACGGGTGAAGAACTGGGCATGAGTGAAGTGAATGGTCACTCACTTATACGTCTTTCCGCCCGTACCGGTGAAGGGCTCGAGCTGTTACGTAACCACCTCAAGCAGAGCATGGGCTTTACCAACAATACCGAAGGTGGCTTCCTGGCCCGCCGCCGCCATTTGCAGGCATTGGAACAAGCAGACGAACATCTCGCTCAGGGGAAAGAACAGTTAGTGAGTGCTTACGCGGGGGAGTTACTTGCCGAAGAACTGCGCCTGGCACAACGAGCATTAAGCGAAATCACCGGTGAATTTACCTCTGATGACCTGCTCGGGCGTATCTTTTCCAGCTTTTGCATTGGTAAGTGATTACTTATCCATACTGCTCCATAAATGTTCACTAACCCGCATTAACTGCCTGTTAATGCGGGTTTTTACTGCCTACTCACTTCCTAAATGGCCCCAACAACGGGAAAAGCGTTCGCCAAACGCTGGCAAAGTAAGCATGCCGGAATGGGCCTAATTTACGGGCTGATTACAGATTCTCAATGCTTATCAGAAAACATAGGGTTTAGAACATCTGCAACTACACCCCATCAGTGCATACCAGGGGATTCAGCAGTTGAGCGGCAGATGAAGTAGAAAACACCGTACGAATGGTTGATCGAGTAACATCCCTGACTTGTGTTTTTTTTAAACTTGCGTTGCTTCCCTCCCCGATTGTTCATAATATTATCTTGTTCATGATTCATGAACAAGATAAAGGTCTGAACAAATGAAAGAAGAACAGCTTCTGTCTGATGCTGTAGAAAACCTGCCAAAAGGCTTCCTATTGCAGTATGAAATTGGCAACAAACATGACATACATGACGGCTGGGGCAGGCTGATAGGGCTAGGAGGAGAGATGGCGAATTTTTCCCTGGAAGTAAAGCATATCCATCGCAAAGAGTCGCTGATCGCTATCCGTAAAATGTCCCCTCTCTTATCTGAGGGTTTTCCTATATTACTGGTGTGCAACCGGCTGACGTCCGCACTGGTGGAATATTGCGTGGATAACCAGATTAATTTTATCGATACCGCCGGGAATGCCCGTATCCAGGTTCCGGGGTTATATCTGTTTATTGATGGTCGATATGAAAAGAAACCTGTAGCTGTCAGTAGTCATTTTGCTGAAGGAGTAATGAAGCTGCTTTTTGTGCTGTTATCCTGCCCGGAAAGCCTCAACGATACTTACCGCAGCTTGGCGCAGAAAGCGGGTATCTCTTTGGGAATGGTCAGCAAAGCTTTCAATTTCCTTGAGGCGCGTCGCTATTTCCGCAAATCACAGCAGGGGCGCCGCTTAATGAATGAAGGCGAATTACAGGTTTTGTGGCTAAAAGACTATGCCACCGCCCTGCGCCCGAAGCTGGATTTTCTTTCCCTACCTACGCCTGCTTCATGGGATAAGATAACACTTGCGGCCGATGAATACTGGAGCGGCGAGATTGCAGCCGCAGAACTGAGCGGTGGATACCTGCTACCAGAAAACGGCGTGATTTTTACGCCTCACCCATTGTTACAAAGACGAAAGGAACTAGGACTAAAACCTGTTCCTGGTGGGAAACTGCAACTGATTTCCTGTTTCTGGGGGAACTTTACCCTGAACCATCAAGCAGAAGCGATGTTGTGTGTGGCCGAACTACTGGCAAGCGGCGATGATAGAAACCGGGAAGCAGCAAGGATAATCAATGACAAATATCTTCACCTTAGTGAATCCGATCTTTTCAGCTACTGAAGCCCTGTTCACCCAGATAAAGCGAATTTGCGCAGCTCAGGAGATCCCGTTTTTTATTGCGGGAGCGACGGCGCGTGAAATTCTGCTCCATCATGTTCACGGCAGGAGCATTGGCCGCTGAAACGTGAAATCATTATGTCAGTGGATGGATTTAGTGAGGCATTTTCTCATACTGTAACCGTGCAACTGACGAATGGAGAAAAGCTGCCGTTTTGCTCCCTGCCGGGGTTAGCGCTGTTAAAACTTTTTGCCTGGCGCGATCGCGGGCATGGTAGTGCTAAAGACGCAACCGATCTCTATAAAATTATTCGTGAATATAGCGCTATAGAAGATGAGCGTATCTATTCCTCCGCCGTTGAAGGTGAAAACTTGGACTGGAATCCGGTACGTATGGGAGCTGTTCTGCTGGGCAAAGATATCGCGGCGATTAGTGAGCACTCATCTTTGGCAGAGTTGATAAGTCTCGATAGAGAACGTCTGACTGACGCTATCGCGCGACAATCTGATGTGGACGATATGGCTGAGATTGAGCTGATCATGAATGACTTCTGGAACAGTATAATAAGCCATGGCTAAAACTGGCTGTTAGTACGCATTACTGTCCACCCCCTAAAACATCCATACACATCCACCATTTTTATGTCCATTGTTCGTGGGTAAGATCAAACAGACTGATCTAACATACTGAGCTGATTTTATTGATGCGCAGATTGTGGAAGGACGTAAGGTGATTAGCCACAAACCCACATATGTGCTAATGTGGGTTTGTGTATTTTAAAGGAGATGATCCTATGAGCCGCCTGACAATAGACATAACAGACCAACAGCACCAAAGCCTGAAGGCGCTGGCAGCCCTACAAGGTAAAACCATCAAGCAATACGCTCTCGAACGTTTGTTCCCCGGCGATACAGATGCTGATCAGGCATGGAAGGAACTGAAAAACCTGCTAGGAAACCGCATCAACGACGGGCTAGCGGGGAAGGTGTCCACCAAAGACATCGGCGAAATTCTTGATGAAGAACTTGACGGGGATCATACTTGAAAACCTACCTCCTCACGGTAGAGGCGGAAGCAGATCTACGCGGCATCATCCGCTACACACGTAAGCAGTGGGGTACCACGCAGGTACGCAACTATATCGCTAGGCTGGAACATGGCATTGCCAACCTAGCAGCCGGGCGCGGCGCTTTCAAAGATATGAGTGAACTCTTTCCTGAGTTACGGATGGCACATTGTGAACATCACTATGTCTTCTGCCTGCCACGCGGCAGTGCGCCCGCATTGGTCGTAGCGATTTTTCATGAACGCATGGACCTCATGACTCGACAGGCAGAGAGGTTCAGCAAAGAAAGTTAACGATTGCTAGCCCGATGAATAGGTATGATTCACCGGAGTTCTGATCACTATCCCGATAAAAAACAGTTTTTCTCCTAATGCTGCCGAAAAATAAATTGGGGATTAAGGTTGGGTGTCACTCGCCTTTAAACTCAAAGGGATTACATAATAACGGCTGCCGCATTTCCGCTAGAAGCCGAAGGTCAATCTCCATGATTCTGCCTTTCGGAAAGTGTCAGAATGAGCAAAAATATCTGCTAAAGGAATTAACAATGTCTCATTCATCATCAAGAGCAAAAGTTTTGGATACAACAAGCCCCTTGGCACACCGAGCTTCCCACGCACGAAGTTGTGCTAACCATGTGGCGAACAAGTTGGGGATTACCCGCCGTCAGCTTTTGATAAAAGTCGAGAAGGATTCCGGGGCAAGTTTGGTATCACCACTCACTGAACAAGAACTGATGAAAGCGTTCCACTATATGGAGAACCTTTAGTTTTAGGCCACTATGAACGAAAAGCGGCCATCATATCCTGTTAACTTGAGTGATAGGCATTCCACTCATCACGAGTAATCTCCCACAACTGTGAGTCCAGAAGCCCGCTGACAAACTGTCTCTTTTCCGTTTTGATTAGTCGCATGCCGCTACTGGCTGAAATGTGCAGAGAACGTGTATTCTCAGTCGCTTTCGGAGCACGCAATACTGGCCTGTTCAACGTATTAAACCAGTAATCTGTCGCCGCCATACTGGCTTCGCGCATTAATCCCTGCCCCTGATACTCAGGTGCCAACCAGAAACCACGATTATTATTTTCCGCATCGTCTAGGCAGATAACGCCGATTAAATTGTCAGGATTATCCTGATGCCGTATGGTCCAAACCCAGGCGAGTCCTTTTGCCATAGCTGGCAGCGCGACGTTATTAACGTAATGGGCTGCACCATCGTCAGGATAGGGCCAGGGAACCGATGACACCATATAGCGGACAATTTCCCAGCGTGGATAGAGCTCCTGAATCTGAGGTGCATCTTCGGCAACTAATGGCTTTAACAGCAAACGTTCTGTTTTTAACGTGGGTATCTGCATGTGCTCTTTCCCTTACTGATTAACGTGTCCTTTGCTACTTTTTACTCGTTCAATAGTTACTGTAATTCATTGGGATGTACATAAAACATTCAGGTAATCGGGTAGTTAACCAGATAGTTAGCGTCATATCAAAGGCCAAAACCGCTAGTGAAATCAGCGGTCATGCCATTGCAGACCATTTTGCCGACGTCGGGAAAATGGTCGAGCTAGGTTCAGGCAGCCAACGAGAAATCGACGATGTGATGCTTACTCGTTACGCCTGCTATCTGGTCGCACACAACAGATGACCCGCGAGCAGCAAATATCTATCGAGCATGTAACCAATAACGATGCTGTACGCCAAACACTATTAAGCCGAGGTATACGACCAGAACATTTACCACCTTCAGAAGATGTGAAAAAGGTCGAACGACAATTAGCATCCGCGGACAAAAAGTCACTGAAAAACCCGGACACACTCAGTGATGGGGATACAAACAATGAATAACTTGAACTAGCTCATACTCTTCGAGATAGTAGCAATCAGGTGCCGCGAACACCCCAACTAAGAGGTGATTCAATGACAGATAACACCCCACAAGCTCCGCATGGCGAATTTGTCCTGTTTACAATTGCTGACGGCCAAACACGCGTCGAGTGCCGATTTGAATCTGATACATTGTGGCTTTCTCAGGCTGCAATGGCTGAGCTTTATGATAAAGATGTTCGCACAATTAATGAACATCTAATCAATATCTACAACGAGGGTGAGCTTGTACAAAACGCAACTATCCGGAAATTCCGGATAGTTCGATTGGAAGGAACTCGTCAAGTTTCTCGCGAAATCGATCACTACAATCTCGATGCAATTTTGGCTGTTGGCTACAGGGTTCGTTCTCAACGAGGTACGCAGTTCCGCCAATGGGCAACGCAAGTCCTGAAAGAATACCTAATAAAGGGATTCGCTATGGATGACGAGCGCCTGAAAAATCCCCCCGTTGGTCATTCTGCGGTACCAGATTACTTTGATGAAATGCTGGAACGCATTCGCGATATCCGAGCGAGTGAGCGTCGTGTTTATCTGCGAGTCAAAGAAATCTTTACTATGGCTGCCGATTACGAGCCATCCAACCAAGAGACCAACCGCTTCTTCCAGATCATCCAGAACAAGTTGCATTATGCCTGTACGCATATGACGGCCGCTGAGCTTATCGCGAGCCGTGTGGATGCCAATAAGCCGGACATAGGCTTAACCAGCTATAAAGGCGATGAAGTGCGTAAGACCGATGTCACCATCGCGAAAAACTATCTGCGTGAAGACGAAATCAAAGAGCTTAATCGCATCGTCAACATGTGGCTCGACTTTGCCGAGGACCAAGCACTACGCCGCAAACAAGTGTTCTTGCAAGATTGGGCCGATAAGCTGGATCAGTTTTTAAATTTTAATGATCGGGACGTATTAAGCGGAGCGGGAAAAATCTCCAAAAAGGATGCTGATGACAAGGCGAAATTGGAGTTTGACCGCTTTGCAGAACAACGTCGCCGTTTAAAAGAAGCCGAAGGCGCACTTGCCAATATCGCGGCCCTCAAGGCAATCGTTAAAAAAGACAAATAACACTGCCTAGGTTGAACAAGCCATGGAACCGACATCAATATCGGTTCCATCGTTCTCGGTTTTGACATTTATCCTGCCAATACCTTCAATCTTACCAACCAATTATGCCGCTATGGGTGTTCGCACCCGATCACATTTTTACTCATTCGCTTGGTTATTATTACAATGATATGTTTTTATAAAACAATAAATTAACCAAGCTGTCGATATTTTGCACTGTTTTTTGGGCAAATTTTACAAAACAAATTTACTATTGGTATGGCACAATCTTGACGTAGGAGTTATCGATATCCGTCATTATTCAAGCCGCAAGTGAGTGTCGGTTGCATAACTCGACCCTTTAGGGGATCTCGCTCGATGGCTGACAACCTCAGCCTGAATAAAGGGGAGTATCAACCCAATGTGCCGATTTTTAATCACTATTAGAATTAATGTTCTTAATAAACAAAGCAATAATATTATGCATGCTGTTATTTTTACTCTATTGCTATTTTTTATCACCAGTCCATTACTTGCCAGCGAAATGCGCTATCCCCCCGGGGAAGAACCGCTGAACCTGCCAGCCAATAGCTCACTGATGATGCCATTGCCGCGATCTGTCCATAGCCTGGAGGACAAAAAAGCAGAAACGATGCCATTGTATCTGTCACTGATACACGAAGATAAACGCAATGTCTGGGTTCCTTTTCAATTGGCCGCTACCTCTGCACAAAAAGGCCAAACAGAACTGGCGGAACACTATTTGCAACTCAGTGCCAAACGGGGATTGTGGTATTACTATAATCTGCTGGAAAACAACGCATTCAATAGCCTTCAGCAAAGTGAGACTTATCGTTCCATCCTCGCTGAGGCCAAAACACGCTATCAGCTATATGCTTCGCCGTTTGAGGGTAAAGCACAGTATTCTGTCCCGAATGGCTCACCTCCTGCCACCGGTTGGCCAACCGTTATCTACCTGCACCCTTATGGCAGAGCCGCTAATATCACCCCTAAAGATCGATTGCTTTTTGCTGAAGCAGGTGTTGCCTATATTGAGTTAAACGGTACTCAAATGCTTGCCGAGAATAGCTTCCGCTGGTCTATCGATAGCGAAGAGAGCACCCATAGCGCGATTCAACGTACCCTGCAGGAGCTCACCCCTAAACTGAAGCTTAACCCTCATCAGGTCTACCTTACCGCTCGCGGCCAAGGCGCGCTGCACGCGGGTAATCTGATGGCAAAATACCCGCAATTTTACGCCGGCGCTTTACTGATTACACCACAAGGGAAAATCCCGCCAGCATCATATTCATTAGCAGAGAATAAACGCATTATGATCGCCTATTATGGCCATCAAAACTTTAATGGCAAAGCTCTGGCTCTGCATTTTACCAACCTGTTCAGTAATCAGAATCTGACCAAGACGGCAAGTTTTAACCTGAGAGAAGATACACAAGGAAACTGGCCGCTACACTTCCAGCAACCATTGCGTTGGGTGATGGGCAAAAGCGCCGATGCATCACCGGGAGCCTGATAGAAAAACGGGGATACTTACTGCTGCAATGATTGACGACTTGAACCAGCGGTGCTCAAGCACCGCTTATTCTTTTTGATCAATGCCCATCAACAAACACGATTTTGAGCACAAACAACAGCGCCACGACAATCACACAAGGGCTGATTTCACGCCAACGACCAGTACCCAGCTTCATCACACAATAAGAGATAAAGCCCAGCGCAATCCCTTCAGTAATCGAGAAGCTAAAAGGCATCATAGCGGCGGTAACAAAGGCAGGAACCGCTTCAGTCATATCTTCCCATTTTACGCGTGCCAAGCTGGAGGTCATCAGAACCCCAACATAGATCAAAGCACCCGCAGCAGCATAAGCCGGCACCATCGAAGCTAATGGCGACAGGAAAATCACCAACAGGAACAACAGCCCGACTATCACGGCGGTCAGACCGGTGCGACCACCGATAGCGACACCAGAAGAACTTTCAATATAAGCCGTGACTGAAGAAGTACCAATAAATGCCCCTGCTACGGAGCTGATACTATCAACATACAGCGCCTGCTTCATACGTGGGAATTTACCGTTTTCATCGGTTAGCCCCGCCTTGTCGGTCACCCCAATCAGGGTACCGGATGAGTCAAACAGGTTAACCAGCATAAAGGCAAAAATCACCCCAGCCAAGCCAAGATCCAGTGCCCCGGTAATATTCACCTGACCGACAACGGTAGTGATATCTGGCGGCATAGAGAATATGCCAGCATACTGTACATCACCCAATAGCCAACCGATCAAGGTGGTGACCACGATGGAAACCAGCACCGCGGCATGAATATTACGCGAGGCCAGAACGGCGATGATAAAAAACCCCAGCGCACCCAGCAGAACACTGTGAGAAGTCAGGTTCCCTACCGCCACCAGCGTATCAGGATTAGCGACCACGATACCGGCATTTTTCAACCCCATCATGGCAATGAACAAGCCAATACCACTGGTGATCCCCACGCGCAGGCTAAGTGGGATATTGGCTACCATCCAGTAACGGATACGGAATACCGTCAGTAAAAAGAAACCGACAGCCCCCCAAAAAATAGCGCCCATCGCAACCTGCCATGAAATGCCCATCGCACCCACCACCACAAACGCGAAGAAAGCATTCAAGCCCATTGCTGGTGCCAAAGCTACCGGCAAGTTAGCCAATAGACCCATAAAAATGCTGCCAAAAGCAGCGATCAGGCAGGTAGTGACAAATACCGCTCGAGTATCCATACCCGCCGCCCCCAAGATCTGCGGGTTGACGAACACGATATAGACCATGGTTAAAAAAGTGGTGATTCCGGCAATCGTTTCCGTGCGTACCGTGGTTCCATGCTGCTTGAGTTTAAAAACGCGCTCAAGCAAGCCTTGATTAGCATCAAGGCTGATGTCTTGTTTGCTCATTATCAGTATTCCGAACAGGGGGATGAAGTGTCGGTTGCTATCCTATAACAAAAAATAGGGTTTTTGATCTCACCCATCGCTTTTTTTCGCCATCTGTACGGCTAAAAAATTCAACAGATTGTATTTATTCATATTCATCAGCCATAACCGTTAGCGGTAAATGACACTGGGCGGCAACCGCTAAAACATTCCCCTTCAGCTTGCATGATGACGGAGATAAATAATCCAGTTAAAGTGACAGCCATCATCAGTTAGCCGAAGGCAGATATTCCAATGAGTCAGGTTGAATGTGTTTTATTTGATTGTGATGGCACGCTAGTAGACAGTGAAGTGTTGTGCAGTAAGGCTTATGTGCATATGTTTGCCCATTATGATATTGAGGTTTCGCTAGAAGAAATATTTAAAAAATACAAAGGGGTAAAACTCAACGAAATCATCGAAAAAATCAGTGCCGAACAGGGCGTGACTCTGCCGCAAACACAATTAGAACCGATCTATCGCCAAGAGGTTGCACGCCTGTTCGATGCCGAGCTGCAACCCATTGCCGGTGCGCAAGCATTATTGGCACAAATGAAAGCCCCTATATGTACTGTATCCAACGGGCCCGTCAGCAAAATGCAACATTCGCTGGGGCTGACCCAGATGCTTTCCTATTTCGATGACCGATTATTCAGCGGTTACGATATCCAACGCTGGAAACCCGATCCGGCCATCGTTTTCCATGCTGCCCAGCAAATGCAGGTGGCGGTTGAGCGCTGCATTCTGGTGGACGATTCTGCCGCGGGTGCACAGGCGGGTATTGCTGCAGGGATCCCGGTGTTCTACTTCTGTGCCGATCCACACAATAAACCCATCGACCATCCTCTGGTGACCATGTTTGACCATCTGTCACAGTTACCCCTTCTGTGGCAACAACGTGGTTGGCAACTTACCCATTAACGACCAATGCTCTAGCCGGTTCTGCCCGGCTAATTTCCGACCATAGCCAATCGCGAAAATAACCCACCCGTGGTAATTCCCGCTTACCAGGAGGGATCTCCAACCAATAGCCATGGGTACTCTTAACTGCCAATGGTGAAAACAACATCAGCAAGCCACCATGCAGTTCATTATGGATCATCATTTTATCCAATACGGCATAGCCAGCCCCGGTGATACAGGCGTTGATGACCTGATCCTGTGTACTAAACTCCAATCCCCCACGATCTTGTACTTCACTGCGACCCGCTGCATCCAACCAGCGTTGCCAAGTGTCCATCCGGCTATCACCATCAAGAATATGTAATTGCGGCTGACTATTGAGCGGCGGAAACACGCCATTGATCATCAATAATGGGCTTCCCACCAGCACTAACTGTTCATGGCATAACCATTCCCCATTAATGCTGTCGGTCAATCGACCAAAGCGCACTGCACAATCAAAATCACAATATTTTTGTCGAGCCTCACTGATTAACGCAATTTGTAACTGGGTGTTGTGTTGACGCAACTCGACTAGCCGTGGAGCCAACCAACGGGTAGCAAAAGTAGGCGCGACTTGTAACCTTAAGTGCTGCAATGGATTGTGTAATCGCACATGACATATCCCTTCTTCCAGAATATCCAGCGCTTGCCGCACTACGGGCAATAACAACATGGCATCCTGCGTGAGTGACAAACCGTAATGACTACGTACAAACAGTAACTTACCGAGAAACTCTTCAAACTGTTTCATTTGTCGGCTGGCTGCACTCTGAGTAATGAATAGTGCTTCAGCCGCCTTACTGAAACTTAATGTCCGACAAGTTTCCTCAAAAACACGCAACATGCTGAGTGATGGGAGCTTTCTCACAATCCATTTACCTCGCCAACAGACATCGCTTTGTTAATTACATGTTATTAATTTGATGCATGTTTTTATCCCTTGCAGCGTTTATTTCCATAAAACCAGAGGTGAGTCACATGCATTCTCTGCTGAGGGGTATGACTAAAACGCACTCGCCTATCGCTTCCTTTATGCTCACATTAGCAACCAAATAAAAACAAAAAAATAACATCAAGGCATTTCACATTGCCAATTGATGACTCGCTCCTCTCATCTTTGGCACTCATAAAGGTCAATGCATGGGAGTAGGAAAAATCAATTAGCAATACCGACCAACGGTATACCCGTACCGTTCCCAACAGGAGGACAGGTAAATGCAAACTTTAACCCAACAATCCATCCGTATGGATGATGTGCCGTTAAATCGGTTCCATATCAAAATCGCCGGGCTAACCTTTGGTGCACATTTTACGGATGGCTATGTACTCGGTGTTATCGGCTTCGCCTTGGCACAAATCAAACCACAAATGGGCCTCACCCCTTTTTGGGAGGGGTTGCTTGGTAGTTCTGCACTGATTGGGCTATTTATCGGCAGTTTGGTCCTCGGCTGGATCTCTGATTATATTGGCCGCCAGAAAATCTTCAGTTTCAGCTTTGTGGTTATCACGCTGGCCTCTGCCCTGCAGTTCTTCGCCACCACACCGGAACAACTGTTTCTGTTACGAGTGATGGTAGGCATTGGGTTAGGAGGGGATTTTTCAGTAGGACACACCATGCTGGCCGAGTTCGCCCCCCGTAAGCATCGAGGTGTATTACTCGGTTCATTCAGTGTGATCTGGACCTTTGGCTATGTTGCCGCGGGCTTTGCTGGCCATTTTCTAACGGCATTAGGGCCCGATGCCTGGCGCTGGTTGCTCTCCTCTTCTGCCATACCCGCCCTGCTAATTCTGTTAATGCGTATCGGTACACCGGAGTCACCGCGCTGGTTGATGGGGAAAGGACAACGGGAACAAGCCATGGCGATAGTACATAAATACTTCGGCCCCCATGTCCTGTTGATTGATGAAGCCCCCGTGATATCAAAACAACGCTTTTTGTCACTATTTGGGCCTAAATACCGTCGCCGTACCGCGTTCAACAGCCTGTTCTTTGTTTGTCTGGTGATCCCTTACTTTGCCATCTATACCTTCTTGCCCTCTATTTTGCAGGTGATGGGGCTAGACAATAACTTCTCCACTGACCTGCTGCTTAACGGCTTGTTGATCGTCGGAGCCTTGCTGGGAATTGTTCTGACGGTGATTTGCTCACGCCGTGGTTTCCTGATTGGTTCGTTTATCTTCCTCGCAGCCTGCCTGGTGATGCTAAGTATTCTTCCTGGTAGCCAAACAACCTGGCTGATCGCCATTTTTGCCGCCTTTACATTAGTCATGTCAGCAGTCAGTAATCTGGTAGGCGTTTTCCCCGCTGAAAGCTTCCCTACCGAAGTCCGCTCCATGGGCGTGGGGTTTTCAACCTCCATGAGTCGATTAGGCTCCGCCATTGGCACAGGCCTGTTGCCTCTGTCTATCGTGCATTTCGGCATGCCGACGACTACCGCCATTCTGGCCTTTATCTTGATGATTGGCGCCGTTGTTTCCATTGCCTGGGCACCAGAAACCAAGGGACTGACCCTGGTGGATGCCGCCCAGGGCTCGCAACCTCAAACAGAGAACACGTTAGCCACAGTGGCTAAATAACATTATGTTAAAAACAGGAGATCTTTAAGTGGAAATGTATATCGGAGAAGGGTTTGCAGGTAACGGCGTAAATGCCTCGCATATCAATATCATGATCGGACCGCGTAATGGTGTCGTCGGCCAGGCTTTCTCTTCCAGCTTGGCATCCCCCAGCCAGGGTCACTGCCCATTTATGGTGGTAATTAAACCTAACGTACCGGCTAAACCCATGACGCTGTATGTCAATAAAGCGGAAATTAGCGGTGAATTACACGGCAATTCAACTTGGGGAGCCTCACAAGCCGCTATCGCTAAGGCGGTGACTGAAGCACTACTGTCAGGAACCCTACCCGCAGAGGCTGAAGATGAATGGTGTATTGTCACCGCTAACTGGGTCAACCCCAGTTGCAACAATATTGACGAGGTCTATCACAACAACTACCTCGCCTGTACCCAAGCTATTCAGGCGGCAATGGAAAAACTGCCGACCCGCCACCAATTGACTGAAGCCCTGCCACAGTTGGGCAATCCGTTCTACACCCCAAAAGCCTGAGGAGGGAAGCATGCAGTACATTAATCTGGGTCAATGTGGTTTGAAAGTTTCTCGTTTGTGCTTGGGTACCATGAATATGGGCAGTAAACAGTGGAAACCGTGGATTTTCGATGAGGCACAAAGTGAACCGCTGATCCGCCATGCTTTGGAAAACGGGATTAACTTTATTGATCTAGCGGATTTTTACTCCAGTGGTGCGGGTGAAGAAGTGGTGGGCCGGGTGATCAAGCGCATTGCCAATCGTGATGAACTGGTGCTGACCACCAAAGTAGGCTACCCGATTGGCGCGGGGTTCAACAACCAGGGACATTCACGTAAACATATCATGGCCAGTATCGATGCCAGTTTGCAGCGTTTGGGCACCGATTACGTCGATATCTATATGTTGCATTACTTCGATGTGAATACCCCCATTGAAGAAACCTGGGCAGCGATGAATGATATCGTCCATTCTGGCAAGGCTCGCTATGTTGGGGTATCGACCATGTATACCTGGCAGTTAGCCAAAATCCTATGGTATTGCGAGCGTAATGGCTATACCAAACCCATTAATATGCAACTGCAACTCAACTGTGCTTACCGTGAGGAAGAGCGTGAAATGATACCGTTTTGCCGTGATCAGGGGTTGGGTATTTCAGTCTTCAGCCCATTGGCTCGCGGGCTATTAAGTTGCGATTTCAACTCTGTGCGCAACAAGACCGATTTTTTTACCCAAGAAATGTATGCTGATGCGACTTCGCTTAACATAGCGCAGTCGGTTAGCCGGGTGGCTGAGCAACGAGGTATACCACCAGCACAGGTCGCTCAAGCCTGGGTACTTAACCACCCAGGTGTAGATTGTATGTTAGTTGGTGCCGACTCGATACAACAGATCAACAGTGCCATTGCCGCACTAGATACCCAGCTCAATGACGAAGAACAGCATGAGCTGGAGCGTAATTACACCCCTTGCGATGTCATTAATGACTACACCGCGGGCAAGCGTATTCTGCGTGACAGCCGCCCAGCACGCGGTTTTTTTGCAGTGGATAACCTAGAAACAAGGAATATTGCATGACAGCTTATGCCTCCTTACTGCGTACCGGTTGGTATTGCAATGGCCAGTGGCAAACGACCCCACAAACGTATCCCGTCGATAATCCCGCCAGTGGTGAAAAAATTGCTGATGTTGCCCTGGCTGGCCGTGCAGAAACTGAAGCTGCCATTGCCGCAGCAGCGGCGGCGCTACCGGCCTGGCGTGCTCAAACCGCCAAAGCACGGTCAGAAATTTTGCGACGCTGGTTCCAGTTGATCATGCAGCATCAACAAGCACTGGCTGAGTTGATGGTGACCGAACAAGGTAAAGTCCTCAGCGAAGCCATCGGCGAAGTGGCTTACGCCGCCAGCTTTATTGAATGGTTTTCCGAAGAGGCTAAACGTGCCTATGGCAAAACCATCCCGGCAACCAAAAATGGCAATCAGATCCTCACCTTTAAAGAGCCGGTGGGTGTTATTGCGGCCATTACGCCATGGAACTTTCCATTAGCCATGCTGACACGCAAATTGGGCCCGGCACTGGCGGCTGGTTGTACTGCGGTGATTAAGCCAGCCAATGAAACTCCGCTCAGCGCTTTCGCGTTGATTGTATTAGCCCAACAAGCCGGGGTTCCAGCCGGGGTGATTAATGCGGTTTCCGGCGATACCGTCGCCATTGGTGAAACACTGATGGCGAGCCCGCTAGTGCGTAAAATTTCTTTCACTGGTTCAACGCCGGTGGGTAAGTTATTAATGCGCCAAGCAGCAGATACAGTGAAAAAGCTGTCTCTGGAACTGGGCGGTAATGCACCTTTTATCGTGTTTGATGATGCCGATCTTGATGTAGCCATTGCCGGCGCAATGGCCGCCAAATTCCGCAACAGCGGGCAGACTTGCATATGTGTTAACCGTTTCTACATTCAGGACGGTATTTATGACCGCTTTGTCCAGAAACTGACGGATGCCGCAAAAGCGTTAAAGGTTGCTTCAGGTATGACGCCAGGAGCACAACAAGGGCCGCTAATCCATATCAAAGCAGTAGAAAAAGTGGAGGCACACCTACAGGACGCCCTGAAGTTAGGTGCGAAGCTGATGTGCGGCGGTAAGCGCGCCGACTTAGGGGGATCATTCTTCCAACCTACGGTGTTGGCTAACGCCACAGAGCAGATGCGGTTAGCGCAGGAAGAGACCTTTGGCCCGCTGGCTGCCTGTTTCCGCTTTACCGATGAGGATGAAGTCATCACCCGAGCTAACGCAACCCCCTTTGGGTTAGCGGCTTATCTGTATACCCGTGATTTGGCGCGCGCCTTGCGTGTTACCAAAGCATTGGAAAGCGGCATGGTAGGTATTAATGAAGGGATTATTTCTACTGAGGTCGCCCCTTTTGGTGGGGTGAAAGAGTCAGGCCTGGGGCGCGAAGGGGCGGATATCGGCCTGGATGAATATCAGGAAACCAAATACGTCAATATCGGCCAACTGCTGTAAATTCGATAAACTGTTGTGAATTCGATAAACAAAAGAAAGGCGCTGTTTCCAGCGCCATTAACAGTAATTTTTTAATAAAATTACTCTTTTTTCTCGCCTTTACTTTCTGCCAGTAATTTGTCCAGTGCATCCCCACCGATATGGCGGAAATCCTGGCCCTTGACGAAATAGAAGATAAATTCACAAATGTTCTGGCAACGATCACCGATACGTTCGATAGAACGGGCACAGAATAACGCCGTCAATACACTGGGAATGGTACGCGAATCTTCCATCATGTAGGTCATCAACTGGCGCACGATACCCTCATACTCCTGATCGACCTTCTTGTCTTCACGGTAAATACGGATCGCTTCATCCAGATCCATACGCGCAAAGGCATCCAGCACATCATGCAGCATCTGAACGGTATGGCGCCCCAAAGACTCCAGGCTGACCAACAGCGGTTGATGCTGGTGAGAAAATTTCTCCAGTGCCGTACGGCAGATTTTATCTGCAACGTCACCGATACGTTCCAGTTCAGAAATGGTCTTGATAATCGCCATCACCAAGCGTAAATCGCTGGCGGTTGGCTGGCGCTTGGCAATGATACGCACACAGGCTTCATCAATGGCTACTTCCATCATATTGACCTTGGCATCACCCTCGATCACCCGTTTAGCCAGCTCACCATCCTGGTTATGCATCGCCGTGATAGCATCACTCAGTTGCTGTTCAACCAGCCCACCCATCGTCAACACCTGGGTGCGGATATACTCAAGCTCTGCGTTGAACTGGCCAGAAATATGTTTGTTTAAATTCAGATTGTCCATGATGCACCCTTATCAACCATAACGGCCAGTAATGTAATCTTCAGTCTGCTTTTTCTGCGGTGCAGTAAACAAGGTGTCAGTATCACTGAACTCGATCAACTCCCCCAGATACATAAATGCGGTGGAGTCAGAACAACGTGCCGCCTGCTGCATATTATGGGTCACAATAACCACGGTATACTCAGACTTCAGTTCACTGATTAACTCTTCAATTTTACCAGTTGAAATAGGGTCAAGTGCCGAACACGGCTCATCCAGCAATAACACTTCTGGCCGAATGGCAATACCACGCGCAATACACAAACGCTGCTGTTGACCACCAGACAAGCTATAACCGCTCTGGTGCAACTTATCCTTGGTTTCATTCCACAGTGCCGCCTTGGTCAGCGCCCACTGAACACGCTCATCCATATCTGCACGGGACAGCTTTTCAAACAGACGTACACCGAAAGCAATATTGTCATAAATCGACATCGGGAACGGTGTTGGCTTTTGAAACACCATGCCCACCTTGGCACGCAGTAAGGCGATATCCTGGTTATCCGTCAGAATATTTTGCCCATCCAATATAATATCGCCTTCGGCATGTTGCTCTGGATATAGCTGATACATCTTGTTGAAAGTACGTAACAACGTTGATTTACCGCAACCCGATGGGCCGATAAAGGCCGTTACCTTATTCTCGGCAATATCCAGGGTGATGTTTTTCAGCGCATGGAATTTGCCATAGTAAAAGTTCAGATCGCGTACCTGAATTTTGCTGCTGGGAGCGTCAGTAACCATACTCATCAAGACTTCTCTCTTTTCACCGCGCCGAACCAACGGCGCTTAAATTTTTATGAATGCTTTTTCTTGGCAAAAATCACACGCGCCAGGATATTCAGTAACAGTACGCACAGGGTGATCAACAATACGCCTGCCCAAGCCAATTGCTGCCATTCGGCAAACGGGCTCATGGCAAACTTGAAGATGGTCACTGGCAGGTTGGCAATCGGCTGCATCAGGTCGGTATTCCAGAACTGATTTGACAGCGAGGTAAACAGCAATGGCGCTGTTTCACCTGCAATACGTGCTATAGCCAGTAATACACCGGTAATGATACCGGAGATAGAAGCTTTCAAGGTAATGGCAGAAATAATACGCCATTTGGGTGTTCCCAGTGCATGAGCGGCCTCACGCAACGTATCGGGCACCAGTCTGAGCATGTTCTCGGTGGTGCGGATCACAATCGGGATCTGCAGCAAAGCCAAGGCAATAATCCCCGCCCATCCAGAGAAGTGCTCCATTTTAGCCACCACCACGGTGTAAACAAACAACCCCACCACGATTGACGGCGCAGACAGCAAAATATCGTTAATAAAGCGGATCACCTCAGCCAACCAGGATTTACGGCCATATTCCGCCAGATAAACGCCTGCCATGATGCCCAACGGTGTACCGAAGACGGTCGCCCACAGAATCAGCAAACCACTACCGGCAATGGCGTTAGCCAAACCGCCGCCGGCCGTATTGGGTGGTGGCGTCATTTCGGTGAATAACGCCAGCGACATACCATCGATGCCCTTGGTAATGGTAGAAAACAGAATCCACACCAACCAGAACAGACCAAAGGCCATCGTCGCCAGTGACAAGAACAGTGCAATGCGGTTTTTCTGGCGGCGCCAAGCCTGCATTTTACGGCGGCTTTCCGCCAGCTCTACAGAATCCAACATGGTCACTTTAACGCCCCTCATTTTTAGCCAAGCGCATAACCATCAGTTTTGACAGCGCAAGGACGATAAAAGTGATAACAAACAGGATCAGCCCCAGTTGCATTAATGCTGAGGTGTGCAGCCCCGACTCCGCTTCAGCGAATTCATTGGCCAATGCTGAGGTAATACTGTTGCCAGGCATAAACAGTGAGAAACTGTCGAGTTGGTAGGTGTTACCGATAATGAAGGTGACTGCCATGGTTTCCCCCAAAGCTCGCCCCAGACCCAGCATAATACCGCCAATCACCCCATTTTTAGTAAACGGTAAGACAATACGCGAAATCACTTCCCAGGTAGTACAACCAATACCGTAGGCGGACTCTTTCATCATTACCGGGGTTTGTTCGAATACATCACGCATAACTGCGGCAATGTAAGGAATAATCATAATAGCCAGGATCACCCCGGCAGCCAGAATACCGATACCGAAAGCCGGGCCAGAAAATAATTCACCAACAATCGGAATACCAGAAAGGACATTGCCCACCGGAGTCTGGAAATATTGGGCGAACAGTGGAGCAAACACGAACAGACCCCACATACCGTAAACAATACTTGGGATCGCCGCTAACAGTTCAATGGCGATACCTAACGGGCGCTTAAGCCAATTAGGGGCGAGTTCCGTCAGGAACAGCGCAATACCAAAACTGACCGGGACCGCAATGATCAAGGCAATCAGAGAGGTGACTAACGTCCCGTAAATAGGGACTAAGGCACCGAACTGCTCAGCGGGTGCATCCCACTCTTTGGTCCACAGAAAAGCGAAACCAAACGCCTGCATACTTGGCCAGGAGGCAATAATCAGCGAAACAATAATGCCGCCCAGCAGCAATAAGGTAATCAGCGCGGCCAGTCTAACCAGCGCGCTGAAGATAATGTCACCGTTTTTACTCGGTGCTTTAATGGTCGGTTTAGGCCCAGCCATAGATTACTCTTCTGTTATAAAGCTTAAAGGGCTCAGCTTACTGAGCCCCGACACATCAGGCAAGGTGTATACCACACCTCTTGTGTTTTTAGAATAATGCTTTACCAGAACTGTCTTTGATATTGGTCTTCCAAGCTGCACGGACTTGCTCAACTACCTCATCTGGCAGTATAGCGTAGTCCAGTTCAAGAGCCTGTTTAGCACCCTGGTTATAGGCCCAATCAAAGAACTTCAGTACTTCTGTACCTTGCTCTGGTTTCTTCTGCTCTTTGTGCATCAGAATAAAGGTAGTGGAAGTAATTGGCCAAGCATTATTACCTTTTTGGTTGGTCAAGTCCTGAGCGAAGGTTTTACTCCAGTCGGCACCTTTGGCTGCAGCGCTAAAGCTCTCTTTGGTTGGGCTCACTGGCTCACCATCAGCAGAGACTAATTTAGTGTAGGCCAGATTATTCTGTTTGGCATAAGCGTATTCTACATAACCGATAGAACCAGGTAAACGTTGGACAAATGCAGCAATACCGTCATTGCCCTTACCACCTAAACCGGTTGGCCACTTAACCGTTGAACCGGTACCCACTTTCTCTTTCCACTGAGGATTAACCTTAGACAGATAGCTGGTGAAGACGAAAGAAGTACCAGAACCGTCTGCACGGCGTACCACGGCAATATTCTGATCTGGCAACTTAACGCCTGGGTTCAGTTTAGTGATCGCTGGGTCATTCCATTTTGTGATATTACCCAAGTAGATATCACCCAGGGTTTGACCATCGAGAGTCAGTTCACCGGATTTGATGCCTGGGATGTTGACAGCCAGTACCACACCGCCAATCACGGTTGGGAACTGAAACAGGCCATCGGCAGCCAGCTTATCGTCAGACAGAGGAGCATCGGAAGCACCAAAGTCAACGGTGTTAGCAATAATTTGCTTCACACCACCAGAGGAACCAATCCCCTGATAGTTAACTTTATTGCCAGTCTCTTTCTGATAAGAATCTGCCCACTTGGCATAAACCGGAGCGGGAAATGTCGCACCTGCACCGGTCAAGCTCGCAGCAGCGAATGCAGATACAGAGACCAAGGAGATAGTCGCTGCGACAATGCTGGCGACAGTGGTACGCATCAGTTTCATGATCCCTCCTAATGGGATATTTAAAAATCGACTTCGGGCTGTTTGAGTCAAATAAAGTATTGCTGATTGAAGGAAAATAGGACAGTTTCATGACAGTAAAATGTATAAAATATTACAGTTATATGACAATGATTGGATTTTTTGTTTTTTGTTTTATTATCAATATATTAAAAAACATCATGCAAAATATCAGCTGAGTAAAACCCTACCGATCCTCCAGGGCGGGATCGCACTTTGTTAATGAAGCTTGAACGGGCAGATCGTCTGTGATCTAATCACGTCTCCATATAGGAGGCACGCTCGATGACGTTGATTGAACACCTTACCCTTGTTGAAGAAACCCGCTCTGACATCAATCGTAAACATGACCTTGTTGACGTCATGTTTCTTGTCATCAGCGCCATCATGAGTGGTGCCGAAGGCTGGCGGGACATAGAGACCTATGGCAATTCAAAGGCCGATTGGCTCCGTCAGTATCGACCTTTTGCCAACGGCATCCCGCGCCGTCACACCATTGCCCGCATTTTGCGCTGCATTGTCATCGATACCCTGCTTGAAGCGTTGCTTTGCTGGGTCAATGAACAGCGCACCCATCAGGGCAAACCCATCATTGCCTTTGACGGCAAGGTGTTGCGCGGTTCCTACCGCGGAAATGCCGCCGAAGCTCTGCAACTGGTCACAGCCTACGATACCGAAAATGGTTTGGTTTTAAGCCAGAAAACAACCCCAAATAAGAAAGGGGAACTCGAAACGGTCAAAGAAATGCTGGAAATTCTTGAGCTTAAAGGCGCCGTTGTGACGCTTGATGCCTTGCATTGTCAGCGTGAGACGCTGGAGAAAATCAGCGAGAAGAAGGCACATGTGGTGGTTCAGGTAAAGAAGAACCAACCGAAGCTGTATCAAGCCGTTCAATCGCAATTTCAGGCACTCTTTGACGCACAGAAAGAGAAGATAATCGTCGAGCACAAAGAGAATGGTCATGGCCGCCAAGAAGAGCGCTATGTCTTTCAATTAAAATCAAAATTACCGCCCGAGCTGGCGGAGAAATGGCCGACAATCCGCAGCATCATCGCCGTTGAGCGTCACCGCAGCGCCAACGGAAAAGGAACGGTAGAGACCGCCTACTATGTCAGCTCGTTATCCCCCAAACACAAGCTGCTCGGGCACTATATTCGTCAACACTGGCGGATCGAGAACAGCCAGCATTACATTCTTGATGTGGTGTTCAATGAAGATGCCTCCAGAATAGCGATGGAGGATGCGGTCGAGAATATGGCGCTATTCCGGCGGTTTGTTCTGAATATCATAAAGTAGAGCAATTGTGGTGCGCCGAGTCAGAGAAACAAGCTAAAAAAGGCAGGTTGGGATGACAATTATCGGGCTCAGTTATTCTTTGGTTAAATAACAAGCAAAGTATGCTCCCGCCCTGACCGATCCTCACTCAAGTTCTGTACACGTCGATATTCAAGCTGCAGTCATGTCGTCTGGCCACCAGGAATATTCCCAGTAGAGCAGTTCATCCTTGAACTGCTTAAAAATCAATTCATTGCTACTTAACCCTTTTCCTGTAATGGAACAGTATCTTGTTTTTATCCCCAATATTTCTGTTTACTGGTTTTACCAATACCAGGGTTAAAACTGTTGGTCGGATCGGCTTCTTGGTAAAATACTTGCAAATCGGCTTTGGCCTGATACATATGCCCGACATTGTGCTCGGCAGGATACTCCGCACCTCTTTGGTCAATGAGCGCCAACATTTCTTCTTTTAATGCCTTGCTGTCTACTCCTTTTTTCACCAGGTAATCATTATGAAAAACGTGACACATAAAGTGGCCGCAATATAGTTTCTTAAGGAGCTTGTTGTCGATCTCTGGTGGCAAGGTTTCAAACCATTCGGAATCGTTGCGACGTAACGCGATATCCAGCGCCAAAATCTCCTGTACCTGATCGGCATGCACCGCCTGGTAGCGCACGGCAGCCCCCGCTGCAGCAAAGCGATGCAAAAATGCTTTTTTGCCTTCTTCTTCGGTGCAAACAAAGAAGTCACCGTCAGCCTGGGTAAAGTAATGCTGTAGATAATTCTGTGCTTCTGCTACCCCTGGGCCTGACATTTTGAGCATAAGATGATGTTCGAAGCGTTCGCGGTACTCTTTTAGGCTTATTGGCAAATGGTTGGGGGATAAACCACTTATTTTCTGCATCATGCGGTCGACAAGATTACGGGGCAGAAATGGCACTTTATTCAGATAGGTATCCATACGCCCTTTCAGGGTAAAGAAACGAGGCATCTGTTCGGTGCCAAACTTATCTATCATCATAAATGTATCTTTGCCATAACGCTCAGCAACATCAAAAATGTCGCGGTGCATATACTCACCCGCTACTGGCAGGTTTTCAAATTTACTGAGTATATGGCGCCGCAATTCGGTGAACACCGCCGTATTGTTGGTGCCGATATAGAACACCTGTTCAATACCCTCTTTGGCGAAAGTATCTAAGCGCACAGCAAATACCGCCAGTTTGCCAGCACAACCAGAGGCGCCATATAAACGGCGTTTGTCTGCATTAAAACGAGAAGGCGTATCTGCATCAACATCACGTACCCGACTAACATATTCATTGTCTGACGCTCTTAGCGTGCCATACTCTATATCTTCTGGTTGGTAATTCTGTTGTTCTAATCGAGTAAGGATTTCTTCCGGCGTATTGCCTAGTTTAATCCCTAACTCATTGACTAACTGCAGTTGACCATCAGCGCCTAACTTGGCGTACAACGCCATTTCAGTATAGGCTGGGCCACGTTTTACTAACGAACCTCCTGAACTGTTACAGATACCACCCACCACCGAAGCACCGATGCATGAAGATCCGATCACAGAATGAGGTTCGCGATCGTAAGGCTTGAGTTTTTTTTCCAACCCGGCAAGTGTACTTCCAGGGAAGCAGACAACCTGCTTACCATGATCCAATAGATGCAGATGGTCGAGCCGCAGCGTATTAATAACCACCACTTCACGATCATAATCATCGCCAAACGGTGTTGAGCCGCCAGTCAGGCCGGTATTTGCTGCCTGCATAATCACAACTGTATCGGCAGCAACACATAATTGTAAAATCTGCCAGAGTTGCAACAAACCGCTGGGAAATACCACTGCCAGAGCTTTGCCCTCGCCGGTGCGGAATCCTCTGCGATAACGAGCGGTACTGTTTTCACTGGTGAGCAGTTGAGAACTACCGACAATATTTTTTAGCTGATTGATAAACTCCTGATTTGTGTATGACATCATGTCACTCCTCTTCCTGTTCATAGAAATTTAAGTGTTTGTTGCATTAATGTAAGCAAGCCAGTCTAAGTTACGTTGTCTGACAACAAACAACAAATGGTAAAAATTATTAATGAGTCGTAGCGTCATGCAAATTACTCAGTGGTGAGGTGTTCGGCGTTGGAGCATTAATTTTGGTTTGATGATAAATATACCCAAAATCATGCGAATTGATTGTAGGCGGTAAGCGATATCATCCCCAGCATAATGCCATCGAAACCATCAAGGTTGTTACCGACAGTAAACAGGGAAATCTCCATACCGATGGCAACATCCAGCGTGGTTTTATACCCGTCGCCAATGAAGCTGCAGCGGTGTTGACTACACTCGTTCACCCGAATCACTTACCCATGTAAGATCATCGGGATTCTCTCGTTTGCCTCCTACCTGCAACTTCATTGAACTTGGATATAGACACATCAATTCCCACACAGAGTGGATTTGGCAGACTCATTATTACCCCATTGCTTATACGAAATGAGGTCGGACAGGACAACTGTTCAGGGTTCAAATGCGTTGCTCAATTGATCAGCTATCAGTCGGGGAACGGGCTTTAAACCCAAGGAGCAAACAAACACATAAACTGTGCCAAAACTAGGGGCTGTTGATCTTTCGTGGTGGATTATTAGGCGGCATGAAGGACTGGTATAATTAACCTGAGATCTGGTTAAGCCGTCATCAGCACCATCATTTCGGGATGGCTCAACTTGATTGATGGCTTATCTTCTTTGAAACAGTACGCGACCAGTCCGCATACCATATTCAGCATAAAACCATGCAAACTCCTGTGTCGTGTATGCTCTATTTGTGAGATGTTTTTTAGTTGGTCATTGATAGTCTCAATGATAAAGCGCTTTGATAACATTGCCTTATCCCACGCGGATTGCGCTTTCGCTTTCATATTGTTACGTACACCCGTGATAAAATTTACACCTTCAGAAGCTAATTCTGCCGCCAAAGCCTGGCTAATATAGCCCTTGTCTCCATACAATTGGCCCGTTAAGCCTTCCGCCAATTCCTTCACAGGGACCCGGTCGTCAACGTTGGCTGTGGTCAGCTTGGCGGCCACCATTTCACCTAAGTAGTTGACAATAATGTGTAATTTGAAACCGTAAAACCAACCCATCGTCCCTTTTCCCCGTTTGGCTACTCCATCGAAGACCTTATTGCGTGGGATACGAATGTTGTGACAAACCTTGATGCTGGTCGAGTCGATAAATTCAATCCCCGTCGGTTGTCCTTTAATCGATGTAAAATAGCTACATAAGGGCACCATGACCGATGACATGACGCCTAAAAAGCGGGTGTAACTGAGGAGTTCCGGAAAATCCTGACGGTGGTACATTCAAATGATCCCCAGATAAAAACTCTTGAAATTCCTGTGGTTTGACATATGAAAAGCAATAAGGATGGTCATTATCTCGCTGGGACTCATGCGGGAAGAACGCCGCCGTTTGCGACTACCGTTCTCCAGGCACTGCTGTTCCCATAATGGGATGAAGACCCTGCAAAAATCATCGACATCACAGAAGAGTTCTACTAGGGGCTGTTGATCTTTCGTGGTGGATTATTAGGCGGCATGAAGGACTGGTATAATTACTTTCGCCAAAAACTAACCACGACAGCCCAACATGCCAAGAACGATATTAACAGATGAATACTGGTCAAAGCTAATCCGCTTAATGCTGAGAACGGGTCGCGTCTATGACAAGCCAGAACATAGAAATACTTTAGAAGGGATTTTGTATCAAATGCGGGTTGGCTGCCCTTGGCGTGATGTTCCAGCCGCTTTTGGACATTGGAGTGCCATCTACCGGCGGTTTAACTTGTGGTCAAAGAAAGGCATTCTTATGCAACTCTTTGTCGAGCTTAGGCAATTGGCTGATTTAGAATGGGAATTTATAGAAGGTAGCATTGTTAAAGCCCATCAACATGCGACAGGCGCTTGCTCTGAGGGCAAAGAGTCTATAGGAAAAAGCCGTGGTGGCAACACGACGAAAATCCATATGGCTGTTGATAGTTGTGGCTTACCGATAGATTTCATTGTCACGGGCGGTGAAGTTCATGACAGTAAAGCTACTCCGGAATTACTTGATAGGTTGCCAGATGCAGAGCATGTTATTGCAGATCGGGGGTATGACAGTGAGAAAATCCGTGAGCAGGTTCGGCAGAAAAGGGGAATACCGACCATACCCCGCAAACGGAACTCAAAGATTGGGAATGGCGATATTGACTGGTGTTTGTACAAATATCGCCACCTTGTAGAGAATGCCTTTGCCAGGTTAAAGCATTACCGCTCAGTAGCCACAAGATACGATAAGTTAGCCCGAAATTACGCAAGTACAGTAGCTTTGGCTTGTTGCCTCATGTGGCTGCCAATGTGGGTTGGCTGAATGATGAACAGCAAAGATCAACAAGCCCTAATTAACTTCATATTTCCCCTGTTTTAAGATAAAAAGAGTATAGATAACCATGTGATAGATAACTATGTGACTGGTGCGTTCAAGTCCGCCTGAAGCAGACTTGAACGCTGTTTTCAGTTGCCCTGATACGGGCACAAGCCTCCTGAATGAGGCGTGTAACTATAGCCAACACCCAAGTAGTATGAAGGGTATCAATACCAGGGAATGATAATGACACTCTATAGGATTAAGCCTGCCTTTCAGGCCTTGTTACGTCCAATAATGTATTGTCTGGAAAAACATCATGTAACAGCCAACCAGGTCACACTGGCCGCGATGGTGCTCTCATTTCTGGTTGGCGGAATACTGATGCTATTTCCGCAACCTGGTCTGTTTTATCTGCTTCCGATTGTGTTATTTATCCGTATGGCGCTCAATGCACTGGATGGCATGTTAGCCCGGGAGTGCAACCAGAAAAGCCGCCTCGGGGCGATACTGAATGAAATAGGTGATGTCCTTTCTGATGTTGCCTTATATCTGCCTTTTATCTTTCTCGCAAACAGTAACGCACCGCTGGTACTGGTGATGTTATTCATCATGGTGTTAACCGAATTTTGTGGAATTCTGGTACAAACCATTAACGGGACACGTAACTATGCTGGGCCACTGGGTAAAAGTGACCGGGCGTTGATGTTTGGTTCCTGGGGTTTGGTGCTGGCTATCTGGCCGCAACTGGTTAGCTGGAACAATCTGGTGTGGGGCATAGCAACGTTATTACTGGTCTGGACGGTCATCAATCGCTGCCGTAGCGCCTTGGTAGAGGAGCCGCAATAATGTTGCTGGAAAAATCCCTGGCCGTTATTTTTGCCCTGTTACTGATCGCTACCCTCATTAATGGGCTGTTGGTCTGGTTGCGCCCAGAGAAAAACTGGCGTGAATTAACGCTGCGCATCCGTACCTGGTGGGTCATTATCATCTTGTTTTCCCTGGCGATGATCAGCCCCCACTGGCTGGCATTGACTTTTTTCGCGCTGGTCAGTTTTATAGCGTTGAAGGAATATTTGACCCTGATTCCCTCCCGATATTCTGACCGGATGCCCATATTGTGGATGTTTATCGCCATTCCCATCAACTATTGGCTGATTGGCGCTAACTGGTATGGCATGTTCATTGTGTTTATTCCGGTCTATGTCTTTTTATTCCTTCCCGCTCGCATGGTGATTTCTGGCGATACGCATAGCTTTCTAAGCAGTGTGTCGCAGTTACACTGGGGCCTGATGACTACGGTCTTTGCCTTCAGTCATGTGGCCTTTTTGCTGGTTCTCCCTGCCAATGGCCAGCAAACAGGGGCCCTTTTGGTGCTATTTCTGGTCGGTCTGACAGAATTTAACGACATTACACAGTATCTGTGGGGCAAATCTCTGGGGCGGATTAAAGTCACGCCGAAAGTCAGCCCAAATAAAACCCTGGCTGGCTTGCTCGGTGGCATCGCCAGCACCACGTTGGCGGCGGTATTGCTTGGCCCGCTACTCACCCCATTAAGCTGGAATATGGCGCTGCTGGCCGGGTTGATTATTGGTGTGACGGGGTTCTGCGGTGATATTGTGATGTCAGCAATCAAACGCGATATCGGTGTAAAAGATAGCGGAACACTGCTCCCTGGCCATGGCGGTATTCTTGACCGCTTGGACTCCCTGATCTTCACCGCCCCGGTTTTCTTCCACTTTATTCGTTACTTCTATTACTGACATTATGGTGAAAAAACTTCTCAAAACACTATTTTCACTCTGTATCGTCTGGCCGGTAATTTGGTTATGGCTTGGGCTACGAGTAAAACACCCACAACGACTGCCCAAACAAGGGCCGGCGATTATCGTGGCAAATCATAACAGCCATATGGATGCGTTTACGCTGTTATCACTGTTCTCAATTCATCAACAACACAATGTCCACCCGGTGGCCGCTGCAGACTATTTTCTGCGTAACCGCTGGTTGGCGTGGTTTACGCTTAATATTCTCAATATTATCCCGGTCTCGCGCCAAGGAGGGGAAACCAATCCACTGGCACTTTGTGAACAAGCATTACGCGACAATAAGATTCTGATCTTGTTTCCTGAAGGTAGCCGTGGTGAACCAGGAAAATTGGCACCACTAAAATCAGGGCTGTGGCATCTTAGCCAAAGTCTGCCGGAGGTACCGATTATCCCCATCTGGCTGAAAGGGACAGAACAGGTTATGGCAAAAGGCAACCGCATTCCTTTGCCGTTGTTTATTGATGTCAATGTAGGTGAGCCACTGTACTCTCACCCGGATAAGAGCCAGTTTAAGGAAGCGCTATTACAGCGTTTATTACAACTCCGGCAGGAGACTCAAGGAAATGAATCCCATGATTAATACCCGTACGCCAGACGAAAAGTGTTTTCTGACCAGCGACCAGACTGAACTGTTTTATCGCCACTGGCCAGCGCAGGAAAACGGCGAAATAAATAAAATCATCGTTTTGTTCCATCGCGGCCATGAGCACTCTGGGCGTATGCAACACATTGTTGATGAATTAGCTATGCCGGATAGCGCATTCTATGCTTGGGATGCACGGGGACATGGGCGTTCGCCAGGTCAACGCGGTTACAGCCCATCGCTGACCCGCTCAGTACAGGATATGGATGAATTTGTTCGCTTTGTTGCTACCGAAAATAATGTGCCCCTGGAGAATATTACCGTGGTAGCACAAAGCGTTGGGGCGGTACTGGCTGCGACCTGGGTACACGACTATGCGCCAGCCATTCGCGGCTTGGTGCTGGCATCACCCGCGTTTAAGGTTAAGTTGTATGTACCGTTTGCACGTAGCGGGCTGGCACTTTTGCACCGTTTGCGCGGGTTGTTTTTCGTCAACTCTTACGTCAAAGGCAAATACCTGACACACGACCCCGAGCGGGTAGCCAGCTTTGATCATGATCCTTTAGTTACCCGGCCAATCGCCGTCAATATATTGCTTGATCTCTACCGTACTGCGGAACGCGTAGTACGCGACGCCGCTGCAATTACCCTACCAGTACAGTTACTGATTTCCGGCAATGACCATGTTGTCCACCGCAAGCCGCAATTGGATTTCTACCAGGGGTTACGCAGCCAATTAAAAGAATTGCACATCCTCCCTGGTTTTTATCATGACACGCTCGGTGAGCGGGATCGCCACATCGCATTCGACAAAATGCGCAGTTTTATCGACACCCTGTACGCCTTGCCACCGCAACGCTTCGATTACAGTAATGAAGACCGCTGGAGCCCAAGTGCTGATACTTGGCGAATGCTCAGTGGCGGCCCGGTTCCCTATTCTCTCGATGATGTGGCTTATCGCGCAATGCGTTATGGCATGAAAATGCTGGGTACCCAGTCAACTGGCGTGAAGTTAGGGTTTGAGACTGGTTTTGATTCCGGTAGCACCCTGGATTATGTCTATCGTAACCAACCACAAGGAAGTAACTGGCTAGGTCGGCAAATCGATAAGAACTACCTCAATAGCATTGGTTGGCAAGGGATCCGTCAGCGTAAACTTCATCTGCAGCAACTTATCCAACAAGCAGTAGCGCAGTTGGCCACACAAGGGACGCCAGTGCGTGTAGTGGATGTTGCCGCCGGGCATGGTCGCTATGTGTTGGATGCGTTGGCGAGTGAACCCCTCGTCAGTCATATTCTCCTGCGTGATTACAGTGAACTGAATGTCGAGAAAGGACAGGAAATGATCGCTTCACGCGGCATGGAAGATAAGGCCCATTTTGAACGTGGTGACGCTTTTAACCGCGATGAACTGGCTGCATTAACGCCACGCCCAACGCTGGGTATCGTTTCTGGGCTTTACGAGCTATTTCCTGAAAATACACTGGTACGTAATTCGTTAGCTGGGTTGGCAGAGGCCATTGAACCCGGGGGGATATTGATCTACACCGGGCAACCGTGGCATCCGCAGTTAAAAACCATCGCCTGGTCCCTCACCAGCCATAAAGATGGTAAGGCGTGGGTAATGCGTGTACGTACCCAAGGGGAAATGGATGCCTTGGTGCAAGAAGCCGGTTTTGATAAATGTGCCCAGTTAATTGATCAGTGGGGGATTTTTACTGTTTCACTGGCGGTGCGTCGCTAAGCATGAGCAGTTCTGTAACTCGCCGTACTATTATTATTCACGGGATAGGCTGGCTGCTGTTGCTGGCCCCCCTTTTTTTCCTCACCTATGGTCAGGTAAACCAGTTTACCGCTGGCAGGGGTGATGTGGGCAGCCTGGTGTTTGACTGGGAGAAGCATATTCCCTTTATTCCGCTGACCATAATTCCCTATTGGAGCCTTGATATATTCTACGGGTTGTCGCTATTTATCTGTACAACACTCAGTGAACAGCGACGCTTGGTCTACCGGTTAGCATTAGCCCCTCTGGTGGCCTGTATCGGTTTTTTACTCTTTCCGCTGAAATTTTCCTTCACCAGACCGCCAATTTCTGGTGCTGCCGGTTGGTTGTTCGAACAATTGGAGCAATTTGATTTACCCTATAATCAATCACCTTCTCTGCATATTATTTTTTGCTGGTTACTCTGGCGCCACTTCAGCCGCCACCTTGGCGGCCACGGGCACCGGATTTTTACCGCATGGTTTCTGCTTATCGCACTCTCCGTTGTGACGACTTGGCAGCACCATTTCATCGACGTTATCACTGGGTTGATCGCGGGTATGGTGATTGACTGGCTGGTACCAGAACAGGGGCAATGGCGTTGGCAGCGCCCAGATAGCCGCCGCTGGAAATTAACCAGACGCTATTTGTTCGGTTCACTCATAGCCATAGCAGCAAGTTTTTATCTGCCGTGGCTGTGGTGGCCAGCCATAGCGTTGATGATTGTCACGCTGGGATATGCCGGGTTTGGCGTCACCGTGTTGCAAAAAAATGAACAAGGAAAACTCACCCCTGCCGCCTACTGGTTACTGATGCCCTGGCGGTTGGGGATGTTTATTTCTCTACGCTATTACACCCGCCGTTTGCCTGCGGTTAGCCCGCTCACGGATGAGGTGTTCCTGGGCTCTTACCCCCGTAACCAGCCATTACAACGGGCAGTGTTGGATGTTACCAGTGAGTTTCCCCGAGCGCGCAACATAACCGGAGTCGCCTATTATTGTGTACCGATGTTGGATTTGGTCAACCCGCAAGCGAGCCAACTCCGTGAGGCGGTTCTCATGCTGGAACAGTTGCAGCGTACACAAGGTAGCGTGCTTATCCATTGTGCATTAGGCTTGTCACGCAGTGCTTTAGTGGCAGCCGCCTGGCTACTCTATAAACAACCGTCACTCACGGTAATGGAAGCCGTCGCCTATATTCGGCAGAAGCGGCCGCAGGTAGTCTTAAACGCTCAACATCTGGAGCTGTTAGAACAATGGCGAATGAACATCAGGAAATAACAGCAACCGAACAACTAACCACCGTGTTGCTTGAACGAACTCTGCTGAGCTGGCGTTTTTTGCTGTTGATGGTGGTACCACCATTACTATGGGTTATTTTTGCTGCATCACCCGGATTGATGCGGGCAGGGGTGTCGTTGCTGAGTGGTGTATGTATTTATGGCTGCTGGCGCCTATGGTTGGATGTCGGTTATTTAACACAGTTCAACGAGGCGCAGAATCAACAAGCCGGGAAAGCGCTGGCATTGATTTGGCAACGGCAACGGTTAACCCAACTGACATTCCCGCAACGTCAACATGGTGCGTTATGCCAACTCAAGCGCACCATGTTAATCACGGCGTTATTGTGGGTTCTCTGGTTGTTCGCTTTGATTCTCTACTGAACGTTGGCTAAGTAGTGAACCCTGTAAGCATTGCTGGGTGAATCTATTAACCATAGGCAACAACAGACAACTACAGGCCTTAAATAATCGGCTGTTGCCTAACGTTTCTCTGTGATAACAAAGATTAATTTTTACCCGGTGCTTTTATAAAAAATTTTCACCCGCTATTCTGTTAATCATTACTCATTTAGACAAGCCAAAGGTATTCCTATGTCTTTTCGTCTCACGACCCAAAAGGTGCTGTTTGCGAGTTCGCTGATTATGTCAGGTTATGTACTCACCGCCAACGCAGAAGATCCGGCAACCACAGTACAAACACCTCCCTCAGTACCATCAGCAACGCTGCCAGCATCGACAGACGGAGCTCCCTCTGCACAAACAACAAACAACACTAAAGCAGCAGAGGCAGAACCCGCAGCCACCCCCACGTCAACAGGCCCAAGCCTAACTGAACAGCCTAAAATGTCGAATGAAAAAGAGACAGATGAAAAAGAGACAAAACAAGAGGTAAAAGAGAACCTGGCGACTTCAACTAATGTGAATGCGGCGACACCAGAAAGTACGACCACGCCAGAAAATATCACTACGCCGAAAAATATAACTTCACCAGAAAATATAACTACGCCACAACAAAAAGAGACAGTGGCTGTTCCAACCGAAACAACAGCAACCGAAACAACGACAGCAGAAACAACAGAAGACACCAAAACACCCGATGTAGCGCCTGCGGCAAAGCCATCACCCGCCTTTCCATCCATAACTGAGCAACCAAAAGAGTTGGATAAAAAAGAGATACAAGCGGGTGAAGCCGCTGCAACTAGCGCGAGTTCGGCAACAGCAGAAAGTACATCCGTGTCTGAGAATATTGCGACAGCAGAAAAAAAAGAGGCCGTGACGACTACGCCAACAGTAGCAAAAGAATTTAAATTAGATAGCGAAGAGCAAAAACGTGCTTATGCCAGTGGTATCGCATTAGGGCACTATATTGAAGCGCAAATTGCTCAACAAAAAGAACTCCATATAACGCTTGATAAAAATATAATGTTAGCGGGTGTCGCTGATGCCTTCAACAATCAGGAAAAAATGAGTGAGAAAGAAGTACGCGACACGTTACTCATTCTTGACGAGCAGATAAACGTCTTAGCAGAAGATAAAAATAATAAAAGAATTGCTGCAGATAAAACCTGGATGGAGCAATTTGCACAGCGTGAAGGGGTCAAGAAAAACAAACAAGGGTTGCTTTACTTGATAATCAATAAAGGGAGCGGTCCAGCACTGCAAAGTACCGATGTTGTTGAGTTAAGTTTTAAAGGTACCTTGATTGATGGCACTGTGGTTGATGGCCCTAAAGTTGATAACTCGTACCAAGTATTTAAAGTAGATAATATACCGCCACTGCTGCGTGATAGCGTGAAACTTATTCGTAAAGGGGGAGAGATTCAGGTCGCGATCCCACCTTCAGCGATAAAAGTTCCGGATGGATCTAAAAAACCTGAGTTTGTGGTTATCTACACTATTTCTGTTATTGATGTAAATAAACCGCAATAGCGATTTATCCCCCAGCAGTTATTCGAACTGCTGGGGTTAGTGATTACCAGATTCTGCGCGATCCCTACGTTTTAATCTTCAAGTTCACGCAACTGTTATTCAAATTGGAGCACGATCGATCTGCGTCAAAGCTTGGTTAATGGCAAATATCTTTCCATTAACCTGGGGAATACCAAAATTGCGAAGCCGCTCGCTATGCATCGCCAGATAGGCCTCAGCACTGGAAATATTGGCGAACAAGTAGATGCCACCCGCTTCTTGGGTGGCCTGGTTTTCAGTCCAGATCTTCCAAATCAACCCCGGTTCTTCGGCAATAGAGTGGGCTAACCCCTCCATCGCTTGCGCCATTTCCTGCCCCCAAGGGCCATGGTAGGGAAAATCAACTTGCAGTATGTAGCTCATAAAAAACTCCTTTTTCATTGCATTATCAGTGAAGAATAATGCGTTCTGATAAACATCACTTGAGCTTAATCATAAAAAAATCCGGTTTGCCTTTGGGGCATAACCGGATTTATTCAGTTCACAACTTTATGGTCATCCTGCAACTAAAATGATTACTCAACAGTAACCGATTTCGCCAGGTTGCGCGGCTGATCCACATCTGTACCTTTAATCAATGCCACATGATAGGACAACAGTTGTAGCGGAACCGTGTAGAAGATTGGCGCGACAATTTCTTCAACATGAGGCAATGGGATAATGGTCATGCCTTCACTACTGACAAAACCGGCATCCTGATCGGCGAACACATAAAGCTGACCGCCACGCGCACGGACCTCTTCAATGTTGGATTTGAGTTTTTCCAGCAATTCATTGTTTGGCGCCACCACAATCACAGGCATATCCGCATCGATCAACGCTAATGGACCGTGCTTCAGTTCACCGGCAGCATAGGCTTCCGCATGAATATAGGAGATCTCTTTCAGCTTAAGCGCACCCTCCATGGCGATCGGGTATTGATCACCACGGCCTAAAAACAGGGCGTGATTTTTGTCAGAGAAACCTTCTGCCAATGCCTCAATTTTTTTGTCCAGCGACAGCATCTGTTCTATACGCGCAGGCAACGCTTGCAAACCATGCACAATCTCATGCTCTACGCTCTCTGGCATCCCCTTCAGATGGCCAATACGCGCCACCAGCATCAACAACACCGCAAGCTGGGTGGTAAAGGCTTTGGTGGATGCCACACCGATTTCAACGCCTGCTTTCGTCATCAGCGCCAGATCGGATTCACGAACCAGAGAAGAACCTGCCACATTACACACCGCCAAAGAACCCAGATATCCCAGTTCTTTAGACAGGCGTAGAGCCGCCAATGTATCAGCGGTTTCACCGGATTGGGACAGGGTAATCAGTAAGCTACCTGGGCGCACCGCAGATTTGCGGTAGCGGAATTCGGAGGCGATCTCTACATCGCAAGAGACACCGGCCAGCGACTCGAACCAATAACGCGCTACCATACCCGAATGATAAGAAGTGCCACAGGCAATAATCTGTACATGCTGTACTTTTGCCAGCAATTCATCACTCTTTGGCCCTAATTCACTCAGATTGATCTGCCCATGGCTAAAACGCCCTTCCAGGGTGTTTTTCAATGCCATTGGCTGCTCAAAAATCTCTTTCTGCATGTAATGACGATATATGCCTTTGTCACCGGCATCGTATTGCACCTGAGATTCAATCTCCGGGCGCTTAATTTCATCACCTTGTTTATCAAAAATAGTGACAGTACGGCGAGTCACAGCCACTACATCTCCCTCTTCCAGGAAGATAAAACGGCGGGTTACCGGTAGCAATGCCAGTTGGTCGGAAGCAATAAAGTTCTCGCCAACACCAAGGCCAATGACCAATGGGCTACCAGAACGGGCAGCAATCAACTCGCTGGGGTCACGGCTATCCATCACCACCATGCCATAAGCACCACGCAACTGTGGGATCACCCGCTGAACCACTTCACATAGTGTCCCACCCAGTTTCTGCTCCCAATGAACCAAGTGAGTAATCACTTCAGTATCGGTTTCAGAGCTGAAATGGTAACCACGCTCAATCAATAATTCACGCAACGGTTCGTGGTTTTCAATAATGCCGTTATGCACTACGGTGATGTAATCTGATACATGAGGATGCGCATTCGCTTCTGATGGTTCACCGTGGGTAGCCCAACGGGTGTGAGCAATACCGGTTCCCCCATGCAGAGGATGTTGGTTTGCTGCTTCCGCCAGTTTTTGTACTTTGCCGACACGACGCAAACGGCTGACATGACCTTCGCTATCCACTACCGCCAAGCCAGCAGAGTCATATCCACGGTATTCCAAACGACGTAAACCTTCTAACAGAATTTCTGCTATATCGCGCTGCGCTACTGCACCTACAATTCCACACATATTTTGTATTCCTGATTAAGTGCCTTTCAGGGCACTTGCGATGCCTTGACCTGATTTTGCCGGTTTTTTACCGTGCGCCCCGAGCCTGTAGATGGTGGGGTTATTATGTTTTGTACTGACCTCTGTAGAAGAGCCCAATACAAAACACACTGGTTAATCGGTACTGATTTATCCACTCAGTCACACTCGCCTGAATGCTAACAATATAAGGTTGGCATTCAGGCGCGAGGTAGCCAGAAAAATAATGGTAAATTACTTTTTCTTCACCGGGCGTTGCCACCCTTGAATATGCACCTGTTTGACACGGCTGAGGACCAGTTCATCATCGGCGATATCACGAGTAACCGTAGTACCTGCAGCAATAGTGGCTCTTTTACCCACACAAACCGGCGCAACCAGTTGAGTATCCGACCCGACAAAAACACCATCACCAATGATAGTTTTATGCTTGTTAGCCCCGTCGTAATTACAGGTAATCGTTCCGGCGCCAATATTCACATCATCACCGATTTCGGCATCGCCCAAATAGCTCAAATGACCCGCTTTAGAACCTTTACCCAAGCGTGCTTTTTTTATTTCCACAAAGTTGCCAACATGAGCACCTTCAGCCAATTGTGCACCTGGGCGCAGTCGAGCAAATGGGCCAACCGTGCAAGCCGCTTTAAGCTCAGCATCTTCCAACACACTGTAAGGGCTGATTTCACAATCATCATCGATAACACAGTTTTTCAGCACACAACCACTACCAATTTTTACCCGATTACCCAGTTTGACCTTACCTTCAATAATCACATTGGTATCAATGGTAATATCACGGCCATGCTCCAACTCACCACGCAGATCAAAACGCGCGGGATCCAACAGCATTACACCCGCCAGCAACAGTTTTTCCGCTTGCTCAGCTTGATAGACACGTTCCAATTGTGACAATTGCAAACGGTTATTCACCCCTTCTACTTCACTCAGGCGGGCAGGGTGCACCGCTTCAATTTTGTTGCCCTCAGCATGCGCCAAAGCGATGATATCGGTGATATAGAACTCACCCTGAGCATTGTTGTTATTCAACATACCCAACCAGCGCTTAAGATCACCACCGCTAGCCACCAGAATCCCGGTGTTAATTTCATTAATCTGACGTTGTTGTTCGCTGGCATCTTTATGTTCAACAATACCAACGACTTCACCATTTTCACGCATGATACGGCCATATCCGCTAGGATCCTCAAGCTTCACGGTCAGCAATCCAATCCCCCCTTGAGGTTTGGCTGCCAACAGGCGCGTCAAGGTTTCCACTGCAATCAGCGGTACATCGCCATACAACATCAACACATCTTCATCATCAGCAAAATGCGGTGCCGCTTGCTGCATGGCATGGCCAGTTCCTAACTGTTCTGCTTGTAACACCCAATTTAGTGCATCGTTTTTTAAGGTGCTTTTCAGCAATTCACCACCGTGGCCATAAACCAGATGGACGTTTTTTGCGCCCAACTTCATGGCAGCATCAATAACATGCTGCACCATAGGTTTACCCGCCAACGGATGTAATACTTTGGGAAGGTCAGAATACATGCGTGTTCCTTTGCCTGCGGCAAGGATAACCACGCTCATTGCGCTGTTAGACATAAGTAACCTGATAACTCCATTTCGATGGACAAAAGTAAAACCGTTTACTGGCGGAATTACTACATATTTCTCTACAAAAATCTGAACGCTGTCAGAAGGCCTCTGACCTGACGCTAATTAAACCAAACCTATTTTACAACGAAAAAACTGTCGGCGATCAGAGACGTTTTTATTCCTCTGTAAGTAGCGATAGATAGCAATATCAGCCTGATTGAGCCGCTTATTTTAATACAAAAAAAAAGCGACCATAAAGGCCGCTTTCTGATTTCTGGATGTGGTGTACACCATTACATCGCTTTTCTGGTGAGCTCGATAACACGCAATTTTGCAATCGCTTTCGCCAGTTCAGCGGAGGCCTGAGCATAGTCGACATCACCATGAGAAGTACGGATGTGCTCTTCAGCTCTGCGCTTAGCTTCCAGCGCTCTCGCTTCGTCAAGATCCGATCCACGGATGGCTGTGTCTACCAGCACGGTGACCATACTTGGCTGTACCTCAAGGATACCGCCAGATAAGTAGATAAACTCTTCTTCACCGAACTGTTTAACAATACGCACCATACCAGGCTTGATGGCAGTCAGCAGCGGCGCATGACCAGGGTAAATCCCCAGCTCACCTTCGCTACCAGTCACCTGGATTTTCTGTACCAGCCCGGAAAACATCTCTCTTTCCGCACTGACCACATCCAGATGGTAAGTCATAGCCATATCAACCTCCTCTCAAGGCATTACAGTTTCTTGGCTTTTTCCACTGCTTCTTCAATGGTGCCAACCATGTAGAACGCCTGCTCCGGCAGGTGGTCGTAGTCACCAGCCATAATGCCTTTGAAACCACGAATGGTATCTTTCAGCGATACGAACTTGCCCGGTGAACCGGTGAAGACTTCTGCCACGAAGAACGGCTGAGAAAGGAAACGTTGGATTTTACGCGCACGGGATACCACCAGCTTGTCATCTTCTGACAGCTCGTCCATCCCCAGAATGGCGATAATATCTTTCAGTTCCTGATAGCGTTGCAATATAGACTGCACGCCACGCGCAACATCGTAATGCTCTTGGCCTACTACCAAAGGATCAAGCTGACGGCTGGTAGAATCCAGCGGATCAACAGCCGGGTAGATACCCAGAGAAGCAATGTTACGGCTCAGTACCACAGTCGCATCCAAGTGAGCAAACGTGGTGGCTGGTGATGGGTCAGTCAAGTCATCCGCAGGAACGTAAACCGCCTGTACGGAAGTGATAGAACCGGTCTTGGTAGAGGTGATACGTTCTTGCAGAACACCCATCTCTTCCGCCAGTGTTGGCTGATAACCTACCGCCGATGGCATACGGCCCAGAAGTGCAGACACTTCGGTACCGGCCAGGGTATAACGATAAATGTTATCGACGAACAGCAGTACGTCACGGCCTTCATCACGGAACTTCTCCGCCATGGTCAACCCGGTCAGCGCAACGCGCAGACGGTTACCTGGTGGCTCGTTCATCTGGCCGTAAACCAGAGAAACTTTATCCAGTACGTTGGAGTCGGTCATTTCGTGGTAGAAGTCGTTACCCTCACGAGTACGTTCACCCACGCCCGCAAACACCGAATAACCAGAGTGTTCGATGGCGATGTTACGAATCAGCTCCATCATGTTTACGGTTTTACCCACACCCGCACCACCGAACAGACCTACTTTCCCGCCTTTAGCAAATGGGCAGATCAGGTCCATAACCTTGATACCGGTTTCCAGCAGTTCCTGAGAGTTGGACAACTCTTCGTAGCTAGGTGCCGGGCGATGGATAGCCCAACGCTCTTCTTCACCAATGTCACCCTTCATATCGATAGGCTGACCTAACACGTTCATGATACGGCCCAAAGTAGCTTTACCTACCGGGACTTCAATCGGGTGTTGCAGGTCAGTGACCTGAAGGCCACGGCGTAAACCATCAGAGGTTCCCATGGCGATACAACGGACGACACCACCACCCAATTGTTGTTGAACTTCCAGCACCAGTTTCTCGGTACCGTTTTCAACCTCAAGAGCATCGTACACTTTTGGTACGGCATCCTGAGGGAATTCGACGTCCACTACGGCGCCGATTACCTGGATAATCTTTCCAGTAGCCATCTTGAATCCTCTACGTAATTCGTAAACCTGGTTAAACCGCGGAGGCTCCCGAAACGATTTCGGTGAGTTCCTGAGTGATGCTGGCCTGACGCGCCTTGTTGTATACCAACTGCAGCTCTTTGATCAGGCTACCGCCGTTATCCGTTGCGGCTTTCATTGCAACCATTCGGGCGGCCTGCTCACTGGCCAGGTTTTCCACGACACCCTGATAAACCTGTGATTCCACATAGCGGCGCAGCAACGTATCAAGCAGCACCTTAGGATCGGGTTCATACAGGTAATCCCAGGATTTCCGCTTCAACTCATCGTCTTCGCAAGGCGGTAACGGGAGTAGTTGAACAATTTGAGGTTCCTGAGACATCGTATTAACAAATTTGTTGCTGACAATATACAGCTTGTCTAAACGACCTTCGTCGTAGGCTTGCAGCATCACTTTCACTGGACCGATCAAATCTGACAATGTCGGGTTATCCCCCATGCCAGTGACCTGGGCAACCACCTTACCGCCCACAGAACCGAAGAAAGAAGTGGCTTTGGAGCCAACTAACGCCAAATCAGCTTCGACGCCTTTTTCAGACCAGCCTTTCATTTCTGTCAGCAGCTTCTTGAACAGGTTAATATTCAAGCCGCCGCACAAACCACGGTCAGTTGACACCACCAGATACCCTACGCGCTTAACATCACGCTCATCCAGGTACGGGTGTTTATATTCCAGATTCCCTAACGCCAGGTGACCAATCACCGCACGCATGGTCTCTGCATAAGGACGGCTGGCCGCCATGCGATCCTGCGATTTACGCATTTTGGAGGCGGCGACCATCTCCATCGCTTTGGTGATCTTCTGCGTGTTTTGCACGCTGCCGATCTTACTACGTATCTCTTTTGCGCCGGCCATCTCTGATTCTCCTCATTGCCAGCAACCTGCCATCATTCAACGACAGGTTGCTACGCGTTACCAGGACTGGGTTGCTTTAAAGGTATCGAGGATGCCTTTCAGCTTTCCTTCGATTTCGTCGTTATAAGCACCAGTTTGGTTGATGTGGTTCAGTAGTTCGGCATGCTCACGATCAGCATAAGCAACCAGAGCCTCTTCGAAGCTCACAACTTTCGCGACTTCAACATCGTTCAGGTAGCCACGCTCGGCAGCAAACAACACCAGAGACTGCTGGGCAACAGACATTGGCGCATACTGTTTCTGCTTCAGCAACTCAGTAACTTTCTGGCCATGGCTGAGTTGTTTGCGTGTTGCGTCGTCCAGATCGGAAGCAAACTGAGAGAACGCAGCCAGTTCACGATACTGTGCCAGTGCGGTACGAATACCACCGGACAGTTTTTTAATGATCTTGGTCTGTGCTGCACCACCCACACGGGATACTGAGATCCCCGGGTTAACTGCCGGACGAATACCGGAGTTAAACAGGTTGGATTCCAGGAAGATCTGACCATCGGTAATCGAAATTACGTTAGTCGGAACGAATGCAGAAACGTCACCCGCCTGAGTTTCAATAATAGGCAGCGCAGTCAGTGAACCGGTTTTCCCTTTAACTTCACCTTTGGTGAAAGCTTCAACGTATTCCGCATTAACACGAGCTGCACGCTCCAACAAACGGGAGTGGAGGTAGAAAACATCACCAGGGTATGCTTCACGACCAGGTGGACGACGAAGCAACAAGGAAATCTGGCGGTAAGCAACAGCTTGTTTAGACAAATCATCATAAACAATCAGTGCATCTTCACCACGGTCACGGAAATACTCACCCATTGCACAACCGGCATACGGCGCCAAATATTGCAATGCGGCTGATTCAGATGCCGTAGCAACCACCACAATGGTGTTAGCCAGTGCACCGTGCTCTTCCAGTTTGCGTACCACGTTAGAAATGGTAGATGCTTTCTGACCAATCGCCACGTAAACACATTTGATACCAGAATCGCGCTGGTTGATGATGGCATCAATAGCCAGTGCAGTTTTACCGGTTTGACGGTCACCGATCACCAACTCACGCTGACCGCGACCAATTGGAATCATGGCATCGACTGATTTATAACCAGTCTGTACCGGCTGATCAACCGACTGACGTTCGATAACGCCAGGGGCAATGGTTTCAACGGGAGAGAAGCCATCATTATCAACCGGGCCTTTACCATCAATAGGTTCGCCCAGGGTGTTAACTACACGCCCCAGCAAACCACGACCTACTGGCACTTCCAGGATACGACCGGTACATTTTACTTTCATGCCTTCGGCCAGATCCGTGTATGGCCCCATGACCACCGCACCCACAGAGTCGCGCTCCAGGTTCAATGCAATGGCATAACGGTTACCCGGCAGTGCGATCATTTCGCCCTGCATAACTTCGGCCAAACCGTGTACACGGATGATCCCGTCACTGACGGAAACGATAGTACCTTCATTGTGAGCTTCGCTCACTACATTAAACTGAGCAATGCGCTGCTTGATCAGTTCGCTGATTTCGGTGGAATTCAGTTGCATGCTCCAGTCCCCTTAAGACTGCAAGACGTCTGCCAGGCGTTCAAGACGACCGCGAACGCTGCCATCAATCACCATATCACCGGCACGGATAATGACACCGGCCAGTACAGACTTGTCAATTTTGCAATTCAGCTTAACTTTGCGTGATAAACGTTTTTCCATCGCAGCGGCAATCTTGGCCTGCTGTTCATCGTTCAGTGCGCTCGCAGAGAGCACGTCGACTTCGACGGTTGATTCCAGTGTGGCACGTAATGCAATAAACTGTTGCAGTACCGCAGGAAGAACCTGTAAACGCCTATTTTCGGCCATTACACGGATAAAGTTCTGGCCATGCTCATCGAACTCGTCACCACAAACCGCTATAAATGTTTTAGATAGCGTATCGGGTGCGATATCACCGGAAAGCAGTTCTGCCATCTGTTCATTACCAGTAACAGCAGCAGCAAACGTCAGCATTTTCTGCCAGCGTTCTATGCTTTGGTTCTCAACGGCAAAGTCAAAAGCTGCTTTGGCGTAGGGGCGAGCTACAGTAATAAATTCAGACATCAGCCCCTCCCTCCTTACAGTTCAGCGACCAGTTTATCAACGATGTCGCTGTTAGCAGCTTCATCCACGGAACGTTCGATTATTTTCTCGGCGCCTGCAATGGCCAACATCGCCACCTGCTTACGCAACTCTTCACGAGCGCGCTTACGTTCGGCATCGATCTCAGCCTGGGCCTGCGCCACGATTTTGTTGCGTTCCAGCTCGGCTTCCGCTTTGGCGTCGTCCACGATCTGAGCTTTGCGTTTGTTTGCCTGCTCAATGATTTTCTGGGCTTCCGCTTTGGCAGTTTTCAACTGCTCGGTCGCATGGGCTTGCGCTAAGTCCAAATCTTTTTTGCCACGCTCTGCAGAAGCGAGGCCATCAGCAATTTCTTTCTGACGCTTCTCGATGGCAGCCATAATTGGCGGCCATACATACTTCATGCAGAACCAGACAAACAGGATGAACGCGATAGCCTGGCCGAGGATTGTAGCATTAAGATTCACAGCACAATGCCTCTATAAAAGTTTAAAATGTGGTTTCTTCGCAGCGAGTGAACTCTGCTTACGCAACAGCAAACATTACGTATAGACCCAGACCCACAGCAATCATCGGGATGGCGTCAACCAAGCCCATAACGATAAAGAACTGTGTACGCAGTAAAGGGATCAAGTCAGGCTGACGTGCAGCACCTTCCAAGAATTTACCCCCCAGGATGCCGATACCGATCGCAGCACCGATTGCCGCTAAACCCATCATCACAGCGGCAGCCATGTACAGCAGATCCATATTCAGGTTTTCCATGACAGTCTCCAGTTTATTTCAGTTTATAAAAGTGCAAGTGTTTTAAGAAAATCAGTGCTCTTCAGACGCCATCGACAGATAGACAATCGTCAGAACCATGAAAATAAAGGCTTGAAGCGTAATGATCAGAATGTGGAAGATTGCCCAAGGCAAGCTCAGAACCCACTGTGACCACCACGGCAACAGACCAGCAATAAGGATGAAGATCAACTCACCCGCATACATGTTGCCAAACAGTCGCAACCCGAGAGAAACAGGCTTGGACAGCAGGCTGACACCTTCAAGGATCAGGTTGATAGGTATAAACACCGGATGGTTGAATGGCTGCATGGTCAACTCTTTAGCGAATCCACCAATACCTTTCATTTTGATGCTATAGAACAGAATCAGGATAAATACGGCCAGTGCCATCGATAAGGTGATATTGACATCTGCCGTAGGCACAACACGCAGTGCAGGAAGGCCTGCCATTGTCGCAATGTGCGGCAGAAAATCGACCGGAAGCAGATCCATCAGGTTCATCAAAAATACCCAGATAAATACTGTCAACGCTAACGGTGCAATCACCTTGCTCTTACCGTGGTACATATCCTTGACGTTGTTATCGACAAAACCGACGATCATCTCAACCGCAGTTTGCAACTTACCCGGGACACCACTGGTAGCATGTTTAGCCACTTTGCGGAAAATCGCCAAGAAAACAACCCCGAGGACAACAGAGAAAAACATCGAGTCGACATTAATCGACCAAAAACCCGTCCCGACCTGAAGATGCGTCAGGTGGTGACTGATATACTCCTGCGGAGTTAAGACTTCTGCAGACATGATGCCTCTACCCTTTGTATAGTTAATTTCGGTAACTGTTAATCACGGCAGGTGCCACTATCTGCACCACTAACACCGCTAAATAGGTCAGGGCTAACGGCATAAATGCCACTTTGAACACCCCAAGTGCCACAATCAACAAAATGATGGTGATCACGACCTTCAACCCCTCACCAATAGCAAACGACCAAGCAACCCGACCAGGTGCTGGTGTCTGCACCTGATGGCGCAAGGCAAACAGCATAAACATAGCATTGGGTAACCAGGCAGCAAGGCCTCCGGCCAATGCTGAAACACCCCATTCCAGGCTTTTCAACCCGAAACCCATGCTGATCAGAACAAAAGTCATTAACTGCAGAAACAGCAATTTGCGTGCTACTCTTCCATTGTAAAGGAACACAGACATGACGTTTGTTCTCTCCGTACCCCGAAGGGTAAACTGAGTGGCATATTCCTGTAAAACCCGCGTCATTGCCGTCTAGTTGCAACTTGCATGAACATGGGTAATGAAACAGCCTTCAATGCTATGAGTCAAGTAGCAAAAACCGTGCAAATTATACGGGCCACTCCAACGAATTCAATCAATAAGTAGCAAAAAGGTGAACAATTATTTAAATTTTCCCCTTTGAGACACATTTCAATAGAAACCGCCCTTTGCTCTATCACACTTACTGGCCTAGTTACTAGGCTATTGCATCAGTAAATGTGCTGTCTATCACAGTAAATTTTAGCGCTAATTTATAATCCAATTTAACGCCCATTGTCTTTAGCTAATCGAGCTATAAAAAAGATTACAAATCAAAGTATTGTAAGTAAACTTTTAAAAAACAATCGTAATACCATGCAAAAACATTTTACTGACATTTATAACCAGGTTAATTCAAGTTGCTGCCCACTGTTTACCATTTGAGTAACAATTACCATTTGAGTAACAATGGGGTCAGGCAAATAACATAAACACGTCGTTAAAGGTGTGACCAGATAGGTTTATCAAAAACCGCATACTATCTGACAGCAGTTACCTTCAAAAAAATTACAACTTATTGAAATTTAATAATATCAGTTCTCAAATCCACGAATTTATCATAGACACTGTCGACAGATAAGCTCTTCACATCATTATCCATTGACTCCAGAACCCGTGATGGTACTTGCCAAGGGCCCCAAAATGAGGAGTCATGACCTGCAAACAACGCAACGACCGGTTTACCTACCCCCACAGCGATATGTAATGCGCCGCCATCACTGGTGACAATTTGATCACATAAAGCCATACCTGCCATCAATTCACGAAGGTTGTTGGTTCTGTAAGGGATCAAATCTATGTCACGGCAGCCCTCTACCACTAAATCTGCTTTTTCATCATCACCAGGGTGAGTCGGATTATTACTCGAACCAGGGGACCAAAAAAGCATGATTTTACAGGGTTCACGCTCGGCTAATCGGTGAGCAAGTTCAATAAAATGGTTAACTGACCATCTCTGATTGATTTTTCTAGAACTGATCTGCAGACCATATAGCGGTATCTTGTCATTTTTAGATACTTTTTCTTCCGCTTTTTTTATCTCATCTGCTGTTACATACAGTTCTGCTTTCCCCGGGGTTTGATAACAACCGAGCGGTTTTGCCAGGAGCGATAACTCTTCTACGATATGATGACTTGTCCCTTGTACATACGGAATTTTGTCGGTGACAATATCAGGCGCATCGTCACCAATGGTAATAATTCGTTTAGCACCAGAGAGTTTTGCCCACATCACCGCCCGTTTGTTCCACTGCCCAGCAACGATAGCGGCATCATAACCAGCTCGACGGATACGATAGGTGGTCTGCAAACGATGCATAAAGGCACCCATTTTAGCCTTGAGCGATCGTTCATGGTGCGACTTGGTGTAGTAATAAATGTTGGCGACATTAGGATTACCATCGAGTACTGACATGTTATAAGAGTTAACCAACACATCAACTTGGTGATCTTTTGCTAGCATCGAGATAAGCGGGGTGGTCAAAATCAGGTCACCGATATTTTCTCGCCTGATCAGTAATATTTTCATTAATGAATCCCTTTATAAAACAAGCAGCATATCTCTTTTAAACGATGCCAATATTTATTCAATGGTTGATAGTACAACTAAATGGCGTTCCCCCGCCAACTCTGGCACCTGCAGACGGACCACAGACTCCAAAGAAACGCCCGCTGGCAATGGTGCCAGTTCATTTTCGGGATAGACTCCCTTCAATGCATAGAAACGCCCTTGGCCTGGTGTTGGCAAGTGGTGACACCAAACCAGCATATCTTGTAATGACGCAAAAGCACGGCTGATTACACCATCAAATGTCGGATCCGCAATGAACTCCTCCACACGGCTTTGTACTGGCTCGATATTTTTCAGACCCAGTTCATGCTGCACCTGGCGTAAGAAACGGACACGCTTGCCCAAGCTATCAAGCAGAGTGAAATGCGCATCAGGCCGTACAATAGCCAACGGAATACCAGGCAAACCAGGGCCAGTACCTACATCGATAAAGCGTGAACCGGTCAGATGGGAATTAACCACGATGCTATCCATGATATGGCGAACCAGCATTTGTTGTGGATCACGGACTGAAGTGAGATTGTAAGCTTTATTCCACTTGTCGAGCATATCGACATAAGCCAGTAATTGGCTTTTTTGCTGATCGGGAAGCGCAATTCCTGCCGCAGAAAGCAATGAATCCAGTTTTTTTTGCACCACTAATGTCCTCTGACAGATGCAGAACAGCAGACCAATCAGGAACTGCCTCTTAAGACAATCAATAATAATTCAGACATGCAAAGATGTCAGTGGCCGTTTCTCAGTAGAAACGAAACGACCATAGAACAGTATTAGGCACTATGCCGCAATAACCCTTGTTTTTTTAACCAGATCAATAAAATAGAGATCGCCGCCGGGGTAATGCCTGAAATACGAGAAGCCTGACCGATCGAGTTAGGTTTATGATCGTTAAGTTTGGCAATCACTTCATTCGATAAACCTGAAACCTGGCGATAATCAAGATCCAGCGGCAATACGGTATTCTCATGACGCTGGTGTTTTTCGATCTCATCTTGTTGACGGGCAATATATCCTTCGTATTTAACCTGAATTTCTACTTGTTCGGCAGCTTGTAAATCAGTGAGTGCCGGAGCGAAAACAGCCACGGAGGTTAATAGGCGATAATCGACCTCTGGGCGGCGCAAAAGCTCTTCGCCGTTAGTTTCTCGCGATAATGGCGATTTCAACAGAACATTAACCAGTTCCACATGCTCTGAATGCGGATGGACCAGGATATTACGCAAGCGCTGACGTTCTTGCTCAATGCGCTCCAACTTCTCACAGTAACGCTGCCAACGTACATCATCAACCAATCCCAATTCACGGCCTTTTTCTGTCAGGCGCAAATCTGCGTTATCTTCACGTAGCATCAGACGATACTCAGCGCGCGAGGTAAACATACGGTATGGTTCTTTGGTGCCTAATGTACTGAGATCATCCACCAGCACACCAAGATAAGCCTGATCGCGGCGTGGTGACCACCCTTCCTGTTCCGTAGCATGGAGTGCAGCATTCAAGCCAGCCAACAAACCTTGTGCGGCAGCTTCTTCATAACCGGTGGTCCCATTTATCTGGCCAGCAAAGAACAGCCCCTGGATAAATTTGCTTTCCAACGTTGGTTTTAAGTCCCGAGGATCAAAGAAGTCATATTCAATAGCATAACCAGGGCGAACAATACGGGCATTCTGCATTCCTTTCATTGAACGAACAATTTGCATCTGTACGTCAAAAGGCAGACTGGTAGAAATACCGTTGGGATAAATTTCGTTACTGGTTAAACCTTCCGGTTCAAGGAAGATCTGGTGTGCATTACGATCAGCAAAGCGCATGACTTTGTCTTCGATCGATGGGCAATAACGTGGCCCGATCCCTTCGATGATCCCGGCATACATTGGACTACGATCAAGGTTGCTACGGATCACTTCATGCGTTTTTTCATTGGTATAGGTGATATAGCAAGGTAGCTGTTGCGGATGCTGGTTAGCATTCCCTAAAAAAGAGAACACTGGGAGTGGGGTATCCCCAAACTGTGGTTCTAACAGATTAAAATCAATTGTTCGCGCATCAATACGGGGTGGTGTGCCCGTTTTTAGACGATTGACACGCAACGGCAGCTCACGCAGACGTCGTGATAAAGAGATCGATGGCGGATCTCCTGCTCGGCCACCACTGTAGTTTTCCAACCCGATATGGATCTTGCCATCAAGGAAGGTTCCCACCGTCAGGACGACCGCTTTGGCGCGGAATTTTAATCCCATCTGGGTAACCGCACCAACAACACGATCATTTTCGACAATCAAGTCTTCAACCGCTTGTTGAAAGACCATCAAATTAGGTTGGTTTTCTAACGCTGTGCGAATTGCTTGGCGATACAGCACACGATCTGCCTGAGCGCGGGTGGCTCTGACAGCCGGTCCTTTACTGGCGTTTAGTATTCTAAACTGGATCCCAGCCTGATCGATCGCCGTCGCCATTAAGCCGCCAAGTGCATCAATTTCTTTAACCAGATGCCCTTTACCAATACCACCAATCGCCGGGTTACAGGACATTTGTCCAAGCGTATCGATATTGTGAGTCAGTAATAACGTTTGACGCCCCATACGCGCAGCAGCCATGGCTGCTTCAGTGCCAGCATGGCCACCACCGATAATAATGACGTCAAATTGCTCTGGATAAAACATGGAACAGCACCTCAAAAGAACTGGCGAACAATCATTGTTTGTCCTGGGGGAGGGATTCTACTCAAGTTTAGACGATCGACCAAGTGGTCAGGATCGACGGGTAATAAAAAGAAGATCTTTTTATTTAAAGATCTCTTTATTAGATCTCTTATTAGGATCACGATCTTCTGTGCATAACTCAACATTCTCTATTTATATCATTAAATTAAAGAGGATCATTTACTGTGAATGATCGGTGATCCTGGTCAGTATAAGCTGGGATCTAAAAGGCATGTTATACACAGGCCTAGCCGAGTACCTAAGTTATTATAGGGATAACTACGGGTTTTCCCCTGCTTTAAAGCCTAGTTATACACAATCGTTCGCTTATTATTTAATCAATTAGAGCAAAATAATCCAATCACTGAGCCATTTTTCGGCGGGATCTTCGGGGATCTCATGTTGGGTGACGTCGATCTCAAGACGTGAACCGATCCTTTTTGCGCCATTTTCTTGCAGAAGCTCATCAAGCTGTTTGATCGCCCCGCAGAAAGTATCGTACTCAGAACTACCTAACCCCACGGCGCCAAACTTCACCAAGGATAAATCCGGTTGTTGTTGTTTAATCTGTTCCACCAGGGATTGCAGGTTTTCTGGTAAATCGCCGGCTCCATGAGTAGAAGATATCACCAACCATAAGCCAGATAACGTCAGTTCATCCAATTCCGGACCATGCAATATTTCGGTTGAGAAACCCGCTGCTTCGAGCTGTTCGGCTAAGTGTTCTGCAACATATTCTGCACTGCCAAGCGTACTGCCACTGATTAGAGTAATGTCTGCCATGAATGATCCTAACCTTGCTGAAGAGGAGCTATTGTACGCTGTGAATTAGTTGGGATCTAGCAGTGGATAATATGTGTATGTTTTAGCATTTATCCAAGCTGTAGGCGGGTTGGACGCAACTTGGATAAATGTGGATAGAATCAGTACTAAGGTGTGATGGTACGCATAATGGGATTCTGCAGCGAGATCAGGGTTTCTGTTGACTGGATCTCGTCGATAGTCTGGATCTTATTGATAAGGACCTGCTGCAATGCGTCTATCGAACGACACATAACCTTGATGAATACACTATAGTGGCCAGTGGTATAGTAGGCTTCAACCACCTCTTCCAGATTTTCCAGTTTTTTTAGGGCTGAAGGGTAATCCTTGGCACTCTTTAAGATAATGCCGATAAAGCAGCAGACATCATAACCCAGTTGTTTAGGATCGATATCAACTCGGGTACCGGTAATGATCCCCGCCTGTTTCATTTTCTCAACCCGTACATGAATGGTGCCCGGGCTAACACTAAAGTTTTTTGCCAGTTCAGCATAAGGTGTTCTGGCATTTTCCATTAAGGCGTTCAGAATGCCGCGATCGAGATTATCGATCTGATAAATTTCTGCCATTAAAACCCTCTTTAATTGATGATTATTGAATTATTACGGATTAAAAATGAACGATTAAAAAGAAAAAGGCAATATTTATTGATGGATATTGAATTCAAGTATCATTCTGTTGCTTAATCGTTGGCAACTAAACAGGTTATTAAAGAGATACCGTAATGAAAAAGCAGTATATTCAAAAACAGCAACAGATCAGCTTTGTGAAATCCTTCTTTTCCAACCAACTGGAACAACAGCTTGGTTTGATTGAAGTTCAGGCTCCAATCCTCAGTCGACTCGGTGATGGCACTCAAGACAACCTTTCCGGTAGTGAGAAAGCGGTTCAAGTAAAGGTGAAAAGCTTGCCTGCATCTACGTTTGAAGTAGTGCATTCATTGGCTAAATGGAAACGTAAAACACTGGGTAGCTACGATTTCAGTGCTGGTGAGGGTCTGTATACCCATATGAAAGCGCTGCGTCCGGACGAAGATCGTCTGACCCCGATTCATTCAGTGTATGTGGATCAATGGGACTGGGAACGCGTCATGGGTGATGGTGAGCGTGACCTGGCTTATCTGAAAAAGACGGTTAAGCAGATCTATGCTGCAATAAAGGATACGGAACTCGCGGTTAGCCAGAAATATGGTTTAGTACCGTTCCTGCCAGAGCAGATCCACTTTGTTCACAGCGAAACCCTACTGCAACGTTATCCAGAACTGGATGCCAAAGGCCGTGAGCGTGCTATTGCCAAAGAATTGGGCGCGGTATTCCTGATTGGTATTGGTGGTAAGCTTTCTCATGGTAAATCCCATGATGTACGAGCACCGGATTATGATGACTGGACCACGGCAGATAGTGAAAATGGTGCTGGGTTAAATGGCGATATTTTGGTGTGGAACCCAGTATTGCAAGACGCATTTGAGCTTTCGTCGATGGGGATCCGGGTTGATGCTGAAGCCCTGCAACGTCAACTGACCTTGACTGACGATTTGGATCGTCTGAAGTTGGAATGGCACCAATCATTATTGCGTGGCGAAATGCCACAGACCATTGGTGGTGGTATTGGGCAATCTCGTCTGGTGATGCTGTTACTGCAATTGCCACATATTGGTCAGGTGCAGTGCGGTGTATGGGCGCCAGAAGTGCGTGAAACTGTAGAAGGGTTGTTATAAGTATCAGCGCCGCCAGCTTGAGTACAAGCAGTGCTGGTGGGGTGGTCATGTGCTGGCGATTAATCCGGCCTACACCAGCCAGCAATGCGCTTGCTGTGGTCATACAAGGAAAGAAAACCGCCAGTCACAAAGTCAGTTCAGGTGTATGGAATGTGGATATACAGAAAACGCTGATATAAACGGCGCGCGTAATATTTTAGCGGCGGGGCACGCCGCGTTAGTCTGTGGAGAGAGGGCAGCTTTAGGCCGCTCGATGAGGCAGGAACCCGCCGAGTCGAGTCAGACTTCAGTCTGAATGTTGTAGGGGTCTTCGCCCTTTAGGGCGGAGAGGATGTCAACCCTGTCTATTTTGTAATGAGAACGGATGATAATGGTTCGTATTCATTCAGTTCGCTATCGCACAGTGGCTTCCTGATATACGTTATCCACTTTAGCAAACCGCTTAACGCCTTTCCTGTTGGCAAGGTCGAGCAATACAATTTACGCCCACTTACCTTCCAAGAATTTATTTATGCCTCAAAAGAATCGGCGTTGATCAAGGCATTCGATACGCAAGCTAGTACTCCCGCAGCGCATAGCAAATTGATGGATAAGCTGACGGATTACTTTTTTACTGGTGGCATGCCGGAAGCGGTTGTCGCTTGGTACCAATTCAAAGAGTTGGGCATTTTAGAGCGCGTTGCAAAGGTCGCTAAAATTCATGCTGATTTAGTCGCAGGCTACCAACGTGATTTTGCTAAATACGCCGGTAAGGTTGATGCAACATTGATTGAGTCAGTGTTCAATAGCATACCCGCGCAGCTTTCCCTGGTTTTAGATGAATCGGTTAAACGCTTTAAGTTTAAAAACGTCCATAACCGTAAATATCGCTATAGCGATTTTGAAACCGCTATCCATTGGTTAAGATGCTGCCGTTTGGCGCTGGCTAACTACCCCATTGAAGGTACGCCCAAAGCCCCACTTGCTGCCTACAAAAAAGAAAATAAGGTTAAATTATTTCTGTTTGATGTGGGCTTGCTTAACCATATGTTGGGCAGCAGTTATAAAGAAATTAAACAGCAACACTATGAGTACAAAGGTTATATAGCTGAAAATTTTGTACAACAAGAGCTTGCTGCCATTGGCGTTGACCCTAGCTATTCGTGGAATGATGCTCGCGCAGAAATCGAATTCATTATCTCAAATAATGAGGGCAATATTGTCCCAATAGAAGTAAAAAGCGGCAAAAGGACACGCGCTAAATCGCTGGCCTCCTATATAGAAAAGTGCGCACCAAGAAAAACATTTAAATTAACTGGTACGCAAGGTTCTTCACCATTAGAGCAAACCAACATGGTGATGCCTTTGTATTATATCCAGTATTTACCTTCAAAGTGGTAACTGCTCCATCAAGGTAGGAGCCCACAGGGTTATTCATATTTTGTTTATTTTTATCATCAGTGATAAGCATAGGTATGCAGGTTAAATGATGCATACAGTGTGTCCCTAGTGTTTGCGGATTTTTACGTAACGTGAAACAACTGGGGTATTTTTTGGTAGGGATAGTTGGTTGAGCTAGCAAAAAAAATTATGAATACTGAACACAAGCAGCCGTTATCGGCAGTCACTCTGGCAGCAATTGGGGTGGTTTATGGTGATATAGGGACCAGCCCGCTCTATACCTTAAGAGAGTGTTTTTCTGGGCACTATGGTTTTGAGGTCCGTCCTGATGTGGTATTCGGGTTTTTATCTCTTATTTTTTGGATGTTGATTGTTATCGTTTCTTTGAAGTACCTCACTTACGTTATGCGTGCAGATAATGCGGGTGAAGGGGGTATTCTGACCTTGATGTCGTTGGCCGGGCGCAATACATCGGCACGTACCACGTCATTATTGGTTATTCTGGGTTTGGTTGGTGGCAGCTTCTTTTATGGCGAGGTGGTAATTACCCCGGCGATATCGGTTATGTCGGCAATTGAAGGGTTGGGAATCGCCGCACCTTCACTCGAACCCTATATCGTTCCTTTGTCCATTCTGGTTTTGACTCTATTATTTGCTATCCAAAAGCATGGTACCGGCAGCGTCGGCAAACTTTTTGCGCCAGTAATGTTGCTGTGGTTCATCGCGTTGGCGTTACTCGGTGTGCGCAGTATTATTGCTAATCCTGAAGTGTTGCAGGCCCTCAACCCTAAGTGGGCATTCAACTTCTTTGTTGAATATAAGACAGTCTCCTTTTTTGCCATGGGAGCGGTGGTTCTTGCAATTACCGGAGTGGAAGCCTTGTATGCCGATATGGGCCACTTTGGTAAATTTCCAATCCGTTTGGCTTGGTTTGCGGTGGTGTTACCTTCATTGGTACTCAATTATTTCGGTCAAGGGGCGTTGTTGCTGAAATCACCCGAGGCCATCAAAAACCCGTTCTTCTTGCTTGCTCCTGACTGGGCGCTGATTCCTTTGCTGATTCTTGCCACATTGGCTACTGTTATCGCTTCTCAGGCAGTCATTTCCGGCGTGTTTTCATTGACTCGTCAGGCGGTGCGTCTGGGGTATTTGTCGCCGATGCGTATTATTCATACCTCGGAGATGGAGTCTGGCCAGATTTATATCCCGGTGATTAACTGGACACTCTATCTTGCTGTCATCTTGGTGATTGTCGGTTTTGAACACTCCAGTAATCTGGCAGCGGCTTACGGTATCGCTGTTACTGGCACCATGGTGTTGACCAGTATTCTTATTACTTGCGTTGCGATTAAAAATTGGCATTGGAACCGCTATTTTGTACTGAGTATTTTACTGATATTGCTGATTATTGATGTTCCTATGTTCTTAGCCAATGCGATGAAACTCTTTTCCGGCGGTTGGCTGCCACTGGTGATGGCATTGATGATGTTCATTATCATGACAACTTGGAAAAGTGAACGTTTTCGCTTGTTGCGTCAGATGCACGAACACGGTAACTCTCTTGAAGCAATGATAGCTTCATTGGAGAAATCTCCCCCGGTTCGCGTTCCTGGAACGGCGGTGTTTATGTCGCGTGCGATTAATGTCATTCCATTTGCGTTACTACATAACTTAAAGCACAACAAAGTATTACATGAACGTGTTGTCCTGCTTACCTTGCGTACCGAAGATGCCCCCTATGTGCCTAATGTCCAACGGGTGACAATTGAACAGTTATCGCCGACTTTCTGGCGTGTTGTCGCTCGCTATGGTTGGCGTGAAAGACCTAATGTTGAGGATATTTTTCACCGTTGCGGATTGGAAGGGTTACCTTGCCGAATGATGGAAACATCGTTTTTTATGTCCCATGAGTCACTGATACTGAGTAAACGCCCCTGGTATTTGCTACTGAGGGGGAAATTGTTTATTGCATTAAGCCGTAACGCGCTGAGGGCTGCCGATCAGTTTGAGATCCCACCTAATCGAGTTCTAGAACTGGGTACCCAAGTGGAGATATAACAATCTGAATTTATTAATTAAATCAAATTTTCTCATCGAATCATTCAAGTTACAGAGGTAGGTAAACGGTAGCTTGAATGAAATTAACCAGGTAAGCGAAACGTTTCGATGGCGATCACATTTTTTCGATTATTGAGTTGTCTTTCTCAGAAATTTTTCTAAACTCTATGGTGAGCGAAACGTTTCGCTGTTGGAGTTAATCTAAAAAATGAAAAAAGGCGTACTACTGAATTGTGATGTTTCTGCGGTTGTATCTCGCCTCGGACATACTGATCAGATCACGATTTGCGATGCGGGACTGCCGATTCCGGCGACAACGCAGCGTATTGACTTGGCTCTGACTCAAGGTGTGCCGACATTCTTACAGGTTGTCGGCGTGGTCACGCAGGAAATGCAGGTAGAAAGCGCTATTCTGGCGGAAGAGATTGTTAAAAATAATCCGTCGCTCCATGAAATGTTACTGGCTCAACTAAAACAAATTGGCCAACTCCAGGGAAACACCATCAGTGTAAGCTATATCAGCCATAGTGCTTTTAAAGTGCAAACTGAACATAGCCGGGCGGTGATACGCAGTGGAGAATGTTCGCCTTATGCGAATGTGATCCTCTGCGCCGGCGTAACATTCTGAGGCATTTATGCAACCTTTACTGGAACTTAAAGGGATTGATAAAGCCTTTCCCGGCGTGAAAGCACTTTCTGGCGCTGCCCTCAGCGTTTACCCAGGTAGGGTAATGGCGTTGGTGGGGGAAAACGGTGCCGGAAAGTCAACCATGATGAAAGTGCTTACTGGTATTTACAGCAAAGATGCTGGCAGTCAGTACTATCTTGGTAAAGAAGTGACCTTCAATGGGCCGAAGGATTCGCAGGAGGCGGGCATCGGCATCATTCATCAGGAACTGAACCTGATCCCACAGCTAACCATTGCTGAAAATATCTTTTTGGGGCGTGAATTTGTCAATCGGTTTGGCCGCATTGACTGGAAACGTATGTATGCCGAAGCGGACAAACTGCTGGCACGCCTCAACCTGCGTTATAGCAGCCACCGTCTGGTCGGGGAATTGTCGATTGGTGATCAGCAAATGGTGGAAATCGCCAAAGTGTTGAGCTTTGAATCTAAAGTTATCATCATGGATGAACCTACCGATGCGCTGACCGACACTGAAACTGCCTCTCTGTTCAATGTGATCAATGAGCTGAAAGCCGAAGGGTGTGGCATTGTTTATATTTCCCATCGACTGAAAGAGATCTTTGAAATCTGCGACGATGTGACCATTTTCCGTGATGGGCAGTTTATTGCTGAACAGCCGGTTGTTCAATTGCAGGAAGATACGCTGATTGAAATGATGGTTGGGCGCAAATTGGAAGAGCAATATCCACGCCTGAACTTGCCTCGAGGTGAAAAACGTCTGCAAGTTAGCCATGTTTCCGGCCCGGGTGTTAATGATGTCAGCTTTACTCTGTACAGCGGTGAGATTTTGGGTGTTGCTGGCTTGATGGGTGCTGGCCGTACCGAGTTAATGAAAATCCTATATGGCGCTGCACCACGCAAAAGTGGCACAGTGAATCTGGATGGTCATGATGTGATCACCCACTCTCCCCAAGATGGTCTGGCAAACGGCATCGTCTATATTTCTGAAGACCGTAAGCGTGATGGCCTGGTACTGGGGATGTCAGTAAAGGAAAATATGTCGCTTACTGCCCTGCGTTATTTCAGCCGTGCTGGTGGTAGCTTGAAGCATTCAGATGAACAAGTCGCCGTGAGTGATTTTATCCGTTTGTTCAATATAAAAACCCCTTCAATGGAACAGCCTATTGGGTTACTTTCCGGCGGAAATCAGCAAAAGGTGGCGATAGCTCGCGGTTTGATGACTCGGCCAAAAGTGTTGATCCTTGATGAACCTACTCGTGGTGTCGATGTCGGGGCGAAGAAAGAGATTTATCAGTTAATTAATCAGTTTAAGCAGGAAGGGTTGAGCATCATTCTGGTCTCTTCGGAAATGCCTGAAGTACTGGGAATGAGTGATCGCATTTTGGTTATGCATGAAGGTCATCTCACCGGAGAGTTCCCAATTGAACAGGCTACCCAGGAAGTGCTGATGGCTGCCGCTGTCGGCAAGCAATACGGCGTAAAGCAGGAGTAATCAGATATGAGTTCACAGACTGTCGCGGCTAAGCGCTGGTTTAGTAAAGAGTGGCTGTTGGAGCAAAAATCACTGATAGCGCTGCTGGTGCTGATTGCCGTGGTTTCTTCAATGAGCCCGAATTTTTTCACTGTCAATAACCTGTTCAATATCCTACAGCAGACATCAGTGAACGCCATTATGGCGGTCGGGATGACGTTGGTGATCCTCACTTCTGGTATTGATCTCTCAGTAGGCTCATTACTGGCGCTGACTGGTGCGATAGCTGCCTCTATGGTAGGGCTTGAAATCAATGCCGTCGCTGCGGTTGCTGCTGCGCTGGCATTAGGTGCTCTTGTAGGCGCCGGTACCGGGTTTATTGTAGCCAAAGGTAAAGTTCAGGCATTTATTGCAACCTTGGTGATGATGCTGTTACTCCGTGGTGTCACCATGGTGTACACCAATGGCAGCCCGATCAACACCGGTTTTACTGATGTTGCTGATGCCTTTGGCTGGTTTGGTATTGGCCGCCCGTTGGGGGTGCCTACGCCAATTTGGATCATGGCTATCGTGTTTATTGCTGCATGGTATATGCTGCACCATACCCGCCTGGGCCGTTATATCTATGCTTTGGGGGGCAATGAAGCCGCAACTCGTCTTTCCGGCATTAATATCGATAGAGTGAAAATCATCGTTTACTCACTGTGCGGGTTGTTAGCTGCCCTGGCGGGAGTGATAGAAGTAGCACGCTTATCCTCGGCACAACCCACGGCAGGTACCGGTTATGAACTGGATGCCATTGCTGCGGTCGTTTTGGGGGGAACCAGCCTGGCGGGTGGTAAAGGGCGGATCGTTGGTACACTGATCGGGGCGCTGATCCTTGGCTTCTTGAGCAATGGTTTGAATTTGTTGGGTGTTTCTTCTTACTACCAAATGATCGTCAAGGCAGTGGTTATTTTGCTGGCGGTTTTGGTAGATGACAAAAGTAGCAAGTAACCTCTCCATTACAGGAATATCGACCATGAAAATGAAAAAACTGGCAACTTTAGTTTCAGCTTTTGCGTTGACTGCAACCTTGAGTGTTAATGCTTTGGCAAAAGATACTATTGCTCTGGTAGTGTCTACCCTTAATAACCCCTTCTTTGTTGCCATGAAAGAGGGTGCACAAAAAGAAGCTGACAAACTGGGCTACAACCTGGTGGTGTTGGATTCTCAGAACAACCCTGCTAAAGAACTGGGAAACGTACAAGATCTGGTGGTACAGAGCCCAAAACTATTACTGATTAACCCGACAGATTCTGATGCGGTAGGTAATGCCATCAAGATGGCTAATATGAACAAGATCCCGGTTATTACATTGGACCGTATGGCATCTAAAGGTGATGTTGTTAGTCATATCGCCTCTGATAACCGTGCTGGCGGTAAAATGGCAGGTGATTTTATTGCTAAGAAAGTGGGTGCTGATGCCAAAGTTATCCAATTGGAAGGTATCGCAGGGACTTCTGCAGCACGTGAGCGTGGCGAAGGTTTCAAACAAGCACTGGAGCAACACAAATTTAAGTTACTGGCTAGCCAACCTGCAGACTTTGATCGCACTAAAGGCCTGAACGTTATGCAAAACCTGCTAACAGCTCATCCAGATGTGCAGGCTGTATTTGCTCAAAACGATGAGATGGCGCTGGGTGCATTACGTGCATTGCAAACTGCCGGTAAAACGGATGTTGTGGTAGTGGGTTTTGATGGTACTGATGATGGGGTGAAAGCGGTAGAGGGCGGTAAAATGGCTGCAACCGTGGCGCAACGTCCAGAGCAGATTGGTGCTATGGGTGTTGAAACTGCCAACAAAGTACTGAAAGGCGAGAAGGTTCCAGCCACTATTCCGGTTGACTTGAAACTGATCACTAAATAAGTCATCTCTGCGCCATCAATGTGGTTATCACGATGGCGCGTAATTTTCTGGAATCAATGCGATGCAAACTGGCAAGTTGGTGGTGTTAGGCAGTATCAACGCCGACCATATCCTCAATGTAAAACAATTTCCTTTGCCGGGCGAAACGGTGATAGGCAAGCAGTATAAAGTTGCTTTTGGTGGCAAAGGAGCTAATCAGGCGGTCGCTGCTGGGCGTAGTGGGGCTGATATTACCTTTATTGCCTGTGTTGGCGCTGATGATATTGGTGAACGTATTCGCCAACAACTGGTTACTGATCGCATTGATACCCAACCAATAGAAGCTATTCCTGGTAACACCACTGGTGTCGCCCTGATTTTTGTCAATGAAGACGGTGAAAATGTTATTGGGATTGATGCGGGAGCCAATGCTGCCGTGACCCCTGATTATCTCCGTCGCTATCAACAAACAGTGATTGATGCTGATGCGCTATTGATGCAGCTTGAGTCACCACTTGAAACGGTGATAGCCGCAGCCAAACTGGCAAAACAGCACCAGACTCAGGTTATTCTTAACCCCGCGCCTGCCTGTGAATTACCTGATGATTTGCTGGCGATGGTCGATATGATCACCCCAAATGAAACAGAAGCACAGCGACTCACGGGTATTGCCATCAATAATGATGACGATGCCGCCCGAGCTGCCAAGGTATTACATGATAAAGGCATTAGCCGTGTGATTATTACCCTTGGTAGCCGAGGTGTGTGGTTAAGTGAACAGGGTGATGGTGGCAAACTGGTTCCCGGTTTTAAGGTTAAAGCAGTGGACACCATAGCGGCTGGTGATACGTTCAATGGTGCATTGGTTACCGCTTTACTTGAAGGCAAAGCAATCAGTGAGGCGGTGCGATTTGCCCATGCGGCAGCAGCGATAGCGGTTACTCGCCCAGGCGCTCAACCCTCAGTACCATGGCGAGAAGAGATAGACACCTTCCTGCAGCACCAGGGGTAAATTTTGGCTACCATGAAAGATGTCGCCCGCTTGGCGGGTGTTTCAACCTCGACAGTGTCACATGTGATTAATAATAATCGCTTTGTCAGTGATAGTGTGCGCGCCAAAGTCATGGTGGCGATAGAACAACTTAATTATGCTCCCTCCGCTTTGGCCCGCAGCCTGAAACTTAACACCACGCATACTATTGGTATGTTGGTGACATCCAGTAATAACCCTTTCTATGCCGAAGTAGTCCGTGGTGTTGAACGAAGCTGTTACGAACGTGGTTATAGCTTGATCTTGTGTAATACCGAAGAAGACCTGGAGCGAATGAACCACAGTATTGAAACACTGCTGCAAAAGCGTGTTGATGGTTTGTTGGTTATGTGTACTGAGAATCATCGAACTTCACAAGATGCGTTTAGCCGTTACCCCTCTTTACCTATCGTGATGATGGATTGGTCCCCATTCGATGGAGCCAACGATATTATTAAGGATAACTCGTTATTGGGGGGCGAAATGGCAACCGATCATCTGATTGCCAGGGGCTACCGCCAAATAGCGTGTATTGCTGGGCCGCAGGATAAAATGACCGCGGGCCATCGTTTGGAAGGTTATCGCCGTGCCATGCAACGTGCTGGGCTCGAAATTTTGCTAGGCTATGAAGTACATTGCGATTTTGAGTTTGCTGGTGGAGTCAACGCCATGAAACAACTCTTGGCACTGGATAATCCGCCACATGCGGTATTTGCAGGGAATGATGCCATTGCTGTGGGGGTTTATCAGGCACTATATCAGGCGGGGCTTGTGGTACCGAGGGATATGGCAGTCATTGGATATGACGATATTGAGCTTGCACAGTATCTGGTTCCCCCACTAAGCACTATTCATCAACCGAAAGACTCCTTGGGAGAACTGGCGATCGACGCATTAATCAATCGATTGCAGGATCCTGAGCGTGATGCTCAACTTCTGGTGCTGACACCTGAATTGATGCAACGAGCTTCCGTTGGTCAGCGTTAACTCAACAGATGTCAAACTAAGTGACCAGCCAACCCCTTGCAAGGTTCAACATCGCCGCCATCTAGGGTTATCCCCATCTTCATTTAAGTGTTGTCTTGTAACAATATCTGACAGGCAGTCAATGCCGAGATACTGTCACCCGCTATGATGGCATCAACAATGGCTTGATGTTGTTGTAGCTTGATGACTTCATTGTCGGTAATAGCTTGAAAATAGTTTCGATAAACCGAGCTGAAAAGGTTGGCAAATGAAATCAGAAACGGATTATCGCTGGCTTGGTATATAAGCTGATGGTAGCGGGTATCGATATCAATCCAGTGGTCACGGTCAAAATTAATGTGCAGTGCTTTCATTTCTGCCATCAAGAGAGTTAATTGCGTTTTCTGATGTGGTGTCGCTTGAGTTGCGGCCAGTGAGCATGCTTGGGGTTCCAGAGAAGCCCGCAGGATAAGAAAATGCTGCATAATCTGGTCGAAGTTCTCCTTTGTCATCCACCAGGTCAATAAATCTTGATCGAGAAAATTCCATTGGTTTTGTGGCATGACGCGAGTACCAATTCGTGGACGTGGCAACAGCATCCCTTTGGCTGCCAGTATTTTTACCGCTTCACGTACTGCGGTGCGACTAACTCCAAATTTTTCTCCCAACTCCATCTCGCCAGGAAGAATAGAGCCAGCCTGATATTCACCAGCCAGAATTTTTCGGCCAAGCTTTTCCGCAAGCAAATAGGAAAGATTACGCTGTGCGGCCTGTTGTTGAATATTAAATTGCATGACAACTATTTCCTTTGACTGCATCGTTATCCGTCAGTTTACGTCAGAGCGAGCCTGGTTTATGGCTATTTTCCGAATAAAAAGAGATAAAAAGATGAATAAAAGCGCGCTTTGCCGAAAAAAGACGCGGTTGAAATGTTTTTTGAATTTAGGGGTTGCGGTGAACTGAGAACTCCCTATAATGCGCCTCCACTGCTCGGGAACAACGGCTGACAAGTCGCCCAGGCAGGAAGAAGCAACCCGGTGAAAACACCGTCTCTTGTAGAGAAAAAGGTTGACTCTTCAGCGGGAAAGCGTATTATCTGCCTCCCGCGTTACCAGGAAGTTTTGGTAACCATGCTCTTTAACAATTTATCAGACAATCTGTGTGGGCACTCACAAAGACGATATCCAGTTGCTTCGGCAACAAAAAAATATCAAGTCTTAAAGAGTGACTCATGTAAGTAAAATTCATGCAGTAATCTTTGAGCATCGCTATTAACTTAGCAAATCAAGCTTTTAATTGAAGAGTTTGATCATGGCTCAGATTGAACGCTGGCGGCAGGCTTAACACATGCAAGTCGAGCGGTAGCACAGGGGAGCTTGCTCCCTGGGTGACGAGCGGCGGACGGGTGAGTAATGTCTGGGAAACTGCCTGATGGAGGGGG
>NZ_AYKS02000048.1 GCF_000496755.2 Serratia sp. DD3
TGACCAAGGACAATACGCCAACCTTGAGCGGGACCTCTTCGGTGGCTGAAGGCGATACGATTACCATCTATAACGATAAAACTGTGGTAGGTACTACTACTGCAGGCCCAGGTGGTAGTTGGAGCTTTACACCCAACCCGGCATTGGCAGACGGTACTTACAACTTCAAAGTGACGGGGACCAACGATGCAGATCAGGAGAGTGCGCCGAGTGCGACTCAAACCATCACCATTGATGCGACGATTTCTGATGCGGTAATTACCATCACCTCAATCAGTGATGACTTGGGTATCAGCAATACCGACTTCAACACCAGCGATAGCACGTTGTTGATTAACGGTTCACTGAACAAGGCCCTGCTGGCAGACGAGTGGGTCGAAGTGAGTGTTGATGGCGGCCAAACCTGGACCAAAGCGAGCAGCACGACCGCCAGCAGTTGGACGGTAGATCTGCAAAGCAAGCCGTTGACGTCAGCTGACTATACCATCCAGGCGCGTGTGGTTGATCAGGCAGGTAATATTGGTGACACCGATGCACATGCGCTGACAGTGAGCACCGTGGCACCGAACCTGAATGGTTTGACCACCACAGCGGGTATTACCACCGATACCTCGAACGGTTTGACCACCGGCGATCTGTTCAGCCACAGTGCGACAGCGGTAAACAGCGATATGAACACCCGCGACCGTACGGTGACCATCAAGGGGGCGTTGAGCGCTGCGCTGCAGAACGACCAGTATCTGCAGATCTCCTTTGATAATGGGAGTAGCTGGACCACGCTGTTGTCTGAAACCGGTACTGACTGGAATTATAAGCTGGATGCGGTCACTCAGAGCACCACGTTTAACTACCAACTGCGGGTGATTGATGCGGCCGGTAACCTGGGCACGAATGTTAATTTCAATAGCAACTATAAGGTTGTGATTGATCTGGAGGCACCGAATGCGATCCTTGGTGCACCTGAGGTACCGCAAATTATTAACAGCACCACCACCTACACCTTCAATGATGCCAAGTACGGTAAAGTTGAAGCGGGGACGATTGTCTCACTGGTGAGTGATGTCAACGGTAATGGGACCTACCAGGAAGGGCTGGATCAGATTATCGGCTTTGCCAAAGCGAATGATGACGGTACCTGGTCAATCAGCAGCACCATGCCAGCCGGCGCGCATAATCTTGCCTTTATGGTATGGGATGCGGCAGGTAACCGTTCTTCGTTAAGTGCCTCCACCAGCATCGGGGTCACTGAGGGTGATGGTAAGACGCTGATTGAGCAGAAGTGGGGCGGTACCACCGATGGGGATGACTCTGGCCTGAATGCGGCGGCGGTGACTATTGGGACAAATGGCTTGTGGTCATTCTTCCAGAGTGCGCGTGGCACATCGGGGTCAGGTCGGGCCAACTCTGGGCGTGTCTACAATATGCAAAACCTGGAGGATTACAACTCCAAGTACCTAGCGCAGCCAAGCGATGTGACGTTCGACAACTATGGTCACTTTGTTAACTCGGCCACCTTTGCGGATATCAACCGCGATGGTTTGACTGATGTGATGTCACAGGTCAGTGCTTACGATAACGGTGGACGCACTGCCTACTGGATGCAAAATGCCGATGGCAGTTACACGGCGAAATCGGTAAACCAAGGCAGCCTTAACCACTTAGGGGGGGTGATAGCCTATGACCGTCACGGTGATGGTTATCTTGACTTTGTGTTGGCGGACTCCGCACCAGATTCTACTTCGTTCCTCAAGAACGAAAATGGTGTACTGAGCCCAGACGGCACATATGGTCGCCCCGGTGGTGCAATTCCATCTGACTTGAGCATGATGCATGAAATTGGGGCTGTGGATATCGATAATAACGGTACTGTTGATATTACTGCTCACGTGGATGTCCTCGACTACAATGGTACTAATTATTTTAATAGGGATGACGGCAATACTCTGGCCATCATCTACAACCAGACTACAGGCGGCAGCGAAACCACCTTTGGTAAGCTAGATTATTACGGTAGTGTGTTCCGTACTGATGGTGGAACGGATTATGGTAACTTGTCGATTTCCATGACTTATGCCGATTACAACGGTGATGGCTGGCTGGACCTGTTCCTGAGCCGTGGTCAAAAAGGCAGTGCGAACACTAATGAAAGCCGTATCTATCTGAACGATGGCACGGGTAAGCTGAATGCCACCGATGCCAAGGCACTGTGGTTTGGTGACAGTCTGGACGGTGGGACCTCACTGGCAGTTGACTGGAACCACGATGGTAAGATGGACATCATTGAAGTTCCGCGCTCTGGTGTTACTGGTAGCCCGGTACTTTATCTGAACGAAGGGAATAATATCTGGGGTAAAACGCCAGTGAATTTGACCGCAACAGCTTATAATAATCTGACGGGTGCAGTCGCCCTGGATTATGACTGGGATGGTTCAATGGATTTGGTGCTGTACCGTGCAGGCGCTGATGCAACAGTGGTGTCGAGTGATCACGCTGCACCGACCTTGCTGGTGAAAAACACCAACATTGCGCCGGATGGTACCAGCCTGCAGATCCGTATTGTTGACGGTCAAGGCATCAATACCTTCTACAGCAATACCGTCAAGCTGTATAACTCGAAGGGTGAGTTGGTGGCAACGCAGTTGATTAACCCGCAGTCCTCGGGCTCGAGCAACAGTATGGGTCTGGTGAGCTTCTTCGGGTTGGATCCGAATGAAGTTTACTCGGTGCAGTTGTTGCGTATTACCAATGGCCAGACCAACCATGTGGGGGCAACCGCAGACCAAGGCGGTTACACCAATAATACGGTTAATGAGAACTGGGGGGGGTTAACCACCGGTAAATCCCATGATGCTTATGTGTTAACGGCGGAAAG
>NZ_AYKS02000049.1 GCF_000496755.2 Serratia sp. DD3
CCGCCGCTCGTCACCCAGGGAGCAAGCTCCCCTGTGCTACCGCTCGACTTGCATGTGTTAAGCCTGCCGCCAGCGTTCAATCTGAGCCATGATCAAACTCTTCAATTAAAAGCTTGATTTGCTAAGTTAATAGCGATGCTCAAAGATTACTGCATGAATTTTACTTACATGAGTCACTCTTTAAGACTTGATATTTTTTTGTTGCCGAAGCAACTGGATATCGTCTTTGTGAGTGCCCACACAGATTGTCTGATAAATTGTTAAAGAGCGTGGTTACCAAAACTTCCTGGTAACGCGGGAGGCAAATAATACGCTTTCCCGCTGAAGAGTCAACCTTTTTCTCCACAAGAGACGGTGTTTTCACCGGGTTGCTTCTTCCTGCCTAGGCGACTTGTCAGCCGTTGTTCCCGAGCAGTGGAGGCGCATTATAGGGAGTTCTCAGTTCACCGCAACCCCTAAATTCAAAAAACATTTCAACCGCGTCTTTTTTCGGCAAAGCGCGCTTTTATTCAGCTTTCTATCACTTTTCATGCTGAATATGGCTGAATTCCTGGGTAAAACGATCAACTTGCTGCCAGTCGGTATATTCTACTTCTTTACTGGTATCCGTTTCCCCACCCGTGATTTTCATAATAAGACGAATCATCACTCGATCTAACCAGCGGTAACGCGGATAACGCAAAGCACCGGCAAACACCGCGCACTGCTTAGGTTGCCACGGTGAGGAAAGCAAAAACTTGCGGGTATAGGCATTCGTTTGTGGTGACCGTTTCTCTGGCTTACGTGCTGTCAGATTAGTAGCAAAGAATGCACTGGGTATGTGATTCAACTGCGTTGCATTGCGCTTAACAAACTTTTTCAGTGCCGGATGGAAACGCCCATAACGCACCGAAGCACCGATCAATATCTGTTGGTACTGCGTCAAATCAATATCGTCGGCCTGTTGCAGCGAGATAACGTCACAATTCAGCGTGTCCTGCAGTTTGTTAGCAATATAGAAAGCAATCGCTTGTGTTTGTCCATCACGGCTCGAATAAAGAATCAGTGCCTTCATGGCGATCCCCTTTGAATAATGTTAGTCACGCCAAAATGTCGGTGTGAAAAGAACCAGCAACGTAAAAACCTCTAAGCGGCCAAACAACATATTCAAAATCAAAATCCACTTTGAGGCTGGCGGCATAGTGGTAAAATTGTCAGCAACGACACCCAGTCCAGGCCCTAGGTTGTTAAGGGTAGCAGTAACAGCAGCAAAAGCTGAGAACTCATCCACCCCCGTTGCAATAATAGCCAACATGCTAACGATAAACACCAGCGCATAGGCCGAAAAGAACCCCCATATTGCTTCGAGGATACGTTCCGGCAACGCACGGTTACCTAACTTGATGGTATACACGGCATTCGGATGCACTAGCCGCTTCAGTTCGCGCGAGCCTTGTAGATATAACAATAAGATGCGGATCACTTTCAGTCCGCCCCCCGTTGACCCCGCACAACCCCCAATAAATGAGGCACACAATAGCAATATTGGCAAAAACAGCGGCCATTGTGAAAAGCTATCGGTGGTGAAGCCTGCTGTACCTGCCATGGAAACCACTTGAAAGAATGCCTGATTAATAGTTTCCATGCCGGTTTTATAGACGCCATGCCACCACAATATAACAATGCACAGAAAAATCAGCGTGAACTGCACCGCAATATACATGCGGAACTCCAAATCTCGCCAATAGATTTTCAAGCTACGTCCAGTTAACAGCGCAAAATGCAGGCCGAAGTTGCAGCCAGATATTAATAGGAAGATACCTATAATGGTATTAATGGTTGGGCTGGCGAAGTAGCCAATACTGGCATCGTGGGTAGAGAAACCACCAATTGCAATCGTCGAAAAGCTATGGCCGATGGCATCAAACGCTGACATGCCCGCCGCCCACAAGGCAAGGGCACAAACAACGGTCAGTAATAGATAGATAAGCCATAAGGTTTTAGCGGTTTCAGCAATCCGTGGCCGCATCTTGTTGTCTTTCAGTGGGCCCGGCATTTCAGCACGATACAGTTGCATACCGCCAACCCCCAGAATAGGCAGTATGGCTACAGCCAGTACAATAATCCCCATCCCCCCCAGCCACTGCAGCATTTGGCGATAAAACAGAATCGCCTTAGGCAAGGAATCCAACCCGACCAACGTTGTCGCTCCCGTTGTGGTTAAACCAGAGAAGGATTCAAAAAACGCATCAGTCAACGTTAAATTGGGGTATTCAGAAAATAGAAATGGCAATGCTCCAACGCTACCTAGCACGGTCCAGAACAACACCACTATCAGAAAACCTTCACGCTGCTTGAGTTCGTGTTTCTGTTTACGATTTGGCCACCAGAGAACCAAGCCAATCGTCACTGCAACCACAAAGGTCTGGCTGAAAGCACGTCCTGCACCATCTCGGTATATCAATGACACCAAGCCCGGAATGAACATCGTTCCGGAAAACAGAATAACCAAGAGTCCCACGATACGGGTTATAGAGCGAAAATGCATTCCAGCACGATCCTTAACCATTTAGTTGACGGTAACTATTGCGAGATAGGGATTAAGTGCAAACTTCCACGGCTAAGATCACGCAATTTATTCCCGAATGTCTCAGTGACTGTGGCTGGTAATGCTATATGTAGCACAACAGCAACACCATATTCCCCATGAATAATGTGTCCTTCACTGTGCTGAATAAGATTTTCAACCAATGCCAACTGGGCATAATCGCACTGCAAAGTATAGGCAATCTGTGGGATCTTGTAGCTGACAACCAGTTGTTTTAGTGCCTGTTGTACTCCACTGCCATAAGCTCTCACCAAGCCACCCGTACCTAATTTAACCCCACCGTAGTAGCGCACGACGACGGCGGTAATTTCACCAATACCGCTCCCCATCAATTGAGCCAAGATAGGTTTACCCGCCGTACCAGAAGGTTCACCATCATCCGAAAAACCCAATTGCTGCGAATCATTGGGGGCACCAGCAACAAAAGCCCAGCAGTGATGCCGGGCGGTGGGGTGTTCTGCACGAACCTGCTGGATGAAAGCTTTCGCTGCGTCTACCCCACAAGTTGGTGCCAGCAAGGTGATAAAGCGGCTCTTTTTTATCTCTTCACTGACGCTGATAGCCGCATCGGGGATCAAGTAAGGTTCCATCAAGACAGATGAAGGTCTCGTGTCATATTCTCGATACGCTTGTCATGAATCACAATATTGTCCTCAATACGAATGCCACCAAAAGGTTTCAGGGCATCAATACGATCCCAAGCAAAATGTTTGCTAAATGCACCGTTACGCCATGGTGCCAACAGTGATTCAATAAAGTACAACCCGGGTTCGATAGTCAACACCATACCTGGCTGTAATACGCGCGTACAACGCAAGAAAGGATGTTTAGCCGGTGCAGCGAGTTGAGTGCCCTCCTCATCTTGCATAAATCCCGCCACATCATGTACCTGCAACCCAAGTGGATGGCCTAAGCCATGTGGCAGGAACGGGCTGGTAATCTCTTGCTCTACCATGGCCTCTTCACTAAGACCATTCACCAGCTTATGGTTTTTCAGTAGTTTGGCAATTCGCTGATGCATCTGCAGATGATAGTCGGTATAGCGTACCCCGGCTTTCATAGTATCAATTAAAGCCAATTGTTCACTATTAAGGTCTTTCACCAATCTGGCGAAAGCATTATCACTCTGCCCAGCATAAGTACGAGTCAGATCGGCAGCATAGCCGTTATATTCAGCACCCGCATCAATCAGAAAGCTGCGTAACTCGGCAGGTGGCTGTTGCTCCAGTTTGGTGTAATGCAACACGGCGGCATGCTCATTGAGAGCCACTATATTATCGTAGGGTACGTCGGTATCACGGTGCCCTGTTGCCGTTAGATAAGCCTGATTTATATCAAACTCACTCAGACCAGATTGAAATGCCTCATAAGCCGCACGATGGCCTATGACCGCCATCTTCTGCGCTTCACGCATACAGGCCAACTCATAAGCCGTTTTGCACGAACGATGAAAATCAAGGTAATTCAGCACTGCTTGTGGATTGATATTTTCCTCGGCAATACCCAGGGAAAGTGCGCGCTGTGGTGCATAACCGATATAGCCTACACGCCCGAGCTGTGGTGGCAGTTGGCTGTCGATGTCATCCGCCTTAACCAGCGGCAGTAATTCAACGGATTGGGTCCAGAAACTGTTCGGTAATGGCTCAACGCTATGCCAATAATCCACTGGGGAATAAAACCAAAGCTTGGGTTTGTTAACACCATCAACCCATAACCAACAATTCGGTACGGAAGTCACTGGCACCCAGGCTTTGAAGTGGGCGTTCACTTTAAACGGATAATATTGGTCATCCAGAAATACCCGTTGTAGTTCCCCGGAATGAATCAGCAATGCATCCAGCTTGTTACGTGCTAATACCTCACAAGCCCGTTTTTGCAGTGCTACCAGGTGGTCGTTATACAAAGCAGCCAGTGTTTCCATTGCAATACCTTTATCCCCTCAGAACGGAAGAGAGCATCTTAACATACTGATCCTGTGCGCCAACCCCATCACCTTGTGCCTATGGTATGTTCACCAAACCACCATCACCCTGTGACATAAGGCAATGAAAACCGCTCCGAAACCAACACAATTTCCAATGGCATTGCTTGCATAACCATAAAAAACACCATATATCAGTGAATTATACATTTTTCCTGTGATCGGGTTTGCAAATATCCACTCTGTAATTTGCATATTTTTAACATAAAAACCACACTTCTTATCATCTGGTCGTACCAGATAACACCTGCAGACTCAGGAGACAGACATGCTCTACCAAGGCGAAACATTGCAAGTACAGTGGCTCGACAACGGCATTGCCGAGTTAGTATTCAACGCGCCAGGCTTGGTCAACAAGCTCGATACCGGCACGGTGGCCAGTCTCGGGGCTGCACTTGATGTGCTGGAACAACAGACCGAGCTGAAAGGGTTACTACTGCGCTCCTCCAAAGCCGCCTTTATTGTTGGGGCTGATATCAACGAATTTCTCTCACTGTTTGCGGCTCCAGCTGAACAACTTCATCAGTGGCTGCGGTTTGCCAATGCCATCTTTAATCGCCTGGAAGACTTACCGGTACCGACTATCGCCGCCATTAACGGCTACGCCTTGGGGGGCGGCTGTGAATGTGTTCTGGCGACGGATTTTCGTATCGCTTCGCCAGATGTGCGTATCGGTCTTCCGGAAACCAAGCTGGGTATTATGCCGGGATTTGGCGGTTCCGTGCGTTTACCTCGTCTGTTAGGCAATGACAGCGCACTGGAAATCATTACCGCCGGCAAAGATATTGATGCTCAAGAAGCCCTTAAAGTCGGTCTGATCGATGCGGTGGTCGCTAACGAGAAATTGCCTGAAGCAGCGCTAAAAATGCTACAACTGGCGATTAATGGTCAGCTTGACTGGCGTGCTCGCCGCCAACCGAAACTGGAACCGCTAAAACTTAATGCGACCGAAGCAGCAATGAGCTTCACCACAGCCAAAGGGCTGGTATTGCAGCACGCGGGGACGCATTACCCAGCCCCCATGGTGGCCGTAAAAACAATTGAAGCCGCCGCCAAGCTGGGCCGTAATGAAGCACTAGAATTGGAAACCGCCAGCTTTGTGCCTTTAGCCGGCTCTAGCGAAGCCCGTGCTTTAGTGGGCATTTTCCTCAATGAGCAGTTCGTCAAAGGCAAAGCCAAGAAACTGGCGAAAAACATTGAAGCACCACAGCAAGCGGCGGTATTAGGGGCCGGAATTATGGGGGGCGGAATCGCCTATCAATCGGCACTGAAAGGTGTGCCGGTCATAATGAAAGACATCAATGACAAATCCTTGGCGCTTGGCATGAGTGAAGCCGCCAAGCTCCTGAACAAGCAACTGGCTCGTGGCAAATTGGATGGTCTGAAGATGGCGCAAGTGTTATCAACCATTCAGCCCCGTCTTGATTACGCCGGTATTGAACGTGCACAACTGATTGTTGAAGCTGTAGTCGAAAACCCGAAAGTGAAAGCCGCCGTGCTGTCAGAAGTAGAAGCGTTGGTTGGCGAAGAGACTATTCTGGCTTCTAACACCTCAACCATCCCGATTAGTCAGTTGGCAAAATCATTGCAGCGGCCACAGAATTTCTGCGGTATGCACTTTTTTAATCCCGTGCCTCGCATGCCTTTAGTAGAAATTATTCGTGGTGAACAGAGCAGTGACCACACGATTGCCGCCGTTGTCGCTTATGCCATCCGCATGGGCAAAACACCGATAGTGGTCAACGATTGCCCAGGGTTCTTCGTTAACCGCGTGTTGTTCCCCTATTTTTCCGGTTTTAGCCTGCTACTGCGCGATGGGGGGAATTTCCGCCAGATCGACAACGTGATGGAAAAACAGTTTGGCTGGCCAATGGGCCCCGCTTACCTGTTAGACGTTGTCGGCATTGATACCGCCCACCATGCGCAGGCGGTCATGGCCAGCGGTTTCCCTGAGCGTATGAGCAAGAATTACCGTGATGCCATCGACGTTATGTTTGATCACCAACGTTACGGTCAAAAAAACCAGTTGGGCTTCTACCATTACAGCCAGGACAGCAAAGGAGCACCACGTAAAGAGTACGACCAGCAAACCGATACGCTGTTGGCTGCAACCAGCCAATCCGCTCAGGACTTCAGCAGTGACGAGATCATCGCTCGGATGATGATCCCCATGATTAACGAAGTGGTTCGTTGCCTGGAGGAAGGTATCGTCGCCAGCCCGGCTGAGGCAGATATGGCACTGGTTTATGGCATTGGGTTCCCTCCGTTTCATGGTGGTGCATTCCGCTATCTGGATACGATCGGTACCGCTAATTATGTCAAAATGGCACAGCATTACGCTTATCTGGGGCCTCAGTACCAGGTTCCAGCCGGTCTGCTCACCAAAGCAGAACGTAACGAAAGCTACTACCCGGTGGTGACAGCGGCGCTGTCTGACTTTTCCACTGGCCAACCGGCATAAGGTCATAACGATGGAAAATGTAGTCATTATTGATGCAGTGCGGACCCCAATGGGCCGCTCAAAAGGGGGCGCTTTCCGTCAGGTCCGTGCTGAAGCGCTTTCTGCTCACCTGATGCGTGCCCTGTTGAGCCGTAATCCTGCGGTTAACGCCGCTGAAATTGATGATATTTACTGGGGCTGTGTACAACAAACGTTGGAACAGGGCTTTAATATCGCCCGTAACGCCTCGCTGTTAGCGGAGATCCCGCATAGTGTCCCGGCTGTGACGGTGAACCGTTTATGCGGTTCCTCCATGCAAGCTTTACATGATGCGGCTCGCATGATCATGGTCGGTGACGCGCATATCAGTCTGATTGGCGGTGTAGAGCATATGGGCCATGTCCCCATGAACCATGGTGTGGATTTCAACCCAAATTTAAGCCGCAACGTAGCAAAAGCCGCCGGAATGATGGGCCTAACCGCAGAACTATTAGCCAAAATGCACCACATCAGCCGAGAGATGCAGGATCAATTTGCCGCTCGCTCCCACCAACGGGCTTATGCCGCAACGCAATCAGGCTATTTTAAACATGAAATTGTGCCCACCCTCGGCCACGATGCTAGCGGTGTCATGATAGCTTACGACTATGATGAAGTTATCCGCCCGGAAACCACGGTTGCCAATCTAGCCGCGCTCCCCACTGTGTTCGATCCAGTAAACGGTACGGTAACGGCGGGGAGCTCTTCAGCTCTGTCTGATGGGGCGTCAGCCATGCTTATCATGAGTGAGTCGCGCGCTAAAATGCTCGGTTTGAAAGCCCGTGCGCGCATCCGCTCAATGGCGGTCGTTGGCTGCGATCCGTCAATGATGGGTTATGGCCCGGTCCCCGCCAGTAAGCTGGCATTAAAACGCGCAGGGCTGAATGTTCAGGATATTGATCTGTTTGAATTGAATGAAGCTTTTGCTGCCCAGTCACTTCCCTGTATTAAAGATCTTGGGCTGCTGGAATGCCTAGACGACAAGGTCAACCTGAACGGTGGTGCCATTGCACTTGGCCACCCATTAGGCTGCTCTGGGGCCCGCATCTCGACCACCTTGCTGAACAATATGGAACGATGTGATGCACAGTTCGGGCTGGCCACGATGTGTATTGGTCTGGGTCAGGGCATTACCACGATATTTGAACGCGTCTGAGAGGAGCCCCAAGCGGGCATCTTGACGGTTTGCTTACCTTCCCCGCTGGTCAGCGGGGATTTTTCAGCCTGCCGTTTGAATGGTGCCGGGTATATACCCAAGTTTATTCAAGTTGCAGGTAGGCGGCAACTGAGTGAGTCCCCAGGAGCTTACTCAAGTAAGTGACTGGGGTGAGTGAAAGCAGCCAACAACCCTGCAGTTTGAATGGTGCCGGGTATATTAGATAAACGAAAAAGCATCACCATACATATGCGCTTCCAATGCACCACGTTCAGCGCAAAAAAGCTCACGGGCGATTTTCGCCATCTCAAAACGACCTGCGATATAGATGTCATGCTCCGCTAATGAACCAAAATCCTGCATGACAGCACTTAATACGGTACCACTGCGACCATGCCAGCCAGCATCTGACTGCTCGACCACCGGAATCACCTTCAGGTTCGGGTACTGTTGCGCGAGCGCTTCCAACTCACTCAGATCATAAAGATGCTTCAGCTCACGCCCTCCCCAATAAATGGAGATATCACGGTCAGGTTGCTGTTCAAGGGCGGTCAGTAGAATGGAGCGCACATAAGAGAATCCGGTGCCACCAGCAATCAGCACCAACGGGCGTTGACTCTCTTCACGCAACCAGGCATCACCATGGGGCATATCAACCGTAATCGCTTGCTCTTTCAGCACCCGGTCCATGACCGCCATCGCATACAAATTAAGCTCTGAAGCACCAATGTGCAGCTCAATATACTCTTGTTGCTGCGGAGTAGAGGCTACAGAGAACGGACGTTTGTCACGCTCGTCCATCACAACCATCAAGTATTGCCCGGCTTTGAACGAAAACGGGGTTTCTGGTACTAAACGTACCCGGTACACGGTATCAGTAATGGCCTCGACGGAGGTCACTTTGCAGTTCAATATTGTCATGAGTTCCCTCTGTGGGTCATCAATACCAGACAGCGAACAGAGCCTAATGCTAAAGCGTCGGTTCGTTGTCACTGAATATGGCAAGCTCATCCCAGATTTCATCAATGCGCGCACGCACTTTATCATCCATCTGAATCGGACGGCCCCACTCACGCTGAGTTTCTCCCGGCCATTTATTGGTGGCATCCAGGCCCATTTTCGACCCCAGGCCGGAAACCGGCGAGGCAAAATCCAGATAATCGATCGGTGTATTCTCTAGCAATACCGTATCTCTTGCAGGATCCATCCTCGTGGTGATCGCCCAAATCACATCATTCCAATCACGAGCATTCACGTCATCGTCACATACAATAACAAACTTGGTGTACATAAACTGACGCAGGAACGACCATACTCCCATCATGACGCGTTTAGCATGCCCGGCGTACTGTTTTTTGATGGTGACCACCGCCAAGCGATAGGAACAACCCTCCGGCGGCAGGTAAAAATCAACAATCTCCGGAAACTGTTTTTGCAGTATCGGCACAAACACTTCATTCAAGGCGACACCCATCACTGCGGGCTCATCCGGTGGGCGGCCGGTATAAGTTGAATGATAAATAGCATTACGCCGCTGGGTTATATGAGTCACGGTCAATACCGGGAAGTGATCGACTTCGTTATAGTAACCAGTATGGTCACCATAAGGGCCTTCTGCCGCCATTTCCCCCGGCTCGATATAACCTTCCAGCACAATTTCCGCACTGGCCGGGACTTCGAGATCATTGGAAAGGCATTTGACCACTTCAGTCCGGTTACCGCGCAGTAAACCAGCGAACGCATATTCAGACAGATTATCTGGCACCGGTGTCACCGCCCCAAGAATCGTGGCGGGGTCAGCCCCCAGAGCAACCGCAACGGGGAAACGCTCCCCCGGGTGCGCTTGGCACCACTCCTGATAATCCAGTGCACCACCACGGTGGGAGAGCCAGCGCATAATCAGCTTATTCTTGCCTAGTACCTGCTGACGATAGATGCCCAGATTCTGGCGCTCTTTGTGCGGCCCACGCGTTACCGTCAGCCCCCAGGTGACCAAAGGTGCGACGTCTTCCGGCCAACAATGCATCACGGGAATACGGGCAAGATCAACTTCTTCACCCTGCCAAACCTGCTCCTGGCACGGGGCAGAACCCAGTACCTTGGTGGGCATATTCAACACTTGCTTGTATTTCGGCACTTTCTCGTAGAAGTCACGGAAACCTTTCGGTGGTTCTGGCTCTTTGAGAAACGCCAATAACTGGCCCACTTCACGCAGTGCGCTGACGTCTTCCTGTCCCATCCCCATCGCAACCCGCTTTGGCGTACCAAATAGGTTGCACAATACTGGCATGTCGTAACCCTTCGGATTTTCAAACAACAATGCCGGGCCGCCCGCACGCAACGTGCGGTCAGCAATTTCTGTCATTTCCAGATAGGGATCAATCGGCTGGCTAATGCGTTTTAGCTCCCCTCTCTTTTCCAGCAATGAGAGGAAGTCGCGTAAATCTCGGTATTTCATGCTGAACTTTATCATGACCTGTGAGATAGGCATTATAAGGCCTCTTCTCAGTTACTGCTGCAATTTTGTTAAACAAAAGTCAACATGTTAGTAGCAGGTGAATGGCACCAAGGATCGCAAGGCCGAGGTATCGACATATTCCTGCGTTTCTACCCCGTGACGGAAGACTTTGAAACCCTGCTCTCTGGCACTGAAATAATGCAAATCGTTACCACAAACCTGTAATAGGCTCCCTTCGCGCAGCGCTATCACCGACTCACTGGGGTTAATCGCACAAAACTCTGCCAGACGCTCATCTCGCGTCTCACCCAAATGGCCGCTGATATGGGCATCAATATAGTGTGGGTTAATCTGTACCGGGAACAACCCCAACGCCGGTAAAACCACACTGTTGCGCACCGGCATATCGTTGGTGGTACGGATGCTCGGCGTCGCCACGTTACAACCCGCACTCCAACCCACATAAGGGACATGGCGTTCACGCACCGCTCGTTGGATTGGCACAATCAAACCATTTTCATGCAGCATCTGGTTGAGTATCCAGGTATTTCCCCCACTAACCAGAATACATTCAGCCTGGGCTATCGCCTCTGCTGGTGACTCAGCGTGATTAATGTTATCCACTTTGATACCCAGCGTATTGGCCAACTCTTGAGCACGCTGATGTTGGTCACCACGGACCATGGCATAAGGAATAAATACCGCAGAAGTGATATGACGGCGAGCAATCATTGCCAACAGTTGGTTTTTGGCATAACCGAGCAACTCCGCTTCAGCGGAAAGTTTGCCATTACTCAGCAAAAAAAGTTCCATATTCCCTCTCGATTCAAGAACGCTAATAACGTCACATTGGGCATCGGGTACGCTTGCCATACGGTGACAACCACAAATTTAAAGCCTAGAGTTATACCTGAACTGAGCAAACAAATATGTGACTTTCCGCTGACTCCCCCATAAACTTGTTATCCCCACCGTCGTTCAAGCGACGACTATACTGTAGATATTGCCCTTACATCATGAAAGAAAAAAACGAAAAAATTCATCGATATCAAAGAGAAAAACCACACGATTGGGATCACTGTTTAAATCCGCTTATTTTTTCACCTACAAATCAGGTGAAATAAGGAGTTATCTGAATTTTCATCCGACCCTCAGGTTATTTAGGTATCCCGAGTGGATTTTGGTATGCTTAGCCGTTGGCAGAAAGGCGTGTGAAACTATGAAATCTTGGTATTTACTTTATTGTAAACGCGGCCAATTGTTACGGGCGCAGGAACATCTGGTACGACAACTCGTTGGCTGCTTTAGCCCGATTATCAAGTTGGAGAAAATTATTCGCGGCAAACGTACTGTTGTCAGCGAACCGTTATTTCCCAATTATCTGTTTGTGGAGTTCGATCCGGAAATCATTCACACCACCACCATCAGCGCCACCCGTGGCGTCAGCCATTTTGTGCGTTTTGGTGCCTTACCCGTTCAGATACCCGTGCAAGTGGTCGAGGAACTACAAGCATATAGTGGCGAACACTTTATTGACCCGCAGACACCACAGCCAGGCGACGCAGTGGTGATTACCAATGGTATGTTTGAGGGCCTATACGCCATTTATAGTGAACCCGATGGTGAGGCGCGCTCCATGCTGCTACTGAATCTGGTCAATAAGCAAATTAACCAGAGTATTGATAACCGGCAATTTCAAAAATTATAACGTTTCAAAAGCTATAACGTTTCAAAAACACTAACGCCTTCAAGCAAGAAAACCTCACCGGCGCCATCCACCCGGTTGCGGATGAATGACGGCCGAGATATTCCCTGCTTAACGTTAACGATTAACGACGCATCGCATCGTCATGCAACCATTGTGCGACACGTTTAGCAAAATAAGTGAGTACGCCATCGGCACCTGCCCGCTTGAAGCACAACAGCGACTCCATGATCGCCGGTTGCTCCTGTAGCCAACCATTCTGGATCGCGGCCATATGCATCGCGTATTCGCCTGAAACCTGATAGGCAAAGGTCGGTACTCCGAAGGTCTCCTTTACCCGATGAACCACATCCAGATAAGGCATTCCAGGTTTTACCATCACCATGTCTGCGCCTTCTTGCAGATCCTGAGCAATTTCCTGTAGCGCTTCGTCACTGTTAGCCGGGTCCATCTGATAAGTCTTTTTATTACCGCCCTTGAGGTTACCACTCGAGCCCAGCGCATCACGGAAGGGGCCGTAATAGCATGAAGCATATTTGGCTGAATAGGCCATAATCTGGGTATTCACCAAACCTTGTAATTCCAGTCGCTCACGAATAGCCCCAATGCGGCCATCCATCATATCGCTCGGGGCAACAATCTCTGCGCCTGCCTCCGCGTGCGAGAGTGCCTGGCGTACCAGAATATCTTTACTGATATCGTTGATCACATAGCCATGTTCGTCGATCACCCCATCCTGCCCATGAGTGGTATAGGGATCGAGGGCAACATCGGTCAGTATGCCCAACTCAGGAACAGCCTCTTTCAGTGCTCGCACTGTGCGCTGTACCAAGCCTTGCGGGTTATAGGCTTCCTCTGCCTGCAGTGACTTCAGGCTCGGTTCAATCACTGGGAACAAGGAGAGTACCGGCACACCCAGCTTAACCAAGGCTTCCGCTTCTTTGAGCAAGAGATCGATAGTCATGCGTGAAACACCTGGCATTGAAGCAACCGCCTCTTGGCGATTGGTCCCTTCCATCACGAATACCGGGTAAATCAGATCATTAACCGTTAACTGATTTTCTGCCATCAGACGGCGGCTGAAATCATAACGGCGCATACGGCGCATACGGCGACCAGGAAAGGCACCCGGGAATGCATAACTCATACTTTTCTCCTCACTTAGCCCAGCCGGAATACTCGGCGGGCGTTCTCATCCGTTTTCTTGCCTAGCCACGCTGGATCCTCACCACGCCAAGCAGCAACCTGCTGAACAATATGGGGTAAAAAACCCGGTTCGTTGCGGCGGGATGCGGGTTTAGGCTTTAGATCCCGCGGCAGTAAATAAGGTGCATCTGTTTCCAGTAATAAACATTCAGCGGGAATAAGCGGCAACAAGGCACGCAATTCAAGCCCTCGACGCTCATCACAGACCCACCCCGTAATGCCTATCGACAGGCCCAACGCCAAACAGCTGCGCAATTCTTCGGCGCTACCGGTAAAACAGTGCACCACTGCGGCAGGCAGTTTATCTAACCAAGGCTCCAGCAGTGCAACAAAACGTGCATGTGCCTCACGGCAATGCAGGAATACCGGTAAGTTGAGCTCGGCCGCCAATGCTAACTGGGCACTGAATGCCGCTTCCTGTTGCGCCGGGGTAGAAAAGTTGCGATTAAAATCCAGCCCACACTCGCCTATTGCCACGACTTCAGGCCGCTCGGCCAGTTGGCGAATTTGCCGTGCCACCTCAGGGTTCCATGTACTGGCATCATGGGGATGCACACCAGCAGTAGACCAACAATAGCCAGGGTATAGCTGCGCCATCAGGCTGGCTTTAGCACTTTGCGGTGCATTGGTCCCGGTAATCAGCATACCGGTAACCCCCGCACTGCGGGCATCTTCAACCACCTGTGGAGCATCTTTGGCAAATTGTGAACTGGTAAGATTAACACCAATATCAAACATGATTTTTCCAAAGCAAAACCGCCCATCAGGGCGGCTCAGAAATCAGGCTGCTGGCGGTTCTTCGCCTTCATCTTCTTCTGCGGGTTTACGCCCTTTCCCGACATAAAAGCGGGCACAGAACACACCAACCTCAAATAGCAGATACATTGGGATAGCCAGCAAGGTTTGCGAAAACACATCCGGTGGCGTCAATAGCATACCAACGACGAAAGCACCGACCAGCACATACGGCCGTTTTTTTCTCAGGTCTTCAGGTGTGGTCACGCCACTCCAACACAGCAGAATAATCGCCACCGGCACTTCAAAGGCGATGCCAAAGGCCATAAACAGCGCCATGACAAAACTAAGGTAATTACTGATATCCGTGGCAATCAAAACGCCAGCGGGAGCGGTCTTGGCAAAGAAGCCAAACGCCAGCGGGAAGACGATAAAATAGGCGAATGCCATTCCCAAATAAAATAACAAGCTGCTGGATACCAATAACGGCATCATCATACGACGTTCATGCTGATACAAGGCAGGGGCAATAAACGCCCAGACCTGATACAGAATGATTGGCGCGGCGATAATAACCGAAACCATCATCGTCAACTTGATTGGGGTAAAAAACGGTGATGCCACATCAGTGGCGATCATACTCGCCCCAGCAGGCAGTTGCTTAATCAGGGGGGCAGACACCAACTGATAAATGTCGTTGGCAAAAAACACCAACACCAGAAAGACCACCAAAACGCTGATGATCGTATTCAACAATCGCTTACGCAGTTCGATCAAATGACTGATCAACGGTTGAGTATCTTCAACGGCCATGTTTTAACGTTCACCACGCGGTTGTTGAGAGGCAGGGGGAGTATCAGCCACCGGCTGCTGAATAGCCTGCATTGCAAGGCCTTCCGACGGAACGGCCGAGGGGGCAGTCTCTGTTGAGGTCACTCCCTCCACCGGTGTTGCGGTCGAAGAGGCCTTGACCCCTTCGGCTAAATTCACACCATCATGGATGGCCTCAGGATCAACTGCCTGCGGGTTATGAATGGTATGCGGTGTTTCATTGTTATCAGTGTGGTAAGAGCGTTGAAGCGATTCTGCCGCCTCTTTCAATTCTTCCATCGACGCTTTAAGTTCCGGCGTCAAATTCTGCAAGCCTGCCTTCTCTACTTTCTTGAGACTGTCCTGCAACTCCTGCAGTTTCAATTCTTGCGAAAGCTCATTCTGTACTGAGGCGGCCAGAGAGCGTAACGCACGGATCCAACCCGCAACGGTTTTAACCGCCACAGGCAGACGTTCAGGCCCCAGTACCACCAGACCAATTATCAGTACCAGCAGCAGTTCACTAAACCCAATGTCAAACACGGTTTATACCTGCTCTTTATTCTTCGACTCTTCAGCTTTCACTTCCGGCTGCTTATCAGTGATCGGCTTGGCCGCAAAGTCAGCATCAAGGCTGTCTTTTTCAGTTGTATTGGCAGGCGGTGTTTTATCGTCACCTATCGCTTTTTTGAAACCTTTGATTGATGCACCGAGATCGGAACCGAGAGTCCGGAGTTTATTGGTACCAAACAACAGCACCACGATCACCGCGATGATCAACAATTGCCAAATACTAATACCACCCATCGTCATTACCTCAATATAAAAAGAATTATACCCGTCGCCATTCAAACCGCAGCGGTGTTGGCTGTTCTCGTTCACCCTAATCACTTACCCATGTAAGCTCATCGGGACTCTCTCGTTTGCCGCCTACCTGCAACTTGAATGAACTTAGGGTATATACCCGTCGCCATTCAAACTGCAGCGGTGTTGGCTGCAACACTCATTACTGAGAGCGTAAAGCTATTTTCGTTAGGTTATCGGGTTCGTTTCCAACCGATAACCCAGGCGACAACACCCGAAGCCATCAGCCAGGGCGGAAAGACCTCAACGCCCCCCAACAATAAAATCGTACCACTGATTAGCAGTGTAGCGCCAACACCAAATAAATACCTTGATTGACCTTGGCGAACCCGATGAGCCTGCAACTGGCCTGCAAGCTGCTCAACACTTTGTTGTAACCGTTTATGTTGCTGTAGCCCATCATAGAACAATTCAGGTAGCTCCGGCAGTTTCTCAGCCCAGAATGGCGCCTTTTCTTTCAACGCCCGCAGTATGGCTGGAATACCGACCTGGTCCCGCATCCAACTTTCCAGAAATGGCTTGGCGGTGGTCCACAGGTCCAACTGAGGATAAAGCTGGCGACCCAGGCCCTCAACATACAACAGGGTCTTTTGTAACAACACCAGTTGCGGTTGCACTTCCATATTGAAGCGGCGCGCGGTATTGAATAAATTCAGCAGCACATTACCGAATGAGATCTCCGACAAAGGCTTTTCAAAAATCGGCTCGCAGACCGTACGGATAGCAAACTCAAAATCTTCCACATTGGTCTCATGGGGCACCCAACCGGAATCAACATGCAACTCGGCAACCTTGCGATAATCACGGTTAAAGAAGGCGATAAAGTTCTCTGCCAAATAACGTTTATCCTCCTTGTTCAAGGAACCGACAATGCCAAAGTCGATACCAATGTAGAGAGGATCTTCCGGATGTTCATGGCTGACAAAAATATTGCCCGGATGCATATCGGCATGGAAGAAACTGTCGCGAAATACTTGAGTAAAGAATACCTGCACCCCACGTTCTGCCAGCAGTTTCATATTGGTGTTCTGCTGTTCAAGGGCCGCAATATCTGACACTGGGATACCGTAAATCCGCTCCATCACCAAGACGCTTTCACGGCAGTAATCCGCGTAGACTTCGGGGATATACAGCATCGGGCTACCATCAAAATTACGGCGTAGTTGAATGGCGTTTGCCGCTTCGCGCATCAGGTTCAATTCGTCCAGCAAGGTCTTTTCATATTCGCGTACCACCTCACGTGGGCGCAGGCGGCGACCATCGGACAGCAGTATCGGCACCCAATCCGCCAGTCGATACATCAGGCGCACATCGGCGTTGATAATCGGCCTGATATCAGGACGGATCACTTTCAACACCACCTCTTTCCCGGTACTTTTCAAGCGCGCGGTGTGCACTTGCGCAATGGAAGCAGAGGCCAACGCTTGTTGGTCAAAATCATCAAACCAGGTTTCCAGGGGGCCGCCCATCGCCTGTTCGATATATTGTCGCGCCAAATTGCCATCAAAAGGCGCGACGCGATCCTGCAATAGGGTCAGTTGATCAGCAATATGGGGTGGGAACAGATCACGACGCGTCGACATCATCTGACCAAACTTGATCCACACCGGGCCCAGCTCTTGTAAAGCCAAACGCAAGCGTTCACCCAGCGTTTTATCTTTATGGCGGTTTGGCATCCAGAACAGCAGGCGGCGCCCTATACGCAACGGCAGTGTTAAACGTATTTTGGGGATCAACTCATCCAGACCGTAGCTAAGAAAAACGCTGACGATCAGGTAAAGGCGGCAGATTTCGCCAGGCGTCATCGCTTACCCTCCAACTTATCTATACGAGCAATCAGTGCATCCACATGGCGGGCCACCGTATCAACCTCTTCATTAAACCACACCACTTCAAGTGCTCCTGGGGCGATGCGCCACTCTTCCGTCAGGGTTTGTGCCACATAGGCTTGCTGGCTATGCCAGCCTGATTTGAGTAAACCGGCCACTTTACTGACCGCCTGGCCAAGGCTCTCTGCCGCAATGTCCCCCACATAGGGTGCCAACCACTCCGCTGGGTCCCATTCAGCCAGGTCGAGCAACCCCACGAGTTGCTGCACCACCTGAATATCACCGTCGACAATCAGTTCACCACTGCGTATCAGCGGGGAAAGTTGTTGGCGATCACGCAGTTTCATCAACACCGGTATGCTGGTTTTCAGCGTACAGTCAGCAACCTCTTCCGATTCGCCCAATACATCCACACACTGCTCGCTAAATACCAGCACCAAGGGTGAAGAGAGTTGATGTAACTCAATACGTAATACTTTACCCACCAGCCGCTGGCGAGCCGCTTTCATGCTGCGGTCGCGAAACAACAAACTATTGAGCGACGTTTCCAATAGCCCGGTCAGTAGCGAGGTGAGCAACATCGGCATTTCCATATCAGAACTTGTATCCCCGATGTAACGCAACAATCCCACCGGTCAAGTTGAAATAGGTCACGTTGTCGAAACCGGCGTCGCTCATCATTCCCTTTAACGTTTCCTGATCCGGATGCATACGAATCGACTCCGCCAAATAACGATAACTCTCTGGATCTTTCACCACCAGCTCACCAATTTTCGGCAGGATATGGAATGAATAGGCATCGTAGACTTTACTCAAGGGTTCCAACAGCGGCTTGGAGAACTCCAATACCAACAAGCGGCCACCCGGCTTGAGTACACGAAACATGGAACGCAACGCCTTGTCTTTATCAGTGACATTACGCAAGCCAAAAGAGATGGTAATACAGTCGAAATAATTATCGGGGAAAGGCAGGGCTTCCGCATTGGCCTGTACATAGCTGATATTACCGACGATACCCTGGTCACGCAGTTTTTCGCGCCCCATCTTAAGCATCGAGTCGTTGATATCAGCCAGAATCACCTGCCCCTGTTCCCCCACCATGCGGGAAAACTTAGCGGCCAGATCACCGGTGCCCCCGGCCAGATCCAACACCCGCTGACCACGGCGTACGCCGCTACAATCAATGGTAAAACGCTTCCAGACACGGTGGATACCGAACGACATTAAGTCGTTCATCACATCATACTTTGCTGCTACCGAATGAAAAACCTTGGCCACCATGGCCTGTTTTTCAGCTCTGGCGACAGTATGAAAGCCAAAGTCGGTGGTTTCCTGCGTTTGATCTACCATTGTCTTGCCTGCTATTACGTCAATTTAGTGTCGAGAGTGTACCAGAAAGCCACGCAATACCCCACTTTCTCACCGCATCACCCTGCCGATGAGCCAGGTTGTTCTGCCCGGTGTTCACCCTCTTTAGCCACCGATAATTCAGCCATATTCTCTTCTGACTCGGCGGGAGGATCCTCATGCTGGGCATGGGCCCGTTGTGCCAATTGCGGGTTAATGGGCCGTTTGACCTCCACCCCCAGAGCTCGGAAGCTCTCTATCTGGCCGATAAGATTACCACGCCCCGAACTCAGTTTATTCATCGCCTGATGATAACTACTTTGCGCTTTATCCAGGCTTTGCCCCAGCGCCGACATATCATCAACAAACAGACGCATCTTGTCATACAACCGAGCTGCGCGATCGGCGATACGCTGGGCATTCTGGCTTTGGTGTTCATAACGCCACAGGTTGGTAATGGTTCGCAATGCCACCAGCAACGTGGTTGGGCTAACCAACATAATATTGTGCTTCAAGGCTTCGCTAATCAATTCCGGTTCACGATCAATAGCCAACAGGAATGCGGGTTCCAATGGGATAAACATCAGCACATAATCCAGTGAGCGCAAGCCAGGTAGTTGCTGGTAGTCCTTGTGCCCCAACTGACGAATATGCCCGCGCAGAGAAGCAATATGTTCGCTCAATGCAACTTCCCGTTCGCTATCATCATCGCTATTGAAGTACCGCTCATAAGCCACCAGTGACATCTTGGCATCAATCACCACATCTTTACCTTGCGGCAAACGCACAATGACGTCGGGCTGCAGACGGCTTTGGTGATCCAAGCGCACATTGACCTGGGTTTGATACTCATGCCCTTCACGCAATCCGGAGGCTTCCAGCACCCGGCCCAAAACCACCTCCCCCCAGTTGCCCTGAATTTTGTTATCCCCCTTCAGGGCCTTGGTCAGGTTGATCGCTTCACGTGCCATCTGCGCATTCAATTGCTGTAGATTACGTATTTCATGGGTCAATGTATGACGCTCGCGAGCTTCCTGGCCGAAACTATCTTGTACCTGGCGGCGAAAACCATCCAACTGTTCGCGTAACGGTAACAGCAGACGATCCAGACTTTGCCGGTTTTGTTCATCGACCTTACGACCACTGCTTTCAAAGATACGATTGGCCAGGTTTTCAAATTGCGTCGTCAACCGCTGTTCACTGCTGATTAATAACCGCTGTTTCTCTTCTGCAGCAATACGCGTCTCTTCCCAACGAACCGTCGCTTCACGCAGTTTCGCCTCTTGTGTACTATTGATTTCACGTTGGGCGCGCAACGCCTGATCTAATTGTTCACATTGATTACGCCAGTGATTGAGGTGCTGTAACCTTTCCTGCCCGGCGGCCAATTGGCTATGTAGTGCACGCAGTTCCAGATCATTTTGCCGTAATTGCTGTTCATAGCGCCGCACTGTCTCTTGGCTAGAGGTCGTTTCAAGCTGCGCTTGCTGCAAGGATTGCTCCAACAATCGCCTATCAGTTTCATGCAGCGCTCGCTGCTGTTGCCCACGCCAACTCGCGATCACACCCCCGATCAGTAGGCCAAAAACAACGCCACCCATAGCGTAAACCAACGTGATTTCCAACTTGCCCCCTTTTATATCGCGGGTGATACCCAAATTCATTCAAGCGGCGAAAGCACCTGACTATAACTTAAATAAACCAGGGTATAGCGCCTTCGCACTGATTACCCGCCACGTTAAAGGGAGACTGTATGGATGTCCAGTCAGTTTTCATTAATCCTCGTCCCCCGCAAGTGAGGGTATTATTGACGGTTATTGAATGAATTGCGGACACCTGCTTAGAGGAGCGCGCGGTAACCTGCTCAGTCACCGCGCTAATTAAGGTAGGTTAGAACAGCTTGAAACGATACTCGGCGATAAATTGCGCCCCTAGTGAGTGAGATGTCTGATACTGACCATCGGATATCACCGGTGTTTTACTGCGATTTTTATAGGACCACCCCGGCCCCACCATCGCGAACACCGTCAGGTTTTTCAGCGTGGGATGAGAAGGATCCCAGCGACCAAAGACGTTGATTTCCCCGGTGCGCACCGCAACGCCTTGGTAGCTGAACTGAGCGGCGTTACCCGTCAAACCCGCCGTCAACTCCGGGGTGATTCGGTACTCAGCCCAGGCTGCCAGCATAGTTTCACCATCTCGCATATAGTCTTCACCAGAATAAGCCATGGAGGTAAAGTTTCCTCGTGAGTCCCTGGTCATATGTCGCGGATAAGACCCAAGCTCCCCCCCACCTTTAGGTGCACGGGTGTGAGAAACACCCAGCTTAAGACTCCAAAGTGGCTCCTGCCATTTAGCATCAAAGGCATAGTGGTTGGCATTATTGTCGAAATTACGCCGGTTCAGTGCCATGGATTTATAATCATCCAGCGCCTGGGTGGTATAAATCTGACTACCCAGGCTAAGTTTCTCAACCGGGTTAAAGGCGACTTTCAGGATCTGGCGGCGCAAATAATTCTGCGACTCACCATAAGCCAGTTGACCGTTAAACGGTTGACTCTTATAGCCCAATTCACCAGTGGCGAGATGATTGATATAGCGGCCCTCGTTGGTTTGTAACCGCAGACTATCAGGGGAATTACGCGCCATGGTGCGTTCCACATAAGCCCCGCGCAAGGAGAACCCGCCGCCTTCCATCCCACCCGACCACCCCAGATAGCTGGTAGGAGATAAGCGGGTCGAGTTAGTGATAACGCCATAGTTACGTAGCGTTTGCCAGCCCCCTTGAGCATTCAGCGCCACACCGGCGACGTCTCCTTTCAGCTTGATATAACGCTGACCAAATTTGCTAAAGCCCGTGGCATTATCTTTGTTATTACCTGAGCCATTGTTGTATAACACCCCGCGGGAATCAAAATAATCGCTGGCCCCCAGTTTCACCGCGCCGTAATAATCAACATTGATACCGATAATATCGGCCCAATAGCCGGATTGATAACCCAGTGCCACCCCTTGCCCCCAAGCACTATGGACTTTTTCCTTATCAGTGGCATCTTCCTTGAGATATCTAAACTCATTTCTCAATGATAATTGCGCCTGACTATCAGTAAAAAATGGCGAAGTAAAAAGTGGTGATGTGAGGGCATTTTCATTTTTTGCCTGCACATGATTTGATAATAGTGATATAGCAATAGAACAACATAAAGTATATTTCTTCATTTTTTCATCCACTGAAATAGTATCGTTCCCCCTTCAGAGGGGGACTCTCATTTTCATTCAAACTGCGGTGGTGTTGGCGTTTTTTGGTTCTACTCGTCATTATTCAAGTGGCTTGAATTATTTAGAGCATGAATAGTTCACCCTGAACTCCGCCCCTATCGGAGTCATTGTCTGTAGCATTCAAATTATTCCCCTGTAACCTGCAGATAAAGCCATTGAAAGTATAATTATTTTTTATTTAAGATCTCTTTCCCTTTAGCGACATAACTCATATCACCAATATCAACCACAGTATATTTACCATCCTTATAGGTTATTTTTACCACTGCAGCATTTTTCAACGGTTTATTTTTGTTTGGACTGTCGGTCATATCAGAAAGCATCATCAGCATGGATAGCCCTGATGAGACCGAGAGAATATTTTTATCCCCATTCTTTAAAGCATTCTGTACCATGGTATCCATTGCACCTTTCATGCGTGTTTTCACCTGCAATGCACTCTCTGCTTCTTTTTTTTCATCACTCTGACTGATGACATTAACCATCGTGACAAGATCGACTTTCCCCTCAGCAATTTGTTTAAACAAAACCTCAGAGGAGGCCATACCGGCACGTTTAGCCGCAAAATCCCACATATATTTATTCGGCGTGCCCTCAAAACCACCAAAGAACATCTCACGCAAGCCGGGGAGTTCCGTTACCTTAACCGCTGACTTACCCGTCTCTTGCAGGATCACCTGCATCGTTTCCCGCTGGCGCCCTGCATCACTGGTGTAATAGCTGTCAAAAGGGATCCCTTTCAACCCTGCGCCCAAATAACGGGCAGTTTCAACACCGTCTGATGTCAACGGTGAGTCTGACCACCCTTGTACTTTATCGTAGGTATTCAAAATGGTTTTACCATGACGCGCAAAATAGATATTGACACTGTCATTTTCTGTTGCCAAAACAGGGAATGCCGAGAACGAAGAGAGAGAAAGCATTGAAGCCAACAACCAGGTTTTAAATTTCATTTCATATTCCTTTTTGAAAGTTATCACGCAAAACAATAAGTTTCATATATACGAAGCCAAGAATTATATTTATGTCGATAATCTATTAATAACATCAAAACAATTCACCAGCGGTGGATTACCCCCTTGTTATGGGCAATAAAAAACCCAAACCCATAACAGTTAACTGCCATCGGGTTTGGGTTTTGCCTGTTTATACTCTGCATATTTCAAGTTAACTGGCTATGGGTCACGTTTATTCGCACCCGTCACCTGCCGACACTTGAATAATGAGATGTAAAATAACAGTGACAATCCACTTATAAGAAAGCTAACATCACCAAAGAAATAAATAAATAGAAATCAGCAAGGAAATACCAAAACGTGATCAAATCCGCACTCTATCGTCAATGATTACCGAATAGCTTAAAGTGCCCCTGTAATATAAAAGCTGACTTCTACTCAAAATAACTTAAATTGATTAAAAAGCACTCATTGAGAAAGAGAGCGGGCCTGTTAGACCCGCTCTCTTTTTCTCGTTATTTCTGCTTGTTATTTTTGCTTGTCATTTCTGCTTGCTTAAATCTCTCGCTAGTTATTGTCAGGCGCGGTCTCGGTAGGTGTCGGAAGCTGCTGGCGGCGTACCCCCCAGATGATGAGTGCCAACACCAACAGCGGCAAGACGGGGTCAAGCCAGGTACCGCCTGAGCCGAACAGCAGATTAAGCAGCGCCACGCTAGTGCCACCAATAGCCCAAGCGATAGTCGTGGGGATGGACCAAACCACCATCTGCTGCTTGACGTCAGAGATCCCCATCATGCGATTAACTACCCAGAACAGGCTGTCATTAAAGTAGCCGAAGAAGAGCGAGCCCATGGTGGCAGCCTGGGCAGCCAGCAGCATATTGACCCCTGGGATCTGAGCCAAGATAGGTGCCGAGATAGAGGCAGCGGTCACCATGGCCACAGTGCCCGACCCCTGGATAAGGCGTACCAGGGTCGAGACGATGAAGGGAATAAGGATCGGGGAGATGGGCAGTAGGGCGATCTGCTCGGCCAACTGCTTGCCCGCACCACTGTCACGCAGTACGGCACCCAAGGCACCACCAGCACCGGTAACCAGGAGTATGATGCCGGCCGATTGCAGCCCCTCTTCCAGACGCGCGGCGGTGGTGTGGCGATCCATATGCGGAACCAGCGTATAAACTGCCAGCAGCACACTGATGGCAAGCGCAATAATAGGGTTGCCGATAAAGGTGATAACCTGAACCACTGGGCTTGACGCTAAATCACCCATCCACCCCAACTTGACCAACGTGATACAGATGGCATTAAGAAATATGAGCCCGATAGGCAGCAAGATCGGCAGCAGTGACAAGCTCAGGCTAGGTAAGGGCTTGTTCTCTTTCTCCTTGAGATATTGATCAAAGGTAGCTTGCAGCTCATCTGGCTCTTTTTGCATCTGCTGACCAAATTCCGGATACTTCTTGTCGAGCCACTGAGCATATAAAACAATACCGAGCACACAGGGCACCGCCAAGGCCATACCCATCAACAACATAGAACCGATATTCACGTCAAACAGACCCGCGACGCCAAGAGGCCCGGGGGTAGGTGGTACTGTATGGTGAGTCACCACCAGCCCCCCCGCCAACGCCACCCCGAGGGTGAGCAGGGAGCGTTTACCGCTTTTTGCCAACGCTTTGGCCACCGGATAAAGGATGACGAAAGCGGAATCCACGAAGATGGGGATGCTGACAATGTAGCCAGTAATGGCCAGAGCCCACTCCTCGCGTCGTTTACCAAGCCACTTGATGAAGCTGTAGGCGATCTGCTCGGCAGCACCCGATACCTCCAGCAGACGCCCCATCATCACCCCGAGGCCAATAACCAGACCAATACTGCCTAGGGTAGAACCAAAGCCCGCAGTGATGACAGAGAGCGTTTTGTCGACACTCATGCCCCCGGTAAGGCCGGCGATGCAAGCCGCGATCAACATAGCGATCAGCGCATGGACTCGGGTGCGAACTACCAAGAATACCAAGACAAAGACCGCAATGATCAGTCCGATGATAGGCGTTGGAATAGAGCTCATGATGCCTCCTGCATATCGTGGGTCATGAAACTGTCGATGATCCCAGCAAACGTCTTGTCTGCGATGAAACCGGCCTCGAGTGCTCGGTGGTTATCTATGCGCCCAGGCCAACTGGCAACGATGCGTTCAATGGCTGGGTCTGGAGAAAAGCTGACCCGATCACCGGCTGCCTGCCCTCCGGCCTGAGTCAACGCAGTCAGCATGTCACCGACAGTGACGCTGATACCCGGCAGGTTGATGCTACGACCATCTCCTTTGGGCAGTGTGGCCGCCAACAGGAAGTTGTGCACCACGGTGGCTGGGCTTGAGAGCCAGAGACGCAGCTCCTGGCTCACTGGGCAGATCGCTTGCTCCCCCTGTAAGGGCTCGCGGATGATGCTACTGACAAACGACGAGGCAGCCCGGTTTGGTTTGCCCGGCCGCACGCAGATGGTGGGTAAACGCAGCACCAGCCCATCGACAAATCCCTTGCGGCTGTAATCGTTGACCAAAAGCTCTCCCATCGCCTTTTGCGTGCCATAGGAGGAAGTGGGCGTGAGCGCCGTGCTGTCGTTAACCACTTCAGGCAACGGTCCACCGTAAACAGCAAGGGAACTGGTAAAGACAAAGCGAATACCCGTTCGTGCATGACGACATGCTTCAAGCAGGCTGCGGGTAGTGTCCAGATTGACCCGCCAGCCAAGGTCAAAATCCTGTTCAGCGTGGCTGCTAACGATAGCCGCCAGGTGATAAACAATGCTGGTGCGTTCGCTGATCAGCGAATCCGCTACCCCCGGCGCGGTGAGGTCCGCCTGTAAGCAACGCACACGAGGATCGGCTAGAGCCTGCGGTGCCTGGATGTCTACCAACAGCAATTCGCTGAAAGGGAGAGAACTGTGCAATAGGGCATGGGCGAGTTTCTGTCCCAGAAAACCGCCTCCGCCAGTAATAATGATCTGCATCTTGCTATCCTCGGAATCGTGCGTGTGTAGGGTAGTTATTGCTGTCTCAGCCAGGACAGGCCTTGTTGGGTATTGCCTCTGGGGTTATATTCGCAGCCGATCCAGTCGTGGTAGCCCACCTGCGCCAGTACCTTAAACAAATGCGGATAGGCTATCTCCCCTTCGTCCGGTTCATGACGATCAGGCACTGAGGCTATCTGAACATGGCCAATGGCCGGACCCAACTTGCCAATGAGGCGAGTCAAGTCACCGTCCATAATCTGCGCGTGATAGAGATCAAGCTGCACGGCTACGTTGGGCCGGTCTATCTCCTGCACCAGCGCTAAGGCATCAAGTTGGTGGGACAGAAAATAGCCAGGTACGTCCCTATCGTTGAGCGGCTCAAGCAACACTTTGATGCCGTCTTCCGCCAGAAAATCGGCCGCAAAACGGATGTTGTCGATCAAGGTCTGCCGGTGAGCTGCCAGGTTGTAGGCTGTATCGACGATGCCACTCATGGCATGCACCTTGGTACAACCTAAGGCACGGGCGTAGTCGCGCACGGTCGGCAAGTGGGCACGAAATTCCGCTTCCCGCCCTGGGATGGCGGCCATGCCGCGTTCCCCCGCCGCCCAGTCACCCGGAGGCATATTGAACAGCGCTTGGCTAAGGCCGTGCTGCTGCAACTGCTGGGCTAGTTCGGCGGCTGGCCACTGATAGGGAAACAGAAACTCAACTGCGTCGAAGCCAGCTTGGCGGGCGGCTGCAAAACGCTCCAGAAAAGGCAGTTCAGTAAATAACATGGTCAGATTGGCGGCAAACTTGCTCATGGTTTCAGCTTCCTCAATTCATTGATCTCAGGCTCACTCAAATAACGGATCTGCTGACCTTGCAGCAATAGAGAGAGGCGGGCCGTCTCCTCCAACTCCTCCATGTTGTTAACTGCATCAATCAAATTTTTGCCGGTTACCACCGGGCCGTGGTTCGCCAGCAAGAAGGCGTTGCCATCAGCGGCACGGCGCCCTAGCTCCTCGGCGATACGGGCATCCCCCGGTTTGTAGTAGGGGATGAGTGGCAACTGACCGACCCGCATCACGTAATAAGGCGTGAAAGGGCGGATCACGTTAGCTGGGTCCAATCCCTCCAGGCAGGAGATGGCGGTCAGATAGGTGCTATGGAGATGAACCACTGCTTGGCAAGCGGGGTTGTTATGATAGATGGCCAGGTGGAAGGACACCTCTTTGGAGGGACGATCCCCGCCCAAGTGCTCACCACTCATGCTCACTGTCGAGAGGCGTGCCGGGTCGAGTCGACCGAGGCAAGATCCAGTCGGCGTGGCGAGCAAGGTGCCATCGGGTAATTTGGCCGAGAGGTTACCCGCACCGCCAGTCGCATAACCACGCTCAAAGAGGGATGCGCCTAGCATCACCATCGTGTCGCGCAAGGCCTGTTCAGTCATGAAAAAACTCCTGTGCTCGGCTGAAGAACGTCTCATCACCAAAATTGCCTGATTTAAGGGCCAGTGACAGAGGGGCATCAGTCGCCCTCACCCATGGAACACCAGGGGCTATCTGGGGGCCAATATGGAAAGCGGCGATGCCAAGCGCCTGAGTGATCCGGCTCGATGTTTCGCCGCCAGCGATGATAAAGCTATCCACACCGGCATCTCGCAGCAGCACGGCCACTTGGGCAAAACAGTGTTCTACCGCCTCACTCGCCGCCTCTCGTCCATAACGAGCCTGAATGGCAGCAAGTTCGGACGGGCTAGTGGTGGCGTGGATCATCGGTGCCGGAGTCGCTGACTGGCTCAATACCCAACCAGCCAACTCGGCGGGGTAATCGGAGCGATTCAGGCAGGCCGATACATCAAGGGCCAATGACGGTGCCGTTGCCCGATAACAAGCGACCTGGCGGTTAGTCATTTCGGAGCAAGAACCGGACAGTACTACAGCCCGTTTACCAAGCGGACGACCCGCCTGACGCGCTGCGGCCTGGTTGCCGCTACTCAACAACCGCGCCAAACCAATAGCCAGCCCAGAACCGCCGGTCACCAATGGCATGTCGATGGCAGCGGCGGCAATATCCAGCAGGTGCTGTTCGGTGAGAGTATCAACCACCGCATAGCGCACCCCTTCAGCAGCCAACTGCTCAAAAGCCTGTTCAATGGCCTGAGGCCCCTGAGCGATGGTAGTAAAGGGGACCAGACCAGCTCGCCCTTGAGTTTGAGCCTCCATCAATCTCAGCAGGTTGCTGTCAGTCATGGGGGTGATGGGGTGATGGCGCATGCCGGACTCGGACAATGGCTGGCTGCCGACAAACAGGTTGCCCTGATAAACAGTACGGCCGTTAACCGGCAGTGCTGGGCAGATCAGAGTAAACTGACTGTCCAGTGCATCCAATAAGGCATCAGTGACTGGGCCGATATTGCCAGCCGCCGTGCTGTCGAAGGTGGAACAATATTTCTGATAGATGCGTGGGCAACCCCGCGCCTTGAGCCACTCGAGGGCGGCAAGGGAGTCGCGTACCGCCTCGTGGGCTGGACAGGAACGACTCTTGAGGCTGATCACCACCGCATCAACGCCTGTCAGATCGGCTTCTGCTGGGATGCCAGAAAACTGAATCGTCGCCAAGCCGTTTTCTACCAGAAAACCGGCGATGTCAGTGGCTCCGGTGAAATCATCTGCAATTACGCCCAGTTTCATGCGGTGCCCTCGCTGTTTGGCAAGGTAATACCATCAAAAATCTTGATGACCGCGCTATCGTCTTCTTTGCCGTAACCGGCGTTGCTGGCGGCGAGGAACATGTTAAGTGCCGTACTCGCCAGCGGCAGCGGAAAATGCAGATCCCGTGCGGTATCGGCCACCAAATTGAGATCCTTGACGAAAATGTCAACCGCAGAGCGGGCCTGATAGTCACCTGTCAGTACTCGTGCCATACGGTTTTCGAACATCCAAGAGTTGCCAGCAGCGTGAGTCACCACGTCATACATCAAATCGAGAGAGATATCCGCTCGGCTTGCCAGCGCCATGGCTTCAGCGGCCACCGCAATGTGCACCCCAGCCAGCAATTGATGGATGATCTTCACCGTGCTCCCTTGTCCCGGTTCACTGCCGACTCGATAGACCTTACCAGCCACGGCATCAAGCACCGGCTGCAAGCGTTCGAAGGCTTCATCGCAGCCAGCCGCCATAACCGTCATTTCACCGGACTCGGCCTTAACAGCACCACCAGAAACGGGAGCATCCAGCATCAGCAAACCCAAGGCGGTTAGTTCACGGGCCAAAGCGGCTGCGTCGTCGGCGGCAATGGTGGAAGAGACCATGACGCCGGTTCCTGGTTTGAGGTGAGCAGCCAGGCCACTGTCACCAAATAGGATCTGGCGTACCTGAGCAGCGTTGACCACCAGCAGCAGGACTGCATCCAGCGTCTCCGCCAAGGGGCGGGCATCATCCACGACCGCTGTCGCACCGGCACTTTGCAACTGTTCACGGGCTTTCGCCGAAAGATCAACGCCATAAGTGGCAAGTCCGGCCCGCAGGCAGGAGCGAGCGGCTCCCATACCCATGGCCCCTAAGCCGATGACGGCTACGTGGTAAGGTCTACTCATCTGTCTATTCCTCAATTACAACGAATGTGTCGATAGTAAGGTTTTACTGTAGCGAAATATCAAGCGGCGATCACATTTTTTAACTGCTTACATGTTAAATTTTGTGATAATTGCAGTTTTGATAGAGGAATGATGGCTTTGATAGCCTTTGAATGTGAATTTACGTGAATCACAAACAGAAATACGGTTTTTTATCAAAATTTCCCGCCCTGATGGGATAATATGAGATATCGTTTTATCGTTACGGATTGCCCATGATCCCCGTAGAAAGACAACAACAGATCCTGCACCTGCTGGCCGAACGTGGTGCTATCAGCATCACGGAGTTGACTGAGCGGCTGGAGGTCTCCCACATGACCATCAGACGCGATATCCAGAAACTGGAAGAAAAAGGGCGAGTTCTCTCCGTCTCGGGAGGCGTTAGTCTCTCCCAGCGCATCAAGAGCGAACCCACCCATGCGGATAAACGCGGCTTGATGCAAGAGGCCAAGCTAGCCATTGCACGTAGCGCCGCCGCTCAAGTTGCCGAAGGCCGTACCATCTATCTTGACGCCGGCACCACCTCTCTCGAACTGGCCCGTGAACTGGCACCGCGGGAAGATCTGATGATAGTGACCAATGACTTCATGGTCTGTGCTTATCTCATCGATCACTTTCGCGGGCGTCTTTACCATACAGGTGGCCAAGTCATTCGGGAGAACCAGTCCTGCGTCGGCGAGGCGACAGCCCATTTCTTGAGCAACCTGCATCTCGATATCGCATTTCTGTCCTCTTCCTCTTGGGATGTGATGGGAATCTCCACCCCCAGTGAGCAGAAGGTGCCGGTCAAACGTGCCGTGGTGGAGGCGGCCGCCACACGCATTCTTATCTGCGACTCCTCGAAATATGGCAAAGTGGGGACCTTCAAGGTTGTTGGCTGGGAGGTGATCGATCAGGTAATCACCGATGGGCAGCTACCTGAAAGTGCCCGTGACATGTTAGCCCAGCACGGCGTTAAGCTCACGCTGGTACCCTGAACGCTTAACTAGAGGATCATGGGGAGTTCTTAGGCTTTCTCTACTTGTCATCAATCAGGCCGCAGGCGGTTAGCGACGCTCATGAGCCTGCGTGACAAGGTTATCGTTACCCAAGTTCAATGAAATTGCAGGGCAAAACAACAGTGGGGTAGTTCAGTGACACAGCATCAGTAGCATGGTCAGGGTAACCTATCTTACCCCATCCACTGGCTGAGCCACTTTATACCAAATGCGCCCGGAGCCAGGATACCAAATGCCCAAATTAACGCCGAAGTGATATTGGCAATCTGAAACAAGGTTTGTGGCATGGCACAGATCCCACCCACCAGTGGCACCACCGAGCGCAACGGACCGAAGAAGCGGCCAAAAAAGATGCCCAATACGCCCCAACGTTCAAAAAACGCATGCCCTCGCACCAATAATTGCGGATTACGCGACAATGGCCACATCTGAGCCACCCGATCCTGATAGTGATAGCCCACCCAGTAGGAAAGCCAATCACCAAAAAAAGCCCCGGCAACTGCAGCAGTCCAGATTGGCCAGAAGGCGATACCACTTTCGCCAATCAGCGCCCCTAAAGCCAATAAAATGACAGTGGCAGGTAACAATAAAGAGAGGAAAGCCAGCGACTCACCAAATGCCAAAACAAAGACAATCGGCACCGCCCAGCCTTGGTGCTGGCGCACCACTTCACTCACCCAGTCAATAATGTCATAGAGGTTCAAGAGTATCCTCCTTTAGAAAGTAACTGTTTCATTTCCCATCGTTAAACCTAAACCGCACGTTATTCCAGATAGAACGCCTGCACACTTTCCCGCTGGCTTGGCCCCAAGCCATATTCTGCCTGCAACCAGTGGTCCGTTGAGCCATATTGCTCACGAATACACCCCAGAGCTGCCGCCAGAAACTCTTCTTTCGCACTGAGTACATAAGCAAACTGCGCCAGGGCAGGGGCATTCAAACGAGTCGCGAGTTGAGCCAGCATCTGTTCACGCACCACCGCCAAGGTGGTTTCCGTCAACAGATAATCTTCCATCACGGTGGCTTCATCCGCCCCTAACGCCAGTAATACCAGCGCGGCCCCCACCCCGGTACGGTCCTTACCCACTGCACAATGCTGCACAATAGCCCCCCTTTCAGGTTGTACCAGCCATTGTGCCAGTTGATGATAGGCCGCATTGTTGAACGGTAAACGGCGATAAAGTTCTAGCATAAACGCCCGGGCATCAAACTCGGCAAGCAGCTCGCTGGTCAGTTTATCCAGATTGGCATTCACTTCATGGCTGAGGGGATTGGCTGGAATATTTTGGTAATCAACACATTGCCATAGTCTATCGGGTTTGGCCTGCACTTCATCCGCGTCACGGTAATCCAGCACCGCACATACCGGCACTTGGGTCAGGAAAGCACAGTCACTTTCACTCAAGCGATCCAAGGAACCCGAACGGAACAGCAGCCCACTTTTGATACGGCGGCCATCGGCCATACTGTTACCACCTAAATCGCGAAAATTGATACCACCATCAAGCGGTACCAGCGAAGGATGCAATAAAGTCTTAGTGGGCATAAACGGCCTCTCACTTATTGTTTGGGGATAACGGCCATCACAGCCAACAAGGCGTCAATCATCGGAAAAACGGACCGACAGTATGATCACAATGAGGGTTACCGTAACAGATTAGCGTTGAATGGTGAACGGACTGGCGTGTTAGTGGCCCAAAGAAAACCAGCCCCACCAAGGTGAACCTCAATGACACTCCATCGCCATTCAAGCTACAGAACAAAAACACTTCGCCTTTTTATCCTGCAACTTGAATCAACTTGGGTGTCGTATTACAGCAAACGACGAGCGGCTTCCACTACGATTTTCACCGCCTGACTTTCAGTTTTTTGCATGGTTTGCGCATCCGGGATCTCCTGCTGGGTACGGTTGACAATCACACCGGCCACCATCCCTGCGCGCAATCCCTGGCTGGCACACATGGTCAGTAGGGTGGCGGATTCCATTTCGTAGTTCATCACCCCCATCGATTGCCACTCTGCCATAGAACCTTTGAAATGACTCACCACACGCCCCGAGTAGGTATCGTAACGCTCCTGACCTGGGTAGAAGGTATCCGAAGAGGCCGTAATGCCGATATGGGTGGTTGCACCGCAGGCCTTGGCGGCGTCAACTAGCGCAGTGGTACAGTCAAAATCCGCCACTGCCGGGAACTCCATCGGGGCAAAGTGCAGGCTGGCACCATCAAGGCGAACCGCTGCCGTGGTGACCAGCACATCGCCAACATTGATATTGGTTTGAATCGCTCCCGTAGTCCCGATACGCAAGAAAGTGCGAATACCCAATTGCGCCAACTCTTCAACCGCAATAGAGGTAGAGGGACCACCAATACCGGTGGAACACACAATCACCGCCTTACCCTCCAGCTCGGCACGCCAGGAGGTAAATTCACGATGGGAAGCCAGATGTACTGCCTTGTCCATCAGCTTGGCAATTTTCTCCACACGCTGCGGGTCACCAGGCACAATGGCCAGCGTCGCTCCTTGTAAATCATTTTTTGTCAGGCCAAGATGGAAAACATCAGATTGTGACATGGGTAGCTCCTTATAAAGTGGGCATAGGAGGAGGAAAAGCTCACTTTACTGAAAATCCTTTGAAAATTGAGTGATCATAATCACCATTAAAAAAGAAACAAAAACCAATCTACATTATTACTGTGAAATTAATCACACCAAATGCCAAGTCTACCCATTGTGATGATTCAGTTGGTTTATTTTTTGGCTCATCTTGTTAACCCATCAACAACACAAAATACCCCCCCATACCCATATAAGTGGTAACTTGGCCTATAGTTATAGCCAAAGTTAACACCAAAGTTATAGCCAAGTTGATTAATCCCCGTTGCGTTTTCCTCTCGATACCGCATGGAGCCTGCAATGAAAGCTGAACCTGAAATAACACTACAACCAGCCAAAGGGGGATTCACCCCTGCGGTAGCGCCTTTAGCAACCTCAACCATCCAGAGCGATGATCACCAGATTCATGTTGGAGAGACCACCATTCCCTCACAAGATGACCTCCTCCCTGCCTATATCGCTAAACCGGCCAATCACTCGGGTCCATTACCGGTCATTTTAGTGGTACAGGAGATCTTTGGAGTACATGAACATATTCAGGACCTGTGTCGCCGCCTGGCAAAACAGGGTTATCTGGCGATTGCACCAGAACTCTATTTCCGCCAAGGGGATGCCCGACAGTACAGTGAAATCAGTGAGCTAATAGAGCAACTGGTGAGTCAAGTTCCGGACAGCCAAGTTCTGGCGGACCTGGATAACACCTTCAACTGGGCAATCCGTCATGGTGGCGATGCCAGTAAACAGGCAATCACCGGTTTCTGCTGGGGAGGGCGGATTACCTGGTTGTATGCGGCTCACAATCCTCAGTTAAAAGCTGCCGTGGCCTGGTATGGCAAGTTGGTGGGGGGAAAAACCGCACTTTCGCCGAAACACCCGGTTGATATCGCTACCCACCTTTCTGCACCGGTGCTTGGTCTGTACGGTGGTCAAGACAGCAGTATTCCACAAGATACCGTGGAAACTATGCGGCAGGCGATCCGCGCCGCCAATGCCGATGCTGAAATCGTGGTGTACCCGGAGGCCGGTCATGCCTTCCTGGCAGATTACCGCCTGAGCTATGACGCCGCCGCGGCAACCGACGGCTGGCAACGTATGCTGAAATGGTTTACCCAGCATGGGGTCGTCGGCGTCAAATAACCCACAGGGGCACATTTGCCCCTGTATTTTTATGGTTAGACCAAGGTCAATGAACCGAACGCCCCTTGCCAGTCGCACTCAAATTTTCCCACTGCAGACAGTATGGCCGAGGCACTGACCATACTGTCTACAAGCCACTCGAATTATGTTATCCATAAATGCGTCATACCATTCGAATGGTTCTATATAATTTGCTCTCACTTATTGATTTTATTGACGAATTGATCTATCACAGCCATCATCATGTTTTTTTCTTTTTTATTTAAAAAATAAAAATAAAGAATAAGTCCGAAAAAAATCAAAGCATAAATTATGATTACCGGAAGATACGTCATAAAATTAGAAAATGTCAAACTTGGTTCTATTGCTGATAGCAGGTCGACACCAAAAAAATTGGTGTATTTAGTCAAATAAAGTAAAATACTGGAAATAAGAATCGGTAAGGCAAGCACGCCAGTCCATATGTTTACCTTGTTCTTTTTTGCATTAATGGCTGAATATTCACTCCCATGTAAATATTTTTCCAACTCTATCACTTGGCTATCTAATTCATCTTTTGATGCTATTGGCAGCCTATTGTCTTCAAGAATATAATGTATTTCTTTCAATAACTGACCATTAGATGTTGACTCCATTAATATATTTATATTACCCATAAACCACTCCGTGTATATTATTTTATTTACTCTATACAGATTATATCCCCGTCGTCAATCAAGTTCATATAGCGCTGATTCCGAAAATACAAGGTTCAGATGAGCCGACTCACACAAAAGCCCCAGTCACAGAGTCGGCTCTATGACTGGGGTAAATAAAGACAGACACTAAGGTCTACCCAAAAACAGCGATTATCTTGCTACTTGCCCGATTAAATCTGCTGCTCACGCAAACGTCGAGCGGCCTGGACCATATTAGCCAATGACTGACGCGTTTCTGGCCAAGCACGGGTTTTTAAGCCGCAATCGGGGTTAACCCACAAACGTTCTGCCGGAATATTCTGCGCCGCTTTACGCAACAGGGTTTCAATCCACTCTACGCTCGGTACATTCGGTGAATGAATATCATATACTCCTGGCCCGATCTCGTTCGGATAATCAAACTCTTTAAATACCTCTAGCAAATCCATATCAGAACGGGAGGTTTCGATGGTAATCACGTCCGCATCCAGTGCGGCAATCGCTTCCATAATGTCGTTAAACTCGCAATAACACATATGGGTGTGGATCTGGGTGTCATCTCGCGCCACCGCAGCATTCAGTTTAAAAGCATCCACCGCCCACTTCAGATACGCCGCCCAATCAGATTGACGCAGCGGTAAACCTTCACGTAATGCAGGCTCATCGATCTGAATAATACCGATCCCGGCTTTTTCCAAATCCGCCACCTCATCACGCAATGCCAGGGCAATCTGTTTGGCAATCACTTCCCGCGTTACATCTTCACGGGGGAATGACCAGCAAAGAATGGTCACCGGTCCGGTCAACATGCCTTTCACCGGTTTGTCAGTCAGCGACTGGGCAAATTTGGCCCACTCCACCGTAATGGCTTGTGGACGACTGATATCACCAATGATCACCGGCGGTTTCACACAGCGGGAACCGTAGCTTTGTACCCAACCGTTTTGGGTAAAAACAAAGCCATCAAGGTGTTCGCCGAAGTATTCCACCATATCGTTACGTTCAGCCTCACCATGCACCAACACATCCAGCCCCAAACGTTCCTGTTCGACGATGGCTTGTTTGATGTGTTCACCGATGCTGGTACGGTAATGTTTGCTATCCAGGCGCCCTTGTTTGAAATCCAGGCGCAAACTGCGAATTTCAGTGGTCTGAGGGAAGGAGCCGATGGTGGTGGTGGGCCAGGCAGGCAAGTTAAAGCGATCACGCTGAGCCTGAGCACGTTGCACATAGGGGTGCTGGCGCTCACTATCTTTGCCGGTAATGGCGGCCAAGCGCTTTTCAACCTGAGCATTATGCACCCGGCTAGATTGGCGGCGAGCGCGGATTGGCGCACTGTAAGCGTCCAGTTCCACTTGCTGGCCTACTCCTGGCGCATTCAAGGCATGACTGAGCAATGCCAGCTCGGCACACTTTTGCAAGGCGAAAGCAAACCAGCTCTTTACCTCGCTATCCAAACGGCTTTCTACGCTTAAATCAATCGGGCTGTGCAACAGTGAGCAAGACGTACCTATCCACAACGGACGCGTGTTGAGCAACGGTTGCAGGCGTTCAAACCAGTGGCTCAAATCAGCCCGCCAAACGTTGCGACCATTAATTACCCCCAGTGAAAGCAACCACTCTTTCGGCAACTCATGATGTAGCTTAACGGGGTCATCATTTCCTGCCACCAGATCCACATGCAACCCTTGCACCGGCAGAGTACGCAGGGTTTCAAGGTTATGACTCACGCTATCAAAGTAAGTGGTCAATAGCAGTTTGACCGGCCCTTGCAAGGCGTCATAGGCTGGTTTAAAGGCTGCCAACCAATCCTGCGGCAACGCCAACACCAGCGCCGGTTCATCAATCTGCACCCATTCAATACCGCGTTTAGCCAGCTCAGCCAATACTTGCTGGTAAACCGGCAAAATATCCGTCAGCAATGACAGGCGATCAAACGGTTCACCCTTCACTTTGCCCAACCACAGATAGGTCAGCGGGCCCAACAAGACGGGTTTGATTTTATGCCCTAAAGCCAAGGCTTCATCCACCTCATCCAACAGTTGAGTCCAACCCAGTTTGAACTGCTGGCCTTGGGTAAACTCCGGCACGATGTAGTGATAGTTGGTGTTAAACCATTTGGTCATTTCTGCTGCTGCGGCGGGTTGACCGGTGGGCGCACGGCCACGAGCAATACGAAACAGGGTATCGAGATCGATGGAGCCATCGCTATTTTGGTGACGAGATGGCACATTGCCCAAGAGTAAGCTGGTGGTCAACACATGGTCATACCAGGCAAAGTCCCCCACCGGTAGCAAATCCACCCCCGCCAATTTTTGCTGTTGCCAATGACGAGCACGCAGTTCGCGGCCAGTCGCCAGCAGCTCTTCCTGCGTGGCATTCCCTGCCCAGTAACTTTCTTGTGCTTTTTTGAGTTCACGGCGCAAACCAACGCGTGGAAAACCCAGTGTGTGATTCAGAATTGCCATTGTCATACCCTCATTTAGCCATCCAGATGTTTACACATCCATAATCTGCGGGTACTGTATTAACCACAAGCGCAATTTGCTCACTGTCATTGTGAAGGACTCTCATGATCGAACTGAAACACTTACGGACGTTACAAGCCCTGCGTAACACCGGCTCACTGGCTGCGGCTGCTGCGCAACTCCATCAGACACAATCGGCACTGTCGCATCAGTTTAGCGATCTGGAACAACGTCTGGGCTTCAAACTGTTTGTTCGTAAAAGTCAGCCACTGCGCTTTACCCCACAAGGTGAGATCCTGTTGCAACTGGCAGAACAGGTGCTGCCGCAGATCCAGCAGGCGCTACAGGCCTGCCATGAGCCCCATCAAACCGCATTGCGCATTGCCATCGAATGCCATAGTTGTATTCAATGGTTGACCCCGGCGCTAGATAACTTCAGTAGCCGTTTCCCGCAGGTGATGATTGATTTCAAATCCGGTGTCACTTTTGATCCGCAACCGGCGCTGCAACAAGGTGAACTGGATGTGGTGTTAACTTCCGATATCCTGCCGCGTAGCGGGCTGCATTATTCACCGCTGTTTGATTTTGAAGTACGCCTGATCTTGGCCCCCGACCATCCTTTGGCCAATAAACCCCATATCGAACCACAGGATCTCGGTGACGAAACACTGATGATCTATCCGGTACAGCGCCAACGGCTGGATATCTGGCGGCATTTTCTGCAACCGGCAGGCATTAGCCCAGCATTGAAGAACGTGGATAACACGCTGCTATTGATTCAGATGGTTTCAGCGCGTATGGGGATCGCCGCACTCCCACACTGGGTCGTGGAAAGTTTTGAACGCCAAGGCCTGGTGGTGACCAAAACCCTCGGCGAGGGTTTGTGGAGCCGATTATATGCCGCTACCCGTGATGGTGAGCAGCGCCAGGCAGTGACCGAAGCGTTTATTCGTTCAGCGGGGCAGCATGCCTGCGAGCATCTGCCCTTTGTGCGCAACGCCATCCATCCCGCTACCAGCCACCAGCAACGGAAATAATCACGGATATTATTTAACTTTGGGCACCACCCAACGGCGGTGTACCCAGAGCGAAGCCACCAGGATCGAAGCACCGACCAAAAAACTGGCCCAATGCAGTTGTTGTTCCCAGATCAATAAGTTGACTAACAAACCTGCCGGAACATGCATATTGTTCATAATGCCAAGGGTGCCCGCATCTACCTGAGTTGCCCCGTAGTTCCACATAAAGTAGCCCAACCCAGAAGCCACCACCCCTAACCACAGCAAAATACCCCATTGCAGTGAGGTGGTTGGCAATTGATTGGGGTTACCCCACAAGAACCAGGCCACCACTGACACTGCCACCGCTCCCAAATAAAACCAGGAGAACGCCACAGACTGCGGTAACGGATGCACTTCCATCAGGCGTTTGTAACCCACCAGACCTATGGCAAAGCTGATGTTTGCCGCTTGCACTAATAGCAACCCCCACCAGAAATGATCACTCAGTTGGTGATAGCGAATAATGGCCGCACCCAGTACTGCCAGCAAGGCACTGAACAGATAACTCCAGCAGAGACGACGACGGCTGAGCAGGTCATAAATCAGCGTGATATACAGTGGCGTCAATACCGTAAACAGCAGGAACTCCGGCACTGTCAGGTAGATAAACGCCCGGAAGCTGATCAAGTACATAATGCCAAGCTGAAAAGCACCAACCAGCATATACAGCAAGATCACCTTTAGCGGGATATTGCGCCAACGCAGGAATGGCAAAAAGACCACGGCTGCCAAGCCAACACGCATCAATACTGAAAACCAACTATCAACCTGGCCTGCCAGATATTCGCCGATCAGGCTAAAAGAGAAAGCCCATAAAATGGTGGTAATAACCAGAAGTAACACAACAAATTCACTCTAAAGGATGGAATAAAGCGATTGTAACGGAAGGCAGCAGATAAAGTGCCAGAATGTGAGTTTACATCTGTGCATATAGCGAGCAATCATGGTACTACGGTCCTGCTACCTACTTGAATTCAAGTCTCCATGTTCGACTTATAAATCTACATCCAGTTGCGCAAAGCGCTGAACCAGATAATCGATCAACAACCGAATAGAGGGTAACAACCCACGTTTAGAGGAAAAAACGACATAGATTATTTCCCGAACAGGTGCCCATTGTGGTAGCAAATTGATTAACGAACCCTCCTCAAGCTGTTTATTGACCGCCATTAATGGCAATTGTGCAACACCGACCCCTGCTAACACCGCTTCTTTCAGTGCCATCATATCCGCAGTAATAAAACGCGGAGTGTGATAGACCATTTCCTGTTCATTATTGGCGCCATAAAGGGTCCAACAACTGGCTTGTGGCCCAGGACGACTGATACTTGGCAACCCATTCAGCTCACTGGGTAACGTGGGGATGATTCCATATTGTTCAATCAGTTTAGGGCTGGCAACCAGGGCTTGCCCGCAATCACTCAAAATACGCATCACCAGATTACTGTCCTGTAGTGGTGGAGGCTGTACATAAATTGTCAGGTCCACCCCCTCACTGATCACGTCAATTTGTCGACTCGTCGCCTCTAACTCCACGGTCAATAGCGGGTGTTGAGCCATAAAATCAGCCAGCATAGTGCCAATATGGGCTTGCAGTATCATTACTGGACAGGTGATACGGATCTTGCCACGAGGTTCCGCTCTGACCTCTTCAATAGACGCTTGTGCCGCCTCTGCCTCGATCAACATGGCCAGACAATGGTCATAGTAGGTTTTACCGATTTCCGATACGGTGAAATGGCGCGTCGAGCGTTTAATCAACCGAACCTGTAATCTATCCTCCAGCATGGCAAGGCGTCGGCTAAGCTTGGACTTAGGAATTCCCAATGCTCGCCCCGCTGGCGCGAAGCCGCCGTGATTGACAATTTGCACAAAATAATAGAGGTCATTTAAATCTTGCATGGCACGTCATCGTTCCACAAACAGGACAATGATTACCAAATTAACACACTAGTCACTTATTGTTAGTTGCTTTAAACTTCTTTTCACATTTTTACAACACTATAGCCAACTGAGCGTCTCAATAAACAGAATGTTATCGCACTTTTGATAGATGAATTATCGTTAGCTTTATGGTTAATGACCTATTTTCACTTTGTCATCCTCAAAAATCGAGGCGGCATCACTCATTGAACAATTTTATTTCAGGCTAAAAATCATAATCAAAAAATAATAATAACACTAATCATGGCTTCGCTTCACTAAAATCAGTTTTAAAAGGAGTAATAAGTATGAAACTACCAAACTCAATGAGTAAATTCGCCTATCTCTCATTACCAACCCTTCTATTTAGTTGTTATACCAAAGCTGCGCCAATGGTAACGGGAAATGAAGTCAATGCATTGACTAACAGTATTATTAAAACTCTGTCTGAAGCTGAAAAAAAAGGTTCATGGCCAGCAGGATACTGTGAAAAAACCTATAGTGACATTGCTGAAATATCAAATAAAGCCTACTCTTTATCAAAAGAGACCAACAACACTGCGGAAATAACCGAAAATTTCCGACAGCTCAATAAACAAGCAGAAGCGATGTTGAAATTATGCGGTGACTTTGACAATAACACTTTCCCTGGAGGGCAGTTACAAACACGTTATTTACGCGCTGATATGTCATTATGGAAAGCACAGTTTGATATGTTATTTAATAATAACCCTATTCCGCTTTCTAAAATTAACATTGTACGTTCCAACAGTGCCAAGCCAGCAGAAAAGTTGAAAGACTTTCAAAAGTTTAGAGATTGCGAAGACTTTTATTGCAGCCAGATGGTGGTCTTACCTAAAGGTAACTATTTAATGGGCGGAACCCCAGAAGAACACCTAGCGCTTAAAGTGGACAAGTATCGTGCGGATTGGGAAAGTCCCCGGCATGCTGTACAGATCGGCAACGCCTTTGCCATATCGACAACAGAGGTTACCGTTCAGGATTTTGCTCAATTTGTGCAAGAAACCAAGCGGGAAATGGCCGCGGGCTGTTTAGCCTTCCCCGGATATCCGGCCATGAGCAACCGTGAATATGCAATGTATCAGCCTAATTTATCTTGGGAAAATCCCGGTTTTGAACAAAGTGCAATGTCACCAGTCACTTGTGTTACACGTACAGATGCTGAAGATTATGCCATTTGGCTCTCAGCCAAGACTGGCGTTCACTACCGTTTGCCCAGTGAAGCGGAATGGGAATATGCAGCTCGCGCGGGGACCAATACGCCCTATTTTTGGGGAAATAAAGTTGAAGATGGATGTAATTACGCTACTTTCTATGATGAATCAACGGATAAAGCCACTGGTTTCCGGTTTATTATGGCGAAATGTGATGATAAAACACCTTATACCGCTACTGTGGCTAACTTTAAGCCCAATAATTGGGGCATCTATGATATTACCGGAAATGTAAGGGAATGGGTTTCTGATGCTTGGGAAAGTTCCTATGAGACCGGGCCCTATACTGAAGCACCAAGAAAAACTGGCGTTTCTCAATTCCCAGTATTGCGCGGAGGTGCCTGGAATTACATGCCGCAGAATGTCCGCATCGCTTATCGCTCCGCCTATTACTCCTGGCCAATGCGTGCAAATATGTGGGGCTTCCGCTTGGTACGTGAAATTTAATTTGAATCTAAACAACTCGAGTTATTTGACAAAAACGTGGGGTATTTTTAAATAGCAACAGCGCTGTCCTTTTAGCACGAGGCCCACCAATGGGTCTCGTCATACATTTGAATAGCGACAGCTATAAAGCTCCATTGGAAGGAAGCTAAATACCTAAAATAAGCAAATCGACAGCGGCTACAATGTCATCACGTAGATAAGCAGCGAACAGTTTCATTACAGTACCCCAAACCTGTCATCATCCGAGAAAAGTCCATTGTCTTCAACGAAGTGATTTAAAGCTTCCAAGCCTGCACGGTTCTCCTCCACCCAACGCTCACGCTGGCGTGTTTTGACGGCGACTTCAAGCGCTCGGTTTAACGTTACCGAAAGATTCAGTTCCAGTGCTTTGGCCTGCTCTAACAAGTCAGCACTTAAGTAGACGTTAGTATTGCGTTTTTTTTCGATGCCGTGGGATCGCATAGTCATTTCTCCACATAATTCATGCGCATAAATTATCACAATACCAGCAACGACCGCACATTGATGCTAGACCAGCACCCTTCTAGCAACAGAGAGTGGCGGCAACAGCGGATAAACTAAGGCGTCAATGAGTAAAAGCAGCCACCTTCCCTGGTGACTTACCTTAGCGCTTTAAAAATTCGGGCCAATTAAATCTATCCGGTCGGTACAAATGCAATCTACCCCCCAGCTCAGCAATAAGCGCGCGCGTTCCGGGCTGTTGACGGTATACACCAGAATACGCAACCCGGCGGCTTTTAACGCGCTAACCCGTTCAGCAGTCAGTGCGTTATGGTTAATATGCAATGACACGCAACCCAGGCGTTGGGTCAGTTCAAGCCAGTTGTCATCCCATTGGTCCAGCAGCAGGCCTCGGGGTAATTCCGGTACGCTACGCTGCGCGGCAGCCAAGGCTGGGACCGAAAATGAAGAGAGCAGCGGAGCCGTTTGCCCTTGCCACAGTTGCCTGGCAGCCAATGCCACAACGCGACCGGTCTCTTCATCACAACCAGTAGTAGGTTTGATTTCAATGTTGACCATCATACCGTGCTGTTTACAACGTGCTGCGACCTGAGCCAGTAACGGTAGACGCTCCCCTTTAAAGGCCGAGCTATACCAGTTGCCGGCATCCAACTGCACCAGTTTCTCCCATGGCAATTCACCCGCTACCCCCCAGCCATTGCTGGTGCGGTCAAGGGTGTCGTCATGCAGCAGGAAGATCTCCCCATCCAGCGCGAGCTTGGCGTCAAATTCAATCATGGTGTGGCCGTAACGGGCCCCCACATCAATCGCTGCCAGCGTATTTTCTGGCGCCAGAGAACCGCCGCCGCGATGGGCCGCAATAGGAGGATAAGGCCAGGTTATGCTGTTCATTTCATTCGTAATCCACTGTCAGTATCAAAAAAGTGCAGTGCCGATGCGGGCAACTGCAAATATAAGGTGCTGCCCACAGGCGGCAACATTTCATGACTCAGGCGCACAATCACCCCCACGCCGCCCCACTCGCCATGCGCCAGGTTATCCGCACCCAACAGTTCTAGCGTTTTCAGTTCCAGGGGAATACCACCATGCTCATGGGAACTCAGTTGAATATGCTCCGGGCGGATACCCAACGTCAATGCCCGTCCCCCCCATTGGGGTTGTGGTTCAGGCAATTCAAGCATCATGCCGTCGGCCAACTGTAACTGCTTACCCTCGGCACTGAGTGTACCTGGGAATAAGTTCATCGCCGGGGAGCCGATAAAACTGGCCACGAACAGCGAAGCCGGGCGTTGATAGACTTCACTCGGTGTGCCAATTTGTTCCGCTACCCCTTTGTTCATCACAATGACACGTTGTGCCAGTGTCATCGCCTCAACCTGGTCGTGTGTAACGTACAAGCTGGTGGTTTTCAAACGGCGATGTAACTGCTGCAACTCCAAGCGCATCTGTACACGCAATTTGGCATCCAGGTTAGATAACGGCTCATCAAACAGAAATACCGCCGGTTCACGCACAATCGCACGCCCCATCGCCACACGCTGCCGCTGACCACCAGACAGCTCTCGCGGTTTGCGTTGCAACAAAGGGGTCAACTCAAGAATACGTGCAGCCTCTTCCACCCGCTGGCGGATCTGCTGTTTACCAAAACCACGAATTTTCAGGCCGTAGGCCATGTTGTCATAGACACTCATATGCGGATACAGCGCGTAGTTCTGGAACACCATCGCAATACCGCGATCTTTCGGTTCCAGCTCCGTCACCCGTTGAGCGTCGATATAAATATCCCCGGAGGTGGTGCGCTCCAACCCGGCGACCATACGCAATAACGTCGATTTACCACAGCCGGAGGGACCCACCATCACAATAAATTCGCCGTCCGCCACGTCGAGATCAATCTGTTTGATCACCGGCGTTTTGCCGTCATAAGACTTGGTGACTGCTTGTAGTTTTAAACCTGCCATCTAAAGGATATTCCTTACTTCTCGCTATCGACCAAACCGCGCACAAACCAGCGCTGCATCAGAAGAACCACCGCCAATGGCGGGATTAACGTTAAGATCATGGCGGCCATCACCTGGTTCCATTGTGTCGGCCCACCCGAAGTGGAAATCATGCTACGAATACCCGCCACCGCGGTATTCATCGAGGCATCGCTGGTGACCAGCAATGGCCATAGGTATTGATTCCAGCCGTAGATAAAGGTGATAACAAACAGCGCCGCCAGATTGGTTTTTGATAATGGCAACACAATGTCCCAAAAGAAACGCATCGGCCCAGCCCCATCGATCCTCGCGGCTTCCAGCAGTTCATGTGGCAAAGTCATAAAAAATTGGCGTAATAAAAAGGTCGCCGTGGCTGAAGCCATGAGCGGCAATGTCAGGCCGGTATAACTGTCCAGCAGATTCAGGTTGGAGATCACCTCTACCGTGGGGAAAATGCGCACTTCTACCGGCAACATCAGCGTGATAAAGATCAACCAGAAGAACAAGCTACGTAATGGGAAACGGAAATAGACAATGGCATAGGCAGAAAGCACCGAAACGACGATTTTGCCACTGGTGATGGCGAGCGCCATGATGACACTATTGAGCAACAGCATCGAAAATGGCACTTTTAGGGCGCCCACCCCACTTTGCCAAATATGGCGAATGTTGTCCCACAGATGATCACCAGGGACTAATTGCATTGGTGTCTGGAAGATCTGCTGATCATCCAAAGTAGCGGCGATAATCGCCACATACAGTGGAAATAACACCACCAATACCCCCACCACCAGCATGATATGGCTGAAGATATCCAGCCCACGTCGGTTCTCAATCATTGGTAACGCACCTTACGCTCAACAAAGCGGAACTGGATCACCGTCAGGCCAATCACCAGCACCATTAACACCACCGATTGCGCCGCTGAGCTGGACAGATCCAACCCGGCAAAACCCTCGCGATAAATTTTATAAATCAATGTCGTGGTGGATTGCCCTGGTCCACCGGCAGTGGTGGCATCAATCACCGCGAAAGTATCGAAGAAGGCATACACCAGATTCACCACCAGCAGAAAAAAACTCACCGGAGTAATCAGCGGTAATACCAGGTTGAAGAAACGCCGTACTGGCCCAGCTCCGTCGATGGCGGCCGCTTCAATCAGCGAACGGGGAATCGCTTGCAATCCAGCCAGGAAAAACAGGAAGTTATAACTGATCTGTTGCCACACTGAAGCCAGAACCACCAGGAACATCGCCTGACCACTGTTTTGTGCATGATTCCAGTCATAGCCAAAACCAGCAAGAATGTGGGTAATCAAACCCATACCTGGGCTGAACAGGAAACTCCACAAAACCGCCGCTACAGCTGGAGCGACGGCATAGGGCATGATCATCAACGTGCGATAAAAACGGCGACCACGTAATACATGGTCCACCAGCGCAGCAAAAAATAGCGACACCAATAAACCGATACCCGCGACCAGAAAACTGAACACTAAAGTGGTATAGACAGACTCTAGATAATAGCCATCTTGTAGCAGTTGCTTAAAATTATCCAAACCAACGAACTGGCTGGACAGGCCAAAGGGATCAACACGTTGTACCGAGTACCACAGCGCCTGACCCGCAGGCCATAAGAAAAATACCACGGTGATCAGCAACTGTGGCAACACCAGAACATAAGGCAACCAACTGCAACCGAAACCGGGACGGTGTGAACTCATCATCAAGGACTCATAGAAAGAAAAACGACGCAGAACGGGCGTCACAAGTAACGCCCGTTTGGATGGTGTTGCTGATTACTTGGTTGAGGCCTCGAAACGACGCAACAGTACGTCACCCCGCTGTACTGCGGTATCTAGCGCCTGCTGAACCGTTTTCTTGCCAGCCCACACGCTTTCCAGCTCTTCATCTACCACGGTACGGATCTGTGGCATATTCCCCAGACGCAAGCCCTTGGTAAACGGTAATGGGGATTTGTTCAGCATCTGACGGGTGGGGACATCCGCACCGGGAAACTTGTCGTAGAAACCTTGTTGCCGGGTCAGCTCATAAGCAGCAGTGGTGATCGGCAAATAACCGGTTTTCTGGTGCCATTCGGCGGCGATTTCCGGCTGTGCCAAGAATTGCATGAATTCCGCCACACCTTTATAGGTAGCAGGGTCCTTGCCCTTCATTACCCACAGGCTAGCACCACCGATAATGGCGTTTTGCGGTGCAGTTTCCACACCCGCATGGTAAGGCATCATGCCGACGCCAAAATCAAATTTGGCATATTTACGGATACTGGCCATGGAGCCCGAAGAGTCGGTCATGATTGCACAATCACCATTATAGAACTTCTCGGTTGCCTCACCCTTACGACCAAAGTAGGTGAAATCCCCTTTTTGCTGCATATCCTGCAAAAGTTGAATATGCTTGACCTGTAATGGCTGGTTGAACTCCAACTTGGCGTTGGTGCCAGCAAAGCCATTATTTTCAGTGGCGAATGGTACTCCATGCCAGGCGCTAAAGTTCTCTAACTGGATCCAGCCCGACCAACCACTGGTAAAACCACACTTGATACCGGCTGCGCGCAATTTGGCAGTATCCGCTGCCAGTTCCTGCCAGGTTTTTGGCGGCTGGTCAGGGTTCAAGCCCGCTTTCTTGAAGGCCTCTTTGTTGTAATACAACACCGGAGTAGAGCTATTAAACGGTTGGGATATCAGACGACCACTTTGGTTGTCACTGTAGTAGCCAGCCACTGCCGGTACAAATACTGACTCATCAAAGTTAATCCCAGAGTCCTGGAATACTTGATAGACCGGCTTGATGGCTTTGCTCGCCATCATGGTCGCGGTACCCACTTCATAAACCTGCAGAATCGCTGGCGCTTTACCAGCACGATAGGCCGCAATCCCTGCCGCCAGACCTTGTTCATAGTTACCCTTGTAAACAGGGACGATTTTTACATCAGGGTGAGATTGATTAAAACGACTCGCCAGCGAGTCCACTACTTCACCCAGTTCTCCTTCCATGGAATGCCAGAAGGGGACCTCAGTCACTGCCATAGCCTGGGTGCTGACCACCATGGTCAACGCAACACACAGCGTGGTTTTTTTAATCATTTGAATCAACATGGCTAACTCCTGAAAAATGCGGGAAATGCCCAAGAAAAAAGATACCGGGCATAACATGTCATGTTCAGGTGACAGAAAAATAACGCTTTGGTGAAGGCAACGTGACGGGATAATGACTAAATAATGATGAGTGGAATGCGGCGGTTAGGGGAGCCCCAGACCGCCGTAGAAAGATTACAGCGAACGACGCAGACGCGCCACCGCCTCTTGCATCTGTGGTTCGGTAGCGGTGGCAAATGACAAGCGGAAGGTAGAACGGTCCGGCTTGTCACAGAAGAAGTACTCACCGGGAACAAACACTACCCCTTGTTGCAGCGTGGTGTTTAACCATTCCGTGGCATTGAACGGCTCACGGAAGCGCGCCCACAGGAACATGCCACCTTTTGGCCTATCGAAGCTGATCACATCACCCAGCTCGTTTTCAACCAAGTCCGCCAGGATCTCGCCTTTGTGTTTATAGGCGGCACGGAGCTTTTCAATCTGTGCTGGCAGACGATCCAACCCCAGATAACACTCAACGATGCTCTGCGACAAGGCGCTGGCATGTAAATCGGCCGCTTGCTTGATAATAGCCACTTTGTGCAACAGGAAGGGTGGCAGGATCGCCCAGCCCAGACGTAGGCCTGGAGCCAGGATCTTGGAGAAGGTAGAGGTGTAGATAATATTTTCTGTATGGCCCAATACCTGCTGAGAAATCTGATACAAGGTGGCATTGCGCTCATCAGTGAAACGTAGCTCACCGTAAGGGTCATCTTCAACAATCAGGAAGTTATGTTCCGCAGCCAGTTTAACCAATTGCTCACGGCGTGCAGTACTCAGCGTCAGCCCACTGGGGTTGCCAAAGTTCGGCACCACATAAACCCCTTTGATTTTCTGGGTTTTCAGCAGTTCAGCCAGCTCATCAACCACCATACCTTCGCTGTCTGAAGAGACAGACATCACATGGGCTTCGGCCAACTCCAGCGTTTGCAGCGCGGCCAGATAGGTCGGGCGCTCAACGACAAACACATCTCCGGGGTTAATCAGCGCACGCATCACCAAATCCAGCGCCTGCTGAGAGCCCGCAGTCACCAATATATCTTCTGGCTGAGCACGCACGCCACGCACCGCACATAGCTCACAAATACGTTCGCGCAGCAGGTAACTCCCTTCCGTCAATCCATACTGGAAAGCGCTTTTCGGTTGTTCGGTGATCGCCTGCTGAGTAGCCATGCTCAAGCCTTCGAAGTCAAACAGCGCATCAGAAGGGATGCCACCCGCCAGCGAGATCACATGCTCCATTTTACTGTGCTTGAGCAACTCACGGATTGCCGAGCTTTTTACATTTATGATGCGCTGTGCGAGTAATCCTTCAGTATTCATTATTTATTCTCGTCATCATTAAAAATGGGGCGATTGCTATGCCCCTGCCCTGTAAATACTATCTATACTCTTCATATTTCAAGCTGCTTGGGTGTTAGCTGCACGCTGTCACCCCAGTCACATAGTCAGCTATGCTCCTGGGGATTCCATCGCTTGCCGCCTACAATCAACCCGAATTATTTTGTGTATATTTAAGATATCGGGTAGTTAACCACCCAGATAGGCCGATCTCACTGCCTCGTTGGCTAACAATGCGGCACCCGTATCTTCCAACACCACACGACCATTTTCCAGCACATAACCACGATCCGCCAATTTTAACGCCTGATTGGCATTTTGCTCCACCAGAAAGATGGTCATGCCCTCTTCACGCAGCTGCTGGATAATATCAAAAATCTGCTGAATGATGATCGGTGCCAACCCGAGAGACGGCTCATCAAGTAGCAACAACTTCGGCTGACTCATTAACGCACGGCCAATCGCCAGCATCTGTTGCTCACCGCCAGACATAGTGCCTGAGCGCTGGCTACGCCGCTCCAGCAAACGCGGGAACAGGCTAAAAACCCGCTCAATGCGCTGCTGATACTGATCCCGATTGGCAAAAAAACCGCCCATCGCCAGATTCTCTTCCACCGTCATACGGGAAAACACTCGCCGCCCTTCCGGCACAATCGCTACCGCTTCACGCATAATGCGCGCCGTCTGCCAATGGGTAATATCCTGGTCCAGCAGCGTGATTGTGCCAGCACTGGCCCGCGGTTCACCGCATAAGGTGCCGAGCAAGGTGGTTTTACCCGCTCCGTTGGCGCCGATCAGTGTAACGATCTCCCCCTGCTGGATGTTCAAACTCACCTGATGCAGAGCTTGGATTTTACCGTAATGAGCCGATACCTGATTAAATGACAACATAATATTTACCCACTATTCGCCCAAATAGGCCCGGATCACATCCGGGTTATTGCGGATTTCGTCCGGTGTGCCTTGTGCCAACGGCGTACCCTGATTCATCACATAGATACGATCAGAAATCCCCATCACCAGTTTCATATCATGCTCAATCAACAGCACCGAAACCTGATGCTGGTTGCGCAGTTCGACAATCAGGTGATCCAGTTCGTCGGTTTCTTTCGGGTTCAAACCTGCAGCAGGCTCATCCAGCATCAGTAATTCTGGGCGTGTCACCATGCAACGGGCAATTTCCAACCGCCGCTGTTGGCCATAAGCCAGATTACCCGCCGAACGGTTAGCCAACTCCAGTAAACCTACGCGCTCCAGCCACACCGCAGCACGTTCCAGAGCATCGGCTTCCGCCCGGCGGAATGCTGGGGTTTTCAGCAAACCAGCAAACAGACCGGTTTTCAAATGCTGATGCTGAGCCACCAGCAGGTTTTCAATCACCGTCATTTCACGGAACAGCCGCACATGCTGGAAAGTACGTACCACGCCCATGCGAGCAATAGTCTGACCGGCCAGCCCTTCCAAATGATGGTCACGCAACTTGATGATACCGCTGGTCGGGCGATAAAACCCGGTAAGGCAGTTGAACACCGTGGTTTTGCCGGCACCATTCGGGCCAATCAGTGAGACTATCTCCCCTTGATGCAATTCCAGGCCGACATTGTTTACCGCCAACAAACCACCGAAACGCATTGAAAGCCCGGATACCGACAATAAAGGTTGAGCACTCATACCTGCGGCTCCTTCGCGGTGTCCGTTTCCGCCACGTTTAGTTTCAACTGCGGGCGTTTCATCGGCAACAACCCTTGTGGCCGCCAAATCATCATTAATACCATCAGCGCCCCCAGCAATAACATGCTGTATTCATTCAGGTCACGCATCAGCTCACGGGAAACCACCAATAACACCGCCGCCAGGATCACCGCAAATTGTGAACCCATCCCCCCCAGCACCACGATGGCCAAGACAAAGGCTGACTCAACAAAGGTAAAGGATTCCGGGCTGATAAAGCCCTGACGCGCGGCAAACAGGGTACCGGCAAAGCCGGCAAAGGCCGCACTGATAGTGAAGGCGGTCAATTTTATCTTGGTAGGACTGAGCCCCAGCGAACGACAAGCGATCTCATCTTCGCGCAGTGCCTCCCAAGCGCGGCCGAGTGGCATCCGCAACAGGCGGTTAATCACAAACAGCGTTAATATCACCAGCAACAGCGCAACCAGATAGAGGAACACAATACGGTCACCCGCTTCGTACTGCAGACCAAAAAAGTTATGGAATGTATCCCAGCCGCCATCGCGCGCACTGCGGTTAAACTCCAGACCGAAGAAGGTAGGTTTGGGGATCTGGCTGATACCATTCGGCCCACCGGTGATCTCAGTGTTATTGAGCAACAGGATACGGACAATTTCACCAAAGCCCAGGGTGACAATCGCCAAGTAGTCTCCCCGCAGGCGTAATACCGGGAAGCCCAGCAGGAAACCAAAAATAGCGGTGACAAACCCAGCCAGTGGCAAGCTTTCCCAAAAACCCAGACCATAGTAATGATTGAGCAACGCATAGGTGTAGGCACCGATGGCGTAAAAACCCGCGTAACCCAGTACCAACAAACCGGAAAGGCCAACCACAATATTCAGCCCCAGGCCCAGCATCACGTAAATCAACGTCATGGTGGCGATATCCACCGTGCCGCGTGAAACCAGAAACGGCCAGATAACAGCGGCAATAATGATCACCGCAGCCAGCAATTTCTGGCGAGTGGTGGTGCCATCAAAACTGGGCAAAACAAAGGATGGACCGGTAATTTTTTTCAGCCCGTGTTGCATCAAGGGACGTAACAGTTGGAAGAAAAACACCACTGCACAGCCAATACCAATCCACATCCAACGGACTTGCGCTGCACCATGCACCACCAGTTTGGTGCCATCCAGGCTCAATTGCATCCCCATCAGGAATGACGCCATAACAAACAGCACTACCGTAGCAATGCAGGCGTTAAGCAGACCGTGCTTCATACTTTCTCAACCTCCGGACGGCCAAGAATGCCCGTTGGCATCACCAGCAACACCACGATCAACAGCGCAAAAGAGACCACATCTTTGTATTCAGTACTCAGGTAAGCGGAAGTGAGTGCTTCTGCCACGCCCAAGACTAATCCGCCAATCATCGCACCAGGTATGCTACCAATCCCCCCCAATACCGCGGCAGTAAAGGCTTTCATCCCTGCCATAAAACCGATATAGGGGTTGATCACACCATAGAACTGCCCGAGCAGTACACCCGCTACGGCAGCCATTACCGCGCCGATAACGAAAGTGAGCGATATCACCCGATCAGTATTGATCCCCAACAGACTGGCCATTTTAAGATCTTCCGCACAGGCTCGGCAGGCGCGGCCCATACGGGAATAACGAATAAACAATGTCAGCGCCAGCATCGCCAAAAAGGTGACAACCCAGATGGTCAACTGCATGGTGGTGATGGTGGCAGCAAAGCCGTTGCTTTCCCCCAAGACCCATTGGCCGGTCACCAGGCTCGGCAACGCAAGATCACGTGAACCTTGCGTCAGGCTGACGTAGTTTTGCAGAAATATCGACATCCCAATGGCGGAAATCAGCGCGATCAGGCGCTTGGAATTGCGGACCGGCTTATAGGCTACCCGTTCAATGCTCCAGCCATAGGCGCTGGCGATGACGATAGACACCAGGAATGCCGAACCGATCAACAACCAACCAACGTCGATCCCCATCATCATCAGGGCGGCAATAACAATAAATGAGACATAACTGCCGATCATATACACTTCACCATGGGCGAAGTTGATCATGCCGATAATGCCGTAAACCATGGTGTAACCAATGGCAATCAATGCATAGGTACTGCCCAACGTAAGGCCGTTGAACATCTGTTGCAAAAAATAGAGAAACTGCTCTGACATACTCTGACCTTCTAAGGTGTTGCCACGGCCATAAAACAGTGGCCTAACAGCCCGCCGATAGCACAGGCTCCGGGGATCCCGGTTTAGACCCGTCATTCTTCAAATTGCGTGGATGTTGGCTATGCTCTGTCATCCCTGTCACATCATTAGCGATGCGCCTGGGGAGTCACGCGCTTGCCGCCTACAAGCAAATCGAATTATCTTGGGTATATGCTCTTCATATTCCAAACTGCGGAGGTGTTGGCTGTTTACCACGCCAAGTGCGATTGGAAACACACCGCATGTTGTTCTGCAACTCAAAGGGAGTTGGGTATAGACTCGTCATCATCCCACTCCCTGTATGAATTTGCGGGGAATATACCACTTCAAGGGAAAAATACGAACTCAACAGGCGTGCAATACGCTTGAGTTTAACCCTCGCCATTCCCTCTTTGTTCAGGGAACCAGCGAGGGAATGTCACCGTCGTCATCCATTTTTACTATTACTTGAATGACGCCGGTTAGCCTACAAGGGGTTTATTTTAACGGCGTGGATGAACCATCCGCATGCCATTCAAATACACCAAACTCAAACCCTTTCAGATCGCCTTTTTCATCCCAGCTTAGTGGACCCATTACGGTTTCCACGGGGGCGCCGGTTTTCAGGTTTTTGACAATCTCTGCCGGATCCTGGCTGCCACTACGCTCCATGCCTGTTACCAGCGATTGCAGTGCCGCGTAGGTGGTCCAGATAAATGGCCCTGTCGGATCCAGTTTTTTGGCTTTCAACGCGTCCACTACCGGTTGGTTGGCAGGTACCTGATCGTAGCGTTTTGGTAATGTTACCAGCATACCTTCAGAAGCCGCACCCGCGATATTGGACAGTGAAGAGTTACCCACCCCTTCCGGCCCCATAAAACGGGTAGTCAAACCGGCCTGCTTGGCTTGACGCAGAATCTGCCCCATCTCTGGGTAGTAGCCACCGAAGTAAACGAAGTCAACGTTCTCTTTCTTCAGACGTGCCACCAAGGTAGAGAAATCTTTGTCGCCCGCAGTGACCCCTTCAAACATCACCACGTCAGTGCCTTGCGCTTTCAAGCTATCACGCACTGAACGCGCCAGACCTTCGCCATACTGCTGCTTGTCGTGCACCACTGCAATGCGTTTAGGTTTAACATTATTAAGAATGTATTTAGCCGCTGTTGGCCCCTGATCGGAATCCAGCCCGGTGGTACGCATCAGCATTTTGTAACCACGGGTGGTCAGGTCAGCATTGGTCGCCGCTGGGGTAATCATGATCACCCCTTCATCTTCGTAAATATCAGAAGCAGGCTGGGTGGAAGAAGAACACAAATGACCGATGACATACTGAATGCCGTCATTAATCACCTTGTTGGCCACCGCGACCGCTTGTTTTGGGTCACAAGCATCGTCGTACTCAACCAGCACCAGCTTATCGCCCTTGATACCGCCCTTAGCGTTAATATCGGCAATAGCCTGACGCGCCCCAGTGAATTCCATATCGCCATACTGCGCCACCGGACCGGACATCGCGCCCACCACGGCAACCTTGATATCTTTCGCTATGGCAGCATGTCCCATGGCCATGGCGATACAGCCAGCCAGCAGCACGTTACTCTTGATAAATTTCATCCGCATAATCCCCATGTGTCGTTGTGAGTTTGCTTGTTGTGTTTGCCGTGCCTGGCCATTATTGCTATTCAGAGTCGCTGCCTACCCGCCACCGGAGTGAGCCTGGCTAGAACAGTAAAACTGCTTTTATCCATAAGTAATAATGGGTTAGGTTAATTCACGGCAAACTTTTCTAATAAGACTTTACTTTTCATGCTATTAAACAGGAATTTTATTCTGTAAATCAACTGCCACTGACAGGAACAAGCGGTGTAAACAGAATAAAATTCGAATTATTACCGTACTGTTTGGGCAACCAACAGTTCATTATGCTGGATAAGTACCACCGCGCTAATTTTTTACTCGGAAAATATGGGTTGGGAAAAACATTCTGCGTGGAAATCGTACTAAAAAACTTACACAACACTATCAGCAAGATCCATTACACTGTCAATATCATTGATTAATGTAAAAATCTGCCATGAAATTAACCATTGAGCGTTTAACTCATTTGTCTCCGCAAGACCTGATCGATCTGGGTAAAATCTGGCCACATCAACAACCAGCACAGTGGCAGTGTGACCAGCAAGATGGCAAGGTATTATTCGCCGCCCGCTTTAATGACCGACTATTGGCCGCAGTAAAAATTGAGGTGCAAGGAAACCGAGCACAACTGCACGACCTGATGGTTCGCGAGGTGACCCGACGCCGGGGGGTTGGTCTCTACCTGGTGCAGGATACACAACGCCAATTGCCTGAGGTGCGACACTGGCAGCTTTCTACCTCCGGGTTGGCTGCGGGGGAACGTAGCGAAATCGACAACTTTATGCGTGCCTGCGGCTTTATGGCACAAGGTGAACTTTGGCAAAAATGAAACGTTGGCTGGTAATAGCGATATTGCTACTCCTGATGCTGGCGGCCTGGTTTTCCAGCCGCCAACCGGCAATTAACTCCTCTCCCACCTGGGATCAGCAAGTCTATATCTGGCAACGAGTCTGGACACCACAACATGGCGATGCTCTGGTTGCCAGCCATGATCTGTTCTCAAACTTACGGGTACTGGGTTTACAAGTGCATCCCCAAGAGGGGATGCGCAAAATCGCGGTTAATACTCGCTTGCTTAAACAGGATGGCCGCCCGTTATGGCTAGTGGTACGTCTGGACGGGCAACTGCAGCAACTGGATGAAGCCACCATTTACCCGCAGTTGCAACAATTACTACAACAGTGGCAAACCGCAGGATTGCAGGTCGTTGGTGTAGAAATCGATCATGATGCGGCCACTGCACGCTTGCCTGCCTATCAACATTTTCTACAACAACTACGCCAACAACTACCTTCTTCATTACAACTGGGCATTACCGCGCTGCCCACCTGGCTCAGTTCCCCCGCTTTATCTGGTGTACTACAACAGGTCGACAGTTCTGTGTTACAGCTACATGCGGTGCTCTCACCAGAACAAGGGCTGTTTGATGGCCAGCAGGCTCTGGGTTGGGTGGGGCAATATGCCCGCATCAGTGGCAAGCCCTTTCGCGTAGCCTTACCCACTTATGGCATGGGGCTGATAGGGTTTGATGCTCAAGGTGCACAGGTTGAGAGCGAGTCCACGCAACACGTGGCTGGCAACTTACAAGAACTCAGCGTAGCACCACAACAGATTGCCGACTTCTTGCAACAGCTCATCCCGCTCTCTCCTAAGCATTTACGTGGTATTATCTGGTTTCGTTTACCGTTAGCCAGTGATCGCAGAGCCTGGTCAATGGAGACATTACGCGCCGTCATCACTCAGCAACCATTAACTGTTAACTGGCAGGTAGAATTTTTACCACAGCCACAGCAGAATGGATTATATGACCTGAACATCCAGAATAATGGGCCGGTAGATGCCCCGTTGCCCCGCGAAGTGCACATTCAGGCTGAGGGTTGCCTGGCTGCGGATGCGGTGGGCAATTATCAGTTGGCAACGTCATCGCAACAACCGCGCTTTGTCCGTATTCGCAGTGAGCAGTTACGCGCAGGGCAATCACGCCCCTTGGGCTGGTTACGCTGTCAACAGATCACGCCAGGAGGTACTGATGTCATCCCTTGATACGCCTTTATCATCGATAAGGTATAAAAAAAGTCATCTCCGTTCGCTGCCGCTGGCCTCACTGATTGCTGCGGCATTAATAACCCCCCTTAGCAGCCAAGCTTGCGGCCCGTTTTTTCTCAATCGGTTACTGGTCGACCGCAACAGCACGCTACTGGTGATGCCGGAGGGGAACTTCGCTTTCGAAACCCACCGTCTGGTGCCGGTAGACAAACAATTACCGTTATGGAAAGAGCCAGTACCCGAACCAGAAAACGCGCCAAAACCAGCATCACTGTCACCAGAACAGCAAATCATTGCCCAGATGCGGGCCACCCACACCGTAGAACAAGTGGATGCCGTAAATACTCAGGGACTCTCTAATGCTGCACGTCTGTATACCCTGGGGGCGGTCGCTTTTGCCGCACAGGACCCACGAGCACCTGAATACTTCCAGCTAGTTCTGGCGCTGCCGCTTGCCGAGCAAGGGGAATGGGGGTTACGGGCACAGTACTCTTTGGGTCGTGTTTTCATGAGCGACTATGCCATACCTGAAAGCCAATCGTCTTCCACGGCACCATCGCTTCCCCATCCAAAAGCCGCCCAGTTAGCGCAGGCCACTGCTGCCTTCCAGCAGGTCATTGACAAAGTGAAAGCAGGAGCCGCCGATCCTGACCAACTGGCACTCAGTAGCCTGGGCCAGCAAGCGCGTATCCATTTATGGCTGGGGGAAATTGCCCCTGCCGTACAGCTTTATGCCCAGCAAGCCGCCCAGGGCGATCCCCAAGGTGGGCTTTCGTTGCAGTACATTTCCAGCTATCTGGTTAAGCCGGAACATCTGGAGGCATTAAAGCAAGCCATTAATGACCCGTTAGTGCAGCAACTAGTGACTATCGAGCTTTTTGCACGCAGCAGTAACCTGTCAATGATGAGCTCAGATGACGGTGCAGCAGCGTTAAAACAGACGATAATTCCCATTCTGACGTTGTTGAATAACTCCGTAAAAAACGGCTTCGCCGGTAGCGATCGGCTGGCAGCACTGGCCTACCGCTCAGGGCAATATGACATGGCCGCCAGCCTACTGAAACAGGCGGGGGATAGTGGTTTAGCCTGGTGGTTACGTGCCAAAATGGCCTTGCGTGCAGGTGATATTAAAGCCGCTACTGCAGCTTATGCTAAAGCAGCCGCTGCCTTCCCTACAGATGAAACCTGGGGGCAACAGAGCAGCGATATCGACGAGTTTAATACGGAACTGATCGTTCCAGATTGCCGGGTGTCCGGTGAACAAGCCATTCTGGCATTAAACCGTGGCGATTATCTGCAAGCCATAGAACTGATGTATCGTGGCAAGGAAACCTATTGGGCAGATGTGGCTGATATCGCCGAACGGGTATTGACCGTCGATGAACTGAAAGGTTTTGTTGATAAGCATGTACCACCGCCCAGCACACCGCTGAAACCGGTTAATCCAGACGATGATGACTATAGCGGTCAGTGGCTTCCCAGCGACGTTAAACTTCGCGAGTTATTGGCACGACGGCTAATGCGTGCTGGCCGTTATCAGGAAGCGCTCAGCTATTTTGCTATACCAAACTACCACCAGACAGCGGAGGAATTTGCTGCACAGTTACACACCGCACAGGATAAAGCGCAAGATAAAATCACACGCGCCAAAGCTTACTATCAAGCTGCCTACTTGCTGCGCACACAAGGGCTAAAGCTTACCGGCTACGAAATGACGCCAGACTATGCCATCTATGGGGCGGATTATTCCTATGTGGGGGATGCTTTCAATACCCATGAGCTAAAACACAAGAGCTGGATCAGCGCTGCCGAAGCGGCTCGGGCGGCCAAATCGTTGCCAGATGCGGATAATCGTTTCCTTCACTACCGCTGGCAGGCAGTAGAATTAGCGAAAAAATCGGCCAATCTATTACCGCCGAAGAGCCAAGCCTACGCCGCGGTATTGTGCCACGCCAGCAGTTGGGTCATGGCCCGCGATGCCAAGACAGGCCGAGCACTCTATCAACGCTATATCAAAAACGGTGCCGTATTCGACTGGTCAAACCAATTTGGTTCCCGCTGTCCAGAACCAGAATTTGTCAAAGCTGAGCATTAACTAGCAAGACCGCTAAGCACACAAACAGAAAAGCCCAGAGTATCAATCTGGGCTTTTTGATAAATAACAACTTTCCGATAAATAACAATGCGTTTCAAACTGCAGAGCCATTAACCATAACGTGAACAACCATAGCGTGAATAAAACTGGCTATAATTAAGCCTCGATCGCCATCTTTAATTTCTTCATGGCATTCTTTTCAAGCTGGCGCACTCGCTCAGCCGAAACGCCATACTGATCGGCCAACTCTTGCAGGGTGGACTTGTTGTCATCGTCCAACCAACGAGCACGGATAATATGCTGGCTACGCTCGTCCAGACCTTCCAACGCATAGGTCAGCTTGTCTGTGGCATTACTTTCCCAGTTATCTTCCTCGATCCCTTCGGCAAAATCAGAGCTTTTATCCTGCAGATAGAGCATCGGCGACAAGGTATGACCATCATGCCCGTCATCTTCTGGCATGGGGTCAAAAGACATATCCTGCGCCGCCATACGGGATTCCATCTCCAGTACGTCTTTAGTTGTCACCCCCAGCTCACGGGCCACCAGTTCCACTTCATCCTGGTTGAACCACCCCAAACGTTGCTTGGTTTTCCGCAGGTTAAAAAACAGCTTACGCTGAGCCTTGGTGGTAGCCACTTTCACAATACGCCAGTTACGCAAGACGTATTCATGAATTTCAGCCTTGATCCAATGCACCGCAAAGGAAACCAGACGCACCCCAACTTCTGGGTTGAAGCGACGTACCGCTTTCATCAGGCCAATATTGCCTTCCTGGATCAGGTCTGCTTGTGGCAGGCCATACCCTGAATAGTTGCGAGCAATATGAGCGACAAAACGCAGATGAGACAGGATCAGCAGCTTGGCTGCTTCCAGATCGCCCTGATAATGCAGCCGTTCAGCCAACTCCCGCTCTTCCTCTGCCGTCAGCATTGGATAGGTGTTGGCGGCCCGCAGATAGGCTTCCAAGCTGCCCTGCGGGACTAAGGCTAAAGTTTGCATTTCTTTGGTCATTCAACCCCTCTCTTGATTAAACAGGTCATGCCGGTGATTTAATGGTGGGATTTTATTGATTTTACGACAATTGCGGTTGCAAAAGCGCTTTCACACATGAATCACCTAAACATTTTCTGCACAATTTGACCCTTCCCCCCCCAAAAAAGTTCACTACTTTTTAACATTATCACCACGGGGGGAACCGACCTATATTACTTTTGCCGCTATCCTTCCGCAACACAGTCATCACCCGTGCGGCAGAAGAACAGTATATCAAAAAATCACTATTGAGGTGTAAAGCGACGTAAATGTTGCACCGTGGCCAACCAGGCTGCCACCCAGCCAATCATCGCGGAGACCAAGAGCAGCAGTAACGCCTCATCCCAACCCAAGCCATGCAAGGTGAAGGTGGTACCAAATACGGTTGCCACATGGGTGACCACCGCCTCCAGTTTCCATACCAACGCGCCAGACAGCGCTAATGACAATAGCGCACCAAACAACCCAAGGATTGCTCCACCATTAAGGAATGGCCGCAAGATAAACCCATCGGTAGCACCAATCAGTTTCATAACATTGATGGTATCGCGACGACTGAAAATATTCAGACGTACACTGTTACCGATCACCAGGAAAACCGCCACAATCATCAGTATGCCAATCATTGCCGCCACCTGCCCAACCAACCCGGTCAGGGCGGCCAGACGAGCAAACCAGCTATCATCCATGCGGACTTCTTCCACACCAGGAACCGCCGCCACACGATCACGCAGGGTATTAAGCGTTTCAGAACTCTGGAAACTCATTTGCGGGGTGATGATCGCCACAGCAGGTAACGGATTTTCCTCCAACATATCCAGCGCACCACCAAACCCAGACCAATTGCGGAACTCACCGCGAGCCTCTTCACGGGACAGGTAGTTCACTTTGTCTACACCGGCCTGGGCTTTGATGGCATCCAGCACTTTTACCGCAGCATCATCATCAAGGGACTTATCCAGATAGACCGTCAGTTGCGGCGTTGGGTACCATTGTGTCGACGCTGTACTCACGTTCTTCCAGATAATGTAACAAACGCTAGGTAAGGTCAGGGAAATGGCGATCACCATCACGGTCAGCAATGTAGCCAGTGGTTGGCGCATCATATCAGCCATGGCATTCACCCAGGCATAGCGCCACTGTTGATGCCAGCCACCGCGTAGTGCCTTGCTCTTGGCGGTTTTTGCATTAGTTGCCATCGTGCGCGTCTCCTACCATACGGCCCTGGCTGAGTGTCAGGATACGATAATTACGCCGGGCGATAAGCCCTGTATCATGGGTTGCCATCAATACTGTTACCCCGACGCGGTTGAACTCTTCAAACAGGCGCAAAATACCTTCCGACAGCACATCATCAAGGTTACCGGTCGGTTCATCTGCCAGCAGTACCGCGGGTTTGTTCACCACCGCACGGGCAATGCCAACACGTTGCTGTTCACCACCAGAAAGCTGAATCGGAAAATTCTTCGCTTTATCCAGTAACCCCACCTTATCCAATGCGGCCGAGACACGACGCCGGATATCTTCGCTACTGGCACCGGCAATGATCAGTGGCATTGCCACGTTGTCATACACTGTGCGATCGAGCAATAAATGGTGATCCTGGAAAATCATGCCAATTTGACGGCGCAAAAATGGCACCTCACGGTTCTTCAAGCGGCTGACGTCATGCCCGCCAAACCAGATATGACCGGCACTTGGCCGCTCGATGCCACAAATCAGTTTCAGCAGGGTACTTTTCCCTGCACCGGAATGACCGGTCAGAAAGGCCATTTCCGCTGGCCGTAAATGGAAATCGACCCCCTGCAGGGCTTGGCGGCCGCCCAGATAAGCTTTACTGACCTGTTCAAAGCGAATCATCGGTATTAGTCCTCTCGGGCAAAAAGTGCCTCAATAAAATCGCCAGCCTTAAATGGCCGTAAATCTTCGATCCCTTCACCAACACCAATATAACGGATCGGAATACTGAGCTGATCGGCGATCGCAAAGATCACCCCACCTTTGGCGGTACCATCCAGTTTAGTCAGCGCGATACCGGTCAAACCGACAGCTTCATTAAATAATCTCGCCTGACTCAGCGCATTTTGCCCGGTACTGGCATCCAGCGTCAGCATAACCTCATGAGGGGCCTGGTCGTCCAGTTTTTTCATGACGCGCACAATCTTCTTCAACTCCTCCATCAAGTGCGCCTTATTCTGCAAGCGACCGGCGGTATCGGCGAGCAATACATCAATATTACGGGCTTTAGCCGCTTGTACTGCGTCGAAGATCACCGAGGCGGAATCAGCACCCGTATGTTGAGCTATCACCGGAATACGATTACGCTCCCCCCAAACCTGCAATTGCTCAACCGCCGCTGCACGGAAAGTATCACCTGCGGCCAGCATGACCGATTTACCCTCAGCCTGGAACTGACGAGCCAGCTTACCGATAGTGGTGGTTTTACCGACACCGTTAACCCCCACCATCAGGATCACAAAGGGGGTTTTGCCGCTGACATCTAGTGGCTGATCCACTTTAAGCAGAATTTCCGACATTTCTTCTTTCAGCTTGCCATAGAGCGCTTCCGCATCTTTCAACTGCTGATGGCTGGCATGTTCTGTCAGGGAGGTAATGATTTTACGTGTGGTATCCACACCCACATCGGCGATCAACAACTGTTCTTCCAACTCATCAAACAGATCATCGTCAATCTTCTTGCCGCGGAACAGACTGATAAAGCCAGAACCCAGGTTTTGTTTGGTTTTCAGCAAACTCCGTTTAAGCCGGGTGAAAAAACCTTCTTTGGTGGGGCGTTCCTGTTCTTGTGCTACCGCGGGTTCTGGTTGTTCCTGCTCCTCCACCATCGCTTCAATCAATGGGGGTTCTGGCTCAATCTCAATAATGACGGGAGGCGCTTCAACTTCAAATTTAACTTCAACTTCAACTTCAACTTCAACTTCAACGTCGACGTCGGGGGCCCGCTGTTCAGGTTCAGCAGGCAGCGGTAATGGCTCGGCCACTGGAGCGCTATGTTCAACCAACGCCGGGACATTTTCGGCAATCGGTTCACCACTCAACGTAGCATCCCATTCCCCTGGCGTTTCTATCACTTCAGCGGGTTCGGACGCCATAATGGGAACTTGGTCATCCAACGTGCTAGCTGTGGGGAGTTCTGTAACCTGATGCTCCACCGATTCGCTGGCTGGCTCAGGTTGCTGTGATTCCTCTTCTTTTTGACCTAAACCCAACCAGGAGAAAAAACCACGTTTCTTTTCTTTTGCCATGTTCTGATCCTGCTCCGTACCAATGGCTTGCCAATGCGAAAAATCAATCCAACAAGTCTATCACTTTCCCTCGTCTAGCAACACGCATCCGGCATGCTTTCAATCCGCTAATCCAGTAACAAAAAACCCGCTTCTTGTCCCTGGTGTATTTTCCCTCTCTATCGCCATTCAAGCTATAAAGCTGTTAATGACGTTACAAGGCCCAAGCCTTCCCCCTTTGACTTATCGAACTCGATTTTTATTTTTCGTTTGTTTCGTTTATTGCGATTTTCGATTATTTCGTATAATCTACTAATAGCCGTTGCTGCATTCACTAAACCTGAAACTAACTCGCTAATATTAATAATCTAAATTAATTAGATAAACTGGAACACTCAAATGACCAACTCAATTATTGATAGCTTGAGCCTTCCGGCTCCAAGGGAAATTGAGGCCGCTGTACGTGGACAAAGAGAGCTTGCAGCCTATCTCTCCACTAAGATGGAAACACAAAAAATATCGATTCAGGACGCAGATAACAACACCCACCAGATCGAATTGCCGACGTCTTCACTGACACTGCTGATGTCGATTTTAGGTGAGCTGGCCGTGGGTAACGCCGTTCAGGTTGTTCCTGTGCATGCTGAATTAACCACGCAGGAAGCCGCTAACATTCTGAATGTTTCACGCCCTCACATGGTGAAACTCCTGGAAGAGGGGAAGCTACCTTTTCATAAAACCGGTCGTCACCGCCGTGTACTTTTCGCTGACCTGATGGACTATAAACACCATCGGGATAACGAAAGCAGTAAAGCAATGCAGGAGTTGGCAGACCATAGTCAGGATCTCGGACTTTACTAATGACTCATACACCTTATCCGGTAGTGTTAGATGCTTGCGTACTTTATCCCTCTTTCCTGCGCGATTTATTAATCCACTTGGTGCTAACGGGACTGTATCAGCCCAGATGGACAGCCATAATTGAGGATGAGTGGCAACGTAATTTACGGGCAAATAGACCTGACTTAACCCCGGAGCAAATATCGCGAACAAGCGAGTTAATGAATAAGAGTGTTCCTGATGCAATGGTGACCGGATTCGAACCGCTCATTCCAGGCATCATGCTTCCTGACCTTGACGATCGGCATGTGGTTGCAGCCGCCGTCCGCAGTAACGCCGAAATTATCGTTACATTTAACCTGAAAGACTTTCCCCAGTCCTCGCTCAATAACTTCGATATTGAAGCCCTACACCCTGATGACTTCGTTACAGATCTGTTCGATTTGAACCAGGCGTTTGTGTTATCCGCAGTAAACAAACAGCGTCACAACATGAAGAAACCACCAAAATCAGTCGAGGAGTATCTTACTGGACTACTGAGGCAAGGCTTACCACAAACAGTAAAAGAATTAAGCCAGTTCCACGCTCTCATTTAATCCACTTACCTGCAGTCAATAACGACTCTTGCAGCCTAAACTCAGCGTCAAAGAGATGACGCCGAGTTGCGTTCTGCTCAGCTCAACCCTGCACCGCCCACGCTACGGCACAAGCACGGTTCAAAACACAGAGCGTTTTATCCTGCAACTTGAATGAACTTGAGTATAGAATAGTAGTAACTTTTCGTTAACCTTACTCTTTTAAGATGTTGTTATGGCAAAAATAGCGGCACACGGTATACGTAAAACACCGCATTCCAGCTCTGCGGGGCAGATCCGCATCATCGGTGGTCAATGGCGCGGGCGAAAGTTGCCCGTTCCTAACAGTGAAGGGTTACGTCCTACCACTGATCGCGTGCGTGAAACTTTATTCAACTGGTTAGCCCCGGTGATCCAAGGGGCCCGTTGCCTGGATTGCTTTGCCGGTAGTGGTGCATTAGGGTTGGAGGCGCTGTCTCGCTACGCAGAAAGTGCCACGCTGTTGGAATATCAGCGCCCGGTAGCACAGCAACTGGAGAAAAACCTGGCATTACTGAACGGCAATGGCAGTGTGATTAATACCAACGCATTAACCTGGCTGGGGGGAAAAGGGTCCCCCTTTGATGTGGTATTTCTCGATCCGCCTTTTCGCCAAGGACTACTGACTGAAACCATGACGCTACTGGAACAACAAGGTTGGCTGGCGGATGAAGCTTGGATTTATGTCGAAGCTGAAGCCGAAAGCGCTGCCAGCGAAGTCCCGGTGACCTGGAAATTACACCGCGAAAAAGTTGCCGGTCAGGTGGCTTACCGCCTTTACACCCGATCCGTTGAAGAGAAAACCGAAGATGCTGATTAATCTGGGCCGTTTATTAATGCTCTGTGTCTGGGGTTTTCTCCTCGCTAATCTGTTTAACCCGTTCCCCAAACCCCTGAAATATTTTATCGATATAGCCCTGTTCTTTATGGTGGTTATGCACGGGTTGCAGTTGGTACTACTCAAATCAACGCAACCGAAAGAGAGTCCAATCAGCCGCTGGCAAGAAACCAAAATCTTTATTTTTGGCGTTTTTGAGCTGCTGGTATGGAATAAAAAACAATCTCCAGTTAAAAAAAAATAATCGGGACCAGTGTGTTACTACTTACGGTGATATAAAGTATACACTGACAGAATGACAATCTAGGCACCGATACCCAAGTGATCGGGTGATACCAGTAAACGGCAATCGAGCCCGATAAATTGATCCATTGGGTGAGAAGATACAGCCAATACCACGGTATCGCTGAAAGGCGATGGGTCGATGCCAATGAAAGAAGGAAGAGACTATGAGTTGGCCGTTCCTTGCTGTATTTTTTTCCGGTTGGCTGTTCGTTGATGCCTCCTACCGTGGACCCCATTGGCAACGCTGGGTATTCAAACCCGTCACGTTACTCCTATTACTGTTATTAGCCTGGCAAGCCCCGGAGTTAGGCGTAGCGGGTTACCTAATCGTCTTTGGCCTGCTGGCAACCTTGGCCGGTGACATCTTATTGCAACTCCCCAATGAACGGTTGCTGTACGCCATTGGCGCGTTCTTCCTGTCGCATTTGCTGTATACCCTGAGTTTCGCCAGCCAGATGACCTTTAGTTTTTTCTGGCCGTTGCCCTTGGTCTTACTGGCCTTTGGTGCGTTATTATTGGCTACCATCTGGAGCCGGCTGGAAGAGATGCGCTGGCCGATCACTACGCTGGTGGTGATGACACTGCTGATGGTCTGGATAGCTGGCGAGCATTATTTCCTGCGCAGCACTGATCTGGCCTTCTCACTGCTGATAGGTTCTTTATTGCTGCTGGTGGCCAATGCGGTCTGGCTGCTGAACCGTTACCGGTTTACCTTCCGCGCTGCCGATGGTGTCACGGCTTTCTGCTATTTCGTTGGCCATTTCCTGATTGTGCGCTCACTCTATTTGTAGTTCACATTATCGTTCCCAGCAGGTTCGGTGCGCCGAACCTGCTTTCCCTCGACTAAATTAATCTCAATACATTCTTCGCCCCTAATCGATTAGATTGGGCTACTTGGTCATGGGTCACGGTAAATTCAGATTGGCGTTACACTCTCCTGACAGTGTTCAAGCAGAGCGCGAATAAAAAATAGGAGGTGGGTCAGCGGCGAGAATTAATCACGCCAGCATTCACTGGCGTGATGATTTTCTTACTGTTGGCTTATCAGGACATCCAGTGCTTTGTAAAGCGCTTTGGCACTACGCTCATAACCACCAACAGTGAAGTGAACTTTATCTGGCCTGGCCAGACCGTTCTGTGCCCAGTTATTCATGGCACAATCGCCGCCCATATACTGTTGCCAGTCCCAATAGAGCAATCCTTCACTTTTCGCCACCGACTGCTGGACCTTAATCACGTTGCGTAGATTGGCGGGTTGTTGTGAATGACAGTCCGGTGCAGCTTTGTTTTTAATGCTGTCCCCGGGGCCGACCAGCAGGATCACCGCATTGGGTATTGTTTGACGAATTTTACCGACAATTGATGTCAGTTGTTCACGGTAAAGCGCCAGATCGAGGGTGTCATTAAAGGCTTCATTAGTCCCGTAAGCGAGGATCACCATATCCGGTGCGGTATCCGCCAAAGTATTGATCCATTGCGCTGCCCATTTATCCATCATCGCAATGGTCGCACCGTTGATGCCCACAGAAGATAGCATCACCCCGGGATGATCACGGGTAATCAGCCAACCACCAATGTTGAGTGACGTTTGCTGATTGGTGGTGATGGTCGCGGGGAATACCACTGGAACGGGCTCAGAAAAACGCCATCCAGAAGAGGGCTGCAGGTTCAACATAGCCACATTATTGGATTGTACCCTGAGCGATGCGGGATAATCAGCCTGATACAGAGCCTGCATATTATACTGATTTACTGAAGCATTTCGCTCTTTCATCATCAGAGAACTATGCTCGGCCAATGGCGAAATGATAAAACCGCCCAGCGGGAAATTCGGTGCGTTATCTTTTCTGCTGGTCAGGAACGACCACTGTTTTTTGGGTTCGGTGAAAATCAAATTAGCGCTACGCTGCCCAACGATATTACTGGGTGGTACCAAACCAATCCCGGCATCGCCGTAACGTGCCTGGAATTTATCACGCAGTGCACCGGAAAAGAAATCCGCCGCCGTATGGGAATCCCCCATCTGCACGATATGCACGCGAGCGGAAGGATCGCGCAGCCGCTGGGTAAAACGGTTAAAATTCGGCTCGCCGAAATTGGTCAAATCATTATGTGCCCCCAGTTGCACCTCAGTTTGCGGCTGTTGCTCTGGTTGCTTTTCTTTCGTCAATTGACAAGAGAGCAAACCGAAGATAGCAGCGAAACAAAGACCTTTTTTTAATAGGTTACGGTGCCTCAACGGGTGTTTTTGTTGTTTCATGATGTGTTTCTTCTTGCGCCTCAGGCTGCTCATCCGGTGCGGCGTTAAATTTAATCATACTCAATACCGTATCTGCGAGAATTTTCTGCCCTTTATAGGTGAAATGGATGCCATCCCCACTGCGTAGCTTGATGTTGCTGCTATTGTCACCGATATAATCGGAATAGGTATTGCCCTGATATTTAAAAATTATATTTGCGGAAAGCCAGACCTGCCCTGCCTGGGAGACTTCCGACTGATAGAGATCACTGAGGTAGTGTACACCATTCGACAACGTCTCTTTGCGCATATTCGGCGGCCCGATCCAGATAACATCCACGTGATATTGCTCTGCCGCTATCAAGATATCCTGGATCCGCTTGCGATACTGGGCTTCCCACTCTGGTGAAGTAAAGCGCAAATAGCGCCCGCCGCCCCCTTCAGACGGCATATCCCAGGGGTCATTGGGCCCGAGGAACACCACCATCAACCGAATATTCGGATGAGTCTTCAAGGTCTTCCTGACTGTTTCCGGCCAATTGAAGAATTTCGGATACGCTAAGCCGGTACTCTGCTTACTGAGGTTAAGGCTTTCAATACCGTAGTTTTTGGTGAGCTGTGATTGTAGCACTGGGGCAACCCCCTGCATGAGGGAATCACCGACAAAGAAAACAGCATCTCCCTTGGCAAGCTCAATGACTGATTTCGCTGTTTTCTTCACCGCTACCTGTTCAACGCCCTGTTCCGAATTCGATTTCAACGACGCTCTAACGACCACGAGATGATGACGATTCAACAATTCCGGGAACGGCACTGACAATCCAACTACCGGATGGAGATAACCATTAATAAAATGTAACCCCACCTGAAATCCTTGCGAAGATTCCACACTGCTCGCCATGGTCTCTTTAACCGATTCTGTCGATTCTGTCGATTCTGTCGGTTCTGTCGATTCTGTCGGTTCTGTCGGTTCTGTCCGTTCTGTCCGTTCTGTCCGTTCTGTCCGTTCTGTCGGTTCTGTCCGTTCTGTCGGTTCTGTCCGTTCTGTCGGTTCTGTCGGTTCAACGGTTTCGACAATATGATTACCCTGAATATGCAACCACATCGTCTCACCGGCACTCGCCCCCCCCTCTAAAAGATAGCCACCGAGATCCCACGCGTAATATCCCTGTAATCTTGCCCATGGTGCAGACTGGTGATACATCTGCTGCCAGTAGCGCTCCAGCGCACTCTGATTTATCCAGACCAGCGCAAAAGTTGTTATCACAACGATAAAGACCACTTTCAGTGCACGCTCAACATTTTCTGTAAAATCAAAAGTTTGCATAAATAAAACCCGGCATACCTGAAGGCGATAAAATGAAAACCAACGTCATAAAAAGTGCCAGCGGCAGCGGATAATAAATCCACGACACACGCTGATAATGTCGACCCACCCAGTGATACAGCGCAACGCACTGCGGATACAGCAATAACAGCCCCCAGAACGCAATAAGCATCGGCGCACTGGTGAGAAACGACTCACCCCATCCACCGGTAGTCAGTTGTGTCAACATGGTGATTGCATCGTTAAAGGTGGCACTGCGGAAGAAAATCCACGTCAGGCAGACCACATGGAAGGTAAAAATACGCGCCAGCCAAACGTTGGTTTTCTGCCATATTGAGGTAGCGGGGCCTTGATGCAATGGGAAGAGCTTATGTTTGATGTTTATCAACACGATCCCCACCCCGTGGAGCGCCCCCCAGATGATAAACGGCAGGCCAACACCATGCCAAATACCCGAGATCACCATGGCAATAAAAGCATTTATATTCATGCGGAATGTACCTTTCCGGTTTCCGCCGAGGGGAATATAGACGTAATCACGAATGAACTTGGATAAACTGATGTGCCAGCGTGCCCAAAACTCTTTCAAGTTAGTGGCGAGGTAAGGGGCATTAAAGTTCACGGGTAACACAAAGCCGAGCAACATCGCGATCCCCGTCACCAGATTGGTATAGCCGGAGAAATTAAAGTAGATATTCCACGCGTAGGCGTAAACCGCCACCAGGTTCTCCCCGGCATTGTAACTGACTGGCGAACTGAACACCGGGTTGACAAAATTCTCAGATAAATAGGCGCTGAACAAAAATAGTTTCACCATCGACAGGATAATGAGTAACAGCGCTTTTTTATAATCGATAATTTCTCGTGATCCCGCCTGAACCTGCGGCATAAAGGTGAGTGCGCGATTAATCGGACCGGCCACGATACTCGGAAAGAAGCAGAGATAAAGCACCACATCCCAAAAAGGGGCTTTTTCGATCTCTTTACGGCAGACAGACACCACATAACTCACTGAGTGGAATACATAGAAAGAGAGTCCCAGCGGTGCAAGCATGGCGAGTGTCGGCAGCTCAGCCTCAATGCCAGCCTGATTCAGCACTCCTTGCAGTGATTCCTGTAAAAAACCGTAGTACTTGAAAACGATAAAACTACCGACGATCCCGATTCCTAACAGACTATATATCCAACGTGACGATAAATAGCCGCTAAGAACATTTGCCAGCAGGTAAATAAACAACGTATACCCTGCCAGAACATAAGCAAAGTTCGCTTGGAACGAAAAAACAAAAAGATAACTCGCTGTGATTAAAAGAATGTTTTGTAATCGAACATTTTTTTGACAGAGCCAGTAAGCCAGAAAAAAAGGGGTAAAACAGGCAATAAATTCAAATGAAAAGAAATTCATATCAGACTCTGCACAGACGAACGAAGAACGCCGATAGTAAGAACGCAGAGTATAATAAAATTTATCAAATAATATTCAATAGGAATACTCGTATTCAATCTAAATCACTAACTGATGGAAAATCACCAGGATTGATTCGATTGCCGACCCGCGGCGAGTGGATTGAACTTGGGGATATGAAATAGAACATCAATCTACCCTCCTGGCTCAGTGAACCAGGAGGGTACGATTTATGAGTTCCGGGCCACTTTCTGGGCCTTCGAAATCAGTGTCTTATTACTGTCATACATCTGCAGCAGATAGCGGTTATAGGAGGCACCCTTCTGAGAATAACCTGACAGCTGACGGATCAGTTCTGGTGTACTCAGTGAATCATCCTCACCCAGACGCTGTTTTGCCCGCTCTGAACGCAGTGAGTTATACGCCTTATGTGTATTCATATTCTTAATGTAGGCGATAACACCGTCCTCAATGGTTTTGTAAGCGTAATAACCTTTCACCTGACCTGGTGCGGTAACGCAGTTTTGTCCGCAACGCAAACCAAAAAGGTTGTTGTTGGATTGAGCCAGTTTTGATGTGCCCCAACCGGATTCCGTTGCAGCCTGTGTGGCAACGAAGTGGGTAGGCAAAATATCGACGCGATGTAACAACGAACCCCAGTTGGTGCGCTTCGGTGAGTTGCATGTCATATTGTAGCGCTGACACAGGGTTCTGAGCTTGGCGATATCACTCGGTGACCAGTGCTTGGCATCCTGGTGTTCCAGTAACCAGCTCCTGTCATTCATAATTTCACGATTGAGTCTATCAATCGTAGGGACAATGACATTAAGAAACGCTTTCTTACGGGGTGTGCCAGAAGGGTACTTTCGCAAATCAGGCAGCATCTGCTGAGGCTGCTTGCCTTTATGAGAATACTCTATGTTCGTTATGGCACTGGTTGAAGCGAAGCTAAAACCGGTAGTCAATACAAAAATAAAGAAAGCGAATATGGCATTTGTCCTCATTGAAAAAGAGGCCATTTGCTTTTCCTCGTCTGTTGTTTGAACAAAATTCAAACGGATACTAACAAAATAGAAAAGCCATAACCAGATTTTTTCGCAAGCCCCATTGGCTCATTCACGACCAAACTGCGATGGCCTATCCTCATCATCCACGGCAAATCCGCTCCTGCTGGGGCTCAAAAAGCCACCACTGCTGCAACTGGCATAACATTGCGGATCTCACGCTTGACTCTAGAGTCTACTCCAAGGTGTAGACTTTTTATCAGACACCAGCGTTGTTTCAAGTGATTGCCTGAGGGGGCACTATGCATACTCACCAAGAGCACCACCACCAAGAGAAAAACCAGCAAAACAACTGCCATTGCAGCCATCAACACAGCCAAACACAACATGGCTGCAGCCATAAAAAAGCGGCAATGGAGGGAAACCCTGACCATTCTCCTGAACAGCCTCATGAGCACGATAACCAGAATGGCTGTTGTGCCCACCATGATGATCCTGATGAGGAGAGCGACAGTCTGGCTGCCGCTCCCCCTCGCGGCAGTCAGCGCTTCAGTTGGACAGTGACGGGTATGGATTGCCCCAGTTGCGCAAAAAAAATTGAAAATGCCGTTGCATCACTTCCTGGCGTGAATCAGGTACAGGTGCTGTTTGCGACTGAAAAGCTGGTGGTGGATGCCCAGTCAGATATAAGCATCAATGTGCGAAACGCCGTAAAACGCGCGGGGTTTACCCTACTGAGCCCCACAGCCAACCACCAAAACAGTGAAGTTAAAACCATCCACTGGGGGGAATTTACCCCATTATTACTGCTCTCCGGGTTGATGTTCACCAGTTGGATGATTGATATTTTCAACCCACAATGGGGCAATATTGCCTTTATTATCACAGCCCTGGCTGGACTGTTGCCCATTGCCAGCAAAGCGTTACGACTGATTCGTTCAGGTACCCCGTTCGCCATAGAAACATTGATGAGTGTCGCGGCCATCGGCGCACTATTTATTGGTGCCACCGCAGAAGCGGCGATGGTGCTACTGCTATTTATGTTGGGTGAGTTGCTGGAATCCTATGCCGCCAAGCGAGCACGACGTGGCATTAAGGCGTTGATGGCCTTAGTCCCGGAAGATGCCTGGCTGATCCAGGGTAATCAACGTAAGCGTGTTACGGTTGCCAGCCTGCGCCCTGGCGATGTAATAGAAATCGCCCCGGGTGGCCGCTTACCTGCTGACGCTGAATTACTCAACCCGTTTGCCAGCTTTGACGAAAGTGCCTTAACTGGGGAGTCCGTACCAGTAGAGCGCCAGCAAGGGGAGAAAATTGCGGCTGGCAGTTTGTCTGTCGATCAGGCGATACAGGTAACCGTCATCTCGGAACCGGGCAACAATGCCATTGACCGCATTCTGCAATTAATTGAAGAAGCCGAAGAGCGCCGTGCTCCCATTGAGCGTTTCATCGACCGCTTTAGCCGTTACTACACCCCGGCGATCATGCTCTTGGCACTGGCAGTGATCCTGATCCCCCCTTTGCTATTGGCGGAGCCTTGGTCGCTGTGGATTTACCGCGGGCTGACATTACTGCTGATCGGTTGCCCATGTGCCTTGGTCATTTCCACACCTGCCGCGATCACTTCCGGGCTGGCGGCAGCAACACGTCGCGGTGCGCTGATTAAAGGCGGGGCAGCCCTGGAGCAGTTGGGACAAGTACAGACCATCGCGTTCGATAAAACCGGCACATTAACCCAAGGCAAACCCACGGTGACGGATGTATTGCCCGTCGAGGGGATCAGCGAGCAGGTGTTACTGGCCACTGCCGCCGCCGTTGAAGCAGGGTCACACCATCCACTGGCGCAGGCTATCATCAACCATGCGGTAGAACGCGGGGTTGAACTCCCTCTCGCTGAAGGCCGCCGCGCACTGGCCGGTATCGGCGTTGAAGGCAAGGTGGCCGGTAAAATCATCCGGATCAGCACACCGGGCAAGCTGGCAGAAAATCAGTTAACCCGCGAATGGCACCACAAAGTAGACACCCTGGAAAATGAGGGGAAAACCGCCGTGGTGGTGCTGGTTGATGGCGCGCCCATTGGCCTGTTGGCCCTGCGCGATGTGTTGCGCGAAGATGCCAAGCTGGCGCTGACCCAACTGGCAGCGTTGGGGATTAGTAGCCTGATGCTCACTGGTGATAACCCGCGCGCTGCCGCCGCCATCGCCAGTGAGCTGGGGATCGACTATCGCGCCGGATTAATGCCAGAAGATAAAGTGCGGATAGTCAGTGAACTGAGCAAACAGCAGCACACCGCCATGATTGGCGATGGCATCAATGATGCCCCAGCCATGAAAGCCGCCAGTATCGGCATCGCTATGGGCAGTGGTACTGATGTGGCGTTGGAAACTGCCGATGCGGCACTGACCCACAATCGGCTGGTGGGAATCACCGAGATGATCCGTATTTCCCGTGCCACTCGGGCCAATATTCGCCAGAACATTACTATTGCGTTAGGGCTGAAAGGGATTTTCCTGGTCACGACTTTGTTGGGGATAACCGGTTTATGGTTGGCAGTACTGGCAGATTCCGGCGCTACCGCACTGGTGACCGCCAATGCCTTACGGCTGTTGAAAAAACGCTGATTCCCCTGGCTCCAGCGAGTTGCAGCTTACCGGCAACTTGCTGAGGCCAGTGTATAAATATCTGTTACTCCGCCAACCCCTTGCGCAACAGATAGCGATACGGCGCCTTATCTGTTTCCTGAGCCAGCAAAGTGTGTTCCATAAAGCGGCAAAAACCCGGTATGTCGCGGGTAGTGGCAGGATCATCGGCAATGATCAGCAAGGTTTTGCCGTTATCCATATAGCGTACCGTTTTACGCACCATCATTACCGGTTCCGGGCAGCGTAATCCCAAGGCATCTAGCGTCTGGTCTGCCTGGGCAAAAATGTCAGTCATATTCTTCTCTCGATCAAAAAACATCCAAGTATACTTACTGGATCTTAACAGCGCTTAGTTTACGCCAGTCGTTTTTTTGCGCAAGATACGTTACCGTTTGCGTTAAATTTAACCATTGCATTCGTTGCGCAAACACGTATCATGCCGCCGCATAGCTAAAAAATGACATGGGTTCCCTCACCCCATCTATCCAAAAAGGTCACATTATGTATTCATTTACCCCCCAGCAACGCTTAACCGCACTGGTTTGGCTTTCGCTCTTTCATATTACCATCATTGCCTCCAGCAACTATCTGGTGCAATTGCCGATCAACATTTTCGGCTTTCACACCACTTGGGGAGCGTTCACCTTCCCATTTATCTTCCTGGCTACTGATTTAACGGTACGGATCTTCGGCGCACCATTGGCACGCAAGATCATTCTTTCCGTGATGATCCCGGCGCTGCTGATCTCCTATATTATTTCTACGGTGACCTTCCAGGGAGAATGGCAAGGGTTTGCGGCTTTAACCCAATTTAACCTGCTTGTAGCACGGATTGCCGTTGCCAGCTTTATGGCCTATGTGTTGGGCCAAATCCTCGATGTGCATGTTTTCAACCGCTTGCGTCAACGCCGTACCTGGTGGGTCGCCCCAGCCGCTGCCATGTTGCTGGGTAATATCAGTGATACCATGGCCTTCTTTTTTATTGCTTTCTACAAAAGCAGTGACCCTTTTATGGCCGCTAACTGGGTAGAGATCGCACTGGTAGATTACAGCTTTAAGGTCATGATCTGCATGTTGTTCTTCCTGCCGATGTATGGTGTACTGCTGAACATGTTGCTCAAGCGCCTGTCTTCACACCAACAGCAGAGCCGGTTGCCGTTAAGCCAGTGGTAATGCTGGCGTCGTCTCTTATCCTGTGGGATATCTGACACCCAGGTGACTGAGTGCCATACTCCATTTATCTGTTATCTGTAAAAGAATAAGGACGCCCAATGCGTAAAGTAGTGAGATTGATGGCTATCAGCCTGTTGGCACTTGGCCTCGCTGCCTGTGATGGCGCTAACAAAGACAACAAACAACCCGTCAACGGCACGCCGGCAAGTACCCCAGCAAACCAGACGCTGAGCTTATTGGATGGCAAGTTGACCTTCTCACTGCCCAATGGCATGGCAGATCAAAGCAGCAAGCTCAATAGCCAGGTCAATAATCGCTATGTCTATGCCGACAGCAGCGGTCAACGTGTTGTGATCGTGTTGCTAGGGGACAAAACGTCAGAGAGTCTGGAGGTATTGGTTCAACGTCTGGAGCACCAACTACGCACCCGTGATGCCAACCTGGAAGTGCTCAGCAATAAAACCATTGACGCCAATGGCACCCCCATGCGCCAGCTAAACACCATCATCACTGATAATGGTCAAAAATCCTACACATCCACCCTACTGGCGCTGGTGGATGATAATCTGCTGACTATTCAGATCATACTACCGGCGGATAACCCACAGCAGGCGCAAGACGAAGCACAGCTTATTATCAACACACTGAAATTCAGCAAGTAATAACCGGTTTATTCCCCGTGGCATGAGTGCCGACGGGTATCGTATTAAGGGTGCAGCTTCTGCACCCTATGCTAAAGCCTGGGCCAACAAGGTAATAGGGTGTTCACAACGCTTGCTGGTGGACATTTCTATCTGCCATTTGCAGGTTTCACAATCCGTGATCACCATATCCACCCCACTCGCTTCAATCTGCCGAAACAACGAGGCACCAATACCTTGCGCCGTTTGATAGTTCTCCGACTTGAAACCGTAGGTTCCGGCAATGCCGCAACATTGTGAATCCAGCACGACCAATTCCAAACCTGGGATCTGCCGCAACAGTTCTAGCGTATAAGCCGTCCAGCCCATTTTTTCCATATGACATGGCGTGTGGTAAGCCACTCGCAGCGGCATCGGGTTGAGTGGCAATGTCCGACCTTGCTGAAGCAAACGGTAGAGGTATCGAGTTGCCAATTCCACTCGCTCACGCACTGCCGAGGTGTCGATATCCAGCAAATGCGGGTACTCGTCACGTAGGGTAAACGTACAGCTAGAGGAGGTGGCAACCACGGGAATACCTTGCATCACCACCGCTTTATGCAGTGATTCGGCATTCACTTTGGCCTGCTTTTTCGCTTGTGCCATAAAGCCATTGGCGATAAGTGGTACGCCACAGCACTTTTCACGCTCTAGTAGCTGCACACCAATATCGATGGCGTTAAACACCTTGATCAGATCTTTACCCAACTGGGGATGGTTATAATTGACAAAACAGCCATGGAAAAAGGCCACTTGTTCGGTATAACGCTGCTGCTGTTGCGCCTGCTGGCGGTACCAACGGCGGAAAGTACCAAACGAATATTTTGGCAGCTCACGCCGATGGTCAATCTTCAGCGCTTTATCCAACAGTTTGCGTACCGGTTTCAGGCCAGTGGTGGCGTTAACAATCGGCGCAAACGGGGTTGATAACGAGCCCATAATGTCCGTATGGCTGAGAATGGCATCACGCAGTGTCGGTTTACTCTGGCTGAAATTGGCGCGAGCACGTTGGATAATGTCACCGATTTTCACATCGGAAGGGCAGGCCACTTCGCATCGCTTGCAGTTGGTGCAATATTTGAGCGCCTCATCGTAAAGCGCTGGGTCTTTCAACCGTAAACGCTCACCGTCTGGCCCAGCCTGTTTCGGCCCTGGATAGAGAGGATTAACCTTGGCTACCGGGCAGTAGGTGGTACAAACCGTACATTTGATGCAGCTCTCAAAACTCATGTCTTTTGACTGGCTCATTTTACGTTGTGCCCCTCTATAATCTGCTGCGCCACATGCAGGGCACCAATCAACGAAACCCCAGCACCACAACCTTGCTGTAACGGATCATAACCACCGGCCACGGCACCAATGGCATACAGATTAGTGATCGCTTCCCCCTGCTTAAGGGCTCGCAAATTGGCATCGGTTTTTACCCCAAACTGCAGGTAAGGCTGCGCCGCGAAAAAATCCGGGTGACTCCAGTCGGCCCGCTCGGCTTTACTGAAGACATCCAGCCCGAACACCGGCTCACGGATACCGGCTAAATCAGCGACCAAACCGTTGCTGAAGAAGCTGCCGCTCGCCAATACCACCTGCTGCGCGCGCAACGGAATATCCGTGTGATTGCGGGTATACAATCCGCTAATGCGCTGCTGGTCAATACTGGCCCGCAACACGGTATCTCCCGGCATAAAGACACCACCCAGTTGTTGCAAGCGCTGGCGCAATGCCTGGTACAAACGCATCCCCAACACCGAAGGCGGTAAGGTTGGCAGAAGGAAAACCGGCCTGCCCACTGCTTGGCGTAATGCGAGTAACGGCTGGTCACTCTCCAGCCCCAGGCAGGCTGGCAAGAAAATAGCCTCGGCCTCGCCGGCCTGTCGCTTCACCTCTTCCGCCAAGGCCGCCAAATGCTCTGGCAGATCCAGTACACGGGCAATGTTCGCCGCGCGAAATTCACTCGGGTTATTACGCAAACGATCTAAAAGAGGTAAATGCAAAAATGCCGCTTCAGCGATCACCTTTTGTTCTTCAATCAGCGAACTGGCGGCCATCTGCGGTTGGAAATCGAGAAAACCCTCAATACCCAGCACTGCAATATGCTGCCAAGGCAAATTTCCCCCCCACGCAGATACCGGGATCGCCTGCGGACTCAACCAAGTCGCCCGGCGCGTGCCCAGTGGCGTAACACGCAAATGGTTCCACTCACAGCTCCCTTGCATGGCAACCCCACAACGTTGCAGCAACTCCTCCGCCTCCCGCGCCAAGGTCGCAACCTGAGTAGCCCCTAGCAGACTGTAAGGATGCTGCGGTGCCTGTTGCTGCAGCACTGGCAATGCGGCGAGAGGGGAACTGACAGCCGTACCATCCGGCAATTGCGCCAAGAGATCGAGAGAGCCGGAAGAGAAATAGAGCGCACTCTGGCCACTACTGACCACGGCACAACGCTTGCCAGATTCCGCCAAGCGAATCGCACAGCTCAACCCGGCTAATCCTCCGCCAATCACCACCACATCAAATTGCATCATCCGCCTCCTGTTGGCACTCGCCAGGCGCATCCAAACCACATAAACCTTGATAAACCCAACTGGTGAATTCACTTTCCCGCAGGGCATCGCCCCAGGCAATCGGGCGTACACCTTTCCAGCGCTCATTGAGGAAATGGGAAAGTTGTTCAATAGATTGCTGCGGGGTTGTCACCTTAAAACGCGTCAGTAAACCCGCAGCACGACAGGCACACAGTTCCCCTTGGCAGGTGCCCATGCCGACACGGGTACGCCGGCGTAAATCGACCAGGTTATTCACCGTCAGCGAGTTCACTGCATAGCGAACTTCCCCGGCGGTGACCGCTTCACACTCACACACCAGGCTGTTATCCAGCCGATTGCCAGACGGCACCAGGCTAGCGAGATCACCATGACGATAGACCGCCGAACCACGGATACTGGCCGGAAGAGAAACCACACTACGCACGGTCTCTTCTGCCGACTGACGAGAACCCGGTAACGCCTCTGTGGCGGTAGTACAAGGCGTATCGACCCCCAGTTTGGCGCACACCTTATCCGTTACCCACTGCGCCATCAGTCGGTAAGTCATCAGTTTACCGCCAGTAATGGTGATAAACCCCTCCAACCCATCGCGCACTGCGTGGTCGAGCAGCACAATGCCTCGGCTGACGCTGCGCCCAGAAGGATCATCATCACAAGCAACCAATGGCCGCACGCCAGCGTAAGCACGCAGAATACGGGTTTGTGCCAATTCAGGTGCCAATAGCGAACCTTCACGGAGCAACAGGTCCACTTCCTGCGGCGTGACCACCATATTGTCAATCTGGTCATAATCAATATGCGTCGAGGTGGTACCAATCAGCGAGATGGTATCCCCTGGCACCAGAATGTCGGCATCGGCGGGTTTTCGGCAGCGGTTAATCACCATGTTGTTAATGCGATGCCCCAAGATCAGCAATGCCCCCTTGGCAGGGAACATACGGACACGCAGGTCGGCATACTCGGCGATTTGCTGCCCCCAGATGCCGGCAGCATTCACCACCACCGGCGCATGGATATCATAATGGTGCGCTAATTGATGGTCGAAAACGCGCACTCCGGTCACACGATCAGCTTCACGCAACAACCCTGTCACTTGGTGATAAGTCAGGATCTGTGCGCCATGCTCACGGGCATCGAGCATATTGGCGGCCGTCAAACGGAAAGGATCCACCGTGCCATCCGGCACGCGTACCGCGCCAATCAAGTCAGGATTTGCCGCGGGTTCGAGGTGGCGGGCCAATTGGGGATCAATCGCTTCAGCCTCAATCCCGGCCTGGTGGCAAGCCGAGATAAATTGCTGCTGATACGCCAGTGAATCCTGTGGCAAGGTAATAAACAGGCCATTAGTCGGTTCAATACAGTGATGGGCAATACGCTTAAGGATGCGATTCTCTTCAATGCATTCACGGGCCGATTCACTGTCGGTCACAGCATAACGAGCCCCACTGTGTAACAACCCATGGTTACGCCCTGTAGCCCCGGTAGCGATGTCATGCCGTTCCAATAAAATACAGCGCAATCCCCGCCGCGCGCAGTCACGAGCAATCCCCGCGCCGGTAGCCCCGCCGCCAATGATGATCACTTCCGTTTCAGTCACTGGTGAGTTGTTACTCATCACGCCCCCTAATTCTATGGTCATAGGGCTATTTAGGCATAACTCCAGGAACAATTGTTTGATAAGGAGCAATAACGAGCAAGAAGCGAAAATAAAAAACCACAGTAGTGATTCAAATCACGCTAACAACCCCTTAATCACACTCAAAACGCTAATAAATCACTCAAAAAACATTAATTGTCATAAAATTGTAACAAATGCGCGCCACATCACAGAGAAAAATGCCAGCTTTCACTAGGATGATGCTCGTTATAGAACAATATCCGCTCAATCATCCTCAGGAGATCCGTTTCCTGCTGATGTAATAACTGATAAAGCCATCGGAGGCGCTCATGCTGAGTATATTTAAACCAGCCGCACACATTTCCCGTGTGCCACTCGATAAGGTAGATCCGCTCTACCGTAAGCTGCGCTGGCAAATTTTTATGGGGATTTTCTTTGGTTACGCCGCCTACTATCTGGTGCGTAAAAACTTCACCCTGGCGATGCCGTATCTGGTCGAGCAAGGGTTCAGCCGTGGTGATCTCGGCTTTGCACTGTCAGGTATTTCCATCGCCTATGGTTTCTCCAAATTTATTATGGGCTCGGTATCTGACCGTTCAAACCCTCGGGTATTCCTGCCTGCCGGGTTGATCCTCTCAGCCGCTGTGATGTTATTTATGGGCTTTGTGCCTTGGGCTACCTCCAGCATTGCCATCATGTTCGTACTGCTGTTTCTGTGTGGTTGGTTCCAAGGTATGGGCTGGCCGCCTTGTGGTCGTACCATGGTGCACTGGTGGTCACAGAAAGAGCGTGGCGGTATCGTTTCGATATGGAACTGTGCCCATAACGTGGGCGGGGGCTTACCACCATTGCTGTTCCTGCTCGGTATGGCCTGGTTCAATGACTGGCGTGCCGCACTGTATATGCCTGCGTTTGCCGCGATCCTGGTCGCACTGGTCGCCTTTGCCTTAATGCGTGATACCCCACAATCTTGTGGTTTGCCGCCCATTGAAGAGTACAAAAACGATTATCCAACCGACTACAGCGATAAAGCGGAAGAAGAACTCACTGCCAAGCAAATCTTCATGCAGTATGTCTTGCCTAACAAGTTGTTGTGGTACATCGCCTTCGCCAACGTGTTTGTCTATTTGCTGCGTTATGGCATTCTTGACTGGTCGCCAACCTACCTGAAAGAAGTGAAACACTTCACACTGGATAAATCATCCTGGGCCTACTTCCTCTACGAATACGCCGGTATTCCAGGCACCCTGCTGTGTGGCTGGATGTCGGACAAGGTGTTTAAAGGTAACCGTGGTGCCACCGGGGTGTTCTTTATGATCCTGGTCACTATTGCCACCGTTATTTACTGGTTGAACCCGGTGGGCAACCCGGGCATCGATATGGCTTGTATGATCGCCATCGGCTTCCTGATCTACGGCCCAGTGATGTTGATCGGCCTGCACGCCCTAGAGCTGGCACCGAAAAAAGCCGCAGGTACTGCGGCGGGCTTCACCGGTCTGTTCGGTTACCTGGGGGGGTCAGTGATAGCCAGTGCAGTTGTGGGCTACACCGTGGACGCCTTCGGCTGGAATGGCGGTTTTATGGTGTTGATCGGTGGTAGTGTGGGGGCGGTATTGCTGTTACTGCTGACCATGTTCAGTGAGAACAAACACAAGGCAGAACTGGCCGCCAAACGCCATTAACAACATATTTGCATGATTTAAAGGCCGCTTCGCGGCCTTTTTCCTTCCTCTGACAGCAATCAATAAGGAGTACAATGAAATGCGGACTCAAGTTAAAGCCCTGCTAACAGGGATACTGCTTGTCACCTCAATGGCTACGGCGGTCCAAGCCGCAGAGAAAGTGGTCATTGCTCACCGAGGTGCCAGCGGTTATCTACCGGAACATACGCTACCGGCAAAATCGATGGCTTATGCCATGGGAGCGGATTATCTGGAACAAGATGTGGTCATGACCAAGGATGATAAGCTAATTGTCCTGCACGACCACTACCTGGATCGGGTCACCGATGTCGCGAAAAAATTCCCTGACCGTCACCGTAAAGATGGGCGTTATTATGCCCTCGACTTTACGCTAGCAGAGATTCAGAGCCTGAAGTTTACCGAAGAATTTTTGGTCAAAGATGGCGTTCAGCAGCAGAAGTTCCCTAATCGCTTCCCGATGTGGAAGTCCGACTTCCGCATCCATACGCTGCAAGATGAAATTGAGATGATTCAAGGTATGAATCACTCTACCGGCAAAAATGTGGGCATCTATATAGAAACCAAAGCCCCTTGGTTCCACAAAACTGAAGGGAAGGATATCTCCAAAGCAGTGTTGGAAGTGCTGAAATCCTACGGTTATACCAAGAAAAGCGATAAGGTCTACTTGCAGAGCTTTGATGCCCCAGACTTGCAACGGGTGAAAAAAGAGCTGCTACCTGCCATGAACATGGACATCAAACTGGTTCAGTTGATCACCAATACTGATGATCAGAAGGTGATCGAAACCATGGAGATCCACCCAGATGGTAGCCTGACCCCCTACAGCTATGACTGGATGCTGAAACCAGGCGGTGCCGCCAAACTGGCTAAATATGCCGATGGTATTGGGCCATGGTATCCCATGATTGTGAAGAGCACTTCAACGCCAGGCCACATTGAGCTGACCACCTTGGCGAAAGAGGCTAAACAGCAAGGCTTGCAGGTCCACCCTTACACCTTCCGTTCTGATCCCGGGCAGGTTCCTCCTTATGCCAAGGATTTCAACGATATGTTGAAAATTTTCTATATCGATGCGGGGGTTGATGGTGTCTTTACCGACTTCCCGGATAAAGCCGTGAAGTTCCTGCAACAACACCAGTTACACCAGTAAACCCAACCAAGCCCCACACGCTCGGGTGGGGCTTTCAAAAAACACGCTCCCTAGCGTCACTTCAGCTTATACCGATTCACGGGCTATAAATGCTCGAAATTGGGGAGCAATGACAGTAGCTAGCACGTCGATATTATTTTTTACCAGAGCGAACGGCAGCGCTCCCGTATCAACGTGAGCCAAGAACTGTTGCTGCCGGTAGAGCTGATACTGATATTTCATTTTGGCGAGAATAGTGTCGGCCGAACCGATCATCATGGCATTATCAATAGCCAGCGAATGACGCAGGAAATCAATAGATGTCGAATCAGCACGTAATTCTTTCATCATTCCGTTGAAATAAGGGTAGAACTCCTCAACCGCCTGTTCATCACTCTGCGCAGTATGGAACCAACTCGTGGTCGTGATGGGCATCACCTGCATTGGATGGCCGGCTACCACTGCTGCTTGCCGATAAGCATCGATCGCCATTTTAAAGTTGTGAGCACTCCCTGCCAACGTCGTTATCATCATCGGCAATCCCTTATTTGCTGCACTCACCGCGCTGTCACTATGGCCACCCACCGCATGCCATATTTTCAATTTCCCATTCATTGGCTGCGGGTAGATCTGCGCATTCACCAACGGTGGGCGAAATTTCCCCTGCCAGTTGATGGGCTGTTGCTGTTCACTTGCTTGATTAATTGCTATCAGCAATTCGAGTTTTTCATCAAACAGAGCCTCATAATCGGCGGGGGAATATCCCAGTAAGCCAAAACCGCCTATGCGTGAGCCCCTTCCCACTACGATCTCCGATCGTCCATTCGAAATCAGATCGAGCGTGGCAAAATCTTCAAACACGCGTACCGGATCGAGGGTACTGATCACGCTGACTGAACTCATCAGGGTGATGTTTTTCGTCGCCTGTGCGGCTGCGCCCAATATCACGGTATGTGCCGCACTGACAAAACCCTTCTCATGACTTTCACCAAGAGCATAAATATCAAGACCAACCGCTTCAGCCTGTATGGCCATTTCGATTAAATTCCTAACCCGTTCCTGCTCAGTGGATTTTTTACCGGTTATCGGATCAGTCAGATGGGCCCCTATCGATGAGATGCCTATTTTGAAAGGTGATTTGTTGCTATGCATGATTAATTAACTCTTGTTCTTCTTGTACCCAATAAGTCAGGGGACTGGTTAGTCCCCATTATCATTAGTTATTTGAGCAAACCTAACTGCTTCATAAAGGTGTAGTCATCGTAAAATAACCACTCTTCATCCATTGTTCCTTTATCATTCCAGCGACCGATAGTGGCCATTTCTATTTCAAAGCGTTTGCCGGTTGGCTGAATCACCGTACCATCCGATAAAACCATCGGCTTAGTGAACGTGCCGCGCCATACACCAGTGACTGCAGTATAATTACCCTGACCAATGCGTACATGATGGATAGGGTTTTCAGTATCCGGTGCAAACGCAAAGATTTTCTTTGAACGCTCAAGATGGTCTTTTAAGCCATAAGTCACCGTACCATCGGGATAGTGCACAATAATATCTTCCGCGTGACTTCTATTCATCTCATCCCATTTTTGGTGACTATAGACATTAAAATCCAAGTCATCAAAATTCCTGAGATTTTTTTCTACGTTTTCTCGTTCCGTTTTAAATTCTTTCAATGTCTTGTTGATACGCTCTGGTGCTTTAGCATCAGATGTCGCAGAGAAATCATCAGGTTTATTTTCGGCTGAGAATACTGAGAAACTCATAAGCAGTGCGATAGCAATACCTGACTTTGATTTTATCTTAGAAGTCATAAATATAACCTTATTATTTCTATAGATATAATCCATACCCTTTTAATTTCAAGTCGAATATATACTCTTCCTGCGGCTAAAATTATTTAGGGTATGGCGAGAATGGCGGATATAAATCAGTTAACCAGTTTGGCCATCATATAAACACCGTTTTTATCGTGCGAAGCGATAATCTTATAATCTGCATTGGCTTTTTTTGCCTGAGCAGCTATCTGCGCCTCAGCACTGTCAATAGTAGAGGCTCTTGCAGTGACATTTTGAGCCAGGCTACTGAAAGAAACGAGAGAGGCAGCGGTAAAAAGAACAAAAAATTTAACCTTATTCATGGGAACTCCTTTATAGTAAATATATTATTTATCAAAACAATTACTGCACGAAACAAGGATATCCCAGTTGACCATTCTTAAACATGTTAAATAATTGCCATAGTCTTTCAATAAAATTGATGGTGCCATAATGATATGATTGAACATACATTTATCCCCACGGCCAGCAATAACATTCGGCATTTGGGTGATATATTGCCAAAATGTGGACTTATTCCCTGCAACGACCCATCATTAAGCCAACCCAATACACAGGTTGAACATGTACTCATCAATGATGATTAACAAGAGGATGGTTCGTGGAGCGTTCAGTATTATTGCATCATCTCAAAACATCATGCTATGCCTTCTCCGCCGTCGTGTTAACGGGTTGGGTCACCGACTCGTTGAACGAGGAGTTGATTTTTAAAACGTTTTTACGCCTGTTGCATCCGGAAGAGGTTGAACGTTATTCACATCCATTTACCGATCTGGTCAGCTTTTCCCTCTGGGCTATTCCGTTGGTGTTTACCACGCTGTTGCTGTTATTTGCCTCAGTGATGACATTACATCATGTTAAAAAACCACGCCTTTACCAAATAACGCACAAAAAACCACTCTTGCATGCTCCCCATGTTGCGGGTACCCCGACGCCAGAGCAATTAACCGCTTTTTTGCACACTTACGCGACTGCGGGGAAAATCTCACTACTGGTCCCCCACGCCTTACAGCAAGAATATCAAATGCGACTGGCAAGCATTGAAGAAGCTAACAATATTGATATTCACCTGCTAAAAGAAGATAACGACCTGCAAAAAATAGCCATGGAACTTGAGCAGTGGATAAAAAAAGAGGCCAAAAATAGGTTAAATGAACATTTGGGGCCGGTGTTTTTTGATATTACTTACTCATCACCGGTACGCAGCAGCGCCGCTTTATTTTGCAGTCTGGAGCAGGATATAGAGCTGATTCAAACGACGCCTGATGGAAAACTCACTTCTTATGACCTAGTCTGCAAGATCCAGGAATAACCTCGGTCTGCCCAGTGAGGCTATCTCAACGCCGACATAATAAGTGCAGGCTATATCTTGATGCTAGTGCTGGCTGAAGGGGAGTTTAACCATGTAACTTGGCACGAAACGAAGGTGCCAATAGATAGTCCATGCACCAGCGGCTTACTTTACCCATCCCATCGGAACGGGCCGCAAAGAAGATCTGTGTAGCATGTTTATGTTCTTGCATCGGCTTTTTAACCAATAAACCCGCATTCAACAGTGGCAGAACCAGATGGTGCGGCACATAACCAATCGCCACGTTGCGCTGAATCAACTCAATGCCCGTCGCAAAGTCGGGGACGAACATCGGCTTTTGCCCTTCTAGCAGCCAAGCCTGCTGCGGCACAAAATTAACCGCGGTATCGCGAATACAAACGGCGGGATACTGGCGCAACTCGGTATTCTGCAGCGGTTGAACCTGTATGGCTAACGGATGCTGTGGCCCAACGACAAAATCCCACTCCAGGTGACCAATAGATTCACTGACGATCCCTTCGGTGCTAGGTACCGCATGGGGGGCACCAATCACCAGGTTAGCCCTTTTACCATATAAGGCATCCCAACAGCCGTTATAGACTTCGGTATCGATAGTCAGACGGGTAGACGGAAATACGCGCTCAAAATCACAGACAAACTCGACGATAGCGGAACGAGGAATAATGTTGTTCACCGCAATCGTCAGTTCTTGTTCCACACCACTGTGGATCAGTGCGGTATTGCGGCGTAAAGCATCCAGGTCATTAAGAATGGTTTTACTGTGTTCGACAAAGTACTCACCCGCCGGAGTGAGTTCGATATAGCGGCCTTTACGCAGCAGGAGTTCAACACCAAAGCTCTCCTCTAGTTTTTTAACCGTGTAGCTAATCGCAGAAGGGACTTTATTCAGATGTTCGGCAGCGGTGGTGATGCTCTGGTATTTCGCAACCAGATGTATAACCCGCAATGTCTCATCGGAAATAAACATAATGACTCCCTGAAGTGGCCTGGAGAGGAGAGACTGCCAACCCAAGGTCGGGCAGTCTGCTCATTATGCTGGATTATACCACGCTCACCTAGGCGCTGATGGACTCTTCTTGATTACTGACGGGCTCCCAGGATATTTTTTCACCCTTTCTGATCTGCTGCCAAGTTAACAGACAGAACATCAGCCCAACAATAAAGTAAGCCAGGCTCACTGCCGGGGTGGCATTAAACGCCAGTTTGTGTCCGTGAATAAAGCCGAAAAACGACAGCATTGAGGCGATAAAAGCAAAAACTGCCGCCCAGTTAAAGCGACGGTCAATAACAAACACTGCAATAGCAGCCAACATCAACCCCGCCAACACAGCACCACTGCCCAAGGTCGCCATACCATTAAGCAAAACACCACTGCCGCGCAACTGTTCAGTAAACTGCAGCGTTTTGTCCACACCAGTGGCATTAATTACACTGTTCATCTGGCTATTCGCCCACTCAGCAATATTCGGAATAAACGCTAAAATAATCGCTGGAGCATGGCGTTTCGGTGTCTCTTGGAAAGCCTGGGCACCGATAATCAAGCCGATAAACAATAAAATGGGAATAATCGCCACAAGAGGAATAATGGATAAAAAAACCGCCGTCAAACCGAGGAAGCAGACCAGCGAGATACCAATACCAGTGGCTAACGAATAGCCTACGCATCCCCCGACTGCTTTCCAACCAGGATGGCCAACATAAACCGCTGGCGGGAACGGGGAACCTAAAAATGCCCCCGCAATGGCGCCCATACCATCGGCAATTAATACCGCACGTAGATTATAATTGTCCCCTGCTGCAGAAGCAGACTCAACATTATTAATTACCTCAGTAAAGTTATAAATGCCCAAGGGGACAGCGGTAACCAGCAGTGGCCAGACTTGCGCCATGGGAAGTGACAGCACGTCAGCAGTGAGTATGGGTAAATAGACGCCAAAGTGGTTAAATGACCCACCTACCTTGGACAGATCCATCATATTACTGAAACCAAAAAAGGTCGCTCCCCACGCCAAAGCGGAACCGATAATAATCACCGCCAGACCACCGGGGATGCCGAAAGGCAGACGGACACGCCCCATCCAGGAGATCAGAATAATCATAAAACAGATTAATCCAATCCAAGGGGTTTCATACATCAAAAAACCCGGACGCATGGCGATAAACGTAATGGAAACCCCCGCCAACGCACCTAACATGGCGGCTCTTGGGGTATATTTACGAATTGTCGGGCCAATAAAAGCACCCAGTAGCACAATGCACCCCACCAACAGTGCCCATACCATACCCAGGATCCAGCTTAATATGGGATTACCGGTGCTAATGTAGGTCGGCAACATCACCATAAAAACCACAATAAACATTTGCGGTACGCTTGGCCCATAAGGCAGTGCGGTTACGGTATTTCTCTTTTCAACTTTAGCTTTCTGGTAGGCAATGTAGGTATAAAAAAGGTTACCTATCAGTAGAGCAATCCCTAACGCAGGTAAAATACGGCTGTAAACATTAACCTCGGGTATTTTAACGACATAGAGGCATAACCCGGTTAACACCAAGGTATTGACTAATATATTGGTAAACAGACCAAAAAATGCATTTAAATCGCCAACACTCCACAATTTTGGTTTAAATTTTTCTACCTGCATGCTACCTGTCTCCGACAATAAACACGAAAAATTCTTATTTGATGGGTATTTTTAGGAAAAGCATAGACTGACTCACCAGTGCCAACCCTATCTCCCACCGATCTTCAAATTGCAGAGATGTTGACTAGGTGATGAGTCCCTTCCGTGGGACTCGTACCGTTGTCGCCTTGCGGCAACTTGGGTCTCTAGATTACTTTTTCTGGTTCAGCCGGCTTAACAGGATATACCCCAAACAAGCCACCAGAATTGAATCCACTGAAGGGATGGTCGTCAAGGTAAACATGTTATTGACGGTCATAAAACCTACCGCAGAACCGGCAGCCCAGGCGACAAATGTCAGCAGTTTAACCTGTGGTTCTGTCGTCAGCACCGTTTCCTGATAGCCATTACGGCGATAAAGGAAAAAGTCGGCGACATAGATACCGGCCACAGGTGGGGTGGCAATACCCAGGAATAACAGGAACGGAATGAACCAGGCCATGATATCCATGCTACCTACAATCGCCGCCAGCACCCCGAGTGCCAGTGTGATCTGCCATTTAGGGAAACGGGTGAACAAGGTTGATACCACCAGCGTACCCTGGAACATATTCCCGGCGTTACCGGTAATGCAAGCGAAGACCAGCAACAGCGCCGCAGGCAATACTGCACCGAATACCGCCATCGCGGCCAGCAACGACCCTTGACCACTCAAGGCGCTAGGTGTCGCCCCCACCCAATACAGTAGTGGATAGGCCACCAGAAAGGTGATAATTGCCCCAATCAGGGCATGCTTGCGGTTATGCACAAAGCTACCAAAATCCGGTAGGGTTGCCACCAGCACAATAATCGTCCCCACCACGGTAGAGACCGCCACACCAGTATCCATGCTGGCTAAACGCTCACCCAGTTCAACCTGCCCGTGGGTAGCAACATACAGGATATAGCACAACACCAAGGCAATAATCGGTACAGCAATTTGCGCCACTTTGCCCAAGACAGCAAAACCAAAGGCGGTAGAAGCGACAAAAATACAGCACCCGACCACCACCAACAGGGGTACTGGCAGGACCAGGCCATACTGTGCCAACAAATCATGCACCGAGTGGCCGAACATATTGGCGGTGACGGCAATCCAACCAAACAAACTGATGGCCATCAGAATATTGATAGCCACCGCACCACGCTCACCAAAAGAGTATTTCACAATGCCGTAGGTTGGCAGACGCGCCTTTTCACCCACACAAATGGTGATAGCAGAGAGTATCGCCAGGATCAGGCCGCCCAATGCCACCACACTGATCAACTCCGTGCGGGATAACTGATTACCCAGGCTGGAAGAAGAAAGCAGTACCGGAGTGACCGCAATACCCAACAGGATCATCGCAATATGAAATCCCGATGCGGTGTTGAGGTTTTCCTCTGTTTTACGCATATATTACTCCTCGTGAATATACCCGATGAACGCCAAACCGCATGGCTCCCCAGCAACCAGCTAAAGCCAGCCACTGGGGTGAAATGCCACTTGAAACCGGGTATATAAGGCTAAGACTTAGCCAGTAAAGGTTTCACCGGTATACTGACGCCAGCCACCCTGCTCGGTAATTTCCTTTTGCCCTTCCAGCAGCCAAGGTTCGGCTAATACCCCGAGCACCACACTGCCATCCTGCAATTTCACTTTACCAATCGACAACCCTTCAGGTTCGCTCAGTAATAGGGTGGCAAATGAAGCCATCGGCAGTTCCCACAGCTCTAGCGGAACAGAAATCCCCCCTTCCATCACCCGGATCATCCCTGGATGACGATCATTAATGCTCCACAAACGGTAGTGGGCATCGGTTTGATCTTCACGAACAAAAACACCGCCGGCGGCAATCATATTGCCGTTCAATTCCAAACCACGCATCAAAGTGCCATTTACGGCAACCAAAGTCGTCTGGCTCATCGTTCTTTCCTTTCCTGTTAGGGCTTAATCCAAGTGCCGGTCTGGTGATTCAGTGCGGCTTTAATGGCTTGAGGGCTGGTGATCAAACCCTGGCCGGTTTTTCCTTGTTGCTTGCTGTTCATCACAAAACGCAGAATCGCTTCCACCTTCGGCTGCATACTACCGGCACCAAACTGCCCTTGCTGCAACAAATCCTGTGCCTGTTCAATGCTTAATGCATCCAACCACTGCTGTTGTGGCGTACCGAAATTAATTGCTACCTGTTCGACCCCAGTAGGGATCATCAGCAAGTCTGCGCCCAGTTGTTCAGCCAGCAGTGCAGAAGCCAGATCTTTATCGATCACCGCTTCCACGCCACGTAGTTGTTGGTGCTCATCCTGCACCACCGGGATACCGCCGCCGCCACAGGCGATAACAATACAGCCCTGCGCCAACAGTTGAGCAATCACCTCCCGCTCGATAATCTCCAGTGGCATCGGTGACGCTACGGTACGCCGCCAACCACGGCCCGCATCTTCCATCACCGTCCAGCCCAACTTCTGCTGGCGCTCCAATGCAGTCTGGTGATCAAAGAAGGCGCCTACTGGCTTGCTCGGGTGCTGGAAGGCCGCATCATCGGCACTCACCAGAGTTTGCGTGACCAAAGCCACTACCGGCCGTTGGATACCGCGACGTAGCAATTCGTTATGCAGCGCTTTCTGGAACATGTAACCAATGGCACCCTGGGTATCACCCACGGCATAATCCAGTGGAACCGGTGCAACTTCTTCCGCCGCCAGTTCTGAGCGGCGCAGAATAAAGCCTACCTGTGGTCCGTTGCCATGAGTCAATACCAGATCCCAACCGGCCTCGATCATCTCGACAACATGCCCCACCGTTTCCATCACGGCCTGATACTGGTCTGGGATGCTGTTATGTTGGTCGTCCTGGATCAGTGCGTTACCACCAACAGCAACCACCGCTAAAGGTCTGCTCATACTGATTCTCCTGCTGGCAACGTTTGCGCCAATGCTTCAATGGCTTCAACAAAACACGACATTGGTGCAGTTGTAATCCCGGCGCCAATCTGCCCAACCCCGGCTTCTTTATGGGCGATTCCGGTGTTAATTACTGGCAGAATCTGACGATCGGCCACTTTACGCGCATCAATACCCGCCGCTGTCGGCGCAAAATTCAAGGCTGGCAACGTAAAGGCTGGGTTAGCCCCAATGGTGATAAACTGCATACGACGGCTGTTATTGGTGGCATCTGCTGGCGTACCACCAACAAATTTCACGATGGCCGGTGAAGACGCCATGGCAAAACCGCCGACCCCAGCAGTTTCAGTAATCGCGCTATCCCCCAAATCAGCCGCAGCGTCATCAACGCCATAACCTGGGAAGAACAGCCCTTCCACGGCGTTGGCCGGTGCCTGGAACCAGCGGTCACCGGTACCGGATAAACGGATACCAAAGTTGACACCATTACGTGCCATCACGGTGACCATTGAGCTGTAAGGCACGCCAGTGGCCGCATCCATCATGGCTTTACAAGCCGCCATGGATAGATTGAGGAAGAAGTGATCATTACCGGTAATAAATGCCACCACGCGCTGCAACGTTTCTACCGGCAGGTTGCAAGTCAGTAATGCCGGTACCAGACGCTTAATCAGCAAACCTGTCGCTGCGGAGTTACGGTTATGAACCTCATCCCCCATATGCAGGGCTTGCGCCATCAGTGGTTTCAATTCCAACTCACCAATCTGACGAACGGCCGCTTTTAACGCTGGAGCCAGTTCTTGCTTCATCCACTGCAAACGCTGCAACACTTCATCATTGTTGGCACCAAAGCGCAGGACTTTACCCAACCCTTCATTGAAGTTGCTAAACGCGCGCTGGCCATTGGTTTTATTCTCAATCACCCAGACTGGCATGGATGGACTGATGATACCCGCCATCGGGCCCACAGCCTGGTGATGATGGCAAGGCTCCAGAGCCACTTTACCGTCTAGCACCAAACGTTCAGCCGCCTGATGATCGTTAGCCCATCCCTCAAACAGGATCGCACCAATGATCGCGCCTTTCACCGGGCCGCACATATCTGGCCAGGCAATCGGTGGCCCAGAATGCAGGATCAACTTACGCTCGGCCATCGCCGGGATAGCCTCCGCCGCACTCATCACGTCAATCAGTACCGGTTGAGCGCTCAGGTAACGCTCAAAAGCGATCTGGTTAGCTTGTTCAACCAGCGGATGACGGACCAATGCCGCCAGGTCCAGACCGGCCTGAATATTACCCATTGCAGGTGGCTGCCATTGCAACGCAACCACATCACCTTGGGCTTGTTTTAAGTTATCGGCAAAACCGGCCAGCCCGGCGTTAACCACTTTCAATGGCTGTTGAAATAATGGGTTCATGCTGTTTCTCCGTTTTTCTCAGCCTGAATACGAGCCACCAGGCTAGCCCACAACGCCGCCTGGGCATTGCAACCAGCAACCAGTACACCTGCCTCACGCAGTGCAGCAACTTGACGTGAACGCTGTTGGGGATCGGCTTCTGTTCCACAGACATGGGCAATCAGTAACGGGCCATTGCTGCTGTGATGTTTAGCCAGTAAAGCCAGCAGTTCAGTAGCCGGTTCCGCAGAGGCGCCATAACCCAAGACCAGATCAAACAACACCACGGCAGTTTCTGGATCATTCAGTTCCTGCTCGATACGCTGGTTACGCAGGGTAGGGTCGATCATCGGGTGTGGTCTGCCACGGGTGAAATCATCGTCACCCATATCGATCAAGGTATGCCCTTCACTACGCCAGATATCTGCTAAACGGGTGTTGCCTTTAACAGGGGTGTTGGATGCGGCAATAAAGCCTTGCTGTTGGCATAGCAACTGGCCTTCATAACAGAAGGTTCCACCGGCGAAGACGCCACGGATAGCCCAACGGGAAGCCGCTAAGTCTCCAATGACTGACTCCAGGATCTCAATATCCTGCTGTGGAATACGAGTGACTGAATCAGGTACTACGGTGCCATTAGCCAGTGCCACGGCAATGCCGGCTGCATCAGCCAATGTGGCGGCGGCAGTCACCCCTGGACGGGTGATATCTTCCGCTGCAGCACCCAGGAAGTTCACCACTACTGGCTTGCCACACGCCTGGGCACGCTCAAGAATGCGCTCTGCTACTGGACGAGCGGGTGGTTTGGAGATCAGAACAATCACCTGAGTTGCCGGATCCGCAGCCAGCGCTTGCAAGCCGTGCAACATGGAAATCCCGCCGATCTCTTCATGCAAATCGTGCCCACCGGTACCTAGTGCCTGGGAAATCCCCGCACCAAGCTGATCAATACGGCAGCTCACTTCCTGCAAGCCGGTGCCTGATGCCCCAACAATGCCAATCGAGCCACCTTTCACCACGTTAGCAAAACCCAGTGGTAACCCATTGATAATGGCAGTGCCACAATCCGGGCCCATCACCAGGCGGTTTTTACGCTGCGCCAACAGTTTGATCTGTTTTTCCTGCTCCAGGCTAACGTTGTCACTGAACAACATCACGTTCATATCCAGATGCAGCGCCTTGATAGCTTCAGCCGCCGCATAATCCCCAGGCACGGAAATCAACGCCAGATTAATGTCCGGCTGTTGTTCCGCTGCCATTTCGAGACTCACCAAAGTCGGTGCACGCAAGCCGTCCGAGTTGCTTTCCTTTGGCTTGCTATTAAGTCGTTGGTGGGCAATTTCCAGCGCCTCACGGCAAGCGTCTTCTTCGCCACGCACCGCAATAATCAGATCGTTTGGCCCGGCCTTGCAGCCATCATCCAAACCGGCGTCACGTAGTTGGCTAAGGTTGGTTTCCGTCCCCATGACGACGGAGGCCTGTTCAATACCAGGGAGTTTGCTAATCTGTGCAGAAATCTGCATCAGCGAAACCGAGTCCTGATAAAGATTGGCAAAAACTTTATGCATTACACTCATCGCATTTACCTGTTCGAGTTTTGCCCGTCACTGGTGTTCGGGCGGAAGGGTTCTTGACTGAAAACAATGATTTTCAGCCTATTAAAACCAGAAAATTGAGATCCGAGTTGATTCTAGCTATCGGCAATCTCCCTGCCACTTGAACCGCTCTACCATTTGAATCTCTCTACCACTTGAATAACAAAGAAAAGAGTTGATACTCGCAATAACCTGAGTTGCAGGAGGGGGAGCAAGGCCGCAGGCTGCCAGTCACAGGAATAAACCATGAACCTGGCGCGAACGGCTGTCGCCAACGCAGATGCAGCTTGCCCTATTACGAGTATCTTGCCGGGCTCAGAGTGAGCGTTGCCATGCTGTCAAAGCGTGTCACATGCCGGCTAATCCATTAAGAAATGCCGGAAACACCGTGACTGTCATGGGTTTCTCACCCGAATCCGGCGGTACTACCCACGATACCCCGGCTCACTCAAGTTACCGCGGACAAGCCGGCCGCTTGAGTGGCAATGAGTATCTATACCCAAAATCATTCAAGTTGCTTAATAGCCCGAGATACTCGGGACAAGCCTACTGAGGGGCTATGATGGGATACTTCCCTGTATCCCACTCTGCGGGCCGACAGGTGTCGTTCAAATTTGCTCCTGGCAAATTTGTCGGCGGCTCACGCCGCTACGCCCCCTTCAGCACGCTTTCCCTAATAACAAGCTTGATCGAGCATCTTCATTGATCACGAGTATATATACCCAAGTTCAATGAAGTTGCAGGTAGGCGACAAGTGAGCGAGTCCCTAGGAGCATAGATAACTATGTGACTAGGGCGAACGAACGTAGTCAACAACCCTGCAGCTTCCTTGGCGACGGGTATAGGCTTATTTTTGTAAGCCAGCCACAATAGCGTTGGCATCACTGACCCAGCCAAAAATTGCGCCCTGGGCTTTGATCATTTCCAATGCGTATTTCTGGAACTCTGGGAAATAAGAACCGACACAATCTTGAGGAATAATACATTCGTAGCCACGGTCATTGGCTTCACGTACGGTGGTATTCACGCACACTTCGGTGGTCACACCGCAGACAATCAATGTCTTGATGCCATGATTTTGCAGGATCAAATGCAGGTCGGTCTGGTAGAACGCGCCTTTGCCTGGCTTATCAATCACCGGCTCGCCTGCCTGTGGGTAGAGTTCAGGAATAATGTCATGGCCCGCTTCACCGCGTACCAGAATGCGCCCCATCGGGCCATGGGTACCAATAAAGGTTTGACCGCCACGGGTCAATTTGGCTGGTGGGCAGTCGCTCAGATCGGCACGATGACCCTCACGCGTATGGATCACTAACAAGCCCTGGCTGCGAGCGGCATCGAGGACACGTTTACAAGGTTCAATGGCGCTGCGAACGAAAGAAACATCGTTACCCAGTGCTTCACCAAAGCCACCAGGTTCAACAAAATCTCTTTGCATATCAATCATCACCAGTGCGGTGCTGGCAGGGTCAAAGGGTAGATCGAAGGGTTCTGCATGAAAAACTTGCTGAGTCATGACACATCTCCTACATCGTTGAGATTTCTGGCCTTGAGGCCGACAATTTTGATAGGTAATTTTCAGTATAGTAGGGGGATCAACGGGGGATTTGACAGACAAACGATTTCGCCTGCAGCAACGAAATTTTTGCAACAGACAACCGTATAGAGGATTAATGTGAGATTACTGCAAGTTAGTGCTTTTAATTGCAATTAAATTGATGATAAATCGGCGCTACATATAAAAAAATTGTTTATGAAATGTGCGCTGAATCGCTGGAATCGTATAAAAAAGAGTAAATACCCATACTTTTTTAGGGGCATTTTATTTGCAGGACAGAAACAGCCGGTGTTTTTGCCCTGCAACTTGAATTAAGACCCGCCCCACGCGCAGTGACGTTAACCCAGGAACATCTTGCGCAGATAATGCGGTACTGCGTCATCGGCATTAGAGCCAATCACGTCACGGTCGGGCAAGGTCTCTTTCAGCCGTTGGTGAGCATTTTGCATGATGCAACCTTTACCCGCCATCAACAACATTTCCAGGTCATTCATTCCGTCGCCAAAGGCGATACACTCCTTAAGGGAATAACCAACAATCTTGGCAACAGCCTCCAGCGCATGACCTTTCGACACGCCACCAGCCATCACCTCCAGGCAGTTAGACAGTGAGAAACTGACGTTAACCCGATCACCCCAACGTGCGTTAATGGCATCTTCCAATAACATCAATGGGCCGTGATCAGCACAAGTAAAGTACACCTTGCACACACCGTCAGTTTCCAACAAACCTGGCTCAAACACTTGATACCTAAAGACGGATTCTTGGAAAAACTCTTCCTGTTCCGGGCTTTCACGATTCACAAACCAGTCGTCATTACGGAAAACGTTGGTCAGAATATCTGGGTTGTTATGGACAATGTTATAGAGATCGTGAGCAATATCTTCGTCCAGGTTATGGCTGAAGATCAATTCCCCTTCGGTGTTGTGCACTCGCGCACCGTTGGAAGTAATCATAAATGCACTGATGCCCAGGCTATCGCGGATTTGCGAAACGTCGATATGATGACGACCCGTGGCAAAAACAAAATGTACACCGCGCTGCGTCAATAGCTGCAGAGTCTCTTTGGCGTAAGGGGTCAAGGTATGGTCTGGGGATAGCAGCGTGCCATCTAAATCAGAAGCGACGACGTGATACATAGCAATATGTTTTAACCTCTAGTGTATTGGCGGTAGCAACAGTACTACCTAATAATGAGCAAAGAAACGCAGGATTGCGCCCAGTGCTTCGGCACGCATCGCGTCCTGTTCAAACAGGATCTCATGACGAGCGCCATGGATAATCCACGGTTTGCCCCCTTCGCAAGGGTGCCCCGCATCGGATAACGCCTGACAAAAAGCCCGATGAGAACGGTTGTCTACCACCCGTTCCTCACTGGCTTGCAATAATAGGAGCGGTGTGGTTATTTTAGCGGCTTCGGCAATAATTTGCTGCCCAGCCTGAATACTTTCCCTCACCCAATGATAAGTAGGGCCCCCAATCTGGATTTCCGGGTAATCGGCATAATAGTGCAGGTTACGGCGGTAACGCTCACGGCTATGGGTCAGTGGGTTCACCACATAAGGGAGTGGTCGCCAGCGCCCGGTGCCTACCGCATAATAATCACGCATCGAAGGGTGATTCTCTGCCCAGTTCAGAATCGGGGTAGCCAGCCACCTTGGCATGGGCAAAGCAATACCAAACATCGGTGCACAGAGCGCCGCTGCAGCAAATGCCTGGGGTTCACGGGCCAGAAACTGTGCCAGGATCGCCGCCCCCATGGAGTGAGCCAAGGCAAAATAGTGCTGATAACCATAAGGTTCGACTTGTTGATGATAAAACTGAGCAAAGTCATCGACATAATCAGCAAAATTGACCACATGACCACGGTGTCTATCGGTGAGTATACGCCCGGAACGCCCCTGACCACGGTGATCCAGGATCATGACGTCATAACCTTGGTGAAACAGGTCGTAAGCCACTTCCGCATATTTGAGATAACTCTCAATACGGCCAGGGCTAATCACCACCACTCGCTGATGTACCGGTGAACTCAGCCGGACAAAACGGATAGGAACCCCGGCGACACCAATAAATTCACCTTCCACCCGTTGCTGCCAAAAATCCAGCAATGGCCCGGTAGCAAAAGCAGAGAACTGCTCTTCACGGTTTAACCATTGGGTATCACTGAGCGTCAACAACGTCATTACTGGCCTTCTACGTAGCAGCTAGCCGATACAAAAACCGGCTCAAGATTAATGACACTATACCCAAAATAATTCGAATTGCTTTACAAAACACTGAGCGTTTTGAACAGCACTTGCGCTGGCTCCGATAGGGGCGAACCTCACGGACGAGGCGAGTAACGGCAGGCAACACCCAAGCAATTTGCAGGATGAAGGATATATCGCTTGAAAAACAATAGGTATAACTTATTGTGTCACAAATCAGCCCCAAGTTCATGCAAGTTGCTGCCGGAATATCAGCCAGTCACACCGTTCCGCTAGTTTGCAAACCATGGAAGAACACGTTCAGGAAGCCTGACAATGACCTTAGACTGGTGGTTAACCTATCTGCTAACAACCCTGATCCTGAGCCTTTCCCCCGGTTCAGGTGCCATCAACACCATGAGCACCGGTATCAGCCACGGTTATCGTGGGGCGGTAGCCTCCATTGCTGGGTTGCAGGTGGGGTTGTGCATTCATATTGTCTTGGTGGGGATTGGCCTGGGGGCGATAGTTTCCCAATCGCTGCTGGCATTTGAACTGCTGAAATGGCTGGGGGTGGTCTATCTGATGTGGTTAGGTATTCAGCAGTGGCGATCCGCTGGTGCGCTGGATTTACACACCTTGGCAGGCACCCTGCCACGCCGCCACCTGTTTCGCCGTGCCGTGCTGGTGAATCTGTCCAACCCTAAAAGTATTGTGTTTCTCGCGGCGCTCTTCCCGCAATTTATCATCCCTAACCAACCACAATTAGCTCAGTATCTCATACTCGGGATCACCAGTGTGGTGGTGGATATTATCGTCATGACGGGTTATGCCACGCTGGCCACCCGGATTGCCCGTTGGCTGAAAACACCGCGACAAATGCAATTACTAAACCGCATTTTCGGTTCACTGTTTATTCTGGTGGCGGGGTTATTAGCCACCGCCCACAAGGCATAAGGCATAAGGCATAAGGCGACCAGCAGAACCTAGCCTGGTTAACGGGTAAAGATCAGATGCACACCAAAACCGGTGAACAATACCCCGGCCAGGCCATCAACCCACTTCACCATGCGCTGATAACCTCGGCGCATCTTAGGTAAGGCGAATACCACCGCCACCAAACTAAACCACAGCAAGGTTTCGCCAGTGATCAAGGCGAATAACCCCCAACGCGCACCGGCACCCACCTCTTCCCCAACAAACAGCGAGAACACGCTACCAAAATAAATTACCGCTTTCGGGTTGGAAAGGTTAGTCAACAAACCGCGGATAAAACTGCGCCCAGGTTTCGCTAATACCACTTTCCCCTCGGTTGATTCACAGGGGTGCAGATGGTGGCTACGAGCTGAGCGCAACAGTTGCCACCCCATCCAACACAGATATATCCCCCCCGCCACCATAATAATCTGATGCAACCACGCCATTTTCTGCAGGATCAGGTTCAAGCCGAGTAATGCCACGCCAGCCCAAACCATAACGCCGAGAGTAATACCCACTACCCCCAGCATCGCCTCACGACGCGAACGACTGACTGCAGTTTGAGACACAAAAAAGAAATCCGGCCCTGGACTGATTAACGCCACCAGATGTAGCAGTGCTATCTTCAAAAACAGTATCGACATGCTTGTAGGTCCTTATCTATCTTCATCATCGAGATGCTCGCGGATCACCGCCATAAAAGGGGTCCCAAAACGTTCCAGTTTGCGTTGACCAACACCGTTAACACTCAACAGTTCGCTGGCGTTGATCGGCATCTGCTCCGCCATCTCCAGCAGAGTCGCATCATTGAACACCACATAAGGCGGGATATTCTCTTCATCGGCAATGGATTTACGCAGCTTGCGCAATTTGGCAAATAGCTTGCGATCATAATTGCCGCCATAGGATTTCTGGTTGGCACTACTACGCAATTTAATACGCTGAATTCTTGGCACCGCCAGTTGCAAAGGCAGTTCACCACGCAGTATTGGGCGCGCGGCTTCCGTCAGTTGCAGCGCCGAATACATAGCAATATTCTGCGTAATAAAACCCAGATGAATCAGTTGGCGCAGAACACTGGTCCAGTGCTCAGTAGTTTGATCGCGGCCAATCCCATACACCGGCAGCTTTTCATGGCCAAATTCGCGGATGCGCTGGTTATTGGCACCGCGCAAGACTTCCACCACATAAGCAATACCAAAGCGTTGCCCAACACGGCCTATCACCGACAAAGCCTTGCGCGCATCCTCAAGGCCATCATAACGCTTAGGGGGATCAAGGCAGATATCACAGTTGCCACAGGCTTGCTGACGGCCTTCACCAAAGTAATTCAACAGCACCAAACGGCGGCAGGTTTGTGCCTCCGCAAAGGCCCCCATGGCATTGAGCTTATGGCGTTCGATATCCAACTGCGGACCTGCCGGTTTCTCTTCCAGGCAGCGACGCAGCCAGGCCATATCGGCCGGGTCATACAACAGCACCGCTTCTGCCGGTAAACCATCACGCCCTGCACGCCCCGTTTCCTGATAATAGGACTCGATGTTGCGCGGTATATCAAAGTGCACCACAAAGCGCACATTAGGCTTGTTAATCCCCATGCCAAAAGCTACCGTGGCGACTACCACCTGCAAGTCATCACGTTGAAAGGCTTCCTGCACTTGAGAACGACGGGCGTTATCCAAACCGGCATGATAAGCCGCCACACTCAACCCTCGGCTCTGCAAGCGGGCGGCGGTGTCTTCCACCTTAGCGCGGCTATTACAGTAAATAATGCCACTTTTGCCCCGCTGGTCTTGCACCAGACGCCATAGCTGGTCGAACGGTTTGAACTTCTCCACCAACGTGTAGCGGATATTAGGGCGATCAAAACTGCTGATCTGGATCAGCGGGTCCTGTAACGACAGTAAACGGACAATATCCCGCCGGGTGGCTTCATCCGCCGTGGCAGTCAACGCCAACACCGGCATGGTAGGAAAACGTTGTTTCAACTGGCCTAGCGCCCGATACTCCGGGCGGAAATCATGCCCCCACTGAGAGATGCAGTGTGCTTCATCCACTGCCAGTAATGCGGGTGGGCAATGTTCCAGTAACTCAAAGAAACTGTCCATCACCAGCCGTTCAGGGGCAACATAGAGCAATTTGATCTTGCCGCTACGGCAATTTGCCATCACTTCCCACTGCTGCTCACGGGTTTGTGTCGAATTATAACACGCGGCTGCCACGCCATAGGCGAGCAGTTGATCAACCTGATCTTTCATCAATGAAATTAATGGGGAGACCACCAGCGTCAACCCATCCATCACCAGCGCCGGAATTTGATAACACAATGACTTACCCCCGCCAGTGGGCATTACGACCAGGCAATCCTGACCCGCAATGGTGGCGTTGATAATCGTTTGTTGACCCGGACGGAACTGCTGATAGCCGAAGGTATTACGCAACACCTGCTCTGCTAGCAACTCTTTGTTTATCACTGCTGCGGTTGACACACCCTTCCCCATTTAAACACGACAGCAGTACCCAGTTTGGCACTGCCATCCGCACCACAAAATTACATAATATCGTTAAGCATGACACCAACACCAAACCGTGTCTGTTTGAAGTTGTAATCAATCATCGATTCGCCATAACCACTGAACAGCTGAGTATAGAAACGCACATGAGAGGTGATAGGGTAACTCCAGCCCAGCTCCGCACCACCAAAACCGGTATTCCAGTTATAGTGGCTATTAACACTGACCACACTTTGCCCCAGGGCATAACCTACTTTTAGCCGGTAATACCCCATATACTTGGTGATATCGGGATTATCGTCATTACTATCACTTTCAGAAACACGGAACCAGGGCTTGATATCTACCTGCCAATTGCCGTTCTGCGCCATCAAACGTGCATAACCGCGGTTCCAACTACGGGACGTGGGATCTTCACGGCCATTGGACTGATGGTTAAAACCCACTTCAATATCGCGCAACGTCCAACCAGCAAACTGGTAATCGGTGGCCCAGCCAAGGAAAATTTGGGGTTCATAGTTAGTTTCACGAAACGGCGCTGACTCCTCACTATTAGAAAGTTGCCACCAGGAACGCTGAGTATAGGAAGCCCCCAATAAGGAATTCTCACCGAGAATACCGTTCCAGATGGGAAAGGCCAGGCTAATCTGGAATTTAACCTCATCTTTTTTGGCATTTTGCGACCAACTATAGGATTCTATTGCCTCTTTATTGAGGTCACTGGTATCGGTGTAAATGATATAATTGGGTTCATAAGAATAAAAAGTGAATGGCCCATCATAATGCTGCAACATATTGCTAATAATGCTGCCACGAACCGCGGATGTATTCAGATTCTTTTGCTCAGAAGCCTCATTGGCCGATACGGCTAATGGTGCCAACAACAGCGCCATCAACGCAACAGACATAACGCGCATGATTTGCTCACTCCAGAAATATTAAGAAAAGTTGTGATAAAAACGGATTATTTTACACACAAATCATAGGCGCTGTCCCTTGCTTAATTGCTGATGGTGTCAATGGGCATCCGGTTATGAGCCATTAACTCGTTATGCCGATCATCATTACTGGGCATGTAGCATAAGAAATGCCGCCTTAACCGGATAATCAGTAAAGATGTTGAACATTTTAGTAGATGATATGTTTAGGTGGGACTAGAAAGAAACAAAAAAAAGCATAGAATTAACAAGTGAGCAACACGGATTGGCGAATGCGCCCAGCCACCCTATTCCTCTGAAGGTAATAACCATGTCGCCTACCCCGATGACCGTGGAAGCCGCGCGTCAGAAGATCAGTGAGATTTTTGTCTATCACATGCCATTTAATCGTGAATTGGGGTTGGAATTGCGCCACTTTGACGACGACTATGTGGAGTTGACCTTTATCAATCAACACAAGCTGGTGGGTAATGCCGCACAAAATATCCTGCATGGTGGGGTGATCGCCTCAGTGCTGGATGTTGCCGCCGGATTGGTCTGTGTCGGCAATGTTCTGATACGCCAAGATCCCCTGTTCGAAGAAGAACTGTTGGCCCGCTTGGCACGCATGGGAACTATCGATTTGCGCGTTGACTATTTGCGCCCTGGCCGTGGTGAGCACTTTATTGCCGCCGCCAGCGTGCTGCGTAGCGGTAATAAAGTGTCAGTGGCGCGCGTTGAACTGCATAATCACGACGGCGTGCATATCGCCAGCGCAACGGCTACCTATCTGGTGGGATAACAGCGGGGCAATATGCTCTGTGCCAAACATTGCCCCGCTGCCCTGCTGTTGATCGCTGGCATCAATAGGCCCAACTGGAAACAGACTTTGTAACAACATAACTGTATGTAGATCACAAAATCGGGACACGCTCGGTTAACTACAGTAAAATCTCTGTATCTCAGTTCCTACCCGGTACTCCTTATGGATGCAAACCAGACGCGGCAGGGCATCTTATTTGCTCTGGCCGCTTATTTTATTTGGGGCATTGCCCCGGTCTATTTCAAGTTGATCCAACAAGTACCTGCTGATGAGATCCTGACCCATCGGGTGATTTGGTCATTTTTGTTTATGTTGGTGCTGATATCGCTGGGCCGTCACTGGCCAAAAGTACGAGCGGCATGTCGTAATCCCAAAAAGCTACTCTTACTGGCCGTGACTGCGGTCTTGGTGGGGGGCAACTGGCTACTGTTTATTTGGGCGGTGAATAACCACCATATGCTGGAAGCGAGCCTAGGCTATTTTATCAATCCGTTAGTGAATATCCTGCTCGGGATGCTGTTCTTGGGTGAGCGATTTCGCCGTATGCAATGGTTCGCCGTCGCGTTGGCATTTACCGGGGTGCTGGTGCAATTGTGGCAGTTCGGTTCACTGCCCATCGTCGCTCTGGGGCTGGCTTTCAGCTTTGCCTTTTATGGGCTGTTACGCAAAAAAATCGCTATTGATGCGCAAACCGGTATGTTGGTTGAAACGTTGTGGTTACTACCCGTCGCCGCCATCTACCTGTTCCTGATTGCCGACAGCCCCACCAGTCAGCTCAGTAACAACCCTTGGTCACTAAATCTATTACTGGTGGCTGCCGGAATTATCACCACCGTACCACTGCTGTTCTTTACGGCGGCAGCCACCCGGTTGCGTCTTTCAACCCTTGGGTTCTTTCAATACCTTGGCCCAACCATGATGCTCCTATTGGCTACCACCTTCTACGGCGAAACGATCGGCCTGGATAAATTGGTCACCTTCGGCTTTATCTGGGCGGCGTTAGGGCTGTTCACCCTTGATGCACTCTATACCCAGCGGATATTACGTTGATTGCTCAGGCAAGGCGCGGTTGGAAATAAACCGCGCCATTGCCGGCCCGGTCAACAAAATAGTGAACAGACGAAGTGTCTGCATGGCCATCACAAACGTGATATCAACCCGGCTACCTGCGGCAATAATGGCCACCGTATCCAACCCACCCGGGCTGGTTGCCAGATAAGCAGTTAATAGATCGACAGGCAAAAATAGAGTTAACATCCATGCCAATGCCCCACAAAACAGCATCAAGGCGATAATCGACACCACTATTTGTGGCAAGGTACGCAATGCCAATAGGAAGATTGGCCGGGTAAAACGCAGCCCCACACTCCAGCCTATGACTGTATAAGCCAACGCCAACAACCATTCCGGCAGCTGTAGCATCATGGTGCCGCTAGAGTGTAATGCAGCCCCCAGGATCATTGGTAACATCAGTGCACCAGAGGGAATACGCAAACGTGGCCCTAGCCAGACACCCGCCACAGCAATCCCCATCGTGCCCAGAAAATTCCAATGCAATGCCGGGAACCACTCGAGCGCCACACTACCTTGCCCTGCCTCACTCCCCAAGCTAATACGCACCACCATTGCCGCAGCCGTCGCCACAAACAGCACGCGCAGATATTGCATAAAGGCAACCAGACGGACATCGGCACCAAAATCCCCGGCCATAGCCACCATGGCCGAAGCCCCGCCGGGTGAAGTTCCCCAAGCGCCAGTCGGCCCCGGTAACCCGCTAAAGCGCATCAGACACCAGCCGGAAAACCCGCTAGCCAATAGTGTAGAGAGCAAAACCAGTAACACCAGTGGCCAATCTTGCAGTAACGGCGTCAGAATATCGGGAGATAGGCTTTGAGCAATCATGCAGCCTAACACGGCTTGTGAAACAACAAAGTAATGGGTGGGAACACGGACCGATGCCCCCAGCAGGCCCATCACGACGCCAACAATCATCGGCCCTAACAGCAGAGCAGCGGGAAAGTGGAAGAATTGCAGTAACCCTCCCAATAACAATGAAACCAGTAGCAAGATAATCCATTGAATAAATTTAGGAAAATTATCCATAATGCCCTATGTTTTTTTCATTAATCGTATACTCGTCACCAATACTTATGGAAACCCCACCGTGATCACCGCTAGATTGATTCAGTTGGTATAGCCAATCAATCAAATTTTCTACTTTTTTATTTAAAGACAAACGAGACCAAAACCACGAAAATATCGTATATCCAAGCCCATATTTAAAAGATCGCAGGAAGGCCCAGTGCAACGCTCAGAAATAACCTCATATGCGTTTAAAGATGGACAAATCGATTTCCTTGCCGCCATCATTGTCAGCCCTAGCCGCAAAGCTGAAGACCTTTATTTATCTTATCTAAACTATGTGGGTGAACAACGCGCAGGGCGATTCGCTGCGCTGTGTGACCAATGTCTACAAGCTGGCTGGATACGCACCAACACACATCAAGAGAAAACGTTTATTCACCTCACCGCGGATGGCTGGTGTTTTGCTCTGCTCGCTGCTCAGAACACCTCACAAATCCGATTAAACCAGGGCTTACGCAACACGGTACGCGTACCGGAGGCCCATTACGCTCGCTTGTATGCCGCTTGGTTTGCACCGCACTATCTTTGGTCGGTAGATACGGAGCTACTTGAACAAAGCGTCAATGATGGTTTTTACCTGATGTCACAAAGTGATCAACTTTGGTATTTAGCCAACACCGCTGACCTTGTCAAAGGTGCTGGGGATTACTTTCTCGCGACCTACCTGCGGATGTCACTGGCCGCCACCACACCCGCCACCTATAAAACCCTGCATTCCTTGATATCAAACGTGGCGAAAAGAGCGTTGCCGATTCAACTGAGCCAAGATGCGGGCCTTTTTTCGCACAACCCCAGCCAAGCCCAACACTTCCTAGCCCCCCTTGACGAACACTATTTAGCTCGGCGTGAACTGCTGTTCCCGCTCACTCCCCGAACTAAACTCAGCCTTTCGTACTTGATCGATCTGTTTATTATCCAATGTCTGCGCCCTGAATTACTCCAAAACAGACTGGAACAGCTTGAACAGTTGGAGCTGGCAAGTGATTATTCCCTGGGTTTTTTCCATTGGCAAAAGGTCTTCAACTATCTGCAGTTGAGCGAAGATACGCTGGTGTCTCGGTTTTACGATGCGCCAATGTGGCTCGAGTCGGTATGTACCCCACAGGGTATCGCTTGGGGACAATTGGTTCTGGATTTGCTGCAAATGTGCCGAGTCAAAACACGCCCAGAGTTGCGACAATTTTTCAAAGCCTTGGCTCAGCATCCACTAGCGGAGCATCTTGACGCCTCTAGTGCGCCAAACAAATTTAACCTCGCGCATATGGCCCAACGCCTTTTTGCTTATTTGACCGACCAAGAAACCGGCCAATACCGTTACATTGATAAACCCGATATGTGGCAAATATGGATCACAGAAGTAGCCACTACATTGCACAACCCGAAAGAGCAGCAAAATGAACGTTTAGCTTGGATGATTACCGAGCACGAGACCTTGTTGGTGAAGTTGCAAAAACGGGGCAAAAAGGGCTGGAATCTTGGGCGAAAAGTCTCTCCACACAGCCTTAAATATGAACACAACCTTGCTTTGAGCAGTATTGATCTGGCGATTGCCGAACATTTGCAACGCGGCCAGGATTACTGGAGCGACGTATTTAAGCTCACCCCCAGCTTGCTCATGTTGTTATCGCAAAGTGAGAACGTGTTTAACGCAACTGGCGAACCGCTGCGTTTGGTCGCGGAACCGGCCCTGGTGGTGCTTGAAGAACAAAGCGGGCAGCTCGTGCTGCAATGCTATCCAACGGCGACAAAGCAGAACAAAGCCTTGTTGCAGCTGTTCTTGACCCGCCATCTCCAGACAGCTTTTGTATCTTAAGTTAACGATGCCCGCTGGCGTCGGTATTCTCTCGGGGAGTGATATCCCAACGCACTATGCGGATGATTTTCATTGTAATGATTGAACGCCGCCGCAAGATTCTGCAGTGCCGTTCTCACATTCGGTTTTGGCATGAACGCGATGTAGTCTTCCTTCATCGTTTTCACGAACCGCTCTGCCATTCCGTTACTTTGCGGGCTACTTACTGCTGTTGTACACGGTTCCAGATTCAACTCTCTGGCGAACTTCCTTGT
>NZ_AYKS02000050.1 GCF_000496755.2 Serratia sp. DD3
ATCGTTCTGGATGCGTCCGCAGCACCACTCACCATCTCCAACGGGGGCAACACCTACGGCGGTACCACCCGGGCGACCGGCGGCACGGTGCTGTTGGGGGCAAGCAATGCCCTCGGGCAGACCCAACTGTTAACGGTGGATAGCGACGCCCTGTTCAATATGGCAGGTTTCACCCAGACCGTCGGCGCACTGGATAACCTCGGTGCTCTGACGATCAATGGCGGCACATTAACCAATGATGGTCTGTTGACCAACGCTGGCACCCTTAACTTGGCAGGTGGCACCCTTAATCTGCTGGGTGGTGGTACCTCCACCGCCACCGATGGCCTGGCCGGTGCCGGCAACCTGAATGTGCAGGGGGGGAGTTTAACCCTGAGCGCCGATAACAGCACCCTTTCTGCTATTACCACTATAGCGGCGGGTGCCGACATCACCTTAACCAATGCCGGTACCCTCGGTGACAGTGATATCACCGTTGCAGGCGCCCTGAACTTCAACCGTGACGGCAGCTTCGACAACCAACTCAGTGGTGACGGGGTGGTTAATACCAACGCCAACGTCCAACTGACTGGCGAGAGCGACTTTATCGGCACCCAGGCTATCAATGCCGGTGGCACCCTGACGGTGACCCAAGCTAACAATCTGGGGGCCGACAGCGCCACGGTGGATTTAACCACCGATACCTCCACTTTGGTGTTTAATGGCCTGCAGGGTATCGTTGCTCAAACCCTGCAAGGTATCGCTGGCTCCACCGTCAGTATTGATAACAGCGCCGATATGT
>NZ_AYKS02000051.1 GCF_000496755.2 Serratia sp. DD3
ATGGCTGGGGTACCTGGATTCGAACCAGGGAATGCCGGTATCAAAAACCGGTGCCTTACCGCTTGGCGATACCCCACCTGCTGTATACACAACGACGAAAGAGATGGTGCGGGAGGCGAGACTTGAACTCGCACACCTTGCGGCGCTAGAACCTAAATCTAGTGCGTCTACCAATTTCGCCACTCCCGCAAAAAAAAGTGGTGGCTACGACGGGATTCGAACCTGTGACCCCATCATTATGAGTGATGTGCTCTAACCAACTGAGCTACGTAGCCATCTTTTTTGCGTTACCTTCATCGGCGTTGCGGGGCGCATTATGCGTATATGGTCGTTTTGCGTCAACTAATTTTTTCCCGAAAAAGCGACTGAGTGTGTTGTTTGTCTGGGTTGTGAACAGTCTGTCTATAAAATAGACAAATAAAAGAATTACTGCTGAAAAACATCAACAAAAGGGGGAGTCGTCTCCCCCATGAGATATCACTGATAGGCGGATTGGTGTACCCCTACCGCTCGGCCAGACGGGTCGTCCATCTTTTTGAAGGACTCATCCCATTCAATGGCTTTGGCCGACGAACAGGCGACGGAGGGGCCACCGGGAACACATTCGGCGGCGCTGGGCAGAGGGAATAACTGTTCGAAAATGTCACGATACAGGTAACCTTCTTTTGACGTCGGCGTATTGTATGGGAAGCGGAATTGAGCTGTTTCCAACTGTTGATCGCTGATCTGTTTGGCGGCCACTTCTTTTAAAGTATCAATCCAACTGTAGCCAACCCCATCAGAAAACTGCTCTTTCTGGCGCCAGGCGACGCTGGCTGGCAGATAAGACTCGAAACATTCACGGAGAATGTGTTTTTCCATTTTGCCGTTGCCGCACATTTTGTCTTTCGGGTTGATGCGCATGGCCACATCGAGAAATTTTTTGTCCAGGAAGGGAACACGGGCTTCGACTCCCCAGGCCGACATGGCTTTGTTGGCACGTGCGCAGTCGTACATATGCAGTGCCAATAGCTTACGCACCGTCTCTTCATGGAACTCTTTGGCATTGGGGGCTTTATGGAAGTATAAATAACCACCAAATACTTCATCGGCACCTTCCCCTGATAGCACCATTTTAATGCCCATCGCCTTGATTTTACGGGACATCAGGTACATCGGTGTTGAGGCGCGAATCGTGGTCACATCATAAGTTTCAATATGGTAAATCACATCACGGATGGCATCGAGCCCCTCTTGTACCGTGAAGTGAAGCTCATGGTGTACCGTGCCGAGGTGATTAGCCACCTGTTGCGCCGCTGCCAGATCCGGTGAACCCTCCAGGCCAACGGCAAAGGAGTGCAGTTGCGGCCACCAGGCTTCGCTACGCTCATCATCTTCCACACGACGGGCGGCATATTTTTTGGTAATGGCCGAGATCACGGAGGAATCTAGCCCGCCAGAAAGCAGCACCCCATAGGGGACATCGGACATCAGGTGGCTTTTCACTGACTCTTCCAATGCATCACGCAGTGCATTGGCGTCAGTGGTGTTATCGGCCACATTAGCAAAGTCGAACCAGTCGCGCTGATAATATTGGCGAATTTCTCCCTCTTGGCTCCAGAGATAGCTACCCGCCGGGAACTCTTTGATGCTGCGACATATCGGTACCAGCGCTTTCATTTCAGAAGCCACAAACAGGTTGCCATGTTCATCATGCCCCATATAGAGCGGGATGATACCCAGATGGTCACGACCAATCAGATAAGCATCTTTTTCTGCATCATAGAGGGCGAAGGCAAACATGCCCTGCAGTTCATCCAGAAAGCCCGGTCCTTGTTCCTGATACAGCGCCAGGATCACTTCACAGTCGGAAGCGGTTTGGAATGCATAACGGTCACTTAATTGCTGGCGCAATGCCTGGTGATTATAAATTTCCCCGTTCACTGCCAAAATATGGTTACCTGCCGCGTTGTAGAGCGGTTGAGCGCCATGATTCACATCAACAATCGACAGGCGTTCATGAGCAAGAATCGCTTTATCACTGGCATAGATACCGGACCAGTCAGGGCCGCGGTGGCGCATCAGGCGCGACAACTCCAACGCTCTTTTACGCAATTCAAGCGGATCAGACTTCAGATCGAGCACGCCAAAAATAGAACACATAATGACTCTCCTCATACTCTTGATAAATTGATACCTGATGTTATTCATCTGGCTGGGCCGTGGGCATGATGATCACCCCATGGCTTTACTGATGATGAAAATGCGGCTAAACCTGGGGTGAATGCAAGAGATTTAACTTTATGACGGAAAAAATTTAGCAGAGAGGATTTATAATTAGCGAATATTCAGTTTTTAAGCTAAAAAACTATTGAATCGTTAATTTTTAAGTGGGGTGACCTGATTGCCTATGGTGCAGCCATGCCGCCATAAGCCATCAAGCCAGCCTGACTAAAAGATGCTGATATCAGCGACGGAAGGGTAGATGTAGCTGGGGCGGAATGGCATGTTTTCAACATCGTTCAGTGTAGAAACACCCGATAACACCAGTACGGTGGCTAAACCCGCCTGGAAGCCAGCCAGAATATCGGTGCGCAGGTTATCGCCAATAATCACCGTGTCCTCTGAGTGCGCCTGCATTTTATTCAGTGCCGCTCGGATAATCCACGGGCTGGGTTTACCCACGTAAAAAGGTTTACGTCCGGTGATCTTCTCAATAGGGGAGCAGAGTGCGCCGCAGGCAGGGACAAAACCGTGTCCATGGGTATCCGGATTGGTGGCAATAAAGCGCGCCCCATTACTGACGAAGTAGGCGGCTTTATGGATCATGTCCCAGTTGTAGGAGCGAGTCTCACCAACGATAACAAAGTCCGGATTGATGTCGGTAATGGTAAAACCGGCTTTATAGAGTTCATGGATCAGCGCGCCTTCACCGACCACATAGGCTTTTTTACCTTCCTGACGGCGCAGAAAATCCGCCGTGGCCATGGCTGAAGTGTAAAACGCGTTTTCTGGTACTTCCAACCCGGCGGCGCTAAAACGGTTAGCCAGGTCTTGTGCGGTTTGCGAAGGGTAGTTAGTCAACACCACCAACGGCATTCCTTTTTCCTGAATGCGCGCCAGAAACAGATCGGCACCGGCAATCGGAGTATTGTCATGCAATAACACGCCGTCGATGTCACATATCACATTTTTAATCGTCATGGTGGCTGGTTCTCATAGTGATGGTTCTTCCCCCGGCAACAGAGTTGCTATACCTATCGGCATTCAAGCTATACGGTATTGGCCGCAACATGGATGAACTTGGGTATACAAATATTGATGAGAAGCCATGCAGCGGTAGCCACAATAGCGGGTCATCAAGGCGGAAAGAGCAGAGCATAGCGGGTCTATATGTCCTCGACAATGGTTTAATCGATTTGTCGGCACGGGGCATGGCTGTAACCTGAATTAGTCATCGCAGATGGCGTGGCCTTCCAGTAACCGTTGTAGCAGTACGCCATTGAGCATTGCCCGTTTAACCAGGGCAAAAGCACCAATGGCGGAACGGTGATCAAGTGCTGAAGTGACCACCGGTAGATCCTTGCGGAACGCCTTTAGCACCTGGGTGTTGATACAGCGCTGAATAGCCGGTAGTAACACGTTCTTAGCTTCGATAATTTCGCCAGCAATCACCACTTTTTGCGGATTAAACAGGTTGATGGCGATGGCGACCGCTTTACCCAGGTAACGGCCAACATGTTCGATGACTTCACTGGCTAGGGGGTCACCCTGGTTGGCTGCTTTGCAGATAGCGCTGATACCGCAATCATCCGGCGTCAGTTTGCTGGGATAGCCCTGTGCCAGCAAGTGGCGCACGCGATTTTCGACAGCGGCATTGGCCGCGACAGTTTCCAGACAACCGAAATTACCGCAGTGGCAGCGCTCCCCCAACGGGTCGATTTGGATATGACCAATTTCACCCACGTTGCCATTGTTGCCGAGAAATATCTGGCCGTTAACGATGATCCCGGCCCCGGTACCCCGGTGCAGACGCACCAGAATGGAGTCTTCACAATCGCGAGTGGCGCCAAAATAGTGCTCGGCAAGGGCTAGGCTGCGGATATCGTGCCCGACAAAACTGGTGACGCTAAAACGCCGTTGCAGGCCGTCAACCAGTGCCCATTTATTGACAGTGATATGTGGCATGTAGTGAACGATGCCTAAAGCGGGGTCCACCAGACCGGGCAGAATAACCGCAATGGCGATCAGCTCGTGCAATTTGCGCTGATAACTGGTGAGAAACTGCTCAATGGCATGGAACAGGGCATTTTCCAGTGTTTCCTGTGTCCGTTCCGGCAAAGGATAGTGCTCCTCACCGAGGGACTTGCCGCTCATGTCATACAAGGTGATGGTGGCATCGTGCCGACCAAGGCGGACCGCCACCGTATGAAAATGGCGGGTTTCAGTCACAATGGAAATAGCACGGCGTCCACCGGTAGAGGCTTGCTGTTCAACTTCTTTGATCAGCCCACGCTCCAATAGCTGGCGAGTAATTTTAGTGATGCTGGCGGGAGCAAGTTGGCTAAGTTCAGCAATCTGAATGCGTGAAATAGGGCCTTGCTGGTCAATCAGGCGATAAACTGCGGCGCCATTGAGTTGCTTAACTAAATCAATATTCCCTATCTGCGTCTGTCCGCCACTCTTCATCAATAGATTTGCTCGCTAGTTGTCACTGGATATCAATTATACCCGTCACCAATGAAGCTGAAGCGGTGTTGGCTACAGTTATTCGCCTCTTCCCTAAGGCCCACCCCGTTGGGGCCGCTGCAAGCAGCGTTAAAATCCGTTAGAAATCACTTCTCTGTGATTTTCCCTTCGGGCCTGGCTTTGCCGCGTTACTCGGCCTAAGCCAGGCCTCGCTCTAAAGAGCCAGCACAAGCGCTGTTCAAAACGCAGCGCGTTTTGTCTCGCAACTTCATTGGGCTTGAGTATAAACCTCATGGCCGTTAACCCAGGTTTGCGTAACCTGGTAATCGCGGGTGAAGGCGGTCAGGTTGGCCACTTTGCCGGCGGTGATAGAACCCAAACGCCGCTCTACGCCAATGGCCCGTGCCGGATACAGTGTTGCCATACGCAGTGCTTCGTCCAGAGCGATACCCGCATGCTCCACGGTGTTACGCACCGCGTCGATCATCGTCAGAGCGGAACCACTTAGCGTACCGTTTTCATCAACACATAATCCATCACGATAGTATATGGTTTTGCCAGCAAAAATAAATTGGTCTATATCCGCTCCGGCAGGTGCGGTGGCATCTGTCACCAGCACCAATTTGTCACCTTTGAGCCGTTTGGCATTACGAATACTCGCCCAGGCGACATGGTGGCCATCGGCTATGATACCGGTATAGACGTCTGGCGTATCAAAAATGGCCCCGACCAAGCCAGGTTCACGGCCAGTAATGTAGGGCATGGCATTATAGAGGTGGGTGGCGAAGGTACACCCAGCCGCGAAGCCGTTACGCGCTTGCTGATAAGTGGCATTAGAGTGCCCCGAAGAAACCACAATACCGGCGTCCGCCAGTTGTTTAATCACTTGGGGCTCAACCATTTCCGGAGCCAAGGTCACTTTGGTGATGACATCGGCATTGGCCCACAGATAGTCGATCATCTCAGTGGTTGGCTGGCGGATAAACGCCGGGTTGTGTGTGCCTTTTTTTACCGGGCTCAGGTAAGGGCCTTCCAGGTGCAAACCCAGCGCTTGATTGGGATGCTTTTGCAGATAAGCACGCATAACATTGACGGCGTGCTTCATAAAATCGTCACTGCAGGTGATCAGCGTAGGCAGATAGCTGGTACAACCGGATTTCTCGTTGGCGCGCTGCATGATTTCCAGTGTTTCTTCTGAAATAGCGTCAAGGGAATCGTTAAATTGCACACCGCCACAGCCATTAAGCTGCACGTCAATAAAACCGGGGGCTAACATGGCACCACCCAGATCACGAGTTTCGATACCTTCCGGTAACTCAGCCAGTGGGCAGACCTGGTCAATCAGGCCACCAGCAACGACCACGGCATGGTCATCAAGTATATCGTGACCAGTGAAGATCCGGCATTGGGTTAAAGCAAACATGTAGCCCCCTATAAAAATTTAAAGACTATTAACGCTTTCCGCTTCTAATTCGCGGAAGTATTTCACGGTTTTCACTTTCAGTTCCATAGTGGAAGGTTCATCACACACCACTACAGACTTAGGATGCAGTTGCAGGCAACTGATGGTCCACAGGTGGTTAATACAGCCTTCCACTGCCGCTTCCAGCGCCTGAGCTTTGCCACGGCCAGTCACCAGAATCATCACTTCTTCCGCATCCAACAGCGTACCCACACCCACCGTCAGGGCATACTTGGGTACCAGGCTGACATCACCGCCGAAGAAACGTGAGTTGGCAATACGCGTCTCTTCGGTCAGTGTTTTGATCCGGGTACGCGAAGCCAGAGAAGAAGCGGGTTCGTTAAAAGCAATGTGCCCATCAACCCCCACGCCCCCCATAAACAGGTTAACTTTACCGTAAGATTTCATTTTTTCTTCGTACAGACGGCACTCTTCGTTAACATCTGGCGCGTTACCATCCAGCAGATTGATATTTTCATCTGGAATATCAATATGATCAAAGAAATTATTATACATGAATGAGTGATAGCTTTCCGGGTGTTCCTGCGGTAGGCCGACATATTCATCCATATTAAAAGTGACCACGTGCTTGAAGCTGACTTCACCCGCTTTATGCATCGCAATCAGGTGTTTATAGGCTTCCAACGGGGTGCCACCAGTAGGTAGGCCAAGTACGAATGGGCGATCAGCCGTTGGGTTGAATGCATTAATCCGCTGGACGATGTGGCGTGCAGCCCATTTGCCGACGTGTGCGGTATCTTGTAGGGGGATCAGTCTCATTGTACACCTCTTGGTAGAATAAACCTTAGCCAAACCCGTGGTTATTCAAGTTGCAGCACCTGACTTTGCTATTGCCTTCCTGCAACGTGAATGAACTAGGGTATAATACTCTGTAAGCGTAACTTAGCTTTATGACGTTCGCGTAGGCATTACGCTCAGTGATTTTTTGTATGATAAAATAAGTTTTGTATTATGGCTAGCATTCTGCGGATTAAAGCGTGCTTTAAAGTGATTCAAATCACAAAAACAGCGGTTTTAATTTGCGATGCGAAATATTTTTTTTACACTCCATCATGCGTAATTAGCACCATACAAAATGATTTCTAAAAAGTAGTGAACTTGCTTAATAAACTACTAAATCAGGTCCGTTTGCGGACCAAATAGGGGGAAGGGTGAATATTCTTAGTTATCTACAAAAAATTGGCCGGGCCTTGATGGTTCCGGTGGCGACATTGCCAGCCGCCGCCATCTTGATGGGGGTGGGCTACTGGATTGATCCTGTCGGTTGGGGCGGTGACAACGCACTGGCCGCATTGCTGATCAAATCGGGTGCGGCGATTATCGACAATATGGCGGTGCTGTTTGCTGTGGGTGTGGCTTATGGTATGTCAAAAGATAAAGACGGGGCAGCGGCGCTGACCGGTTTTGTTGGCTTCCTGGTATTAACCACCCTGTGTTCACCGGCTGCGGTGTCGATGATCCAGAAAATCCCGGTTGATCAAGTACCGGTGGCATTTGGTAAAATTGAGAACCAGTTTGTGGGTATTCTGGTGGGGATCATCTCTGCTGAGGTTTATAACCGTTTCAGCGGTGTTGAACTGCCCAAAGCACTGTCGTTCTTCAGTGGCCGCCGTTTAGTACCTATTTTGATCTCCTTCCTGATGATTCTGGTTGCTTTTATCATGATGTACGTCTGGCCGGTAGTGTTTGGTGGCCTGGTGAACTTTGGTGAGCATATCCAGAAACTGGGTTCGGCGGGGGCGGGTATCTACGCCTTCTTTAACCGTTTATTAATTCCGGTTGGCTTACACCATGCACTGAACTCGGTGTTCTGGTTTGATGTGGCTGGCATCAATGATATTCCTAACTTCTTGGGTGGTCAGCAATCCATTGAATCTGGCAAGGGCATTGTCGGAATTACTGGGCGTTATCAGGCTGGTTTCTTCCCGATCATGATGTTTGGTTTGCCGGGCGCCGCCTTGGCCATTTACCACTGTGCTCGCCCGGAGAATAAAGCCAAAGTGCTGGGGATTATGCTGGCAGGGGCGTTTGCCTCTTTCTTCACCGGTATCACCGAGCCGCTGGAATTCTCCTTTATGTTTGTTGCCCCAGTACTGTATGTGATCCACGCAGTGCTGACGGGTATTTCAGTATTTATTGCCGCCAGTATGCAGTGGATTGCCGGTTTCGGCTTCAGTGCGGGTCTGGTGGATATGTTCTTGTCAACACGCAATCCGCTGGCAACTCAGTGGTATATGCTGATACCGCAAGGTTTGGTGTTCTTTGCTATCTATTACGTGGTGTTCCGTTTCACTATCAGCAAGTTTAATCTGCTGACTCCGGGTCGTGAACTGGCGGTTGCCGGTGATGAGGCTGATGGTTATGACGTGGATACCAGTGTAAATAAAGATGAAAATGAAATCACCACTTTGGCACGCCGTTATGTGAGCGCCATTGGCGGCTCTGAAAACCTCACTGGCATTGATGCCTGTATTACTCGTCTGCGTCTGAATGTAAAAGATTCAGCACGGGTGAATGATGCTATGGCAAAACGTTTGGGTGCTTCGGGTGTGATTCGCCTGAATAAGCAAAGCGTGCAGATTATCGTTGGTACTCGTGCCGAACTGATCGCCAGCGCGATGGGTCAGGTGGTGGCATCAGGCCCAGTTGCGGCAGCGGCTGACCCCGCAGTGGCCGCTGCTACGGCTGAAGTCAAACCGCAAGCGGTACTTAATACCAATAAAGTTCTGTTCCAAGCGCTGGTTGCCCCGGTTACCGGTGAAATTGTGGCACTGGACCAAGTGCCGGATGAAGCCTTCGCCAGTAAAGCGGTGGGTGACGGTGTGGCGATTCGCCCAACGGATAAAACCGTGGTGGCACCTGCAGATGGCACCGTGGTGAAGATTTTCAATACCAATCATGCCTTCTGCCTGGAAACTGAAAAAGGTGCAGAAATCGTGGTGCATATGGGTATCGACACCGTGGCGCTCAATGGTCAGGGCTTTAAACGCCTGGTCGAAGAAGGGGCGGTAGTGAAAGCCGGTCAGCCGATTCTGGAACTGGACCTGGATTACCTGAATGCCCATGCCCGCTCAATGATAAGCCCGGTGGTGGTCAGCAATGCTGATGATTATGCTGGGTTGACGGCCTTGGCCAGCGGCCATGTGGTTGCAGGTGAGACCAAACTGTTCGAAATCCAAAAATAAGTGGGTTAATCGTGTTGGGCACCTCATAAGGTGCCAATAACCTTGGCGGGAAAAGAGCGATCTTTTCCCGTTTTTTTATTTTTGATGCTGATAACCTGCTTTCTGGTGCAACAAACGGTTGTTTCCAACCGTGGCTTGTTGGAATATATGCGGTTATCAGTGGTGCGTTGTATTTGAGGAATCATGATATGAGTGAGGCAGAAGTCCGCCCAACCAATTTTATCCGTCAGATTATTGATGAAGATCTGGCGACCGGGAAGCACCAGTCGGTACATACTCGTTTCCCGCCAGAGCCGAATGGCTATTTGCATATCGGCCATGCTAAATCCATTTGCCTAAACTTTGGCATTGCCAAAGATTATCAAGGCCAATGTAATCTCCGTTTTGATGACACCAACCCGGTCAAAGAAGATATCGAGTTTGTTGACTCTATCAAGCAGGATGTCGAGTGGTTGGGCTTTAAATGGGACGGGGCGATTCGTTATTCCTCAGACTATTTCGATCAACTGCATCAGTATGCCGTTGAACTGATCAACAAGGGTTTAGCCTATGTTGATGAATTAACGCCAGAACAGATCCGTGAATATCGCGGTACCTTGACCGCACCGGGTAAAGACAGCCCCTATCGCAACCGTTCGGTTGCCGAGAACCTGGCGCTATTTGAAAAAATGCGCAATGGCGAGTTTGCCGAGGGCCAAGCCTGTTTGCGCGCGAAAATCGATATGGCATCGCCATTTATCGTGATGCGCGATCCGGTCATTTACCGTATCAAGTTTGCCCATCACCACCAGACAGCGAACAAGTGGTGTATCTATCCGATGTACGATTTCACCCACTGCATTTCCGATGCACTGGAGGAGATCACGCATTCGCTATGTACACTGGAGTTCCAGGATAACCGCCGGTTGTACGACTGGGTGCTGGATAATATTTCTATCCCATGCCACCCGCGCCAGTATGAGTTCTCGCGGCTCAATCTTGAGTACGCCATTATGTCCAAGCGCAAACTGAGCCAACTGGTATCAGAGAAAGTGGTGGAAGGTTGGGATGATCCCCGCATGCCGACCATTTCCGGGTTGCGCCGTCGTGGTTACACTGCCGCTTCTATTCGCGAGTTTTGCCTGCGTATTGGCGTAACCAAGCAGGATAATAACGTTGAGATGGCAGCACTGGAGTCCTGTATCCGTGAAGACCTCAATGAACATGCGCCGCGCGCCATGGCTGTGCTGGATCCGGTCAAAGTGGTGATTGAAAACATGTCGGATGCTGTGGAGACGCTGACCGTACCTAACCATCCGAATAAACCGGAAATGGGCTCACGGGAAGTGCCATTCAGCCGTGAAGTTTATATTGATCGTGCTGACTTCCGTGAGGAAGCCAATAAGCAGTATAAGCGCCTGGTACTGGGGAAAGAGGTTCGCCTGCGTAACGCCTATGTCATCAAAGCGGAGCGTATAGAGAAAGATGCTGCGGGTGAGATCACCACCATTTTTTGTACCTACGACCCGCAAACCCTGGGTAAAGATCCTGCTGATGGCCGCAAGGTGAAAGGGGTGATTCATTGGGTTTCTGTAGCCCATGCCATACCCGCAGAAATTCGCCTGTATGATCGCTTGTTCAGTGTGACTAACCCGGGGGCGGCAGAGGATTTCCTCTCTACCATTAATTCGCAGTCACTGGTGATCAAGCCAGGTTTTGTTGAAGCCAGTCTGCGCACTGCCGAGCCGGAAAACGCCTATCAGTTTGAGCGTGAAGGTTATTTTTGTGCTGATAGCCGCTATTCCTCAGCGGATCATCTGGTATTTAACCGGACGGTGGGTTTGCGTGATACCTGGGCCAAGATGGATATATAATCCGGCTGAAACGGGTAACAGCGCGGTCCCTTATGGGCTGCGCTGTCATTCAGTCAATAGGCTTGCGGTTTAAAGGGCATCTTAAATGGAACAGCAAACAGCATCGCTGCTTGCTTAATGGGAACAACCTGATAGCGCTCGGTTATTTCTCGCTGTGCAGTGCTTCATTGTTACGGCAATCACCGGTTTCACAATGACCATACAGGTATAAACTGTGGTTGGTGAGTTTAATATTATACCGTTTGGCGATATCCCGTTGGCGTGCCTCAATGGACTCGTCACTAAACTCGATCACTTTGCCGCAATCCAGGCAAATTAGGTGGTCGTGATGATGTTGCTGGGTTAATTCGAAGACTGACTTGCCACCTTCAAAACTGTGACGGGTGACAATACCGGCATCATCAAACTGATTGAGTACCCGATAAACCGTAGCCAGACCAATCTCTTCCCCGAGGTCGATCAGTTTTTTGTACAGGTCTTCAGCACTGACGTGATGACATTTTGGATCCTGCAGTATTTCAAGGATTTTAAGTCGTGGAAGCGTGACTTTTAAGCCGGCTTTTTTCAATGCGCTATTGTTATCAGTCATGCGGGTTCAGTCCTGTTATTATGCTAATCAAACACGGTACTAATCAATGCTGAGCAGTTCCCGCTTATGATGCCGGGCTGGCGCAAAGACGTAATTGCGTCTCATTATAGAACCGGTTGACGTAAATAGGAACCGCTGGTTGTTCACAAAGGCCTAGTTGTTCACCAAGGTATTGCTCACCAAGACATTGCTCACCCAGACCTCTCTACACGTGACTTGGTTGATTTAACCGACAAAGTGGTGGTTTTTGGCTTTATCGCAGCGGTCATCTTACGCCAAGAGGCCCTGTAGAGCCTCTTGGTGCGGTCAACGTATTAATTGTTGAACCTGTTATTGTAGAACCGGTTTGGTGCAATCCAGGCTTAACCGATGATCTCCGCCAGGCTGAGTTCTTCACAGATCTGTTGGACCCAGGCTGCTACGCGCTCGTTGGTTAATTCAGGTTGACGATCTTCATCGATGGCTAGACCAATAAAGTGGTTGTCGTCTGCTAACCCCTTAGAGGCTTCGAAATGGTAACCCTTGGTTGGCCAGTTACCTACAATCACTGCACCGCGTGGTTCAATGATATCGCGCAGTGTCCCCATCGCATCGCAGAAATACTCTGCATAGTCTTCTTGATCACCGCAGCCGAATAGCGCCACCAACTTACCGTTGAAGTCAACCTCTTCCAGTGTGGGAAAGAAATCATCCCAGTCACATTGCGCTTCGCCGTAATACCAAGTGGGGATCCCGAACAGCAGAATATCAAATGCGGCCAGATCTTCTTTGCTGCTTTTGGCGATGTCGTGAAGTTCTGCAACATCGTTACCGTATTTTTGATGGAGGGTCTTCTGGATCATCTTGGCAATGTTTTCGGTATTGCCAGTATCGCTGCCAAAGAAAATACCTACATGAGCCATATTGCGAATAACCTTTTAATTCAATTTGTTGTGTTGCTTAAATGTGGTGTGAGATTTACCTGAGGTATCGTCTCCACCCGTAAATAGACCCCTATCATGCCAGAGATTTACCCTGCGGTTATATCACATTTATGTGATGCTCTGGGCTATAGGGGTACTGGCATCACCGTTCATGCTTCAAGCTGTTCTTCTGCCAGTTGTGTTAACAGCATTTGTTCAATTAATTCACTGCGGCTGATATTGCGCAGATCCGCCAGTTTATTCAACGCATCCACGGCCTCGGCGTTGATTTTCAGTTCTACACGCCGTAATCCCCGTACTTTGTCACGCCGTAGTTGATTGCGCTTATTGATCTTAAGCTGTTCATCACGGGAAAGCGGGTTGGTTTTCGGGCGTCCCGGGCGGCGTTCATCTGCAAACAGATCTAGCGTTGTACGGTCCGTATATTCTTTTGCCATTATTGCTTTACTGCAAAGGAGTTGGTATCAAAAAACGTTTTCACGCTTCCAGACGGTTTGGTTAACACCAATACCCTGGTTTATTCAAATTGCAGCGGCCAAACCAACACCTGACAACTTGAACCCTATTCAGGATAGCGCGCCATCTTACCCTAGCAGGGGGAATGACGACAATGCTTAACTTGGCTTACAACAGCCTAGTTCATTGGGCTGGAGAGATATCGTCATCGTCCTTCAGGGTTGGTCAATAAAACGGTGGATGGCCCTTAATACGGCTTCGGGTTTTTCTGCATGTACCCAATGGCCGCAACCCGCGACCACATAAGAACGGGCCTGCGGAAACTGGCTGGCGATGTGGTCGCGATAGCTATCCTGAATATAAGGGGAGAGTGCACCACGGATAAACAGGATAGGATGCGGCCAGGTGGGCACCTCCTGCCAGCCGATAATTGAGGGATATTGCGCCATGAGTACCGGCAAATTGAAGCGCCAACTGCCAGCCTGGAAAGACTTTAGCAAGAACTGGATCACCCCTTCTTCCGGCAATATCTCGCGCATCCGCTGAGCCGCTTGTTGGCGCTGGGTTATCCCTGCCTCGCTGACGGCCTGTAGTGCATGGAACACTTTATCGTGGCGGCGGGTGTGCTGGTAGTCGACGGGTGCGATATCAATCACCACTAAGCGGTCAATTCGCTTAGGGGCAAGCGCAGTCAGTGCCATAGCCACCTTCCCCCCCATGGAGTGGCCGATGACAATGGCTTTCTCTATTTGCAAATCGTCTAACAGCGTGAGCAGATCTTGCGCCATGGCCTGATAAGTCATCTCTGCCGCGCGGGGAGAAAGCCCATGATTGCGTAGATCGACTTTAATGACGTTATGTTGATGATTGAGGTCACGTGCCAATATGCCAAGATTATCCAGGTTACCGAACAGGCCGTGCAGGAGTATCACTGGCAGATTGGTGGGGGTTGCCACCTCAGCCGTGAGCAATTGATAGTGTAATTTCATGGGAAAACCGGTGCATTAGAAATAGGGGGTCAGCTTATCATAACCTCACTCACAATTGCCGTGGGTAAAGTTGGATGTCAGTCTAGAGTCTGTTACTCTAATTCAAGTTGGTGAAACACTATAAAACCAGATGGTTACCAAATGGTAGGTTTTACGCCTTGGCATATTGCAATATGCCAGGTAACCACGTTGTGCTGCCACCCCGGCGGTTTGCAATAAAACGAACATAAAAAATTATAAAATCTAATAGAATCACTGTATTGGGTGAAAATGAAAACGATTGAAGTCGACGAGGATCTTTACCGCTATATTGCCAGCCATACGCAGCATATTGGGGAAAGTGCGTCTGATATTTTACGGCGTATGCTGAAGTTTACTGGCGAGCAGCCTGAGCCTATCGCTCCCATTACTGCAGGCCAGCCGGTGGTGGTTGCCACTCAGAAGCAACGCTCGCTTGATCCGCTGCGTGTGATGCGCGAACTTTTGCGGTCAGAGGAATATGCACAACAACAGAAAGCAGTAAATCGCTTTCTGCTACTACTGTCCACTTTGTACCGGTTGGATGCGGCTGATTTTTCCGCCGCAACGGAAGCCCTGCGCGGCCGTACCCGCACTTATTTTGCTGGCGATCAGCAAACTTTGCTGGCCAATGGTACGCATACCAAACCAAAACAGGTTCCAGGGACACCCTATTGGGTGATCACCAACACCAATACTGGCCGCAAACGCAGTATGATCGAACATATCATGCAAGCCATGCAGTTCCCGGTGGAGCTGATCGAAAAAGTTTGCGATACCATCTAATTTAGCAATCAGCCCGTCATGGTGGTCTGCAAGCGACTTATTGCCCGGCCACAGACTGGCATATTAGGGAGAGAGTCTATGGCGAATGACCCACGTGCTGGGCAACCAGCCCAACAAAGTGATTTGATCAACGTTGCCCAACTGACATCGCAATACTATGTGCTGCAACCGGAAGCCGGTAACCCAGCCCATGCGGTAAAATTTGGTACTTCAGGGCATCGTGGCAGTGCGTTACGTCAGAGTTTTAATGAAGCCCATATTTTGGCTATCGCCCAGGCGATTGCTGAAATGCGTAAGCAACTGGATATTCATGGCCCTTGCTATGTGGGCAAGGATACCCATGCTTTGTCTGAGCCAGCGTTTATTTCCGTGTTGGAAGTCTTAACCGCCAACGGTGTGGATGTGGTGGTGCAGGAAAATAATGGCTTTACCCCAACGCCAGCGGTGTCTCACGCCATTTTATGCTACAACCGCCAGGGCGGAGCGCAGGCTGATGGTATTGTCATCACGCCTTCGCACAATCCACCAGAAGATGGCGGCATTAAATATAATCCACCTAATGGTGGCCCAGCGGATACCAACCTGACGTCAGTGATCGAAAAACGTGCCAACGAGCTGTTAGCCCATCATTTGCAAGGTGTGCAGCGCCAATCGCTGGCAAAAGCCTGGAACAGTGGTCATCTGCATGCGCAGGATCTGGTACAGCCTTATGTCGCCGGGTTGGTGGATGTGGTTGATATGCCAGCGATTCAGCGTGCGGGTCTGAAGCTAGGTGTTGACCCGTTAGGCGGTTCTGGAATCGCCTACTGGCAACGCATTGCTGAACACTACAAACTGGATCTCACGCTGGTTAATAACTCCATCGACCAGACATTCCGTTTTATGCATCTCGACCATGATGGCATCATCCGCATGGACTGTTCATCCGAGTCTGCCATGGCGGGTTTACTGGCCCTGCGCGATAAGTTTGAACTGGCGTTTGCCAATGATCCCGATTATGACCGCCACGGTATTGTCACCCCGGCTGGCTTGATGAACCCTAACCATTACCTGGCGGTTGCCATTAATTATCTGTTCCAGCACCGTCCACAGTGGGGAGCCGATGTTGCCGTGGGTAAAACCTTGGTTTCCAGCGCTATGATTGACCGCGTGGTGGCAGATTTGGGCCGCAAGCTGGTGGAAGTGCCAGTCGGCTTCAAATGGTTTGTTGATGGCTTGTTTGATGGCAGCTTTGGTTTTGGTGGTGAAGAGAGTGCCGGGGCTTCATTCTTGCGCTTTAACGGTACGCCTTGGTCGACAGATAAAGACGGCATTATCATGTGCTTACTGGCAGCAGAAATCACCGCCGTCACCGGTGAGAACCCGCAATATCATTATAACCAGTTAGCCAAACGCTTTGGTGCTCCGAGTTATAACCGTATTCAGGCACCGGCAACTGCCGCGCAGAAAGCGGCACTCTCCAAGTTGTCACCAGAAATGGTGCAAGCCAGCACCTTGGCGGGAGACCCTATTACCGCGCGCCTGACTACGGCACCGGGTAACGGCGCTTCCATTGGCGGCCTGAAAGTGATGACCGACAATGGCTGGTTTGCGGCTCGGCCTTCCGGCACAGAAGAGGCGTACAAAATCTACTGTGAAAGTTTCCTCGGTGCTCAGCATCGCGAGAAAATCGAACACGAAGCGGTTGAAATTGTTAGCGCAGTATTGGCCGGCGCGAAATAGAGTCTATCTTTCTGACTATGCAGGTTGCAGCCCCACTGCTGCAACCTGCATTAAATCAAAACACCTGAATCACCCCTGACTGGGGATGCCGCATCAGGCTGACTTCGATACCAAATACCGTCTTCACTGCCGCAGGCGTCAATACCTGTTCTGGAGAACCCTCAGCATAACAGCGCCCCTGATGGAGCAGGATCAAGCGGTCAGCATAGCGGGCAGCCAGATTCAGATCATGCAGGATCACCAGCACGGCATGCCCCTGGCGCGCATAGTTGCTCACCTGTTGCAGTATCTGATGCTGGTATTTCAGATCAAGCGCGGAGGTCGGTTCATCCAGTAACAGTAAATTGGGCTGCCCGGTGGCGGTGTCATCCTGTAATTGCGCCAAGACCCGGGCTAAATGCACCCGTTGTTTTTCCCCTCCGGAAAGCGCGGGGTAAGGGCGATCAGCCAGATGTGTGGCCCCAACTTGTGCCAGGCAATGATCGGCGATACGCCGGTCTGCTTGTTGTCCGCTACGGTGTGGCAGGCGCCCTAACTGCACCACTTCATGACACAAAAAATCGAAATTCAGCGAAGATGACTGGGGTAAAATAGCCAGCCGTTTGGCTAACGCAGCACGTTGCCAATGTTGGCGTGGTTGCCCGAGGATCTCGATGTCTCCCTCATAGGGCAACTCACCGCCAATGCTATTGAATAGACTCGACTTGCCAGCGCCGTTACTGCCGAGGATGGCACTTAGGGTGCCAGCTTGTAACGTTAAGTTAATCTCTTGCAGGATTGGCCGGTTGCCACGACGCAGACTCAGATTACGCACGCTAAGTGCAGTGGTCATGGCAGGCTCCTTTTTTGTTGTAATAATAACCAGAGAAAGAAAGGTGCGCCGAGTAGGGCGGTGATAATACCGATCGGAATTTCTGCCGGAGGTGCCAGCAAACGAGCACCCACATCAGCCAGTAACAACAAAATGGCACCCCATAAGGCACTTAATGGCAGTAAGTGGCGGTAATCTGGGCCACAAACCAGACGGACCAGATGCGGAATGACTAGCCCGACAAACCCGATCATGCCAGCAACGGCAACACCGATACCGATGCCCATGGCACAACTGACGATCAGATACCGTTTCAGCGGTTCAACCGCAATGCCCAGATGGCGTGCTTCAGATTCCCCGAGCAGTAACGCATTTAATGCCGGTGCCTGCCGCTGAAAATAAACCAACAGCAGCAGCGCGGTGCTACCTGCAAGTGCGACCGAATGCCAACGAGCACCCGCCAGGGAGCCCATTTGCCACAAACTCAAATCACGCAGTTGCTGATCACTGGCGAGGTAACTCAACAGTCCTAGCCCGGCAAAGGCCATAGCACTGATAGCAATACCGGCCAGCAGGATCAGCGTCATGGAAGTACCAAAAGGCGAGCGCCCGATACGATAGACCAGCAAGGTGGTAAGCATACCGCAGATGAAGGCACTCAGTGCGTTGTAACCCAAGCTTACCCATTCAGGTAGCTGAGCAAGGGGGGGAAGTTTGCTACTAAACAGCGGCAATAACACAATAGCTACCCCAGCCCCCAGCGCGGCCCCACCACTGACCCCAA
>NZ_AYKS02000052.1 GCF_000496755.2 Serratia sp. DD3
AAACGGCAACACCACCACCGTCGGGGTATCCGGTACTGCCAGCAACCAGACTATCGGCAACCTGACCCTCAACGGCGGCACCCTGCAGTTTTATAGTGGCACGGCTACCAGCGCCGAGAGCACGCTGACCACTGACATATTCACCGCCGACAGCGGGATCATTGACATACTCGGGCCGCAGTCTGCCCCGAACACTGGAGGGGCGTTACTCAATCAGATCGGTAATAACTCTGGCAAGGCACTGATTTTCTCCAACAATGCCACCAATATCGACAACCTGACACTGCACCTCAATGGCGCGGCAGTGCCCAATCAACCGCTGGCTTTTGACCTGACCCAGAACAGCCTGACCGTCGCCCAGGGGATCTATGATTACGGCCTGTCGAATACCCGTGGCACAGACAACGGGTTGTTCCTCAATTTTAGCCTGATCCAGCTCAACCTGATTGAAGATGGGGCAAATGCCCTGGTGGTAGCCACCGATGCCAACCCTGGCAGCAATCATGACTTGTCGGTGCTGGTGACCGGGGATGGGGGGATCGTTCTGGATGCATCCGCAGCACCACTCACCATTTCCAACGGGGGTAATACTTACGGCGGTACCACCCGGGCGACCGGCGGCACCGTGCTGTTAGGGGCGAGCAATGCCCTGGGGCAAACCCAACTGTTAACGGTAGATAGCAACGCCCTGTTTGATATGGCCGGCTTTACCCAGACCGTGGGCGCACTGGATAACCTCGGTGCCCTCGACCTCAATGGTGGCACCCTTAATCTACTGGATGGGGGCACTTCCACCGCCACCGATGGCCTGGCCGGTGCCGGCAACCTGAATGTGCAGGGGGGGAGTTTAATCCTGAGTGCTGATAACAGTACCCTAACTGCCGCCACCACCATTGCCAGCGGTGCCGACGTCACCTTAACCAATGCCGGTACCCTCGGTGACAGTGATATCACCGTTGCTGGTGCCTTGAACTTCAACCGTGACGGCAGTTTCGGCAACCAACTCAGTGGTGACGGGGTGGTTAATACCAACGCCAACGTCCAACTGACTGGCGAGAGCGACTTTATCGGCACCCAAGCTATCAATGCCGGTGGCACCCTGACGGTGACCCAAGCTAACAATCTGGGGGCCGACAGTGCCACGGTGGATTTAACCACCACTAGCTCTATGCTGGTGTTTGACGGTCTTGCCGGTATCGTGGCTCAAGCCCTGGAGGGGATCGCTGGCTCCACCATCAGTATTGATAACACTGCCGATATGTCACTGACCGGTGATAACACCCTCTTCAACGGGCTGTTTGCTATTGATGGCAACAGCCAATTGACCGTCGGCTTGCAGCAAAACCTGGGTAATGGCGTGGTAGACATCGCCAGCGGCAGTACCCTGCAGTTCCTGAACTTTGCCGGTAATGTGCCGTCGATGCTCGCCAACACCCTCACCGGCAGTGGTACCTGGTGGCTCAACACCAGCAATATCAATCTGGCGGGCAACACTACTCGGTTGACTGGCTTCGATGGCCTGATCGACATCAACGGTAATGCCCGTTTGACTCTGGATGAACTCACCAGTCTCGATCCCGCTACCCGGTTTAATGTGCAGGGAACAGGCGATAACCTGGATATCACCACCTCCGGGCTGTTCAACTTCAATTATGCGTTGACGGGTAATGGGGCGGTAAATGTCAATACCGCCGGCCAGGACTTCAGTTTCGGCAATGCGGTGGGGGATCAGTTTAGCGGTGAAGTGCACCTGAACAGCAGCACCTTCCTACTCACCGGAACCAATACCACAGCGCTCACCAATGCCACGTTGGTGCTGGAGAACGGTAGTGACACCAAGGTGGGGATTTCGGGCTCACCCAGTGATGAAGCCATTGGCAACTTGACCATGAATGGCGGGCTGTTGACTTTTTACGGTGACTTCGCCAATCCCCGGGCTAGCAGCATTCTAGATAACCTCGGTAGCGTCACACTCAATAGTGGCACCATCAACCTGATTGGCAATGGCAATATCAGTAATGTGTCTGACTCCTTGTCAATCCTTGAGCAAAACCGTGGCAACGTCAGTATGATGTTGATCAGCGCCGCGATTGCCAGTGGTGCGGGTAATTTAACCTTACAGCTCAATGGCCAGACCGTGGGTATCGGCGATAGTATTTTCGCGGCCATCATGCAGGGTGCGGTTCATGCCGCCAATGGGGGTTATGAATATGAACTGGTCAACTCCAACGCGTCTAACCAGCAGGGGCTCTACCTCAGTTTTGGCCTCAATTCGATTGAATTATTAACCGACTACGCGGATGCCTTGGTCATCGCCACCGATACTGATGTTAACTCCAATAAAGAGTTAACTGCCCTGGTCTTCGGGGACGGTGGTCTGGTTTTAGATGCTACCAATAATCCATTGACTATCAGCAACAGTGGCAACACCTACGGCGGTACCACCCGAGCGACCGGTGGCACCGTGTTGTTGGGGGCGAGCAATGCCCTGGGGCAGACCCAACTGTTAACGGTAGATAGCAACGCCCTGTTGAATATGGCCGGCTTTATCCAGACCGTGGGGGCGTTGGATAACCTCGGTGCTCTGACGATCAATGGCGGTACTTTAACCAATGACGGCCTGTTGACCAACACCGGTACCCTTAACTTGGCGGGTGGTACCCTCAATCTGCTCGGTGGTGGCACCTCCACCGCTGCCAATGGCTTAGCGGGTACAGGAACCCTGAATGTGTCGGGCGGCAGCTTAACCCTGAGTGCCGATAACAGCACCCTGTCTGCTATCACCACTATTGCCAGTGGTGCCGACATCACCTTGACCAATGCCGGTACCCTCGGTGACAGTGATATCACCGTTGCTGGCGCCCTGAACTTCAACCGTGACGGCAGCTTCGACAACCAACTCAGTGGTAACGGGGTGGTTAATACCAACGCCAATGTCCAACTGACTGGCGAGAGCGACTTTATCGGCACCCAGTCTATCAATGCCGGTGGCACACTGACGGTGACCCAAGCCAACAATCTGGGGGCCGACAGCGCCACGGTGGATTTAACCACCGCTAGTTCTACCTTGGTGTTTGATGGCCTGATTGGTGCCGTTGCACAAACGTTGGAAGGTATCGCTGGCTCCACCGTCAGTATTGATAACAGCGCCGATATGTCACTGACCGGTGATAACAGCAGCTTCAACGGGCTGTTTGCCATTGATGGCGACAGCCAATTGACCGTCGGCTTGCAACAAAACCTGGGCAATGGCGCGGTAGATATCGCCAGCGGCAGCACCCTGCAGTTCCTAAACTTTGCTGGTAATGTGCCGTCGATGCTCGCCAACACCCTGACCGGCAGCGGCACCTGGTGGCTCAACACCAGCAATATCAATCTGGCGGGCAACACCACCCGGATGGCTGGCTTCGATGGCCTGATCGACATCAACGGTAATGCCCGTTTGACCCTGGATGAACTCACCAGCCTCAATGCATCCACCCAGTTTAATGTGCAGGGAACAGGCGATAACCTGGATATCACCACCGCTGGGCTGTTCAACTTCAATTATGCGCTGACCGGCAGCGGTACAGTGAATGTGGATACTGCAGGCCAGGCCTTCAGTTTCGGCAATGCGGTGGGGGCTCTGTTTGGCGGTGATGTTCACCTCAACAGCAGCACCTTCTCACTGGCTGCCAGCAATACCACTGCGCTCACTGCTGCCACGCTGGTGCTGGAAAACGGCAACACCACCAGCGTCGGGGTATCCGGCACTGCCAGCAACCAGACTATCGGCAACCTGACCCTCAACGGCGGCACCCTGCAGTTTTACAGTGGCATTCCTGCCACCAACGCCGAGAGCACCCTGACCACCGGCATATTCACCGCCAATAGCGGAATTGTTGACGTCGTCGGGCCACAGTCTGCCCCGAACACTGGGGGCTCACTGCTCAATCAGATCGGGAATACCGCCGGCACCGCGCTGATTTTCTCCAACAATGCCACCAATATCGACAACCTGACGCTGCACCTTAATGGCGTGGCGGTAAACAATCAGCCGGTGCTTTCTGATTTGATCCAGAACAGCATGACTGTCGCTCAGGGAGTCTATAACTACGACCTGTCGAATACCCGGGGGGCGGACAACGGGCTGTTCCTCAATTTTGAGCTGATCCAGCTCAACCTGATTGAAGATGCGCCGAATGCCCTGGTGGTGGCCACCGATGCCAACCCAGGCAGCAATCATGACCTGTCGGTGCTGGTGACCGGGGATGGGGGCATCGTTCTGGATGCATCCGCCGCACCACTCACCATCTCCAACGGGGGCAATACCTACGGCGGCACCACCCGGGCGACCGGCGGCACCGTGCTGTTGGGGGCGAGCAATGCCCTGGGGCAAACCCAGTTGTTGACGGTGGATAGCGACGCCCTGTTGGATATGGCCGGTTTCACCCAGACCGTGGGTGAACTGAATAACCTCGGTGCTCTGACGCTCAATGACGGTACTTTAACCAATGACGGCCTGTTGACCAACGACGGCACCCTTAACTTGGCAGGTGGCACCCTCAACCTGTTAGGTGGTGGCACCTCCACCGCTGCCGATGGCTTAGCGGGTACAGGAACCCTGAATGTGTCGGGCGGCAGCTTAACCCTGAGTGCCGATAACAGCACCCTGTCTGCTATCACCACTATTGCCAGTGGTGCCGACATCACCTTGACCAATGCCGGTACCCTCGGTGACAGTGATATCACCGTTGCTGGCGCCTTGAACTTCAACCGTGACGGCAGTTTCGGCAACCAACTCAGTGGTGACGGGGTGGTGAATACCAACGCCAACGTCCAACTGACTGGTGAGAGCGACTTTATCGGCACCCAGTCTATCAATGCCGGTGGCACACTGACGGTGACCCAAGCCAACAATCTGGGGGCCGACAGCGCCACGGTGGATTTAACCACCGCTAGTTCTACCTTGGTGTTTGATGGCCTGATTGGTGCCGTTGCACAAACGTTGGAAGGTATCGCTGGCTCCACCGTCAGTATTGATAACAGCGCCGATATGTCACTGACCGGTGATAACAGCAGCTTCAACGGGCTGTTTGCCATTGATGGCGACAGCCAATTGACCGTCGGCTTGCAACAAAA
>NZ_AYKS02000053.1 GCF_000496755.2 Serratia sp. DD3
ATATATAGAGCGTATTGATTTGTTGCCGGGCATTTTACAAGCCGCATTAACGCATCTCATTCTGACCAAAGCATTGTTTGATATTAAGACTAAAAAGTCAATCAATCTTAACTTTCGTCTGATTACCAGCTCATTGAAACCGTTAGAAGATTTAGTGCATGAACGACGCTTTTGCCCATCACTTTACTATTACCTAACTAGAGCATCACTCTGTCTACCAAATCTACAAAATCGTACTGAAGATATTGCTTTATTCGTTGACCGTAAACTGACGGAGCTCTACGGAGGACAAGACTTTGTCGATGAGAACTTTCGTCACTTTCTACTAAATCATGCACAAAATAGTATCTGGCGCGGTAATATTTCAGAGTTAATGAAATGGATTGAACATTCATTCTTAAATCGAGGCAATATATCGCAAAACACATCGGACGCAGATTCGGTGCCTGCTGTTGTAAGGCCGATTATGACTCTTGAGGAGATGGAAAAAAAAGAAATTGATAACGCACTTACATTACTTAATAGAAAGCATATTGATGTTGCATTTCACCTTGGCATTAGTCTTTCTACCTTGAGAAGGAAAATAGCCAAGTATGCGCTTTGATTAACTCCCTGTGAACTGTTAGTGCTATCTCTTCGAGAGTAGAAAAAGTCGCAAGTATCCAGTGGTTTCAACTTGAGTGAGTTGCAGGGCGGGAGCACGTTTTGCTTGTTATTTAACCAAAAGATAACTGAGCCCAGTAATTGGAGCCTGTAATTAAAATTGTGTAATTGCCTGTTTTTCTTATGTTCTTCCTAACAACGGAGACAGGCAAATTATGGACGAAAAGAAACTCAAGGCACTGGCTGTCGAACTGGTTAAAGTCATCCCAACTTGCCTTTTTTAGCTTATTTCTCTGACTCGGCGCACCACAATTGCTCTGCTTTATGATGTTCAGAACAAACTTCTGCCTCCGTGATTTTTCGGCTGAATACATCCTCCACCAGAAACAGATAATACCAACGGCCACGTACCACCGAAGGGATCCAGGTAATGTCCCAAGTCCACACCTAACAGGGCCCGGAAGCCGTGAATGTGGTCGGCGTTTTTACCCGGCTCGGCTTGAGGCGACGGCCACGGTGGTGAACTTCCCCATAACGGCGTAGCACTTGGTAGAAGGTCGACTCACTCGCCAGATAGACCCCTTTATCCGCCAACCGTGGCACGAGTTGTGACGGCGGCAGGTTGGCATACTCCGGTTGATGGCAGACAGCCATGTGTCGGGTGCTGTCAACAACAACCGAAAAGTGGGTCTTCCGCAACCTAGGTGGAAGAAAAACAATGAAACTTTTAGTTAACAAGGATCTAAGCTGTTTTAAGTTATGGATAACGAGATGCCCTCACTTAAGACACTTTTGCAGCTACCTTGTGGATGGCAATCCAGCCGACAAATTATTAGCTCTGATGGGCTCACCCTACATCTCCGTGCCACGCGTAAAACAGCGCAATGCCCTGAATGTCTTCAGCGCAGCAGCTCTGTTCATAGTTGCCGTCGACGACGGATACAGCATCTTCCATGCTCAGGCCAGACACTCTGGTTAATCTTTACCGTCCGGCACTGGTACTGTCGTAACCCATCCTGTTCACGCAAGATCTTTGCTGAATCGCTGGCTCCCTTTGCTGGCCCACAACAGCAGTCTTCGACATTACTGCAAAATATGCAGCATCAGTTGGGATTAATTGCTGGCGGAGAAGCCGGGAGACGAGCGGCAGTGGCATCAGGGATGCAGATCAGCGCAGATACTCTATTGCGCAGGGTTGTTCAGGCTCCAGAGCAGGTAGAGAACCGAACCCGGCATGTCGGTATCGACGAATGGGCATGGCACCGGGGCCACAGGTACGGCACGCTGATCGTTAACCTCGATACCCATCGTCCCCTGGTACTGCTGCCAGGCCGGGAGCAACGTACACTGGCGGCATGGTTCAAAAAATATCCGGAAATACAGGTCGTCTCACGCGATCGTGGCGGGATCTATGCTTTAGCCGCCCGCGATGGAGCACCACAGGCAATACAGGTGGCCGACCGTTGGCACCTGCTGAAGAATATCGGTGATGCGCTGGAGCGCATGATGTACAGACACATGCCATTGATACGGCTGGTTGCCGCTGAGTTGTCACCAAAAAAACAAAACTCTGAAGTGTCTACTGCACCAGCCTCAACGCTACGTCGTCCAGAAAAAATTAAACAACTTCGGCGTAACAAGCGGTATCAACGCTGGGCTCAGGTCGACTCTCTTCATAAAAAAGGTTGCGGGATCAGAGAAATATCACGTCTCACCGGGCTGTCCCGGGTGACGGTTCGTCGGTGGATACAGTCGAAAGCATTCCCTGAAATATCAACAAAACCACCAAAACCCGGGCTTCTTGGGCCATGGAAGGAATCGCTGGAGGAACAACGAATAAACGGCAACCATAATGCCCGGCAGCTATGGCGGGAGATGGTTGATGATGGTTTTACCGGGAGTGAAACGACTGTCAGGGATGCTGTAGCTAAGTGGCGTAGGCAGGTTAACGATCCGGTTGTCGCCCCAGGGCGGCTTCCCTCAGCATCCCGGGTCAGTCGTTGGTTGATGCCCTGGCGAATAATCAGAGGAGAAGAAAACTATGCTTCCCGCTTCATCGAATCAATGTGCCAGAAAGAACCGCAACTGAAAATGGCACAACAACTGTCACTCGACTTCTATCGGATGCTGAAGATGAAGAATAAATCCCAGCTAAATCAATGGTTCTTTGACGTCAGTCAGAGCGGTCTGGTTGACCTTCAGCGCGTTGCTGCCGGGATGGAGGCTGATGCAAAAGCAATACACGAAGCGATAAGCAGCAGATGGAGTAATGGTGTAGTCGAAGGCCATGTAAACCGACTGAAGATGCTGAAACGCCAGATGTATGGTCGAGCAGGGTTCGAGCTACTGAGGCGACGTGTGATGAGTCCCCTTGCATGAAAATCTCCACCCAAGTTGCGGAAGACCCAGCTTTGCATTGTTGGTAACAGGTGCTCCGTGTCGCCCGCAGTGGCTGGTATGCCTGGCGTCTACGTCATCATCAGATAACCCCGCGTCAGCAGTTCCGTCTTGTCTGCGATGAGGCCGTTGGAAAGGCATTCAGTGACGCAAAACAGCGGTATGGTGCGCCAAGTCTTTCTGATGAGCTTCCAGCGTACAACGTCAAAACCATCGCCGCTAGCCTACGTCGTCAGGGGGGGCGCGCAAAGGCCTCGCGCCGGTTCAGGCCGGTCAGTTACCGTGAGCATGGTTTGCCGGTGTCAGAAAACCTGTTGAAACAAGACTTTACCGCCTGTGGGCCGAATCAGAAATGGGCGGGTGACATTACCTACTTGCGTACAGATAAAGGCTGGCTTTACCTGGCGGTGGTGATTGACCTGTGGTCGCGAGCCGTCATCGGCTGGTCGATGTCCTCGCGGATGACGGCACAATTGGCGTGCGATGCGTTGCAAATGGCGTTGTGGCGGCGTAAACGCCCGGAAAATGTCATTGTTCATACAGACAGAGGCAGCCAGTACTGTTCAGCGGATTACCAGTCCTTACTGAAACGCCATAATCTGCGTGGCAGTATGAGCGCAAAAGGCTGTTGTTACGATAATGCCTGTGTTGAAAGCTTCTTCCACTCACTAAAAGTGGAGTGTATCCACGGCGAGCACTTTGCCAGCCGGGAAATAATGCGAACAACCGTGTTTAATTATATCGAGTGCGATTACAATCGCTGGCGTCGCCGCAGTGCCTGTGGTGGTCTTAGCCCGGAACAATTTGAAAACCAAAACCTCGCTTAGCCGTGTGTCCATTGTTCGTGGGTAAGATCACTTTTCTGCCCACCGCAAAAGGCCGTATCGCATTCTCGGCCAACGCATTGCTGATATTCGCATAGCCGTATTCACAATAACCAATCAGTGATGTCTGTTGATTTAACGTGTACTCCATCGCCTGGTGTCAGCGAGCGCGCCTCCTACATGGAGACGTGATTAGATCACAGACGATCTGCCCGTTCAAGTTTCATTAACAAAGTGCGATCCCGCCCTGGAGTGAGTTGCCTTATTGGTCAATCTGTTGGCGTTGGTTAAGCAAAGATATTTTTGTGAAGAGCAACAGTTCATCCAATTGGCCTTTCTCCCATGTTGGAAGATGGCTAAGAACGAAGTTTTACTTATACTTCGGCTGTTGTAGTCCGTCCTTAATCACTGAAAGGTTTCTTGGTCTTAAGTCCAACGCAGAGAAATGACGAGTGTTAGTACAATAAGCTGATTTTTTAGTCGAAGAGACAAAAAATGCGTTGATTACCCTTGCTTATCTCGGTTCGGTTGTATTATATTGCCGTCCGCGGAAATATAATGCCGCAAAAAATTTCGCCGGCTTAGCTCAGTAGGTAGAGCAACTGACTTGTAATCAGTAGGTCACCAGTTCGATTCCGGTAGCCGGCACCATATTAAAGAACCTCAGCAGATGCTGGGGTTTTTTTATGGGCGATTGGCACCGGATAGGGTAGTGATACTTTCAATTTTTGCACAAACGCCAGACATAAAAAAACCAACCGTAAAAGGTTGGTTTTTCTATAAAAAGTTGGTCGGCATGAGAGGATTCGAACCTCCGACCCCCGACACCCCATGACGGTGCGCTACCAGGCTGCGCTACATGCCGACGCAGTGGAAGCTATACTACCGTTTTTGGCACTAAATTCAAGTTGCCATCTTACTGATCGCTTTAGATTTAAGCAGTTAGTTAGCAATAAAGCGTTTGACATCGGTCAAGACCTGCAGCAGTAGGGCTAACTGTGGCTTTTCATCCTTGATTTCTTGATCGTCTTGGTCGTAAGCGTGATAACGCCCATTACCTTGTAATACCAGGGTTTGTGTCGGGGTGGTAATGACCAATTGGCTACCATTACCCGTGGCGACCCAGTTATTTTTACGCTGTGGGGTAAAGAGATCTTCACCTTGTGAGTAATCGTTAGCGCTGGTTTTTACATGTAGCAGGCGCAGCATCAGTGTGCGCATCACATCATTGTGGTTGGTGAGTTTATTGATGCTTTGTGCAGGTGTACCCGGCCAGCGGATCACCAACGGAACCTGTAATTGGTGGCGGTTAAAGCTATTGCCAGCCCCCCAGTTTCCTTTATCGGTATCATTGAACTCCATACCGTGCTCAGCCGTAATGACGATGACTGTGTTATCCAACATGCCTTTCTCATTCAGTGTCGTCAGCATCTGGGCAATCTGTGCATCAATCTTGTTTGCTCCAGTGCGATAGCGCTGGATAAAGGCATCTGCGGGTAAGGTTTTATTGGGCAATTCACTGCCACTGAAATTGACGTAAGAAAACCATGGGCTATCGTTGCTTCGATCGGCCAACCACTGTTGCCACTGGCGTGTGGTTTGCGCATCGCTCTGTGCCAATGGTGCGGGTGGTAATGAAAAGTCGGCAAACAACGCTTGGCGGTAAAGCGCGGCATTAAAGCCATCTGATGAGAACAAGCCAAATTGATAGCCTTGATCGCTTAATGCTTTAATCAAGGCGGAAGGTTTACGCCCAGCCAGAATACCATCCAGATAGGTAGGGGAAATGCCATAGAACAGGCCAAATAACCCGGTATCAGCTTGATTACCTGTGCTGTAATGATTGCTGAAGTGAATATTTTCCTGCGCAAAATGGGTTAGGGCTGGCATATCTTGCGCAATATCTTTATTGCGAATGCCATTGACCACAATCATCAGTAAGTTATAGCCGCTACCTTTATCCCTATAGGTTAAATCACTTAGCGGATATTCAACCGCCGCCGCATCTGGGTTGCCTTGTTGTATCAGACGACGTTGATACTCTTGTGGGTCGAGCAGACCATGCTTTTCCAGAAACTTACGCGCGGTCATCGGGTAAGAGAGGGGAAGGTTAGCGCGCTGCATGGTGATAGGACGGTAAAAATTAGCATCAGCCCAGATATAGAACAGGTGGGATGCAAAGAATGAACAGATAAACAATACCGCCAGGGGCTTGCCGAAGCTGTGTCGGTTAAGACTCCGTAATTTCTGCCAGCTCCAGGTGGCAAAGAGCATTTGGATCAGGAATATCACCGGGACGCTGATAAACATTAACTGCCAAGAGCGTGCCATTTCACTCTGCTCTGGGTTGATCACTAACTCCCAGACGACGGGGTTAAGGTGCAGGTGGAAGTGGGCAAAGATTGCACTGTCGACCAACAGTAGGGTGAGCCCGGCGGTAGCCAGCGCTGCAGAGATAAATCGCAATAGACGTTGCGACATCACGACAAAGGTCAGCGGGAAGATAATGAGCAGATAGGCCGCAAAAACAATAAAACTGAATTGCCCAATCAGGCTGACAAAGGCGTAGATTCGGCCCAGGAGTGATGACGGCCAGTCGCTGACAAACAGGTAACGGCTACCCAACCCAATGCTGAGCAAAATATTAAATAAGGCGAACCAGTGCCCCCAACTGATCATCTGGGAGACTTTTTCGCGATAAAGTTGACGGTTTGTCACCATAACTAACTATTAATGTGCTTTATCTTCATGGATAGAAGCCTGTAGAGCTTCAGCAAATGACCTGGCCAGCGACTGCCGCAGTGCGGGAGCGATACTGGTGTTGATCAAGTTGGTTACCATGTTACCCAGTACCATCAAGGAAAGGTCAGTGGGTGTATGATATTTTTCCAAAACATTGACCAGCTCAGAGAGCAGTAGTTCAACATGTTGGTCACTATAACGGGATGATTGTGGCATAAAGATTGAGCTCAAAGCCTGAAAATTTTTCTTATCTTACCGTATAGAGTCGTGATTTTCTGCTCTTTTATCAATGCTGCGCTCAAGTAGCCGCGGAGCAGGGCAAGTGGTATGAGGTTGAGTAGCGTGTTGAGGATTATTTAATGGCGTGGCTTTTGTGTTGCAGCGTAACCGCTTCAGTGCTTGAATACGCGCTCAAAGAACAGGAGAAATGATCATGAGTCTGGATATCGAGCAGATTGCACTGCACCAGTTGGTGAAACGTGATGAGCAGACGCTGGATGTGGTGTTGCGCGATTCCCTTCTTCCTACCAACGCGGCAGTGGAAGAGATGATGGCAGAGCTGCACCGCGTATACAGCGCCAAGAGCAAAGCCTACGGTCTATTCAACGAACAGAGTGAACTGGCGGATGCACTACGCCATTGCCGCAAGGGGGATGAGGATTTCCTGGCGTTTAGCCGTGCGGCCACAGGCCGTTTGCGTGACGAACTGGCTAAATACCCGTTTGCTGAAGGTGGTGTGGTGCTGTTCGGCCAATATCGTTACTTGGCCGTAGAGTACTTGCTGATTGCCGTGCTTAACAGCTGCAACAGTATGCATGTTAATGAAACGCTGGATATTAGCACCACGCACTATCTGGATATTAATCATGCAGATATTGTGGCTCGCATCGATTTGACCGAGTGGGAAACCAACCCAGAGTCAACCCGTTATCTGACGTTTTTGAAAGGTCGGGTGGGGCGTAAAGTTTCTGATTTCTTTATGGATTTTTTGGCAGCGGCGGAAGGGCTGGACACTAAAGCGCAAAACCGTGGCTTATTGCAGGCAGTGGATGATTATTGCACTGATGCACAACTGGATAAAAACCAACGCCAATCAGTACGCCAGCAAGTCTACAGCTATTGCAACGAACAATTGCAGGCGGGGGAAGAGATTGCGTTACAGGAGCTGTCTCAAGAGATTGCGCCTGTGGGGGACAAGGATTTTTTGCAGTTTTCCAGTGAGCAAGGTTACCAGTTGGAAGAGAGTTTCCCCGCTGATCGCAGCACATTACGCCAATTGACCAAGTTTGCCGGCAGTGGTGGTGGTATCAGCATCAACTTTGATGCCATGCTGCTAGGGGAGCGAATTTTCTGGGATCCAGCCACCGATACTTTGACGATTCGTGGTACGCCACCTAATTTGCGTGATCAGTTACAGCGCCGTTCTGGCAACGCTAAATAGGCTATCTCCCTGACTTCACACAATAAAAAACGCCGCGATTGCGGCGTTTTTTGCTTCGATATTCCGAAGGCACGACAATATGGCGATTAAGCGCGCATGAAGTCGATATGAGCCAGTTTAGGCTTGAATGGGTGACGCTGAACAGCCTGAACCTTAACTTTGGTTTCTTTACCATCGATAACCAGAATAATTGCTTCGTTGTAGAATTCTGGTTTTACTTCCATATTCTTCACTGAATCATGGTCTAATTCGATGGAGATTGCAGCTTCTTTACCACCGTAAACGATAGCGGGGAATTTGTTTGCTGCACGCAGGCGGCGGCTCGCACCCTTACCCTGGTCTTTACGTACTTGTGCATTGATAGTGAACATTGTTTTTTCTCTTTAAGAAAATGTATCCTGCTACAGGCGACCCAGTAACAGGCTCGATAACCTGCTTTTACCTTGGAAATAGCCAAGTAAAGCGGGCGGCATTTTAACGGAAAGCGGCGCTGTGGGCAATGGAAACCTGCCTGATGTCCTCAAGCTCAATCAAGCTGCCACCTGGGGATAACGAGAAGCAGTAAAGGTTAGAGCTCATTGGCACGGCGAAAACGCCCTTGATAATCAAAAATTTTTTCGCGAACTTGCCAAAACTGACCACGTTTGCGGGCAACAACAAAGTCAGGATGGCGTAATAAATCCTGTTTGCTGAGGATCTCCAGCGCGGTTTGCCAATGAAAGGGCACACCTGGGGCTCGTTGATGTGGGCGCAAGAACAGCTTATCAAAAACGTTACGCTGAGCCGGTGTTTGCAGGCGAAAGCGTTCGCTGGTGCTGCAGCCATCTTCATCATAATAGGTGGCTTGCAGCCATTCCCCTTTATTATCCTGACCGCTTTGTAATTCCATGCCGCTGCAGCGTAATACCAAGGCATCTTTCAGCTTGAGTGCGGCTTTCAGCATATCATCCGGGTCCACCAACAGCGCTTGGCACTGGCCGCAACGACGTGCGGCGATATCATTTTCTGCGCCACAGTGAGGGCAGCTTTTGAAGCGGAAGCGGTAATCACATTGTTCACGTTTCCCTTGGTCATCTTCAAACCACCCTTGGCAGCGGCGACCATAGTGCTCGATAATTTCACCGCTCTGGGTGCATTTGCCCCAAAACAGGTTGGCGAAGCCACAACCGGGGCAAAATACCTGAACAGGTTGGCTGTCAGCATGGGGTTTACTGCCACCTACTTCCGGGGTGAACAGATCATGGGGGTTACCCGCATAGTCGAGGATCAAACAATCGGTTTTGCCGGGAAACAGTCTCAACCCGCGCCCGACGATTTGTTGATATAGGCTGACCGATTCAGTTGGCCGCAAAATGGCAATCAGGTCGACATGAGGGGCATCGAAGCCGGTCGTCAACACGGCGACGTTAACCAAGTAGCGCAATTGCTGCTGCTTGAAGGCTTCAATCAAGGTATCGCGTTCGAGAGGCGGTGTTTCTGCGCTGACCAACGCGGCATCGCCATGGGGTAGCAAACCATATATTTCGCGCGCATGTTCCACCGTTGAGGCAAAGATCATCACCCCTTTGCGCGTTTGGGCATATTCCATAATCTGGTTGATGATCAGTGGAGTCACACGTTGTTGCTTTTTCAGTTCGCGGTTAAGATCGACTTCACTAAACAGACCGTGACTTCTGGCGGCTAATTGGCTGAAATCGTACTGCACGATAGGCATATCCAGCCGTTCCGGTGGCACCAGAAAACCGTGTTTGATCATATAACGTAGTGGTAGCTCATAGATACAGTCACGGAACAGGCTATTACTGTCTCCGCGTAGAGTGCCATGGTAGTGATATTGATAGATCCAGCCTTTACCTAGCCGATAGGGCGTCGCTGTTAGTCCCAGTAGGCGTAGCTGGGGATTGTTTTTTTGTAGGTGCCGGATAATTTGTTGGTACTGGCTGTCATCATCGTCGCTGATACGGTGGCATTCATCGATGATTAATAGCGAAAACGCATTATCAAATAGCGGCAGGTGGCGTGCGACGGATTGCACACTGCCGAAAACGACTTTGCCGTCACTCTCTTTTTGTTGCAATCCCGCAGCGAAAATGTCGGCTTCTAGCCCATAGGCGCAATATTTACTGTGGTTCTGTGCCACCAGTTCTTTAACATGAGCCAGCACCAACACTCGACCACGGGCGCGCTTTGCCAGCTCGGCAATCACCAGGCTTTTACCGGCACCGGTCGGTAGCACGATCAGCGCGGGTTCAGGGTGTTGGCGGAAGTGTCTGATGGTGGCGTCGACCGCCTCCAATTGATAAGGGCGTAGGGTAAAGCTCATGTATTAACACCATTGACGATAATGAGGAGTATACTCTTCATCCTTTAAGTTGCTTGGGGGTTGGCTGCGGTTACTCGCCTCGCTCCCGAGGTTCACCCTTTGGGCCAACGTTTGCCGCCAACAAGCAATTCGAATGATTTTGACTATAAATGTCCATTTAGCAACATAACCAATTGCAATATAACCAATTGCAATATAACAGCCGACTAACATTGTGACATTATACTTTCGGATGGGCGGAAAAGTTTCTATTATTATGCCCCTCGCGATAGCGTTGTCGCCAATGCTGCGGCAACGTGAAGAAAGAAGAGTATACCTCTCAAGCCTGTTTATCGGCCCTTGGCGCTGCATAAGCAGGACATCATGCTCAGACGAGCAACATGATCATAACAACCACAGGCAAAGCAGACTCAATGCGATTGGACAAGTTTTTATCTCAGCAGTTAGGTATCAGCCGAGCACTGGTAGTGCGTGAACTCCGTGCGAAACGTGTCACCGTAGATGGTGAGATAGTGAAGAGCGGCGCGATGAAACTCACCCCACAGCAGGAGGTGACGTTCGATGGCAACGTCTTAGTCCAACAGACTGGACCACGTTATTTTATGCTTAACAAACCGCAGGGTTATGTGTGCTCGACGGATGATCCCGATCACCCCACGGTGCTCTATTTTCTCGATGAGCCGGTGGCTTACAAGCTGCATGCCGCAGGTCGGCTGGATATTGATACCACCGGATTGGTATTGATGACCGATGACGGCCAGTGGTCACACCGTATCACATCACCAAAACATCATTGTGATAAAACCTATCTGGTGACATTGGAACATCCACTGGCTGCGGATACAGCAGAGCAGTTTACCCAGGGGGTACAGTTGCATAATGAAAAAGATCTGACCAAACCAGCCCGGTTGGAAAAAATCGAAGATAATCTGGTGCGTCTGACGATCAGTGAAGGGCGCTATCATCAGGTGAAGCGAATGTTCGCTGCTGTGGGGAACCGTGTAGTGGCATTACACCGGGAACGCATTGGCGGTATCGTGTTGGATGAAGATTTGGCACCGGGAGACTATCGCCCACTGACGGAAGAAGAGATTGCCAGCGCAGTAGCCCCGTAACAACCCAATTGATATTTTTATGCCAAGGAAGTGTTAAATATGCAACAAAACCGGCCGTCTCACCTCGGTTTAATTTTTATCCTGGGCCTGCTTTCCATGCTGATGCCATTGGCGATCGATATGTATCTGCCCAGCATGCCGATTATTGCCCAGCAATTTGGGGTGAGTGCAGGTCAGGTGCAGATGACGCTCAGTGCTTACATGTTCGGGTTTGCTATTGGTCAGTTGTTCTATGGGCCGATGTCAGACAGTCTCGGTCGTAAGCCGGTGATCTTGTGGGGAACCCTGGTTTTTGCTATTGCGGGTGGTGCCTGTGCGATGGCTCAATCGATAGATCAACTGATCATTTTGCGTTTACTGCATGGTTTGTCTGCCGCAGCGGCCAGTGTGGTGATCAATGCGCTGATGCGTGACATGTTCAGCAAGGATGAGTTCTCACGCATGATGTCGTTTGTCATTCTGGTGATGACGATTGCCCCTCTGTTGGCACCGATGCTCGGTGGTGCTTTGCTATTGTGGTTTAATTGGCATGCTATTTTCTGGGCCATGGGGGCGGCTGCATTGTTGGGCTCGGTGCTGGTGGCGTTCTTTATCAAAGAGACATTACCCAAAGAGCGGCGGCAAAAATTCCATCTGTACACCACACTGAGAAATTTCGGCTCACTGTTCCGCCACAAACGTGTACTGAGCTATATGCTGGCCAGTGCATTCTCATTTGCTGGTATGTTCTCTTTCCTCAGCGCTGGGCCTTTTGTCTACATTGAACTCAACAACGTGTTACCGCAGCATTTTGGCTATTACTTTGCGCTGAATATCGTATTTTTGTTCCTGACAACCTGGTTTAACAGCCGCTATGTCCGCCGAGTGGGGGCACTTAAAATGTTCCGACTGGGGTTGTTTGTGCAACTGGCAATGGGGCTGTGGCTGTTGCTAGTCAGTGCAGGTGGGTTCGGTTTCTGGGCATTGGTGCTAGGTGTTGCGGTTTATATCGGCTGTATCGCGATGATCTCTTCTAATGCGATGGCGGTTATTCTGGATGACTTCCCACACATGGCAGGGACTGCGTCTTCGTTGGCTGGTACGCTGCGTTTTAGTATTGGTGCATTGGTGGGGGCGATATTGTCACTGGCACCGGGTAACAGCGCATGGCCGATGGTCTCCTCTATGGCATTGTGCGGCATTATTGCCGTGTCGTTGTATTTATATGCTTATCGCTCCGGTCAGCACCCTGCCTGATTTGGCTAAGGTATTAAAGTCCTCCCATTGACTTGATTCAATGGGGGGATTTGCTTATCGATGGTCTGCCAGTCATTTGGTAGCCCCGAAGGCACAATAACAGTAAATAAATTGTGGGTTTATTGTTAATTTAACTCGATATTCCAAGTGAGAAGCTGTGTTTTAACCCGGAGGATATTGACAATTCTTTATCATGGTATTGATTTAATTTTGTTTTAAATCAAAGGGATTTATCATTCCAAATTCTGGGAGTAATTCAATTAATGACAAAATGTAAATATATTAAGTAATTTACGTGTCCATTTTGAAATAAAAATGTTGCCATGCGGGCTTAAAATAGGTAAATATAACGAAAAAATGTGTTGAAGATCACAAACATGATAAGGGTTTTTTTGCCGCCAGGAAAGCTCAGCCAGGGATAATCTGTCGAGTTGCTGCTGGTACATTGTACGTTTTAGTAACGATTTTGGCGGTGAAGCCTGGTGATTAAAGCTATAACTAGATAGCGTTTAATGTAAACGAAATGTTTAATTTTGAACTTGGGAATTCTATGTGAACAGTGTTCAGCTTTCGGTGGTACATCGCTTACCGCAAAATTATCGTTGGCTATCAGGGTTTACCGGCGTCAAGGTTGAGCCCACGGCACAGAGTGGCTCAAATGAAGGTAACCATTTGATTGGCCTGAAATTGCTCAGCCCTGATGGGCTGGATGCAGAGCAAGTCATGCAACAACTCAAGTTGTCGTTGCAAACGATTAAGATCGATTGCGCGGTGGTTGAATGGGAAGGTGAGCCTTGCCTGTTTGTTCACTGTCGTGATGAAAGTGCCGCGCTATGTCGGCTAAAAGATATCGGTGCCGCAATTGCCGAACAGATCAGTGAGATCTACCCCTTCTAAATGATGTTGTTAATCCACCAATTGTAACAATTGCTGTGTATAGCTCGCCGCAGGCGTATTGAAAATGGCTTGGCAGTCACCCTGTTCCACCACTTCACCTTGGCGCAAGACAATCACCTGATGGCAGAGTGAACGAACCACTTGCAGGTCGTGACTGATAAATAGATAAGCTAGATGATGTCGCTGTTGTAACGATTTCAGTAGCAGCAATATCTGCGCTTGTACTGATTTATCCAATGATGAGGTCGGCTCATCGAGGATCAGCAGTTGCGGTTGCAGGATCAAGGCGCGCGCAATGGCGATCCGCTGGCGTTGCCCACCAGAGAATTCATTGGGATAACGGTGCCGCAGTTCAGGATCCAGCCCCACTTCCTGTAGCGCTTCAATGACTCGTTGTTCACGTTGCTCGCTGGTTAACTGTTGGTGTACGGCCAATCCTTCGGCAATGATCTGCAGCACGTTCAAACGTGGATTCAAGGCGGAATAAGGGTCCTGGAAAACCATTTGTATTTGACTGCGATAGGGCAGCATTTGCTGGTTATTGAAGGTATGCAGTGGCTGGCCATTAAACCAGATGGTCCCTTTGGCGCTTATCAGGCGTAACAATGCCAGAGCTGTAGTGCTTTTACCGGAACCCGACTCACCCACCAGCCCGATACTTTCACCGGGTTGTAAGGTAAAACTCAAGTTTTTCAGCACGGTGTTTTGATCAACAACGCGCTGCAATAAACCGCGTTTGATGGGAAAGCTGACCTGCAAATTTTCCACTTTTAACAAGGGAGGGGCCTCTTCCGGCGTTTCAACCGATGGCAGTGGCAGCGGCTCCCCCAAATCTTCAGCGGCCAACAGTTGCTGGGTATACCGATGTTGCGGCAACGTGAACAACCTTTCCCGGCTGCTTTGCTCCACGCAGTATCCTTGGTGCATCACCGCTACGTTATCTGCCAGGCGGCGAACGATATTCAGGTTATGGGTAATAAACAGCAATCCCATGCCCAGTTCCTGCTTTAGCTCTTTTAATAGCGTTAAAATTTGTGCCTGAATGGTCACATCCAATGCGGTGGTGGGTTCGTCGGCAATTAACAGTTTGGGGTTGGTGAGTACCGCCATCGCTATCATCACGCGCTGGCGTTCACCGCCAGAAAGTTGGTGCGGGAAATCCTTCAACCGCCCTTTGGCATTGCGGATACCCACCCGATCCAGGCATTGAATCAGTTCACTGCGGGCGCTGTCGCGGCGCATCCCCCGATGCAGTATCAAAACTTCGCTCAACTGTTTTTCAATGGTGTGCAACGGATTGAGTGAAACCATGGGTTCTTGAAAAATCATTGATATCTGGTTGCCACGCACTTGACGTAGTTCAGCTTCCGTTGCGTGCAGCAGTGAATGACCGTTAAACAGGATATCTCCACCGGGATAAATCACTGGTGGGGAGGGTAACAGGCGCAGTACCGACAGCGCGGTGACACTTTTGCCAGAACCGGATTCACCCACTAGAGCCAGTGTCTCGCCCTGTTCAATTTGCAGCGAAACGCCATTAACCACCTGATTAACTGTCCCCCCTTGGCGGAAGGCAATGCAGAGATCCTCAATGGTGAGCAGCGGGGGAGTCATATCAGTGCACCTTGCTGGGGTCGAAGGCGTCACGCACCGCCTCGCCGATAAAGATTAACAGTGAGAGCAACACAGCCAGAACCAGAAAGGCGGTAATCCCCAGCCAGGGTGCATGCAAATTGTTTTTACCCTGTAATAGCAACTCACCGAGGGAAGGGGAGCCAAGGGGTAAGCCAAAACCAAGAAAATCCAAGGAGGTGAGTGTGGTGATCGAGCCACATAAAATAAAGGGCAGAAAGGTCAAGGTGGCGACCATGGCGTTAGGCAGCATATGGCGATACATAATCACCCTGTCCGGTACGCCCAGGGTGCGCGCAGCACGAATGTAATCGTAATTGCGCGTGCGCAGGAATTCAGCACGTACAACCCCCACCAGACTCATCCAACCAAACAGAATCGTAATCGCCAGCAACCACCAGAAATTGGGTTGTATAATGCTGGAGAGCAAAATGATAAGAAACAGAGTCGGCATCCCAGACCAGACCTCGATTAGCCGTTGCCCCCAGAGATCAATCCGACCGCCGTAATAGCCCTGCGTTGCGCCGACACAGATGCCGATCACGCTGGAGAACAGCGTCAGTGCCAGCCCAAACAGCATTGAGATACGAAAACCGTACAGTACCCGTGCCAACACATCACTGCCATTACTGTCTGTGCCCAACAGATTGTGCCGTGATGGTGGCGAGGGGAAGGGCACCTCAGTGGCAAAATTGATGGTGTTATAGCTAAAACGGATCGGTGCCCAAATGGCCCAGCCGTGTTTTTCAATTTGGCTGAGCACAAAGGGGTCCTGAAAATCTGTGGTGGTCTTGAACTGGCCGCCAAAAGTGGTTTCGCTATAGTTGACCATCAAGGGGAGATACCAGCGGCCTTCATAGCGCACCAGTAAGGGTTTATCGTTGGCAATCAGGTCGGCGGCCAAGCTGAGTATAAAGAAAATCAAAAAAATCCACAGCGACCAATAGCCACGGCGATTGCTACGAAAACGTGCCCAACGGGCTTGATTGATGGGGCTTAAGCGGCTCATTGGCGGGCCTCGAAATCAATGCGGGGGTCAACCAAGGTATAGGTGATATCACTCAGGATATTGAGCAGTAGGCCGATGAGGGTAAATATGTACAAGGTGCCGAACATCACCGGATAATCGCGCTGCAAGGTGGCATCATAGCCTAGCAACCCAAGGCCATTGAGTGAAAACATCACTTCAATCAGCAGTGACCCGGTAAAAAACATGCTGATAAAAGTGGCAGGAAAACCCGCAATCACCAGCAGCATGGCATTACGGAAAACATGTCGGTAAAGAATTTTTTTCTCATCCAGCCCTTTGGCGCGGGCGGTGACCACATATTGTTTGCGGATCTCATCAAGGAACGCGTTTTTGGTTAGCATCGTCAACGCGGCAAACCCGCCGATAACGGTAGCCAGTACCGGTAACGTAATATGCCAGAGATAATCAAGAATTTTGCCATGCCACGACAGGGTAGCAAAATTGCTGGAAACCAGCCCACGTAACGGGAACCAATCCAGATAGCTGCCCCCGGCAAACACCACAATCAGCAGAATGGCAAACAGAAATGCCGGAATGGCATAACCGATGATAATCAACGCACTGCTCCAGGTATCAAAAGCACTGCCACTATGAATCGCTTTGCGGATCCCCAGCGGAATCGACACCAGGTAGATAATCAGCGTACTCCACAAGCCCAGGGTAATGGAAACCGGCAGACTCTGGCCGATAAGTTGCATTACCGAGGCACCACGAAACAGGCTTTCACCAAAATCGAGGCGCATATAGTTCCACAACATGGTGAAGTAACGCTGATACAGGGGTTGGTCAAAACCATAGCGTTTGGTTATTTCTGCAATCACTTCAGGGTCGAGCCCGCGGGAACCGCGATATTGGCCTTCACCAACGTTGCCCCCCCCGGCTTTGGCATGCCCAAGACCGTCACTAGCACCGCCGCCACTAAAGCCGCTGACTTGCCCCAGCTCAATGGTGGCAATAGCCTGATCAACCGGGCCACCAGGTGCGATTTGCACAATGAAAAAGTTGATAGTGATGATGGCCCACAATGTTGGGATCACCAGCAGTAATCTGCGTATCAGATAAGCGGCCACGGCGTCTCCTTATTGGTGTTGCGACGGCAGGCGGGCAGCCTTGTTGACGTCAAACCACCAGCTATCAAAGCCAAGAGAATAGGTTGGGCGTTGTGGTGGAGAAGAGAACTTATCCCAATAAGCGTAGCGGTCATGGTTTGAATACCACATGGGTAGCATATACATGTTCCAGGTCAGCACGCGGTCTAGCGCACGGCCAAGGGAAAGTAAGGCATTTTCATCCCCTTGATGTTTGATGATTTGTCGGACTAATTCGTCAACCGCAGGGTCATTAACACCCGGTGTATTCCAACTTGAATCAATATAATTTGAATCCCAGCGTACTTGTAACGACGAGTCAGGGAAAGGCATCGCAGAGTAGACGGTTGGCATCATATCGAAGTCACGGGTTCTCAGGCGTCGCGTGAACTGACCGGAGTCAACTTCACGGATCTGCATATCAATACCTAAGCGCTTCAGATTGTGCTGAAAGGGCAAGACATACTGAAAGTTGCTGCCACTTAATAGCATCAGCTCAAAGGTGAATGGTTTGCCGGTTTTATTGTTGATCAGTTGCTGATTTTTCACTTCCCAACCAGCTTGCTGCAGTAATTCGGTGGCTTTCAGCAGGTTTTCACGATCATTACCACTGCCATCAGAAGAAGGGGGCTGATAAATGGTGGTGAACACCTCTTCAGGAACTTTGCCTTTTAATGGTGCCAGCCAGGTTAACTCTGCTGCGTCGGGGTAGTTTGTTGCCGCATAGGGAGTATTCTGGAAATAGCTATTAGTGCGTTGATAGGCCTCATAATAGAGCGCTTTATTCATCCAGTCGAAATCAAAGGCTAAGGTAATGGCTTCGCGTACCCGGCGATCAGCAAAGAGGGGGCGTTGGGTATTAAAGGCTAACCAACGGGCATTTTGTGCCGCTTGGTTGGTATCGTCCTGTTTAATAATAAAGTTGCGGGCAAAATTCCCCCCCTGATACTGCGAGGCCCAATTTTTAGGTGAGCTTTCCAGGCGGAAATCATAGGCGCCAGCTTTAAATGCTTCGAGCGCGACGTTATCGTCGAGATAGTAGTCGTAACGCAGGGTATCAAAGTTAAAACGCCCACGGTTTACTGGCAGATTCGCAGCCCAATAGTCGCGCACCCGCTCGTAGGTAATATATTGGCCTAAACGATAACTCCCCACTTTATAGGGCCCACTGCCCAACGGTGGGGTGCTGAGTGGTTCATTCAGCGGGTGATTTTTCCAAAAATTCTCTGCCAGGATAGGTAGCGTGAAAAGGCCGAGTAACTTGTCTTTATCGGGCTCGGGTAGTTCTATACGTACGGTAAGCCGAGAAAGGGCTTTTACCGTGACACCTTTGTAAATTGAGCGAAATTGCGGTACACCTTCGGTCATAAATTTGTTAAAGGTGAAGGCAACATCCGCAGCAGTGATCGCGCTACCATCATGAAAGCGGGCATGTGGATTGATATCCAGCTCCATCCAACGCATATCGGCAGGAAACCGCGCTGATTCAGCAATTAGCGGATAATAGCTGGAAGGTTCATCGTAGGAGGTGGTGAATAATGTATCGTAGAGTTCACCCGTTCGCTCACCTGGCACACCGCGTGAAGCAAAACGGTTGAAGTTATCATAAGTGCCAATGGCCGCCAGGCGCACATCTCCCCCTTTCGGGGCCGCCGGGTTGACATAGTCAAAATGGCCAAAGTCGCTGGAATATTTGGGTTCACCGAGTGCGGCGAACGCATAGCTTTCATTCAGTGTTTCAGCCTGCAAGCAGAAACTGAGGGCTGAAAGGGCCAGCGCGGCAAAAATGCGGATAGACATCTCTACGGTAAGCTCCTGCTGCAATTTACCCGTGTTATTCAAACTGTGGGGATGGCGGCCCTCAGTTATTGGGTTCATCCATTAGCCTCGCTGCGTTGCCGTATTTCAATCGATACTTTTGCGCAGTCACCTGGATGAATCTGGGTGTTAACTTATTGATTTGGCCGCTAGCATACCATTTTGCCCAGCGTTGCAGGGTAAAGAAGTTTAAAGGTCTGAGCGCGATTCGCTATTATTCAAGTTCCCTACTCAGAGGTAGCCTGGCAAAAGGCCATCAGATCCTCAATGTTAAGCGGTTTACTGAAATAATAGCCCTGTAGAAAATTAACGCCACGCTCTCGCAGGAAATTGACTTGCTCGATGGTTTCCACCCCTTCGGCGATGGTTTGCATTTTTAGTTTTTTAGCCAGTGAAATGACCGCATCTAATACTGGGACGGTAACGGTATCATGACCGATAAAACGGACGAAACCCTGGTCGATTTTCAGGTAATCCAGGGTGAAATGTTGCAGGTAGATCAACGCACTGTGACCGGTGCCAAAGTCGTCTACCGCGATCTCGACGCCATGGCGATGTAGCCAGTCAAATTCATCTTTAGCATTCTTCTCCTCTACCATGCCGCGTTCCGTAATTTCCACAACCAACGTCAAGTGCTCGCGCGGTAATTGTGCCAACAGGTTGAGAATATCATCACGAAATGAAGCGACAGCGAGATGAGAAGGGGCGAGATTGAGGCTGATTTTGGCCCCTTTGGGCAAAATTTCCACCAACTGCGGGGTGTCCGCCACGATCAGGCTGAACAGATGGCGCGTTAGCGGAATGATTAGCCCGGCACTTTCAGCATAGGGAATAAACAGCTCCAACGGGATCCGCCCTTCCGTAGGGTGTTGCCAGCGGATCAATGCCTCCAATCCAGCAAGAGAGCCCGTTTTACTGTGGTAGACCGGTTGGTACTCCACAAAGAACTCATTACGCTTGATGCCTCTGCGCAGTGCTCGGTCAGGGCTCTGGTTGAGTATCTGCAGAAAGTAATACAGTACGCTGACCAGCAAGGAAAGCGCCAGGCTACCGAGAACCGTAAAACGTATATTGTCAGCGGTTAGTTGCTGGTGGTAGAAAAGGAGGGTCAAGGGGTATTTTTCAATGTGCAGACTACTGGCATGGGTGGTGGGTAATTGCGTTACCGGCATCAGGTCTGGGCTGAAAGTGGTCATGGCATTTTTGCCCATCACAATGGCTAGTCCTTGAGCATCATCTTGATGAGCAGTGAGCAGCAGATAAGGGGTCAGGCTGAGATCCAGCGTTGCCAATACGCCAGTATTACCTGCACCTGGCTGCTGTAGCCACAACGCTATGGCGGGTCTTTCCGGTACAAAGGCGGTACCTTGTCGCAATTTTAGGTCCAGTGGTTTTTGCCAGTCGACTTCAGGGTAAAGAACCTGTGTCTCCAGCATCATGTTTCCGATGGCGGAAGAGCAGTAAGCAATACCATTACGTACCAGAACAAACGTGCGAACACCCGAAGTGAACGCAGCACGATAAGAGAGATCGTCTTGAGCGGTAGGGCAGGATTTATCCGCGAGTGGCATCAACTGCTGCATGATTTCTATCAGGTGATCGAAATAATCAACCGTAAATTTCTCTATGCGCATTTCAAGTTCATGTTGATATTGACTGCGCTGATGGCTAATCAGAAATAGCGTTGTGAACGTAAAGACAACAAAAAAAGCCAGAGCGGCAATACTGCTTTTAATCAGGCTACGTCGTTTGTGTGAAGCATGGCGTGCAAACGCCCGCTTTAAGCCCATAATTTGCTCCTACAGCCCCGGGTATTAAACCATCATTCTTCTATTGTCTGTATTATAGTCACCGCGGCTTTATAATTTGCAGCTAATATGCATGCAACGGGAAGTTTGACGAGTATAACTGCTGAATGGTCAAATTGAGTATAGCAAGGGGAGGCTTACAAAAAAAACGCCACCATAGGGTCGCGTTTTTATCTCGTTTGTTCGGGATTTAGGACTCAATCTGGTATGCCGCTATTAGCTAGAGCTCTTACTTAATACTCTACGCCCTTCATGATAGCGCTTGTTCCAATAGCTGTCATTCATACTGGAGATTGTCACACCAATGCTGGTAGAGGCATGAACGAACTTGTCGTTGCCTAAATAAATACCCACATGGCGGCCCGTAGAGCCAGCACGGAACAACACTAAATCGCCGACACGCAATTTAGCACGCTGGATTTTCTTACCCATGTCACTTTGTTGGTAAGTTGAGCGGGGCAAATCCATACCAAATTGTTCGCGAAAAGTACGCTGTACAAATCCAGAACAATCAATGCCGCGCTTAGTCTCACCACCTAAACGATAACGAACGCCTTTCCAAGCTGCATATTGGGTCATAATCTTTGACTTGACGTCAACATTACGCACCATGGCTTCGAATTCATCCTGAGAGGCTTGCAGTAAAAGACCATTTTTGTCATTAACTGCATGCATCTCAGTTTGTGAGCTATCTAACTTCGAAGTGTTTGTTGAGCCACAGGCTGAAAGCATCATTGCTACTGTGATTGCAGGCACGACCCGCAAAAAATATCTCATAAAAGGTTGAGACTTGACCATTGTAGTTATATTCCCTTGAAATCCTTAGCGATGAATCCGCTATCTAAAAATACCAAACTTTACGAGGGTAGCCTTCACTCATAAGAAGAACAATCAGTTATCGTCCCAGATGTGCTACAACGCACATTTTTAATCAGCGGGTTACTGACGCTCTTAGTTAGGCATAACGCGCTGAGACTACCGGAATGAGGTGATGATTGCGAGTTTTTTTTGGGCTTGATTGAAAAAAATGTAAGTGTTTACATAAATAAAACAATATGTAGTGCTTATGTTGGCTTTGTGTTAAATGGCGGAATCGGTATCGTTCCGCCAAGTGTGATAGTCAATTACTCACTCAAACGAATCTTTAATAGGGCAGATTGTAGGCTATTCCAATCTGCTTCGGCGCTATGGATTAATTCTACCCGGCTGTCCAACGGTGGCACTGGGCGTGTTTCAATACTGAGGTCCTGCCCTTGTCGATTGATCAGCAAGCACCCTTCGGCAATGCGTACTACGGCTTTTGCCCGTTCAACGGGGGCCAAGCGGATCCACTCCATCATGCCAACGGTATCAAACTGGGTTTGATGATCAAAAATCCAGCCGCAACTGGTAAATCCCTGGCCATGGTTAAGTGCTCTGCGCCAACGATCATTTTTAGTGAGACGCAGGGCGGCCAATCCCTTGGATTGAGCAGGGTGATTATGCTGCTGTGCATCGGCTAATTCGATGTGATTGGTGCGTGGCAGGTCTAACAATTTCAGGTCTATACGCCCCTGTTCGAGGGGATAAACAGGTCGTTGTTGCCCCTGCTGTGCTTGCCACTCGCTGAGTGCCTGGGCATCCTGGGGTTGCCAGGTATCCATTTTATTGGCGATGATGATATCGGCAGCCGCCAATTGGTCACGGAAATTTTCATTTTCGTAGTAACGAGGCTGACCCAATTGGCGAGGATCAAGCAAACAGAGCGTTGCCCGCAGGTCAATCCATCCGCCATAGGTCTCTTGGGTTAACAGCGCCAGGATCTGCTTGGGGTGCCCCAGACCGGTGGGTTCTATCAATAATCGGTCGGGCTTTGCTTGCTGGAGCAGCAGGTTAAGCCCCAGTTGCATTGGCAGGCCATTCACACAGCACATGCAACCGCCGGGGATCTCTTTTAATACCGCACCGCTATCTGCTAACAGAGCGCCATCAATACCAATCTCGCCAAACTCGTTCACCAGTACCGCCCAACGCTCATTTTCTGGCTTATTGGCGAGAAGATGACGAATGGTCGTGGTTTTTCCACTGCCGAGAAAGCCAGTGATTAGATTGGTTTTTGTCATATTTTCCTCTCAATAAGTCAGAGTTATTTCAATGATTCTTAAGGCATGTTGATTTATTAAGTACATCAATACTGAGCTGAAATCTACAGCAATATAAATTTGCAATTGAAAACAGTTCTTATTTGAGGCATCTGATTTTTATTTTAACGATCAAGATAAAAATACTTTCCTGATCAGTGTATTAAATCAAATCGCACTTTTGGTTACATAATTGTAATAAAAAATCACCTATTGATGACTCGTATTCCTAAAGAATGCACTATGTTTAAAGAGACTTAACAATAAATGTTTAAAGGGACTTAACACATGAGTGTAAAGTAACTTAACAAAAGTTGAGGTTACCATGAACATCTTACGGTTATTCTTAATCGCAGGAGTGTTGTCTTCATGGATGGCTGCAAGTCAAGCTGGCACGACGGGCGGAGTGATTAACTTTGTCGGTGCCATTGTTGAAAGCCCCTGTTTAACCAACGTGGACAATTCAACAGCTAATACTCAATGTTATCGTAATGGTCATAATTACACGTCGGCGCAGACTCTGGCAAATGTTGATGGTCGTAGTAAAGAGTTGCCGTTGAATATCGGCACTACCGAAATGAAATGGATAGATCAACAGCAGAAACTGGCCGTGATGACAGTCGTATATCGTTAGTGTATTAACTCATACCATGCCAGCGGGAAGCCTGGCATGGTATGTTATGCGATATCAATCAGCGCGGCCCATATAGCGACGCTCAGCGATATGGATGCGGATTTTGTCTCCAGCACTGAGATATTCTGGCACTTGAATAACTAAACCGGTGGCCATGGTGGCGGGTTTATTGCGCGCACTAGCAGAAGCCCCTTTGATACCTGGGGCGGTGTCAACTATTTCCATGTCCACAGTTTGTGGCAGTTCCAATGCCAATACTTGACCTTCCAACGTCAGTACCTGCATTCCTGGCAAGCCTGCTTCCGGAATAAACAGCAGCTCGTCTTCAATTTGATCTTTCTTGAAGATATACGAGCTGTAATCCTCTTCATCCATAAAGACATACTCTTCACCGTCTATATAAGAAAAGCTCACTTTTCGGCGGGATAGACTGATGGTATCGAGAATGTCATCACCTTTAAAACGCTCTTCTACCTTCAGCCCGGTACGAACGTCGGAAAAACGCATTTTATACAAAGTACTGGCCCCGCGGGCGCTTGGGCTCTGGATATCAATATCTTTCACCAACAGCAATTTGCCATTGTAGTTGATCGCCATACCACGCTTGATTTCGTTTGCTTTTGCCATGAAAAAAACCTGTCGATAGTGACCCGTTGTGATTCAAATGGCCAGGGCGCTATTTGTTCTTAATGCGCCTCTGGTTGCCAGTTGAAATCCGTAAGGGTAGAAATTTTTAAAAGTTGTCACACGTTACTCGTACCCTGCTTTTCAGGCAAGAGTCTGGTGTAAAAAGAGTGCGACAAATGGGCGGTGAGTACCGCCCTTGGTTTCTATTTAAACACTGGCAGTAAATTAAACAGCGTTAGCCCATGAGCGATAGCATTAATCAAACCAAAGAGCAGGATAAACAGGATCATACCCTGGCCACCTGGAGCACGGTATTTGGCTTGCGGGAATTGACGGCGGCTCGCCCGAGCCATCATTGCTGGCACAATCACCGCCCAAACCGTGGCCGCCAGGCCAGCAAAACCAATGGCATACAGGAAACCGTTAGGAAACAGAACTGCAGCTAACGCTGGAGGGACGAAGGTGAGCAGTGCAGATTGCGTGCGGCCAACGGGACTATCGCTAAATTTGAAGAAATCGGCGAGGAAATCGAACAAGCCGAGTGATACGCCAAGGAATGAACTCGCCAGTGCCATATAAGAGAACGCATTGAGTAACTGGCCGACAGCTTGGCTACTTGACGCATGCCCCATTTGTTTGAGCAGATTGCCAATATTACCGCCTTCAGCAATCACTTGTTTAAAGGCATCGCGGGGAATATTGCCTTGAATCACATACTGCCACAGGATGTAGATCACCAGAGCCAGTAGCGTGCCATACACCAGACTACGCACTACCGCGCCACTGTCTTTATGGTAATACTTCACTAACCCCGGGACGTTGCCATGATAACCAAATGAGGTCAGCAAATAGGGCATCGCAGCCAAAGCATAGGGCAGATAGCTGGGGTGAGTCTCATTGCGATTAAATAATAGGGTTGATTGAACATGAGTAAACATATCCCCAACGGACAGCACAAAAGTGATCACCATTCCACCGATCAGAATGGTGCTGAGGCGATCAACGGCACGAGTTGATAACCAGACAATAAAGGCCACGACCATGGCAAACACCAAGCCAGACACCGCCTGAGTGGTACCGATGATGTCCTCCAGAGTATGGGCAATGATCGAGCCGCCTGCCGAGATATAGGCGTAAGTCAAAATATATAAAACAAAGGTGATGGATAAACTATTAAGCGTATTCCACCCCTTACCCAGTAGGCTTTTTACCATCGTGGGGAAGCTGGCACCGGTAGGGAAATTAAGCGTCGCTTCCAGGATCATCAAGCCGGAAATGAGCATACAGGCCCAGGTATAGACCAGCAGCACGACGGAGCCACTGAACCATACACCAGAAGTGACAATAGGAATGGAAAACATCCCTGCGCCGACAGCGGTACCGGCAATAATCATCGCACCACCAAGGACAGAAGGGCGGGAAGGTTGATGAGTGGTGTTGGTTGGCATGGTGACTCCTGGCTAGCCATTGAAGAAGTATTGTTGTACTAGCTCAATAGTACATGCGGGAATTGTGCATGTAAAGCCGGTATATTGCTGTTTTATATCCATGGTTAGGGGAGTTACTGCATTACTTGGTTATCCGTACCTTCAGTCACCCAATCAAATCAACTTGGCTGCCATCTGTGGTGTGGATTGGTGTGGTGCGGATTGGCCCTACAAGTTAGCGCGGCATAACTGATTAACCGCACAACCGGGTGGTAACAAGCGCAGTGGACTGGTATGGTTCGCTACCTGCTTTTGCTGGCTTGCCAAGGGAATCGTTAATGGAATGCCGCTCTGACTGTGGTGCTTGCTGTATCGCACCCTCTATTTCCAGTTCGTTACCCGGCATGCCTGATGGCAAACCGGCCAATATTCGTTGTATTCATCTGGATAGCCAATGGCGTTGCGAATTATTTAACTCGCCGCTGCGTCCAAAAGTCTGTGCCAGTTTGCAGGCCTGCACAGAGATGTGTGGTACCCACCGTAATGAGGCCTTAATTTACCTGGCCCAATTGGAAGTGGATACCGCCCCTTAAGCTTTTTTGAGAAGCCATAAACATTGCGTGGCTGCCAGCATCATTGCCAGTGCGAAGTAAAACACCGCGTGGTAACTCCATATTTCGGCCACCGAACCGGCGATTGAACCGGCAATAATCCAGCCGACGCGCGTGGTATTGGTAAATAAGGTGGTTGCCGCGCCTGCTTGCCCGGGCATCAGATCCTGGAAATAGAGCATACCGATACCTGCCAGAATACCAATAAACAAAGCATTGAACAGTTGCAGAGCGATTAGTGCTCCACTGCCATTGATAAACAGCAATCCGGCATAGAACAGAACCCCGGCAATTACGGCACAGCGCATTAACAAGCGTTTGCCAAAGCGTTTGGCCACCATACCTGCGAGCAACATCATTGGGATCTCCAGCCCGGCAGCGGTCCCCATCAGTATCCCGGCCAGTTTCTCGGGCAGATTCAGTTCCCGGACCAGGTACAATGGCATATTAATCAAATACATCCCATTGGCTGTCCACATCAATGTGCAGGCGAAAAATAACAGTAGCGTATCGCGACGATTCTGGCGTGGGGCTTCTAATACTGCTGCGTCTTTGGCGGCGGGCACTTTAGGCATGGAAGGCAACATTTTCCAGACCAGCCCACCACAAAGAATAAAGGTCGCCGCTGCAGCCAGATACATCACCTTGAAGCCAAAACCCAGCGCCAAGGCAAACGCAATCGGCGGGCCAATCACCCAGGCTAGTGAGACCTGGGCACGCAGTATCGAGCTGAACATGACGGCTTCACGCCCGGTGTGTTCGGCGTGTTCTCGTGCCAAGGCAAACATCTGTGGATTGGCGGTAGAGCCAAAGCTACTTAACAACACACCAATAAACAGCAAGATATAATAGTTACGGTTCCAGGCAAATAACGCGCAAGCCAATGCGCCCAGTAAGCAGCAGACAAAAATCAGTGATTTCCGATCGCCTTGTTTATCCGAACGAGTAGCAAGAAATTGGCTGACTAAAATACCGATGACCGCGCTGCCGGTAAAAAACAGGCCAACCATTGCTGGGCGTGCATTGACTTCAGTGGACAGAAATAGACTTAGCGTGGGCATTTGTAAGGCACCGGTAATACCCGTGAGGAAAGCCACAATCAGGAAAGCCAGCGAAGTCGAATTAGGCAAAAACCGCGTTATTACTGAGAAGGTACTCATATAAACTGCCAAAGAGTGAGAGGTCGCCGGCATAATACGTGAAATGCAGGTTTAAAAAAACAAAACCATGACAGTCAGGTTGTTTCATTTGCCAGGTACCCATAGAGCAGAGTAGGGGGTATTCCCAGAACCTGAAGAACCAGAACTTGAAGAACAAGAACCGCGTGATTAATCAAGGCACCGCGAGTAACGGCAAATAAGTGAGTTGGTTACGCCATAAGTAAATTGCCGTTTTGCTGGCTTCAAAATGGGGTTCAGGGAGTTCATCGGGTGAACACCAGCGCCATTCAGCACACTTTTCCGGCTCTTTTAATTCAGCTTTGCCACCAGAATGATGAACCAGCATACAGATGGAGACGGTGTGCTTTCCCTCGGATTGCCAGGTTTGTAGATTATTGCTGATACCAATAAAGCACGGCGGTGCAATTTCTAGCCCGGTCTCTTCAGCAACTTCACGCTGAGCACATTGTTCAAAGGTTTCACCGGCCTCCAGATAACCACCGGGAATTGACCAGAAAGGGGCGTGGGAGCTGCACCGTTTCCCTAACAGGATTTGCCCTTGAGGATTAACGATGATGACACCCACACCGGTCAGCACTGCCATAATTACTCCTTCAGCTCGATTTCAGCAAAGTATGCCACTCTTCTTTTTATTCGCAGGTTTCTTACAATAAAGTGTGCGCAAGGTCAAAAATTTATCACCAGAGCAGTAACGGACCTTGCTTTTGTTCATCGCTAATCACAGACTGATTGAAACGTTTCAGCGCTGTTCCCCTTTGTAGAAAAAGAGGGGCAGCGCTCCTTTTAGTCGCTATAACTGAAACGATTCAACTCAGTAGGGGAGGAGAACTATGCTCCAGTTGTCACAGCAAAATATTCACCTGGGAGCCGCTGCCAGCGGTAAACAGGATGCCATCCGGCAGGTTGCGGCAGCGCTCGCCGCTGCCGGGAATGTCAGTGCCGGTTATGTGGACGGCATGCTACAGCGAGAACTGCAAACATCCACCTACCTGGGCAATGGCATCGCCATTCCACATGGTACGACGGAGACACGTGATCTGGTGTTGAATACTGGTGTCCAGGTATTTCAATTTCCACAAGGTATTGAATGGGGTGAAGGGCAAACCGCCTATGTGGTTATCGGTATTGCAGCCCGTTCCGATGAGCATTTGGGATTATTGCGTCAATTGACCCATGTGCTGAGTGATGACCGTGTTGCTAAATCATTAGCCACTACCACGTCAGCAGAAGAGCTGCGTAGCGTGCTGATGGGTGAGCAACTGACGGCTGAATTCCAGTTTGATGCTGCGTTGGTTGCCCTGGATGTTGCGGCAGATTCTTTGATGACACTGCAAGCGTTGAATGCCGGCCGTCTGCAACAAAGAGGTGTCGCCAATGCGCAGTTTGTCAGCGAGGTGATCACCCATAAACCCTTGAACCTGGGGCAGGGGATTTGGCTAAGCGACAGCACAGAAGGCAATTTGGTCAGTGCCGCTACCGTTAGCCGCCCCACGCAGCCATTTGATGAAAATGGTGAAAAAGTTGCGCTGTTACTGACGGTGTCGGTTGCCGATCAACAACCGCTGGAAGTACTGAATTACTTAAGTGATCTGCTACAGAGTCATAAAGCTGAAAGCTTGCTGAAGGCGGATGTCTCAGGGGTACTGGCCTTGTTAACTAGCGCCGTGGCTGAAGAGAATGATTTACTGAGTGCAGAATATGTGGTGCGCAACGAACATGGTTTGCATGCCCGCCCAGGTACCGTATTGGTGAATGTGATTAAGCAGTTTAATAGCGAAATTACCGTCACTAATCTCGATGGGAGTGGTAAACCGGCAAATGGTCGCAGCTTGATGAAAGTGGTGGCATTAGGGGTGAAAAAAGGCCATCGCCTACGCTTTACCGCCAGTGGTGAGGATGCGCAAGCCGCCCTAACAGCAATCGGTGAAGCGATCAGTGAAGGGCTTGGCGAGGGTGCAGCATGAGCAGAAGAGTCGCCACTATTACCTTGAACCCGGCTTACGATCTGGTGGGATTTTGCCCAGAGATTGAGCGTGGCGAAGTCAATCTGGTAAAAACCGCTGGGTTACATGCGGCAGGCAAAGGGATTAACGTTGCTAAAGTGCTGAAAGATCTGGGTATCGATGTCACTGTTGGGGGGTTCCTGGGTAAAGACAACCAGGATGGCTTTCAGCAGCTGTTCAGCGACCTGGGCATTGCCAACCGTTTTCAGGTGGTACCCGGGCGTACTCGTATCAACGTCAAGCTGACGGAAAAAGAGGGTGAAGTCACCGATTTCAATTTTTCTGGTTTTGAGGTGACCCCACAGGATTGGGAACGCTTTGTTACCGATTCTCTGACTTGGCTAGGGCAGTTCGATATGGTGGCGGTTAGCGGCAGTCTACCTAGCGGTGTGGCTCCAGAAGCCTTTACCGAGTGGATGATTCGCCTGCGTGCGCTTTGCCCGTGCATTATTTTTGATAGTAGCCGTGAAGCACTGGTTGCCGGTTTGAAAGCCTCGCCTTGGTTGGTGAAACCCAACCGTCGCGAACTGGAAATCTGGGCTGGGCGTTCGTTACCGACATTGGCAGATGTGGTTGAAGCGGCTCATGCACTTCGTGATCAAGGTATTGCCCATGTGGTGATCTCGTTAGGGGCTGAAGGCGCATTGTGGGTGAATGCTTCTGGGGCCTGGATAGCCAAACCGCCAGCTTGTGAAGTGGTCAGTACCGTAGGTGCAGGTGACTCGATGGTGGGTGGTTTGATTTATGGCTTGCTGATGCGGGAATCCAGTGAACATACCTTGCGTTTAGCCACTGCGGTGGCTGCCATTGCTGTTAGCCAGAGTAATGTTGGTATCTCTGACCGTCCACAACTGGCCGCGATGATGGCGCGTGTCGATCTGAAACCTTTCAATTGATAGCAGGAGGCAGAATGAAAACGCTGCTAATGATAGATAGTTCGCTGGGTCAGGCACGTAGTCACCTGGCGAAACGTATGCTCGAGGCCGCTGCGGCCAAAACTGGCCTGATACTGGTTGAGTCACTAAATAATGCGGAACTGGTGGTTGTCGCTGGGAATTCAATACCTGCTGAAGCCGAGCTGAACGGCAAGCGGGTTTATCTTGGTGATGTGGAACAGGCGGTGCGTGAAGCTGAGGCGTTTCTGGCCACTGCACAGGCAGAAGCCAAACCGTACCACGCCTCGGCGGCAGTACCGTTAAGCCCCGCTAGCCAAAAGCGGGTGGTGGCAGTCACCGCCTGTCCAACTGGCGTGGCACATACCTTTATGGCTGCAGAAGCGATACAAGCGGAAGCTAAAAAGCGTGGTTGGTGGGTGAAGGTAGAAACTCGCGGCTCAGTGGGAGCGGGTAATGCCATCACGGCGGAAGAAGTCGCGGCTGCTGATCTGGTGATTGTTGCAGCAGACATTGAGGTGGATCTCGATAAATTTGCTGGTAAGCCGATGTATCGCACTTCAACCGGTTTAGCGTTGAAGAAAACGGTACAAGAGCTGGATAAGGCCCTGGTTGAGGCAACGGTTTTCCAACCTCAGAAAAGCGGTGCCGCTACTAGCGCGAGCAAGAAAAAAGAGAGTACCGGGCCCTATCGCCACTTGTTGACTGGCGTTTCCTATATGTTGCCGATGGTGGTCGCGGGCGGTTTGTGCATCGCGCTGTCATTTGTGTTTGGTATCAAAGCGTTTGAAGTCAAAGGGACACTGGCTGCCGCCCTGATGCAAATTGGTGGTGCTTCCGCTTTTGCCCTGATGGTGCCGGTACTGGCTGGCTATATCGCGTTTTCTATTGCTGATCGTCCAGGTCTGACGCCGGGCATGATTGGCGGTATGCTGGCGGTTAGCACCGGGGCGGGTTTTCTTGGCGGTATTATTGCTGGGTTCCTGGCAGGTTATGTGGCTAAAGCCATCAGTGGCAAGTTACAACTGCCACAGAGTATGGAAGCGCTGAAGCCCATACTGATTATTCCGCTAGGTGCCAGTTTAATCACCGGCCTTATTATGATTTACGTGGTGGGCACGCCGGTCGCGAAAATTATGGAGGGGTTGACCGATTGGCTGCAATCTTTGGGCACCGGCAATGCGGTGCTGCTGGGGGCGATCCTGGGTGCCATGATGTGTACCGATATGGGGGGACCCGTGAACAAAGCGGCCTATGCCTTTGGGGTAGCGCTGTTAAGTTCATCTGTCTATGCACCAATGGCGGCGATTATGGCCGCAGGGATGGTACCACCGTTGGCGATGGGCCTGGCAACGATTCTGGCACGCCGCAAGTTCGAGAAATCTGAGCAGGAAGGTGGCAAAGCGGCGTTGGTACTTGGTCTTTGCTTTATCAGTGAAGGTGCGATTCCGTTTGCCGCACGTGACCCAATGCGAGTGCTACCGTGCTGTATTGCTGGTGGTGCGCTGACAGGGGCACTGTCGATGTATTTCGGGGCAAAACTGATGGCACCTCACGGTGGTTTGTTTGTTCTGCTGATTCCTGGCGCGATTTCACCGGTGCTGTTGTATCTGCTGGCGATTGTTGCCGGAACCTTGCTGGCTGGGGGATGCTATGCCGTCCTGAAGCGTTCTGAGGTATCGGCAGCGGCATAATAGCAAATTAATACCAGTCACCATCAAAACCGGCACTGAATCAGGTGCCGGTTTTACTTGAGGATAGTGGCGACTTATTGCTGCGCTTTTAACCAGGCGATTTCTTCAGCCCAGATATCTGGGTTTACGGTTTCCAGAATCAGCGGAATATTATCGAAGCGTGCGTCGCGCATAATATAACGGAACACGGTTTTGCCAATGTTGCCTTCGCCCAGGCTGTGGTGGCGGTCGACATGGCTATTAAATTCGCTCTTGGCATCATTAAGATGCATGCCACGCAAATAATTAAAGCCGACGATATCCCCCAGTTGCTGAAATGTGCGCTGGCAATCCTCTTCACTACGCAGATCATAACCCGCGGCAAAAGTATGGCAGGTATCGATACAAACACCGACGCGGCTTTTATCTTCCACTCCGTCAATGATCGCGGCCAGATGTTCAAATTTAAAACCCAGATTCGTTCCTTGACCGGCGGTATTTTCGATCACCGCCGTCACCCCTTGGGTTTTATCTAACGCAATGTTGATAGATTCCGCGATCCGCGCCAGACATTGCGCTTCATCAATCTGCATTAAATGACTGCCAGGATGGAAATTAAGTAGCGTCAGCCCCAATTGTTCGCAGCGCTGTATTTCGTCGAGAAACGCCTCGCGGGATTTTTCCAGCGCTTCGTTGTCCGGGTGGCCAAGATTAATCAGATAACTGTCATGTGGGAGGATCTGCTGTGGACCATAACCATATTGTACACAGGCACGCTTGAACTTATCGATAACCTCAGTGGTGAGTGGTGCCGCTTTCCATTGACGTTGATTTTTAGTGAACAGGGCAAATGCGGTTGCCTCTAGTTCATGGGCACGGAGTACCGCCTGGTCTACCCCACCTGAAGCACTGACATGTGCACCGACAAATTTCATTTTCATTCTCCTTTAGTATCGCAATCATTATGGCATTGATAACCGAAGGATTGAATGATTGCTTAAATCAGCGCGCAATAACGGCACACTGGATAAACAGTTAGCCGAGCGGTAAGGGTAAATCTTGCGGTAATTCACCGCTGTCACTGGGTTTTTCCCTTGTCTGTGGTACAGTTTATTCACTGTTGACCCTAAATAGCGGCGCGTAATAGTGCTAAAGGTGAGAATGAGGCAGGTTAGCCGACCGTTGAGCGCATGGACGCGCGATACGAGCCCCCAGGGAGGGGTTTACGGCGTGTCGGCGTTCCTGACCATTCCCACCGACCAAAAGCTTAAAGTGTAGCGGTATTAGGAACACTTATTTAGGTAATGGGAATTAACCTGGGTATAGCGGCTACCTTTTTACTCACTGAAACGTCGAAGGTTTTCTATGACATCACAACCTCAGGCGAAGTTTCGCCATGATTATCGTGCTCCAGATTACACCATTACGGATATCGCTTTGGATTTCGAACTGGATGCCGAAACTACACGAGTAACGGCAATCAGCCAGGTCAAACGGCAGAACAGTACTGATGGTGCTGCGTTGGTCCTTAATGGTGAAGAGCTGACGCTGGTGAGTATTCTGGTGGATGGGCAGCCATGGCATGCTTATCATCAACAGGATAATCAACTGGCCATTGAACAGTTACCGGCACAGTTTACCCTCACTCTGGTTACCGAGATTCATCCGGCAAAAAATAGTGCATTAGAGGGGCTATACCTTTCTGGCAGCGCATTATGCACTCAGTGTGAGGCCGAAGGCTTCCGCCATATTACTTACTATCTGGATCGTCCTGATGTATTGGCGCGTTTTACCACCCGAATCACCGCCAATAAAGCCGCTTACCCCTTCCTATTGTCAAATGGCAACCGCGTTGCTGCCGGGGAACTGGGCGATGGGCGTCACTGGGTAGAATGGCAGGATCCGTTTCCTAAACCCAGTTATTTGTTCGCCTTGGTAGCCGGTGATTTCGATGTGTTACGTGATACCTTCACCACACGTTCTGGTCGCCAGGTCGCGCTGGAACTGTTTGTTGATCGCGGCAATCTGGATCGTGCTGATTGGGCGATGACCTCACTAAAGAGTGCCATGAAGTGGGATGAAGTGCGTTTCGGTCTGGAATATGACCTGGATATCTACATGATCGTCGCGGTAGATTTCTTCAATATGGGCGCGATGGAAAACAAAGGGTTAAATGTCTTTAACTCGAAATATGTGCTGGCGAAGGCGGAAACTGCCACCGATAAAGATTACCTGAATATTGAAGCAGTCATTGGTCACGAATATTTCCATAACTGGACCGGCAACCGGGTGACTTGCCGCGACTGGTTCCAACTGAGTCTGAAAGAGGGGTTGACGGTATTCCGTGACCAGGAATTCAGTTCCGATCTGGGGTCTCGTTCGGTTAACCGTATCGATAATGTTCGAGTGATGCGCGGGGCTCAGTTTGCCGAAGATGCCAGCCCGATGGCCCATGCCATTCGGCCAGACAAAGTGATCGAGATGAACAACTTCTATACCTTAACGGTGTATGAGAAGGGGTCTGAAGTGATTCGTATGCTGCATACACTGCTGGGGGAACAACAGTTCCAGGCGGGGATGCAGCTCTATTTTGAACGTCACGATGGCAGTGCCGCCACTTGTGACGACTTTGTTCAAGCAATGGAAGACGCCTCCAACGTTGATTTATCGCTGTTTCGCCGTTGGTACAGTCAATCTGGTACACCTCAGTTGACGGTGCGCGACGAGTATGATGCCGAACTGCAGCAATACCGTTTACATGTCAGCCAGAAAACTGAACCGACAGCGGACCAGCCAGAAAAACTGCCATTACATATCCCGCTGGATATTGAGCTTTATGATAGCCAAGGCAAGGTGATAGCCCTGCAAAAAGCCGGCTCACCGGTGAAGAACATCTTGAATGTCACTGCGGCTGAACAGACTTTTGTGTTTGATAACGTGGCGGAGAAGCCCGTCCCTTCATTGTTGCGTGAATTTTCTGCGCCAGTGAAGTTGGATTATCCTTATAGCGATCAGCAGTTAACTTTCCTGATGCAGCATGCACGCAATGAGTTTGCCCGTTGGGATGCGGCGCAGAGCTTGCTGGCGATTTATATCAAGCTGAATGTGGCGAAATATCAGCAAAAACAACCGCTGTCATTGCCACATCATGTGGTGGATGCGTTCCGTGCGGTGTTGTTGGATGAGAAACTGGATCCAGCGTTGGCGGCACAGATCCTCACCCTTCCTGGGGAAAACGAAATAGCGGAATTGTTTACCACCATTGATCCGACGGCGATTGCAGCGGTGCATGAATCGATCACCCATTGCTTGGCACAGGAAATGGGTGATGAGTGGCTGGCGGTCTATTATGCCAATAAAACGCAAGGTTACCGAGTTGAGCATGGTGATATTGCCAAACGTTCATTGCGTAATGTCTGCCTGCATTATCTGGCCTTCGGTGAGGCGACGTTGGCAGAGCGATTAGTGACTCAGCAGTTCCATCAGGCAGATAATATGACTGATTCACTGGCTGCCTTAGCCGCGGCGGTTGCTGCACAATTGCCTTGTTGTGAGGCGTTAATGACCGAGTTTGACCAACGTTGGCATCAAGATGGCTTGGTGATGGATAAATGGTTTGTACTGCAGGCCACCAGCCCAGCAGCCGATGTGCTCAGCAACGTGCGCGCCTTATTACAACACCGTTCATTTAGCCTCAGTAACCCTAACCGCATCCGTTCGCTAATTGGTGCTTTTGCTTCGGCCAATCCTGCGGCTTTTCATGCGGTAGATGGCAGTGGTTATCAATTCCTGGTGGAGATCCTCAGTGATCTTAATCAGCGTAATCCTCAGGTCGCCGCTCGTTTGATTGAACCGTTGATCCGCTTGAAACGCTATGATGCTTCGCGTCAGGCACTGATGCGTCAGGCGTTAGAGCAATTGAAAGGGCTGGACCAGCTCTCAGGGGATCTGTACGAGAAGATCGCCAAAGCGTTAGCCGCATAAAAAAACAGGGCGGCGATGGTCGCCCTGCAATTAAAAACACGATTTATACCCTTCTTACTTCAAACTGCTTGGGTGTTAGCTGCGCGCTCTCACCCTAGTCACATAGTTGGCTATGCTCCTAGGGCTTCCATCGCTTGCTGCGTTACTCGGCCCAAGTAGGGCCTCGCCCTAAAGGGCCAGCGCAAGCGCTGTTCAAAACACGCAGCGTTTTGTCAAGCAACTCGAATTATTTTGGGTATATGCGGTTAATCAATTCCAATTACTGCCAGGATACCGGATAATATGCCCCCGGTTTGCAAGACTACTCAAGTTCATTCCAGTTTCATCCAGAAGCCCAATGATTCGGTTAAGTAGACACTGCCAACACCTATGCCACTTGACCAGTCTAACCGGAGAGCCTATGTACTATCCCATCATCAGGAAGGCGTTGTTTCAGCTCGACCCCGAGCGTGCGCATGAATTGACCTTTAGCCAACTCCGCCGTATTACCGGCACCCCATTAGAGTTCCTTATCCGTCAGTCAGTGCCGAGTAAGCCGGTGAACTGCATGGGGCTCAGTTTTAAAAATCCGTTAGGTTTGGCGGCAGGGCTGGATAAAAACGGAGAATGTATTGATGCTTTAGGTGCTATGGGTTTCGGTTTTGTCGAAATAGGGACCGTCACGCCACGTCCGCAGCCAGGTAATGACAAGCCGCGTCTATTCCGTATTATTGAAGCTGAAGGGTTGATCAACCGTATGGGTTTCAATAACCACGGGGTAGATAATCTGGTTGAAAACGTTAAAAAATCCCATTTTGATGGTGTGCTAGGGATTAATATTGGCAAGAATAAAGATACCCCGGTGGAGCAAGGAAAAGAGGATTATCTGATCTGTATGGATAAGGTTTATCCTTATGCTGGCTATATCGCAATTAATATCTCTTCACCCAATACGCCAGGATTAAGATCGTTACAGTATGGTGAAGCGTTAGATGATCTTTTGGCGGCGATTAAGAATAAGCAGAGCGAATTGCATGCCCGCCATCATAAATATGTGCCAGTGGCGGTAAAGATCGCGCCGGATCTTTCTGAAGAAGAGTTGATCCAAATTGCCGATAGTCTACTTCGTCATAATATAGATGGGGTGATCGCCACCAATACCACCCTTGATCGTAAACTGGTTGAGGGGCTGAATAATTGTGAACAGGCGGGAGGATTAAGTGGCCGCCCGATACAATTACGCAGCACTGAGGTTATCCGTCGTTTAGCGCAAGAATTACAAGGGCGCCTGCCCATTATTGGTGTCGGTGGGATTGATTCTTTGACCGCCGCCAGAGAAAAAATGGCCGCTGGGGCAAGTTTGATACAGATTTATTCCGGATTTATCTTCCATGGACCGGGTTTGATTAAAGATATTGTTAGCCACATCTAATATTTTTGCTCATTTTCTAGCCGGGGGTTTATTTCTTTCCCCGGCTAGTCTATATTTTGTTCGTTGGCACAAATACCGTTTTCAGACTTATCTGGTATTTAGGTTTTCCATGATGAAAGGTATATTGGGTAATACCACGTTTGCATGTGGCGGCAAGGATAACAAATGAAGATAAAACCTGATGACAATTGGCGTTGGTATTTCGACGCTGAGCATGATCGGCTGATGCTGGATTTAGCCAATGGTATGATCTTTCGTTCGCGTTTTCCGGCAAAAATGTTAACTCCGGATGCATTCGGTGAATGTGCTTTCTCCGTTGATGATGCCGCCCTCTATTTTAATTATGAAGAGCAGTGCAAGCAGATAAAACTCAGCCATGAACAACGTGCCGAGCTGGTATTAAATGCGCTGGTGGCTTTCCGTTTTCTGAAACCACTGATGCCTAAGAGCTGGCATTTTGCTCAGCAGCATTATCCATTGCGGCCAAAGAACGGTGAACTGGCCTTGGTGAAAGTGATGGAAAGCGGTGAAGATGCCTGTTTGCTGGTGGTGGAAGCCGGGGATAATGCCAGCCTGTGTTTGCTGGCACAGAATCAATTGTTACTGGCTGGCCGCAATATGCAACTGGGGGATGCCATCAAAGTGATGCATGACCGTTTGAAGCCTTGCATCACCGATGAGTTCTCAGCGCAGTTTTACGCCAAGGCGGTATAATAACCGCGATAGCACTAGGCTAATTGCAAATCGCTTTTGGGAATACAGCTACAGCAGAAAATGGAGCCATTGCTGTTCGCCGCATTCCCTTTTAATGCTGCCACTTCCCCTGCCATCAGGGTTATTTTGCAGCTACCACACAACCCTGCCCGGCAAGAATAGGGGATGCGGATCCCTTGTTGTTCCAGTTGCTCCAATAATATTTGCTGGTTATTACCGGTAAACACTTTCCCTTGATATTCAATCGTTACACTCTTGGCACTCTCTTTTGGGGGCGATAGGCTTTCGACTACCGCGCCTGCACCATAAGATGGCGGTGATTGGCGGGACAGTATCTCGACGTGATCGCCAACGCGGATAATACCACTGTTACAGGCAATCATATTTTGGCCGAAGTCGATAGCGCCATTCTCGGCTGTACGGAACTGTTGCAGCGTATTGAGTGGTTCGCCCTGTGGATGCTTGTGGCCACGCTCGGTGCTGACGGTGGTTAATACGCAGCGGCTGCAGGGCTTCACCAGTTCAAATACCACACTCCCAATGCGGATCGTTTGCCAGCTATCTTCTGCCCAGGCGGGGCTGCCGGTGACCACCAGATTGGGGCGAAATTGCTCTAGTTTGATACCAGCAGGGCAGCGTTTTTGCAGATCCTGGAATGAGGACTCATTAACCAGCAGATACGGGTAACCATCAGCAAAGGAGAGTGGAATCTCTGGGTGTTTTTTTACCCGACGAGTTAATTCCGGCCCCACCCAACGTAGTTGCACATCGCGCTGGAAATAGCCACTTAACCAGTGGTTGATTGCTTGTGGGGCAATTAACGCCGTGAAATGGTTACCCCAAACTTCGGTTGGCTGCGCGGAGGCGCTAAAATCGTTGAAACGGATGGTAGCACTTTCACCATCCGGGGCGGTTAAAAACAAGCCGTCGGTTAGCAACGCCGGGGTGAATAGCACCATCTGCGGATATTGGCGGGCGGTGATAAAAGTACCGTCAGGCTCAGTGATCATGAAAATACGATCGAAAGCGAGCCCACTACTGCCTACCTGGGCGTGGGATAACTGTAAGGCGCGTAACGATTTAACCGGATGAATATAGAGCCGAGAAAGGGTGGTCACTGTTACCTCCATGCGATAAATCAATTCAATAGCTGCGGGTCATCGCGCGACTGGTATGAGCGATACCGCTAGCCCATGGGGAATTACTCAGCGACATCTTGCAAGAAGTGGCTGACAGAATCGAGCAACTTTATGACAAGCGGCCAGGATTAGCTATAATGCGCCACTATTTTCTTTTTGGTGATAAGCACGATATGAACACTCTGTTTGCCAGCACATCCCGTGGACTGGAAGAACTATTAAAAAGCGAACTGGAGCGGCTTGGTGCCCATGACTGCAAAGTGGTGCAGGGCGGGGTCCATTTTCAGGGTGACGATCGTCTTTTGTACCAGAGTTTGCTATGGAGCCGCTTGGCTTCACGTATTCTGTTGCCGTTGAATGAATTCCGTGTGCACAGTGATTTGGACCTGTATCTGGGGGTTCAGGCTATCGATTGGCCTAGCGTATTTGGTGTCGATAAAACGTTTGCCGTCCACTTCAGTGGGGTGAATGAAGAGATCCGTAACAGCCAATATGGCGCGTTGAAGGTTAAAGATGCCATTGTCGATAGCTTCACCCGTAAGATCAATCAACGGCCCACGGTGGCCAAACAGCAGCCAGATATCCGGGTTAACGTCTGGCTGCAGCGTGATATGGCCAGTGTTGCCCTTGATCTGAGTGGTGACGGGTTACATCAGCGTGGTTATCGTGATGAGACTGGTTTGGCTCCGTTGAAAGAAAACCTGGCGGCAGCCATCATCTCGCGCTCTGGCTGGCAGCCAGGAACACCGTTGCTCGACCCGATGTGCGGTTCCGGTACGTTATTGATTGAAGCAGCGATGATCGCCGCCGATCATGCTCCTGGGTTACAACGCCATCGTTGGGGTTTTACAGCCTGGAGTGGTCATCAGGCTGAACTGTGGCGTGAAGTCCTCACCGAGGCTCAGGTGCGTGCCCGGCGAGGTTTGCAGGAAACAACGTCGCGTTTCTTCGGTTCGGATAATGATCGCCGGGTACTGGAAATGGCGCGCAGTAACGCACGCCGTGCGGGTGTTGCGGAGTTAATCACCCTTCAGGTTAGCGATGTCAGTAAATTGACTAATCCTTTGCCGCAAGGCCCGGTAGGTACGGTGGTCAGTAACCCACCGTATGGCGAACGTCTGGAGAGTGAACCTGCCTTGGTTGCCTTGCATAACATGCTGGGGCGTATCATGAAGAGCGCTTTTGGCGGTTGGCAGCTCTCACTGTTTAGTGCCTCACCTGAATTGCTCAGTTGTCTGCAATTGCGTGCTGAGCGCCAATTCAAGGCGAAAAATGGCCCATTGGAATGTGTGCAGAAAAATTATCAGTTGGCAGAAAATCCTCAGGGGATGGCTGCCGTGCAGGTGGCGGAAGATTTTGCCAACCGGCTGCGGAAAAATCTGAAAAAACTGGATAAGTGGGCAAAACAGCAGGGTATTGAATGTTACCGCTTGTACGATGCTGACCTACCGGAATATAACGTGGCAGTGGATCGCTATGGCAGTAAGGTGGTGGTGCAGGAGTACGCGCCACCCAAGCAGGTGGATGCACAAAAAGCGCGGCAACGCCTGTTTGATGTGATTAATGCCACTTTGGCGGTGCTGGATTTGCCCTCAAACCAACTGGTATTGAAAACCCGTGAGCGGCAGAAGGGTAAAAATCAGTATGAAAAATTGGCGCAGAAGGGCGAGTTCCTGCAGGTGACGGAATTCAATGCCAAATTGTGGGTTAACCTGACTGATTACCTTGATACGGGCCTGTTTCTGGATCACCGTATCGCGCGGCGTATGCTGGGGGAGATGAGTAAAGGCAAGGACTTCCTCAATCTGTTTGCCTATACCGGCAGCGCCAGTGTCCATGCCGGGTTGGGCGGGGCGCGGACTACCACCACGGTAGATATGTCACGTACCTATCTTGAATGGGCAGAGAAGAACTTGCGGGTTAACGGTTTGACTGGCAAGCAGCACCGGTTGATTCAGGCAGACTGTCTATCATGGTTGCATAACAGCGATGAACAGTTTGATGTGATCTTTATTGATCCCCCGACCTTCTCCAACTCCAAACGTATGGAGAATAGCTTTGATGTGCAGCGTGATCACCTGGAGCTGATGAAAGATTTAAAACGGTTACTGCGCCATAACGGGACCATTATGTTCTCGAATAATAAGCGTGGTTTCCAGATGGATTTGGCGGGTTTGAGTGCGCTGGGTCTGGAGGCGCAAGAAATTACGGCCAAGACGCAGTCACAAGACTTTGCCCGTAACCGTCAAATCCACAACTGCTGGCTGGTGACCCATGCTGGCGAAGGGAAATAATTGCTATGTCGTTAATCAGTCTGTCTGGTGCCTGGCTCTCTTTCAGTGATGCACCTTTGTTAGATAACACCGAACTTCATATTGAAGACAATGAACGCGTCTGCCTGGTGGGGCGTAATGGGGCCGGTAAATCGACCCTGTTGAAGATCTTGGGTAAAGAGACCCCGCTGGACGACGGGCGTATTATTTATGAACAGGACCTGATTGTGGCGCGTCTGCAACAGGATCCGCCGCGCAATATTGGCGGTACGGTATTTGATTTTGTGGCAGAAGGGGTGGCTGAACAGGCCGAGCACCTGAAGGCTTACCATGCTATTTCCCATCAAGTCGAACAGGATCCGAGCGAAAAGAACCTGGCAAGGTTGGCGAAGGTGATGGAAATTCTCGATCATCAGGGCCTGTGGCAGCTTGATAGCCGTATCAGTGAAGTGCTATTACAACTTGGCTTGGATGGTGATGCGGAGCTCTCTTCCCTTTCTGGTGGCTGGTTACGCAAGGCGGCCCTTGGCCGGGCTCTGGTCAGTTCTCCACGGGTGTTATTGCTTGATGAGCCTACCAACCATCTTGATATCACCGCCATCGATTGGTTGGAGGGCTTCCTGAAAGAGTTTCAGGGCAGCATTGTATTTATTTCCCATGACCGCTCATTTATTCGCAATATGGCCACACGGATTGTCGATCTGGATCGCGGCAAACTGGTGTCGTGGCCAGGGAACTACGACCTGTATCTGGAAAGTAAAGAAGAAGCATTGCGGGTGGAAGAGCTGCAGAATGCTGAATTTGACCGCAAATTGGCGCAGGAAGAAGTGTGGATCCGCCAAGGGATCAAGGCGCGACGTACCCGTAATGAAGGGCGCGTTCGCGCATTGAAAGCCTTGCGCAATGAACGCTCAGAACGGCGCGAAGTGATGGGCAGCGCCAAGATGCAGGTGGAAGAAGCGGTACGTTCCGGTAAGATTGTTTTCGAAATGGAAGCGGTTAATTACCGGATCGACGACAAAGTGCTGGTGCGTGATTTTAGTGCTCAGGTGCAACGTGGCGATAAAATTGCGCTGGTGGGGCCCAATGGTTGCGGCAAAACCACCCTGCTGAAACTGATGCTCGGTCAGTTACAGGCTGATAGCGGGCGAGTACATTGCGGTACCAAATTAGAAGTCGCCTATTTTGACCAACACCGCGCTGAGCTGGATCCAGAACGCACGGTGATGGACAACCTGGCGGAAGGCAAGCAGGAAGTGATGGTCAACGGTCGTTCACGCCATGTGCTTGGTTATCTGCAGGATTTCCTGTTTCATCCCAAACGTGCCATGACGCCAGTAAAGGCGTTGTCAGGGGGCGAGCGTAACCGCTTGTTATTGGCGAAATTATTTCTGAGGCCCAGCAATTTATTAATCCTCGACGAACCGACTAATGACCTTGATGTCGAAACACTGGAACTGCTGGAAGAACTGATTGATAGCTATCAGGGTACGGTGTTGCTGGTGAGCCACGATCGTCAGTTTGTAGATAACTCGGTGAGTGAGTGTTGGATCTTCGAAGGTGACGGTGTGATCGACATTTATGTCGGTGGCTATTACGATGCACATCACCAGCGGGCGACGGCCAAGCCGTTGCGCCAAACCGATGTGGAAAAACCGAAAGCCGCGGTAGAAAAGGCGGTTGAGCAGCCGAAGAAATCATCAAGCAAATTGAGCTACAACCTGTTGCGTGAACTGGAGCAGTTACCACAGCGTCTCGAACAGTTGGAAGCGGATATTGCGGCTTTGCAGGTGCAAGTTAATGATGGGGAGTTTTTCTCCCGTCCACATAACGAAACACAGCAGGTGCTGGCCGATCTCGCCAAGGCAGAACAGAGTCTGGAAGAGGCTTTTGCACGTTGGGAAGAGTTGGAAGCAATGAAAAACGCTTAATCGGTAAAATGTGATGCTAACCTTGTTGCATGAATGGCGACAGGGCGTTACCGATAGGCAGCACTATCAAGGAGTTATAGGGTGCCTTCCCAAGAAAATAGACTACAACATAGTCAACAACGACACAGCCAACAACATGGCCATGCGGTGCATCGCCCGCAGTCAGCAGATCGTCTGATGTTGTGCCCGCAATGCGATATGTTAGTGGCGCTGCCGCCTTTAGCCTTTGGCTTAAAGGCAGTTTGCCCCCGTTGTAAAACAACACTGAGTACTTGCTGGGCTGAACCACGTAAACAACCGGTTGGCTATGCTATCAGTGCATTGTTTATGCTGTTACTGGCCAATATATTCCCGTTTATTAATATGCGCGTTGCAGGCATAGTCAGCGAGATAAAACTGCTGCAGATCCCCCAAGTGATGGTGGCGGAAAATTACACCAGTCTGGCGACGCTGTTTTTGGTGTTGGTGCAGCTGGTTCCGACATTTTGCATGTTGGCGATTATTCTGTTGTGTACCAGAGCGCCGTTACCACTGAAACTGAAAGTATGGATGGCCAAGATCCTGTTCCAGTTTAAAACCTGGTGCATGGTGGAAATTTTTCTGGCAGGTGTGCTGGTCAGTTTTGTCAAACTGATGGCCTACGGTGATATTGGTATTGGCACCAGTTTTATTCCCTATTGCCTGTTTTGTCTGCTACAAGTGCGAGCTTTTCAGTGTATTGACCGGCGCTGGCTGTGGCAAGATATCGCCCCAGCACCCCAATTGGCTCTACCGTTACAGGTTGGCCGCACGGGTTTACGCCAAGGAGTGCGATCTTGCTCCTGTTGTACAGCCATTTTACCGGCAGACCAAACAAGATGCCCCCGTTGTGATAGCGTGGGGTATGTCCGCCGTCGCCATAGCTTGCAATGGACCTGGTCGTTATTGGTGACCGCGATAATGTTATATATTCCATCCATGCTGATGCCCATTATGATCACCGAAGCTTTGGGCAATAAAATGCCCTCTACGGTGATGGCTGGGGTGATCCTGCTATGGGGGGAGGGCTCGTATCCGGTGGCGATGGTGATTTTTATTGCCAGTGTGATGGTGCCTTCGCTGAAAATGCTGGCGATTGGTTGGTTATGTCTGGATGCCAACGTTAAAGGTAAGAGTAGAGCGGATAGTGAGCGTATGCACTTAATCTATGAAGTTGTCGAATTTGTTGGCCGCTGGTCGATGATCGATGTCTTTGTTATCGCTGTGCTTTCAGCGTTGGTACGTATGGGGCAACTGATGAGTATTTATCCTGATATTGGTGCACTGTTATTCGCCATGGTGGTTATCTTCAGTATGTTTGCAGCGATGACGTTTGATCCCCGTCTGACTTGGGATCGTGCAAGTGAAATAGTCAACAAGGAGTCACAAGGTGACTGAAAGTAATCATAGCGTCGCGGAAATCGAAAAGATCAAACGCTGGTCGCCGGTATGGATTGTTCCCATTGTCACCGCTTTGATTGGTGCGTGGATCCTGTTTTACCACTTCAGCCATCAGGGGCCGGAAGTTACTTTGGTTACCACCTCAGCGGAAGGTTTGGAGGCGGGGAAAACCAAGATCAAGAGCCGTAGTGTTGATGTGGGAACGGTAGAAAGTGTCTCGCTAAGCGATGATCTGAGCAAAGTGGTGATACAGGCTCGCCTCAATGATGGTATGGAAAAACTATTGCATGACGACACTGCTTTTTGGGTGGTGAAACCGCAGATTGGTCGTGATGGGATATCGGGATTGGGTACTTTGCTCTCCGGTGCCTATATCGAATTGCAACCTGGTAGCAAAGGCAAGGAGGGGCAAAACCATTTTCAACTGTTGGATGCTCCACCGTTGGCTCCCCCCGATGCCAAAGGGTTGCGTATCGTGCTTGATAGTACGCGAGCGGGTCAGTTGACGGCGGGCGATCCGGTGTTGTTCCGCGGGTATCGTGTCGGTTCGGTAGAAACCAGTTATTTCGATCCCAAGTTACGCTCTATGCGTTATCAACTCTTTATTGCTGCCCCTTATGACCAATTGGTCACCAGCAATGTGCGCTTCTGGAAGGACAGTGGCATTGCTTTTGATATGTCAGCCCAGGGAATGCGCATGGAAATGGGCTCACTGGCGACGCTATTTAGTGGTGGTGTCAGTTTTGATGTACCGGAAGGCTGGGAACGAGGAGAACAGGTTAAAGAGATGGTGGATTTTGCGCTATTCGACAATCAGCGCAGTATTCAAGATTCTCTGTATACCATCCACCAGGATTATCTGGTGTTCTTCTCTGAATCGGTGCGTGGTTTACAGCCGGGCGCGCCGGTAGAGTTCCGTGGTATTCGCCTGGGTACGGTGGGGCAAGTACCGTTCTACAAAGAGGGAATGCAGCAGCGTCTTGATAGTGATTTCCGTATTCCAGTGCTGATTCATATTGAGCCTGAACGCTTAAAACAGCAGTTAGGAAATAACTTCAATATTGCGCAGTATCTCAAGGATACAGAGTCTCAAGGTCTGCGTGCATCGCTGAAATCCGCTAACCTGTTAACGGGTTCGCTGTTTATCGACCTAGACTTCTACCCGCAAGAGAAGCCGTGGAAAGGGCCGCATGAGCTCTTTGGTTATCCGGTGTTACCAACAACCAATGGTGGTTTGGCCCAAATCCAACAGAAACTGGTGCAGATGTTGGATAAGATCAACGCATTGCCGCTCAATCCAATGATCAATGAAGCCACTAAAACGTTGTCCGAAAGCCAGAAAACCATGCGTGAAGTGCAGAAAACTATCCAGTCGCTTAATGACATCATCGGCAGTAAAGAGATGAAGGCATTGCCTGCAGATATGCAGAAAACGTTGCAGGAACTGAGTCGCAGTATGAAAGGGTTCCAACCTGGTTCGCCGGCTTACAACAAGATGGTGGCAGATATGCAACGGCTGGATCAGGTGTTGCGTGAGTTGCAACCGGTGCTTCGCACTTTGAACGACAAGAGTAATGCCCTGGTATTTGAAGCCGCGGGCAGTGATGACCCTCAGCCGAAGAAGGCCAATAAATGATGAAATGGATTACGTTCGCCCTGGTATTGTTATTGAGTGGCTGTAGTAGTACGCCAAGTAAAACCTACTATCAGTTACCGGCGTTAGGTACGCCGGTACCGGTGAGCAACACGCTACCATCGCGCCAACTATGGATTGAGCATGTTAATGTGGCGGATTTTCTGGCCCAAAATGGGGTGGTATATCAGACTAACGATGTGCAACTTGTGATGGGGCAGAATAACCTGTGGGCCAGTCCGTTGGATCAGCAGTTACAGCAGACACTGCTGAGCAATCTGGGCGGTGCGTTGCCGGGGTGGGTGGTTTCATCACAACCGATGAACAGTGAGCAGGCGGTACTTAATGTCACTATTAACGGTTTTCATGGCCGCTATGATGGCAGGGCAATTGTTCGCGGTGAATGGGTGCTAAGTTATCAAGGTAAGTTGATTAAGCAGCCATTCAATCTGGAATTGAAGCAAAGTGAGGATGGCTATGATGCGTTGGTCCGTACCTTGGCTCAAGGCTGGTTGCAGGAAGCTCAAGAGATCGCCACGCAGGTTACGCGTCTCTAATTTCCTTTGTCACAAAGTGTGTTAACGCAGACCCGGTAAGGCATACCATGCTTTTCCGGGTTTTTTGTTTTATATCATGACATTACAACCAAATTAGACTTATCAGCCACTTAGCAAATTCTTCGTGCATAGCTCACAAATATGACATTGCTGTTAAATTTGCACATTGACCTTCCAGCAAAATAGCGCTATTTCTTAAATGTGACTGTATTTTATACAGGCATGTGTTTTCTTTCCAGCAGTGTAAAAATGAGGGAAACGAGGCATGAAAAGACAGAAAAGAGATCGTCTGGAGCGGGCTCAATCGAGAGGTTATCAAGCAGGTATTGTCGGGCGCTCAAGGGAGCATTGCCCCTATCAATCTTTAGACGCTCGGGCTAATTGGCTGGGAGGGTGGCGACAAGCTATGGAAGACAGGGCTGTGACCGCTTAAGCGGCTCTCTGTAAGAAAGAACAACCTCCGCCTTAGGCGGAGGTTTCTGTTTAGAAAGCTTCCGTATCTTTAAACAAGCCCACTTTCAAGTCGTTAGCTGTATAGATCACCTTGCCATCAACCAGCACTTCACCATCCGCTACACCCATAATCAATTTACGGGTGATAACGCGTTTGAAGTTGATGCGATAGGTGACTTTCTTGGCGGTTGGCAGGATTTGACCAGCAAATTTCACTTCACCTACGCCTAATGCACGGCCTTTACCTTTACCACCGAGCCAACCTAGATAGAAGCCCACTAGTTGCCACATGGCATCCAGACCCAAGCAGCCAGGCATTACTGGATCACCAATAAAGTGGCAGCCAAAGAACCACAAGTCAGGATTAATATCCAGTTCAGCTTCAACATAACCTTTGTTATGACTACCGCCGTCCTCGGTCATTTTAATTACGCGGTCCATCATCAACATATTACCTGCTGGCAACGGCGGACCACCCGCACCGAACAACTCACCACGACCCGATGCTTCAAGGTCTTCTTTTGTATAGGACTCGCGTTTATCTACCATGTTCTCAGTCAGCCTTATATTAATGAAGGATGCAGATTAGCTTACACGTGTACGCTGAACAACTCCGATCAGCCGTGGTTAAACCAGTTAAGCCAACGTAACGGCCATGGCCATTGACGTCGTTCATGTGAATTCACCTGTGCAATGCGCTCTTGGATAGCCGCCAGTAAACTCGGTTGTTGCTCATCGCTATAGGGATATCCTGTTAATAAGTGTAGCGCTTGACCTGCATTGTCGACCGCCCATAAATGAAATTGTTCATTACGCACCGCTTCGATAACGTCTGCTCGTAGACAAAGATGACGCACGTTGCATATGGGTAAAATGACGCCTTGTTGTCCCGTCAGGCCTCGGCGCAGACAGACTTCGAAGAAACCTTCGATCTTCTCGTTGATACCACCAATGGGCTGCACATTGCCAAATTGATCCACAGAGCCGGTTACTGCAATCTGTTGTGTCAGAGGTTGCTGTGACAGGGCGCTGATCAGCGCACAAAGCTCAGCTAACGATGCGCTGTCACCATCAACTTCACCATAAGATTGTTCAAAAACGATTGACGCTGAAAAGGGGAGTGGTTGATCCAGTGCCAGCTCAGAAACCAGAAAAGCCTGCATGATCATCATGCCTTTAGCATGCAGATTGCCCCCTAGTTCGGCTTTACGTTCAACGTCGGTAAACTCACCATCGCCCAAGTGGACAACACAACTGATGCGTGATGGTTCACCCATACTCCGAGGATGCCCTGGATAATCCAGTACCGACAGGCCATTGATCTGACCGATGACCTCACCTTCAGTATCGATAATGATTTGACCCAGTTCAATATCGTCATGCATTCGCTCGGCAAGATAGCTTTCACGCCACTCTCGGGCATTCTGGGCTACTTCCAACGTGTTAGCCGTGATCTGCTGTTCCTGAGTGTAGAGTTTCGCTTCAGAAAGCAACTGACTAATCCATAATGGGGAGAGGGGTAAATTACCCTGATCACCAGAATAGCGAACCGCTTGAACCATCAGTGGGTACCAGGCATCAGCAGCCAACGGAGGTAACTGTTGGTCGGCAATAATACTATTGATGTAACCACACCATTGCGCCATATCATCGGGTTCGGTAAGTTGCAGATCGTCTTCATACTCACCGTAGACAGCCTGTTCACATAACTCGGGTTCCATATCGTCAAAATCAGCCAGACTATGGCGATCACCGACGATAATCAGGCGTAACGCCAATGGCATGGGGGGGATATAAATCGGTAATGGCCGGGTTTCATCGGCAGCAAACCACTGAAATTGGCGCTGAATGATCATCTGTTTTAGACGTAGCCACATTAGCGGTTGTGCTAACAAAGCTCGTGCTGACAGGATCAACACCCCACCGTTAGCCTGGTGAATTAAACCTGGCTGTAAGCTAATTTCACCGTTATAAATTCTGACACAACCAAACAACTGTTCAGGCTCAACCCACTGCTGAAAAATGCAGTCGCCATGAGTGGCAAAAGGTTCATCATCATTAACTGCAGTTTCAATGTTGGCTTTACCTCCTGCAATCACATAGCGGCTGCCTTTAATCATATGCGGAGGTTGCAGCTGTTTTGTTACTTTGGCGATCAGCGCAAGATGCTCATGGGTTTCTTGCGCTTTTAACAGCATAAAACATGGCTGAGATTGAGGGTGCAGAAATAGAGCCAGCGAATTTTCCAGACGAGGCTGGATAGCAGCAAAGGCGACAGGGGCCAATTGAGCAGCTGAGTCAAAGATAGCCTGGTAAGGCGCAGCACTAGGCAACAGAGATTGCCATTCAAGTCGGTTAATGGTCAAAGTGTTAGATGTAATCGTCAAATAATAAGTGAATAGGGGATTATACAAGAATATGACAGCTTGATACATGCTGAGTCATGGCTGAGTGTGAGGAATTTGATATTGCGAGGTGACTGTCTAAAAAAACAGCTAAAAAGAGTTTATTGGCCGGGGAAAAATGCTATAAAACTGTTATGCTTACTAAAGTTACACGGTCACAGAAGAGTTCACCATGAAATATCAGCAATTGGAAAATCTGGAGAGCGGTTGGAAATGGAAATATCTGGTGAAAAAGCACCGTGAAGGTGAATTGATCACGCGCTACCTTGAAATCAGCGCTGCTCAACAAGCCATTGCTGAATTGCTGAAACTGGAAAATGAACCTGTAAAAGTACTGGCATGGATTAATGAGCATATGAATCTGGCGTTAACTAACCGGATGCAGCAAACTATTCGTGCTCGGCGTAAGCGCCATTTTAATTCAGAACATCAGCATACACGTAAAAAGTCTATTGATCTGGAGTTTCTGGTCTGGCAGCGGTTGGCCGCTCTGGCGCAGCGCCGAGGGCTTACTTTGTCGGAAACCATTGTTCAATTGATTGAGGATGCTGAACACAAAGAGAAATATGCCAGCCAGATGTCACTATTGAAACAAGATTTAAAAGCGATTTTGGGTAAGGATAACGGCTAAGTCGGTTAGAAATGAAAAATCTGAATTAAAATCAGAAAAAAAAACCCTGCAGAGCAGGGTTTTTTATCAGAAGTTGACACTTAGCCCTGAGGCTGAGCTACCACTTCTTTAATGCCTTTCACTTCGATCTCTACACGACGATCTGGAGCCAGGCAAGCGATTTGTGCTGGGGTAGCACGGCCAGAACGGTAGCCACACTTGTCACCAGTAATTGGGTTAGCTTCACCCATGCCACGTGCAGTGATCTTGTCTGCTGGGATACCTTTAGAGATCAGGTAGCTGACAACACTCTGGGCACGGTGTTCAGACAGACGCAGGTTAGATTCAGCAGAACCTACTACGTCAGTGAAGCCGACAACAACAACAGAACCATCTTTTGGATCCAGTGAGCTCAGTTGGCTGTACAGTTGATCCAGAGCTTGTTGACCTTCTGCTTTCAGCGTTGATTTACCGAAAGCAAACAGAACGTCAGAAGTCAGAGTGAACTTCTTGGTTTCAACGGTAGGCGCTGGAGTTGGTGCTGGAGCAACAACTGGAGCCACTGTATCCTGACCAAAACGGTAAGCTACGCCAACACTCAGCTGACCATTGTCTGGACGTGCACCAACGGTTTGTGCATCACCGATGTTGCTGGTCCATTGATAATCCAGGCGAGTAGCCCAGTTCTGATTCAGAGCATACTCAAAGCCGATGGCTGCCAGTGGAGAAACTCCGGTATCATCACCAGATACGCGCTCATTGATATTACCACCGAAGTAAGCGGTGGAGTCTACACGCCAAACCATACCACCCAGACGGGTATAGATATCCAGATCGTTCATGATCGGATAGCTCAGTTTAGTGGTCAGTTGAACGCCTTGGGCTTTTAACGCACCGTTGTTCACATTGCCTTTATAAGCCATGCGACCAAGCCAGTCGTAACCCATTTCAAAACCCATGTACTGGTTAGCTTGGTAGCCGAAAAACGCACCAGCACCCAGTTGAGAATCGCGAGTAGGGCCGTTACCTATAGCTCCATCAACGAAACCAGTGTCATGGTACTGGGACCAACCCAGTTTAGCACCGGTGTACCAGGTGTTATCTTTTGGTGCGGCTTGCGCTACGGTAGCGAAACCAGCCAGTGCCACTGCTAATGCGATAGCTGTCTTTTTCATTTTTTACGCCTCGTTATCATCCAAATAGGCAATGAGCTTAACGCTATGTTATGCCTTTGGTTTAAAATTCCTGCGCCAAGATTCTAGCACTCATTTGTTATTTTACCAGTATTAGTGGCGGTGTATAACAATCTTAGCAGAGTAAAGTTTACAACTTGGCGCGAAAGTTACAAGCGTCATGTGCCCATGCTTTAAAAAATATTGTGCTAGACACATTTTTTAACACATTCAAGGAAGAATAGGGCTTATTTTGTCGAATTACTTATTGCAAAAGTGCATCTGATCACATTTTGTGCACCAATTCCCTGGGGTATTATTCCCAGGGAGAGAATGCAAGAAAAGTCTTAAAATGACTTAATGGTATAAAGGCGAGTGAATTTTTACAGTGGAATGGTGCCGGTGGGGGGAATTAGTATCGCGTTGTGGGCGCATAATAAACCCGTAACTATTCCCCAATTCTGCTGCCCGGCTTAATTTTATACGGTCTTGTTCAGTTAATTCAGGCAACCAACCTAGAACGACACTGTAATTTCCAGTCAGTAACGCTTTCTCCATGGCATCAACAGTGGCGAGTGGCGATATCTGACTCAGTTGTACCACCTTACTGACCGGTAATTCAGCCTGCTGAAGCCAGGATTTACTGAGCTTTTGCTGTGGGGTGAGCCACAATAACCAACGTGATTGCTGACCTAGCTGCTGCAGCAACGGCACCAGTAACTGGGTGACAACGGATTGCTGCTCACTGTAGACCAGCTCACTGATAAGGCCATTTTTTTTGTCATCCTTGGCGTTTGCAACAGTTTGACCTGCAGGCAAAGGGACTTGGCTGAAGTGGCTTTGATTAAGTGATTGAGTACGCATTGTGTATTCCCCTGCACCATTACTGTGTTTATATACAGTATAGATATAAACACAGAAGATCAACACAAATTTTCGTAACGCATCGCATAATTGAGATCATTCCTCGCACTACTGCATTTTATGATTGGCACCTGTCGTGATAATGCGTATTTTCTTTAATTAGTTGTTCCGGTTACGTTTATTTCAACAGTGAATGTGATATCCGGGTCATTCAACTCGCCGCAGATGCCTCTGTCGAGTGAATGGGACTGGGTAATATTGCTTACTTATTAAAGGAGGACTTAATGAATGGAAGATCCGCAAAAAGAATAGTACAGGCAAAAATCTGCTTTGCTGCCTTGGGGAAAATTACGACTCGTTCGCAATTTGGTGGTTACGGATTACTTGCTGATGGCACGATGTTTGCGGTTATTGCAGAAGGGGAGTTGTACTTGCGTGCCACAGAAACGCTGGAGCCGGCTTTCCGTGCACGGGGAATGGTGAACATGACGTATTTAAAACGCGGAGCACCGATGACGATGCGTTATTATCGAGTCGATGACGGATTATGGGCTGATTGCCGTGAACTGTTGATCCTGGCCAGCCAGGCATTACATGAGTCTCGTAAAGAGATAAAAGTAAAAAGACGGAGTAAAGGGCGGTTAAAAGATTTGCCGAATATTGATGCGTCAATGGAACGCTTACTTTGGCAAGTGGGCATACAAAGTAGCTATGACTTACGCTTGCTGGGCGCAAAGCGGACTTACCTACAATTGCAACAACGGCATAAAAACCTGGGGGTGAAAGTGCTACTGGCACTGGCTGGCGCGATGTCTGGATACCATCATGCTGCTTTGCCCAACGTACAGCGTGCAACATTAACCACCTGGTTCGAGGAAACTGCAGCGGCTTCCTGTCTTGAAGCGCAATGGGGTAGAAGAGCCTATATTCAAGCGGTTAATAATTAATTCTCTTTGCCGATTTGTGCGCTGAGCCGTGTTAATTCAGGCAGCAACTCAAGCACCAAACCAATTTGTTGCAACACCAAGTGTTCCTTGCTCTCTGGTGCGGTAACCAGCATTTCAATACGCCCAGAGAGGTTTTTTAATGCATGAGTAAGACGCGAGTGCTCTTGTTCCGCATGGTGTAATGCACTATCGACATAACAGACGGCATCATTGAGCAACTCCAGTACAGTACTATTATCAAGGCGATCGCGATGTGCGCCCAAGGCAGAAATATAACTCAGCAGTGTGTGGTTTAAGCACAATAGACGGAATGCGGCTTCCTGAATATCTTTGTCTGTTTTCGGGGCGGCTGACATGTTGGATACCACTGAAGCCAGCTCTGCATCACTATTATGGGCATCCCGGCGGGCAATGCGATAGGGCAAGCTATTATCTCTGCCCTGATAGTATTGCACCAAAATAGCATCCAGATAACGGCAATCGCTGTTCAGTGTGTTACGAACGATGGACGATAATTGACGGAACTTCCAGTCAGGCCAGATAAAGCTCACTGCCGCCCAGGCGATGGCGCAGCCCAGCAACGTATCATAGACCCGTGGGGCCATGACCTCGAATCCTTCTCCCAAGAGATTAAAACAGAGCAAGACTAACAGGGTGATAAACATCGTGGCGTGGGCATATTGTACGGTGCGGAATGCGAAGAATAGAACGCCAGAGATGACAATCAACATCATTTGCCCTTCAAGGGAAGGAACAAAATAGAGAATCGGCAAGCTGAGCAAAATACCAGCAAGTGTACCGACGATGCGTAACGCCAGACGCCTACGGGTGGCATTGTAGTTGGGTTGGCAAACGAATAAGCAAGTCAGCAGGATCCAGTAACCGTGCTGCATACCGGTAATTTGAATCAATGCGTAACCCACACATAAAACCAAGGACATACGCACGGCATGGCGAAAAAGGGCGGATTGTGGTGTCAGGTGGCGGCTGATACGCAAGCGAATATCACTCCATCCGGTAATTCGCTCATCCGATAGCGTATCTTCTTCTGTTGGTCGGCGGAGCTGGCTCTGTTCTGATTCTATATTGGCCAATTGTGCATCGATAGCGCGCAAATTCTTCAGCAGGTGCGAAAGCGCCTGAAGTAAGTCACTGTTTTCTGGTGTCACCGTAACCCGGAGCAAGGCTTCTTCTATACGGTTAAACGTCGGTTCAAAACGCGGATTATGCAGGTACTTTTGCTTCAACAGTATTGATTGCGCCAATTGCTGGCATGCGCGGGCCTGCATGGTCAATAGACGTTGAAAGCGGAACAGAATATCGCTGTGGCGGAATTGTTCACTCAGCGCCTGATAATGTACGTGGGAAGAACTGGCACGTTCATGAATATCTTGCGCCACAAAATAATAGTGCAGCGTCCGGCGGGTACCTCGCTGACCTCGGTCACCCTTCAGCCGGGTAAGTAGCGACGTTTTGGTCTGGTTAAGCATCGCCACCAGCGTGCTGTTGGCCATGGCAACCTCTAACCAAGGGCGTTCGTCACGGTATTCGCCATCGGGATCAAACAGATTGGCTTTGGCATCTAAATAGTTCGCCAACTGTTGATAACAGCGGGCCAGGTTTTCCTGTAATGGTTTGATGGGAAAAAGTAAATGCCCCAGCAGAGCCAGCAGGTTATACCCGATGGCACCGATAAGCAGCAGAACAGGTTGCTGATACCAGGTGTCATACATTGATGTGCCGAGCATGGTATAGATAGAAATTAACAACGCACCAAAGGCGATGGTGGCATAACGTTGCCCCAAGGCTCCCAGCAGAATAAAAGCACAGGTTGAGGTGATTAACCCCAGAGCGAACCACCAGGGATAAGGGAAGAGTAATTCGATTGATGCTGAAGCAAGAAAAAAGCACAACAGCGTAATCAACAGATTACGCAGCCGCCCTGCCAGCCGATCATCCAGGTCCGTTAACGCGGCAGCGACCACCCCCAAAGTGAGAGGAATGGTCAGCTTCGGGCTGCCCAACCACCAAGGAACGGCGGAAGCACCTGCCAACGCAATAAAAATGCGCAGATTATAAAGCAGGTTGCTGTTATAGATATAACGGCGAATTGCCAGTGCTAAAGCGAGCACAACAAGCTCCTGAACGGCGAGCGATAATTAGCGCTGATGATACTGGCGGCGGGCATTTTCTGAACGTACGACTTGCGCCATCTCAACAGAAACCACACGACGACCTACCGGCCAAAGCGCGATGGCAGCAATCTTGAAATTAGTGATCCCAATAGGAATGCCAATAATGGTCAAGCACTGCGTGATACCCGCCGCAATGTGTAACAAACAGAGCCACCAGCCGAACAGGACAAACCAGAAAATATTTAATAACGTCCCCCCTGAGGCCAGCAGAATGTTGCGTTTTTCTGGGTATAACTCATCAACACTGATCACCTCGTTGCCAAACGGCAAGAAGGAAATTTTGGTGATCTCCCAACAAGAGCGGGTCAATGGCAGGGTAAAGATCAGAATAATGGTGAAAAAGGTGGCAATGAGCCAACCTAGCGTGGTTAAGACGCCACCCAAGACAAAGTTAAGAATATTCAATACAGTACGCATAATCGTCATTTTCCTCTAATGATGGTGCGATAAAAATGCGGAGATACCTGCTGCCAGCCAGATTCCTGGGGCCTGATGCGCTTCTGGCTGCAAGTAACCTAAATCTGCGTATATTTAGAGAGGCATTCTACTTTTTTTAACACTAGAGTGTCATGGCTTATCGCAGGTAAACTGGTGATATTAATCTCAACATAATCACGGCATCAGCATATGGAACTCAAAGCGACATCGCTGGGTAAACACCTGGCACAGCACCCATACAACCGAGTGCGGTTGTTGCATGCTGGTGTTGAGGTAAGTGGGGACAAGCATGAATACCTTATTCCCTTTAACCAGTTAATACAGGTTCGCTGTAAGCGGGGCATCGTCTGGGGTGAGTTGGAGTTTGAACTACCAGATGAAAAAGTCGTTCGCCTGCATGGGACTGAATGGCAGGAAACCCAGCGTTTTTATCATCATTTACAGCATTCCTGGCAGCAATGGAGTGTTGAGATGAGTGAGATCTGCGCAAGCGTATTGCAGGAACAGGTTGATCATATCCAGCATATTGAACAACAGGATAAGTGGTTCAAGCTGGCCGAATTAGGCAAATTGCAACAGCAGATCCGTCAGGCGTTTAGTGCGTTACCGATGCCAGTGGTGCGTCTTGAGGAATTTGAACTCTGTCGCGACAACTATCACCGGTGTCAGCAATGGTTACAGCAGGGGCGGCGCAAAGTGGAACAGCGCAATCTGCGCTGGAGCGAACGTATGCTGGTCACCCATCAAGATTTTTTCCAGACTATTGAAACATCCCCGTTGAATGAGTCACAACGCCGGGCGGTTGTGAATGGGGAAGATGCGGTGTTGGTGCTTGCCGGGGCCGGCAGTGGTAAAACCTCGGTATTGGTTGCTCGGGTGGGGTGGTTGCTGCTCAGGCAAGAGGCTGAACCGGAACAGATTTTGATGCTGGCATTCGGGCGTAAAGCAGCTGAAGAGATGAACGAGCGGATTGCGCAACGGTTAGGGAGTGTGGCTGTTCAGGCTAAAACTTTCCATGCATTGGCATTGCAGATTATTCAGCAGGGGAGCCGTAAAGCCCCCAAGATCAGTCAACTCGAGAGCGATACCCATGCGCGTCGTGCGCTGCTGATAAAAAACTGGCAGCAACAATGCAGCGACAAAAAAGTGCAGGCAAAGGGTTGGCGTCAGTGGTTAAGTGAAGAATTGGAGTGGGAAATCCCCGAGGGGGATTTTTGGCACGACACACATTTAGCGGATCGCCTGGGTAGCCGTTTGGAACGTTGGGTCGGGCTGATGCGTACCCATGGGGGTAGCCAAGCGGAAATGATTGAGCAGGCGGATGAAGAGAGCCGTGATCTCTTTACCAAACGTATCCGATTAATGGCACCATTACTCAAAGCGTGGAAAACTGCCTTAAAAGATGAAGGTGCGGTGGATTTCCCCGGGTTGATCCATCAGGCGGTGAATATTCTGGAAAAGGGGCGCTTTATTACCCCCTGGAAGCATATTCTGGTGGATGAGTTTCAGGATATTTCGCCACAACGTGCGCAATTGTTGGCGGCGTTGCGCAAGCAGAATAAGTGCACCAGTTTGTTTGCCGTAGGTGACGATTGGCAAGCGATTTATCGTTTCAGTGGCGCTGAGTTGTCGTTAACCACTGCGTTTGCAGAGAATTTTGGTGAGGGAACCCAATGCGCGTTAGATACCAGCTATCGCTTTAATGACCGCATTGGGGACGTTGCCAACACCTTTGTTCAGCAGAATCCTTATCAATTGAAAAAAGCACTGAATAGCCTGAGCAAAGGGAATAAAAAGTCGGTGGTTATTCTGCCGCAGGAACAACTGGAAGCCTTATTGGACAAACTCAGTGGCTATGCGCTACCCGATGCGCGTATTTTGCTGTTGGCCCGTTATCACCATCTCAAGCCTGAAATCTTGCAAAAAGCGGTGACACGCTGGCCCAAATTGAATATTGAGTTTATGACTATCCATGCCAGCAAAGGGCAGCAGGCAGACTACGTAATTATTACCGGTCTCTGTGATGGTTATGATGGTTTCCCGGCGGCGGCGCGTGAATCTATTCTTGAAGCGGTATTATTACCTCAACCTGAGAATTTCCCTGAGGCGGAAGAGCGGCGTTTGCTGTATGTCGCGTTGACCCGTGCCAGGCACCAGGTTTGGTTAATGCAAGATCCCGCTAACCCTTCAGTATTTGTTGAGCAGCTACAGGATATCGGTGTACCGGTACAGCGAAAACCTTAAATGACTGGTCTAGTGACCAGATAAATTCAAGCTGCAGCAACTGCAGCTTGAATGGTGATTGGCCTATTTCTGCAGGCGTGCTGCGAGGTACTTATCATAATCAGGTATGGCTATATCGACTTTGCTATTAAAGAAGGATGAGTCAATAAGAAAGTCAGCAGTTGAGCGGTTGGTGGCTACCGGAATGTTCCAGACTGTCGCCAAGCGCAGCAAGGCTTTTACATCAGGGTCGTGGGGTACTGCATTGAGCGGATCCCAGAAAAAGATCAAAATATCAATCTTGCCTTCGGAAATCAGTGCACCAACTTGTTGGTCTCCCCCCATTGGGCCACTCAACATGCTTTGCACTGGAATACCGCTGGCCCGCTGGATCAGACCGCCGGTGGTACCGGTGGCATAAAGTTTATGTTGCATGAGTTGAGCTTGGTGGTCTTCAACCCATTTCAGTAAGGCATGTTTGCAATGATCGTGTGCAACCAGCGCAATATGCTTGCATACAGCGAGTGTGCGAGTGGTTTGTTCCATGTTGGTTTCCTTGGCAAATCAGATGGTTTTCCACAGATTACTGAAACTGTATTTCACTGCCTAGCATTAACCGGGGCAAAACGAAAATAAACAGAGGGAGGCTGAGGAAAAGTCGAGTATCTGTGCGTAGCAAGCACCACCGCCCTTGCATGAACGGGATACAACAAATTTTAGCAGTTACAGTTCCTTCGGTTACACTGAATGGACAGCATTCTTATCAAAGTACCAGGAGCTAAACATGCAAGATCAAGAAATTGCAGATGTACTGAAACAAGTAAAGACCATTGCGTTGGTCGGGGCCAGTGATAACCCAAGCCGCCCAAGCTACCATGTGATGGCTTATCTGCAGGCTCAGGGTTATCAAATTACGCCAGTGAGCCCAAAATTGGCTGGGCAAATATTACTGGGTCAACAAGTTTATGCCACCTTGGCGGATATTCCCTATCCTGTTGATATGGTAGATGTGTTCCGTAATGGGGAAGCGGCTTACGGTGTGGCGCAAGACGCAATTGCCATTGGTACCAAGGTGTTGTGGTTACAGATTGGGGTGATCAACGAACAGGCTGCGGTACTGGCAAGAGCGGCGGGAATAAAAGTGATTATGGATCGTTGCCCGAAAATTGAGATCCCACGTTTAGGTCTGGAACATTGATTGAACAAATAATAAGGGCTTAACATCATTAAGCCCTTACGTTTGTATGTCAGGTTTTGGTGTTTAGTTGCGTAATCGCGGTGCCAGTAATTGACTGCGAATGGATGCCGCCAATTCGTCTAATGACGGTTGCTCTGGGTGGGCATCTTGCTCTTCACCGGCCAATTGCACCTCTGCCAGATAGGTATGAACGGGCATCCCTTCTTCATCTTCCATTACGACGTGATACCAAGGAGCAAAACGTAACTCATCATTAGCAGCGATCTCGTCTGCTTTGGGTTGTTCTAGCGAGTATTGTGGGTCGATATCAATAACGACACCTAAATACCCAAGCAGTTTATGACGAACCTGCTGTCCGATACCAAATTTGCTGGCAATCATGATGGCCCCCTGAGGAACAATGTTTTGCATTTTATACCTATGATAATTCAAACTGCCGGTCGCCGCCTTGCAGCATACAAAGCGGAGCACACCTGGCACAACTGAAAACTCATAAGTTATACATAAGGGCAAAACAACGTATTTCAAGTCACATCACCCGGCAAGCAAACCCTTTTAGGTATAACCCTTCAGGATAGGTCGCAATCACTGGGTGATCTGCAGCTTGTCGGAACTGCTCTATAAATTGTATATCACATCCGGCATCTAGAGCGGCGTCAGCCAAAATTTTCTGGAACAAGTCTGTTGGCATCAGGCCAGAGCAAGAGAAGCTGAGCAGGGTCCCGCCTGGGTTTAACAGCTGTAGTGCTAACATATTGATATCTTTATAACCACGACAAGCACCCGCCAACTGATTTTTGTTTTCCACAAATTTAGGTGGATCCATGATGATCAGATCAAATTTTTCGCCTTGCGCACGGTAATTACGCAGCAGTTGAAAAACATCATCACGTATAAACAGGGCTTTGTTGAGATCCAATTGGTTCAGTTCGACGTTCTGCTGGGCAATATCCAGTGCCGCCTGTGAGGTATCGACACTAATGACTTGCTTACAACCGCCCATCAGCGCAGCAACAGCAAATGCGCCGGTATAAGAAAAGCAGTTCAGTACACGGCGACCAGAAGAATAGTGACGTGCCGCTAAACGACTATCACGTTGGTCAAGATAAAAACCCGTTTTATGGCCTTGCTGAATATCAACCAATAGCTTAAGGCCATGTTCAGTAATCGGCAGCAGAGCAGGGGGGAGCTCACCCAAGATAGGGCCTTGTGCCAGTGGCAAGCCTTCTTTCTTACGCACGGCAACATCTGAACGATCATAGATGGCACAGTCCGGGTAGCAATGCTGTAGCGCAGAGATGAGAGTGGCTCGCTGGTATTCTGCTCCGGCGGAAAGTAACTGCAAAACCAGAAAGTTTTGGAAGCGATCAATGGTTATCCCTGGCATCCCGTCAGACTCACCGGCAATCAGACGATAACTGTCCAGCCCATCACGTTGGGCCAGCCAATCACGCCAATGTTGCGCTTGTTGCAAGCGGCGAACAAAGAACGCCATGTCGATGGCTTCATCCGGTTGAAAACTCCAGATACGAGCACGGATTTGCGATTGCGGTGAATAGGCCCCCCGAGCCAGCCATTTTCCTTGGTGATCGCAGATGTCGATGGTTTCACCAGAAAGCGGTTTGCCTTCAACACGCTCAACAGCGCCTGAGAAAATCCACGGGTGGTGGCGAAGTAAGGATTTTTCACGTCCTTTAGCAAGATACAGGCGCATAATTTTTGCTCTTTAAATTAAATTTTTCAAATAGATAGATTAACTACCACTGACGGAACCTGATGATAAAGTCAATCAATACCGTCAACAGCACGAAAGATGAGAAGGGCTAAAAACGGACACCGGAACCAACACCAATGGTGGCCGAACTACCGCCACTACCACCAGAAGCCGATACCCCCACCGAGGCACACCCCGTAAGCAGCATGGCTAAAACCGCACAGACTATGATTTTCATAAAATCCCCTTTGGTTGATGGCGGCCATACAGCAAGTAACTGGGGATTAAGCGCATATAACAGCAATAATCCTGCGATAGCCTACTATCTTCTATTTTAACTGCAATTATGCCCATACTCTAAATAATTCGAGTATGGGCATAAAAATCTAAAAATCGTCAGCTATAGAGTCGGCTATGCTGAGAGGGTCGCCTCTAGCGGCAAGCATTTTTGACGTCACAGTAGTCCTGCATTTTCTAAATGTTTTCATGGTAGGGAAAGGGGTTAACTGGCATAAATAATAGCCAGACGATAAATAGAAGACATTGAGTAGGAGCCGGTCATGCCACAAGTTTGTATCGCTGCTTATATCTACGGGGTCGTACAAGGGGTGGGATTTCGCTATCACACCCAGCACCAAGCCACCGCTTTAGGACTTACGGGTTACGCGCGTAATCTTGACGATGGTAGTGTAGAAGTCCTCGCCTGTGGTGATAGAGAGGCGGTTGATCATCTAATAGCCTGGTTAGAAAATGGTGGCCCCCGCAGCGCCCGGATAGAACGTGTGCTGGTGGAGCCGCGAGGGGTAACTGAATATAAGGGGTTTGGTATCCGCTATTAGCGTTTAGATGCATTTTACCGGTTTAGGTAACCCGGCAATTTTGGTTGCCTGTTTGGCTGGCCCCTTTGGGAACAGGCGATAAAGATAACGACTGCTGCCTTTCTCTTCGCCATATTTTTGCGCCATGGCTTTTACCAACATACGAATGGCGGGTGAGGTATTGAATTGCTGGTAGAAATCACGTACAAACCACACCACTTCCCAGTGTGCTTCGCTGAGTTCAATCTCTTCCTGTGCCGCCAGCAGAGGAGCAAGCCCTTCATGCCAGTCAGCGCTATTCTTTAGATAACCTTGGGCGTCAGTTTCAATAGCCTGACCTTCAAACACCAACATAATGCCTCAGCTAGGGATAATTTATCGCGGCCACCAGTTTAGCAAACTTTTGCGCAGGCAAAAATAAAGCCCCATATAGGGGCTTAGAGAAGTCGCTGATGGTGATCAGTTGCTGCGTGCAAAACCGAGGATGCTCAACAGGCTGATAAACATGTTATACAACGACACATACAGGCTTACTGTTGCGCGAATATAGTTGGTTTCGCCACCATGGATAATGTTACTGGTTTCCCACAGCATGGCACCAGCAGAGAACAGAATAAACAGGGCGCTGATTGCCAATTGCAGGGCAGGAATTTGCAGGAACAGGTTAGCGATAACCGCTACCAGTAACACCACAAAGCCAGCCATCAACATACCAGACAGGAACGACATATCTTTACGCGTCGTCAGTACATAGGCTGAACAGCAGAAGAAAACCAGTGCTGTACCACCGAGTGCCACCATAATCAGGTCGCCTGCACCTGCATTGAGGAACGAACTCAGAATCGGCCCAAGGGCATAACCCATAAAACCAGTAAAGGCGAAAGCAGCAACAATACCCGCTGGGCTATTGGCCAATTTATGGGTCAGGAACATCAAGCCATAAAAACCAGCCAGCATGAGTATCAGCCCAGGAGCAGGCAAGCCCAGCATGGTACTGGCGGTGGCGGTCAGCGCTGAAAAAGCCAGGGTCAGTGACAGTAGGAAATAGGTGTTACGCAGAACTTTATGCGTGCTTAGCAGCGAGTCGCGCGAGGAGGATGAGACGACAATACGGTCCATAATGATCTCTCTTATCAGGTCATCACAAAATTGTATATAATGATAGTCAGTGTTATCCGTTGATCATAGATTGTTTACTAATCTTTACCCTAAAGTAATCATAGAGTAAGTAATCAGCAATGGTTGGTGACTTCACCAGCAATCACTGACTAAAAGCGAGTTTTTCGTCTATTTGAGTGGTTTCAGGCTTTACAAGTGGATCAGCTCTGTTTATAGTTCGCTTCGTTGCGGAGGGGTGGCCGAGTGGCTGAAGGCAACGGTCTTGAAAACCGTCGACGGGAAACCGTTCCAGAGTTCGAATCTCTGCTCCTCCGCCATATTCTGACCCCAAGCTTTTAATGAGCTTGGGGTTTTTTGCTTTTATAGGTTTTAACTATTTCATTGGCTATTGGTTCTGGTTATTCTTGCTTGCTGTACATATGCTGACGAACTGGAGCACATTACGGCAAAAGCCTTTTGCGAAGGTAACCAGTCTGAGCCAGAGTCTCGGCACCGAATTCAGCAAAAATCCTCTCCGATATGGACAAGAAAATCCATACCTTGCATCCATCTCTGAAGAAAACACACCAACTAAACAGGGGATGAGGTAGGCGTTGTTAACCGGGAAAACCCGCCTAATATGAAAGGGAAATCTATGGCTTATGACTACAGTGCCAGCCTCAACCCAGGAAAAGCCTTGATCTGGCGCATTGTTCATCGGGACAATATCCCATGGATACTGGACAATGGCCTGCACTGCGGCAACAGCCCGGTGCAGGCAGAAAACTGGATCAATATCGGCAACCCGGAGCTTATCGGCAAACGCGCTGGACATCCAGTGCCTGCCGGGATGAGGGGAACTCTGCATGACTATGTGCCATTTTACTTTACCCCCTTCTCGCCGATGCTGATGAACATTAACAGTGGGCGTGGTGGCATTAAGCAACGCCCCAATGAAGAAATCGTCATTCTAGTCAGCGGTCTGCGGGACGTGGCGGCGCAAAACGTCCCCTTCGTGTTTACCGACAGTCACGCCTACTATAACTGGGTTAACTACTACACCAGTCTGGACGACCTGAACCAGATCGACTGGCCGATATTACAGGGGCGGGACTTCCGTCGCGATCCAGACGATCCCGCCAAGTTTGAACGCTATCAGGCCGAAGCATTGATCTGGCAACACTGTCCCATCACATTGCTGGGTGGGATGATTTGTTACAACGACAGCGTCAGGTTACAATTAGAGCAATGGCTGTCGCAACGTAATCTGACAATGCCCGTTCACGCGCGGGCCGGGTGGTACTTCTCATGATCACATTTACACAAGGTAATTTACTGGATGCGCCAGTGGAAGCATTGGTGAATACGGTTAATACCGTCGGTGTCATGGGTAAAGGAATTGCGCTGATGTTCAAAGAGCGTTTTCCTGACAATATGAAAGCCTATGCTCTTGCTTGCAAACAACAGCAGGTAATGACAGGCAAAATGTTTATTACCGAAAATGGTGATCTCATAGGGCCGCGCTGGATTGTTAACTTCCCTACCAAACAGCACTGGCGCGCCGGCTCCCGCATGGAGTGGATTGAAGACGGTTTACAGGACCTGCGCCGTTTTTTGCTCGAAGAGAAAGTGCAGTCCATCGCTATTCCCCCACTGGGTGCGGGCAATGGCGGCCTGAACTGGCTGGATGTACGGGCGCTTATTGAATCTGCGTTGGGTGACCTTCAAGGTGTTGACATTCTGATATACGAGCCCACTGAAAAATACCAGAACGTCACCAAGAGTATCGGTGTAAAAAAACTCACTCCCGCCAGAGCGATGATCGCTGAATTGGTGCGCCGCTACTGGGTATTGGGTATGGAGTGCAGCCTGCTGGAAATTCAGAAGCTGGCATGGTTATTACAACGCGCCATTGAACAGCACCAGATGGAAGATGTACTAAAACTGCAGTTTGAGGCGCACTATTATGGCCCCTTTGCTCCCAACCTAAACCACCTACTTAATGCACTGGATGGCACCTATCTGAAAGCCGAGAAACGCATCCCGGACAGCCAGCCGCTGGACGTGATCTGGTTTAACGATCAGGAAAAAGAGCACGTCAACCTCTGGCTAAACAACGAGGCCAAAGAATGGTTACCGGCGCTTGAGCAGGTCAGCCAGTTGATTGACGGCTTTGAATCCCCGTTTGGTCTGGAGTTGTTGGCAACCGTTGACTGGTTGCTTACCCGAGGAGAGTGCCAGCCGACGCTGAATTCTGTTAAAGAGGGGTTGGGCCAGTGGCCAGCGGGGGAACGCTGGGCTAACCGTAAGATGAGACTTTTTGACGATAAGAACCTGCAACTTGCCATTAACCGTGTCATGGAGTTCCATGGCTAAAGATTTAAAGATAGCGCTTTTTGAGCACAGTTGGCCGAGCGAACTCACCACATAGCAGCGTCTGGCTATGACTGAGATCATGTGGTCGAGGAGAATCACCCCAATATTATGCAGTGCGCAGAGCATCTGAATTTCACGCTACGCTGTTTTCTTCGTTAATTTCTTCGCTACCAAATAGGCGAGTGGCAAACTTTAAATTTTCTGTATTCCTATTTCCCCCCAGCCAAGTCGATAAAACTACCTGTTACGTATGATGCCTCATCAGACAATAACCATGATATCGCTTGAGCTACCTCGTCAGGTTGACCACCGCGTTTCATCGGTAAACTCTCTTTTACTCGGTCAACTCTGGTTGCTTCACCGCCATCAGCGTGCATTTCGGTATAAATGAAACCGGGGCGAACGGCATTAACGCGAATACCTTGGGCTGCCACTTCCAAAGATAAACCAATGGTTAAGGTATCAATGGCTCCTTTTGAAGCGGCATAATCGAGATATTCATGGGGGGAGCCTAGTCGAGCTGCCGCCGATGATACGTTAACAATGGCACCGCCTTGGCCACCATGACGCCACGCCATACGTTTAACCGCTTCGCGTGCACAGATAAAACTGCCTGTGACATTCGTGGCGAATAGTGTTGCCAGGCGCTGGGCATCTAATTGTTCAATTGATGCCTGGGGCATCAATATTGCGGCATTATTCACTAACCCGGAAATGGGGCCAAATGTTTTATCAATTTGTAAAAATAGCTCGACCACCTGTTCTTCTTGGGAGATATCAGCCTGAACTGCAATGGCTTCCCCACCGAGATAGCGAATCCTTTCAATAACCTCTTGTGCGCAGGCTTCTCGAGTATGGTAGCCAATGCAAACTTTATGTCCCTTACTGGCTAAGCATAGCGCTGTGGCTCGACCAATACCGCGATCGCCACCAGTGATCAAAGTGATTTTATTTTTCATACATTAACTTCCATTTGAAAATCTATTTTATAGTTTAACAAAAGTAAAGAAACAGCACCTAATCAGAATAACTGCATCAAGTTATTTTCCATGGTTTTTACTGTTCCAAGGGCTGCAGTGGTAAGTACTTTCTATACTCCGGGCATTGGTATCAGTGAGTTGTGGCATCACCGAAAAAGTTCTGCAACAATGTTATTTATTTTCCCAAACAGTGCCAGTCTCTTAAACATCAAATGAGCAGCCCCATACTGTCGAGGGCGAAAAATGTATTAGGTATCTCTGAAAGAAAAAGTTTGGCAACCCGTGTCCTCAGATTTAAACTCGCCAAAAAACTTGGAGCGGTTCACTCCCTTTTAAAGCGGGTTTTCATACCATCATGCATCGGGATCAAATACCATTACGCACACTTTGTGACCTTTTATTGGAGTACAAAGGATCGGCTTGTTACGCTGAAGTGCTTACGCCCTGGCTAGCGTCCAATCAGCAGGAAATTGCCTGGCTGCGCTCATTTGCCCAACGAGCTGGAAAACCCATCCCTCAGGCTAGTAACGAGGATCTGTGGCATCTTTATGCGTTAAGTCGTGTATTGGAACTTTTAGCGTTGCGTTTTCAGCAAGGGGAGGTGGATGGGGGGAATTGGTTAGGTCCTGATATTACTCGCCAGCAGTTTGATCTCTTCGCGAAGGCGCTGGGGCTTGATGTGGAATACACCACTCTCTATCATCCATTCTCGCATGAGGTCGTCCAACTTATTCCTGATGTAAACACCAGCCCACAAATTACTTATCATCATTGGTCCGGCTTGATGTTAGGGAATATGCGCCTACTGAGAGCAGGTGTGACAATCTCTGCGTCTTCACATGTATTGCGTCCAGGTGTTGCGGATACCTCAACGCTTTATTGGGCTTATCGCAGAAAAAACAGACCCTATCAGGACCTGTCCCAGGGGTGGGGAAGCAATTCCTCTTGGAGAACACACTTTCGGCGCGATTATAAAATTGGCGATACGCTGTATTTAAATGTGGATGGCGCTAAGGATCTGTTACTTGTTCCACCTGATTCACTTGATGATTCAGGCTTGAACAGAGCGGAAAGAGTCGAGTTGCTTCTTAATCGCTCATTCGTTACGACAGATAAGCCGCATCATGATCTGTGGCCGTATGATGATAAATTTATTATTGAGTGAGTGCGAGTTCAAACAACTGTTGCTTGAGGAAGGTACGCCAGTACCCGCGATGAGTGGGCGCAAACTGAAATATAATAAATCAAAGAATATGATTCAGATGACGATGGGTAAACTCCAAAAAGTCAAAATGGATGACTTCTTTGAAGATCTGAATGCGCATTGGCGTGGTGGTTCAGCGCGTTATCAACTGGCTTGCATGGACGAAGCAGCGGGTAAAAGCAGCAATAAGTGAAGTAATTCAAGTAGCCTGTAACCAGTCAGTCGGCAGAACATTGCAGGCTGACACTTGAGTTAATCAAGGTCGTTACGTTTCATACTTAAAATGGCTTGGGTGTCTAAATAATCGTACCTAAAGCCGCTTCACATTAGCATCTGGCTGGTGGGTATGATGCGGAACGCTGACACGCCGTAAACCCGTCCTTGGGGGCTCGTATCGCGCGTCCATGCGCTCAACGGTCAGCTAACCTGCATCATGCCCATCTGTAGCACAATTAGGCGCAGCTATTTAGTGAAACTATCACCCAAGCAACTTGAATAGCGTGTCACCACTTAAGATACCGGATAGGCTTTGAACCCCAATAATTTTGAAATAGCATAACTATTCGATTTTACTACTTGAATTAATTCAGTAATGGCCGTCCGCCCCATACGGCCACTTGGCCCGGATAATGCAATCCCGGCAATACATTGGCCATGGTTATTGAAAATTGGTGCGGCAACCGCCAACACCCCATGTTCATGAATACCATCGTTAATTGCCAAACCTTCCTGGCGAATTGTGGCGAGTTGTTCAGCGCTAATTTCAGTATATTCGGCGAGAATTGCTTGCCTGATGGGATAAGGCTGCCAAGCCAGAAACACATAACCGATGGCCCCCTGCGTCATGGGCAGAATCTCTCCTGTTTCGACAGTCCGGCGTAAAGCTTGCCAACTCTGCACACTTTCAATGCATACTCGCATATTATTATGAGCAGGAATATAAAGACTGGCGGTCTCATCAAACATGTCTCGCATGTTTTCCAAGAAGGGATAAACGATTTGGCGCAGATCCTTTCTTGAGTTTTGTAACTCCATCAACTTGCTGATTTGGAATCCTAGTGTATATTTTTTATCTGAGTCTTTATAAAGAAAACCTTGAGCAACCAGGGTCATGAGCAAGCGTGATACGGTTGAGTCACTCAGCCCTGTTGCGTCACAAATTTCGGTTAATGAAAAAATCTGTTGTGTTGGATTAAATAAAGACAATATTTGCAATCCACGCTCAAGTGCTCTAACCGATAATTCTTTCACAATAAAACCCCATCATTTTTTATTAATCAGCTTATTTTCCCATGCAGTGGAAGTTGAAATCCCGCGCAGTGGGAAAATGACATCTGTGCTATTTTAATGAATTAAAAATAACTTTTCTATTTAAATAAAATAATTAAGATGGAGTACATTATCGTGGTCATTTCTTAAAATTTCACTAGGAGGAAAAATGATAGAAGCTATCATCAGAAAGGGGGCATACTTCGACTCGGTAAAACTTATGCTGGTTACCCAGCAGGTAAAAAGCATGCCGGGGATCATTGAGGCGGGTGTGGTGATGGGCACCGATCTCAATAAGGACATTTTAGCGCGGGTGAATTTACTGAGTGAAACCGCGCGAGCCTGCTCGCCAGCAGATTTGATTATCGCCATCAATGCAGAAGATCAGAATGCATTTGATGCGGTCATTGCAAAACTTGACGGATTTTTAAACGCCAGTACCTCATCCGGCGACAGTGTGGCCTATAAACCTAAAACCTTGGTAGGCGCAATCACTGCTCAACCCACATCTAATTTGGTCATCATCTCTACACCAGGCAATTTTGCCAAAGTTGAAGCACGCAAGGCGCTGAATGCTGGCCTGCATGTCATGCTATTCAGTGACAACATGCCACTTGCCGACGAAAAAGAACTGAAAGAATTGGCGCAAAGTAAAAACCTGTTGGTGATGGGGCCTGACTGCGGAACATCGATTATTAATGGTGCTGCACTCTGTTTTGCCAATCAGGTTCGTCGCGGAAACATCGGCATTGTGGGGGCCAGTGGTACCGGTATGCAGGAGATCAGTACCCTGATTCATAAGCAAGGAGCGGGTATCTCTCATGCAATAGGCACTGGTGGGCGCGATCTGGTTGCAGAGATTGGCGGGATTACCATGCTGCAGGGGATCCAGGCACTTAATGAGGATGAGAGTACAGAAATCATCGTTCTCGTTTCTAAACCGCCAGCAGTCGAAGTGGTCGACAAAATTCTCTCTTATTTGCAGAAAAACGTCAGTAAACCTGTGGTCATCAATTTCCTCGGGGGGAAACCAGCGGAAAGCCATCCTGGTCGTTTAGAGTATGTCGCAACATTGGAAGAAGCCGCGCTAAAAGCCGTGCAGTTGGCCAAAAAAACCACGCTTTCACCACTGATGACGGCAGATGAAATCGACTCGTTAGTCTTTGGCTTAAAGTCGAAAATAGGTTCTAACGGTAAATACCTTCGCGGCTTGTTCTGTGGTGGCACGCTTAACTATGAGGCCATTATCGCATTGGAGGAGCCTCTGGGTGGCGTTTACTCTAACAGCCCTCTCGATAAAAAATTGAAGTTGCAAGATCCCTATAAGTTAACGGGAAATGCCTGTATTGACCTGGGGGATGATGTGTTTACTCAGGGTCGAGCACACCCAATGATTGATCCGACTTTGCGTTCGCAAATGCTAGCAGAACAAATCAACCAAGATGACGTCGGCGTTATTCTTTTTGATGTTGTATTGGGCTACGGAGCACATGACGCACCAGCAAATGATGTGGTCGATATCCTAAAACGTCATGCAGATAAGTTAGCGAACAAAGTATTGGTTGCATCTATCTGTGGAACGGATGAAGACCCACAAAATTATGAGCAAACCAAGGCAGCACTTGAGAATGCTGGGGTGATTATTGCGCCAAGCAACCGTTGTGCAGCGCTGATTGCAGGGAAACTTCTTGCTTAGCTCGAGACCCAGGTAACTTTATAAGTTAATACCTTTATAACTTTATAAATCTATACCTCTATAACTCGATACTTCTATAACAATAAGCGTCTTTGGATGAGGGAAACCCAATGCTAAAAAACAATATTTTGACTACTGATCTTCAGGTTGTGAACGTCGGTCTCGAGCAATTTTATACGGATTTGCAAAGGCAGAGCATCACCGCGTTACAAGTTGAATGGAGTCCACCTGCGCACGGGGACGAAACGGTTCTGGCCGCGCTAAATACCCTCTACGGTGTAGACAGTGAGCAACGAAATGCCGCTAATGCTGAAGTGCTGCGCCGTATGCAGGATTCTGAGGTGTTCCTTGAAGGTATGGGGCTGGCCGGCGAAGTGATCCCGGGAATGGCACCTAATATGATCTTGCACGCAGGCCCACCCATTGAATGGAGTCGCATGTGTGGCACGATGCAAGGTGCCATTATCGGCGCTCTGCTGTTTGAAGGCCTGGCCAAAAATGAAGATGAGGCGAAAAAGTTAGCTGCCAGCAGCGATATTATTTATTCACCGAATCATGACCACCACACCGTAGGGCCGATGGGGGGGATTATCTCCGCCCACATGCCGGTCTTTATTATGCACAATCGGACATTTGGTAATTATTCTTATTCAAATGTTAACGAAGGCCCAGGTAAAGCGTTGCGCTTTGGCTCCTATGGTCCTGAGGTGATTGAACGTTTGCATTGGATGACAGATTCGCTTTACCCGATCCTGAAGCAAGCTATCGAATTTTCTCCAGGGATTGACTGGAAAAACATTGTTACCCAAGCCTTACAAATGGGGGATGACAATCACAACCGCCATAAAGCTTCTACATCGTTGTTTGTGCGTGAATTAGCGAAATACATTGCGCAAATCGATGCAGATAAAGCAGCGATCCACAGAGTTTTTGAACACATTGAAAAGATCGATATGTTCAACGTCAATATCACCATGGCAATGTGCAAAGCGATGAGTGATGCCGCACTCGGTGTTGAGGGGAGCACTATCGTTACTGTGATGGCACGTAATGGTATCGATTTTGGTATCAGGCTCAGTAGTACCGGCAACCAGTGGTTTACTGCCCCCGCCAACGTTCCTGAAGGGCTCTATTTTACCGGTTATAGCAGTGCCGATGCCTGTGCCGATATTGGTGATAGTGCCATTACCGAAACTTTCGGTATGGGGGGCTTTGCTTTGGCCTGTGCACCTGCAATGGTTCAGTTTATTGGTGGTACCTATGATGATGGGGTAAAAATCACCAATAGCATGTATGAGATCACCGCCACCGAAAACAAGAACTTCAAAATCCCGACAATGGGCTTTAAAGGGACACCCACCGGCATTGATATTATCAAAGTGCTGGAAGCCAATATGACGCCAGTGATCACCACTGGAATATCGCACCGGGATCCTGGTGTGGGTCAAATAGGTGCGGGCATCGTTAATGCGCCTATGGAGTGCTTCACCAAAGCGGCCATTTATCTCGCGGCTGATAAGTGAGTCAGGAGAGTACCATGCGAATGTTGTTGAACTGGAAGTTACACCTTTTTGCCGCAATCATTATTTTTATTGCTGAGCTGATTGGTGTGCGTAAGATTAGCATTTTAGTTTTTATGCCAATCTTGTACGCAATTATTATTGGTGGCTTTATTAGCTATCCGAAATTTAAAATTCTGTCCATAAAGGATATGGATGATGCCAGCAGCATCTTCCCCATCGCGCTAAGTCTGCTTTTGGTCAAGATTGGGCTTGGGGTAGGGCCGAACTTGTCCATGCTGATGGAGTCTGGGGGAACGCTGTTTTTCCAAACTATTGGTCACTTCTTGGGGATCGTTCTTCTGGCTTTACCGGTCGCCATGTTATTGGGGCTAGGGCGGGAATCTATAGGTGGAAGCTATTCGCTAGGCAGGGAAATCCACGTCGCGATTATTGCTGAGAAATATGGCTTGAACTCCGCAGAAGGGCGAGGCGTCATGGGGGTATTTATCTGCGGAACCATGTTGGGGGCCATGTTCTGTGGCATCTTCATGAGTGTTTTTGTCAAGATGGATATATTCCACCCATTCGCTTTGGCGCTAGGGGCGGGTACCGGCTCTATCAGTATGTCTGCAGCAATGATGTCTGTCATTCTGGATACATACCCTCAGTATTCGAAACAAATCGAAATGTATACCGGTGCGTCCAATATTCTGGTCAACGTGCTTAACGTCTATGCGGCACTGTTTGTCACGCTTCCTCTGGCCCGCGTCATGTACAAGTTTTTAGATAAGTTTAGACCCTCATCAAAAAACGCAGACGACATGGTTGAAAGCATAGAAGGTGAAAAATGAAATCATTTGCTTGGGACAAGCTGGCAACCATGAGTGCCGTCCTTATCATTACCGCCATCTTAACGGTTATTGGTAATGTTACCGCTGGCAAGGCCGCGATAGGTCCTTCGGTGGCGGGGATTGTGGTGATTTATGCGATCGCGGTTTTTGCCCTGTTCGTGTGTCACTTGCCAGGGTTCAATAAGTTACCGGTGGTTTTTTGGGTCTGTATCATTGCTGTACTGTTTTCTGCACCGTTCTTTCCTGGTAATGAGTTTATTACACGGACGACGAGTGCGATCTCATTCGTACAAATGGGCCCGCCGACACTGGCTTACGCTGGCTTGGCATTAGGTAAAGATTTGGACCTCTTTAAAAAGTTGTCATGGCGCATCGTTGTTGTATCCTTTGCGGTTTTCTTGGGAACCTTTTTGTTAGGTGCAGTCTTTGCCCAGATTGGTTTAAAAGTAGAAGGTATAATTTGAGGATCGGCACTCTAAATAGCTGCGCGTAAAATGCTACACCGACCAAAAGCGTAAAGTGTAGCGGTATTAGGAACACTTATTTAGGAGCGCAGTGGTGATTCTCTGATGTTGATTTTTATATACCCGTCGTCAATCAAACGGTAGCTTGTATGGGGACGGGTATATTTATCAAGGAAGTAACCATGGAGCGTACGCAAGAGCAGCAACTGACCATTTTCAAAGATCGTGGATATAGCGATGACCTGTTACCAAAAGGGGAAAAGCAACGTAATTGGCGGGCCTTTAACTATTTTGCCTTGTGGATGGGGGCAATTCATAATGTGCCAAACTATATTGCGGTAGGTGGCTTTTTGATGTTAGGGCTATCAACAGTATCAGTGATGATGGCTATCTCTTTTAGTGCACTGTTTATTGCGTTTGTCATGATCATGAATGGCGCTGCTGGCTCTAAGTATGGTATCCCTGGCGTGATGTTGTTACGTGCCTCTTATGGTGTCCGTGGCGCATTAGTACCTGGAGTATTGCGTGGCTGTATCGCTGCTATTATGTGGTTTGGTTTGCAGAACTATGCTGGATCTTTAGCCTTACTTATCTTGATTGCTAAGGTCTGGCCTGGCTTTTTGCAGATAGGAAACGGCACTGTTTGGCTGGGTATATCGATTCCTGGTTTGATCTGCTTTCTTATTTTCTGGCTGTTGAATACGTTGCTTGGCTTTGGCGGGGGTAATGCGCTAAAAAAATTCACCACCCTACTTAACCCCTGTGTTTATATCGTTTTTGGTAGCATGGCGGTGTGGGCAGCTTCACTGGCTGGCATTGACAATATTATTCATTATGCCCCCCAGCATGTTGAACAAAGTGGTAGTGGCATCTTTCTTTTTTTTGTGATCATCAATGCTATCTTGGGGGTGTGGGCCGCACCGGCAATCACCGCTGCCGATTTTACGCAAAATGCGGTCAGCTTCAAACAGCAGGCAATCGGCCAGGCTGCGAGCTATTTTGTGGGTTACACGCTGTTCGCTATTTTAAGCGTGATAATATTGGTCGGTGCCACTATTCATTATGGTGTCAATACTTGGAATGTGATGGATATCATTCAAAAATGGGATAGCACGTTTGCTACACTGTTTGCTGGGCTGGTTATATTGATGACTACCGTCTCCATCAATGCGGCCTGTAATCTGATTCCAGCGGGTTATCAGATAGCCGCCTTAGCGCCTCGGCATCTTAATTACAAAAATGGTATCGTGATTGCCAGTATTATCAGTGTCATTATTTGCCCTTGGAAGTTAATGGAGAGCCAGGATAGCATCTACTTCTTTCTAGACATTATTGGCGGGATGTTAGGCCCGGTGGTGGGGGTTATGCTCGCGCATTATTTTATTGTGATGCAGGGTAGGATTGATTTAAATACCCTTTATTCTAGCCCGGGTGAGACTGGCGAGTATAACAATGGCATTAATTCCAAAGCATTTTATGCAACAATTATTGCGATTGTTATCTCTTTAGGGAGTAAGTTTGTCCCTTATTTTGAAACCTTATCTCGCTTATCTTGGTTTGTTGGGGTTATCTCTGCTGTTATGATTTATTTGTTCATGCAAAGCAGAAGTAAAAAAGGTTCTCTGGGTCAGACTGCAAACAGCTGATCGTTTTTATTATTGATTTTTTGCACCTTGGTTTCAGTTTAGAAACCATTAATAACTATTTATTGTAATAGTGAATAGCCTATTCCCGTAATGGGATTTAAATAAATATCGTAACTCGAAACGTGGTTAATCGCGTTTCCTTTAATGGATTAAATAAATGAAAGAACTTGTTGTGGTTGCCATTGGTGGCAACAGTATCATTAAAGACAATGCCAGCCAGTCGATTGAACATCAGACCGAAGCAGTAAAAACGGTCGCTCACTCGGTGCTGGAGATGCTGGCATCGGATTATAATATTGTGCTTACTCATGGCAATGGTCCTCAGGTCGGGTTGGATTTACGTCGTTCAGAGATTGCACACGAACAAGAAGGGTTACCGCTGACCCCTCTGGCCAATTGTGTGGCAGATACCCAAGGGGGGATCGGTTATCTTATTCAGCAGGCACTGAATAACCGCTTGGCATTGCGTGGTGAACAGCAGGCAGTGACCGTGATTACCCAGGTTGAAGTCGACCGGAATGACCCCGGCTTCACCCATCCAACCAAGCCGATTGGTGCTTTTTTCAGTGCGGAACAGCGTGATAGATTATTGCAGCAGCATCCTACCTGGCATTTTATCGAAGACTCAGGGCGCGGTTATCGCCGAGTCGTCGCGTCTCCTGAACCAAAGCGCATTTTAGAATCCGGTGCAATTAATGCATTGATTAACCAAGGCTTTGTGGTTATTGCAGCCGGTGGCGGTGGGATCCCGGTGATACGTGACCAGCAAGGCGATTATCAAAGCATTGACGCAGTTATTGATAAAGATTTATCCACTGCGCTACTGGCTCAAGAGATCGGTGCTGATGTGTTGGTCATTACCACGGGGGTAGAGAAAGTCTGTATCCACTTTGGCAAACCTGAACAGCGAGCGCTAAACAAGGTTAGTGTGGCAGAAATGACTCGCTATCAGGAAGAAGGGCACTTTCCTGCGGGGAGTATGTTGCCGAAAATTATCGCCAGTTTGGATTTTTTACGCCATGGTGGGAAACGCGTCATAATCACTTCGCCGGACTGTCTGCCTGCGGCGCTGCGCGGTGAAACCGGTACCCACATCGTTAACCAGTAAGAAACCCGTAGCGGCTGTAAGTTGCTCACCGCAAGCAGCGGCAATCAATTATTATCGGGTAACGGGCCTGCATCGCAGGCCCAATTTTTGGCTAGCGTAAAATAACAAATGTTGTGGTGAGTAGATTGAATTGTATTGCTAGGGCCTTGCCACACGCGTAGATGCGTCACCCAAGGTCAGGGGGTTTCAGTTGTGCCGGTGACCAAGGTGGTGACCTCTTGGCTATCCCAAATAAACTGGCCTTGATAGACTGAGCCTGCAGTATGAATAGAGTTAAGGGATTCAGTGAGTTGTAGCTGACAACGCCCTTGCAGCGGTGCAAATTCGATTACTCTGGCGGCATGGCAATCAAAGAATTTATTCACTTGTGGATAGAGTGCCTTATACAAGCTCTCTTTCAGCGAAAATATCAGTGTCAGCGCCAGATTAAAAGGCATGCCACTGTGTGCCAGCAGCTGGTTTTCCTGCTCATTAATAATCATTTCTCGCAGATTCGCCGCCACGTCAGCTTTCATAATCAGCTCAGTATCAATCCCTAAGAATCCATTATCCTGAGCCTGAGAAGTGACAACAATCGCTGAACGGTGATGGTGTGAAATCGAACCAATAACCTGAGCTGGCCAGATCGGGGCACGATCTTCCCCTTGGCGTAACTCAAAGCCGTGGATACCGAGAGCGTCCAGTTGTTGCTGGGCACAATATCGCCCAGCCAAATATTCCGCCTTACGCTTGATGATTGCCTGGCAGAATTGTTCAGGCAACGGAATGTTCCATTGGTTGAACAAGGTATCGTGATAATAGCGGGGGTCGAATCGGATTTGATGAAACCTGACGCTGGGCCGATCACCTAGGTAGCCTTGTACTTCCGCCGTAATAAAACCCGCTGAGTGACTGAGGTTCAAACTAGCTGTGTGGGTTAAGGTAAACATAAAATCGTTCCAACCAGCGATAGCGGCAATATGCCTCTGCCATCTTTTAATAAGAGAGATCTAAGAGCAACTTTATCCGGGCAGCCTCGCCGCACTTACCACCTGATGGCTATCCAACGTGGGGCTAAAACCAGGCCTCACGACCTCTGTTCAGAAGACTTACACCACAGCATTAGTCAGCGTGTTTAGCTGTTGCACTATACCGACATGATAGCACTGTGACAAAAAAGTAAAACAGACGGTCGATGGGAAATTGTTGGCAATTCAATAAGTAGAAAGCAAGATGCTGGATAGTAAAAAAAGATCTTGCGCAATTTTTGCTATCCGGCCCATAGCCCGTGTTGATGGTTGGGCGTAATATGCTGATACCTTGGCTATTTTAAGTTATAGAGAACAGTCATTGCTGGCACTGCTGCTTATACTTTGCAAAGTGAAGCACCAGGGATAAGTGAATGATATGCAGGTGGAGTGCGCTCTTCTCTGCCGCTGAGGGAGTTTTCAAGGAAATACTTTCTTACTAATAACAATGAGGATGGTTATGTATAAAGTGACGATGTTGGCAGTATTGCTTGCAGGGGCGCTCAATGCGCAGGCAGCTATGGTCTATACCGGGGATAAAATTGATGGTCATCCGGTGATCAGCAAGTTGGATGTCGATGACCTACAGGCAGGTAAGGTTTACCGTTTTATGTTCCAAGGGGCGAGTAACGGCATTGGCCAGCATTGGTATGTGCCAGTTTTAGTGGCGAAAGGGGCGACGCCGGGTCCTAAACTGGGTCTGCAAGCGGCGGTGCATGGTGATGAACTGAATGGTATCCGAGTCATACAACAGGTGTTTGAACAGTTAAACCCGGCAGAACTGAAAGGGACTGTTGTTGGGGCGCTGGGTGCCAACCCAACGGGTATGCTGGCGAATAATCGTAATTGGCAGGTACCAACAGATGGCGGTTATACGGTTGATTTTAACCGCATCTGGCCGGGTAAAGAGAAAGGTAACCCAGCTGAACAGCAAGCTTGGTTGTTGTGGAATAATTTGTGGGCCGGTAATGCAAATCTATTTGTCGATATGCATACTCAGAGCACCGGTACCGAATATCCCCTGTTTATCTATGCCGATTACCGTAACCCGCAAGTGAAGAAAATGGCTGAACTGTTCCCGGCGGATCAGATTAAAGCCGATCCCGGTGAAAAAGGCACGGTAGAAACCACGTTTGTCGAACAGAAAATTCCTGCTATTACCCTCGAAATTGGCCAGCCAAAACTTTATCAGCCAGAACTTATTGCACGCAGCCTTACTGGGGTGCGTAACCTGATGGTTGATCAAGGGATGACTCCAGGCAAATTAGGGGCGACTGCGAAAGAGCAAAAAACCTATATCGGCAATGAGATGACTTCAATTAGAGCTGAGATGGGTGGGTTTGCTGAAGTTCTGGTGAAAGTCGGGGATTCCGTGGTTAAAGGGCAGAAAGTTGCGGTGCAACGTAATGCTTTTGGCGATATTCTTCGTGAATATACGGCAACTCAAACTGGCAAGGTATTGGCCATTGGCAATGATCCGCTGCGTGAGTCTGGTGCTTTGCTGGTGCGTATCCTGTTTACCAACCCAGATGCCAAGTGTGCAGACGGTTGCTAATAACTGATTGATAGCGCACAGGTTTAAAACAACTGAACCTCATCCCTGAGGTTCAGTTAGAGTGGCATCACTTCGTTAGCCAGCCGCCGCCTCCCGTAGGCGCTGCTTGATTTTGCTGTACTCCTGCTGAACAAAATATTCCGCTTGCTCCTGATCCTTGATCGTTTCGATCTGCACCGCACAATATTTATATTCCGGTGTTTTGGTAATCGGGCTCAGGTTTTCTGCCACCAGTTCGTTACAGGCACCAATCCACCATTGGTAGGTCATATAAATGGCCCCCCGGTTTGGACGGTCACTGACATTGGCACGGGTGATGACCTTACCTTGACGTGAGCGCACCCACACCAGTGCCTGATCTTCAACCCCCAGGCGTGCGGCGTCTTCAGTGTTGATCTGCGCGTATCCTGGTTCATCAGCCAATGCCACCAGTGCCTTACAGTTACCGGTCATCGAACGGCAAGAGTAATGGCCCACCTCACGCACGGTAGAGAGCACCAATGGGTACTCGTCACTGACCTGATCGATGGGGGGGGCCCAGTCACAGGTAAAAAACTCGGCTTTGCCACTGGGGCGTGAGAATTTCCCTCCCTGATACAGGTAAGAGGTTCCCAGATGTTCCAAGGTAGGGCAAGGCCATTGAATGTAGCCTAAGTCCCCCATTTTCTCGTAGGTGGCACCGTAATAGATTGGGCACAGTTCACGCAGCTCGTCCCAGATTTCCTGCGTGTCGTTGTAGTGCATGGGGTAACCCATAGCGGTAGACATCAGGCTGATAATCTGCCAGTCGGTCTTCACATCACCTACGGGTTCAACGGCTTTATAGAAGCGCTGGAAGCCACGGTCTGCAGCGGTATACACCCCTTCATGTTCCCCCCAGGAGGTTGCTGGGAAGATAACATCCGCAATGGATGCGGTTTTGGTCATAAAGATATCTTGCACGATCAACAGTTCCAGTTTTTCAAAGGTTCTGCGGATAGTGGCAAGATCAGGCTCCGTCTGTAGTGGGTCTTCCCCCATAATGTAGTGGGCTTTGAGTTTGCCATGGTCAATATTGTGTGGCACTTCACTCAGGGCATAGCCAATTTCGGCAGGCATGGCGGCGATACCCCAGGCCTTGGCGAATCTTTCCCGCGCTTGTGCATCTGTGACCTGGGCATAACCCGGCAGGGTATTGGGTAATGCCCCCATATCACAGGCACCTTGCACGTTATTCTGCCCACGTACCGGGTTGACCCCCACATTGGGTTTACCCAGATTACCCGTCAGCATCGCCAGGCTGGTGAGTGACCGCACGGTTTCCACACCCTGATAGAACTGCGTGACACCCATGCCCCACAAGATAGTTGCCGTAGGTGAGGTGGCATACATCCGCGCAGTATCACGGATCTGCTGGGCGCTAAGCCCGGTAGTTTTCTCAACCGACTCTGGCGGGTACTTGGCGACGATAGCGCGATACTCATCAAACTGTTCGGTATGATTTTCAACAAATGACTGATCGTACAGATTCTCTTCAATGATCACATAGGCGAGGGCATTGAGCAGGGCAATATTGGAGCCGTTTTTCAGCGGCAAATGAATATCTGCAATACGCGTCGTTTCAATATAGCGTGGATCGCAAACAATAATTTTTGCCCCTTTATCTTTCGCCTTAAGAATACGGCGAGCGACAATAGGGTGAGAGTCTGCGGCGTTATAGCCGAAGACAAAAATACATTGTGTGTCCTCAATCTCAACGATTGAGTTACTCATGGCGCCGTTACCGACCGAACGCTGCAGACCTGCAACCGAAGGGCCGTGTCAGACACGCGCGCAACAGTCGATATTGTTAGTACCGACCGTAGCGCGCGCAAATTTTTGCATGATGTAGTTGGCTTCGTTACCTGGTCCACGTGAAGAGCCGGTGGTCATAATGGCATCAGGACCGTACTTTTCTTTGATGGCGAGCAAACGTGAACTGGCGAACTCAATAGCCTCTTCCCAAGAGACCGACTCCAATTTTCCGCCACGTTGCCGACGGATCATCGGCGTTTTCAGGCGCGGAGTCAGGATCTTGGTATCGTGAACGAAGTCCCAGCCGTAATATCCTTTTAGGCATAACTCGCCCTGATTGGTCACACCATTTGCACCTTCGGCTTTGATGATTCTGCCGTTGTCTACTACCAGATTGATTTTGCAACCTGAGGCGCAATAAGGGCAGACCGTGATGACTTTCTTCATCTACAGCACTCCTTTTTTATTGCCATTGGGAAGTACAGTATTCGCCTTCCCGACCCATCACTACGGCGGAGAAACCGCCAGTGATAAAAAAATCTTCACACTTATTTAGCATAATCAGCACCCGCATAATTTGATATGGATTGGTCTCTGGGCTGAATTTTGGCTAAAACTCACTCAAAGTAACTCAAAACTGTCAACGTTACCCGACGCGGATAACTGGCGATAAACCTGTTGGACTGCTTGCGATACCTTTTCGGTGATTGGAAAATAAAACGCCACAACATCCGGTTGAATACCAAGAAAAATCACTTCTTCAACAACCGACTTGCTGGTGGTAAATGGCTGTTGGCAGCAACGGCAATTCACCAAGGTAAACGTAGCGCGTGTATAGAGGTCGGCTTTCTGCATCACCGCCATTTCAAACTCTTCGCTCAGCGTCTGGGGCTTAAGCGCACGACCTTGTTGTCGCGTATGAAGAAATGGGGGATCTCGGTGAATTAATAATAAAGTGGCAAATTTCGGTCGCCTTACGTTTTCCATCTTATGGATTTATGGTGCCTGCGACCGAATCAGGGGCCAAAGGCGTGGCCCCTATTATCAGGTTTAGGTCCTCAGGTTTAGCTTAGAGTTTGGCTATCTCCACCAGATTGGTATGTTGTGGATTACCCTTGGCCAGGGGAGAAGGGCGCTGATTGGTCAGGATATTCACACTGCCACCGTGATCGACCTTGTCGCCAAACATATCCGCTGTCAGCCAGGCTCCTTGGCCCATGGCGGTGACGCCGGGCATGATCCTGGGTGTGACCTTCGCTTGTATCTGCGTTTCTCCACGGTCATTAAACACCCTGACGCGTTCGCCATGTTTGATACCGCGCGCTTTAGCATCAATGGGGTTGATCCAGACTTCCTGCGGGCAGGATTGTTGCAATACATCGATATTGCCATAGCTGGAGTGGGTTCTGGCCTTGTAATGGTAGCCAAAGAGTTGTAGCGGATATTTGCTACGTATAGGGTCTTGCCAACTTTCGAAACCGGCTGCATATACTGGCAAGGGATGGATCACATCCTCTTTCGCCAGTTCCCAGGTGGCGGCAATTTCCGCCAGCCGTTCGGAGTAAATCTCAATCTTGCCAGACGGTGTTTTCAGTGGGTTTGCCTGTGGATTTTCCCAGAACGCTTTAAAGGCCACAATATGTCCTTCCGGTGCTTTACGCTTATAGATACCGACCGTTTTCATCTCTTGATAAGTGGGCATTTCTGGATTGCGTTCACGGGTTTTCTCACACAGATACTCGATCCACTGCTGCTGGCTGCGCCCTTCGGTGAAGAGGGACTCGGGCTCTTTACCCAGTCGTTTAGCCACTTCGGAAAGAATTTCGTAAATAGGGCGGCGTTCAAACTTAGGTGAGGTGGCGGGCTGACCCAGGATCACATAGCCCATATTGCCGGCAGACTCATGAGAGATCAGGTCTTCCTGTTCGGTAGGCATCAAGTCTGGTAGCAAAATATCGCAATATTTGGCGGAAGAGGTCATAAAATGCTCAATGCCGACAATCATCTCGCATTTACTGTCGTCCTGCAGGATCTGGTGGGTGCGGCTGATATCACCATGCTGATTGATCAGGGTATTACTGGCATAACACCAGATAAATTTGATCGGCACATCCAGTTTATCTTTGCCACGGATACCATCACGCTTGGCGGTCATCTCCGGGCCACGAATAATCGCATCGGTCCAGGTATAAACAGAGATTTTGGTTTTTACCGGGTTGGTGAGCATGTCGAACCATTCCACACCAAGATCAAACGTGCCTTCACGGCAGCCAGTATTACCGCCGTTAATCCCTACGTTACCGGTTAAAATCGGCAGCATAGCGATTGCCCGGGCGGTTTGCTCCCCGTTGGCGTGGCGCTGTGGTCCCCAACCCTGGCAGATATAAGCCGGTTTGGTCATGCCGATTTCACGGGCCAATTTGATGATGTCCGTGGCAGGAATACCGGTGATCTGCGCTGCCCATTCGGGGGTTTTGGCGGTGCCATCTTCACCTTGGCCAACAATATAGGCTTTGTAGTGGCCATTCTTGGGGGCGCTGGCCGGCAGCGTTTTTTCATCATAGCCGATGCAATAGTTATCCAGAAATTCTTGGTCCACCAGATTTTCGGTGATCAGTACATAGGCCATACCCGCCACCAAGGCCGCATCAGTACCCGGGCGGATTGGCACCCATTGGTCTTCACGGCCAGCGGCGGTATCGGTATAACGTGGGTCGATCACAATCATCTTGGCGTTGGAGACGGCTCGGGCCTGCTCCAGATAATAGGTTACGCTAGCACCACTCATGCGGGTTTCAGCCGGGTTATTGCCGAACAAAACCACCAGTTTGCTATTGGCGATATCATCCGGGCTATTACCCTCTTGCGCGCCGTACAAATAAGGCATGGCAGCGGTGATTTGCGCGGTGCTGTAACTGCCGTAGCGGCTGAGGAAGCCACCACAGGAATTCATCAGGCGGTAGGGCACATTGGAGTTGGTGATATTGCCACCATCTACCCCGGTGCCATACAACACATGTACCGCCTCATTACCGTATTGCGCCAAGGTTTGCTTCAGTTTGCCGCTGATGGTATCCAGCGCTTCATCCCAACTGATAGGTTTAAATTTACCTTCACCCCGTTTGCCGACGCGTTTCATCGGGTATTTCAATCGGTCCGGATGGTTCATCCGGCGGCGAATAGAGCGCCCACGCAAGCAGGCACGTAATTGATGATCGCCATATTCATCGTTACCGGTGTTGTCACTTTCAACCCAGTAGACTTCATCATCGCGTACATGCAAGCGTAGTGCGCAGCGGCTACCGCAGTTGACGGTGCAAGAGCTCCAGACCACTTTATCTTGCGGAGCCGTGGCATTGGCGGTGGATTCGGCCGCCACCGTTTTACGGAAAGGTAACACCATGCCTGAGGTGGCGGCGAGCAAACAGCCAGTGGCACTGCCTGCTTTAATTAACTGACGGCGGGTAACGGTGTGATGTAACAAGTCTGGGACTTTGTTCTCGTTCATATTGGTTATCCCTGCGGTAATTATCTTATTTTTGAAGGGGACTTATTTTTCTAGTAACAGATTTTTCTAATAACAGACTCTAACTCGAAGCTACTGACAAATTGTTGACCCAAACGAGCATTAGATAAAAAACCGGTTATTCCGCGCTGGAAATCAGTTTGGTCAACAGCGGTAATCCTGAGTGATAAGCAAGCTAAATATTTTTTGCTGAAGCGATCTTACTCATGTTACCGGAAATATTAATTTTTACCGCACTAAAGGTTGATAAAGATCAACCTGCTCCCGGCAGTAAACGACCAAAAATTGTCCACCTGCTTATACCCAGATTGATTCAGGTTGCAACCAACATCCCGGTAGCGTGAATACCGGCGGGTATAGGGATTTTTGTGGTATTGCAGTTATTGACAGGGGATAGACAATGACCAGGGAAAACGAAACATTTTTCCGTAATGGCGTGAATCGCCGTGACTTTATGAAACTGTGTGCGGCGCTCGCTGCCACCATGGGGCTAAGTAGCAAAGCCGCCGCCGAAATTGCCCACTCGGTATCCTCACCGCAACGACCGCCCGTTATCTGGATTGGCGCCCAGGAGTGCACGGGATGTACTGAATCATTATTACGTGCCACTCACCCAACCATTGAAAACCTGTTGCTGGATGTTGTTTCAATGGAATATCACGAAGTCCTGTCAGCAGCGTTTGGCGAACAGGCGGAAGAAAACAAACACCGAGCCATTGAACAGTATCAGGGCAAATATGTGCTGGTGGTTGATGGCTCAATCCCGATTAAGGACGGGGGGATTTACTGCATGGTGGCCGGCAAACCGATTGTCGAGCATATCAAGCAGGCGGCGGAACATGCTGCGGCGATTATCGCCATTGGTTCCTGTGCGGCTTGGGGAGGCGTCCCTTCTACTGGGGGGAACCCCACGGGAGCGGTTAGTTTGCAGGAGGTATTACCCGGTAAAACGGTGATCAATATCCCCGGCTGCCCACCTAACCCGCATAATTTCCTGGCGACAGTGGCACATGTTATTACCTTTCGACGACCTCCGGCGCTGGATGCCAAAAATCGACCCGAGTTTGCCTATGGCCGCTTGATCCACGAGAACTGCGAACGCCGCCCACACTTTGATGCTGGGCGCTTTGCCAAACAATTTGGTGATGAGGGTCACCGACAGGGCTGGTGCTTATTCCATCTTGGCTGTAAAGGGCCAGAAACTTACGGTAACTGTTCGACGCTGGAGTTTTGCGACATTGGCGGCGGTATTTGGCCGGTCGGCATTGGTCACCCCTGCTATGGCTGTAACGAGCAGGGGGTGGGCTTTACTAAAGGAATTGCGCAGTTGGCCAATGTGGAAAATCCAACGCCACGCAATGCTAAACCCGCGGTACTGGCCAGAGAGGGCGGGCATGTCAGCCCTACCGCCGTTGGGTTGTTAGGGGGCGTCGTCGGTTTGGCTGCTGGAGTGAGCCTGATGACAGTGAGAGAACTGGGGCGGCAACAGAAGGCGCAGCGTAAAGACGATGAGCCGCCGCGCAAGGAGTAAATAGTGAACCGACGTCACTTTTTAAAACTGGCCTCAGGCGGTGCGATGCTGGCAGGCGTTGTGCCTCGCGTACAGGCAGGGGCGGAAAATAAGGCCCCGATCCCCAATGTATTAGGGATGTTGTATGACTCAACCTTATGCGTAGGGTGCCAGGCTTGTGTCAGCCAGTGTCAACGACTCAATCATAGCGATGAACCGCATGGTGAAACCTATGCCTATGCCGGTACCGCGGCAACCTGGTCGAATAACGATAAACTCAGCCCCTATACCAACAATATTATTCAGGTATGGACCAGTGGCGATGGGCAGCATAAAGACCAGGTGGACAATGGTTATGCCTATATCAAAAAACAGTGCATGCATTGTGTCGATGCCAACTGCGTTTCCGTCTGCCCGGTGCAGGCGTTACGGAAAGACCCAAAAACCGGCATTGTGCACTATAACCCCGATGTCTGCACCGGTTGCCGTTACTGCATGGTGGGCTGTCCATTCAATGTGCCGAAGTATGACTACGACAATCCGTTTGGTCAGATCCACAAGTGTGAACTGTGCAACCAGAAAGGGCTGGAACGGCTGGATAAGGGCGGCCTGCCGGGATGCGTTGAGGTCTGCCCAACCGGGGCGGTGATTTTTGGTACCCGTGAACAGCTGATGGCTGAGGCCAAGCAGCGTCTGGCCGCCACACCAGGAGAGAATTACCGCTTCCCACGGCAAACCTTACAGACTGGTGACAACTATGAGCGCCCATTGGCCCATTACCAGCCGCATCTGTATGGCGAACACGAAGGGGGAGGCACCCAGGTATTGGTACTGACCGGGGTGCCTTTCGAAAATCTGGGCCTGCCGCCACTGGATGATCTGGCCACCGGTGCGCGTTCTGAGCATGTACAGCACTCGTTGTATAAAGGCATGGTGCTGCCGTTTGCCGCATTGGCAGGGATCACCTTCCTGGTTCAACGCAATACGCGTCATGAATCTCAGAAGAAGAAGGAGGATGAGCATGACGACGTATAAAATGCAGCCCCTTGGCGGGCGGTTGGTCAGTTGGCCGGTGATGTTGCTGGCACCTTTTGTGGTGTTGTGCCTGCTGTTGATCCTCAAACGTCTGGTATTCGGGTTGGGAGCGGTATCTGACCTGAATGGCGGTTTTCCCTGGGGGGTCTGGATTGCCTTTGATCTGTTGGTGGGGACCGGATTGGCGTGTGGCGGTTGGGCTTTAGCCTGGGCGGTGTATGTCTTCAACCGGGGTGAGTACCATCCGTTGGTGCGGCCTGCGCTGTTAGCCAGCTTGTTTGGCTATGCGCTCGGGGGGCTCTCCATCACCATTGATGTCGGCCGTTATTGGAACTTGCCTTACTTCTATATTCCTGGCCATTTCAATACATCGTCGGTGCTGTTTGAAACCGCCGTCTGTATGACTATCTACATCGGCGTGGTGGCACTGGAGTTTGCTCCGGCACTGTTTGAGCGCCTGGGCTGGAAGGTTTCGCTCAAGTGGCTTAATAAGGTGATGTTCTTTGTTATCGCGCTGGGAGCGTTGTTGCCAGCTATGCACCAGTCGTCAATGGGTTCATTGATGATTGCGGCAGGTATCAAGGTGCATCCACTGTGGCAAAGCTATGAAATGTTGCCGCTGTTTTCGCTGCTGACCGCCGCTATTCTCGGTTTTTCGATTGTGATTTTCGAAGGGTCATTGGTGCAAGCCGGGTTACGGGGCAAAGGAGCCAATGAAACCCCACTCTTTAGCCGTTTGACTTACACCATCGACATCATCCTGCTGTTATTTATTGTCTTGCGCTTTGGCGAGCTGATTTGGCGTAATAAAACGGGCTATCTGTGGCATCTCGATCGCTTCGCCATCTCGTTTTGGCTAGAGATTTTACTGATGTTACTGCCACTGTTGCTGTTCCGTTGGCAACGCAATCGTAGCGACTCACGCCTGCTGTTTATTGGTGCGTTGAGTATGGTCTGCGGGGCCTCGTTCTGGCGGTTAAATTACTCGCTACTGGCTTATGACCCCGGCAGTGGTTATGGCTACTTCCCGACCGCCAGTGAACTGTTGATCTCCATTGGCTTTGTGGCAATTGAAGTGTGTGCGTACATCCTGTTGATCCGGCTATTGCCGGTGCTACCTGCACGCCAACACCCGCATAAAAACAATCATGAAAACAATCATGAAAACAAACCATTAGAGTTAGAGGTGGAACATGAGCCAACGCATCACCATTGATCCCGTTACCCGCATTGAGGGACACCTGCGTATTGATTGCGAAATTGAAAATGGCCTGGTAACCAAAGCCTGGTCTTCCGGCACCATGTGGCGGGGTATGGAAGAGATTGTTCAGGGCAATGACCCGCGGGATGCCTGGATGATCGTGCAACGGATTTGTGGTGTTTGCACCACCATTCATGCTTTGGCTTCGGTCCGTGCGGTAGAGAATGCGCTGGGTATGGAAGTCCCGGTCAATGCCCAGTACATCCGCAATATCATTATGGCTGCCCACAGTATTCATGACCATATTGTGCACTTCTATCAATTGTCGGCCCTGGATTGGGTCGACATCACCTCTGCGTTGCAGGCCGACCCACAAAAGGCGGCTGATTTGCTCAATGGCGTGTCAAGCTGGTCATTGAACAGTGCGGCCGAATTTAGCCGGGTGCAGCAGAAGATTAAAGATCTGGTGGACAGTGGCCAGTTAGGTATCTTCGCCAACGGTTACTGGGGCCATCCGGCGATGGTGTTACCACCAGAGATTAACCTGATTGCGGTGGCCCACTATCTGCAAGCCTTGGAGTGCCAGCGCGATGCTAACCGCGTGGTGGCGCTATTGGGCGGCAAAACCCCGCATATTCAAAACCTGGCGGTAGGCGGGGTAGCTAACCCGATTAATCTCGATGCCCCCAGCGTTTTGAACCTCGAGCGCCTGATGTACCTGAAAAGTTTTATTGATCGCCTGGGCGACTTTATCGAACAGGTTTATCTGGTGGATAGCGCGGTGATTGCAGCACATTACCCCCATTGGTTAACCATTGGCAAAGGGGCAGATTGTTATCTGTGCGTACCGGAAATGCCCACCGACCGTAAGGGGCAGCAATTTCTGTTACCGGGGGGATATCTGGAAAATGGCCAGTTCCGCCCAATAGCTAACCAGTATGATGATTATCTGATTAAAGGGATTGAGGAGAGTGGCAAGCACGCCTGGTATCAGGATGATAAACCACTAGCGCCGTGGGAAGGGTTGACCCGGCCGAATTACACCGGCTGGCAAGAGGATGGTAAGTACTCCTGGGTGAAATCCCCCACCTTCTACGGCAAGGCGGTGGAAATGGGGCCTCTGGCCTGGTTGTTGTGTAGCCTGGAAGCGAAACATCAACCGACGCAGAACTATTTTGCCCAGGTTAGCCGGACCTACCAAACCCTGGCTGGCAAGCCATTAACCGCAGAGCAATTACCTTCTACGCTGGGGCGGATTGTCGGACGAGCAATACATGCCTGTGTATTACATGGTACCTTGAATCAGCAGTGGCATGCGCTGGTGAGTAATATTGGCAGTGGTGACCATCAAACCTTTATCCCGCCGCAGATCCCGTTAACCGGTGAAGTGCGCGGTGTCGGCTTTATTGAAGCCCCCCGGGGCGCACTTTCACACTGGGTGGTGATTAAGGATGGCAAAATTGCCAACTACCAAGCGGTGGTGCCTTCAACCTGGAACGCCGGGCCGCGTAATTACAATGACGAGCCTGGCCCTTATGAACGTGCGTTGGTGGGAACACCAGTAGCGGATGTCGCTAAACCGCTCGAGGTGATCCGTACCATTCACTCCTTTGACCCTTGCATGTCATGTGCTGTGCATATTGTCGACACCACCGGCAATGAAGTGACGAAAGTCAAGGTGTTGTAATGAGAATATTGGTATTAGGAATAGGCAACCTGTTGTTAAGCGATGAAGCGGTGGGGGTGCGCATCGTTGAAGCATTGGAGCAGCGCTACTGTTTACCGGCCTATGTCGAGGTGCTGGACGGTGGCACCTCGGGAATGGAGTTGATGGAGGCGATGGCCGATCGCGATCACCTGATTGTGGCGGATGCGGTGCTGACCGGCAGTGCGCCAGGCAGTGTTGAAGTGCTGCATGATGAGGAGATCCCGGCGATGTTTACGCGCAAGGTTTCACCCCATCAACTGGGGCTTTCTGACGTGTTGATGGCATTGCGGTTGACGGATGAATTCCCCCAGCGGTTAACGCTGGTGGGCGTGGTACCCGAATCATTACAACCGGGTATTGGCCTGACCACCGTGGTCAGCCAGGCAATTGAACCGGCATTGGCACAGGTTCTGGTGGCGCTACAACACAGTGGGGTGGTAGTGCAACCCAGAGAGGTGGCTGATGCAATCAGCGAATAGTGGTTTTCAACTTAATCCTGCTGCACAGTTGGAATGTGCCTTTCAGCAAGTTGGTGATGGGGAAATGGCTCAGTTGCCCTTTTTCCAACCCCAGATTCCGGTGCGTGCCTGTGGTTTTCAGCTCTTTGAACAACAATGGATTGGTAGCTTGTTGACCCCGTGGATGCTTAGCTTACTGGTGCTGCCTGGCCCTGAGCAAACCTGGCAGCAGCGGGCAGTAGGGGATAAATTGGCCTTGGTCCTGCCTTGTGGCAACGTGAATTTTACCGTGGGGCAAATTGAGGGCTGCGGGCAGTATCTGGCCTCGTCGTTAATGTCACCCCTGGCTCCCCATCTGAGTGCGCAACAGGCAGTGACCTTGGCGGAACACACCGCGCGCATGGCACTGGCGTTACCGGTGGTAAATAGCACCATTCCCAGCAATCCGAAGCGCCGGGCGTTGTTACGTTTACCATTAGGGAAGGGTGTTAATGCATGAAATCAGCTTGTGCTTGAGTACCATGGAGTTGATAGAGCAACAAGCCCGACAGCACGGTGCCAAACGGGTGACTGCGGTCTGGCTGGAAATTGGCGCACTTTCCTGTATTGAGGAACAGGCTTTGCGTTTCAGCTTTGCCAGTGCCAGCCGCTATACGCTGGCTGAGGGGTGCCACCTGCGGTTGAGTTATCAACCCGCTCAAGCCTGGTGCTGGGATTGCAGCGCCAGTGTGTATATAGAACAACATGATGCCGGCTGCCCACAGTGTGGTGGCCATACACTGCGTGTTGAGAGTGGCGAAAGCCTGCGACTCAAGCAGATAGAAGTAGAATCATTTTGAGGAGTGAACCAAACCATGTGTACAACTTGCGGTTGCGGCTTGGGAGAGAAAAGCATCGAGGGTGATGAACATCATCATCACGATCATCCTGAAGATCACCATCACGACCACCACCATCACGACCACGGCCACCATCATCACGGCCACCACCATGGCGAAGCACATCAGCATCAAGGGCCTGCGGCGGTGGTGATCAATCATCATCACTATTATTACCATCAAGGTGATGTCCACCACCATTATTCAGGCGTGCCTGCAGCGGAGCCTTTTACACCTGAAGTTCAGCCCGATACGCAAGATCTGCACTATGGACAGGGTGCTGCCGGGAACCATGCGCCGGGTATGACACAACGCCGCCTGGTGCAGATTGAGCAGGATGTTTTGAGTAAAAATAACCAGTTGGCGGCGCATAATCGTGAACATTTCAGTGCCCAGCACATTCTGGTGCTGAATCTGGTTTCCAGCCCTGGGTCCGGTAAAACCACCTTGCTGACGGCCACGCTGCAACGCTTGGCAAGCAAAGTACCTTGCGCCGTGATTGAGGGTGATCAGCAAACCAGCAATGATGCAGAGCGCATTCGTGCCACTGGTGTCCCGGCGATTCAGGTGAATACCGGTAAAGGTTGCCATCTTGATGCACAAATGGTGCATGATGCGGCCCATCGCCTGAAATTGCAGCATAACAGCCTGCTGTTTATTGAGAATGTCGGCAATCTGGTGTGCCCTGCCAGCTTCGATTTGGGGGAGCGGCATAAAATTGCTGTGCTGTCCGTCACCGAAGGGGAAGACAAACCACTCAAGTACCCGCATATGTTTGCGGCTTCGAGCTTGATGATCATCAACAAGATTGATCTCCTGCCTTATGTGAATTTTTCTGTTGAAAAATGTATTGAATTTGCCCGTCAGGTGAATCCAGACATCCAGGTGATCACGCTTTCAGCCGTTAGTGGTGAAGGGATGGAACTTTGGTTGAACTGGTTGGAGGCACAGTAATGTGCATTGGCATACCCGGTAAAGTGACCGCCGTGGGTGAGGATATTCACCAATTGGCTTGGGTGGATGTATGCGGGGTGACGGTGCGCGTGAATATTGCGCTGGTTTGTGAAGGGTCTCCGCAGGTATTAATCGGCCAGTGGGTACTGATTCATGCCGGTTGTGCCATGAGCCTGCTTGATGAACAGGAGGCGCAGGAAACCTTGGCGGCGTTGCAGCAGATGCAGCTCGTCGGCTTTGAACCCCTGGCAGGAGAGACTGATGTAGGAGAGACTGATGCGCTACATTGATGAGTTTCGTGACCCGACCTTATGCCACTCACTGTTGCGGCGCATCGAGCAATTAATGTTGTCGTTACCACCGGGGCAACACTTGCCGCTACAAATCATGGAAGTGTGTGGCGGGCATACCCATGCGATTTTCAGATTTGGCCTTGATCAGTTGCTGCCGGATAACCTGGAGTTTGTACACGGGCCGGGTTGCCCGGTGTGTGTATTGCCGATGGGCAGAATTGATAGCTGCCGGGAAATTGCCGCCCATCCAGAGGTGATTTTCTGCACCTACGGCGATGCGATGCGTGTTCCCGGCCGTAATGGCTCATTACTGGATGCCCGCCGCCATGGTGCGGATATCCGCGTGGTCTATTCCCCACTGGATGCCCTGCAACTGGCGAGTGAAAACCCACAACGCGAAGTGGTGTTTTTTGGTATCGGGTTTGAAACCACCATGCCAGCCAGTGCCTTGACCTTGCAGCAGGCTCGGCAGCGTAACTTGCGCAATTTCAGCCTGTTTTGCCAACATATTATTTTGATCCCGGCGTTGCGTTGCCTGCTGGAGCAACCGGATGTGCGTATTGACGGCTTTTTGGCACCGGGCCATGTCAGCATGGTATTGGGCATCGCCCCTTATCAGTTTATTGCTACCGATCATCATAAACCGTTAGTGGTCACTGGGTTTGAACCGCTGGATATACTGCAAGGGCTGGTGATGTTACTGGAACAATTCCGTGATGGCCGTTGCGTGGTGGAAAACCAATACCGGCGTATTGTGCCGGATCAAGGCAACCTGTTGGCTCGGCGGGCGATAGACGAGGTATTTTGCCCGAAAGAGAACAGTGAATGGCGTGGCCTGGGTGAGATACCGCACTCAGGTATGCAAATTAAAGCGGAGTATGCGGATTTTGATGCCGAACTACGCTTTAAACCGCAAGCCCAACGTGTTGCCGATGATCCCCGAGCCCGTTGCGGCGAGGTGTTGACTGGCCGTTGTAAACCCGATGCGTGCCCGCTATTTGGTCAGCAATGCACACCAGAGAATGCTTTTGGTGCCTTGATGGTGTCATCCGAAGGGGCCTGTTCCGCTTATTACCAGTATCGAAGAGAGAACGCATAATGCGCCAAGAAAACAGAGAGCGGGAAATTACCCTAGCCCATGGCAATGGGGGGCGTGCCATGCAGTCCCTGATTGAGGAGCTGTTTTTATCGGCGTTTGCCAACCCGGCGTTGAATGCGCGGGAAGATCAGGCGCGTATTGCATTAAGTGAGCTCTGTGCCGGTGGTGATCGCCTGGCGGTGTCCACCGACAGCTATGTGATTGACCCGATTTTTTTTCCAGGTGGTGATATTGGCAAACTGGCGGTGTGTGGCACCGCGAATGATGTGGCGGTCAGTGGTGCGCAACCGCGTTATTTAAGTTGTGGCATGATCCTGGAAGAGGGGCTGGCCTATAGCACCTTGCAACGTATCGTTCAATCGATGGCCAGCACAGCACAACAGGCGGGTATAGAAATTGTTACCGGTGATACCAAGGTGGTCCCTCGTGGCGCGGTAGATAAAATTTTTATCAATACCACCGGGTTTGGTGTGATCCCAACAGATGTTCACTGGGGAACCGAGCAGATCCGCCAGGGGGACAGCATTATTGTCAGCGGTACCTTGGGCGACCATGGGGCGACCATTCTCAATCTGCGCGAGGGGTTGGGGCTGGAAAGTGATCTGGTTAGCGATTGTGCCTTGTTAGCCCCGCTGATTGCCCCTTTGCTGCCGATTGCCGGTGTGCGTGCGTTGCGTGATGCCACTCGTGGCGGCGTCACAGCGGTATTGCATGAGTTTGCGGCAGCCAGCGGTTGCGGTATGGCAATTAATGAAAGCGCCTTGCCGGTAAAACCGACAGTGAGAGGCATTTGCGAGTTACTGGGGTTGGATGTACTTAACTTTGCCAACGAAGGCAAGTTGGTGCTGGTGGTGGCACCGGAAGCCGAGGCCGAAGTACTGGCCGCGTTGCATCAGCACCCTCTGGGGCGAGAGGCCGCCGTGATTGGCCATACCACAGAAAAGCGGCGGGTTTGCCTGACCGGGTTGTTTGGGGTGACCCGCACGCTGGACCTCCCGTTGGATGAACCTTTACCGAGAATTTGCTAGTTGGCGTAGTTGGCGTAGTTGGCGTAGTTGGTTTAGATGGCGTAGTTGGTTTAGCTGGCTAGGGCATTTTGCTGAGCTTGAATGATAACGGGGACGACAAGAAGGGTAGGATGGTCCATAGCGAAGCGCTGGAACAAGATACCATGCTTGGTGATAACGGCCTGCGCCTGCGAGTCAAAGGCAAAGTGCAAGGCGTGGGGTTTCGCCCTTATATCTGGTTATTAGCCCAGCGGTTTAATCTGCGTGGTGAAGTCAGTAATGATGGTGCTGGTGTGGTGATCTGTTTGTGGTCATCCCCTGACATTGCGGAGTTTTTACGTATTTTGCCGCTAGAGTGTCCCCCGTTAGCCCGTGTTGACAGCATTATCTCGCAACCTTTTTGCTGGCAGCAGGAGCCAAAGGACTTTGCCATTGTCAGTAGTGGGGCCGGGCCATTGGGTACTCATATTGTGGCAGATGCCGCCACGTGTGCCTGCTGCTTGCAGGAATTGAACTCACCCAGTAACCGGCGTTATCACTATCCCTTTATTAACTGCACGCATTGTGGCCCACGTTTTACCATCATTTATCGTATGCCCTATGATCGCCCCAATACTTCCATGCATGCTTTCCAGCTGTGCGCGCAATGTCAGGCCGAGTACCAGAACCCGGCGGACCGCCGATTTCATGCGCAACCCAACGCTTGCCCAGTTTGCGGCCCACAGCTTTGGCTGAGTGACGGGCAAGGTGAGGTGATGGCAACCGCAGATCAAGCGGTGCAAATGGCGGCACAAGCGCTGCTGGCGGGGAAGATTGTCGCGGTGAAAGGGATTGGTGGTTTTCATCTGGCTTGTGATGCCACCAACCCGCAAGCGGTGCAGTGCCTGCGTTTGCGTAAATATCGCCCAGCCAAACCGTTGGCGGTGATGGTACCTGATACCAACTGGTTGCAAGCCTGTGTTCAGGTGGCAGAAATCAGCGAGTTACTTCAGGTGCTGCAGAGCCCGGCAGCACCAATAGTTTTGCTGCCAGAACACCCACAGAGTCCGTTGTGTGCAGAGATAGCTCCCGGGTTAGGTGAGATTGGCGTCATGTTGCCTGCCAACCCCCTGCAACACCTATTGTTGCAACAAGTTGCTCGCCCATTGGTGATGACCTCGGGCAATCCTGCGGGGAAACCCCCGGCATTAACCAATCAACAAGCGTTGTCACAGCTTGCCGGGATTGCCGACCTTTGGTTGCTGCATAACCGCGAGATCGTTCAGCGGGCAGATGACTCTTTGTTGCGGCTCACTGAGCAGGGCACCGAGATGCTACGCCGGGCGCGGGGTTATGTGCCAGATGCCATCACCTTGCCCCCTGGCTTTACTGCTCAGCCGGCTGTTTTGGCCTTGGGTGCCGATAACAAAAATACCTTCTGTTTGTTATGGGATGACCAGGCGGTAGTAAGCCAGCACTTGGGATCATTAGGTGATGAAGCGACCCAACAACAGCAGCAACAATTGATCGCGCTATTTGGTGAGATGTATGGCGTTACCCCTCAGGTTGTGGCGGTTGACGCCCACCCTGGCTATCTTAGCCATCAACAGGGGAAAGCCTTGGCTAAGCAGCAGGGGATCCCCTGTGTGGAAACCTTTCATCATCATGCGCATTTGGTCGCCTGCCTGGCGGAACATGCCTGGCCGCGTCATGGTGGCAAAGTGATTGGTTTGGCACTGGATGGATTGGGTTATGGCATGGCGGGTCAACTGTGGGGCGGCGAGTGCTTGCTGGTGGATTATCAACACTGTGAACATCTCGGCGGCTTGCCAGCGGTGGCATTACCGGGGGGAGACTTGGCAGCACATCAACCCTGGCGCAATTTGTTGGCGCAGTTTTTACGCTTTGTGCCAGATTGGCAACAGTTGCCGGAAGCCAGTGCGCTGCCGCAACCGCAAGCGACCACCTTGGCTCGGGTGATTGAGCGGCGCATCAATTCACCTTTAGCCTCTTCTGCCGGGCGCTTGTTTGATGCAGTGGCCGCGGCGTTGCGGATTGTTCCAGCGCAAATATCCTGGGAAGGGGAAGCCGCCTGCCAACTCGAGGCCTTGGCACACCAGGGCCATCATGCTAACCCACCGGTGACGTTGCCTTTGCTTGGTAACCAGTTGGACTTGGCCACTTTCTGGCGGCAATGGCTGGGTTATCGTGCCTCGCCTGCCCTGCGTGCTTACGCTTTTCATTGGGCACTAGCACAGGGTTTTGCGCAACTGGCACGGAGTGCGGCAGATAAGCAGGGTATTGATACCGTCGTCTTGTCTGGTGGGGTATTACATAACATCTTGTTGCGGCGGTTATTAGTGCAACAGTTGGCGGGGTTACAGGTTTTGCTGCCATCACGTTTGCCTGCGGGCGATGGCGGGGTGGCGTTAGGGCAGGCGCTGATTACAGCAGCCGGCTATCACTTATTATCGGATGATAAGAAGGAGTCTATACCTGAGTTTAATCAGTAATCATGGATTTTAACGTTAACCTATCCAATCAACCTCTGGTTGCAAGGGTAAAACTATTTTGGTGATCACAATGCGTATTATTGTCAAAACTATGGCTGTATCTCTATTGGCGCTATTCCCGATGTTGGCTTTGGCTCATGTAGGGCATGATGGTGGTACTCATCATGTGTTGAGTTTTACTGAAGGTTTTATCCACCCACTGACCGGGATGGACCATCTGGTTGCCATGATCCTGGTAGGGATCTGGAGTGCCATGAATACTCGGCAATGGTGGTTGGCACCGCTGGCCTTTGCCGCTTTATTATTGATGGGGGCGTTGGTGGGGATGGCCGGAGTGACGCTACCGGGCACTGAACTGATCGTGGCGGGGTCACTACTGGGTATCGGCCTGATGGTAGCCCTGCAACTGAAATTGTCGGCGATCAGTGGCGCGTTGAGCATTGGTGCTTTTGCGGTTTTCCATGGTTTGGCACATGGCGCCGAGCTTTCTCACTCTGCCGCTGCACTTTCTGGTATGGTGATTGCCACGGTATTACTTCATCTGTGCGGTTTGGCGATCGGTTATCTGTTGGCCTCTTCGCGTAGCCACATCCTGTGGCCCCGTTTGATTGGCGGTGGTTCATCATTACTGGGCATTGGCTTGCTAAGCGGTTTGTTTTAATAGCGGTAATCGCGTTATGGATAGAGGGAATGGGGCCTAGTCAGAGCCCCATTTTTGTTGTCTTTATTTAAGGACGGCAAATTGAGCGCGCAATAGTTAAAAACAGATGAAACAATAGGTTAAGATGCTGCCTGGGTGAAGTGGAGAGAGATGATGAAGCGATGTGTCATGGTGCAAGGAACGGCTTCCGATGTGGGTAAAAGCCTCTTGGTTGCCGGTTTATGTCGGGTTTTTGCCCAGGATGGCTATCGTGTCGCCCCGTTCAAAGCACAGAATATGGCGTTGAATTCCGGTATTACTGCCCGTGGTGAAGAGATGGGGCGGGCGCAGATTTTTCAGGCAGAGGCCGCAGGTATTGAACCCGATGTGCGGATGAACCCGATATTATTGAAACCCACCGGCTCCCATCAGACTCAGATGGTGCTAATGGGCAAAGTCGTTGGTAATAGGGACGCGGTGACCTATCACCAAGACAAACACCAACTGCAACAACAAATTAGTCAGGCCTACCACAGTCTGGCCAGTGAATATGAGTTGATGGTGCTGGAGGGGGCGGGTAGCCCGGCAGAGATCAACTTGCGTGAGCGGGACATGGTTAATATGGCCATGGCAGCGATGGCACAGGCGCCGGTATTGTTGGTAGCAGATATTGATCGTGGCGGGGTGTTCGCCGCTATTTATGGCACCTTGGCTTTGTTGCAGCCTGAAGAAAAAGCCCGGGTAAAAGGGGTCATCATCAACAAGTTTCGGGGTGATATCAGGTTACTGCAGTCGGGATTGGAACAGATTGAAGCCTTGACGGGGGTGCCGGTATTGGGGGTTATCCCTTGGATGAATATTGATCTGGAAGATGAGGATGGCGTGGCGTTGCAAAATGGCCAATATGCCCCTGCTGTGGCTGAGCAAGTGCTGAATATCGTGGTGATCCAATTACCTCATATTGCCAACTTTACCGATTTTAATGCGCTTTCAGTGCAACCTGATGTGCAGCTACGTTATGTATCACACCCTGCGCAACTGGCTGGGGCTGATCTGATTATCCTGCCGGGTAGCAAAAATACCCTGGGGGATTTGCAATGGTTGCAGCAAAACGGATTGGCGACGGCGTTATTGGCGCAGCATCAGGCTGGGGTGCCGATTGTCGGTATCTGTGGGGGGTATCAGATGCTGGGTAAACAGATTATCGATGGGATAGAGTCTGGCGTAGCGCAAATGGTGGGTTTGGGGTTGCTGGATGTGGAAACTCAGTTTGCACCACAAAAAGTGACCACACAGGTGGCAGCCGTTAGCCAGGCGGTTTTACCCGGTCTATGGCGCGATTGTGCTGGACAGCCCCTGGCGGGTTATGAAGTTCATCAAGGCGTTACACAACTTGGCAATCAAGCCCTGCCTTTTGCTGAGTTAACTCAACGTAATGGCCAGCCAGAGCACACCCCAGAAGGGGCGGTAAGCCGCGATGGCAAGGTGTTGGGCAGCTATATCCACGGTTTATTCAACAATGACGCCTTTTGCCGTGCGCTACTTAATGGGTTACGCCAGCGTAAAGGGTTAGCGAATTATGCTGGCCCAGAATTGAATTATGCCGCCTATAAACAACAGCAGTTTGATATTTTAGCGGATACCCTGCGCGCACATCTCGATATTGCCAGGCTTTATCAGATAATTAATGAGCATCGTGAAGAGGTTGTCCAATGATCCTGATTACTGGCGGCGCACGGAGTGGCAAGAGCTCTCTGGCAGAAAGATTGGCAGCAGAGGCCAGCAACCAGGTGTTGTATATCGCGACCTCAGTGGTGACTGATGATGAAATGGCGGAACGGGTTAAGCAGCATCGTCAGGCCCGCCCCGCCCATTGGCGGACTTGGGAAGGAACACAGCCCTTAGCACCGGTCATTGATGCCCAGGTGGCCGGCGAGGCGGTGATCCTGGAGTGTATTACCACCTGGATTGCCAACCTGATGTTTGAGCTTACTGCTGAGACGGCCATTGAAGCGATCGACTTCGACGCAGTAGAAACAGAGATTCAACAGCAGGTGACTGAATTGCTCGGTGCCTGTGCTCGCAGCCCAGCGACGATTTATCTGGTGACTAATGAGCTAGGGATGGGGATCGTGCCTGAAAACCGTTTGGCGCGGCATTTTCGTGATATTGCCGGGCGGGTCAACCAACGTTTGGCAGCGGCGGCTGAGTCAGTATTTTTAATGGTTGCGGGTATTGAGGTGAAAATTAAATGAGTTTGCGCCTGTTTCTGGCTACCCTCCAATTTATGACGCGTATTCCGTTGCCTGAGCGTTACACCCAAGGGGTAGCTCTGCATCAGTATCACCGGGGTATTGTGGTTTTTCCGTTAATTGGCTTGATTGTCGGTGCTATTGGTGGGGGCGTTTTTACTGTATTAGCCCCCTGGTGTGGTGTCCCACTGGCGGCACTCGGTTATGTACTGGCATTGGCGCTGGTCACCGGTGCTTTTCATCTGGATGGTTTGGCAGATACCTGTGATGGCGTTTTCTCTGCTCGTAGCCGTGACAAGATGCTGCTCATCATGCGCGATAGCCGCCTTGGCACCAACGGTGGGTTGGCGCTGATTTTTATTGTGTTGGCGAAGGTCTTGCTGGTGAGTGAACTGGCATTGCGTGATTTGCCAATGTTGTCAATGTTAGCCGCCGCAGGGGTCGCCAGCCGCACGGTATTGGTATTACAGATGTACCGCCAACGTTATGCCCGTGAAGGCGAGGGCTTGGGCAACCTCTATATTGGCCAGATCAGCCTGGGACAAACCTTATCCACGCTGATTATAGGGGCGATACTGATCATGCTGTTAGGGCATGGCAAGGCGTTGTTCGCTTTGGGCTGTGCATTGCTGGTGCAACTATTATTGCGTGCTTATTTGAATCATCGCTTGGGTGGGCAGACTGGCGATACCTTGGGGGCTGGGGTCGAAGTGGCTGAGCTGGCCTTTTTAATCGCGCTGTTATAAGTGGTTGTTATAAGTGGTTGTTATAAGTGGTTGTTATAAGTGAGCCTGATGCGTTTATTTTTGGTTCGACATGGGCAAACCTTGGCAAATCAGCAAGGGGTGTTCTGTGGCGTAACGGATGTACCGTTGACCCCACAAGGTGAGTTGCAGGCGCAGCAGGTGGCGCAATGGTTGGCTGCCGTGCCCTTTACCCAGGCGTTGAGCAGTGAACTATTGCGTGCGCGTCAGACCGCAACCACAGTGCTTGGGCAACGTCCGTTGGTGCTGCAAACCGATCCTGGTTTTAACGAAATGAATTTTGGTGACTGGGAAATGCGCCATCACCGCGAGTTACAGCAGCAAGATACCCAGGCTTGGGATGCCTGGTTGGCAGATTGGCAACAAGCTTGCCCCACTGCGGGTGAATCTTTCCCACTCTTTTCCCAGCGTATTAGTCAGCAGGTGCAACGGTTGTTAAGCCAGACTAATGATGGTGATTGCCTGCTGGTAGCACATCAAGGTTCGCTGAGCTTGCTGATGGCTGGATTATTGAATATGCCTGCCGCCGGGATGTGGCATTTCCATTTTGAACAGGGGAGTTACAGCGTGCTGGAGATCAACCAGGGATTTGTCACGCTACGGGTGTTTAACAGCCGTACCCACTGGCAACCTGCAATATAAGAGAATACAACGATGCAAACCTTATCTTCGATAATCGAGATGATCACCCCGCTAGATGCTGGCGCGATGCAACAAGCGGCGGCAAGAATTGATGGTTTACTTAAACCTCCTGGTAGTCTCGGTCGCCTTGAGCAGTTGGCTATTCAATTGGCTGGGATGCGTGGCTTCGACAAGATGCTTGCCACGCGTAAGCAGATTATGGTTATGGTGGCTGACCACGGCGTTTATGCCGAAGGCGTCGCGGTTTCTCCACGTGAAGTTACCGTGATCCAGGCATTGAATATGCTAAAAGGCAATACTGGCGTTTGCGTGTTGGCGGCTAATGCTGGAGCAGAAGTGAAGGTGATTGATGTCGGTATCGACAGCGAACCACTACCGGGGTTAATCAATATGAAGGTGGCCCGTGGCAGTGGCAATATTGCCCGTGAAGCCGCCATGACACGGCAGCAGGCGGAGGCATTGTTGCTGGCCAGTGCCCAGTTGACACTTGAGCAAGCGGCGCAAGGTGTGAAGTTGTTTGGGGTGGGTGAATTAGGAATGGCCAATACCACCTCTGCTGCCGCGCTAGTGAGCGTGTTTACTGGCAGTGACCCGCAAGATGTGGTCGGTATGGGGGCTAATTTCCCCAGTGATCGCCTGTACCATAAGGTTAATATCGTGCGTCAGGCCATTGCGGTTAACCAGCCCGATAGCTCAGATGCTTTAGCGGTGTTGGCCAAACTCGGCGGCTACGATTTGGTGGGTATGGCAGGGGTGATGCTGGGTGCAGCAGCAGCAGGGATACCGGTGTTACTGGATGGTTTTCTTTCCTATGCTTCGGCATTGGCCGCCTGCGCTATTGCGCCTGAGGTTCGTCACTACCTGCTGCCATCGCACTTTTCCGCCGAGAAAGGTGCGACCATCGCCCTCAACCACCTGCAGTTGGCACCCTATTTATACTTGGATATGCGCTTGGGTGAAGGGAGTGGCGCGGCTATTGCCATGCACATTGTGGATGCCGCTTGTGCCATGTATCACAATATGGGGTTATTGGCAGACAGCAATATCTCTATTCCTGGCAGTGCGAGCTGATTATTTCCTGAGGTTTGATCAATCAGGTATCTCCTAGCAAATCTGCCTGTCTGTTCGGGGCATCTGAAGAGAGACGCCTTGGCTATTTGGCGGCTGTCAGCGTTGCGTGATTTGTTGTATCTTTAAAAGAGACATAGGAATCGGCATGAGAAAGCTATTGAACAAACGATGAAAAGTCTTAAGCCACGCCGCCCACAGGGGCGCTGGATCTATTACATTCTATATGAAGATATTCTGTGGCCATGCCCGGTAAAATGGGAGTGGGAGAATAATTTCGGCATGTGGCTGCCTTTTTACTATTCACCCACACTCGAATTTGTTGCTGGTGATCCGGCCAAGGCGGTTAAAGTGACCAAGTCTTTGCTAACCAGTACACAGTCAAAACGCAGTTAACCTTCAATATACCCGATATTTAAGGCACCACCAGATAGCGAGAGCACCACGCCGCACAGACTGGCGGCGTGGTGCTAATCAACTCAGACGATTTTCTTACGGCGGCAAAATTGATACCCGATCGCCAAAATAACAAACCACACCGGGGTGACGACCAAGGCTTGGCGGGTATCGTCACGCAGTGATAGCAGCACCAAGACGAAGGCGAAGAAGGCCATACATACCCAGCACATCAGTTTACCGGCTGGCATCTTGTAGATTGATTTCTGGTGTAATGCCGGGCGCTGTTTGCGATAGACCAGATACGAGCAAAGAATAATGGTCCAGACAAACATAAACAGGATGGCGGAGACGGTAGTCACCAGTGTAAAGACGGTCATCACATCGGGGATCAGATAGATCAAGACCACGCCACTTAACAGGCAGATGCAAGAGAAGGTCAGGCCGTTGGCGGGGACTGAGCGCTTAGAGAGAGTAGCAAAGGATTTTGGCGCATCTCCTTCTTGTGCTAGTCCGAACAACATGCGGCTGGTGGAGAATACGCCACTGTTTGCAGAAGAGGCCGCAGAGGTCAGTACCACAAAATTGATGACGCTGGCAGCGGCAGGCAAGCCAATCAGCACGAACAATTCAACAAAGGGGCTTTTGTCGGCAACCACTGAATTCCACGGTGTGACGGCCATGATCACGATCAGCGAGCAGACGTAAAACATGATGATGCGAATAGGGATCGAGTTGATGGCACGTGGCAGGACTTTTTCAGGGTCTTTGGTTTCTGCGGCGGTGGTGCCCACCAGTTCGATGCCGACAAAAGCGAAGACGGCAATCTGAAAGCCGGCAAAGAAGCCGCTGATCCCTTTCGGGAACATGCCACCATCATTCCACAGGTGCGAGAAGGAGGCCACGCTGCCATTGGGAGCCTGGAATTGCATGGCAATCATCACCAGCCCAATCACGATCAAACCGACGATGGCGACAATTTTGATCATCGCAAACCAGAACTCCATTTCGCCGAACATTTTCACCGTTGCCAGGTTAAGGCTGAGCAGTAGCAGCACGCACAGCAAAGAGGCAATCCACTGTGACAGCTCAGGGAACCAGAACTGTGCATAGGCAGTAATGGCCACTACGTCGGCAATACCGGTCACCACCCAACAAAACCAATAGGTCCAGCCGGTAAAAAAACCGGCCCAGGGCCCTAGTAGGTCGGCAGCAAAATCGCTAAAGGACTTGTATTGCAAATTAGATAACAGCAGTTCGCCCATCGCACGCATTACGAAGAACAACATAAAGCCGATGATCATATAGACGAAAATGATAGAGGGCCCGGCCAGGCTGATGGTCTTGCCGGATCCCATAAACAAACCTGTACCAATGGCTCCGCCAATGGCGATTAGCTGAATATGTCGGTTGGTCAGATTCCGTCGCAGATGATCTGTTGTGCCACTGGGCGTGTCCGTTGTTGTTTTAGAATGATCTACCATCTGGTGATGTCCTGTTTTACCTGTCATGAGAGAGATACCTGTTGCCTTCAAGCCATCGGCTATTGGCTGAGTTCCTTGCAACTGGAATTAACTTGTGGAGCAAGAGTGAGCTCTGTAGTGGCCCTTTAATTTTTTACTGCACACCTTAGCGAAGTGGTTTTTTATTCACTTTTGCTTAACATTTTTACAGCATTTTAAGGTGGGATAACAACCGATTATTCTTATTCGAGGGAGGCAAATCGGACACTCGGCGAGAGAAAGGTTACTCTTTGCCATGATAAATGAACAGATTTTAGTATTATTATCTTATTGATTAGTCAGGTTTTGTTATTTTGGCATGAAAAAAACTAATGCGAAAAAAATAGTCCGTTGAATTATTTGACCGGTGCTCGGTATCGGGGGACGGGCGCATTCCTGCAGGGAATAATTGAGTTTTAACCAGTTATTGCGGTGTTTAATCAACTTTTTTGGTGACTCGCTCACTAAGTGGCACTGCTTTCTTTACTTTTGCGGTCTTAGTCACAAAAATATAAATCATTAATCCAGGCACGGTTGTTAGCGTATTGATGTCACGGCGTGCGCGCCGCTGATCACAAAAGCGGCATAAATGAGTACCTGCACTGCCTTACCCACGATAAGCTATGATTATTACGGTAAATTGAGAAGGGATTGGATATGTACAAGACCATTTTAGTACCGATAGATATTGCGGAAGATGTATTAACCGAGCATGCCCTGAAAAATGTCGAGTATTTAGCCAAGATGTCTGGTGCTCAAGTGCATTTCTTTCATGCACTGCCGGATGCATCAGCGTTTGTTACTGCTTATTCGTTTGGCATAAAAGAGTTTGAAAATCAGGCGGAAGTGAAAGCAGTTGAAGGGCTGAAGAAAATCATGGAGCAGATCGATCTGCCACAAGATCGTCTTGCTTATACCATCAGCTTTGGTTCACCGCGGGATGAAGTGCTGTTATTGGCTGAAGAGATAGGCGCGGATCTGATCGTTATTGGCTCTCGTCGCCCCAGTGTTAAAACCTACTTACTGGGTTCCAACGCCGCCGCGATTGTTCGCCATGCCAAAATATCGGTGATGGTAGTCAGATGATCATGAAAGAAAGCAGCTCCGCTCTACCCTCGGCGGGGCTGCTGCGTAATTGCCATCCGATGTTTTAAAAGGCTCACCAAGGGGCAGACCGGCAGTCTGCCCATCACAATAGATGATTATTGGCGGTAGCCGTGCTTAATCTGTTGAATACTGTTTTGGAAGATTTCAGCTTGAGCGGGATCTTCAATTTGCGCTGCAAAACGCTCCAGATTGATGATGACCTTACCCGCATCGGCTTGACCAATCGCTTTTAAAATCAGTGTCAATGTGGCTTTAAGGCAGGCAACTTCTGTTGCCAGTGCTTCTGGGGTGCTAGAGGTGGTGAAATCAATATAGCTCATTTTATCTCCTGATTTTAAGGTTTTCGGCAGCAGTTAGCTGTATAGTCAAATTTATTCAAATTGCAGCCAGAAGGCAACGCAGTAACGCATCTCAAGTCAACAACTGGTCGCCGCTGGCTGAGGATAGGAGTTTTTGAGACTGGCTCAAGGCCGAAGGATTCATTGTAGTGATACAAGTGCTGGCTATCTATCAGCAACCTATTAGCAACATAAGCGGGGCTGCATGTAAATATTAATGGTTTACTTTTAAGTCATTGAATAAATATTCAGTTCATAATTATTGATATTTTAGCTGTTTTTTTAATCAAATCTCAGATTCCCATGAGGTAGACCAAAAATTTTGGCTGAAAGTTAAACCTGGTCATGAATATGCACCAAATAATTTGATGAACTTGTTCGACACTAGTGAGAGAGTCGTCAGTAGCATAGATAATTATTGCGATTGGCACTGCCGTGTTTGGTTGGTTTTTAGGCGGCTTTTGGTGTGCTAAATGCCATTATTTTTATTTCAAATACCTGGTTAATGCTTTTTTGATGGGCGGTTAATGTTGTAGCAAAACAGCCCTGAGTGGTGCGTGGTTTGAACGGTTCTGTATGATATTGGTTGAATTAATTGTACCCTAACTGGTTAAAGGGTAAGATTTTCGACTGATTTTGCAAGGTAACTCGAGAGTTCGCGTTAATCTGTATTCATTATTTGCCGAAAATCAAGTAATATTCATTTATACATGTCGTCATTCAAGTTGCTGAATGGGAGTGTCCTCTGACCAGACCCAAAGGTGGCGAAGGTAATCATCCAAGGTTATCGGAGTTTTTGCCGAATAATGCAGCAAACGAGTCAGCTGCTGAGACAGAGCTGGTTATGTGACTGGGTGAGGGTTCAACCAATATTCCAGCAGCTGAGTGCTGTTGGATATAATGACAAAGGTTGATTGATTACGTTACTCCCTTATTTGGAGATTTTTCCTTGATTAGCGTTCTTCTTGTTGATGACCACGAATTGGTGCGCGCAGGGATACGACGCATTCTTGATGATATCAAAGGCATCAAAGTAGTTGGGGAAGCTCAATGCGGTGAAGACGCCGTTAAATGGTGCCGCAGCAACTCCGTTGATATCGTTTTGATGGATATGAATATGCCGGGGATCGGGGGGCTGGAAGCTACCCGTAAAATTGTTCGTTATTCGCCTGATATCAAGGTTATCATGTTGACCATCCACACTGAGAATCCTTTGCCAGCGAAAGTGATGCAGGCGGGTGCCGCAGGTTACTTGAGTAAAGGGGCTGCGCCGCAAGAGGTCGTTAATGCTATTCGTTCGGTACATGCCGGTCAGCGTTATATTGCCTCTGATATTGCGCAAAAAATGGCGTTAAGCCAGTTGGAGCCTCAGGCAGAAAATCCGTTCAGCACCTTATCTGAGCGTGAATTGCAAATTATGTTGATGATTACCAAAGGGAAGAAGGTGAATGAGATATCAGAACAACTGAATCTCAGCCCCAAAACGGTAAATAGCTACCGGTACCGTATGTTTAGCAAGCTAAATATAAGTGGAGACGTTGAATTAACACATTTAGCCATCAAACATGGGTTATTCAATGCGGAGAGATTGTCAAACAGTGAATAGCTGTTTTGATGCTCAGGCATTTCTTAAAACCGTCACCAGCCAGCCAGGCGTCTATCGGATGTATGATATGGCTGGTACGGTTATCTATGTGGGTAAAGCCAAAGATCTGAAAAAGCGTCTCGCGAGCTATTTCCGTATTCAGGTCAACAGCCGTAAAACTGAAAACTTAGTTAAAAACATTGCTCAAATAGACGTTACTGTTACGCATACCGAAACTGAAGCGCTATTGCTGGAACATAATTATATTAAACTGTACCAGCCACGATATAACGTTCTATTGCGTGATGATAAATCTTATCCATTGATCTTTCTGAGTGCAGATACTCATCCTCGGCTTTCAGTACACCGTGGGGCTAAGCATGCCAAAGGTGAATACTTTGGCCCATTTCCTAATTCCCATGCGGTGCGAGAAACGTTGGCGCTATTGCAAAAACTGTTTCCTATTCGCCAATGTGAAAACAGTGTTTACCGTAATCGCTCACGCCCATGCCTGCAGTACCAGATAGGGCGTTGTTTGGCCCCCTGTGTGACCGGGTTAGTGAGTGAAGAGGAGTACCAGCAACAGGTGGGTTATGTGCGCCTGTTTTTATCCGGTAAAGATCAGCAGGTCTTGCATCAACTGATTGAACGCATGGAGAACGCCAGCAAACAGCTTAATTTTGAAGAAGCGGCGCGTATTCGTGATCAAATTCAAGCGGTTCATCGTGTCACAGAGAAACAGTTTGTTTCCGGTAATAGTGATGACCTGGATGTAATTGGTGTCGCTTTTGATTCAGGTATGGCTTGTGTACATGTCCTGTTCATCCGCCAGGGCAAAGTGCTTGGCAGCCGCAGCTATTTCCCGAGAGTGCCGGGGGGGACCGAGTTAAGTGAAGTGGTACAAACCTTTGTCGGGCAGTTTTACTTACAAGGAAGCCAAATGCGGACTCTACCGGCGGAGATCTTGTTGGACTTTACCTTGCCGGAAAAAGAGTTGCTGGCGGCTTCATTGAGTGAATTGGCCGGCCGCAAGATCCAGATTCAGAGCAAACCGCGTGGTGATCGTGCGCGTTATCTAAAATTGGCGCGAACCAATGCTTCAACGGCGTTGGTGACCAAGCTCTCTCAGCAATCTACTATCCACCAACGGTTAGCTGAGTTGGCAAAAACCCTCAATCTTGCTGAAATTAATCGCATGGAATGTTTTGATATCAGCCATACCATGGGGGAACAAACCATAGCCTCTTGTGTGGTGTTTGACAGTAATGGTCCACTGCGTGCGGAATATCGCCGTTACAATATTACTGGCATCACGCCGGGTGATGATTATGCGGCAATGGCGCAAGTGTTGAAACGGCGTTATGGTAAGGCGTTAGAAGAGAAAAAAATCCCTGATGTGATCTTTATTGATGGTGGTAAAGGGCAGTTGGGCATGGCGGTTGATCTTTTTAATTCGTTGAGTGTTCCCTGGGATAAAAACAAACCATTGTTAATTGGCATCGCCAAGGGAAGTGACCGTAAAGCTGGGTTGGAAACGTTGTTCTTCAAACCGGAAGGAGAGGGGGTTTCGTTGCCACCGGATTCTCCTGCTTTGCATATTATCCAGCATATCCGTGATGACTCGCATCACCATGCCATCACCGGGCATCGCCAGAAGCGAGCGAAAGTTAAAAATACCAGTTCATTGGAGTTGATTGAGGGCGTTGGTTCAAAACGGCGTCAAGCATTGTTAAAATTTATGGGCGGTCTGCAACCATTATTGAACGCCAGCGTTGAGGAAATTGCAAAAGTGCCAGGTATTTCACAAGCATTAGCAGAAAAGATCTACAATGCATTGAAACACTGAGGGCAATGTAGCAACATACTCTTAAATCTCACTCTTGCCAGATAGCTATAGTAGCATTATGCAATTGAATATACCGACTTGGCTTACCCTGTTTCGCGTAGTACTGATCCCATTCTTCGTTTTGGCATTTTATTTGCCATTCGCTTGGGCCCCGATGCTGTGCGCTATCATTTTTGTGGTTGCGGCTGTTACCGACTGGTTCGACGGCTTTTTAGCCCGACGCTGGAAGCAGACAACACGCTTTGGTGCTTTCCTTGATCCGGTGGCAGACAAAGTGATGGTCGCGGTAGCACTGGTATTAGTCACGGAGCACTATAATGTATGGTGGATGACTTTACCGGCGGCCACCATGATCGCGCGTGAGATTATTATCTCTTCACTACGTGAATGGATGGCTGAAATTGGCAAGCGCAGTAGTGTGGCGGTTTCCTGGATTGGCAAAGTGAAAACGACAGCACAGATGATGGCGTTGGTGGGGCTATTATGGCGACCCAGTTCCGTCATGCTGCATTGGTCGTTTGTGTTGTTGTTCTATATCGCTACGGTGCTGACATTCTGGTCGATGTTCCAGTATTTGAATGCGGCGCGTAAAGATTTGCGCGCTCCATGATAGAAGCGCTGCAAAAATCGGCAAACGAACGTGATGATTCAATAATTGTATTGACTCATCACGTCAGGTAAGTAGAATGCATCGCATCGGACGGCAGTGGTGAATTGCTGAAAGATTGAAACTATCAGTCAGTTCTGATTAATGCGGGAATAGCTCAGTTGGTAGAGCACGACCTTGCCAAGGTCGGGGTCGCGAGTTCGAGTCTCGTTTCCCGCTCCAAATTTCCTTCCAGTAGTTGCTTTGTTAGTTGCATAACACACTGAAATCAAAGTGTAAATTCCTCAGAAAACTCATTCAGTTATATCGAAATAACCTAAAATTCAGGCCATTTAGGTCCACTGATAAGTCCATCACCGTTGGTCCGCAAATCCAGCGAACCCTACCTATGTATTGAAGAGCTCCTAGCATTCCACCGGCACATTCAGCACTACCAAAGGCGAGCTAAACTCAACTGGATACCTGACGACGCCGTAATGTGACATAACCAGTGATATTCATTCGGTATGGTATAACATCCCTTGGCTCGGTTATGGTAATTAATCACCGAGGGATGCCGTGTATCGGTATGTCTTTGTGATGTCGGCGACGGGTTTTTCTGCTGAGCCTACTCGTCCTGAAGTGGCTGAGTATGTTAAGGCGTGGGAGGGCAATCAGGGTATTCAAGTGTGGACGCTGCGCTATGGCAAGCGCTCCGAAAATAAATCATTAGTGCAGATCACAAATGCAGACCATGAATGGGATAAGAAAATTCAGTTGATGGATGTTGAGAATAAGGGGGAGCGTAGCGACTATAGCGTCAAGGTGGATGGCAAGAAATTTGTGGTGCTGATCATTAACAACAATAATTCGGGCGAATTGTATCTGCCTGGCGAGAAGACAGCACAGTATATCTCTTACAGCAAATCGCTTTCTGATGAAGGGAATGCACAGTTTTTCTTGACCGATTTTCTTAAGCAAGAAGGCAAACTGCCAAACAGCGGGCAAAATTGATCAGATTGCTAAAGTAATGTGAGACCGGGATTGAGGTTTTGCGTACTGATTATGCTGAGGGTCGGCGATAATTTATGTACTAACTCTGTTGCCGGTTCTTCATCCTTAACTGAGGCGAATAAGGGTGACCCTATGCACGGCTCCTGTTAAGCCTCCATTGCCAATGCTGTAGATTTAGAACTAGTTTAAATAACACCATCATCTTCAGCATTGGCTACCATGACACTTCTTTAAAGCAACTTTACTCTTTCGGAATCGTATACCCTTCCGATTTGGCTAATTTGTCTAGCACGTTCAAATCTACGATCAGGTCATTCACATCGTTATCCAGCAGGCGCTGATTCATATCGCTGAAAACATGGCTCATGTCGCTAAATGCCTGCCAGGTTTGCTGGCGTATTTTAGCAAATTCGGGGGATGAGGAACTCTGAGCGGAAAGGCGGATAAAGCGATCAAGACTGGTACGGATAATCGGCAGGTAGCGGTTTAAAAACTGCGTGCCGCGAGCGGTATCGCGCTCATCACTTTTCATACTTTGCAAGATGGCCTGGGTTTTGAGGCTGATGGTATCGATCAGGGGGATGAAATCCGCCGGCAGGGCTTTTTTGAGCCGCTGGATTTCCTGCAGTGTAGTCAGGTAAGTCTGCATATCAAAAGAGTAAGGGTTGGGGGGAGCAACAGGGGGCGGGGTATTCTCCACCACGGTCTGTTTCATAGGAACGGATGGTGAGCGTTTTTTAGTAACACGTTCTATCATCAATGTGATGGCATCGTGATAGATGATACCGGCAGTAATGATGCCGCCCAGCAAAATGTAATACCACAGCGGAGCGGAGGTGATTAAAAGAGGGTTATCCGCTATAGCGATAATGATGATCAAGAGCGGGAATATGCTGCCAAGGCTTATTTTACGACGGTTAATCGTATAGATGATGAAAGCGGTCAGCCCGCCGAAGATCAGCCCCATAAGGCCGTAACCAGTAAAAATAGAGACAACGGTGGCAATAATTCCTAATAAAGTGGCGGCTGGGTTTGGCTGAAAGGGGAACAGTAGCAGCATATTAAAATAGACCAGCGCGCTGATAGGTCCATTCAAGTCTTGTGGTTCCTTATCCGGGAAAGCATCCACGATATTCAGGTTAGTCAGGATTGTTTTTCCGTCAGTTATTGCGCCCGTTAAGAGGGCAACAAAGTGGAAGCCAATACGCCGGGCAACCCGTTTGATTTTACTTTTGGTCGACGTTAAAACGTTGACGACGGGATTATTTTGGGGGTTGTCTGACATCAGGTGCTCCGTATGGTCCTTAGTGAATGCTGCGATAACTGGGCAGAGGATAAGGTTTTAGCCCACACCTCATGTCAGTACGGCGGAAGCCGCACTAACATGAGGTGCTATATACCCGCTTATTAGTAGCGTGAAGTGGCCTCTGTGAGTCGCAGACGCAGATTCTCTTCCATGGTGGCGAGTTCTTTTTCCGCTTCGGCACGGCGTGTACGTGCATTATCGGCGATTTTCATTGTCTCTTCGATGGTATTGATCAGTTTGTTTTGTACCTCACGCAGCGTACCCACATCGACGATCGAACGTTCTACCTCGTTGGCGGTGGCAATGCTGCTTTGCTGCAGGATCTCGGCATTTTTCAGCAGAAGCTGATTCGTGGTGTCCGAGACCTCTTTCTGCAGGCGTGCCGCTTTGCTCTGCGCATTCAGCGTCATCGAGAGCACCATTTGGCTTTTCCAAATGGGTAGGGTAGCCAGAATACTGCTTTGTATTTTTTCAGCAAGTTGCTGGTTGGTACTCTGTACCATACGAATCTGCGGTGCAGTCTGAATAGCAATGGTTCTTGACAGATCAAGGTCATGCAAGCGACGTTCAAAGCGGTTGATGTTCTCGATCATGTCTTTGACCTGCTGTGCCATCATCAGGTTTTTAGAGGTATCAGCCTCCTGTTTGAGTGCAGGGAGTTCGATTTCGCTGACGTGTTGCAGCTTTTGCTTGCCCGCATCAATGTAAAGCGTCACTTCGTTGTAAAAATTGAAATTCCGCAGATAAAGCTGCTCGAGTGTTTCGATATCCCGCATCAGGGTGATCATCGATTGGTCGAGGTGGTTTGCAATGTTGTCGACCTGCTCAGTCAATACTTGATTGTTGACTTTGAATTGCTCAGCCTGCTTGAACAGTTTGCCCACAATAGGCAGGCTGGCGAGAAAGTTGCTGCGCTTCTCTTCCTTGGTGAACGGGTCATTTTGACGGATACGTAGAACCAGATCGGACAGCAACTGGCCGACTTCACCACCGTCTCTGGCTTTGATCTTGTGGAGCAGGGTATCGGCAAACTGGGCAATTTCAGCCATCGGTTTTGCCCCATATCCCATTACCATACCGGTTTCGGCAATATTAATTTGCGAAGCCAGTGCGGTGACTTGCACAGGGTCAGGATGGTAGGTTTCAGGGAGCCCTTCCTGGGGATTCTGGATGGCGGTAGAGCTGACAAGTTGTTGGTTATTATCCATGAACATCACTTCCTGGGGATCTGTTTTTGAGGTCAGCAGTAGAGTAAAAAACTGCCCGGATGTTTTGCTGAAAATTTATATAAAAATCAGTGTGATGTCAATCGGTTGCTTTTAGCAGAAAAAGAAGACTCAAGGGTGACTTATCCCGGCTTTTTTTTGGGGAAATACCAGGAAAAGCATTTTATCTAAGACGCGCACAACAATATGATTGTTTGATGTTTTCACCCTGCTTGAGCTGAACAAATTCAGGTTGATTCCAATTTTTGAAGGCAGCACAAATTCAGGTGAGCTGATGGTACAGCCGATTAAACGATGCCCAACAATTCCCGTCAGGTTTAATCAATCACAGCATTGATGCATTTGGCATTGATTATTTTTAGCCAAGCGACAATATAATTGGCAGACAAGGTGGTTATATTCTCACTGCAGATTTTGGTAAATCTCCTCTTCCTGAGCAAAGTGCAAACGTAAAATGGCATCCAAACTATAGAGAACACGCTGTAATTCGGTGATGGTTTCGCTGTTAGTGCTGCCGTCAGCTGGCATGCTATCAATAAGGCGTTTGAGTCGTCGGCCTAATTCAAAGATTTCTCGGTGAGTTCGACTCATGGCTGCCATGGGGTCGTCTCCACCCAAGAGGTCAGCAAGCACCGGATACACATCGCTATCATCGGAGCGTTCATGGGGGAATAATTTTTCTTGTAGCATCGCTTCCAATGCCACCGCAGCTTGCCTGACTTGAGCGGGTGCTGTCATATTCAGCCGATTAGTGAAGTCAGTCAGGTGGTCGAGCACCGGAGTGAGAGCAAGGTGATCACCGCGCAGAGCTTGTAGTTGGTTGGCGGATAATGTGTGGTGGCTGACGCGCAGCGGGGCAATCTGCAGCGCGCGCAATGCGTTCAAGATAACCGCAACGTCAATCAATTCCTGGAGTAGTGCACCGTAGAGCGGCGGCAGATAACCGAAGGCGGCAACCAGCATAGCGACGGCGGAGAGGCTCATACCGGCAATAACACTTTGTACTGCAATTGAACGCGTCAGGCGTGCGGTATGCAGTGCTTCGGCCAGGCGGTCGAGTCTGTCCACCAAAAGCACTACATCTGCGGCTTCGGACGATGCCGCCGCGCCGCGCACCCCCATGGCGATGCCCACATCAGCAGCAGCCAGCGCTGGTGCGTCATTCACGCCATCACCCACCATCATCGTGGTACCCAAGGAACGGCCTGATTCAATCGCCGCTTGTTTCCCTGCCGGCGTCTGCTCAGCCAGTACCTCATCAACCCCCACGGCGGCACCAATGGTTTCGGCAATTTGTCGATTGTCGCCGGTCAGCATCACGATGCGTTTGATACCCGCTTTGCGCAGCAATCGCAAAGCGCGCGGAGTTTCAACCCGGATCTGGTCCGCTAAATGCAACGCGCCAGCGATTTTCCCATCCAGGGCGACAAAGACCGCAGAGCCACCATCCTCGGCGACTTGCTGAAGAAACTCCGGGGTCCACTCAGGGGATGACGCCAGTGTAGAAACGAATTCGTAAGAGCCGATGGCTACGGGTTGCCCATCCAGTATCCCGCTCAGGCCTGCGCCGCCTTGTTCCTGAACGGCGGAGGGGAGCGATAAGGGAAGGCCTCTTTCCCGTGCGGCAGCGACCACGGCGTTGGCAATCACATGCCCGGACATCTGGTCCATTGATGCAGCGACACCCAGAATGACGTTAGGGTTAATATTGCGACTGGTTCTAATGGAAACCAGGCGCGCCTGTCCACTGGTCAATGTGCCAGTCTTGTCAAAAAACAATACTTTGGCTTGTGCCAGTTGCTCCAAGGTACCGCCGCCCTTGATCAGAATACCGCGCTTAGCACATATTGACATACCCGACACAATGGCGATCGGGACCGAGAGGATAAGGGGACAAGGGGTGGCGACCACCAGCACCGCCAGTGCTCGCACCGGGTCACCGCTCAAAAGCCAGGCTGCACCAGCGACCCCCAGCGACAAGGGGACAAACCACAGCGCATAGCGGTCAGCAAGGCGAGATGCAGGCGCTTTCGAACTTTGAGCGGCAGAAACCAGCCGAATAATACCGGCGAAAGTGCTTTCATCTGCATTGGCCGTCGCCAGCATTTCAAATGGTGCACCCGCATTGAGTACGCCACTGCGCAGCGCGTCCCCTTTTTTGCGCTCAACGGGGGTTGACTCGCCGCTTAGCATAGATTCATCCAACAGGGCTATTGTCGAGATCAAACTGCCATCAACGGGAACCGTTTCTCCACTGCGCACCAATAGCCGGTCGAGAGGGGCCACCTGCTCCAAGGGGATCTGCACCAGTTCATCTTGGTTGTGGTCAACGCTTTTAAGCCGGTTGGCGGTTCGCGGTGCCTTTGCCAGCAAAGCAGACATTTCCCGCCCGGCACGACGTTGCGCGAAGCTTTCCAGCGCTCTTCCGCTGGCCAGCATGACGGCGATCACCACCCCGGTGAGATATTCCTCCAAAACGATAGCGCCGCCGATGGAAATTAAAGCCAGCAGGTCGACTCCGGCCTCACGCCTGGCAAGTGCGCGCAGTGTGTCATATAACAAAAATGTAATCGCAGGGACCGAGCCGCCGATCCAAATCCAATGAGCCCATTCTTGATAGCCACTCCAGAATAACGCCAGGCCAAAGAACAGGGCTCCCCCAGATATAGCAAGGATCAGTAAGTTGACGGACCAACGTTGTTTCATAGTGAGCAATTCCCCCCAAGTACGGTCATCGACGTATTGGAACCCGTGGGTAAAATACCGGAGTATTAACTCCCAACCTCCGGATAGAGTTGAGTATGACCATTTTTTTCATCTCAAGAGAGGAGAGTGATCGCATTTTGTACTGGAAGAACGGCTGGGTGACGAAACCTTACTATTTCAGTAAGGTTTCGTGTAAAGAGTGATTAGGCACTTAACGGACAACAAGAACCGAACATTTTGCGTGACGAACTACCGCCGCCGCATTTGAGCCCAGTAGATAGTTGATGATCCCAGGATGGTGTGAAGCAATGACAATCAAATCGGCGTTAATGTAATCAGCAAGATTGAGGATTTCGTCTTTGGGGGAGCCTAAAGCTAGGTGCTTTTTAATCTTGTCTTTCGGGAGGCCAAATTTATCAATAATTTCAGAAAGCATTGATAGCGCTTCATTTTTAATCTTTTCTTGATCTGGAACTTCGCCTGAATAAGCCAAGCCAAGAGAGGCGTAATAAGGGAAAATTGGAATCACTGTCAGAAAATGAATCTGAGCTGCATCAATCAGGCCAGACTGCATTTCAACATGAGCCATGATTTTTTGGGTAAATTCGGGATCTGAAATATCTATGGGCACTAGAATTGAGTGATACATATATTCAATCTCCTGCTTTTATGCCTGTGCTAATTATAGCAGCTATCTTGAGCTGTCATTGTCAAGAGAAAGAGGATGGGTGAACCTGGATTTTCAACGGTAATATCAACCCAAGCAGACAATTTCACTTTTTAACTTATCCGCGCAATTCCACATAAACTCTCCTTAAGTTTCCAATACCAACAGCTAACCCACATCTACACCAACGTTGTCGCTGCACCAGCAAACGTCATTCTCTGCCTTGACGATTTAGTCTCTACAGCAGACGAAAGTATCGATTGTGACGCTAACCCAACATCCCCCCTATTTGTGTGTGTTAACGAACAGACCCCTGTTGAGAATACACGCACAGTCAATCAAGTCAGTTCTGCCGCATGAACCTCATTGTTTGTGCAGATAATTGTTTGTGCAGATAATTTTCAGTGCAGAACACTGCGTTCACCCCACCTAAAGAAGGATCTCATCATGGCCTATCAAAGTATCAATCCAAACACCGGCAAGCTCTTGAAAACACATGATCACCTTACCAGCGCGCAGCTCGAAAAATCACTCGCCAAGGCGGAGTCATGCTTCCAGCAGTGGAGGCACACCAGTTACCCTGAGCGAGCCGCTATTGTGAATAAGGCCGCTTTATTGATGGCAGCGCATATTGATGACTTTGCCAAACTGGCCACGCTTGAGATGGGTAAACGGATCGATGAAGCGCGGGCTGAGGTTAAGTTCAGCAGTGACATCTTGGCCTATTACGCCAAGCATGGTGAAGCATTCTTGCAACCGACCAAGCTACATCCTACCGATGGCACAGCACATATGGAAAGTACGCCCTTTGGCGTGCTGTTATGCGTGGAACCTTGGAACTTCCCTTTCTACCAACTGGCACGTATCGCCGGGCCGCACTTGATGGCCGGAAACACGGTGGTGGTTAAACATGCGAGCTGCGTACCGCAGTGTGCAATTGCCTTCGAGAAACTGTTGATCGATGCCGGTGCCCCGGTTGGTGCCTACACCAATTTATTGATCTCCCATGAACAAGCCTTCCAAGTGATTGATGACCCGCGGATCAAAGGGGTGGCGTTGACCGGTAGTGTGGATGCAGGGCGAAGCATCGCTGCCCGAGCGGGTCAGAACCTGAAGAAGAGCTCAATGGAACTGGGTGGCAGCGATGCATTCATCGTGCTTGAGGATGCCGATTTGGACAAGGTCATTCCATGGGCCGTTTGGGGCCGTATGTACAATGCGGGGCAGACTTGCTGCGCCGCCAAGCGATTCATCGCGGTCGAGTCGATCGCTGACGAGTTTCTTGCCAGATTCAAGCAAGCTCTTGAGACACTGAAGCCGGGGGACCCCATGGATGAGAAAACAACCCATGGTCCCTTGTCCACTGAAGACGCGTTGCTGCAGTTACTCAAGCAGGTTGACACCGCCGTTGCCAAGGGTGCCACGCTGCTTATGGGCGGCAAGCGAATCGACCGCCCTGGTTCGTTTATGCAAATCACTATTCTTAGCGATATCCAGCCTGACAACCCCGCTTTCCGTGATGAGTTTTTTGGTCCGGTGGTCTCTTTTTATCGGGTCAAGGATGAAGCAGCAGCAATCGCGCTGGCCAATGATTCCGATTTCGGACTGGGTGGCTCGGTGTGGACTAAGGACGAAGCGCGTGGCAAACGCGTCGCCAGTGCTGTGGACACCGGAATGATGTTTATCAACAACCTCAATTGGTCCGATGCTGAGTTGCCTTTTGGCGGGATTAAAAACTCTGGCTATGGCCGTGAACTCGGCAATATGGGCATCCAAGAGTTTGTTAACAAGAAACTGGTGCGTATGGGCCATTTTCCTGCTCCGCTCTGAGTCAGGATGATGTCCATTGAGGCACGCAAAGTCAGTGACGTGCTCGTGTCAGTTAATCAGCGGTTTGGTTCTGGAGAAAGCTATGTATGTCAACGTCGCGGTTTTGACAGAGACCCGTCCTCACGAACGCCGTGTGGCGATGGTGCCTTCTGTGGTTGCTAAATTGATCAAGCTCGGGGCTCGGTTGCATATGCTGCCGGGGGCGGGTAAGGCGATTCACCTGGAAGATAATGCTTTTCATGGCGTGACCTTCATCCCTGATCGCACTGAGTTGGTCAAAGATGCCGATGTGGTGCTTTGCGTTCAACCGCCAGCGCTTGAGGTTGTCGATGCGATGAAGGAGGGGGCGATCCTGGTGTGCTTTATCTACGCCAACAATGAGCCAGAACTGGTCAAGCACTTACTCAAACGCAAAATTACCTGCTTCGCCATGGAGCGGGTGCCTCGCATCACACGAGCGCAGGCGATGGATGCGTTGTCTAGTCAATCGGCGCTGGCGGGCTACTACTCGGTTGCACTTGGCATGGTGAATCTGGCGCGTGTCATTCCAAAGATTACATCGGCCGCTGGGGCGATCGGCCCGGCGCGGGTATTGGTTATGGGGCTTGGCGTTGCCGGGCTTGAGGCCATGGCTACGGC
>NZ_AYKS02000054.1 GCF_000496755.2 Serratia sp. DD3
TGACCAGGGTAACTGGAGCTTTACGCCAAGCAAGCCACTGGTTAATGGCCCACATGATCTGACCACCCGGGTGACGGATCCGGCAGGTAACACCGGCGATGAAGGTCAACACCTGATTTTCAAGGTGGATATTGATCCGGGCCAGGTACAACTGACTGATGTGCTCGATGACGTGGGCGGTATCACCAGTTCCGTATCACAAAATGGGGTGACGGATGATACCCGTCCAACACTGACCGGTACCGCGAAGGCGGGCAGTATCGTTACCATCTTTGTTGACGATAAACCGCAGGGGAGTGTCAAGGTAGAAGCTGGTGGTGAGTGGAGCTTTACGCCAAACAGTGACCTGGGCCAAGGTTCACATACCTTTAGCGCCAGCGCCGAAGATCTGACCGGTCATGTCAGTACCAGTGGCACCTGGGTATTTAGTGTGGACTCCGTGGCCCCGACAGCACCGTTTATCGACTCGGCAGCGGACGATGTGGGTAGCAAACAGCCAACGGCGATGACCAGCGGCAGCGAGACGGATGATCCATCACCAACCCTGACCGGCCGTGCGGAAGCCAACAGCATTGTGAAGATCTATGACCAACGTGGTGAGATTGGGTCAGTACAGGCACTGGCCAATGGCCAGTGGAGCTACACGCCAACCACCGGCTTGTCAGAAGGACCGCATGACTTTTACGTCACGTCCACCGACAAGGCGGGCAATGTCAGTGCTCCGTCCAGCACCTTTACCCTGACGCTGGACTTCACCGCGCCGGATGGCAGTAAAGTAACCATTACTGGTGTGGACGATCAGGTGGGTAGTATTACTGGCAAGGTCGATCCAGGCCAAACCACCGATGATAACCGTCCAACCATCAGCGGCACCGGTGCGGAAAAGGGTAACACCATTACGGTGTACCGCGGCACCGAGATCATTGGTACGGCGATCGTGCAGGAAAATCTCTCCTGGTCAATGACTCCGACAAAGCAGCTGGAGGATGGTGTGGCTGAGTTGACCGCGAAAGAGAGTGATGCGGTAGGCAACACCACGGTGGCCTCACCAAACTACAGCATTAGCATCAAAACTGGCGTGCCATTAGCCCCGGTGATTACGTCGGTGGAAGATAATGTCGGGCCAGTGACTAAACCGCTGCAGAAGGGCGTGGTGACTGACGATAATACCCCGACGTTGAACGGTACCGCCGAGGCGGGTGGCATCGTGAAGGTGTATGACGATGGTAAAGTCATTGGTAGCACGAAAGTGGGAACTGATGGCAAGTGGAGCTTTACGCCAAGTGCATTGGGTGAAGGCAACCATAACCTGACAGCGACGGTGACCGATGCGATTGGTGCCACCAGCGTACATACGGGTATCTACGACATTGTGGTTGATACCAAAGCACCGGAGCCAGCCACCGATCTGCTGGTGACGGATGACATGGGCAGCAAAACCGGGCCAATCAGCGCCGGTGATACCACCGATGACAACACGCCAACCCTGAGCGGCAAGGCTGAGCCGAACAGTGTGGTCCATATCTATGATAACGGTGAGGAAATCGGTACCGCCCTGGTGACTGACCAGGGTAACTGGAGCTTTACGCCAAGCAAGCCACTGGTTAATGGCCCACATGATCTGACCACCCGGGTGACGGATCCGGCAGGTAACACCGGCGATGAAGGTCAACACCTGATTTTCAAGGTGGATATTGATCCGGGCCAGGTACAACTGACTGATGTGCTCGATGACGTGGGCGGTATCACCAGTTCCGTATCACAAAATGGGGTGACGGATGATACCCGTCCAACACTGACCGGTACCGCGAAGGCGGGCAGTATCGTTACCATCTTTGTTGACGATAAACCGCAGGGGAGTGTCAAGGTAGAAGCTGGTGGTGAGTGGAGCTTTACGCCAAACAGTGACCTGGGCCAAGGTTCACATACCTTTAGCGCCAGCGCCGAAGATCTGACCGGTCATGTCAGTACCAGTGGCACCTGGGTATTTAGTGTGGACTCCGTGGCTCCGACAGCACCGTTTATCGACTCGGCAGCGGACGATGTGGGTAGCAAACAGCCAACGGCGATGACCAGCGGCAGCGAGACGGATGATCCATCACCAACCCTGACCGGCCGTGCGGAAGCCAACAGCATTGTGAAGATCTATGACCAACGTGGTGAGATTGGGTCAGTACAGGCACTGGCCAATGGCCAGTGGAGCTACACGCCAACCACCGGCTTGTCAGAAGGACCGCATGACTTTTACGTCACGTCCACCGACAAGGCGGGCAATGTCAGTGCTCCGTCCAGCACCTTTACCCTGACGCTGGACTTCACACCACCGGATGTCAGCAAGGTAGCGATCACTGAGGTCGTCGATCAGTATGGTTTGGTAACCGGCCCGGTCAGTAAGGGTAGCGTGTTGGATGATCGCAATCCGTTGGTTAACGGTACCGGTGCTGAAAAGGGTAACACCATCACGGTATACACCACCGATGGCGATGGTAATACCAAAGTACTGGGCACCACCACCGTAGGCAGCAATGGCCAGTGGACGTTGACCGCTACGGGCTCACTGTATGACGGTAAAAACACGTTGACCGTGGAAGAGACTGACAAGGTAGGTAATAGCGCCAAGCCGAGCACCAGCTATGACGTTATTATGTCATTGACCCCAGACGCTCCGGTTATCGACAGTATTATTGATGATACCGGCACTACCCGTATGGAGTTGGCCAACAACAGCCTGACTAAGGACAATACGCCGACATTGAGCGGGACGTCTTCGGTGGCTGAAGGCGATATTATTACCATCTATAACGGTAATGCTAAGGTCGGTACCACTACTGCGGGCCCAGGTGGTAATTGGAGCTTTACACCAAACCCAGCATTGGTAGACGGTACTTACAACTTCAAAGTGACGGGGACCAACAAGGTAGGTCAGGAGAGTGCGCCGAGTGGTACTGAAACCATCACCATTGATGCGACGATTTCTGATGCGGCTATCAGCATCACGTCAATCAGTGATGACTTGGGTATCAGTAATACCGACTTCAACACCAGCGATACCACGTTGTTGATTAACGGTACACTGAACAAGGCCCTGCTGGCAGACGAGTGGGTCGAAGTGAGTGTTGATGGCGGCAAAACCTGGACTAAAGCGAGCAGCACGACCGCCAGCAGTTGGACGGTGGATCTGCAAAGCAAGCCGTTGACTTCAAAGGACTATACCATCCAGGCGCGTGTGGTTGATAAGGCCGGTAATATTGGTGACACCGACTCACATGCGCTGACAGTGAGCACCGTGGCACCGAACCTGAATGGTTTGACCACCACTGCGGGTATTACCACCGATACCGCTCCTGGCTTGGTGAAAAACGATCCGTTCAGCCACAGTGCGACGGCAACGGACACCAATATGATCACCCGTGACCGTACGGTGACCATCAAGGGTGCGTTGAGTGCTGCGCTGCAGAACGACCAGTATCTGCAGATCTCCTTTGATAATGGGAGTAGCTGGACCACCCTGTTGTCTGAAACCGGGACTAACTGGAGTCATCAGTTGGCTGCGGTCACTCAGAGCACCACCTTTGACTACCAACTGCGAGTGATTGATGCCGCCGGTAACCTGGGCACCAACGTCAATTTCAAGAGCAATTATAAGGTTGTGATTGATCTGGAAGCACCGAATGCGATCCTTGGTGCGCCTGAGGTACCGCAAATTGTTAACAGCACCACCACCTACACCTTCAACGAAGCCAAGTACGGTAAGGTTGAAGCAGGGGCGATTGTTTCACTGGTGAGTGATGTCAACGGTAATGGGACCTACCAGGAAGGGCTGGATCAGATTATCGGCTTTGCCAAAGCGAATGATGACGGTACCTGGTCAATCAGCAGCACCATGCCAGCCGGCGCGCATAATCTGGCCTTTATGGTATGGGATGAGGCCGGTAACCGTTCTTCGTTAAGTACCTCTACCAGTATTGGGGTCACTGAGGGTACCGGTAATACGCTGATTCAGCAGAAGTGGGGCGGCACCACCGATTCAGATGGCTATGGCCTGAATGCGGCAGCGGTGACTATCGGTAATAATGGCTTGTGGTCATTCTTCCAGAGTGCGCGTGCTTCAACCGGGTCAGGTCGGGCCAACTCCGGGCGTGTCTACAATATGCAAACCCAGGAGGATTACAGCTCAAACTATCTGGCTCAGCCAACCAAGCATGCTAATGGCACTACCGCTAATTGGATCGACAACTATGGCCACTTTGTTAACTCGGCCACCTTTGCCGATATCAACCGTGATGGTTATACTGATGTCATGTCACAGGTCAGTGCTTACGATAACGGTGGACACACTGCCTACTGGATGCAGAATGCGGATGGCAGTTACACGGCGAAATCGGTAAACCAAGGCGATCTTAACCACTTAGGGGGGGTGATAGCCTATGACCGCCACGGTGATGGCTATCTGGACTTTGTGTTGGCGGACTCAGCAGCAGATTCTACTTCATTCCTTAAGAACGAAAAGGGTGTGTTGAGCCCAGACGGCCCACAAGGTCGCCCTGGTGGGGCAATTCCATCTAACTTGAGTCTTTTGCATGAAATTGGTGCAGTGGATATCGATAATAACGGTACTGTTGATATTACCGCACATGTTGATAGGAATGGGGACACCGCGTTGGGGATCCTCTACAACCAAACCACCGCAACCAACTTGACCACATTTGGTAAAATAGCGGTGTACGGCTATGTTTTCCGTAATGATGGTCAGGAGGACTATGGTAATTTGTCGATCTCCATGACCTACGCCGACTATAACGGTGATGGTTGGTTGGACCTGTTCTTGAGCCGCGGTGCTAAAGGCGGTAATAACAATGAGGAAAGCCGTATCTATCTGAACGATGGCAACGGGGGCCTGAAAACGCAAGATGTTGATGCGTTATGGTTTGGTGACAAGATGGATGGTGGCACTTCACTGGCTGTGGACTGGAACCACGATGGTAAGATGGACATCATCGAAGTTCCACGCGAGAACTCCGGTTTGGGAGCTAATGCAGGCAGCCCCACACTGTACCTCAACAAGGGCACCAATAAGTGGTGGGAAAGCACTGGTATTGCCTTGACCTCGGATAAGTATATCGACATAACCGGTGCAGTCGCCCTGGATTATGACTGGGATGGTTCAATGGACTTGGTGTTGTATCGTGCAGGCCCTGATGCAGCTGTGGTATCGAAAGATAACGCCTCACCAACCTTGCTGGTGAAAAACACCAATATTGCCGCCGATGGTACCAGTTTGCAGATTCGTATTGTTGATGGCCAAGGTATCAATACCTTCTACAGCAATACCGTCAAGCTGTATAACTCGAAGAATGAGTTGGTAGCCACCCAGTTGATTAACCCGCAGGCTTCTGGCTCGAGCAACAGTATGGGTCTGGTGAGCTTCTTCGGGCTGGATCCGAATGAAGTTTACTCGGTACAGTTGTTGCGTATTACCAATGGCCAGACTGACCATGTGGGCGCAGAAACTAGCCAAGGCGGTTATACTAACGCCACGGTGAATGAAACCTGGGGTGGGTTAACCACCGGTAAATCCCATGATGCTTATGTACTGACGGCGGAAAGTGACACTGCAGCCACCAAGACCACCGATACGGGCATTGTTGGTACTGGCTATAACGACACCTTCTTTGCTTCAGCGGGTAACGATACCTACAACGGCAGTGGCGGCTGGAACCAGATTGTCAGTGGTAAGGCGGTCTGGAGTGCCACGGCTGGGATGGATATCGTTGATTACAGCCGTTCAGCAAGCGCTATCACCGCTAAACTCTGGGGGGGGACAGGTAAGGATGGATCGGCCACAGGCCAGGGCGATGACATACTCAAAAGTATCGAAGGCTTGATTGGTTCTAGCCAGGGCGATAACTTTACTGACAACTCGGCTAACAACCTGTTTGAAGGCCGTGGTGGCAACGATACGTTCTACCTGACTAATGGTGGTAACGATACGTTAATGTATAAGGTCTTGTCAGGGATGGAAACTGACGGCACCGGCGGTAATGGCAGCGATATCGTCCATGGCTTCCATGTAGGTGACGTGGTGACTGACAGTGATGCGGACCTGATTGACCTGAGCGATCTGCTGGACTACAACGGCTCAATCTCCTTCTTCAAGGATGATGACAAGATAGAATTGGACTACTCTTCCCAAGGTATTCTTAAGTACCTGAAGGTGGAGAACGTCGGCTATGACACGGTGATCAGTATTGATCGCGATGGTTCAGGCAATGCGAACGCCTTTACCAATGTCATTACGTTGGCTAATGTCCAGACTGATCTGGAAACGTTGTTGCAAAATAACCAAATTATTGTCTAATCAATAAGATGGGGGCCCACAGGGGAAACACTGTGGGCTCTTTTGCATAGCTGATCAACAGATTACAGATGACCTAATTAAGGGTGATGACAACGCCAGCAATTTATTGATATTGATGGATGAGATATCGCCCTGCATGGAGATTTTAATGAAAGCTCTTGGTAATAAATTCAAGTACGCCACTATCGTGTCATTAATGTTAGCCAGCGGATGGTGTTCTTTACCAGCTTCTGCGCAGGAGGGACTCTCTGGTGGGCATAACAATACGGTGTCTACGGTGTTAGATGCCAATGGGCAGACCGCTGGTTCAGGGACCATTGCAAACGGTTATCGTCCTGTCGGAGAGGTTGTGCCGGAGTTGTCGCAAATTGTCTTCTACTATCCTGAAGGTAAACTTCCTGCGACGGTTTATGTGGATCGTCAACTGCAATCGGTACTATTGCCTGGCGAGTATACGGTCTTTTGTGTTGTCCCTGGTGGGCACGCCATTGAGTCCTACTTCCAGGA
>NZ_AYKS02000055.1 GCF_000496755.2 Serratia sp. DD3
GCAAGCGCCTGTCGCATGTTGATGGGCTTTAACAATGCTACCGTCTATAAATTCCCATTCTAAATCAGCTAATTGCCTAAGCTCGACAAAGAGCTGCATAAGAATGCCTTTCTTTGACCACAAGTTAAACCGGCGGTAGATGGCACTCCAATGTCCAAAAGCGTCTGGAACATCACGCCAAGGGCAGCCAACCCGCATTCGATACAAAATCCCTTCTAAAGTATTTCTGTGTTCCGGCTTGTCATAGACACGACCCGTTCTCAGCATCAAGCGGATTAGCTTTGACCAGTATTCATCTGTTAATATCGTTCTTGGCATGTTGGGCTGTCGTGGTTAGTTTTTGGCGAAAGTAATTATACCAGTCCTTCATGCCGCCTAATAATCCACCACGAAAGATCAACAGCCCCTAGTATTGTTTCTCGCAGTTGGGCAAATTGTGGCAATTTTTGCTTTTCTGGACGCCATGCCAGTTCCATTTCAATCAAGTTATACTGTTCAACAATGGTGGCCCGGTAGCGGTCAACCAATATCGGTAACTACTGCGATGAATATCAAATGTTTGGCATAACGCCTCAACGGGATAAAGCGCTCTCAATTTGTCAACTATCGTGAATTGTTCAACGAGTCCGACATCAAGAGAGCGGTAGCCTTTTTTAGAATATCGTTCTCCATTTCAAGACGTTGTATTCTTTTTTTCATTTCCCGCAGTTCGAGCTGCTCGGGTGTTAACGGCAGTCCTGCAGGGGCTTTACCCTGACGTTCAAGACGGAGCTTATTCACCCAGCGAGTCAGAGCAGAAAGGCTCACGTTCATAGCCTTTGCTGGTCAACAACCAGTTTGGCTGCTTCGAGTTTAAATTCCGCTGTGAAATGTTTACCCATTGTGTCACCTGTAACGTTATCGAGGTAAGGATATCACCTCCGGTCAGGTGGCCAAATTCAGTGTGCCACTACACGTTCAGCTAGGTACCGGCGAGCAATAACCGAACTCACCGCGTCTGATGCGAGGTGATACCAGTATTTGCTGAAATACGAAACGGGATTATGGGTATTCTTGTCGCATCCCGGTACGCCGTTGACCAACAATGAAGCTGAGCGCTGCTTGCGTGACACGGTGATTATGGGGAAAATCAGCTACGGAACCCAATCGGATCGTGGCGAGACGTTCCGCTCGCTGATGTTGTTAGTGGTTGAAACTTGCAAAAAGCGGAGACTTTCAGCCTTCCAGGTGATTAGCGATATCGTCACGGCAGTGTTAGCCAAACAACCCTATCCTGAGGTGTTTAACCTTTGCCAAGAGTAGTCAATCCCCCCAGGTGAGCGGTTACGTAAAGATCAATAGCCCTAAATAACCGCCAGCGCCACAAGTAGTTAGAGATTAATTAACCATGTCCCCGCATGTTCAACAGTGAACTGTTTCTGGTATTGGTTTTTAGCCGTAATCATTTGCGCTTGGTATTGGCCTGGGGGTAAATTCAGATGAATAAGTCCGTTTTTATCTGGAGTGATGTACTGTTTTTGACCGTTAATCATCAGTTCTTCACCTAATTGCAGTTTAAAATACACTACGGCAACGGAGGCTGCAGCTGGAGATACAGGCTGTGCTGCAGATACTGCTGTTGCGGCGACAGGTTGTGGCTCAGTTGCTGCTGCTGCTGCTGCTGCTGTTGCTGAGGCAGGCTGTGCTTCAGTTGCTTCAGTTGCTGCGGCAGGCTGTGCTGCAGATACTGCGGTTGCAGCCGCAGGTTGTGATTCTTTGACCTGTGCAGATTCGGAAAATGTGCCATTGTTAAACCAGATTACAATCCCAGCGATAAGCACTGTTGTTATACCTGCACCGAGCGTCATTAGTGGGCCCGATCGCTTTGTGCTAGGTGTTGTTCGGGCTGTCGGTGGTCTGGCAGCAACGGGTATCACGTTAGTTGTGCTAGGCTGAGCATTGATTATTTCATTCTCATTGGCGATGGACAGGTGCAGGAGTTCTGCCATTTCGCCGATGGTTTGCGGCCGCTCTTCGGGCTTTAAGGCTAATGCACGGTCAATAGCATCCAATAGATCTAACGAATACCCTTTTGGACGGCGATCCGTCAGTGGTTGGTAGTGATCTTCGATGCTACGCACCACGCTGACTGGCGGTGGAGCCTTCACGATCAGACTATGTAGCACTGCGCCGAGTGCGTAGATATCGGTCCACGCCCCCTGCTCACTGTCACTATTTTCAGTATATTGCTCAATAGGTGCAAACCCGGGTTTGAGCATGATCTCAGTTTCATCAGACAGGTTACCAATCTCTTTGCGAGCTGAGCCAAAATCCAACAATACCGGTAACTGATTTTCCTGGATCTGGATATTATCCAGTGAAATATCTCGGTGCAGATAACCTTCCTGATGAATGGTGTTGATCGCACTGAGTAAGGTAGGCATCAAATTGCGGATCCAGGCTTCGTTGATTTTCTCTGGGTGTTGAGCCCAGAACTTTTTCAACGTGGTACCGCTATAAAACTGCGTTGCCATATAGGCGGTGCCATTCTCTTCCCAAAAGCGCAGTACGTGTAGCAGTGCAGGGTGAGAAAAACGGGCGAGCAGACGTGCTTCTTGAATAAAACTGTTCAACCCAGCTTGGAAGGTGCGATGAAAACGCTCACCACGCAGGCTAAGCGTAAGATCTTCATTACGTACAACCAACATCGAGGGAATATATTCTTTGATAGCGATAATACGCTCTAGTTGGTGATCGTAAGCGCGATATACGATGCCAAATCCGCCCTCACCAATCACTTCTTTTATCTCAAACTCATTGAAACGATAACCGATAGGCAGACTGTTTGAATTTGATTTTATCATTCCGTTACCTGACATAATGACACTCTCTGTAATCAAATGATCGATGCAGAACAGATGACCAGCGTTATATCTGAAACTGGCAGTTAAACTCATTGTTCTGCATTGAAATATATAATTGCCGATACTTTTGGGCGTTAGCACTGGCGGCCAGTAAGGTATAGCTTATTTGGGGTAGCAAGGTGTTGGTGAGTATGGCGTCAACCATACGTCCACCAGATTCGACCTCGGTGCAGCGGCTGACGATCTGATTAATCACAGTGTCGTCAAACGTGCATGTAATAGCGTGGTTTTCTGCCAGACGGCCCTGAATGCGACCAAGTTGTAAACGCACGATATTGGCTAATATGGCATCAGTCAGTGGATAATAAGGTACCACCAGCAAACGCCCAAGCAAAGCGGCGGGAAACGCCGATAGTAATGCAGGACGCAATGCGCTGCCAAGCGTGCCAGGCTCTGGCAATAACTCTGGATCGGCACACAGGTTGGAAATCAACTCACTGCCGATATTAGAGGTAAGAATGATCAGAGTATTGCGAAAATCGATATGTCGCCCTTCACCGTCTTCCATCCAGCCTTTATCAAATACCTGGAAGAAAATCTCATGCACATCTGGATGCGCCTTTTCGATTTCGTCCAACAACACCACACTGTAAGGACGCCGACGTACCGCCTCAGTCAGAACCCCCCCTTCACCGTAACCCACATAGCCCGGCGGTGCCCCTTTCAGTGTCGAAACGGTATGCGGTTCCTGAAATTCGCTCATATTAATAGTAATTACATTTTGCTCACCGCCGTAGAGTGTCTCGGCTAAGGCTAAAGCAGTTTCTGTTTTACCTACGCCAGAAGGACCGGCCAGCAGAAATACGCCAACAGGTTTGTTGGGATCGTCCAGACGGGCACGGGAGGTGCGAACCCGATGGGAAATCAGTTCCAGTGCATGTCGTTGGCCAATGATGCGTTGACTCAAGGTGTCAGTCAGCTGCAATACGGCTTGGATCTCATTTTTCACCATCCGGCCCAAAGGGATCCCGGTCCAGTCAGAAACCACTGCAGCAACAATGTTAGCATCAACAGCGGCGAAGATAAGTGGCGTTTCGCCTTGCACGTCATCCAGCTGTTTTTGTAATTCTGCCAGATTGGCGCGCAACTCTTCTTCCGAGACCACTGTTTCTTCAGATCCGTTCTCTGCCAGTGCATATTTCTGTTTATGTAACTGCGCCCGCAGATCGATGATTTGTTGGATCACCTTCAACTCTTGCTGCCAGCGTTCGGTCAGTTGTGTTAACTGTTCATCCAGCTCTGCAAGCTGTGCTTCAATCTCCACCGGGCGTTGTAGGTTGCCGATGCCCATTTGGACTTCACGCGAAGCGATCCCCAACTCAATTTGTAATGCTTCAATCCGGTGACGGCAATCCTCTACCTGAGCGGGTTCAGCATGTTGGCTGACGGCCACTCGTGCGCAGGCGGTGTCGAGTAATGCGACTGCTTTATCCGGTAACTGACGTGCGGGAATATAGCGGTGAGAAAGGTGCACCGCAGCCTCAACGGCTTCGTCCAGCAACAGAACGCGGTGGTGGTGTTCCAACGGGCTGACCGTGCTGCGTAGCATCAGCAAAGCTTTCTCTTCGCTCGGCTCTTGTACCTGCACTACCTGGAATCGGCGAGTCAATGCCGGATCTTTTTCTATGTATTTTTTATACTCGGACCAGGTGGTTGCGCCGACAGTACGCAGTTGGCCACGAGCCAACGCAGGCTTTAACAGGTTGGCTGCATCGCCGGTTCCCTGCGTCCCCCCCGCACCGATGAGCGTATGGATTTCATCAATAAACAAAATGATGGGCGTCGGGCTGGATTGCACTTCAGTGATCAACGCTTGTAGGCGTTTTTCAAACTCGCCTTTTACCCCTGCTCCAGCTTGCAGTATGCCAATATCTAACAGGTACAGTTGGACATCCTTCAATTGTGGCGGAACGTCACCAACTGCAATACGCAGAGCCAACCCTTCAACCACGGCGGTTTTACCCACACCCGCTTCGCCGGTTAGCAGCGGGTTGTTCTGCCGACGGCGCATCAGAATATCAATAATCTGGCGAATTTCTTCATCACGCCCACTGACCGGATCGATTTCACCTTGCAGCGCGCGTTGTGTCATATTTTGTGCATATTGCGTCAACACGCTCCCCCCGGCAGAGGGGGCTGTAGCTGCCGAATATTCAGGCACTTCTGGTTCCAATGGTTCCTCACTCGAACGGGTGAGGATGGTGGCAAATTGGTCGGTCAGCAATTCGACATTAATCAGATCGAATTGGGCAGAGATGCTTTTTAGTAAATGGCGTAAATTGTAGGTCTTTAAAATACCTATGAGCAGATGGCCGGTGCGGATCTGATTGGCAGCAAACTTCAGTGAACCATATACCCAGGCGCGCTCAACGGCACTGTCGATATGTTCTGACAGGTCGGAGACTGAACTTGCACCGCGAGGGAGTCGATCCAGTGCCGCAATGATATCTTGTGTCAGCCGCGTTTCATTAAGAGCGAAATGCTGGATAATCTGCTGTAAATCTCCATTTGGGGATTGCATCAACTGATGTAACCAGTGCACCAGTTCAACATAGGGGTTACCACGCAGTTTGCAAAAAGCCGTCGCACTTTCCAGCGACGTGAATAACAGGCTGTCCATTTTGCCAAATAGCACCGAACGACTGATTTCAGACATGGTTTTCCTCGGGTCTTAGAATGACGGAACGCTGCACGGTTCCAACAGTAATCACTAAATAACTGTGCCTAATACCGCTTCGCTTCAGGCTTAAGGCAGATGGATATGACGCACGCCGTAAACCGTCCATGGGGGCTCATATCGCGCATCTCTGCGCTCAACGGTCGGCTAACTTGCATCATGTCCACCTGTAGCACAATTAGCGCAGCTATTTAGCAGGGGGTTTCCAGGGGTTCTGGGCTGTACGTCAGGTCATTGACATCATGTTGGCGTTGGGGATCCTCCATCCAGCTACTGAGCCCCAGACGCTGCCCGCCACCCAACTGGGTGCCGCTCAAACAATCTTTTGCCAAAATCAGCCGGACCTCCCAGACAAATTCAAGGCTCAAATACTGTCGCACCCAGTCACGCAACTGCTTGCTGAATTCAGCACCGGGCAGAAAACGGTCATAATCTTGCTGTGACATAGGGCCTAGCTCGATGCGAAATTTATGCTGAACATTGCGCATGGCGATCCCTAAAAACGCGGATTCCCCCAAACGTGGGGAACTGCGTCCTGCCTGTAAGCGAGCCTGTTCACGTTTTTCTATCGGTAGCCAGTGGGGTATATTTTCGATGATGCGCACCGGGACATTGAAATAATCTTGCAGGATTTTGCCCAACCCTTCGGGATCCCGTCCGTGGCGAACCAAATGACCCGCCATAAAGTGTTTAGCCTGAGTATTGAGGCTATCGCCTCCCTGTTGTGCTGGTAGGCCGATACCCGTCAGGCAGGAGAGATATTCATCAAATCGCCGCCCCTCCGTTCGATCCAGAGATACCGTCGGCTGCGCATCTGCCCAGGCGCGGTAAAACAGTGTGATCAATCGATGATGAAACAGGTTGCTAAATGCCAGCAGGGTCCGATCCTGATGGTGATACAAGCGCTCGCGCACATACTCTGTCATGTGTAACGGCAGTGGGCCATTAGGGCCGAACAGGCCAAAACTGAAGATCGACACTTCATGTAGCGATGAGCCAGTACGTTGGTTAACCTGCGCCAACGTGGAGGGCGCAAAGGATAATGAGGGCTCTTGCCCAAGGCGCAGCAGATCATGGCAGGGGCGAGGCGCACGACCTAGCAGATAGGGCTGGCCCCCTTGAGCATCAATCCGCCGTAGCAGTTGGAACAAATCGTATTGATAGGGTGCCTTCTCCAGTTGCTGCCAAAAATCATCAGGTAAACGATAGAGTGAGTTAATGCGTGCAGGCGTTGAGGGGGGTAATAAGCCTGTTTCGGTTATGTCATGGCATTCATTCATATCAAGGCCCTTTTGCCAAGGCGGGCCTGCCACCAGGCGATTTCTCCCCGCTGTTGGCTGATCAACGTCATTTCTGTGAACGAGTTGATGGAAACCATGCGTGAAAACAGCCGCTCTAACACACAGCCAAGCAGGTAAGCACTGCCGCCCGAGAATGCCTGCTCATCAACGGTAAGATCGATGGCAATGCCTCTGGCAAAAACAATGGGCCCAGGCTCTGGCACCCGTCGGAATATGGGTTTCAGGTTACAATGCCGTATTCCTTTGATCTGTTTGGCAATCGCCGGTTCGCTTGAATCTCCATACAGGCTGAGTAGCTGGCGTAGGCTTGCGGCACCTTGTACGGGATCGGTATCCATCAGGCTTAAGTAATTCAGCTGTAGCTGGCTGATTAATTGCCAGGTAATCATACCTTCACTCAGGGCAGCTTTTGGTAAGGTCGGGCCTTTCTTCATCGCTATCCGCTTGACTGGCAGCGAGTCTGGCATCACGAAGTTCCCCTGTTCCTGTTGCAAGAGCGCCAGCGGCAGGTCACGGCTGGTACACAACACATCAGCGCTCAGGTATTTAAGATCGCTACGCCACGGTGATTGATGTTCATCCACCAATGAAATAAACACTTCAGAGCCAATATAGCCGCTACGTGTCCCATAGCGACGTGCGCGTTCAGAAAGAGGGCGCTGTTCACGGCGCAGCGAAAAATAGGCACCATAGTTATTATCATCTGCGCTTTTCGTCGCGTAGAAATGACGAAATTCCTGCTCATGGCTTTTTTCACGAGAACTGCCAATCAAGCGTTGTACTGCGAAGATTTCATAGTCAAGTGGGCGAATGTTATCCACCACTAAATGGTATTCGTGATTTTTTTCGTTGATCGAGATGCGATCAGCGGTTTTGGGGAACAAGTTGATCACCGGCGTGCAATGCAACGCAAGATGATTCAGATCCACCACTTGTTCCAGAGCGGCATCCTGCTTATCCAGCAGCAAGATGACTTCAAACTGGCGTGGTGCTTTTTTGCCTTCAGGGACATTCTGTAACAGAGGTTGCAGCCCTGCGATGCTAAAAAACTGAAAACGTGCGGGAAAGGCGAAATATTCTTGTAGCAAACGGTAACCATCAAAGTTACGCAGATCGTTGGGCAGCAGCGCTTGCTCAGGCTCGAATCCTTCCTGACGTAACAGATGTTCTGGCAATACTCGCCGTTGCGGTTGTGTTTCTACCGTCTGGCAGAGCAGACCGACGGTATGCTGCATAATCAATTCTTGCAGTTGTTGAGCGTGAAGATCGCTCCCAGACAGATAGAACATCAGTTGATCGAGCTTCAGGTTGTTCAGTGTGACGGTTTCGTAGCATTCCAGTTTGATTCGTAGCGCGCTGACACAGCCATTATGCTGCAATCCTAAGCTGGCTAACGGGAGATCCGCCGGGATCCCCCCCAGTTCGACACTTTTGAGTCGAACTGGCTGTAATCTCACATCCTGTGCGGTGGTATAGCTGCAGGTGATACCATTCTTCTTCAACACCTGGCTGTCCAGCATGGTTCCCCGTGGGACCAGGAATCCGGCGCTGATGTCACCTTTATTGCTGTCTGGCAGGATCTCTGCAATCGCCATGGATGGCGTGGGTGCCAGGTAGTTGGGATAGATGACCTCCAGCAGTCGTTGCGAGAATCGCGGAAATTCGGCATCCATCTTCAATTGCACACGTGAGGTCAGGAAAGCCACCCCTTCCAACAGACGCTCAATGTAGGGATCGGCAACATCAATGCCCTGCATTCCCAAGCGTCCCGCGACTTTTGGGTAACTCTCCGCAAATTCTGCCCCCATTTCTCGCAGATAGGTGAGTTCACGGTTGTAATATTCTAAAAGTTTACGGTTCATCGCTTACCCTACATCCTTTAAATCGAAGTGGCCGTTTTCCAGATCGACATCGGTGCGAAACAGAAACTCCAGTGGATAAGGTACACACCATAAGCGACCTTTGATTTCTATCGACAGGACGTTATGCAATTCCAATGAATGGGGATCTGAAGTACAGCGTACCTGAAGCCCATCCGGCAAGATGCGGGGTTCAAAGGTCAGGATGGACTCGGTCAGCGCCTGTTGGATGTCTGCCCATTCAATATCTGACATCCGTTTGCCCGCCATCGAGGCAATGCCGTAGTTAACCGTTGAGCGCCGGACCTGCGGGTAATGCTCCAGATCGATGTTTGATTCGCTGTTGACGCAGTTGAACAACCATTGCAGATCGCGCAGTACCTGACGACGCAATTCACTGTGCGAGAGCAAATGGCGTGCTGAGTTTTCCTGCTTTTTCTGCGGCTCATTATCAGTCAGCAGATCGAGTAACACCGGTTGCATTTTATCCCGTGATGTCAGCCGTTCACTGTCCTGACGGAAGTAATGCCCTTGCTGGTGCAGACTGCCGTTTTTAGGCAGAGTCTTGCTGTCCATCATCGCTTGCCCTGATCAAAACTCAGTTGGCGTAAACTGAGTAGCGGAAATTCAGCTTCATCACTCAGCCAGGTTTTTAAACCGGAGCCAGCATAGTGCAAGCTGTCTCCCAAGGGATGCCATTCGGTGAGTTGACCAAGCAGTAATACGTCAGCAGAATTAGCAAGAAGCGGGTAACGAACAGGCAACTGGCAGACTTGTTCGCGGCCGTCAATCAAACGTACCAGAGCCTGGCTCCAGACCAGATCAATCACACCTTCCGGTGCCTTGAACTGGATTTCGGCAATAGCAGCGAAAGGAAGCCAGTAATAACCGCCATTAAAGGCCAACTCACAGATTGGCCCCAGGCGTCCATCGCTGTCCGCCAGCCAGGAAAAGGTCTCGGTTTTCAGCTCTTCACCGTTGGAAAAGGTGAGCTGGCCACTGCTGGCCACGGCCTCTTCCAATGCCTGATCGCGGACGATTTCAGCCTGGTCGAATGCGTTGTTCAAGTCATGATGTAATGCCTGGAGCATCAGTGTCATCCAGCTTTCTACCGGGTTTAGCCACATAGGGGTTGCATGACCGGCGAACACCGCCTGACGTTGTAGCTCTGCTTCTACACACTGCATTAACAAAGAGGTTGTTGGCTGAGCGATAGGCTTCAGGGCTTGCCAGGATTTTAACTGCATCTTGGCACGTTGCCAGTTTCCCATCAGGCACAGTAATTGCACCAGAGTGGCCCGGAGATCGGCATCGGTTGGATGGGCTTTGATATCCGTTTCTACCTGAGTAATCGCCTTACTGATGCTTTTCCCCTGCAGCATACCTGCTAATGACTTCATAACCACTTTCCTTAAAAATCAATAAATTGAATCATTAACGGATAAATAGCTGCCGCTAGCAGGATCAACACGCTCAGCAGCCAGCGTTTCTACCAATCGGAATGTCATGGATAGTCCTTGCTTGGTGACTAATGGTCGCCAGGTATCGCGGGCGCGCGTCATTGCCTGGCTAACGACGACTTGGTCGGCGGCCTGTTCTCGCTTCATTTCAATAATCACTTCCCCCTGGAATGCCCAGGTGTGTAATTTCGTGTCAAAAGGCAACACTAGGAAAGAGCCCGAGTCCTCAAGGATCAACCGTTGAGCATTGGCAGTGACCACTCTCAATGGGCGTTCACCTACAGTGATATTGGAGAGCGGGTACCCTTGATAAAAGAAGACATTGTGCGTTTGGTTGGCACCTTCAAACGGGATGACAATCGTACCAGGGCCAGTTAATAAGCCATCACTATCGCAGTGAAGTGTATCTGAACTGGGGATGAATATTGTGTCGTCACTGTCCTGGCCGTTCCAATAGATACGGAACTGGCAGCCCTGTGGTAGAGCAAAAGTTGCAATCGTGTCTTGTGTGGCTAAAGGTGAAGTAACAGCAACGACGGCCGGTACGGTGCTGCCTGGTGAGCTTGTTGCCTCGGGCGGTTGAGCTATAGGCTTCCACTTTTGATTTTTTGTCGCGTTGCCTGACGTTATTTTACTTCCCTGCTTGTCGGTCAGTACCCAGCGAAGCTGTTCCACTTTGGGGCACTGCTTTTCTAACAAGTTCCCCACACGCGGCAGAAAGTCGTTCAGAACCAGAGAGTCTTTATTCTGTGCCGAGGTGATGCGTAATGGGATGCTGTTTTCGCACCAGCTCTCAGGTTTGCTGTTACTGATATTATCAATAAAAACTTCAAGCTTCAGGGTGGGGGCGTTCACCAGCCGATAATTTTCAGCACTGGCGGTAGGTAGTATAATCAGGGTAAGCATCCCGGATATCCAATATTTCATAATAGACCTTGGCATAATTCGCATTATTTGTGGGAAAGAAAACGGTCAGCATCCGTGAGTGAATGCAACAAAGTCGTTTCTTGCGGAGATCCAATCCAGACAACAATCGCACTATAGTTGTCGGTACTGGCGGCATGACCGCCTTTATCCCAGGCTCGTTGCATCAAAGAAAGCCATTCCGTTGGGGAGTTCACCATATGTAGCGACTGCTCTAACTCGTCCTGGGTAAAGTTATGCCAGAAACCGTCGGTACACAGCAGAAAAACATCGCCATCTTCCAGTTGCAGCACATCACCATAGGTGGCATCTCGTTCATCACTGAGCCCCAAGGCGAAGTACAGGAGATTGCTGTTGATTCCTTGGGTTTGATAGCCCGCATCGGCCATTTGCTGAACCAGGCTGTGGTCGCGCGTCATGGCGTATAAATAGCCACGGCGAAACAGATATAGGCGGCTATCACCTGCGTGCGCCCAGTAAGCGAGTTGGTAGTCACGATCGATAAACAGACTCACCAACGTGGTTCCCATCTTGCGGTATTGTTCAGATTGCTGTTGTTCGCGGATGGCGTGGTTGGCATGTGAAATATATTGGCGGATGCATTGAGCATCCAGGTGTTTTTCGCCATCAAAGTGTTGCAAGATAGTGTCTCGCGCTACTTTGGCTGCAATATCTCCCCCTGGTAGACCGGCAATACCATCACAGACCACAAAACAAGCGGAACGATTACCGACCACTTCACCGATCTGATCTTGATTGGTTGCGCGATCCCCCTGATTGGAGGTCGAGGCCATAGTGATATTCATTGGTCATCCTGTTTAATCTGTGAATCTTTGTATTGATTGACTTCAACGCCATAGGCATGCAGGAACGCCTCACCAAACAGAGTATGGAAATCATCCTCAAGCTCACCGGAGGTTTTCTGATAGCTTTTAACGAAGTGATCCCATAGTGCTGCTTTACGGCTTGAGGGTAATGCCAGCCGGGGTACCGCACCTTCATGGCGGGCTTCCTCTTCCAGGCGTTCTGGGTTAAAGGATTGCAACATGGCCGCAATCAACGCCTGGATACCGGCAATCATGCCTAGTTGGTGAGCCTGTAGGTCGATCAACGCATCACGTACCGATTGTTCCGGTGGCATAAAGCCGGGCATTTTGCTACCAAACATTTGCATCAATACGGTTTTGCCTGAGGGCAACAATTTGAACGGATTGTTGGCTTCATCCAGGATCATGGTCATTTCTGCTTTTACACCACGTTTGAGGATTGAACGGGAAGAAAGCAAGGCAACCGTGCCCTGCGAAAACAGGCTCAACAACCGTCCCACCTGATAGAGCTGCTGTTCGTCAAAGTGGGGTTGTGTTTGTAAGTCATCCAGACCGAACCCTTGCAGCAGGGCTCTTAGCAATGGCCCTTCCAACAGTTCACTATTAGAGGTAGGAGCGCTTTGTGGTTGCTCTGTTGAATAGGCAACAGGATCGATCCCTAACCTATTTCCTAACCGATTCCCTGAATGATTACGGGATGGTACAGGTGCCACCGGTGTTTGAGGCTTGGGTGACTCAGGCCTGGGTGATTCAGGTTTAGGCATCGGCGCTGTTACTGCGGGTTCATGCTGTATCGGTTGTACATCAGGTACAGGTCTCGATAAGGTGTGCGCTATAGGTTCAGGTGCCGAGATCGGGTTCTCTGGCATCTGAGAGAGTGGAACTTCTGCCAATGGCTCGGCACCGTTTGTCATCAGGCCCAGAGGGTCATCGCTATATTGAGAGCTAGATGTGATGGGCGATGACGACGCGCCAAACAGAGCCAGGGGGTCTAGCTCCTGTTCGTTAGCAGGATTTGCCTCTGAGGGCGCGGGCTCCTCACTGTGTTTAGGTGAACGATTCTCTACCATCAGTGCACTGGGTGTGGTATCTGCCAGAATATTGTCCTGGTCAAAGGGAGTGTCAGAGTTGAATAATGTCGCTGGATCGGTCTGTCTGGCTTGCAAACCAGACAGTTCGAGATTATCCGTCAACTGTTCCAGCGGGTTATTCGGGTTCAACTCAACAGCTGTTTGTTCCAGTAAAGGGTGATGATGATCCTGATCTGTAGCCTGCGTGGGTGCCGTCTCTCCGTGGGTGAATTCTTGCACCAGGCTATCCCAGATTTCATTGGGGACAGCAGCAGTGTTTTGTTGTTTTGCAGGAGAGGCAACGGTCGGTTCGATATCCAGCGGACGGGTGACGGAGGATTCCGGTGTCGGAGCGGGCACAGGAACTGCGGGTTGTTGCAGGCTGTTAACCTGAATTTGATAATCATCGATACCCAAGATATCGCCGTCCTGCAACTCAACCTGGCGGCCACGTTCCAGCGGAATATTATTAAGCTGCACGTTTGTCACATTGCCACGGTTGGTGATGCGGCATTCACCTTCAGCTGAAATATGTACGATTGCCTGTAAGCGCGATATCGCTCTTTCTTCATCTGGTAGTACCAGATTATTATCTACACTACGGCCTATTGTTCCTCCTGGCGGTAAGAAATCACAGCTACTCTGTGGCGGTACCTGATCCTTTTTGTTTTTTACAATAGTAAATCGCATAAGACATTCCTGCTGATTAAGGGGTAATGCAACGCAGTATTATTACCGGTTTATGCCCGTCATACTTCAATTTGCTTAGGTGTTGGCTGTACATATACAACTTAAATATGACGGATATAGAAGACGTTTTCGACAGCGCCCAATAAAGTTATTTAGAAGGAATCGACCATTTAATGACATTGAACTGTAAATGGATTTTCGTTAACGGTACATTGTGTTGTACCCGCAACGTGTAAAACAACCGTGTTTTTGACCTTATTAAAATGACATACTAGATAGGGGTCCATTCGCGGATCTATGTTCCACTCCCTGGTATTCTTAGTCATTCTTGGTACAAGTTCCCCTTGATTTTCTACCGGCCCGTCAAATAAGGAGGCATTAATCAATGGGTACGATTTACCGTCCACAATGAAGGGATCAGGGCAGGAAAAAAGGGAGGTATTCGCATTGCCACACCCGATATTTATAAAAGTGAACAATATACCCAAGCAGGTGCTCTTAAGTGATTTATTCAATAACATAAAATTGATCCCCATCATTAGATACATCACCGTACCCTCTAAATATTATTAGCCTCTCATTAAGGGGGCGACTTGTCCATTGGTCATAAACATAAATACCTTTCTTATCTTGTTTTATATAAATGGCAGCATGTCCTTCATAATTACCGCGTTGATTAAACGTGGCAATCGCGGTACCGGTTGCGATCGTTGCACCTTTTACATGTATACCTTTTTTTCAAAATTTGGTTTGAGGTGCCCCAGTCAAACTTTTAACAGCGGCGGCACATTCTTGTGACTCACCCACATAGCTATTTAATCGTGTTGTGGCATAACTCATTACTCTTACAATATAGCTCATAGGTCCCTCTATTTTTTGAGAAAATACAGAGTGATATTGATGAAAAAGTCGCCTTTCAGCCCGAAGTACCCAGGCCTGAATAGTGGCTCTTAATCGCTGGCTTTGTCAGCCGTCCGATAACCTCCCCAACAAGGGGAGGTTATCGTTGACATCAAGATTCTTTGTTCTCTTTAATATTCCACCCGGTACTGCTTTCAGCGCCCTTACCGCCTTTATCACTTTGCTCCCAGTATTGCTGCTTAACTTTCGCTGCCTGGAAAGCGTAATTTACGCCAACGGTATCCCCACCCTCAGAGCCGGTATATTGCACCGAGGTCACCAGTACGTCTTCCAAGGTGATTTTGACATACTCAACTTGGCCGCCACCCGCTTTACAAATGGACAGCTCAATTTTTCCCAGATGCTTACCACTGGCGCAGTGTTTTAACAGTGCGGGGGTTGATTTGTCGACCAAGGCATTAACATGTAGATCGTTAAAGCAAACTTTGCCGGCCCCACCACCACCACCTACACTCATATTACCTGGTTGAGATGCACCCCAAGAGAAAGAAACAATGTCCGTCCATCCTTTATGGTTGGAGTCTTTAGATTCACCGTTGGCACCTTCAACCTTCAGAAACATATCAATAGCCATGACTTTTCACTCTTGATTAAGTTTTGGGAATATCAACTTGCGTTGAAACGTTCAGGTTATAGCAGCAGGAGTTGCAATGTTGGTAATAAAAGCCGTGAATGTCCATGTGCTATGCACCTATTAAATACCGATGAAACTGTCGGTTCAGTTATTGAGTTTTTTATTACACGGCAATAGGTAACTCAATTTATTGCTCACTGGGCTTAATAGTTAAAAACTGCCCAATGAGAATGCTTATGCTGTTTCTTCACTTTGATATATGCTTATTTCCACTTCCTGATAAGCATATATCCACTTAAAACCTACCCACTTAAATAGCTGCGCCTAATTGTGCTACAGGTGGACATGGTGTCGGCGTTCTGCATCATGTCCACTTGCCTGAAGCCTGAGGTGGAGCGGTATTAGCCGCAGCTATTGAGGTTACCTTGTGGCTACCGGGTGTATGGTAATCACTTATGCTTCGTTTTGCTTAAGCGAAGGCAGTTTCGAAACCAGACGCAGTGAGACCGTTAAACCTTCCAACTGATAATGCGGCCGCAGGAAGAATTTAGCGCTGTAGTAGCCAGGGTTCTCTTCAATTTCATCCACCAGAACTTCGGCTGCGGCCAGGGGTTTGCGTGATTTGGTTTCTTGCGAGGAGTTGGCCGGATCCCCATCGACATAGTTCATTATCCAATCGTTCAACCAACGTTCCATATCGTTTCGCTCACGGAAGGAGCCGATTTTATCGCGGACAATACACTTGAGGTAGTGCGCAAAACGGCAGCAGGCAAACAGGTATGGTAGACGAGCGGCAAGCTGTGCGTTGGCCGAGGCGTCCGCATCATAATACTCTGCTGGTTTTTGCAGTGATTGTGCGCCAATAAAGGCAGCAAAATCAGAGTTTTTACGGTGGATCAGCGGGATAAAGCCATTCTTGGCCAACTCGGCCTCACGGCGATCACTGATGGCAATCTCCGTTGGACACTTCATATCGACACCGCCATCATCGCTTGGGAAGGTATGGCATGGCAGGTTTTCTACCGCTCCACCGGACTCAACGCCACGGATTGAGGTACACCAGCCGTATTCCTTGAAGGAGCGGTTGATGTTAGTCGCCATGGCATAGGCCGCGTTGGTCCAGGTGTAATGATTGTGGGTCGTGCCGTCGGTCTCTTCTTCAAAATCGAACTCATCAATTGGATTCGTGCGGATCCCATAAGGCAAGCGCGCCAGAAAACGTGGCATTGCCAGGCCCAGATAGCGCGCATCCTCAGATTCTCGCAGACTACGCCAAGCAGCATATTCGGTGTTTTGGAAAATTTTTGTCAGATCGCGCGGATTGGAGAGTTCTTGCCATGACTCCATTTGCATCACGCTGGGGGCAGTACCGGTGATAAATGGGCAGTGGGATGCAGCACCAATCTTGGCCATTTCACCCAGTAGTTCAACATCTTGCGGGCTGTGATCAAAATAGTAGTCCCCGACCAGGCAGCCAAAGGGTTCACCACCAAACTGGCCATACTCTTCTTCGTAGATTTTCTTGAAGACCGGGCTTTGGTCCCAACCCACGCCCTTATGGCGTTTCAGCGTTCGTCCCAATTCCTGCTTGGAAATGCTCATGAAGCGGATTTTCAACATTTCATCCGATTCAGTGTTGTTGACCAAATAATGCAGGCCATGCCAGGCACCTTCCAAGGTCTGGAAATCCTCGTGATGGATAATTTTGTTGATCTGCTGTGAGAGCTTCTCATCAATTTCAGCGATCAGCGCCTGGATGGTGCGATACGCATCGGCAGAAACTGTGACGGTATTTTCCAGCGCTTGATGGGCTAACGTTTTTACCGCAATTTCTACGGCTTCCTTAGCCTGCTCTGTTTTTGGCCGAAACTCTTTATTCAACAGCTCACTGAATTCATCGCTGGAAAAAGTTTCGGTTTTCTGCAACATCTGTTGCTGCTGAGGCAAGTTGCTCATCGATTAATCCTCACGTTCGTTGTTGTCATCTTTTGCGGCAGGGTTTGGAGCTTTGCTCAGGGAATCCAGCAGGGCAGGATTTTGCAAGATCTGGGAGATCAGCTGTTCTGCGCCGTTCTTGCCATCCATATAGGAAAGCAGGTTGGAAAGCTGAGTCCGTGCTTCCAGCAGGTTATCCAGGGCATCAACCTTGCGAGCAATCTCGGCGGGTGAAAAGTCATCCATGCTTTCAAACGTGAGATCTACGTTCAACTGGCCTTCACCCGTCAGGGTATTTTCTACTTGGTAGGCAACGCGCGGCTTCAAAGACTTCAAACGCTCATCAAAGTTATCAATATCAATCTCCAAGAATTTACGTTCATCAATGCTGGGCATCGGCTCAAGCTGCTTACCGGCGAGATCTGCCATCACGCCCATGACGAAAGGCAACTGGATTTTTCGCTCGGCGCCGTAGATTTCAACATCGTACTCAATCTGTACACGTGGTGCGCGGTTACGGGCAATAAATTTCTGTCCACTACGGGATTTCGAGTTTGACATGAGTAACTCCGTCTAATGATTATTAAAAACTTTCCTATACAATGGGATAGAACTGTTTTAAATTCTGGCCTGCATTTGCCAGGACTGGCGGCTACAGGGGCATAAAATGCTCAAAGATAAATTAGGCTGTCAGCTGTTTTCCTCATTTCCCGGCACACCCAAAATGGTTTCCAACTGGCTCAGACCATCGGGAGCCAAATCGCGGACGATTTGCATAAAGTCCAGCGTGATCAGCCGTTGTACCCGTTCAATCATCAAGGGGGCCGGATGGCTGGGTTCATGCTGGTTAAAGTAGAGCTTCACTTTCTCCAACATGAGCTGAGCCTCGTCGCGAGACTGGATCTGGGCACTATGCCAACTGAATGTCGAGGCGTTGGAGGGCGCAGAGGTTATTGCTGCTATTGGCGCCTCCACCGCATCTTCCACAGGGAGTGGTGCTTCAGCCGTGGGTTGACAACTCTGGGCGAGTGTGCGGAACAGGTGTAATAGGCCATCCATTTCTGGCAGCCCGTTGTCGCCCAGATGGCGAGAAATTTCAGCGCGGAGGTCAGTTAATGTTTGATACAGCGTGATCAGCAACTGAGATACTGGCTGTGACGCTTGCGCGAGTTCTTCCCGCAAACGAGCGCGCCCACCAGGAAAGCCGGGAACCTCCTGTTTGCTACCCTCCAGCAGGGAACAGGCGTCGCGCAGAGAAATTTCCCCGGATGCATTTTTCAGCAGACTGGCAGTGCGGATGCTGGATGTCAGTTGGGTTTTATCCCCTAATCCTGCCAGCACATTGATACGAAACAGGGGGTCGATTTCGCCATCAAAATCCAGTGCGGGCAGTAACGGATCCCAATAACGAACCAGTGCTTGGTGGATCAGCATCAAACCATCGGCGTAGCCAGACAGACCACGGATTTGTGTCCAGGCCTGAGTGAGTTTGAGCATCACCCGCAGATCTTTGGTACGTGTCAGCAAGGTGGTAGCCAAACGTTCTACTTGCATCCAATCCGGCGGTTCAGCCGCAATAATGGTGCTGCCGAACTGTTGCTCGGCTTTGCCTATTGAGGCTTTATCCATCGCCAAAAAATCGGCGTCATACTCGAGATTATCGCCACAAGGACCATCATGACTGATTGGAGCCAAAAGGATATCGATATCCATACCGCACCTTTAAAGAAAATTTGTTTAATCAAACAGTTGAGGATACTGTCCACCACGACCAGTCCTCGACCGACCATGGGGGTTAAACAGTAATGAAAACAGTTGCACGTTAAGGTTGCCACTGTGTACGTGAGTAAAGAGCGGGTGGCCGTCGGCCTGATTGGTCCACCAGTAACTGCTGTATTGCGTCGGTTCAAAACAGTCGGCAACCTGTTGCCAGGTCAGCCGGTTTTCTGGCTGCTGCGGCAAACCGATAATGGATAAAATATCTGACTGCTCTTCATTGAGGAGAATGGAGAGCGCTGGAATGGCCAGTAGTGAATGGTCAATTTGCTCCGCAGAGAAACCATTGCGCACTCCATTTAGTAACGTATGTCCGAGTTGTTTATACCAATCAGCGGCGCCATTCAATTGCTGCTTGTGCCAGTCATTCAGACTCCACAGGCGTATCGCGCAAACGGGGTAATAACGGCCAACGCGATCACTGGCGGGCAGCAAACATCCCATTTGAACATACTGGTTGCCCAACGTAGCGGGTATGACAAAATTCCAGACAGGTGCATGACCAAACGGGTGTTTGCCATCGTTGGGCAATTCCTGCTGCAGGTTTAACAAGCCGCTGCGAAACCAATTGGCCCAACGGTTAATCACTGTATTGGGCAAGCGACGCTGAAGAAAATCACCCTCAGCCGGAATTTTTCCATACCAGCCAATAGACGTCGTTAGGTTTTGGTTGCTATCCATCATCATCACCTCTCGGCTACGGGCAGGAAAATGCAGGTAGCTGGAAAGGATTTCGAATGCTGTTGGGGGTAAACTCCAACGTCACACTATGCCCATCCAGATTAAAGGTCGCCTGACGGCCTAGATTACTGCTATCGGTAGAGGACTTTGCCCGATCAACCATACGGTTGAGTGCCCAGGGGCCGCTGGTCACCATGCTGGCAGTGGTTCCATTAGCCAGTGACAATTGCAAATGTACCTGGTTGGTATTGCGGATGCCCGGCCAACTCACCACCAACGGAACCTGTGGGCCATGACTGTACTTGAACAACTGGCCATCAATATCCAGTATCAGGTTCAGGATATCGTTATCCATACGTACCGGACGCACGGTAACGCGATAAGAGGGTACCGCAGTGCCGTTGGCAAAGAATGCATCTCTGATACGTTGTGCCTGTTGAAATGAAGGTAGGATACCCTCTCCTCCAGGCAAGGTTTTACCATCTACACCTGGTGTAAATCGCCAGGTAGGGTGTGTGGTGTCCACTTTACCCTGTAGGTTGTCACGGAAAAAAGTGTCCATCAGGCCGGTATTGGGCGCAAACATCCGAGCCAGATCATCCGGTGTCACATCCTGCGCTGAACGCCGGTTAAGCGGGTAACGACCCGCAATAGCCTGACGACAGAAACTGCCAACTTCTACCTCAATGCGTTTTTTGACATTTTCCATCTCTTTGCGCTGAGCATCACTACTCGCCCCGATAGCCAACGACAGCAGCATTTGTTTGAAAGGGACCGGTAAGCGTCCTGACTCTGCCTGTAAACGTGGAATAATATCGCTGGGAGGGATCGCCATACCGCTGTTGGTGGCACCCTGAACGGCGGTCAGATAACGGTAAAGATCATCAACCTGTTTCAGTACCGCATCAAAGGGGATGGCTTTGCTACCTTCTCCCTCGCTCTGCGCTAATTCCAGCAAAGGCGCAAAATGTGCCATGACCACCTGTTCCGGTTGCGCGGACACATCCCCATCAACATTGGCTGGGCGGGTGGTGAACAGCGTCTGCAGGGTGTGATTGGCCCCCTGATTTAACTTGTCTCCCGTTTTCCCTAGCAACGATCGCTGGTCAGCGTCACTTTTATCATCACGCAAGGTGACATATTTTCTTATATTCACCAGCAGGTTACGCATTGGAGAAGGATTGCCAGAAAGCAAGCGTGCACTGTTGATGCGCTGACTTAACTCACTAATATTTGCCAGTCGTATATCCGCCAGCAGCTCATCCCAAACGGTAATAAAGTCCTGCATATAAAGCTGACGGACTGTTTTTGTCAGGTCGGCACTGTTTTGTTCCGCTGCCGTTTGGGTATTCAGTACCCAGATATCTTCCTGCCGCAGTGTTTCCGCAACCTTGTTGATATTGTTATCAAATGCGCTCCAATAACCCTGTGGAGTAAAAAGCCCTGGGATGCCATCGGTTACCGGTTTACCACTCTGGCGTGAAAACGCTAGCTCCGCCTGCGGCCCAGCTAAATCCACCAAACTCACCGGTTTGATCTCGGTTTGTTTTAACAGCAAACGCTTCAGGCGGCTATAGACCCGCTGAGGCAGAGGCGAGCGCCCCAGTGCGTATTGAGCCTGTGCCACTAAAGCTTCGTCTTTGGCATAAGGTGATGACTGAATTTGACCATCCAGCAATTGGGATAAATGCCACTCCAACTGTTGCAACTGTTGCTGGGTGGTACCTTGGCGCAGATTACGTTGCTGGTTAAGCATCACCCAGGCACGCAGAAACTCTCCGTCATAGTGCTTTGGCAGATAGAGCATTTGGTAAGCTTTTAACGCTTCGTAGCTGAAATCTGCATCGCTGTGATTATCATTGCGCAGTGTATTGGCAATCTGTTGTGCTACCTGTGGCAGCAGGAGCTCTTTCAGTGCCTTCTGGTATAACGCATTGCTGGCATTGCTGATTTGAGCGCCCCGGTACAATCCCATACGGTAAGAAAAGGGCGGATCTTGCAATGAAAAATGCTGGCTTTCAGGCAAGTTCGACAGGTTATTAAGGAATGGGATCAGCGTTAATATATCCCCTGCCTCCAGTTGGGTCAGCCCCTGCCCTTGGCTTGCCACCTGGGGCACTTTGGCCGTTATTTCTGTCAGGTACTCTTTATTATTGCCATAACTGGTGAACCAGACTCCCCCCAAGATAACCAGCATGATACCCAGAGTTATATAACCAGCCCAGTGCAAGGCTCGGTTACGGTATTCCCACCAGCGGTTGCTACCTGCCAGGCCAGCCTCTTGAAAGACCACCTTTTCCAGCATGCCTTTCAGGAAGAAACTCTGTCCTTTGGTTGTCGGCACTGGCGCTTCCTGGCTGACACTGTTCCAGTGGGTATGCCCCTGGTTGGCTGGCTGATTGGGGGAGAGTTTTAAATAGCGATTCAATTCGCCCATCACGCGGTCAAAAGGCAATCCTTCCTGAGTCCCACTGGTGAAATAGATGCCACGGGGTGTGAAACAGGTTTCAAAATTGGAGCGAGTGAAGACGATATCCAGATATTGGTTCAGTAAAGGGCGTAGCGCCGCAAACTCCTGTGGGAACAGATAGCACTCCGCGCGTTGTCGAGCATCGTGTTCAAACAACAAAACCTCTGGCAGGGCAGCATCCAACCGCTGTTGCAGTAGGGTATATTGCGATTCTAAAGCCTGTTTAAGGGCAAAGTCTGCCTGGCTAGCTTGCTGATAAGGGAAGGTAAATCCCCAGATTTGATCGCGCTGTGCTTTATCAAACTTGCTGAAATAGGCCATAAACCCATTCAGCAAATCGGTTTTAGTGACCATGACGTACACAGGAAAACTGATACCCAGTTGCAGATGTAGCTCGATCAACCGTTTGCGCAATGCGCCAGCCTGAATGGCCAGCGACTCGCTGTTTTCACTCAGTAAGTCTGCCACGCTGATGGTAATGATGACTCCGTTGACCGGTTGGCGAGCACGATATTTTTTTAATAGTTCAACGAAGCTTTTCCACTCCTCAGCGTCCTCTGCACGTTGGCTCTCCTGCGTGGTGTAACGCCCTGCGGTATCCAGCAAGATCGCCTCATTGGTAAACCACCAGTCGCAGTTACGCGTACCACCGACACCTCGGAGGGCTGATTTCCCAAAGCTATCCGCCAGTGGAAAATGCAACCCCGAGTTAATGAGTGCGGTGGTTTTCCCCGCGCCGGGAGCCCCAATAATGACATACCAAGGTAATTGATAAAGGTACTGTCGATTGAAGCGGTTCAACCAAGAAGGTTTATCTCCCTGACCAGGTTTAAAGCGGGCTTTTTTTAACAGCTGTGCCGCTTCATCAAAACGCTGCGCCAGTTGGGGATCCTGTTGAGTCTGGCTTTCGACTTCCCCTTTGGGGATTTCATTCGCTGCCCGAAGGTTGCTCAGCAGCCTGCTGTTGAACCAGATACTGTAAATACGAGGAATGATACGGAACAGGATCCAGAGCAGATAAAGAACGCCGATAGCGATCTGCCGATTAAGTTCTGGCTCTAAGGGCCGGTAGTCTCCGATGGCAAGCAGTGGGCCTATCACCCAGATAACAAAGGCTAACGCGGTGATACCAATCGCACCCCATAACAGGCGGCTGGTTATAATGGAAAATAACGTACTGAGCATTATTGTCCGCTTCCTTGCTGCAAGGGGTTGAGTTCCGCCTTTGTGCTTCCTGGCGCAACCAACAGAGTGATTTCGACCCGGCGGTTTAATGCCCGGTTCTCTTTGCTGTTATTTGCCACAATCGGATTACTTTCACCACGGCCTTCAGTTTTAACCCGTTGTGGATCATCCAGATGCTTTTGTAGCTGTAGGGTGACAGACTCGGCGCGCGCCAACGAAAGCTCCCAGTTGGAGGCAAAACGGGCACTGCGGATGGGAACGTTGTCACTATAGCCTGTCACCAGAATTTTGCCGCTGACCTTGTTCATTGCGCGGGCAATCCGCTCAATGATCGCAATATACTCTGGGCGCAAGGTCGTCGCCGCTGAGTCAAACAGTCCATCACCTTTGAGGATCACCACGCTCTGCTGTGCTTCATCACGCACGGTGACTAACCCCTCGGCGATCTCTTTGCGCAGAAAACTTTTCAGATCCAGCATGGGTGGTGCTGCTGGAGCCGGGTTACTGATGGCTATTTGCGGCAGATTGGTCTGATAAATGGAGGCCAGCACCGGGGACATTGCATCATCAAGACGCCAGTTAAGAACAATGAAAAACAGTGAAGCAATAAACCCCGCCATCGCCACGCAAGCCCAGAGTGGAACCCAAGGGCGCCATTTTTTTTGCAATACGGGGAGATCCAGCGCATTTTGTGAGAGCACAGGGCTATAACCGCCACGTACCGAACGTATCAGTTGCAACAGACGCTGCTTGATAGTTTCTAACTGAGAGCGCCCGTTTTCGATGACCCGATAACGCCCTTCAAAACCCAACAGCAGGCAGTAGTTGATCAGCTCCAACAGCTGAATATGTTCACGTGGGTTTTGCGAAAGCTTGGCCAACAGCTGGAAAAACTTTTCGCCGCCCCAGGTTTCATTATGGAAAGTCACCAATAAGCCACTGCCGGACCAAACGCTGTTACTGCCCCAGGGGGTAAGTGCCGCAGACTCATCCAGTGCGGTACACAGACAATAGCGGGCACCAATGATAACTTCATAAGTCAGCCCTTCCCTTTGCGCGCTGACCTCAAAGCGACGTATTTCATCAATCAACTGTTGGCGCAGCTGGGCCGGATCTGCGTGGGTTCCCGATTGACGGATCTGTGAAATAGCATTTAATAAAGGGTTAGCCGAGATAAGCAACGGGTTGCCCCATTGAGTCGCTTGAGTCATAAATCACCGTTCCGTTGGGTTGCGAATGGCCCAGAACTCCATTTCCAATCCCGGGAAATCGCCAGCCAGATGAAGAGCGAATGCGCTGGATTTCTCCATCTCTTTCCACAGATCGCCATTTTTTTCCAATTCGAAATAGGTGTAACCCGCATGATAGGGGATCTGACGCGGAGCAGCTGGCATGGTACGCAAGCCGATGCCGGGCAGTTGGAACTGAACCAGATCGCGGATACGTGTTACCGAGGCAATTTTCATTTGGGCCGGGAATCGGTTCAACAAAGCATCCGTTGTCACGTTGGCCTTTACCGCCAGGACGAAACCAAAATCTTGCACCATCTTGGTGTCCTGAATGGTTGCCACGTTTAACCCATGTGAACGTTCAGTCAGCACTAGCTGAATGGCATTATCTTCCAGCACCACCGAAAGCCCCTGACGCAACATCAGCATCAACGGGTTGAAGCAGAGCGCCAGATTATTGTGGTCATATACTGGCAGTTTTGTTTCTGAGGTGCGTGCTGATGAGAAACTGCTGAGCTCGCTGGCAAACTGTAGCCACTCGGCAAATAACCGTTCTGGATGAAGATGGTTGAGCGTTCTGGCGTGGCTAACTTGTCCCAGATAGCGGTTAATCAACTGCAACAGCATGAAATCGGCGATCTCTGAACTGCCTCTTTGCCCCGACTGCAATAGCCGTTGGCTCATCTGTTGGCTACGTTGCGTCAATAGACCTTGCAGATCATTAATAAAGGTTCTCAGTATCTGACTACCATGGCAATTAAGCATCGGCGGGATAAGGGTAGGATCGAGGCGTAAGTGACTATCGTTGTGGCGCTCTTGCACCAGGCAAACTGTCATTGCCGTCCATTCCGCGTTTAACTCACTTTCAAGCATCAGACGCAACCGTAACTGACCAAACTGCAATGCGGCACTGCCCACTGCAACGGTATTCAAGTCGTTGACATCCGTCTCGTAGGCGATATAACGCGCCAGCGAGCCTGCTGTTTCCTGAAAAATGACCTCTTCAGCACCTGCACGATAGATGGGTAAAGCCAGCACCACTCGCTCCCCCACTTGGTTATCGGCGATCTCCAATGCGGGCAGGATTTGCTGAGCACCAGAAAACCCGAACGGTGTACCGTCCGGCATGATGCCGCTGGCGGCGTTGAGCGCCACTTTACCTTGGCGCAACAGCGTTTGGTCCAGTTCCAGAGTCGAAAAACCCCAGAAATAGCCACAGTGCCCCTGGCCCCAGAGTTTTACATAGTTTTCGAGATAATTTTCTGCCTGTTGGAAATGGTGGGGACGTAAAAACATTCCTTCGGTCCAGACCACCTTATGCGCATTTTTCATCATCGTCCCTCATTGTCATTGTGTTTCAGTAAAACGGATCACTGGCTCTGGCCGTCGACAGCCTGTAGACCGTTAACCCCCGCCACGACATGTGCGGTCAGTTCATCAGGAGATAATTGCCATATTTTGTAGAAGTTTGTTTCGGTGGGCTCGGGCAGTGGCAACGAGATACGCCATGTTTTACCGTCCAGTACCTGGTATTCGGCAATAATGCCGATATAACGGGCATCCAGCGTACTTTTCCCAGCCAGGGCTTTGCCTTTTTGCCCCGGACTCAGGAAAAATTGATCGCTATCGAGCAGGCTGTTACCGAGTACGCTTTTCGCATCGGCTTGCAGGCTAAAGAAATCGCTTTCCATAAACTCAGCATCAGAACGTAGCAGAAATACGCGGACTTTGACCGGGGCAGGAGGTTGCCCAGTAGCGCTGTTCATTTGCTGCTGTGCATCAAAGGTCAGGCTGTAACGTGATGGCACACTTTTCGCCGAGGACATACAGCCACCGAGCATAAATATGGCAGAAAGCAACAGCAGCAAGTACCCACAGCGCTGAACGGGTTGTGATTTTATCATGGTGTTTTTCCGCTCCCCCATTACAGATTACTCAAGGACCCAAGTGTCTGATTTAGTTTCTTTACAGGCTTTGCTGCCATTCCCGACGTCGACGCAACTTGCTGCGCGTTTGGCGGCCTTGGCACGGCGTGCACGAGGACGATCTTTAAGCAACGCGGCCCGGTATTCACTTTCAGGCACTCCCGCATTCCTTTGGACATAGCCGATAAGTTGCCCCTCACTCTCCATGGAGATAGCCAACCATTTGTTTTCAACCTCGCCCAAGGTGATGAACGGGGTAGCGTTTTCCAATTGGCCAAGCACTTTACCGCTATAGCTCGGTTTACTCATGATACTGGCACCGTATAAGCTGCGGTACTGCTTATTAATTGGCTCAAATTGTTCAGGCGGGGAAATAATTGCACGGTGGGTTAATGTCACCCCATTCACCTTGTGGCTGACCAAAACGTCGTCAGGGTTCACTGGCTTTGAACGTGGAGCACAGGCGGAAAGGAAGAGAGCAGTAACAAGCAGCAATAGCGGAATCCGTATTTTCACAATAACCTCTAGGTGTCTTTTCTGTTTAAAACGAGTTAGTTAGGGTGCAAGCAGCAAAACTTTCAGTTGGCTGGGTACGGTGCGCATACCGACCATATTAGTTGAATTCTGTAGGCTGACACTGGTCAGGCGTGTTGCCGGTGTCCCCTTAAACAACACGGTAAATGCGGCAGTAATATGCCGTGATGGGCCCATTACCGTGCCCGAAGCCACCCCCGTTGCTACACCCACGTTATCACCATTGGTTAGGGGGGTGACCGTGGCCATGTTATGCGCCGGCATCCCCATAAGCAGAATGTTGTAAGCGTTCGGTATGGCGGTTACTCCCACAGCCACATCGGGATAGGGGATCGGTGTTGGCACTGGCGTTGGCGTCAGGCAGACATCAGGAAACGCCAGATCGATACCCATCAATTGGCAATTGGCAAACATGGTGTTACCCCATATGGATTTGTTCTGAATCGATTTTAGTAATGGCCTTGGAGGTGATTACAGTGTTCTGCGCATGCATGCGCAGATAATCCTCGGCCTGCATATCCAACTGCCCTGCGCGCACCTGTTCCATTTGGGTGGTTTTGCGCAACAGCCGGTGGCTGATTTGAGTGACACTCTGCCAGATAGACTCGCACTGTTTACCGACGATGCGAGACAGGCTGACCCAAGCAGTGACCGACTCACCGCTGTAGTTCATGGCATCAATGTGGCAATCGCTGGTTTTTGCCGTGATGTTCAGCCCCTGGCTTGTCAGGCTGAGATTGCCCCCTGGGGCAATCTGTAAATCACCCTCGACGCTGAGCACCGTAGGCTGCTGGCCTTCCGCCCGTTCCAACACGGCCAATAACCACAACTGCCCCTCAACGCTAGCAATCAATACCCGATCGCCGAACTCCGGTGCTATCAGACAGCTGGCTGCACGGCGACAATGCCAGCCGCGGCCTTCGCTCTCGACCATCATCGTACCGTCGTTAAGCAGATTAACCACTTGCCCGGCAGCCTGTTGCGGCGGGGTTGTGGGGAGTGTGTAAGAGGTTATTGCATTGGTCATGATGTTCCTTATCAGATTCGGCTCTGGCGCTGAGCGCTCCAGATTTCTGCTGAAAACAATTCAGGATCGTTCTCCAAGATCCCTTGGCGATCAGAAAAATGAGCACCCATTTGGTGAGCGCGATGAAAGCGAGTCCGCATAAAATGGGCCTGACGAAAATCGGCCTCTCTAACATCAGCGTAAGAAAAATCTGCGTAGGTCAGATCACTGCTATTAAATAAGGCTTCCGCTACACACGCCTGCTGTAAGACCGCTTGAAACAGCCTGCAATGAGAGAAATCAGCGCGATCCAAGTTGGCTGAGACAAAAATAGCCTGATCGAACTGACTGTTCTGGCAGCGGGTATCGGCCAGATTGGCGCTGATGAACAGGGCCTGGCTGGCATTAACGCCCTGAAGCAGGGCTCGTTGTAGAGAAGCCCCTTTGAAATTGCATTGGATAAGCTGGCAATGGGAGAAATCTGTCTCATCCAGTCGGTTGTCAGTGAACTGACAGCCCTGAAAATTCTGATGTTGATAGTTTTTACCGCGCTGATCGCATTCAAAGAACGCTGCCCGATCGAACTGGCTGGCAGCAAAATCGGTTTCACGCAGATCGAGGCGAAAGAAGGTTGTCAGCAGGCTGTTGATGTTATCCAGCTTTGCCTGCAGCAGTGACGACTGGTAAAAAGTGACTCGATCCAAATGAGCATGGCTGAAGCTGGAGCTTCGCAATGACCCCATCATAAACTGTGTTTTATCATGCTGGCTGTGGCTGAAGTTGGCATTATTCAGCAGGCATTTGTTAAAGACACATTCGGTGACGGTGGTGTGATTAAATTGGCTGTTGGCCATCTCGCACTGATTGAACACTGTTTGCTTCAGCTTGGCTTGCACGAAACTGGTCGCGGTCATTTGGCATTCACTGAATGCGGTCTCGTGCAGGTTGGCCCCGCTGAAATCTACGCCACTGAAGTCAACTTCGCTAATTATCCCGCCAGAGAGATCTAGCCCCGCCAGCGATTGACCTGCAAGAGAGACGCTTTGTACTGGTTCACCCTGCTTTATTTTTTTCTGAAATTCTGCGGGCGTCAGCGTTTTCATATCAGGTCCTTGTCACGCTTTGGCAGGGTCTTGGTTCGCTGGGTATAAGCACCATCAATCTTGGTGGTAGCATCAATCGTTGATTGCGACATATCGGTTCTAAACAGGTTGGCCCCACGTAAATCAGCGCCGCTGAAATTACATTTTTGCATGAGAGCACCCATCAAGTTGCTGTCATTCAAGCTGGCTCCACGCAGGTCGGTACGCATAAACAGGCTGCCGATAGCATTCATTTTGCTCATATCAGCGCGCTGGCAGTTGGCCTCACTGAGATCGCTGTTATCCAGTTTTGCCCGATGGAAAGAAGCACCGCTTAATGGCATTTGCCGCAGATTGCATTGGCTTAGCGTGGCATCACGGAAATCCGCTCCGCTGAGCAGGGTCTGTGCAGCGAAGGAGCAGGAGACCATGCTTGCCCCCTGGAAACGGCTACCTTCTGCCTGGGTGTCGACCCATGAACACCCCTCTAGCGTGGCATGGTCAAAGACGCTCTGCTCAAGGGTGCATTTGATAAACGCCACCTTGATCAACTCGGCATGGGAGAAATCCATTGCTGGTGCGGTCAGCTCCATGAGAACCATGTTTTCAAGCCGGGCATGGTGAAAACGGCATTGGGAGAGATAAGTCTGGTACAGCATCAACTCACCCAACTTGGCGTTATCAAAGATGCAGTTTTCCAACAGCGTTTGGTGTAGCTGTACGTTATTTAGACTGGCACCAGTAAAATTGCTATCGCGACATTGCGCCAGTGACAAACAGGCCTCATCCAGCATCGCATCACACAAAGAGGCTTGGGTGATATCTGCCCTTGCCAGCATGGCTGAACGGAAATTGGCACCATCCAGTTGGCAGTGGCTAAGGTTGGCGTTTTCCAGCAGCGCTTTCGATAAATCTGCACCGCGTAGATCCATCCCGGAGAGATCGGCACCGGTAAAGTCCAGGCCACTGAAGTCTCCCCCCCGGCTCATCGTCACCTGAGCACGGTTGCGGATAATCTGGGCGATATCCCCGGTTAACCGGATGGCTGGCCCTTGCGCCTGTACCGACATCAGATACATTTGATGCAAGGCCTGCCGGGTTTGCTCCAGTTTTTTCTCTGACATGCCGTGTTCATTGCGATGAATCATATCCAGTATGCGGTGCATACTTTCCGGGCCTTTAGGGCCTTTATCAAGGTCACACGGCTTATCTGGGTCGATCCCTCGCTCGCGCATTTTTTCATACGCCTGTTCGCGCATTTGCTCGGCCTGCTGCTCCATTTTTTCGACGAACTCGGCCAAGTCTTCCAGTGCTGGCAAAGCGGCAGGTTCAAATGCCGGGATGATATCCTTGATATCTTGGCCCCGTTGTTCCAGGCGTTCACGATGCTCTTCACGCAGGCGTTGCTCACGGTTTTGCATATTGCTGCTCATCGGGCTCTCACTGACCGGGAGATCGGTATCCAGCCAGGGGCCAATGGCATTTTCGGGCAGCAGGTCTTTTTCACGGAACGCGAACAGCGCGCCTTTCTCTTTATCCATGCGTTGGCGCAGTACCTTGCGGTAATGGCTGACCGGGCGCGGCGAACCCTTACGTTCAAGGGCTGGCATCATTTGTAACACGTCGGCGGCGTCATCTTCATTGATGCGCGCGCTGCCGTGCCAGATCAACAGCATCTGCTCAAGATGCGGGAAAAACCACACCGTTGTATTACGCAGAGCAATTTCTTCAAATACCTCTTCATCGCCCCGCAACCGGTTGATAAAACAACGGGAACGCCAAGGGGGAAGATGCCCTTCCTGTAATGGCTTTTCCGGGTGCATATTCCAGATGCGCCACGGTGCTTCGGGTGGCAACTCATCGAGATTTTCCCACCACTGATCCTGCGGCGCGGCATTAAACAGACGCCAGTCAATATCACTCGCAAAGCCGGGGAACTCATGTTGTAACCAGTGCGCGTCATACTTTTTCCCGATGCGGGAAAAGCGACGTGGCCACATCAGATCCAACGCCCCAAAGCTCTCAGGTTCGGGTTTCTGGCGCGGAGAGGTCAGGCGATGGTGTAATGGTTCGATATTGGGCAGACGGTGAATTGGCGTGTTTTCAAATGATTCTGGACTTGCTCCGATCCCATGCGGGTTTTCGGGGTATTGCGCCCCGCCGAATGCACGGCTCCAGTCCAGACGCATCTGTTGAAAAGGGAGGGGTGAGGACGGGGTATTGTTCACCCAATGGCGTTCACCAAAGGCAATCAAGGTTTTTTCCCGTTGTTCTACCTGGATCCTCACTGCACAGGCAGTTTTATCCTGCTGGTGCTGGGTGTAGGCATAACCAGTAGCAAGAAATTCTGCACAGGCTTTGGGGATCGCAAGATCAATAACGCCCCCGCTGGTTTGCAGTTCCTTTTCGGCAAGCTGCCACAGTTCAGGTTCCGGACGCAGACGCGGAGTGCTCCCCATATCGGCTAATGCCAATACAGAGACCCCAAGATAGTTTTTTTCCTGCCATCGATAGGGCCGACTCAGCACGCTAAGCCGTAGCGGTTTGATGATTTTCATTTATTGTTGCTTCCTGCACAAATATGAGTCGTTTTTTTTAGAAAAGATACCTTATAAAGGAAAGTGTTTTTATTAGAAAGCACTTTGCTGATTTTTCCTGTAACACTAACAATACTCTCATCACTTTTGGCGATAAGTTTGAAATATTATTGTGAGTGTTTTTGGTTTTATTAATCAGTATTCTATTTTCATAACTACCATTTTCTTTCCGTTTGGACTGCATTTTATATATATTATCATCCCCCTTTGTATCATATGCATCTCACCAGGCCTAATCAGTGCCTTAGCTGAGTACAATTTATTCCCTTGACCATAGTTGGCGTAAAAATACAAATCATAAAAAAAATCATTCCCATAGGTTATATCGGTCTGTTGCCATGATTCCAGTCTGTGCTTATGAATATCCCCCTTCCAGCTATTTTTTTTTAACCACGCTCTAACCTCGGGGATTTTCTTGTTGCCATCTCTAAATCCTATATAAAATAATAATGGGATAATAATGCTTGAAATTATGCCAACCCAAGAGAGGATTCTAGATATGGGATCGATAATCATAGCGAGTGCTTGTCTCCTGTTGTTAAGTAATTACGATTAAAGCAACAGCCAGAATGTTTAATTTATAATTGTTAATCGTCGTGAATGAATTTACAATTTCAACACCCTTGGCTTTGACGCCAAATAAAGTCTTGGTATTCGCTCTTATAGTGAAGCTATTAGACATTCCAGTGGCGGTACTACTCATCCCGGAGACTCCAATTGAATTTCCAGTAAACACGACGTTATTTGCAGTAAAACTTTCACTGAAGATTGTCCTGGAGAATTTATGAAATGTAACTTTGTTCTCTTTGGGGGTTTGATAATCTATTGCGACGTCGCTTTTTACTACTATACCGTCTGCGCTGTCTAAAGTGTAGATCCCATCCTTAACAGTTATAGATAGATTACCTATGATGTCGGTCTTAGCATCGCCAGTGATTTTTTGTATTTCCCCCCCAGAAGTAATCTCAAGCTCCCGCCCGGTATCAATGGTCTCGGTTAGTTTTCCTGTTGTTGTTTGTGTGATGTTTCCGGTTAATGTCTGCGTGATATCGCCAGTAGTTTTTTGCGTTATATTCCCGGTTGTTGTCTGGTCAATATTTCCAGTAGTGGTTTCCGTAATATTACCCTTGAACGTCCTATTAATATCATCAGTGATATTAACAACATCCCCACCGCTTTTTATCGTAAACTCGCGGCCTTTGCTAATATCAACCTGCTGCTTATTATTAAAGGTGTTTTTCTCGAGTTGTTCAACGGTGATATCGCGTTTTGATTGATATGCAAAGATGGCATCGCCCTTCACGGTATCAAACTGCTGGCCGCCGATAACAGTGGTTCTGGTGCCGTCAATGGTAATATATTGATTACCCTCGACAGAGATATTCATCTGGTCTTCCGCATGCATATCAAATGACTCGCGGCCTGGCGCATCTTCAAAAAACAGATAGCTGGCATTCTCTGCGCTGCCATTGGTGCTGCGTGACATAAAGCCCATTTTGGTGGCATCGTTCGGTAGATCCCAAGGCGGCATGCTGTCTTCGTTGTAGACGCGGCCAGTGATCAGCGGTCGGTCAGGATCGCCGTTGATAAAATCTACCACCACCTCTTCACCTACGCGGGGAATTTGTACACCACCGTATTTCCAACCAGCCCACGAACTGGAAACCCGTACCCAGCAGGAACCACTATCATCCCCTTTACCATGCCGATCCCAGCGGAATTTTAATTTTACGCGGCCATACTTATCCGTCCAGATGGATTGTCCCTCCGGCCCCACAACTTCTGCGGTTTGCGGGCCATGCGTTTTTGGCCAGGGTGTGATACGCGAAGGACGCCAGTTCACGCTACTTGGCACAACGGTGAATTCGGTATGCTGGTCGCCGCTGCCCTGGTCACCACTGGAATAGCCGCTTTCGGTCAGAAAGTAGCGCGCTTCAACCGTCAGATATTCGCGCTGATCCTCCGCCCTTGGGGCATTGGAAAGGGTGAAGGTATGGCCAGGGGCAATACCCAGAGTAGAACCATCCCCCATCATTTTTTCGTGTTGGGCTTCAAATTCTTGTTGGCGAACACGAACGTAAAATTGGCCATGATCGTGGTCGGTAAAATGCCCTGGCCAGTCGAACACTTCGGCTTTATCACCAGCAAAAGAGGTTGGGTTCTGGCGGGTTTCTAGCAAACGTGCACGGGGCTTACGGAAATCGTAGTCATCAAGGCTGTACAAACTTGGGGTAATGGCGTCGGAAACGCTCCAGCTTTGGATCCCATTGGCATTATGGGTACTTTCCCCAGTTTCTGTAAGCAGGTACGGAATAAATTCGTAACCTTCAAGCTTGGTGTGCGCCTGCGGTTCATCTGCTAACACGAGGGTATGATTGCCCATCTCGTGACGGAAATAGTAATAAATCCCTTCGTGTTCCATCAGCCTGCTAATGAAATTAAAATCACTTTCCTGATACTGGACGCAATAACCCCACTGGCGATAACTCCAGGTAAGTTTATTCTCTAGTTGGATTTGATAGTCAGAAAGGATACTGGAAATGATCTCAGGGACGGTCTTTTCCTGCCAAATGCGGAAATCCCTGTTTTGGGTCAGATACCAAAGGCCGGGTTGAACCGTTGCGCGGTAAATGTAATAGCGTTCACCACTAGACTCTCTGCCAACGAGCGTCATGCGAGTGATGTAACCATTTAGATATCGGGAAGGGAGGGGAGACGAGCGTAGTTCTACGGTTAAAGCTTTACCTAATAATTCTCTGAGATTAATACTATTACTAGTGCTTAATACTTCAACTTCAAAAGAAAACAGCTCAGAAATCTTTTCATGTCCGACAAGGGATTTAAAAAGCAGTACATTACCGGCAAGCGGTGTATGTACCAAAATGACTCTATTCATTGAATGTCCTCATCCTTTAGACATGGCTACCGCACGGAATGCGCAATAGCAGACTCCTGTCATAGTGGCTTTTTAACAAAAATCCGAGAGTATTACTTTATACTCCCCAAATAATTATCATAAAGTTTTTCTGCTTGTTTGCAACTATAACATAAGCAATCTTTTATCATCCAGGTCCCACATTGCAGTCCGCAAGGTTCTGTCGCATTAAGACGTCGTCCGGTAACAGGCTGTTTTTTACGATGTGGCCTGCCCCTCAGAGATCCCCTCATTTTTAGAGACTCAAATAATGCCAAGTGTGCGGGTATATAACCGATGCTGCCTCAGGTAATAAGTAAACTTCTCCATCAACAATATCGCGTAGGCTTCTTTCATTTTAGGCAGTAATTGATAGTAGATAACACCTTGTCGGAAAAATGAATATGTTCGGCTTTTGCTGGTATTGACCTTGATCGTTCGCTCCAGACCCGCGCTGTCTCCTGCCTTGCCCAGCAGCGTCAACAGGACTATCGCCAGCGCACTGAACAGAAATAATCGATCGCGTCTTGCCGGATTTTTGATCCGAACCTGACCCATTCCC
>NZ_AYKS02000056.1 GCF_000496755.2 Serratia sp. DD3
GGGGGGTACTGTGGGGGAGGTAATGGCCCGGCAGCAGCTGCTCATAGCTAATTATCCGCATATGATCGATAACGGTATTTTAACGCCCAACTCGATGATGTTACCAGTAAACGGAGGTCTATTTACCAGCGTGATGTTGGGGGTATCGTTCTATGATGACAACGGTAAAAATACCAGTGGGGTCAACTTCTTAGTGTCTGCCTTACCTAAACCCTAAATAAGGGCTATCCTCATTTCTATTCGAACCGCACCTTGAATGGCAATGGGGTGAAATAGCGGGAAGCTACACTGACCACCAAGTGAACGGCTCAGCCAACAGGGAGTGATGGAGCGTCGTTATCAGGCTATTTCCTGGATCCTGATCATTTGAGGGGGAACCTCTAGGAGTACTTGGTGGTTGCGGTGATAATAATGGGCTTCGAAGTTATCAAATACGTCGGTACAATCGCCACTCTTTAACGACCAGAAGGAAGTTTGATGTCCGTTGGTGACAAAAAGCGATTACCCATCACTCAATAACGCTCGTGCTTCGCAACAGTGGTCACAATCGTTGCAATAAATGGAACGAGTTATTCAATAAAACCCGATTTTCTCGATGGTTCAGCAGAGTATATTGAGCGACAGTTGCCGCAAACCAAGGGCATTGATTGAATCTGAGGAGTCACCATGAAACACGAACATTTTGTTGTCCAGAGTCCTGCTACACCGGCGGAGCAACTGATTTTGTTGTTTCATGGTGTGAGGGATAACCCCAGGGCAATGGGGGAGATCGGCAGTTACTTTACCAAAGAATTCCCCCAAGCCTTAGTGGTCAGCATCGGTGGCCCATTTGTTAGTGATAATGGCAATGGCCGCCAGTGGTTTTCGGTTCAAGGGATCACGGAAGAAAACCGTCTACAGCGTATTGCTGAGGTGATGCCAAAGTTTATTGAAGTGGTGCGTTATTGGCAATTACACAGCGGAGTGAGTGATGCGGCAACCGCCTTAGTCGGGTTCTCTCAGGGTTCGATTATGTCATTGGAAGCGATGAAAGCTGAACCCAAACTGGCTGGCCGAGTGGTTGCTTTTAGTGGCCGTTTTGCCCAATTGCCCGATGCCCATTTTGGGGAAAGCGTGGTTCATCTTGTTCATGGCGAAACGGATAGCGTGATTGCTTTGGAGCATGCACAAGCAGCGGAAGCCCGTTTAAAGGCGCTGGGCAGTGATGTGACTTTGGATATCGAGCCTGGTGTTGGGCATGGCATCAACCAGGGGATGATGGACAATGCTTTGTCACGTTTACATTACTACGTGCCACAGCATTACTGGCAAGAGGCGATGTCAGGCAAAAAAGGTGATTTGATTGCCTTTAAATATTAAGGCTTGGGCGCATTATGCGCCCATCATTTAGGGCTTTTTCGGCCAGTCTTCGTCATCATCCCATTGGGCATTATTATCCCGATGAGGAGGTACCTCCGGCTTGTGGGCCAGAAATTGCTTATGATCAAGACGGCGTAATTCTTTGATCCCATTAAGGATCATGCCAAACAGTAGGATCAGGATAATCCACCAGTAATCCGCTAACCAATGCATATTTATCCCTCACTCGGTGGGTGTATAAAACGTGCGAATATCAAGGGTAGATGGCTTTCAAGCCAGGATGCCCCTGCAACCTCTTTACCTTGCCAGGCCGCCAGTAGCAACTCGGGGGTCAATAGCTGTTCAGCCTGTTGTGCCAGCGGTTGATAACTCAAATGCCACGGTTCCATGGCAACCCCGCCGCCATTTCCACTAAATGGGCGGTAAAAACCAAATTCAGCCATATGTGCCGTTATCCACTGATTGAGTGGAAAGAAATAACCACCTTGTTGATATTCCCATGGTTCCAAGTGCAGTTTTTGCCCTGCGGGCAGCAGTGATGGATCGTAAATATCCAGATCACTGCCCCAGTGGTGGCGACTGGCCCCCGGCAGGGCAGACCAGTGTAAAATGGCTTGGCAACGTTCAGCGGTGGAAAGTGGCGAGATATCCAACGGCTGGCTTTGTTGATCTACGACCGGCCGCTCACCACAGAACTTGCCGTTCCAGATAGCCAGTTGCCGATCGAAGTCACGAAAGGTACTGGCAGGTTGCAGATCAAAACCCGCTGATTTTGCGGCCAGTTGCATGGCTTGAAATGCCACCACCGCAGCCGGTTGCAAGCGATGATGACCGCTGAGTACTGCCAGATGTTCTGTCGAGCGCCCGGTGATCATCTCTGCGCTAATCATGCGACTAACTGCTCCATAATCCGCTGATACATACGGCTGAGTAATTGAAGGTCCGCCGCATTAACACACTCATTCACTTTGTGGATGGTGGCATTAACCGGCCCCAGTTCCACCACTTGGGCACCCATTCGGGCAATAAAGCGGCCATCGGAGGTCCCGCCGGTGGTCAATAACTCGGGGGTTATCTCTGCGTAATGTTCCACCGCCTTGACCACCGCATCCACCAACGCGCCACGTTGGGTTAAAAATGGCTGACCCGACAGCCACCAGTCGAGGCTGTAGTTCAATTGATGACGATCCAACAGCTCGTGTACGCGCTGTTTGATGATGGTGTCGGTGATTTCAGTGCTGAACCGGAAGTTAAATTGTACCGACATCTCACCTGGGATCACGTTGTTGCTGCCGGTACCTGCTTGTATGTTGGCAATCTGCATACTGGTGGGGGGGAAGAATTCATTGCCCTGATCCCACTCTATGGCAATCAGCTCATTGAGGGCGGGTAACGCGCGATGAACCGGGTTATCTGCCAGATGTGGATAGGCGACATGGCCTTGAATACCATGGATCTGCAGATTAGCGGTAATGGAGCCTCGGCGACCATTTTTTACCACATCCCCAACCTGTTTATTACTGGAGGGTTCGCCCACCAGACAATAATCAAGACGTTCATCACGGTCCATCAAGGCTTGCACCACTTTGACGGTACCATCGATGGCGCTGGCTTCCTCATCCGAGGTGATCAGGAATGCCAGGCGGCCTTGATGATCAGGATTTGCCGCCACAAAGCGCTCGGCCGCCACCACCATGGCAGCCAATGAGCCTTTCATATCGGCGGCACCACGGCCATAGAGCATGCCATTACGAATAACCGGCTCAAAAGGGGGATTATCCCACTGCTTTTCATCACCGCAGGGCACCACATCAGTATGACCGGCAAATGCCAGCGTAGTGCCTTGACCACGCCAGGCCCAAAAATTTTGCGTATCACCGAAGTTCATCGGTTCTATGGTAAAACCGCTGGCTTTGAGGCGGGAAATCATGATTTCCTGGCAGCCTTCATCATGTGGGCTGAGAGATCGGCGCTTAATAAGTTGTTGCGCTAATTCAATAACAGGGCAAATCATGCATTAACCTCGGAAATAAATTGTTGATAACTTTCGCTACTGAAACCCAGCAGGGCATGGCCATGACCATCATCCAGCAGGGGGCGTTTAATGATGGCGGGCTGTTCCAGCATTATGGCAATCGCGCTATCCGCGTTATCGCAGCCATTACGCTGAGCTTCATCCAGCTTGCGCCAGGTGGTGCCACGGGTATTCAAGAGCGCTTGCCACCCCAACCGAGCGACAAAATCCCGCAGCAGAGGCTCATTCAGCCCATCTGCACGGTAGTCGTGAAATTGATAGGCAACCCCCTGTTCTTCCAGCCAGCGGCGTGCTTTTTTTATGGTGTCACAATTTTTGATGCCATAGAGCGTAAACAAACTTTTTGAGTCCATATCTACCATGCGAAAGTGCTACCTATCTCTTTGAATCAGTAAGGAAAAGCAAGCTGATAGTGACGGCATATCCCGTCAAGAAGCTATGCTATTGAGTTATACGAAAGATAATGCGGTAAAACGGGGCTGAGATCCAGATAACTATGAGCTGATTGTAGACAAGGGGAGGTCGGCATTTAAAGGTCAGCATAGGGAAGATACCTCTGGCTTGGGGAAGTTTTTTACTCGTTTGGTTGAAGGAAAGATAAAGGTTTACTCATGACTTATAGGGGCGCTCCCGCTCACGCAGCGTTGCACTGGAATCATTAAATAACCATTTGATTTTAAATAATATTAAAACACGGGGAAGCTGGGGTAAGCAAATAATTTCAGTTTAATGAAGAATTTTTTGCTGTTGCAACAATTTTGCTGTTTCAACAATCATGTGAATAGACGGTAGGGTAGCGCACGCAAGAGATACGTGCGCTACTGGCAGGCTGGGTGTTATGCCTGAAATGACCCGTTCAACTCAGGTTTTTAATCTAGTTGACTAACGGTAAGCGTTTTGGCGTCGTAATCAAGATCGAATTGAAACAACCCCGCCTGTTCGCTTTCAAACATAAAACCTTCACTACTGTTTTCAACCAAGGTCACCGGTGTGGATAATTCGAGCCGGTTTCCAGCTTGAGGACTGCCTAGGCTTAATAAACGTCCTGTCTGATCCGTCAGATACAGCCGATGAGCTTTAAACTCCGCTTCAGGATCTTCCTGAGCGGCACCCAACCGTGTTACTAGGCGGTATTTTCCGCCCTCCAGGTGCTCAAAGCGATTTCCTCTATAAGCTTGCTTACCTGTATGGCTACCCACCAGATAGAGCTGGTATGGTGCACTGCCTTCAGTCAGTTCTGGCTTTCGGTCCGCTAAGCCAAACTGCGCATAGACACCGGTATGATCAGATACACGCCCAAAAGAACCCTGCGTAAAAATGCGCTGACTCTGCTTGACTTCAAAGGGACTGTCATCATTGATCACCAGAAAGTCAATCCGTTTGCCGACGTCACCGATCCAGCCATCTATCGTGCCCCCAATGGTCGGGTCAAGCAAGCCATCAGGGTTTGCCAGGGCATACTGTTCAGAATACCCCGTTCCATTAGTAATAAACTGCTGCGCTTTAGTCGCAGCAACTTGATTGAAATCTCCACAAAAAAGCGTATTTACATTCTGCTTTTTGAGTTCTTTATCCCAGGCAGTCAGGCGATTGAACTGACCTTGAAAAGGTTCTTCATTATCATTCCACCAGCCAGCGTGAATTGAAAAAACATTCAACTGACCTAAACGACCACCAAGATCAATCTGAGCCATCGGAATATTACGTGACTTCCAGAAGGTACGCGTACC
>NZ_AYKS02000057.1 GCF_000496755.2 Serratia sp. DD3
GGTCAAACTGTTGGCCCCGAATACCCGGCCGACCGTGACCCCTCATGATCGCCTGTCCATTGCACTGGACCATCCGACCATGATGTCTTGCCGCCAGCCGGTGACGTTAGCCAGTTACCCGGTGATGGGGCGCAGTACCGTTGAGGTCAACAGTCAGGTGCTGCTGACGCTGACCACCTCGGATCCGCAGGAAGTTCAGGGGTGGCTGCCGGGGGGCGAACTGTATACGGACTTGTTTGCCTTGCTGCATGTTTACCTGGGGGCACGGTTGCATGCGCGCCTGCAATTGCGCGTGCCACGGCCGTTGCTGCCGGATGCGCAGCTTTCCTGTTCTCCCCGGCTCGGTAGCCCGCAGTTGGGGAGAACGGCGATCATGCGGCGCATGGCGGCCCCCCCGAGCCCGGCGGTGGAGGACATTGTTACCATCAGTTTAGGGCGTTATCAGTCCGTTTTTGAGAATACTAACTACAGGGAGGCCGAAAGTGGCGAATATCAATATTAAGGGCGCGATGTTGTTTAAGGACGGTGTGTTCTTTAAAAACGGTGTGTTCTGGCGGCGTAAACCGGCTGCAGTGCTACTGTCGTTATTGATGGTGAGCGGGCTGTTGTCCGGTTGTGGACTGACGCAAAGGGTGTCTGACGGGGCGGTGTCGATGACCAAAGCCGTTTTTTACAAACAGGTGAATACCTTGCATCTGGACATCATGGCGCGGCCGGCCACCAACAATAATGCCAGTGGTGCGCCGCTTTCCACGGTGGTGCGTATTTATCAATTGAAAGACCGCAAGACGTTCGATAGCACCGATTATCCGTCGTTGTTTGCCAGCGACAGCCAGGCCATCAAGGCGGATTTACTGGCTGAAAAAGATGTTTCAGTCAGGCCGGATGAAACGGTCTCCATTGATATGCCGATGGAGAAGGAGACCCAGTACGTGGCGGTGGCCGGGATGTTTTTGTCGCCGAATCAGGAGAAAAACAACTGGCGTGTGGTTCTCAAGCGCGATGAGCTGGATCCGGACAAGGCACGGCAAATCGAACTTAAAGATCAGGGTCTTACCCTGCTCCCATTAAAGGAGTAACCCATGCCACGTCCCTCATTATATGAAACCCTCTACGGCAACTTTGCCGGGGGGCTGGATTTGCACCAAATCAGTGAAGAGAACCAGCTGATTATGTCGGTGCTGGACAATATGCAGCGTATACTCAACTGCCGTGCCGGGACTTTGTCCCATTTACCGGACTATGGTCTGCCGGATATGAGCAAAATCCTGCAGGGGATGCCCGGTACCGCCCACCAGTTAATCACTACCCTGTCTGACGTGTTGCTGAAATATGAGCCGCGTCTGAAGAGGATTGATGTGCTGATGCTGGAACAGAGCACCCCCGGTGAGTTACGCTATGCCATTGATGCCGAGCTGAAAGGTGTGGGTCTGGTGCGCTATGGCACCGAATTTACCCCACAAGGCA
>NZ_AYKS02000058.1 GCF_000496755.2 Serratia sp. DD3
GGGAATGGGTCAGGTTCGGATCAAAAATCCGGCAAGACGCGATCGATTATTTCTGTTCAGTGCGCTGGCGATAGTCCTGTTGACGCTGCTGGGCAAGGCAGGAGACAGCGCGGGTCTGGAGCGAACGATCAAGGTCAATACCAGCAAAAGCCGAACATATTCATTTTTCCGACAAGGTGTTATCTACTATCAATTACTGCCTAAAATGAAAGAAGCCTACGCGATATTGTTGATGGAGAAGTTTACTTATTACCTGAGGCAGCATCGGTTATATACCCGCACACTTGGCATTATTTGAGTCTCTAAAAATGAGGGGATCTCTGAGCTCCCTGAGCTGAATAAATCCTCCCCTGATAGCCCTCCCTGCTCAGTCAGGTTTGCACCATTGCTCATAAACCGCCGAGAACTAAATTGATACAAATCGCAGTCATGCCGCTAGTTACCCCGTTCAGTCGCTTGCTGCCCATACCTCAAGGAGCGTTGAGTGCCACTCTCTGGCGAAAACTTGAATCGGCGTGGTATACATAACTATTTTTTTTACTATAATTGAAGTGAAATCAGTTACTCTTGATAAAAATAACTGTGGTTGGTTAAAAAAAATGACAAAATTTGTTATTAACGACTTGGTTACTTACATCCCGGAGCAACATCGGCTGCTGCCGAACGGGAAAAAAGGGAATGAAACTATTTTAAATATTCCAGCCAGTCGATGCTTGCAACTATTATTATCAAACCCCGGGAAAGTCATTAGTCAGCAGGATTTTTTTGCCTTTGCCTGGCAGAGTCAAGGGCGTTATGTCACTAACAATACCTTTTATCAGAACGTATCACTGTTAAGAAGGGGGTTAGTGAGTGCTGGCATCAAAGAAGAAGTCATCAAAACCGTCCCTAAAAAAGGTCTTTTATTCTGTGGTACGGTACAGGTTTTAGATGTTGAAACTACTACCTCAGAGACTGTTGAAACCGCCACCACAGAGACAGCGGCTCCCATTAACTTCGAGCAAGAAAATGATATAGAAAAAAGGGTAGATAAGAATGAGGTACCGAATCCTACCCGCCATAATAAAGGGCTGTTAAAAAAAAGCCGGGCACTGTTATTCAGAATTAATGGCCGGTTTATTATCATCAACCCCATGCTATTGCTGCTGATTGCCTTTTTATTAATCTATCTAGCCAGTAACTATAGACGAGAACAGGTTTTCGTCAGCTCGCATATTAGAATCGCTAATATGGATCAATGTACTGTCTATGTTAATAAAAACGAGATGAATTTAACCAATGAGGGTTATATACAGTTCCTCAAAACAAAAAATATCGTCTGCCGACCCAATCAGTTCATTTACATTACTGATGAAGCAACCGCATCCAAATCATCAGAAGTCGCACAACGTTGTGATAAATTAGATAATGATAAGGTGAAATGTGAAACACTTTACCCTATCGATACGGCCCGACAAATTCCCCCTGCCAAATAAAAAACCATCAACCATTTACTATATTGATATCGCGCCTGCCCCCTCTTCAGTGGGATACCCAACTGAAGAGGGGGCATTTTCATCGGGCAAGCACAGCACGATCCATACCTAACGCATCAAACGGCTTTTCCCAGTTGATATCTCGTCAAACAATATCAATCACGTTCAGCCAGCGCCCTTCACGGTGGGAAAGAGCGATCGCATCCAGCACCCGCGATACCTTCCAGCCCTCTTCGAAGTCCGGCCACATTGGCATATCAGCCGCGATGCCATCCACTAAGTCACGCACTTCTACCGCCTTTTGATCGTTAAAGCCGATGCCATGTCCGGCCCCCATGCAAAATGCAGCATATTCCGGATGTTCTGGCCCCACCAGCAGTGTGCGGAACCCCTGGCGATTAACCGGGTCGTCATGCAGATAAAGCTGTAGTTCTGCCATACGCTCCTGAGTGAAACGGATAGCCCCTTTGGTACCGGTGATAACGTAAGACAGTCCCATTTTACGGCCACAAGCGATACGGGAGGTTTCAATCACGCCTTGTGCGCCGTTAGCAAAACGCACCATCGCATGCGCCTGGTCTTCATTTTCCACCGTCACCCGTTGTGTTGCGCCGACATAAGCCGGACGCTCAGGAACAACAATCTTTAAATCACCACAAACTTGCAGGATGTCACCTACCAGGTAGTGCGCCATATTGACAATGTGTGCCGCCAGATCCCCCAAAGCCCCCAACCCGGCAGTTTCTTTGAAACAGTGCCAATGAATGGGGGAAAGTGGATCAGCCATATAGTCTTCATTATGGGTTCCATAGAAGTGGATGACTTCGCCAATCTCACCACCGGCGATAATCTCTTTCGCCAGCGCCGCCGTCGGGTTCTTCATATAATTGAACCCCACCAAGGTTTTGACCCCCGCCTGTTTTGCTGTATCCACCATTTCGCGCGCATCATGGGCATTCAGCGCCAGCGGTTTTTCCGAGTACACATGTTTACCATGGTGGATCGCCGCCAGCGCCATCTGTTTATGCAGATGGTTTGGCGCACAAATATCTACAACATCGATGTGTGGATCAGCCACCAAAGTACGCCAGTCGCCGGTAGAACGGTTGAAGCCAAACGCCTGCGCCCGCTCTGCTGCCAGCTCTGGCGTCACCTCAGCCACCATTTCCCGTATCAACTTGCCTCGCAGGCTGAACACCGTGGGTGCCTGAGCATAAGCAATCGCATGTGCCTTACCGATATACCCGGTACCAATCAATCCAATACGTACTGGTTTCATCCCCCCCCCTTATAATGCACCGCGACGGCTCTTGGCATAGGTGTCAAAGGCCACCGCCAATACAATAATCAGGCCAGTGATAATCTGCTGGTAGTACGCGGACACATTCATTAATACCAAGCCATTAATCAGGACCCCCATAATGATGGAACCGATGATGGTGCCAGTGATACGCCCATATCCCCCCATCAGTGAGGTACCACCAATCACTACCGATGCGATCACCCGCAACTCAAAAGAGATCCCAGCCACCGCTTCAGCACTCCCCAGACGGGCACTGAGGATAAAACCCGCCAGCCCAGCCAGGCAGCCAATCAGCACATAAACACTGACCAACACGCGTTTCACATTCACCCCAGCAAGCCGCGCCGCTTCTGGGTTACCGCCGATGGCATAAACAAAACGCCCCCAGCGCGTTTTATGCAACGCCAGATAGCCACCAATGGCCACCAGTGCAAAGATCCAGATAGGGATTGAGATACCCAATAATTCGCCACGACCCCACCAACGGTAACCCGCATCGAAACCGGCAATCGGCGCCCCATCGTTAATCACCAGCGTCAGGCCACGCCAAATAGTCATACCTCCCAGCGTGACAATAAACGGTGGCAACCGCAGGCGAGTGACCCCAAGACCATGCAGAAAACCAATCAATGTCCCCATCGCCAGGCAGATACTCAGCCCAATCAGCCAACTCATGCCCCCCCAAGCGTTAGGGTCAGCGGTGGTAAAGTTATCACCTTTAATAATGTAGGCAGCGGTCATGGCACAAACCGCCAGAATAGACCCGACAGACAGGTCGATCCCGGCGGTCAGAATGACAAACGTCATCCCCACGGCCAAGATGCCGTAGATGGATACCTCGGTCAGAATATTGAAAATATTACGTTCAGACAGGAAATTACTGTTCTGCAACTGGAAAAAAATCAGCAGCAAGATCATAAAAATCAACACACCAAAACGCTCGAAAAAAGCGATCAGGTCGATATGCCCGGGGCGCTTTATTGCCGTCTCGGTTTTGGAAATCATCTGCGTCATGGAAAACTCCGTTATGCCACGTTAAGGGAGTGGTGGTTGATCGCCATCATCATCATCAGGCGTTCTTCGGTAGCATCATCACCATGGACCTCACCGGTCATCCGGCCTTCACTCAGCGTGATAATGCGATCAGAAACGGCCATCACTTCGGGTAGATCGGATGAAATCACGATAACCGCCACCCCCTGCTTCGCCATATCAAACAGCACCTGGTGCACTTCTGATTTGGTGCCAACATCAATACCCCGTGTAGGTTCATCGACAATCAGCACCCGCGGATTGAGTGCCATACAACGGGCAAGGATCACCTTTTGCTGATTACCCCCAGAGAGCTTGCGGACCTCCTGCTCACTGTCGACCATTTTGATCTGCAGTGCCTGACGGTAAGCGTCAATCAGTGCATCTTCTTTGCGGGTATTGATAAAGTAGCGCCAGCGCAACAGTGAGGAGAGGCTGGAGAGCGACAGATTGTCACGGATCGACAACCCTAATACCGCCCCCTCTTTTTTGCGATCTTCCGGCACCAGTGCGATACCCTGATCCAGTGCGTACATCGGGGTACTCGGCTGGTAGGGCACACCATCAAGCTCAAAGGCTCCAGAGGTAAAGCCATCGGCACCAAACAAGCAACGCGCCACTTCGGTACGCCCGGCCCCCACCAAACCAGCAATACCCAGCACTTCTCCGGCATGCACATGGAAACTAATGTCATGCAAAGCAATACCATGGGGATCCAGTGGTGGCTTTTCACGGCACAACCCGTTGACTGCCAGGCGAATGGGTTGCTGCTCATGATGCGTTTCGCTGGGTGGCCGGCGATTAAACGCCACATCACGCCCCACCATCAGGCGGATCAGTTGCTCTACCGTGGTGTCGGCCACCTTACCGCTGCCGGTGAAGCGGCCATCCTGAAATACCGTGAACTGATCACAGAGCTGGAAAACTTCGTGCAGACGATGAGTGACGTAAATAATGCTGACACCGCGCTCTTTGAGTTCGCGTACCACGCGATGTAGGCTTTCTACTTCACTGTCGCTCAGCGCCGCAGAAGGCTCGTCCATAATGATCAGCTTGGCGTTCAACGTCAGTGCACGGGCAATTTCCACCATCTGCTGTTGCGCCACACTCAAACGCGCCACCGCGGTGGTCGGCGCAATATTCAATTGCAGGTGATCCAGGATCGCCTGCGCCTCCTGATTTACCGCTTTTTCATCCACAATCAGGTTACCTTTGCGCGGTTCACGCCCCAGAAACATGTTCTCCGCAACACTCATATTGGGCAGCAAGTTAAACTCTTGGTAGATGGTAATAATGCCCCTGTTTTGCCGCTCTACTGGCGAATCACCCAGCGGCAGCGTTTCCCCGTTAAACCAGATGTCACCTTTGCTTTGCGGCTGAGCACCCGCCAACGCCTTAAGCAGGGTGGATTTTCCCGCTCCGTTTTCACCCAACAGCGCATGAATTTCACCGCTCGCCACAGTTAACTGGGCATTACTCAACGCCCAGACGCCGGAAAAGCTTTTCGCCAGGTTGGTCACTTTCAGTAAGGGTCGCAACATCGTCCAGCACCTTCTTTAGTGAGGGCCACCACCAGCGTAGTGGCCTTGATCAAATCAGTTCCCGGCTTCGCTAATGCGCTCAGCCTGCTGTAGGGTTTCTTTGGTGATCAACAATGGCGGGTAATCTGCCCCGGTGATGGCTTTCTTCTCACGCACGTTGGCAACCAGTTGACTCATCGCCGTCTGTACCGCATAACCGGGGCGCTGATCCGCCGTCAGCACCATCCAGCCATCGCGCACACGTGCCAAGGCTTCCGGTACTGCGTCAAAACCGGTTACCAGAATTTCCCCCGGTTTTAGCCCTTGCCCCTGCAACGCTTCAATCGCCCCCAACGCCATATCGTCGTTGGCCGAAAGGATCACTTGCGGGCGCTTCGGCAGCGATGGCAGCACACTTTCTACAATGCGCATTCCTTCAGAACGCATCCAGTTACCGGTCTGATCGGCGACAATACGATACTTTTCACCGCCGGCTTTCAGGCTGTCGCGAATACCTTTGGTACGCTCGATATTGGAAGAGGAGCCCGGTTGCCCAGTCAGCAGGATGATGTCTGCACCATCGGGAAATTTGGCTTTCACAAAGTCGCCAATCGCCAGCCCTCCGTTGTAGTTATTGGCACCGAAATGCGGCACTTTCTTCTGGCTATCGACGGAACGGTCAAGGGTCACCACCGGCAATTCTCTCTCCTGAATTTCATCTATCGCATCGGAAACGGCGTTGACATCATTGGGTGAGACAATAAACCCCTGAGCACCACGAGTAATGGCATTCTCCAGGTCAGCAACCTGCTTGGGCGAACTGCCCTGACCATCCAGGACCTGTAGCTTCACGCCAATCTCTTTCGCGGCTTTGACTGCGGTACGCTGCATATGAACTTCAAACGGCATGGCCAGATTCGGCGTACTGAAAACAATTTGTTCGTTCTCGGCCATTGCCGCCCCAGAGGTGACTGCGATAAGGGCGGCCAAGATTAGTTTTTTCATCATTATCTCTCTCTATGTAGGGTATGTTTTTCAATGTGCAATACTCAATGTTCACTGTTGCCCGAAGGACGATGGATTGCAGGAGGTATAGAGGTTTAATAAATCTGACCACGACACAGTGAACCCACCACACAAAATAAAACATACATTTTATTTTAATAAATATTAGAAAGGATATTTTGAGATGAGGTTAACACTTTTATGACACTCTCGATGCGTTTTGTTATCAATATCACAACATAAATCGCTTGATTAATGAGCGCAAATCAGGCAGTGGATGAAATAAAAATTTCAAAAATGAGGACCTAGGGGGAAAATATCGATTATGCCAACCAATGGGGCAGAGAGGGAACGCAGCCATCAGCGCTATCAACCCGATATGGGTATCCGCCACCAATAGAGTTGATGCGCACCAGTAACGAGATACCGAATAGAAGCTATCGTAAGTGCTGATCAGGAAGTCGTATTAATGCTCAAGGTGTGGTAAACCAAATCCGCCGACAGCAGCAGGGGAAACACGGTTTGCTGTCATCGTCACCCTCTTGACCGTCCTTGGTCATCGGTTCCATTTTTATCAACTCACCTTTTAACCCAGTGTTGGCATGGAGAATGAGGCACCACTATCCTGTTGCATGTCCGGCCAGCGAGCGGTGACGGTTTTCATCCGGGTATAGAAACGAACGCCATCGTTGCCATGGACATTCAGTGGACCAAAAATGGAACGCTTCCAGCCACCAAAGCTGTGAAAGGCCATCGGGACCGGGATTGGCACGTTAACCCCCACCATGCCCGCCTGTACCTCCTGGCAGAATAACCGCGCACAACCGCCGTCACGGGTGAAGATCGCCGTACCGTTGCCATATTCATGGCGATTAATCAAATCCACCGCACTGTGGTAATCGGCAACACGTACCACAGCAAGCACCGGGCCAAATATTTCCTCTTGATAGATGGTCATCTCTGGTGTGACGTTATCGAATAACGTTGGACCGACAAAGTACCCCTGCTCATGCTGTTTGACGTGAAAATGGCGACCATCAACTCTCAGCTTGGCCCCTTGCGCTTCACCACTATCGATATAACCCAAAACCTTACTGCGATGTGCCGAAGAGATCAGCGGCCCCATCTCATTTTCTGGTGTCTGGTCCAACCCAGGTCCAACCCTCAGTTCGGCAATCTGTTTTTCCAGCCGCGCACAAAGATCATCTGCAGTTTTATCACCCACCGCCAGCACCACCGACAGCGCCATACAGCGTTCACCCGCCGCACCATACGCCGCCCCCATAATGGCGTTAGTGGCCATCTCCATATCCGCATCCGGCATCAAAATACAGTGGTTTTTTGCTCCCCCCAGCGCCTGGCAGCGCTTACCGTGCGCCGAGGCGGTCTGATAGATATATTCCGCAATCGGTGTCGAACCAACAAAACTCACCGCCTGGACACGCTCATCGGTGAGCAACACATCCACCGCTTCCTTATCCCCTTGCACCACGTTGAATACACCATCTGGTAGGCCGGCCTGTTTCAGCAGTTGTGCCAGCGACAGGGCCAAAGAGGGATTTTTTTCCGACGGTTTAAGAACAAAAGTATTACCGGTGGCCAGCGCTATCGGGAACATCCACATCGGTACCATTGCCGGAAAATTAAAGGGCGTGATCCCGACACAAACCCCCAGCGGTTGCATCAAGGAGTGGCTATCCACCCCGGTGCCCACATTGGCTGAGTGCTCCCCTTTTTGCAGATGGGGGATCCCGCAGGCAAACTCCACCACCTCCAGGCCGCGTGTCAGCTCCCCTACGGCGTCCGAGTAAATTTTGCCATGCTCTTCACTGATAAGCCGCGCCAGAGCGTTCATGTTCTGTTCTAGCAAGGCTTTAAAACGGAACATCACCCGTGCCCGTTTCAGCGGTGACTGACGCGCCCACGCCGGAAATGCCTGCTGGGCAGCCGCAACCGCCTGCTGCGTTTCCTGCACCGTGCTCATGGCCACCTGACGAATTTGCTCACCGGTAGCTGGGTTAAAGATCGCCTGCACTCGCTGGCCTGAACCGTTGACACATTCGCCATGAATAAAATTCGCTACCGTTTCCATCCAAACCTCTCGCTGTTGATAGGTGACTGTTATCCAACCACGGACAATGAAATAAACATTCTATTTTAATTTGAAATAAAATAAAGCCTAAATATTGTGATCAGCCGTGGGTTTTTATGCCTTCAAATGGGGTTATTGGCATCAACCACGCTAAAAAGGCATTTCACACAGGCTTTTATTTGGATTAAAAATTTCACTTATGACCGGTTCTGAATGACTGACAATCAACAATGCGGTTTAGGGTTTAGCATCACCAAACGATGCCTGTGGCGGAAATTATTGACCGTATAGAGACCCATGATATTGTCGTGTCTATCAGTTTCTCGCCTGTTCAGTTAGCCACCGACGCGTTGCGCTTGCTGATGACATCTATTCAAGAGGGAATAAAAAAATGGAAAATACGCAGAGCTGGTGTCAGCAGCCATACACTATCACTACCGATCGCAAACAGTTTGATATTGAAGCTATTCATCAATACCTCACTCGTTCAACCTGGGCCGCTGGCATTGATGTTGATACAGTAAGAGAAAGCATCGATAACAGCCTGTGTTTTGGGCTCTTTGAGAGGGATAAGCAAATTGGTTTTGCTCGCCTGGTGACCGATGGCGTCACCTTCGGCTATCTCTGCGACGTCTATATTCTGGAAGCTTGGCAACAACAAAAACTGGGGCGCTGGCTGCTGGAGTGCTGCCAATCCCACCCGGTGATGGCTCGGCTACGAAGAATTATGTTAGTCACCTCTAGCGCCCCGTGGCTGTATGAAAAAGTGGGGTATAGCCCAGTAAACTGTGAAAATTTTGTCTGGCAAATTGTTAGGCCTGATATTTATCAGCGTTCTCAATAGGCTATCCAGGGACACCAGAACGCACCTGAGCGTTTTTTCCGGCTTCATCAACCATCCAGTGAAGAACACGTGAGAGTAAAGGGGGGGTAAAATTTATCATAAATATTTACCCCCATTGTCCTATAATGGTATATTACAAAATGAAAGTCGGTATAAGCCGTTCGTCATTCAAGCTACAGGGTTACTAGTTGCTATCATGACCATTTCGGCATGCTGACTTCAGAAGGAATGACGCTCAGCGCACACTTTCACCCAGTAAACAGAGAGGAAAAACCGATGACAACGATTTCGCAGAAGTCAGCCCGTGAAATGCTTGGCACACCAGAGCAATTTAGAGGCGGTGTTTATGTAACCAAAAACGGAGTTGCCGAACTATTTATTCAGACTGCAGAAGAACGCGAAGAAGAACTAATAGAACGCCATCAACAGCAACAAGTCAATGCCATGCTGAAACTGGTCAGCCTATCTCAGCATGATTATGAACAAGGCCATCATAACTCAGCTCGGGACCTGTTAGCCCGGAGACGAGCGCACAAGTTAAATAATAGGGAGCTATAATGGCGATAGCTTTAACTACTCAGATAACAGAACAAACCCTAAATATCATCCAATCATTTAAGGCGGAAAGAATACCTCTCAGTGAAGCTGAAGACTTTGTCTCTAACCTTCTGGAGAAGGCTATCGTCGATATTGAGGCCAATCCCCTGCAATATCCCATCGACCAAACAGCATTGCTACTCGGTGTTAGATTACATCGATGGCTTGACCCGACTGGCAAATATATTTGCCTTTTTCGCTACCTACCGGCGACTGATGAAGTGATTCTGGATATCTTTGCCAACACCAAGCAAGACTGGTTATCCTTGCTTTATCTTGTCCAGATCTCAAGACCCTAGCAGATGTTAACAACCGCGTCAGTTATTTATACTCAAGCCCGCTAAAATTACCGGTGGGCAGAAATAGCACCCCACGCCATTAACCCCCACCCAGTGGCAATGCGGATGAAGAGAAACCCATCTGAGTTGCGGGTTATCGGTTTAAGTGCGAGTGCTTTAGAAGATGAGGTTAATGTTTAATCGCTGGTATCGCCCTAACTCCTGTGAGTCGTCCTTTCAGCGGAGATAGAAAAACATTTCGCTCAATTTAGTGACAGCATGGGTGGAATTGTTAGAATAGAAAGCTCTTAACCCAAAGAACATAGTGATTATCATGCGATTATCTCTAGTTTTTCGCCTTATGCCCTTGTTGTTAGTGCTGGGAATTACCGGTTGTCAACAACCCCGTTCTTCTTTGCAAAAAGGTCCGGCTACTGCTAACGAGCAAGTAGAACAATTGGCTTCGGTGGTTGCCGGAACCAAATATCTGAAATATAAATGTAATCGTAGCGATTTACCTAGCGATGATGTGATTAACAAAGCAGCCTATCAAGTGGCTAAAAAGCGGGGGTGGAATACCGCTGATTATGGCATGCTGCCGCAGCGTAGTGAGGCCATTTATCAAGGATTGATAAGAGACAACACGCCAGAGCAAACCAAATGCAGCAGCTTTAACAGCCTGTTAGCACCCTTTGCCGATGAGCTGCGTGCAGCAAGCAACATTTAGTGTGATTGTGATGCTCAACCCTGTGCATCCAGTTTAATACGGCAGGTTATTCTGCGTCTGCTGCGGTAAGGCCTGCTTTATCAACCTTACCGCCAGGCCAATCCTCTAGCGCGATGAGTGTGAATACCTCGCCATTAAAGTTGAATACCGTCGCATCCTGTTGAATCTGTTCAATGGTGAGGTTAGGCGCAGGGCTCTCCCCTTCTTGGTAGCGCTGCCCGTTCAAGGTGATGCTGCGTTCATCATCTTCTGAGGAGTAGACATGAGCACTGTATTTCAATGGGGCTACTTCATCACTGGGCAACGGGGGTATCACTTCTTTTGATTCGACTGGTTTTGGCGCAACTGGTTTTACCGGTTTATCAGCATCATGCACTGGTGCCGGTTCGATAACCGCCTTAGCCACTGCGGGCTTTACTGTTGCTGTATGTGGCGCTGCGGGGGAAGCAACCTGTGTCAATACCGGTGCCGCGTGCGCCTCATTGTTACGCCAGAACTGACCTGAAAACCAACCGAACGCCACCAATAACAATGCGTAGATGGGTAACAGATAACCCGGGATAAACAGCCCCTTGGCAGAGGGTACACTGGCTTGTGGATCTGATTCCGATTTATGGTTCACGTCCCTGATCCTTTGATTAATCATCATCTACCCAGTCATCGATTAGGTACAATCGGTTAACCGGGGCAATAAAACGCTATCTTTTCAGTGGGCACAGGTCAAGAGCATTGAACCGATATTGATGTACCAGCACTGACGATGGAAAGTAAAAAATGTTTCAATATGTGATTCACAAATATTTAATATTTTTTGACTACGAGCGTAATCATTCTAATATATGAAGCAGCAGACCGCAGTAGAATAACAGAATAAACTTTTGTGATTCGAATATTAGATAATTTCAAATACGGCATATATTCAATGAGTTGATAGCGCGTCAAACGTAATACTCGCGTTCCATTAAAGTACCGATGATCCTGCCAGGTTTGCAGGATGATCTTGAATACACCGAGGTGTTACGATTGAGGCGTTTCAGTCGGTTACTCAACGTCAGATTTTCACGCTCAATATGCTGTGTATAAAGCTTGCCAACGATATGCTTCGCCGTAGGCAGAGCGTCCTTGTAAGCCCTGTAACCGCCAGTACACCAGAAAGTGACATTGAATTCCAACAGTAGTTGGAACAAATCGCACAGTGTTTTCTTTCTTAATCGGAGATTTACACGCCAGTTAACATAATGAATACTTGACCTGAGATGTCGGGTTCTTTATCATTCCCTTTGATGAGAATATTCTGATGCTGAAGCACATATCCTCAAGAAAATTGAATGTAAGAATAACGTTTTGCATGAGTAACCCTCAAGGGAATTCTACGCAGCCGACGTGCTGCTCAGTCCGTGGGGCGACAATCTAATTAAACAGGCAGTTACGCCATTTTAATTACAGTCCCACTCCCTGTCCTCAACCCCATTAACGCCGTTATACTTATACTGTTATTATGCTAACTAAGGGTAACGTCAAAAATTTCTCGTGCTTGTAAGGGAATCTTGTTAAGGAATAACGATGAAAAGTCATATATCTAAACTTGTAAAAATCTTTCCGCTTGCGCTGTTCTTGTTGGGGGTGCAGCATCTTCATGCTGAGCCGCTTCGCGTAATGGCGCTGGGTGATTCCGTGACTGCCGGGTTTTCTACTCATAACTATCGCGCCCAGCTTGCTCAGCAGGCCCGTTCTGTTGCTTGTGATATAGACTGGGTTGGGGCTTTCGGGGATACGTTGCCCTCGGTAGTTTCTCGCCACTCAGCGATTTGGGGAGTTACTGCCGCTACAGTAAATACCTCGTATATTAATACTTGGATGGATACCGCCCGTCCAGATGTGGTTCTCATGATGCTAGGTGCCAATGATATACAAGCGCTCCGTATTGCTCCAAACGTTGTGCTCAATAGCTTGAGTAGCATCATCGTGAAAATACGTAACAAAAATCCTGAGTCCAAGATTTTTCTTGGTCGTTACCCGAACATACGACCAGATATCCCCAGCATGAAAGTATTCAATGATTCGATAGCCGAATTTGCCTCAAAATCAGACGTAATCTTTGTGGACCATTCGGTTGATTTCAATATCGCGGTGGGTTCTGATCATGTTGATGCGACTCACCCGAATGCAAACGGGGATGCTAAATACGCCTATAACTGGTTTAAGGCAATGGTGAAGCATGGAATTTGCGATAATAGTCCAGTGCTTTCGAATGTTGCCAAGGACAAACCAGTATCCGCCAACGCTACTCGATTTGGTTATGGTAATCCTTTCCTAGCTGTCAATGACATCGTCAATGCTACCGGATGGCAGCGCCATGCCTCAAATAGCTCTGATGAGACACTTGAGATAGATTTGCAAGGTAACTACAGTTTGAAGTATTTTGAATTGTATCAACACAACTTGGCTGTCTATAACACCAAAACATATCGCATAGATATAAGTAACGACCGTCATAATTGGGAAACAATTGTGACCGAAGATGATAGTCCTGTTGGGCGAAACACTCATAAGATTGATCCTATTGAGGCTCGATATGTCCGTTTGGTCTTGCTTCCTCCTTTTGGCGCGGGAATAATCTCTGTCAGAGAGTTCCGTGTGATGGGTACCCCAATAGCCATAGGTGAGGAAACTCAATGAAGACCTTAGCGTTGAGGTTGAGATAGCTAACAAACTCAGTTATGTATTCAAGATGCTACCTACACCCAAGCAGATTGGATACATGACGAGTATAGACCAGTGGCAGCTATCAGGAGGCCAGCTAAGGAAAGCGTAATGCGATTTTCGGTGATGTTGTTAGCAATAAAAGAATCTACATTCAGGCTGTTAACACCACGTTGGGTGATGTGTGTCGTCTCTCTGCTGATTTGTAACCAGCTCGCCTTGTTGACCTGGCAATGGTGGCTATCGCCCGAAATATCCCATGTGCAACTATCCAAAGCGCCGTTGACGCCTGCCAAAACTAACGCGAGTACTCCGTCAGACAGTACTCGCTTTACCCTGTTTGGGACTTCGCCCTCCGTCTCTTCAAGCACGGTGACTTCGGCATCTAGCGATACGCTACTCAACGCACCACCTTCTTCTTTAAAAATCAACCTGACCGGTATTGTTGCCAGCGCCAATGCAGAACGCTCCATCGCGATTATCGCCAAAGATAACAAGCAATTCAGCCTTGGCATGGGGGATCAGGTACCCGGTTATGATGCCCGAATTGCCTCTATTTTTGCCGATCGGGTGGTGATCTCTTATCAGGGGCGTTATGAGTCTTTGTTGCTATTTAGTGAACAACCCGTAGCGGTTAAAAAAAATGAACAATCCCCCTCAGCGTCCCAGCTCAAGGCGCAACTGCTCAAGCAACCACAAAACATTCTTGATTACCTGACTATCTCGCCGGTGATGGTGGATAACAAGCTCACTGGCTACCGCCTGAGCCCCGGTAAACAAGGGGAATTATTTCGCAAGGTCGGGCTGCAGGACAACGATCTTGCCGTCGCATTAAATGGGCTGGATTTGCGCGATGCCCAGCAAGCTCAACAGGCACTGAAACAGCTTTCAGAACTGAGTGAACTGAACCTTACCGTTGAACGGGGTGGTCAGTTACAGGATATCTATATTTCTCTTGGAGATAACTAATTGTTGAATGCAAAAATAATCAGTCGCTTACGCATCGTGGTGCTGGTTGCGCTGTTGTTGGGCGTCAGACAGGGCTGGAGTGCTGAGTTTTCAGCCAGCTTCAAGGGAACCGATATCCAGGAGTTTATTAACACCGTCAGCAAGAATCTGAATAAAACGGTGATTATCGATCCTGCGGTGCGTGGCACGATCACCGTTCGCAGTTACGATATGCTCAATGAGCAGCAATATTATCAGTTTTTCCTCAGTGTATTAGATGTTTACGGGTTTGCCGTAGTGGATATGAATAACGGCGTACTCAAAGTGGTGCGTTCCAAAGATGCCAAAACAGCAGCCGTGCCGGTCGCCAGCGATGCCCAACCCGGGGAAGGTGATGAAGTAGTGACGCGAGTGGTCCCCGTTCATAACGTGTCCGCTCGCGACCTGGCACCGTTACTGCGTCAATTGAATGACAATGCCGGGGCAGGCAGTGTGGTGCACTACGACCCCTCTAACGTGTTGTTGATGACCGGTCGGGCGGCAGTGATCAAACGTCTGATGGAGATTGTTGAGCGGGTTGACAAGGTTGGCGACCGCAATGTGGTCACCGTCCCGCTGGAGTATGCGTCTGCCGCTGAGGTGGTCAAACAGGTCACCGAATTAACAAAAGATACCAGTAAATCAGCCGCGCCGGGTTCAATGACGGCTACCCTGGTCGCGGATGAACGAACCAACGCAGTATTGGTGAGTGGGGAACCCAACTCCCGTCAGCGTATTATCGCCATGATCAAACAACTGGACCGCAAGCAGTCGGTACAGGGCAATACCAAAGTGATTTATCTCAAGTATGCCAAATCCACCGATTTAGTTGAGGTCTTAACTGGCGTCAGCGCGGGTATTCAAAACGACCAAAAGGGTGCCAAACCCACGGTCGCACTGCTAAAAGACGTCACCATTAAAGCCCACGAACAAACCAACTCACTGATCGTCACCGCCGCGCCAGATGTGATGCGTGACCTGGAGAATGTGATCAACCAATTGGATATCCGCCGTCCGCAGGTACTGGTGGAAGCCATTATTGCCGAAGTGCAAGACGCTGACGGCTTGAATCTGGGGATCCAGTGGGCCAACAAAAATGCGGGCATGACGCAGTTCACCAATACCGGCCTACCGATCACCACCGCGATTGCGGGTGTCAATCAATACAACCAGGATGGCACGATTAATAATGCCTTTGCCAGTGCCATTAATAGCTTTAGCGGTATCGCTGCCGGTTTTTATCGGGGCAATTGGGCCATGTTGCTGACGGCCCTTTCCAGCACTAGCAAAAATGACATCTTAGCAACACCGAGTATTGTCACACTGGATAATATGGAAGCCACGTTCAATGTGGGTCAGGAAGTCCCGGTGCTCTCCGGTTCACGCACCACGTCAGGGGATAATATTTTCAACACCGTGGAGCGTAAAACGGTCGGTATTAAGCTCAAGGTCAAGCCGCAAATCAATGAAGGGGACTCGGTGCTGATGGAAATTGAGCAGGAGGTTTCCAGTGTGGCAGATTCTGCCTCCAGCAGCAGTGCCGATCTGGGGGCCACCTTTAATACCCGGACGGTGACTAATGCGGTGTTGGTGGGTAGTGGCGAAACCGTAGTGGTCGGCGGGTTGCTGGATAAATCAGTGCGCGAAAGCAACGACAAAGTGCCGTTACTGGGGGATATCCCGGTGCTGGGTTATCTGTTCCGCTCCACCAGCAAACAGGTCTCCAAGCGTAACCTGATGCTGTTTATCCGCCCAACCATCATCCGCGATCGTGATCAGTTTCGTGGTGCCTCAGCAGACAAATATCAGGCCTTTAACCAAGAGCAGGAACAACAGCGGGGCAAAGAGAGCACCAGCACCACGCTCACCAACGATGTCTTGAAGTTACCACCAGACCAAAATGGGGCCACGTTCAACCAGGTTAATGCGGCGATCCGCGCCTTCTATCCACAGGGGGGACGATGAGCACACTGCTGGAGGGCGTCAATGAGTTACGCCCGCAGTTGCCTTTTGCCTACGCGCGCGCTCAGCGTATTTTATTGCTGCAGGATGACACCGGGTGCCGAGTGCTGCGCGTGGCAGAGACGGCAGCCAGTGCCTTGCTTGAAGCGCGTAGAGTTGCCGGGTGTGACCTGAATATCAGTACTGTGTCGAGTGAGGAATTTGAGCAGCAGTTGGTACTGAGCTACCAGCGTGACTCAAAAGAAGCCCGGCGTTTAATGACCGATATCGGCAATGAAATGGATTTTTATACTTTGGCGGAAGAGTTGCCTGATAGCGATGATTTGCTGGATGCCGATGATGATGCCCCCATTATCCGCCTGATCAATGCCATGTTAACCGAGGCGATTAAAGATAAAGCGTCGGATATCCACATCGAAACCTATGAACGCCATTTACAGATTCGCTTTCGGGTCGATGGCGTGTTACGCGAAATCCTGCGGCCACAGCGGCGGTTGGCGTCTTTGCTGATCTCGCGTATCAAAGTCATGGCCCGGCTGGATATCGCTGAAAAACGCATACCGCAGGATGGACGCATGGCGCTACGCATCGGTGGGCGAGCCATTGATGTGCGGGTTTCCACCTTACCTTCCAATTATGGCGAGCGGATTGTTCTGCGTTTACTGGATAAAAACAGTGTCAGCCTGGATCTGGCCACGCTGGGCATGTCATCACAGAATCAGCAACAGATCGATGAGCTGATCAGGCGGCCACATGGCATTATCCTGGTCACCGGCCCCACGGGCTCCGGTAAGAGCACCACGCTTTATGCGGCCTTGAGTCGGCTCAATGCCAGTGAACGCAATATCATGACCGTCGAAGACCCCATCGAATATGAACTTGATGGCATTGGTCAGACTCAGGTCAACCCCAAGGTGGATATGACCTTTGCCCGTGGCTTGCGCGCTATTTTGCGTCAAGACCCCGACGTGGTACTGGTGGGTGAGATCCGTGACAGCGAAACTGCCCAGATTGCGGTTCAAGCCTCATTAACCGGGCACCTGGTGCTATCAACACTGCATACCAACAGCGCACTGGGAGCGTTATCGCGCTTACAGGATATGGGGATAGAGCCTTTCCTGCTATCCACCTCCTTGCTGGCGGTATTAGCACAACGGCTGGTCCGCACCCTCTGCCCTGATTGTCGTCAACAATATCAAGCCGATAGCGCATTAGCTGAACAGCTGGGCATTCCCACCGGAACCCCACTCTGGCAGCCGCAGGGCTGTCCACAATGTAGCTTTACCGGTTACCGTGGACGTACTGGTATCCATGAACTGCTACTGGTTGACGAGCGAGTACGGGCAGCGATTCACCGGGGAGAGAGTGAATTCGCTATTGCCCGTCAACTGCGCAATGAATACACCACATTACGCCTGGGTGGGCTGGAAAAGGTCTTGGCGGGTGAAACCAGTTGGGAAGAGGTGGTGCGCGTGACGGAAAACCAGTCTCTGGAAGAGGAATAACATGGCGCTATTCCATTATCAGGCATTAGACGACCACGGGAAAAAACGGCGGGGGCTGCAAGAAGCCGATTCGGCCCGACATGCCCGCCAGTTATTGCGTGAGCAAGGGCTGGTGCCTGTCAGCCTGGAAGAAACGCAGGACGAACGCCAGCAAGCCCAAGGGGGTCAGCGGCGCACTTGGCGGCGAGGGGTCAGTAGCGCCGACTTGGCGTTGTTGACTCGTCAGTTGGCGACCTTGGTCGCGGCCTCCTTGCCATTAGAAGAAGCCCTGGATGCGGTGGCAAAACAGAGTGAAAAACCTCGCCAACGTAGCTTGATGGCGGCGGTGCGCACCAAAATCCTCGAGGGCTTCTCCTTGGCGGAAGCCATGGGCTGTTATCCAACCAGTTTTGAGCGCTTGTATTGTGCGATGGTGGCAGCGGGTGAGGCCTCCGGCCATCTGGACCTGGTGCTGAACCGGCTGGCAGATTACACCGAACAGCGCCAACAGATGCGCGCTCGTATTATGCAAGCGATGATTTACCCCTGCGTGCTGACGCTGGTGGCCGTAAGTGTGATCGCCATTCTGCTTTCTGCGGTAGTGCCCAAAGTGGTGGAACAGTTTATTCATATGAAACAGGCGTTACCACTCTCCACCCGTTTATTAATGGGGACCAGTGATGCGGTTCGAACTTTTGGCCCTTGGGTGTTGCTGCTGTTACTCCTGGGGATATTGCTGATGAGAATAGGGCTACGCAATGAAGGGCGGCGCACCGCTTTTCATCATCAGCTACTACGCCTGCCAGTGCTTGGCCGTATCATGCGCGGCCTCAATACCGCACGCTATGCCAGAACGCTAAGTATCCTCAATGCCAGCTCTGTGCCCTTGTTACAGGCAATGCGCATCAGCGGTGAAGTGCTGACCAATGAATATGCCCGCCACCAGTTGTCATTAGCGACTGAGTCGGTACGTGAAGGGGTGAGCCTGCATCGGGCCTTGGAAATGACCGGGTTGTTTCCCCCGATGATGCGCCACATGATCGCCAGTGGTGAACGCAGTGGTGAGCTGGATAGCATGCTGGAACGTGCAGCAGATAATCAGGACCGGGAGTTCGCCGCCCAAATGCAGTTAGCCTTGGGGTTGTTTGAACCTTTGCTGGTGGTGAGTATGGCGGGAGTGGTGTTGTTTATCGTTTTGGCGATCCTGCAACCCATCCTGCAATTAAATAATTTGATGAGTATGTAAATTCAATCGACAAATAACGGAGATAGCGATGCGGCAACAGCGTCAGAGAGGCTTTACCCTGTTGGAAATCATGGTGGTGATTGTGATCATTGGCATCCTGGCAAGCCTGGTGGTGCCTAATCTAATGGGGAATAAAGAGAAGGCAGATCAGCAGAAAACAGTCAGCGACATTATGGCGTTAGAGAGTGCGCTGGATATGTACAAGCTGGATAACAGCCGCTACCCCAGCACTGAGCAAGGGTTGCAAGCACTGGTCACTAAACCTTCAGCCCAACCCGAACCACGCAGCTATCCGCAAGGGGGCTATATTCGCCGCTTGCCACAGGATCCGTGGGGGGCTGATTACCAGCTACTGAGCCCTGGTCAGCACGGTCAGGTCGATATTTTCTCTTATGGCCCAGATGGTACGCCGGATACTGAGGATGACATCGGTAACTGGACTATCGGTAAGAAGTAATGCGTCAGCGCGGCTTCACGTTGCTGGAAATGATGCTGGTGGTGCTGCTGATCGGCAGTGCCGCCGCATTGGTGGTGATGTCATTTCCAGCGATGCAGCAGAATACCCCAGAGCTGCAATTGAAGCGCTTTCAAGCTCAGTTGGAATTTGCCATTGATGCCAGTGTGCAAAATGACCAACTGTTGGGGCTGCAGATTCGGCCAGACGGCTGGCAATTCCTGATGCTACAGCGTCAGGCGACCGCCAAGAATGCGTCAGCACCGGGGTCAGATATCTGGCAGGGCTATCTTTGGCAGCCGTGGCAGCCGCGCCAGGCATCGTTGGGGGGGCAAGTTCCTGATGAGATGCCCCTCCAGTTACATTTCCCTAACCTGCAGACATGGCCACCAGCGGCGGAACTGGCGGTTGAACCGGATATTCTGCTGTTGCCCGGTGGGGAAGTAACCCCGTTTGAGCTGGTTTTCAGCGAGGCGGGGAGTACCCCGTTGGTCTGGTTGCGAGTCGACGAAACCGGGGCAATCAGCTCATCAGCTAACGAAGGTGCGCCATGAACAGGCAACGGGGGATGACATTGCTGGAAGTCCTGGTGGCCTTGGTGGTCTTCTCCCTGGCAGGGTTGGCGCTATTGCAAACCACAGCGCAACAGGCGAGCGGTATTGGCCGTATGCACGAGAAAATCATCGCCAGCTGGTTAGCCGATAACCAGCAGGTTCGGTTACGCCTTGATAAAACCTGGCCGGAAAAACGCTGGATTGGCACCACCGTGAATTATGCGGGCGAGATGTGGTATCTCCGCTGGCAAGGGGTGGATACTGAGCTCGGTCAATTACGCGCGCTGGATGTTGAGGTTCGGCACAATAAAGATGATGTCGCGCCAATAGTGTCTTTACGCAGTTATAGGATGCCGGAATGAACCGTGGTCACGCACGGGGCTTCACACTGCTGGAAATGCTGCTGGCATTGGCGATTTTTGCTGCCTTGAGCATCAGTGCTTTTCAGGTGTTGCAGGGCGTGATGCGCAATGATCAAATCTCACAACGTAAAGCACAGCAGTTGGCTGACCTTCAGCGTGCCTTTGTGCAGTTGGATGGGGATTTTGGTCAAATACTCCCACGCAGTGCCCGTGGTAGTAATCCGCTGTTCTCTGCTGCGCGCTATCTCATGCAAAGTGATGACTGGGGCGTCTCTTTCATCCGCAATGGCTGGCAAAACCCGATGGGAGTATTGCCCCGTTCTGAGTTACAACAGGTGGGATATCGCTTGCGTAATCAGCAGTTAGAGCGCTTGAGTTATGCCCATACCGACCCCATTGTCGGGCAGCCCCCTACCGTCAAGGTGTTGCTGAACAATGTCAGTGCCTTTCGGTTACGCTTTTTTGCCAATGGGGCATGGCAGGATAGCTGGAACAACGCTGCAAGTTTGCCGCAAGGCGTTGAAGTCACCCTGACGGTAACAGGAGTGGGGGAATTAACCCGCCTGTTTTTGGTCACCAACGGGGGGCAAAAGTGAAGCAGCGGCAAAAAGGCGTGGCACTGCTGGTGGTGCTGCTGATCCTGGCACTGATGGTCATTATTGCCACTACCATTGCCGAACGAAATGGACGCACCTATCTGCGCACCGTCACTCAGTTAGAGCGGCAACAGGCAAAATGGTATGGGCGTTCGGCAGAAGTCTTGGCGGTGAAAATCCTACAACGCGATGCCTTGGACTCCCCAGGTAAAACACATTTGGCGCAAAACTGGGCGCAAGAAACGCGTCGTTTCCCCGTTGAAGGTGGCGAAGTGTCTGGCAAGATTACCGATAGTCAGGCTTGCTTTAATCTTAATGCCATCAATCAGGGGGCAAGCGACGAAGGGGGACAGCTTAAAGAACCTTACCCTGCGCAGGTTTTTCGACAACTGTTAATCAACCTGGGGGAAGATTCGTTGCGTGCGGCACAAATAACCGGGGCATTGCGTGATTGGATAGACAGCGACAGTGAGCCCAGTGCGGAGGGGGCCGAAGATGAAGTCTATATGGCGTTGGAGTCCCCTTATTTACCGGCTAATCAGCCGATGCAGGATATCAGCGAACTGCGGACAGTTTCTGGTGTTGATACCCCACTTTATCAGCGCCTGCTACCTTATGTTTGCGTACTGCCAACCAAGACATTATTGGTTAACATCAATACCCTCAGTGAGTCTCAAAAGCCATTATTGACGGCGTTATTTCTTAAGGAGTTGGATCCCACCATGGCGACCCAGTTATTACAACAACGCCCACGTGAAGGGTGGAATAGTACCAAAGTATTCTTGGCACAAGAGGCCCTTAAAGAGATGGATACTTCGGAGGTCAGCCCGGTGTTAGCGGTCGGGAGTGATTTTTTCGTTGCCAGTTTCGATGTACTGATGGGGGATTCCCACTACAGCCAGCGCACCCTGTTGCATAAAGCCGGTAATAACTTCCAGGTGGTGCGGCGACAATATGGATTGAGCATGATGGTGGAGCCTTGATGCATAACCAAAAGCCCGACACCCAGCCCCGGTTGATATTACGTTTACCCAGTGACGAAACGCAGCCATTGTGGTGGTATTTCCGTTCAGCAGAGCATCACCAACAAGGATATCTGTCCCCGGGAGAACAGGATGATAATCTGGCGAAGCTGCTCGCCACTTATCCTGCCAATGTTTTATTGCCTGCAAGCGAGTTTGTTTTCCACCGTGTTACGCTGCCACGCAATGTCCGCCGTCAGGGTCTGCAGGTATTGCCATTTATGTTGGAAGAACAACTGGCAACGGATGTTGAACAGCTGCATTTTGCTATTTTGCATCAAAGTGGCGATGAGTGTGAGGTGGCGGTGGTTGAAAAACGCCATATGCAGCAGTGGATAAATCGCTGTCACCAGCAAGGCGTGCGGGTGCAGGTCATGATCCCTGATGTGCTGATGTTGCCCTTGGTGACTCACGGGTGGAGTGCAGTCAGCCTCAATGAACAATGGCTGTTTCGCCGGGAAAAATATGCCGGGATGATGGTGGAATCTTCCTGGTTGCCTGAATTCCTCGCTGGCTGGGCACCCCTGATTATTGAAAGTTACTCCCCTCCCCCAACACCGAAAGTGGGCCCTGCCGAATGGCGCGAACACCCACCACGGCATTTACTGCAACTGGTGGCAGAGGGTGAGCCCTATCGTGGGGCTGATCTGCGTCAGGGTGAATTTACTCGTTCCAGCCCTTGGCGTAGCCGATTACGCCCGTGGCGATGGGTGATGATCGCTTTCATCGGCTATTTAGTGCTGCTGTGCTTCGGTGCAGGATTATCTCATTACCGGCTGTGGCAACAGGCGGAACATTGGCGGAAAGAAAGTGCGCGCTTCTACCAACAACTGTTCCCCTCTGAGAAAAACGTTGTTAACCCACGAGCGCAAATGCAGCAGCACTTGCAACAATTACAACCCGCCCAACAGGCAGGAATCAGCGTACAGATGCGCCAATTGCAACAACTGGTGACAGAGAATTCGGCTATCCGCTTTCAGGCGATCTCTTATGATGCCAACCGCAAAGAGCTAAAAGTCGAGGTACATGCAACCTCTTTTCAGGCATTAGAACAGTTCCAGACTCGTGCCGGGGAGTTCTACCGGGTGAAACCGGGTGAAATCAAGCATAACCCGGGTGGTGTAGAGAGCCGGCTGACTCTGGGGATCAACAATTCTGGGGATCAACCATGAATGAACTCAAACGCCGCTGGCAACAACTCAACCCACGGGAACGTGGGTTGCTGTTGGGATGTGGCCTATTGCTGCTGGTCAGTCTGTGCTATTACGCCCTATGGCTACCTTGGCAACAACAGGCTGAGAAATGGCAGCGTACTATCACACGTGAAAAGAGCACGGTGGAGTGGATGCAACAACAGGCCCCCCGCTTACGCCAACCACAAACCCGGACAGCCCCGGACGAGTCCCTCAGTTTACCAGCGGCAGTCGCTCAGAGCGCGGCAGCCCAGAATATCAATATTAGCCGCCTGCAACCCCAGGGAACCGGCTTGGCAGTGACGTTAGAGCCGAGTGATTTTCACCAATTGATGCTTTGGTTCAGCCAATTGGAACAACAATATCGCGTTCAGATTGTCGCGCTTGATGTGACGGCGATCGCCAATAAACCCGGATGGGTAACGGTCAACAAACTGATGCTGGATCGCAACAATGGGCAATAAGGTAAAAAAGTCCATACTTTTATTGGTTTGTTATTTATTCTTGCTGGGATGGCATGCGCCAGCACAGCTGTTACAGGTTGTTATACCCGCAGATATCAAGGTGGGTAGTTTTTCCGGCAGTTTGTGGCAAGGCAGTTTACGCCAGTTAAGTTGGCGTAGTTTTATGCTGGAAAAACTGGACTGGCAAGTCACTTTTTTTTCATTGCTACCGGCAATAACGGTTGAATTCCGTGCCCCTCAAGGGATCCAGGGGGCAGGCACTTTACGCGGCTGGAATAGTTTGCAACTGTCTCAGTGGCAACTCTCCGCCCCAGCGGATTGGGTGAGGCAACAGTTATCGCTGCCAGTGCCCATCACCGCTCAAGGGACGTTGCAGTTGCGCTTGCAACAAGGTGAAATTACCCCTCAAGGTTGCCGAGATTTCAACGGTGGTCAGCTCAACTGGCAGCATGCACAGTTGGCAACACCATTGGGGGATTTGGATCTGGCGGATATACAAGGGCAATTAAGCTGTAATGAGCAAGGGGCGCTGGCGCTGGTGTTGAAACAAGATTCTGCTCATCTGAACATGATGGGACGCGGCACCGTCGGGTTGGATGGGCGCTATCAATTCAGTGGCCAAGTACGCGACGGACCAGCGTTACCTATGGTAATGAAGCCACTGATGGCGCAGTTGGGGCGAGCCAATGCTCAAGGTCAAATCGACTGGCAAACTCAAGGACGGCTGTTTTGATGGGTAGGGAGGTTTTGTGAGTTTATTGCTAAGTTTTACTGTCGCCTACCCTCTCATTGGGTTAGGTATTGCCGGCTTATTCGGGGCCATTGTCGGTAGTTTTCTCAATGTGGTGATTCACCGTCTGCCCGTGATGTTGGAAAAGCGCTGGCAACATGAAGCTCTGTTTCACCTGTCACAACCATTGCCTGAACCAGAGCCACGTTTTGACCTGTTATTACCGCGTTCTTGTTGCCCCCATTGTCAGCAGCCGATTGCCGCCAGAGACAATATCCCGGTGCTGAGTTTTTTGCTGTTAAAGGGCAAAGCCCGTTGCTGTGGCGTACCTATTCCAAAACGTTACCTGCTGGTTGAAGTGACAACAGCAATACTGTTTGTGCTGGCAGCCACAGTGTTCCCGGTGGGAGCCCCGTTGCTCGGCAGTTGGATATTTCTCTCTTTCTTGCTGGTGCTGGCGGTGATTGACCATCATGTGCAACTGCTGCCAGATGCCCTGACGCTGCCGCTGCTGTGGGTCGGGCTGTTGTTCAATCTTCAAGGTCACTTTGTCTCACTAGAGCAAGCGACAATAGGTGCCATGGCGGGTTATGGTTGCCTGTGGTCACTCTTTTGGCTATTCAAGTTACTCACCGGTAAAGAGGCGCTCGGTTACGGTGATTTCAAATTACTGGCGGCATTAGGAGCTTGGTTGGGCTGGCAAGCCTTACCTCATGTGCTTTTACTGGCTGCAGCCAGTGGGCTACTGTTTACCCTGGTGCAACGCGGGCTGACAAAACAAGATCTGAATCAGCCCCTGGCATTCGGCCCTTGGCTCGCTTTAGCAGGAGCGGTGAATATGTTATTACTCTCTGGCTTTTAGACCATATAAACCACGGCCGAGTCACTGAACAGGATTTATCAGCAAACGGCTGGTACTATTCACACCGATCTGGATAAAAACAGCCATGAATGCTGAAACCGTATTATCCATCAGGCAACAGAATAACAATATTATCCGCCTGGCAACGGCTCAGGCGCTTGCAGGGGCTAACGCGGTGGTTTTTTTCGCCACTGGCGCCATTGTTGGTAGCGAGATAGCCCCAGACACCAGGCTAGCCACACTGCCCATTACGGTATTTGTACTGGGGATGGCGGCCTGTATTTTGCCGTTGGGGGCACTGGCCAGGAAACATGGGCGAAAAGCCGCTTTTATCACCGGGACGGGCACCGGCATATTGACCGGCCTGACCGCCGCGCTAGCGGTAGTCATGAGCTCGTTTTTGCTGTTTTGCCTTGCCGCCTTTATGGGGGGCGCTTACGCGGCGGTGGCGCTGTCATTTCGCTTTGCCGCAACGGATGGTGTTAGCAAAGAACGCCGGGCTCGCGCACTTTCTCTGGTCATGGGGGGCGGTGTTGTCGCCGGTGTTATCGGCCCGACGTTAGTCACCAGCACCATGAATCTCTGGCCACCTCATACCTTCGCTATTACCTTTATCGCCCAGTCCGTGGTGGCTGCTCTCTCGGCGCTGGTGCTGCTTGGCGTAAAATCACCTAAACCCGTAGTGGCAAACAAAGCAGGTGGTCGCTCTTTGCGAGAGATTGTTCGGCAGCCTGGGTTTTCCCGTACGGTATTCAGTGGTGCTGTGGCCTATATGGTGATGAATTTCCTGATGACTGCCGCCCCCCTTTCCATGCACATGCATGGCATTTCGCAGCAAGCAGCAAACCTGGGGATCCAGTGGCACGTTATTGCCATGTATGGGCCGGGCTTCTTTACCGGTAAGCTCATCAACCGCTTTGGCGCGACACCTATCGCTGCGGTGGGGTTACTCATTACCGGCTTGTCGATTATGGTTGGCCTTGCTGGCACAGAGATCATGCATTATTGGCTGTCACTGATCCTACTGGGCCTTGGCTGGAACTTCGGTTTTACTGGCGCATCCACACAGATTGTCGACTATCACCGCCCGGAAGAGAAAACGCAGGTCCAATCATTGAATGACTTTATCGTGTTTGGCGTGATGATTATCGGCTCCTTTTCTTCCGGCGTTCTGCTGAATATCTTCGGCTGGCATGCGGTACTTTGGGGGGCGTTGGTGCCAGTATTAGTGGCTTTTATCGCGTTGCTGAGGCCTTCTCGCCAGATAGCTTCGGAGCCAACATAAATTGAGGGATAAAATGCAACCAGTGACCGAACGTGTTTCTACAAGGCGTAACCCATCATCCGTTATGGCATGGTTGAAATCAGGCCTATGCGGGCTCTTGGTGTTGTGGCTGATAGTGGGTGTGGCACCGGTTTATGCCGACGACGAGCCACTAGCCCCCCAATATCAACCTATGGTGCAATCTTTTATTGCTGCGGCAAAAAATAAGGACCACCAAGCCATTGCCAAGCGAATCGCCTACCCTTTGCAGCGGGAATATCCTCTTACAGCAATCAACGATCAGCAGTCGATGTTGGCACGTTTTGATGAAGTCTTTGATAGCACCCTGCTCGACACCATCGCGCAATCCACTACCCAACACGATTGGCAGACCGTGGGATGGCGCGGCATTATGCTGGGTAACGGTAAAGTGTGGATGGATTATGATGGCCAGATTATTGCGGTCAATGCTCAGACAGAACGGGAAGCCAAGTTAATCAGCAAGTTGATCGCTCAGCAAAAAAATACGCTGCACCCCAGCTTAAGGGAATATCAACGTCCCGTGTTGATGTGGCAGACCGAGAAATTCACTATTCGCATCGACCAACTGAATGATGGCAAGTATCGCTATAGCTCCTGGGCCAAGGGAAAACCTGTCAGTGAAAAACCGGATCTGGTACTGAAAAATGGAGAGATAGAGTTCGATGGCAGTGGCGGCAACCACAGTTTCCAATTTAAAAGTGGCCCCTACCAATATGAATGTCAGGTGACCGTGCTAGGCAGCAGTGATAGCCCGCCGGGCGCGTTGATCGTTTATAAAAATGGGACACCGATCGTGAATCAACCCGTGCTTAAAGTCCAATAGCCTGACGGAGAGCCAAGTTCAGGCAAAATATGGGTAAGCAGGCATCAGGGTGGAGGATTCATTAGGTACCGAGCCAGACGAGGGCTGGTCTGGCTTATTTATACTGGGTACACAATCAGGTAGAGCCTCTGATAAGCTTAACGTAATGTAAATACCTCACCACGGGGGATAAACGGTAAACGATGCCCTTCTGGCAACAGCCATGCATGTTCCATCTGGATATCAATATACTGTTCACAGCCGCCATCGGTAATGATCAAGATGGGGCCTTGTGCCGGAAACTCTCCCCGTTTTGACAGTTGGGATAGCAGATTGATACCCGGTTGCAATACCGTGCCCCCTCTCCCCTCTAAAGCAAATCGATATAATAGCTGTTCCGGCATAACCCAGCCTTTGTCGTACGCTTGCGCGTCACAACAGATAAAACGCACTTGCTGTACATCATGAGCAAGGGCATAACTGGCAATGGCACCTAACGCTTTGCCGAGCAGTTGGATATTCATTGAACCAGAAGTATCAAGCAGTACACCAAATACACGTGACAAGCGCATTTCTTCTGAGGGTTTCGCCAACGAAGGTCGCGGGATATTGGGTGTCGCCGATTGACGGCGTGAAGGATGCGCATAGCTACGGTGGTATTCTAGCGGTGGAAAGTGTTCGTCAAACCATTCAGCCAACCGAACATCCCAAGGGATAGGTGGTTGAGAAAGACTACGAATCTCTTCAATCAATCCAGCTGGCAAGGTTGTGCGTGCAGAACCATACAAACAACGTTCTAACCCTTGGCTTAGAGCGCGGCGACAATATTCTTCAGCATTGGTGAAAATACTACCTTGATCTTCGCCCAAAATATCGCCATCACCCACGTTTCCTCGTAGGGTCACCAGTTTTCTCGCCTTGCGGATATCCTGCGCCAGATGATCATAAATCTCTTCACAGGATGCATTATCAAACTGTGAGTCATAAAGAAGACCCAGGGATGGTGGCGTGCCAATCTGCATCTGCATTAACCAGCCATTAATGGCGAAGTCACAGGCGACGTTCCATAAATAGGGATCACGCCCCCGGCGTCGAGATGCGTGGTTTAATCCGGCATGCAGCAGTTCGTGGGCAAAGACAAACAGACATTCCCCTTGCTTTAACGCCGCTGCGGGATTCATCCATATTTTTTGGGCACCGACATCAATAGCCGCCACACGAATATCATATTGCCCACAAAGCCGAATATCCTCCACCAACTCGAAACCTGCGGCCAACGCCCCCAATAAAGGGTAGGTATCGATTAATTGTCGGCGAGCACGCTGGGCTGGGGTCAGTGTTCGATTTTTATTGTCAGCAGATTGATATCCACCAGCAACCTCTAGCGCCTGCTGTACGCTCTGAGTAATCCCCTCAACAAACAGATCGCCCCAGTTGGTCGAGTGATAACTCCGAGTCTGCGATTGTTCTAATTGGCAATACCAAGAGCTAAGACCACCACAATAGAGATGATGCCACTGATAAAGGATATCAGGACATCCATCAACAACCCATTGACGAAACTGAGCCTCAGTATCCGCGTTAGATTGATCAAGGAGACCAAAGGATTGCAGTTCTTCAGGCAACGGGCTGATTTTTAGTTCATCACAAAACAGGGTGACCGTTTTAAGCGCTGCAAGCTCCCATAACTGTTGCGGCGATCGTTGTTGAACCAAGCCAAAACCCAACGCCACCAACGCTTGAGCAATCATTCTGGCCCATTGCACAGGGGTTAGACGACGCTGAGCATTAAAGTAAAAATGCCCTCGGGGGGAAACGGTTAACCAACCTTTAGAGGAGACATATTGGTGCTTGTCATCAAAGTGGGTATAAACGCTTCGCCACATGGGCATAAACAAGGGGTGGTTACTAATCAGGTTAATACCTGCACGACAAGCCTCAAGCGCCGAATTCTTGTTTTTGCTGCTTTTATCCATCACTTTTTATCACGCACTGCCAGTCTTGGCAGATCTCGAGCGACCTCTAACAGAAACCAAGAGGGAAGTTTTCTGCCCTGTTCATCTTCCGCCATAACAGATTGGGCCATCTCCACACTAATACGGGCCAATGATTTGAGGCGATCTTTTGCCTGCATGGCCAACTGACGGTGTTCACTTTTCAAGGTGCTATCATTGGCAGGCAGTTCTTTATATAGATAAGAGCGGAAAGACTGCGCCAAGAAGTAAAGGATATCTCTGTCGCCAGGTTCCGCAGGCCAGGATGCATCCCCTTTAATAATGGCGACCACGGTGTATTTCTGGCGAATTTGCTTAATGAAACCTTTAAAGTTCACCGCATGATTGGGTGAAAGTAAACCATATGCCAGCGCTTCCAGCATCTGATCATCAATATCTTCACCAAAGGAATGCAAAGCATCAGACAGCATGTGCCAGCTACGTGGGGTGGAGAAGGGTTCTTCATGTTTTGGCGGTTCATTCCAGAGCTGGTCCGGCCTTAGCTGAATATATTCAACCACCCACGGATGGATACCCGTCTCGTTGATTGCCCAATTCAACCACTGGCGGTGGTCAGCGCGTAGATGGATATGCACCATGCGGTTAATCAGTGCCGATGGCATCGGCTTGACGATCGCCCCATCTTTAGCACGGTTACCTGCACCAATCACAATCGTGCCAGCAGGAAGGTGATATTCGCCAACGCGTTTTTCAAGAATAAGGGAATAAAATGCCTTTTGGATCTCATGAGATGATGCATTCAACTCGTCGAGAAACAGGACGAAAGGTTCAGATCGTACAATATTGGCTGGTGGATAAAACCGTGAGCATTGACCATCGATTTGCGGTATCCCCAGCAAATCCTCTGGGGCGAGTTGACTTCCCAACAGTGAGACACACTCCATGCCGACTTCGCTGGCAAAACGCTGTATCAAGGCACTTTTGCCAATACCTGGCGCTCCCCATAAAAACACTGGGCGAATGGTGCCAACGTTGAGCAAAAAGTCAAAAGCCTGAGCAGGAGAGAGTTGAACGGAAGAAAGCATTAATTGGTATCCCGATAACTATACTCTTCATACTTGTATACCGAGTATAAAAGTGAATGAAATATCATCATGATACCAAACTTGCGGCTAACACTGCACTGTATAACCCATCGCGGAGTTACCCATCACCGGCTTAGGGTTCCCCTCACTAGATAACTGCTAAGCCAACTTATATTTACCCGTGGAATCGCGCGGCCTGATACCCCCCTTAACCTGCTCCCTCCCGCAAACAACCTTTTTGAATACTATCACTCATAAAATCGGCTGATAACCACAGTATCACTCATAACCGCAGCATATTTATCTAATCTCAAGGCAGAATAGTGATTGCAAACTGACCGTTTGTTAAATATTATTCGCCCAAAATTTTATTGACTAATAAATATTACGATTTTCGACAAGGATTGTTTGATGTTGTTTTTCCGTTGTATTCACCAGGTATGTGGTCGTCCTTATGGGATGGCTTTTTTGCTACTCACGCTGGCTTCTTCTACAACTGCAGCAGCCCCGCTTAGCCCGGCAGATCGCGACACCATTCAGCAACAGCAACGCGACCTGCTGCAACAGAACCAGCAGCAACGCCAACAACTGCAACGCAGCCTGACCCCCACCCTACCCGCTGCACCCCCGGTATCCGCCAGTGGTGGCCCTTGTTTCACCATTAATCGCATCCAGCTTGAAGGGGCGACTCATCTGCCTGCCAATACCCGGCAAACGCTCACGCAGCCCTATCTGCAGCGTTGCCTGAACCTGGCGCAGATCCAGACACTGGTCCAGCAAGTCTCCGACTGGTATATCGCCCGGGGTTACGTCACCAGCCGTGCGTTCCTCACCGAGCAGGATTTATCCCAGGGGCAACTGAAACTGCTGGTTCTGGAGGGGCAACTAGAGAAGATCCTGCTGGATAAAAAAGACAGCCGTATGCTGAGAATGGCGTTCCCTGGTCTGCCGGGTAACATCCTCAACCTGCGTGATATCGAACAGGGTATGGAGCAGATCAACCGCTTGCGCCAGCAACCGGTCAAAATTGAAATCCTGCCTGGCAGCCAGCCCGGCTATTCCGTGGTAAACCTGAGCGCCACCCCCGAATTCCCACTCATGCTGGGGCTAGGGTTTGACAATAGCGGCCAGAAAAGCACCGGTACCGGGCAGATCAACGGCTCACTGACAGGCAATAACTTGTTAGGGCTAGCAGATCAGTGGTTTGTCTCTGGTTCACGCAGCAGTGATTTTGCCAACGACCACAACGCACGTAGCGTCCAGACTGGCGTTAACCTGCCTTATGGGTACTGGCTGGCGGATTACAATTACTCTTACAGCGACTATCTCTCGACCATCAATAATCGCGGTTTTGACTGGCAATCCACCGGAGACAGTCAAACTCATCGCTTTAATCTGTCACGGGTCGTGTTCCGTAACAGCGAAATAAAAACCGGCCTGGCGCTGGGGCTGACACACCGCATCAACCGCAACTATCTCAATGACAGCCTGCTGGAGAGCAGCAGCCGCAAACTCACCAGCCTGTCATTCGGGGCAGCACACAGCCAGAAACTGTGGGGGGGCTTTGCTACCCTCAACCCCACCTATAGCCATGGCGTGCCCTGGCTGGGGGCAGAAAATGACCGAGGTAAGAGTCACGACGCCCCGAGAGCCGAATTCGACAAGTTCTCACTGTCCAGCAGCTATTACCTGCCGCTGGCACAAGAGGTGAACTATCTCACCAGCGTTTATGGCCAATGGTCGCCAGACCGTTTATACGGCAGTGAACGCCTGACGATTGGTGGAGAAAGCTCGGTACGGGGCTTCAAGGAACAGTATCTCTCCGGCGATAACGGTGGTTACTGGCGTAACGAACTGAACTGGTCCCCTTTCCGCCTGCCCTATCTGGGGAATATCACCCTGTTGGCTGCCGTCGATGGCGGTTACCTGCGCCATGATTCAGCCGATAGTTTTGCCTCCGGCACCTTGTGGGGCGGTGCCATCGGGCTGGGCAGCCGCAACCGCTATTTTGCCAGCCAACTGACCGTCGGTTGGCCATTGGCCCACCCGGACTGGCTGGAGCCAGACCGGGTTTCTGTTTATTACCGTATCAACATTGTTCTTTAATTTACCAGGAAGGTTATTGTTATGAGTCAGTCAACGGATCGTCCTCTTCATGCCGCACAACGTTGGCTGAGTTATACCCTTTGTACCGTTCTGGTCTGGCAACCGGTGTTACCCGCGTTTGCTAACGGCGTGAACGTCACCGAGGGCAACACCCACCTTGACCAGGCGGCCAATGGCGTGCCGGTGGTCAATATTGCCACCCCCAATCAGGCGGGCATTTCCCATAATAAATACAACGAATTTAACGTCGGGAAAGAGGGACTGATCCTTAACAACGCCACCGGGCAATTAAATCAAAGCCAACTGGGTGGTTTAATCCAGAACAACCCTAATCTGCAAGCCGGGAAAGAGGCGCAAGGCATCATTAACGAAGTGGTGGCCCCTAACCGTTCGCAACTGCAAGGCTACGTAGAAGTTGCAGGTAAACAGGCCAATGTGATGGTCGCCAACCCTTATGGTATTACTTGTGATGGTTGTGGCTTTATCAATACCCCAGAGGCCACCTTGACCACCGGCAAACCGGTGCTGGGCGCGGATGGCAAATTGCAGGCCTTGGAAGTCACCCAAGGCACCATCACCATCCAAGGCCAGGGGTTAAATGCCAGCCAGAGTGAAAAATTTGCGCTAATTGCCCGCGCTACCGAAATCAACGCCCAACTGCATGCCAAAGAGGCCAATATTACCCTCGGTGCCAACCGGGTGGATGCCCAGGGCAATGTCACCCCGATAGCCGGCCAGGGCGAGGTGCCGAAAGTCGCCATTGATACCAGTGCATTGGGGGGCATGTATGCCAACCGTATCCACTTGGTCTCCAGTGAAACCGGCGTCGGCGTTAACCTGGGTAACCTCAATGCCCGTGAAGGGGATATCCGCCTGGATGCCAATGGCAAGCTGACGCTCAATAATTCGCTGGCACAGGGTAATCTCGCTGTCAACGCGACCGAAGTGGCCCTGAGCGGTAACCACCAGGCTGGGCAAAATATCACGGTGAACAGCCAGGGCCAGTTAGCTCTGAGCAACACCGCCGTGAAAGCCGGTCAGCAGATCACACTTAACGGCGGGGCGTTGGCACTGGATCACACTGCGCTCAGCGCGGCTCAAGACATTCGGTTAAACACCACGGGCCAACTGCGCGCCGCTAACTCGACCCTGCTGGCTGGCACAGATGCAGAAGGCAACTTGACTGCCACCCAGACATTGGCGGTAAACGCCGGTGAGCAACAATGGCTCAACAGCCAACTCGGGGCTGGGACCGTGATTGCCGAAGCCCAGCGTGATGTGATGCTGGATGCGGGTTCCCAACTGACCGGGTTGAACGGCGTCGCATTACAGGGTGGGCTGCTCAATCTGGCAGGTAAAGCCAGCTCCGGCGGGGATTTCACCCTGCAGGGCACCCATCTGCAAAGCACAACCAGCAGCGTACTCAGCGCACAACAGGATATCCATTTCACCTTCAGCGGCAATGCGGATTGGCAAGGACAACTGACCGCAGGACGCGATCTGGCGTTACAGGCCGATAGCCTGAATAACGCAGGCCAACTGGCCGCCAACCGCAATAGCCAGATAACAGCACAGACGCTGAATAACAGCGGGCTGATACAGGCGCAGGGTGAACAGACGCTGAACATGGGGCAACTCGACAACAGTGGGCAACTGCAATCAGCAGGAGCTTTGAAGTTGCATGCTGATACGGTTAATAATCGTGGCCTGATCGGCTCGCAGCAAGAACTGACCCTACTGGTGCAGGACCGGCTGGACGTGAGCGGTTCACTGTATGCCGAAGGTCCGCTGAACGTGCGTGCCGACCAGTTCCTGCTAGCAGGGCGCACGACCGGGGTTCAGGGGATCGAGGTTATCGGTAACCTGCAGACCACAACGGACTCGGCGTTACTGAGTGCTGGCGATATCAATCTGCAAGGGGATACATTTCTGCTGAATGGATTGCTGTCCAGTGACCGTACTTTGACCATCACAGGAAAGCAGATCACCACGGGGGAGCGTGCACAGAGTCAAGCCAAAGATGCCATGGTTCTGACGGCGACAGAGAGTGCTCAACTTGCCGGGGTGTTCACCACCCTGGGGGATTTAGTGTTCAGCGCTACCCAGGCCGAAAACCGTGCTGACATTGCTGCCAACAATATTGACTGGCGCAGTGATAGCTTGAACCAACAAGGCCGAATTCAGGCTGACCAGAGATTAACGCTGGGAGTTAACCAACTGGCTCAACAAGGTTCATTGCAAGCAGGCCAACAGCTTACCCTGCGCGGTGACACCTTGACTAACAGCGGGTTTATCGGTGCATCGCAGCTTGACCTGGCGTTAACCCGCAGCCTGGATAACCGCGGTTCGCTTGTCGCCAGCGAAGGATTGATGCTGGGTGTGCCCTCACTGAACAACAGTGGCACCCTGGCTGCGAATACGCTGGCATTAAACACCCAGAGCCTGGATAACCGCGGACTGATACAGGCCAGTGACCATGCCGATATTGAGGCACAAACACTGATAAACCGCCTCGACGGGCGTTTACTGGCCGGGGAAACCCTGGCCTTGCGCACCGGGCAACTGAACAACGCCGGCAAACTACAGGCTACTGACCTGAATGTGGGCACACAAACCTGGCACAATACCGGCAGCGTATTGGGCATCGATAGCCTGACTGCCCAGGTGAGCCAAGATCTCGATAACGGCGGGCAATTGCTGAGCCAGGGGCCGATTGCGCTGAATGCGGCATCACTGACCAATAGCGGAAAAATCCTCGGCGAGGGTCAGCTCACGGTCAATACGCAGCAATTGATCAACTCGGGGGAGGCACAAGGCAACAGCACCCAGTTGAACACCAATCAACTGACCAACAGCGGCAATCTGATTGGCGTGGAACGGTTGGTATTGCAACTGCAACAGGATCTGAACAACGCCGCCGGCGGTCAGTTACTGAGTGGGGGGGCACTGCAGATCAACGCGGCCGCGGTGAGCAATGCCGGGCTGTGGCAAGGCGAACAGATTATCCTGGCGGCGCAGCAACTGGACAATACCGGCACGCTGCAGGCGAGTAAACATCTCCAACTGGATCTGAGCGGCAATCTCTCCAGTGGGGTGGGGAGCCAGATGGTCACCCAGGGTGACGCGGAGTTTAACGGGCTGGCGTTGGTTAACCAGGGCCACTGGCAAGCGGCCAATCTGTCGCTGACAGGAACTTCACTGTTCAACAGCGGTGTGATAACCGGGGTTAATCAGCTCACGGGCGAGATCAACGGCGATATCACCCAACAGGCAGGTGGGCAGATACTGAGCAACGGCACGGTCACCCTGAATGCCGCACACCTGGATAACGCGGGGCGAATCCAGGCCGGAACCCTGGCCTTGCACGCGGTGGACCTCACCAACGCCGGACTCGTACTGGCACAGGCATCGCTCAATGCCCAACTCAGTGGGGTTTTCCGTAACCTGGCCACCGGCGATCTGCGTAGCCAAAGTGTGTTGCAGTTAAATGCGGCGGGGCTGGATAACGCGGGCGCTATCCAGAGTGTGGGGAACAGTACGCTGGTACTGACCAGCCCAATGCTCAATGCAGGCAAACTGGTGGTGGGCGGTACCTTGGATCTGCACGCACCCAGCCTGAATAACAGCGGTTGGTTACAGGCGGGCAATCTCCACTTTAACGGCAATCAACTGGATAACACCGGTACGTTGATCGCCGCAGGCAACAGTGGGCTAACGCTCAATACGTTTAACAACCAGGGCACGGTACAGGGCGAGAGCCTGCAACTGAACATCGGTAGCCTGAACAACACCGGCACCTTGCTGGCCACCCGGCAGTTGACGGTGCAGGCGCAACAGGTAGAAAACCTGCAGAGTGGCAAGCTGTTCAGCGCAGGCGACCTGACGTTGGTAAGCGGTGCGCTCAGTCAGTTCGGGCAACTGGTGGCGCTGGGCAATATTGCCCTGACACTCAATAACGATTTTGCGCAACAAGGTACCTTAGCGGCCGGGAACACATTAAGCCTCAACACGCTGGGCAATATCACGCTAACCGGTACCACACAGGGCCAAAGTCTGGCGATCCGTAGTGGTGGGCTGTTCACCAATGCCGGCACACTGCGCGGGGGAGACGGTGATGTGCGGATTGATGCTGCAGATATCACACAAAACGCAGGTGCCAGCCTGCAATCAGGTGGCTCGGTCCAACTGTTCAGTGGCAGCGCCATCAACAACCACGGTTTTATCGGCACCGCAGGTGATCTACTGCTGAGTGCCGTGAGCCAACTGTTCAACAGCGGCATGCTCTACAGCGGCGGCAATATGCACCTGCTAGCAGACCGCATCGCCAACCAGTACGGCGATATTCTGGCCAGTGACAGCCTGTGGATGCAGCGCGATACGGCAGGCAATGCCAACAGCGAAATCGTCAACAGTTCCGGCACCATTGAAACCGAAAATGGTGATATCACCCTTAACACCGTACATTTATTAAATCAGCGCGATGGCCTCACGGTAAACTCTACTTACACCGAATACTTGTCTTCCGACCAGCCTTATATCGACGTGTATCTCGTTAATATGGATGTTAATGACCTAGGGTTCTTGGCATGGGAGCATAGCGTCGGAGGAGACAATGGGTTTGACGTGACTGGCTTCAGGCTGGTTTTTAACAAACTGCAAGATGAAAAAAAACTTCTTGTGAGTGAGTCGGAAATTAGTGTCAGCGCCAGTGGCGGCGCAGCCCGTATTGCCTCGGGTCGAGATATGCACGTTTATGCCAACACGTTGGACAACAATGCCAGCGAACTCTTGGCAAATAGGGCGATGTCACTGCAGGGTGAAACGCTGAATAATACGTCAACCGTAGCTGGGAAACAGTCTGTCTATCAAGTCTATCGCTATCAATGTGAAATATTCCTCTGCCCTGGTCTTGGTTTGGAATTTGGTACTCATGTGGATGGATATGCAATAAATTATGCAAATGTCATTCGGTCGGATCAATACGCCGAGGATAGATATGCACGTTATTTTCTGGCTGATGCTCCGATTTATGAAAATAGCACGGACGACGGCATTTATCGTGCAGTGATCCAAGCCGCTGGCACCGTGAGCGCCAATTTCACCAACGATATCAGCAACACCACGGTGACCGCCAATGCAGGTAGTCTCAACCATACACTGACAAAGCCGACGCTCGATAACCTGCAACAACCGGACAACGTAGAAGGCACTCAAGCACAGGCACTGGACAATGACCAAAGCGTTTCCGTGGGCACCCCAGCTTGGAAAGACAGCCTGCAGAGTGCACTGAGTACCCTGGGCAATACGGCCGCCGACCTGGCGGATTACCCGTTACCTAACGGCAATAATGGCCGCTTTGTGCCGAACCCGGATCCAAACAGTCCCTATCTGATCACCACCAATCCGAAACTGAACGGCCTGGGGCAACTTGACGACAGCCTGTTTGATGCACTGTATACGCAACTCGGCCAACAACCCGGTCGCGCACCACAGGAAAACGACAGCCGTTACACCAACGAAACACAGTTTATCGGCTCGGCCTATTTCCTTGATCGTCTTAATTTAAACCCGGACTACGACTATCGCTTCTTGGGTGACGCGGCTTTCGATACCCGCTATATCAGCAACGCCCTGCTGCACCAGACAGGGCAACGGTATATCAACGGTGTCGGTTCCGATCTGGAACAGATGCAATACCTGATAGACAACGCCGTACAGGCACAAACCGGACTGGGTTTACAGTTCGGTGTCAGTCTGACCACTGAGCAGGTGGCGGCACTGGACAAGAGCATTGTTTGGTGGGAGCCCGTGACCATTAACGGCCAAACGGTGCTGGCCCCTAAACTGTATCTGTCGAGCAAGGATACGCTGGTCCTGAATGGCAGTGTGATCAGCGGTAACCAGGTGAATCTGAAAGCGGGCAGCCTGACCAACAATGGCAGCACGATCCAGGGCGGCGAACGCCTGAGTGTCACCAGCCAAGGCGCGATCAACAACCTCAATGGTGGCTTGCTGAATGCAGCAGGCACCCTGCAACTGACTGCCATCGGTGATATCAGCAATATCGGCTCCACCATCAGTGGTAACCGGGTGGCACTGGAAAGTCTGGATGGCAGCATCATCAACCAGACACAGACCCGCCAATGGGAAGCGCAAGGCTCATCGGGGGGATGGCTGTCAAAGAGCCTGTCCCTGTCGCACACGGAAGTGGGGGATATTGGCACTATTCGGGCTGGGGACTCGTTAACCCTGAACGCCGGGAACAATATCGATATTCAAGGGGCGAAAGTTATCTCCGATGGCACAATGGCGTTATCCGCGGGTAACGATATCAACATTTTGTCAAACACCACCTACGATGCCGATAAACAAAAATATGGGCGAAAGGTAACAGAAAGCGAAGTTTATGGTAGCCAAGGCAGTGAAATCCGCGCAGAAGGAGCGTTAACGGTCAAAGCTGGGCAGGATGTCAATGTAAAAGGTAGTCAGATAGGTAGCGAGAGCGATGTCACGGTACAGGCGGGACGGGACATCAACCTGCAAACGCAGGAAACGAGCACCCGGCAGAGAAACAACGGTGACGAACAGCGCAGCAACAGTGCGACAGGTACGTTGTTGACCAGCGGTGGTGACCTGACGCTAAGCGCCGGACGGGATATGAACGCGCAGGCGGCAGGGATGGTGGCTGATAACGACGTCACGCTGAGCGCAGTACGTGATGTCAACCTCACCACCCAACAAACCAGCGAGTACAGTGAGAGTATCAGTGGTCGGCGGCAGCAGGTGGATGAATCTATTCGCCAGCAGAGCACCGAAATTGCCAGTGGCGGTAATACCACCATTATTGCTGGGCGGGATATCAACAGCCAGGCGGCCCAAGTTAACTCGCAAGGTGACATAGGCGTGGTTGCCGGACGAGACATCAATCTTGATACAGCTACGGAGAGTGACTATCACTTCTTCGAAGAAACCAAAACCAAGAAAGGCGCCCTGTCAAAGACCACCACCCATTCGGTGCAGGAAGATTACGCCACACAAGAAAAAGGCTCCCTGCTCAGTGGCAACAACGTTTCCCTGTCTGCCGGTAACGATTTGACCGTGAAAGGCTCGACGGTGGTGGGCGACGGCCTGGTCAACCTGCAGGCTGGCAACAATGTTGAGATTGTGGCGGCCACCGAGGAGCAATCCAGCTACCGGTTGGATGAGAAGAAAAAGAGCGGCCTCTACAGCGGTGGGGGGATTGGTTTCACCATTGGCAGCACCTCGTCGCGCCATCAGGTCAACGAAGAGGGCACCACCCAGAGCCAGAGTGTGAGCACCATCGGTTCGACGGGTGGTGATGTGAACATCATCGCCGGTGGCAAGGTACATATTGGTGGGGCGGATGTACTTGCCAACCAGGACCTGTCGGTCACGGGTGATAGTGTACAGATTGACCCAGGGCACGACCTCTACCGCCGAGATGAATCTTTTGAGAGCAAAAGCAGTGGGTTGACTATCGCGCTGTCCGGTGCAGCCGGGAGTGCCATCAACTCGGCAGTCACCACCGCCCAGCAGGCCAATAAAGAGACCGATAACCGCCTGGCTGCGCTGCAAAATACCAAAGCGGCCCTGTATGGCGTACAAGCAGGGCAAGCTGTCGCCCAGGCAAGCGCCGCTGGCGGGGATGCCAGCAACACCGTGGGGATCAGCATCTCCGTGGGAAGCCAAAAATCGTCTTCAGAGTCCCATACGCAAGCCGATACTGTCACCGGTTCAGTTCTTACGGCGGGTAATAACCTTTCCATCACCGCCACCGGTAAAGGCAACGGTGCTGGCAGTGGTGATATTGTGGTGGTCGGCAGCCAACTGAAAGCCGGTGGTGATACCACACTGGATGCGCAGCGTGATTTACTGCTGCTTGGGGCTGCCAATACGCAAAAAACGGACGGCAAAAACAGCAGTAGCGGTGGCAACATCGGTGTCAGCCTGGGGGTTGGCGGTTCAGGGGGCGGTCTAAGCGTCTTCGCCAACGCCAACAAGAGCCAGGGTAGCGAGCACGGTGACGGCACCTACTGGAGTGAAACTCTGGTGGACAGTGGCGGCACGCTCTCATTGCACAGTGGCCGCGATACGGCCCTGGTGGGCGCACAGGCCAGCGGTGAAACGGTGAAGGTAGATGCGGAGCGTAACCTGACACTGCAAAGCCAGCAGGACAGTGACCGCTACGATGCAAAGCAGACCAGTGTCAGTGGTGGGGTCAGTGTTGCGGTGATTGGCGGTGGCGGCTCCGCCAACCTGAGTATGAGCCGTGACAAGGTGCACAGTAACTACGATGCGGTGCAGGAGCAGACGGGGATTTATGCGGGTAACGGTGGCTTTGATATTACGGTGGGTGAACATACCCAGTTGAACGGCGCCGTTATCAGCTCAACCGCCAATGCTGACAAGAACTTGCTGGATACCGGCACGCTGGGCTTTGGGAATATCGAGAACAAAGCCGAGTACGAGGTTGAGCACCAGAGTGTGGGTATCAGCTCTGGCGGCCCCATCGGCTCACAGTTCGCTGGGAATATGGCCAACGGATTGTTGACCGGGGTCAATGGCAGCGGCAGCGCCAGTTCAACCACGCAGTCGGCAATCAGTGACGGTACTATCACCATCCGTGATAAAGACAACCAGACGCAGAATGTCGACGATCTCAGTCGGGATATCGCCAACGCCAATCCGGGGCTGGATCCGATATTTGACAAAGAAAAAGAGCAGAACCGGTTAAGGGAAGCCCAGCTTATTGGGGAAATTGGTGGACAGGCGGCGGATATCGCCCGAACCCAAGGTCAAATCCTGGCCAACAGCGCCGGTAAAGCCGAACTGGAACAAAAAGGCATCAAGGCACCGGGTAAGGATGCGACACCGGAAGAGTTGGCGGCATACAACAAATTACTGACCAATACGTCTGCCTATAAAACCACTGAAGCCCAATGGGGCACCGGGAGTGCTATCCAACAAGGTATTCAGGCGGCGACAGCAGCAGTGCAAGGGCTGGCTGGGGGGAATCTGGCTCAAGCTCTGACAGGGGCAGCGGCACCGTATCTGGCCGAGGTTATCAAGCAATATGCGCCCGACGAAGCCAGCCGAACTATAGCACATGCGGTATTAGGGGCGGTGGTTGCACAAGCCAGTGGTAACAATGGTCTGGCAGGGGCAGCGGGTGCGGCTACGACGGTATTGATTGGGGAAAGCCTCAAGAAATCACTGTACGGCGATATTCCTGTTAGCCAACTGAGCGAAGAGCAGAAGCAAACACTGGTTGCGCTGGGAAGTCTGGCGGCGGGTCTGGTTGGCGGGTTGGCCAGTGGTGATACCTCAGGCGCGATGACTGGAGCCCAGGCAGGCAAGAACGAACTCAGCAATAATATGGCTGGTGCTGGCATGTTATCGCAGATGCTGGCCCAGGAAACACTGAACTCGGCAGCGATGGCCGAAGCCGGTAAAGGTGGCGCTAATGAACAAGCTGCCTTGGCGCTGACGAAGAAAGTGAAAGAAGGGTTAGACGCTGTTTGCCTGGCAAATAACGTCTGTGTGCTGATGGCGATAGTTGCAGCGCAAAATCAATCAGACTCGAACGCTAGTCAGAATCCGAATATCGGTAAAGATCTGACAGATGAGCAGAAGAAAGATCTGGGCGGTACGGGGTCAGGGACACCAGGTGGGCATGGGCCGGAAGATGAGGAGGCAGGACGAAATAGTAACTCTTCATCAGACCCTAAAAGTAGGGGGCAGCATGAAGAATATGTGGACTCATTACGTGCATCGATGGAAAAGCCAAATGTTAAAGATGAGAATCTTAAGAACATAATTGATGACTTATACCGACCGAATGCCAAAGTTGGCAGTGGAAGTACAGCGGATGCTGTGCGCTACGAATTAGCTACTGGAGAAAAAGTTGGTGGTAGAGGGCACGTTGAAAAGGCCCAAACATATTCCAAGGCATTGCAGGATTGGCTAAATAAGAATCCTCAAGCTTCTTCAAGTGATAAAGCTGCGGCAGAAAACGTTCTGAAAGACATGCAAAATGCTCTTAAGGGTAAGTAATAATGGATAAATATATTGATGATTATCTGACTGTTTTTGCTCAAACATCAGAGTATATAAAAAATGAAGTAAACAGATGTATCGAATATTGGTTGCCAGAGCCTCCACCGACGATCTTGCTGTTTTCACTAGTGGGTAAAGCACTGGTAAACCAGTTGGGTTCATTAAGTCAGTTGGAGAAATCAACCTTGTTTCAGCACATCGAAACAGGGATGCGGTCTGATAATGATGAGTTAGCAACTGCTGTTGCAACTGGACTTGTTGAATCGTTAATTACAGCATCTGATGAAAATGAGTCAGTTTGGCAAGAAATTGAAAGTTATCTGCATGTTGAGTCAAAAAAGCATGCGTTAGCATGGAAAAATTTTGGGCAGTAATCTTAGGCTTATTCCCCGGCCAACTGGCCGGGGTTCCAACATCTAAGCCCTAAAACCTTCCTCTTCCCGCCGCTGCACCCGGATCATCCCCGGTGCAGCGGTGATCTCCAGTTGTTCAGCGCTGGTTATGCCGCTCTCGGTCAGCCAGTCGCCAGCGATCACCAACTCGCCGTTATCCCGCACCCAATCCGCCCCCAAATCTTGCCGTTGCTGGCTGACAGAGCACAGTTGTTCCCAAGTGGCCTCATCGGTGACGGTGGTGACCCACAACGTGCGGTTCCTCAAGGTCAGTTGCAACGGGGTGCCGGTGGTAAAACCGAGTGCGGCCAGTGGCTTGCCGGACAATGTTAACTCTGGGATCGGTTCAGGGCTAAAAGTGATGTTCATGCGTTCCCCTCCGTGGTGGTTGCGGTGCGGATAATCAGTTGGCCCTGTTCCGCAATAATGCTCACGGGTTGGCCCTTGTTAAACCCCAGCGCTTCCAGCCAGCGGCCCTTGATGGTCAGTTGCGGTAATGGGTTCGGCCTGCCCCCGTTGGGGCGGTAGCCGACAATACTCTTACGGGCTTGGGGTGTAGCGGGTTCTGACTTATGATGTTGCTCAGCCATGGTAACTACTCCTGTTAGTTGCTTGTGGTTAGCGGGTTGTCGGTGTTCCACCACCTTCAACCCGCGCTAAAAATCTTCTTGTTAGCTGCCAGTCTCCTGCTGTTGCGCCTGTGCAATAACCGCATCTAGCATCTCAGCCACTATCTTCTGCCTACCCTTCGGTAACTGGCTGATAATCTCAATCTGTTGTTCCAGCCGTGATGCCGGGCCGCGCTTGCGTGGGGTGCGTTCTGTCTCTTCACCCAATAAACCTTCCAGAGAAACCGAAAGCAGTTTAGCTACAGCAGGCAGTATAGATATCTGTATCCGCCGCCGACCCGCTTCCCAAGTCTGTACCGCTTGTTGTGAAACATTAGACCCGGCTTCGGGTTTGGTGCTGCCAAAACAGGAAAAACGCTTGCCGCGCCGTATCCTGAGTGTGAAGGAGGTGGAGCAGGTGTTGGCGCTGCCGGATATCAGCACCTTGCAGGGGTTGCGTGACCTGGCGTTGTTAGAGCTGTTGTGGTCAACCGGGATGCTGCGCATGGAAGTGGCCGGGCTTGACCAGTACACGGTTGATACCAGCCGTAAAACAGTGACTATCCGCCAGGGTAAAGGGAAAAAAGACCGGGTTATCCCCATCGGTGACCGGGCGTTGAAATGGGTACAACACTATCAGCAACAGGTGCGGCCGCAACTGGTGGTTAATCCCGAGGTTGAGGCGCTGTTCGTGGCACTGGATGGCTTGGCAGGGTTAACACCCAATGGCGTTACGGCTGTCACCAAAAGCGATATCGTGGCTTCCGGTGTCAACCGCTGGGGCAGTTGCCACCTGTTCCGCCATGCCATGGCAACCCAGATGCTGGAGAACGGCGCCTATATCCGCTGGATACAAGCCATGCTCGGTCATGCCAGTCTCGAGTCTACACAAATCTATACGCAAGTGAGCATCCGGGTGTTACAGGCAGTTCATGCCTCCACTCACCCCGCAGAGCAGGTTGATGAAAATGAGTAACTCTGAAATACTAATAGTTAATAATTGATAGTAATCTGATGGAGAAAATACTATGCCAACCAGCGTGGCGCTAAGCCCCTACTTCGAGGCGTTCATCCGGGAACAGATAGCAAGTGGACGCTACAACAATACCAGTGAAGTTATCCGTGCCGGACTTCGTGCACTGGAGGAACGGGAACAACAGATGAAACTGGAATCACTACAAAAAGCGGTCAGTGCAGGTATAAACAGCGGTGAAAGCAAAGAAGCTGAACCCGTGTTTAACCGGCTGACACGTAAATACCGCAGTATGGCAGAGGGTAATCAGAGCAAATGAAGCTGAGCCTATCGCCACTGGCGGAGCATGATATCGAGACCATCGGCGACTATATCGCCCAAGATAATCCGTTAAGGGCGGTGAGCTTTACTGATGAGTTATATCAGCAATGCCTACTGATAAGTGAATCACCCGACGTTTACCGCGAGAGGCAAGAACTGGGCCAGAGGATAAGAAGCTGCACTTATGGACGTTACCTTATTGTGTATAGCGTTCATGATGTTTAAGTCAGAATAGAAAGGGTGTTGCACGGAGCCAGAGATATCAGTCTGTTGTTCCCTGGGTCACCGGAAAGTCCGCAAAGCTAGCTGGTTATCTGTGAGTCGGTGGGTGTGGGAAGCCCACGGCAGCAGGCGCGCAATCAGGCTCTTCTTCTCAATCATCACCAACTCATCGTTATCCTGCCCACAATCCGCACCCAATCCGCCCACAAAATCATGGCGGCCTTGGCTCACTACGCACAACGCATGGCAAGCGACCTCACAGTTCTATCCATATTGGCGCCGAAATTCGCGACTTTGCGCACAGATATGGCACAGCCCACTTGAGTAATTGTTATTCAAAAGTTACACATTGGTAACATTTTGAAATATTAAGTTTCTTTTTATAACAAATAACAATAAGTAAGAGGTTCTTCTTGATGTTGAAAAACTGAGCTTTAATCCCCTCAATGGCCTGACCATCAGGCCGCAGTGCTACAGGAGGCAGCATGAATTTATCTGGAAAACGGGTTCTGATCACAGCAGCAGGACAAGGAATTGGTCTAAGCAGCGCCAAACTTTTTGCAGCAGCGGGTGCTAACGTCCTTGCCAGCGATATCCATACCGAACAACTACAAGGCTTGGATGGCATTACACCACTAACGCTGGATGTTACCGATACCAGAGCGATTGCCGCAGTGGCAGAAACGGTGGGCACGTTGGATGTATTGTTCAACTGTGCCGGAGTGGTACACAGCGGTTCTATCCTCAACTGCAGTGAACAACAATGGCAATTTGCACTCGATCTTAACGTAACCGCGATGTTTCGCATGATCCGCGCTTTCTTGCCCGCTATGTTGGAGCGCCAACAGGGGTCGATTATCAATATGTCTTCTGTCGCTTCCAGCGTGAAGGGGGTGCCTAACCGCTTTGCCTACAGCGCTTCCAAAGCCGCAGTCATTGGCCTAACGCGCTCAGTAGCGGCGGATTATGTTTCCCAAGGGATCCGCTGCAATGCCATTTGCCCAGGCACCGTGGAATCACCTTCTTTGCATCAGCGCATTGCTGAACAAGCTCGTGAACAAGGCAGTAGCATCGAAACGGTTTATCAGTCATTTGTCGAGCGCCAGCCGCTGGGCCGCATTGGCAAAGCCGAAGAGATCGCCAAGTTGGCGTTGTATCTTGCGTCAGACGCCAGTTCCTATACTACTGGCACCGTACAGATTATTGATGGCGGTTGGAGCAACTAAGGCTTAAGGAAAGAGAATAATGAAACTTTTACGTTATGGTGCGGCAGGGCGGGAATGCCCAGGTGTTTATGATAATAACGGCAATATTCGCGACCTTTCGCAGCATATTACCGATGTGGCCGGATTGGCCCTGTTGCCGGAAAACCTCACTCGTTTGCAGCAACTTGATCTTGCCACCCTACCGTTGGTCGAAGGAAAGCCGCGTCTGGGTGCTTGTGTCGGTAACATTGGCAAATTCATCTGTATTGGACTGAACTATGCCGACCACGCAGAGGAAACCGGTGCAGCGATCCCAACAGAACCCGTCGTTTTCAATAAATGGACCAGTGCCGTGGTTGGGCCAAACGACGATGTACTGATCCCCAGAGACTCAATCAAAACAGACTGGGAAGTGGAACTGGGCGTGGTGATTGGCCTAGGGGGAAGCTATATCAGCGAACAGGATGCCATGCAGCATGTCGCCGGTTATTGCGTAATTAATGATGTATCTGAGCGCGAGTTTCAGCTTGAACGCGGCGGCACCTGGGACAAAGGCAAAGGCTGCGATACCTTTGGCCCCATCGGCCCTTGGCTGGTCACTACTGATGAAATTCCTGACCCGCATAGCCTCAACTTATGGCTGGAGGTGGATGGTAAACGCTATCAGAATGGAAATACCAACACCATGATCTTCTCGATCCCGTACATCATCAGCTACCTGAGCCGTTTTATGAGCCTGCAACCCGGGGATGTGATTTCCACAGGCACACCTCCAGGAGTGGGGATGGGGCAAAAACCCTATCCAATCTACCTGCAACCCAATCAAACGATGCGCCTGGGAATAGATGGCTTGGGTGAACAGTGCCAAAGAACTGTAGGTTACCCGGTTAAACGCTCAAACAATCTGTAAAAGGCAAAGTCGTAAACTTCGCCAAGCACATAGCTCGTTTTCTAGCGACACTCTCACCTTCCCAGAGAGAAAGCACAACCCGTGAACATGCAACTTTAAATATGACAAATATAAAATAAACAACAGAAACCCTGGAGCGTTACGATGAAAAAATTAGTTGTACTGGATGGGCACCATTATCCTGAAGGGGAATTTGATAAAATTAAAGAACTCTGTTCCAGCAATGGAATAGCCTTCGATGTTCTTGACTGTGTCACCCCTGAAGATGCAATTCAAACAGCACAGAATGCCGATGCGGCAATCTGTATTTATCTCCCTATGGATGATGATTTACTCAAGAATTTACCGAATTTACGCATGGTGGTTCGAAGTGGTATTGGTGTTGATAATCTCGACTTACCAGCATTTACTAAAAATAGAGTCCTTGCCTGCAACGTGCCGGACTATGGCGTGGAAGAAGTTGCAATCCATGCGCTCAGTTTACTTCTTGCACTGGAGCGGAAAATAGTTCTGTACAATAATAGCGTACACAGCGGAGAGTGGAATGAGGACACAGGTTATGCAATGCGGCGAGTCAGTCAGCGAACTGTTGGTCTCCTTGGTTTCGGGCGTATCGCTCGTAAATTATCTTGTTTTTTAACGCCATTGGGATATTCGCAAATTGCTTTCGATCCTCACCTTCCCTCTCATTTTTTTACTTCAGCAGGGGTTGAGAGTGTTAGCTTAGATTTTCTGCTTCAGCACTCCGATATTCTTGTTGTTATGGCACCATTGAATGAAGAAACCCATCATATCATCAATGATGAAACTCTGGCCAAAGCTAAAGATGGCCTTTTTATTATTAATACAGCACGTGGGGCTTTGGTAGATACTCATGCCATCATTCGAGCGTTAGATTCAGGTAAAATAAAAGCTATTGGCTTTGATGTCTTAGAAGAGGAACCACCTAAAGGCCTGTGCCAAGAACTTATAGGTAGGCCAAATGTGATTGTGACCCCACATATAGGATATAGGTCATTAGAGTCCTTCGAGGCCTTAAAAAGAATGGCGGCAGAAACGGCAATTTCTTTTTTAAACGGTGGGGATGCCTACAATGTAGTCAACAAAGAAATTATCGGTCAATCTCGATAAATAGCAATCATTAAGCAATAAAGCTCAATAGAACCACTATTTCTTCAGTAACACAGATTCACTATAAATTTATAGGTTATGTTTATTAATTAAAATCATTTTTCATTTTATAGATTGTGTGAAATTTAAACACCATCAATAGTAAACTATTGAGCAGCTAGTTATAAATATTTAAAGCGAACCAATAAAAAGGAGTCCGCCATGCCTCTGGTTATATTGCTTTCCGGTGTAATATTACTGTTCACTTTAATTATTGCATTTAAGCTGAATGGTTTTCTTGCTTTAATGCTCGCAGCTATCTTTGTTGGGCTTATGCAAGGCATGGAGCCGTTAAGCATTGTTAAATCAATAGAGCATGGCCTTGGGAGCACCTTTGGACATATCGGCATCATTGTTGTTCTCGGCGCTATATTTGGCACGCTCATCGCTGAAGGAGGAGGAGCCCAAAGTATAGCCTCCAATCTGCTCAGAGTATTTGGTCAAAAATATGTCACTTGGGCAATTTGCCTTGCTTCATTTATTCTTGGTGTCATTTTATTCTGGGAAGTGAGCTTCGTTTTGATTATTCCCATTGTTTACACCATCGCTATAGAAGCGCGAGTCAAGTTACTGAAGGTCGGGCTGCCATTTTTAATGGCAATTACATTGACACATTGTTTCCTTCCCCCACATCCCGGGCCGGTTGCAGTTGCCTCCGTGCTCAATCAGGCTAATATTGGTATTATATTGATATATGGGTTAATAATATCCATACCCGGTGCGTTAATATTCGGGTTATCCATGCCAAAACTTTACTCAAAATGGGATATCGATATCCCCGAAAATCTTATTGCCAAAAAAAGCTTTAATGATGAAGATCTTCCCAGCTTATCACTCAGTCTGCTTACGGCCTTTTTCCCTGTCGCCCTTATTTTAATTAGTGTTATTTGTGAATTTATGTTGGCGAACGACTCCAGCATTAAAATAATCTTAACATTTATCGGTAACCCAGACATTGCCTTGTTAATCTCTGTTTTTATTGCCTTATACGTTTTTGGTCTACGTGGTGGGCGAAGAAAGATGCAAGATTTAATGAAAAGTGTCGAGTCTTCCATCATCAGCATGGGGGCCTTGCTTTTTGTATTCGGCGGAGGTGGGGCATTCAAACAAGTCATACTGGATAGCGGTATGGCGGATTATATTGCCGATATCACCAGAACATGGGATATATCTCCCCTCCTCCTTGCCTGGCTGATAACCTGTAGCATCAGATTATGTGTTGGCTCCGCAACCGTGACCGTGCTCACCGCATCAGCCATTATATTACCCATATTAAACTCTACCGGTGCTAATGCTGAACTGATGGTATTGGCAATATGTACCGCATCTGTATTTGGAGGCCCACCTAATGATGTCGCCTTTTGGTTTATTAAAGAATACTTTAATCTTTCGATAATCCAAACCGTGAAAGTCTGGTGTGTACAGGCAACATTACTGGCATTGTATGGCCTTATCGGGGTTATTGTCTTAAATACCGTGATCGGCATAATTTGATATATACAAAATAATTCGAGTTGTTTGTAGGGGCCAGCGATGGAATCCTTAAATGGCTGCCCCTAATACTGCGACACCTTTGCCTGACCGTGCTTCCTGCCAGGGAATGGACTTACCGTTTTCATAAAGATTTAGTCATTGCCACATCGAAGCCATCGGCGACGATATCGCCGTTAAGAGAGTGACAGCCCCAAAAATAACTCGCATAATGACAACACGAATGACACCACACGGTGAGATGATAATGAGTACAGTCCACTTCAGAATCGATGAAGAGACCAAACGCTTGGCGATGCAAGCAGCGGAAAGACAGAGAACGACTCTGACAGAGGTGATGCGCCAGCGAGTAGAAGAACTGGCCGAGGAGGAGCGTCGTTATCAAAACAGTGAACATGATGGCTGGTTGGAGCAGCAAATAATAGAAGCGTTCAGCCGCTATGATGGCGGTGAAGGCGATTTTATCAGCAACGACGAAATGAATAGCCACATGAATGAGCTGAAAATGCAGGCAGCGCGGGGCAAACTGTGACATCAGTTGTTCAGTGGGAAAAACAGGCACAGGCAGACCGCGAGACTATCTTCCGTTACCTGTACCAAGAAGCGGGTCTATCAATAGCCAGCGCCACAGATGACAAGTTCGTCGGCATGGCGAATATCCTTCAGGATAATCCGTTGGCAGGGGTAAAAGCAGGAAATACCGAGAAACAGCGCAAACTGGTGGTTCCACGCTTCCCGTTTATTATCATATATGTCGTTGAAGGGAGTGTTGTTCGGGTTCTTCGAGTACTGTACACCTCCCGGAAAATAGCTGGATGGTATAGCAAAAAGTAGGGTTATTAAACGTTTCAGTGATGAAAGCAATTTAATAAATATTGCCAACCGCGAAGTACCACAAGTATAAATATAAAAAAACCCAGCGAGCTCTATACTCACCGGGTATAATAAGGCCATTCTATTTTCTTAGCCAAACAAGAGTTAATATTTAACAATATTACTCCCGCATTATTTATATTTATCGATTTCCCTAGTGTTAGCCTATTTTGAGTCTACTTTATAAACCCGGCTTGTATATACGTACTTATTACGTACTCATTAGACTCCAGTTTCCCTTGATGCTTCAGATATGTTAATGTATGCTGAAAAACCACACTAAACCAATGGATGGTAGCCGATGTCTTATTATATTAAAAACTCGTTGGAAGAACTCATACCTTATCTCGCAATGACTGATGTCCCCTGGGGTATCAGGGATCTTGAGTCCGTTAATGTTTATGTCAATGCCGCTGGTTTAAGGATGTTAAGCCTCCCCAAAAACTATGACATTGTAGGAAGAGTTGACCAAGAAGCACCCGCTGACTGGAGTGAATTGGCTGAGGAATACGTGGCTCAAGATGGGAGCGTTATCCGGAGAAAAGCTAATGTCCCGGTTATAGAAACCAGTCAGTGGTATGGTAACTCTCATCTTTCCGTCTTTATCGGTGATAAGTATCCTATTTTCCGTGGTGATACTGTGGTAGGGACTATCTGGTCTTCACGCCCTTTCCAATTGCTAACTCCGATGAACTATTTCAAAAATGAAAAAGCCCGGTTCGTTAGTTCATTAGCCCCTACTGATACCTTTACACCAACAGAGCTGAAAGTCATATTTTTCTTGATACAGCGACATTCAGCCAAAGAAATATCCAAAGCTTTGGATATAGCCCCCAGAACCATTGAGCGGCATATTTATTCAATATATCAAAAAGCAGAAGTATCCAGTCTGCATCAGTTTATTGAGTATGCTTTGGTTATTGGCCTGGACTGCTATATACCAGAAGACTTTATTGTGAGAGGCGTTAATTTTATTTAAGGATAAAAGAGTGTCTAAAGAAATAGATGAATTTGCATTAAAACGCGTCCCTCGTAATGGACGGTTACCTTTCATTGGTGTTGCTCTTGTCCATGCTGGTATGCTCACGGCACTGGATCAGTTTATGTTAGGGGCAGCGTTAGGGCATGGCATGTCGATTTTTGATGCCTATACCGCGATTTTGATTGCCAGTATCATCTGCGGTGTTCTGACCTATGGTATGGGCGTTGCCGGTATGCAAGAGGGCATGTCCTGTAGTTTGTTGGCAAGATGGTATGGCTTTGGTCGTATTGGCTCTGCACTAATAGGTCTCGTTATCGCCATCAGTTTAATGGGTTGGTTTGGCATTCAAACCGCGATATTTGGCAAGTCGCTGGATTTTGCCTTGGGTGGGCATCTTGGTTTTAAAGTTTCGGCGGCCATCGCCGGTATCTTATTAACTCTGTTGGTTTCTATTGGATTTAAAGCCCTGCGGTGGATAGCGAAATTTGCCATCCCACTGTTTCTCGCCGCCATTTGTTATCTCTCATTTATCACTCTTTCAGGGCATGATATTCCGGCATTGATACAAGCCCAGCCAAGCGGTGAAGTGATTAGCATCAGCTCCGCCATCACCATTATCATTGGTTCATACATATTGGCAGCCCTGATAACGCCGGATATCACACGTTATCTCAGCAGTAAAAAGCAAGTGATGGGTGTATCGCTTATCACCATCATTGTGGGTGAGTTTATTGTTAATGGGTTGGCGATTACCCTGGCGCGCAGCATTAATTCTGCGGATGTGGTAACTATTATGTCCACGGCGGCAGGCGGAGTAGGTTTATTAATTGTAATTTTCTCAACCCTGCGTGTTAATGACCTTAACCTTTACTCATCTTCCTTGGGGTTGGTAAATGCGGTTGAATGCCTGTTTGGCATTAAACTTCACTATGCCATCACCACATTGTGTATTGGCGCGGTTGGAACAACCTTGTCCATTATGGGTATTCTGGATCGGTTCATTGACTTCCTGGAACTGTTGGGCATTCTATTCCCCCCAATTGTCGGCATTATGCTGGTTGAATTCTATTTTGTACGAACCTATAAACAAGTGTTGGACAATTCTCGCATTACAGAAACGCTACCTGATCAGAAGAATACCCCTAATATCGTCTGGCCCGGTATCCTCGGATGTGTATTCGGGGCTACTATCGGGTTTGTCATTACTGTGGGGGTTCCTGCCATCAACGCGTTAGTTGCAGCCAGTCTGTTTTACTATGTTGTCACCGTGCTTTTATACCGATATAAGCTGATGAATAGACCATTGCAGCTTGACTGACTATTTGCATTCAACAGTTTGACGATATGATTAATCTTGGGCTCAGTAATGGGCCCATTTTATTGCCACTCACCAACACCCAGAGCGAACAGGAGAAGTAGAGAGTCGCGTTACTGTATGGAGGAAGCCCCTGAAATAGGGTGGCGATGCTAACTAAGCCTGCTGGCGAAAAGAACGAGACATTAAAAATACCCAAAAAAAAACTGATCCCGATTAAAGGATCAGATGCCAAATTGGCCAACACCAGGGAAATCTTCTAAGAAAATTCCTAAACATTGTTGTAAATCACTGGTCACTTGTCAATCCGTTTTCCTCCCCAATCACGCAATAAGGTACTAAATGCCTATTTTTTATCCATTAGTAATCAACCACAACGTCCGTCACTTCATCCCCACTTAACCTTAGAAACATTGCTGAGGCTGGTTACTTCGCTGGCAGGGGTACCGTCATCGGCTCACAAGGGTGGCAGCACGACCAGTAAATACTGAACACCACTGAAGAAAGAGGCGTCATCAAAATCAAACGGGGCCTTATGGTGACCCGCCTTGAGCGCTGAACCAATAACAAAGTCACCGAACTCGTCTGAACGACAGGCCCCTTTTTGCCTGAACTTTCGTTATACTGAGCGCATCAAATTTTTTCGGGATTTTTTATGGAAAAGCAATATGCGCGTCTGGTGCAGTCTGCTGCTTTAGCTGCTACCACGGTTGCATCTGTTTTGCTGTTAATAAAAATATTGGCCTGGTATCTCACTGGCTCGGTGAGCTTGCTGGCGGCCTTGGTAGACTCATTGGTTGACATCGCCGCTTCAGTGACCAACCTACTGGTGGTGCGTTATTCCCTGCAACCGGCGGATGCCAAACATGCTTTCGGTCATGGTAAAGCGGAGTCGCTGGCGGCGCTGGCGCAAAGCATGTTCATCTCTGGTTCTGCCCTGTTTCTGTTTCTTACCGGTTTTCAGCATCTGTATGCCCCACAACCGCTTAATTCTCCGGGCATCGGTGTGATTGTTACGGTAATTGCCCTGGTGAGCACCCTGGTTCTGGTGTCTTATCAACGTTGGGTGGTGAGAAAAACCCGTAGCCAGGCGATACGTGCCGATATGTTGCACTATCAGTCAGATGTTTTGATGAACAGTGCCATTCTGGTGGCTCTGGGGCTCAGTTGGTACGGGTTCCACCGGGCAGATGCTCTGTTTGCTCTAGGCATTGGGGTTTATATTCTTTATAGCGCGCTACGTATGGCCTATGAGGCAGTGCAATCGTTGCTGGACCGCGCCTTGCCAGAGGATGAGCACCAGGCAATTATTGATGTAGTCTCTTCCCGCCCTGGCGTCACGGGTGCGCACGACCTGCGGACTCGGCAATCTGGACCCACACGCTTTATTCAATTACATCTGGAAATGGACGATGACTTGCCGTTGGTACAGGCACACAACATTGTCGAAGAGATTGAGCAGGCGCTATTGCAGCGTTTCCCGGGGGCGGATGTGATTATCCACATGGATCCTTGGTCTGTCGTACCACCAGGCCAACAAGGCAAGTGGGAACTATAATCAAGCTATCTGAGTCTTACCTAATGCTCTACTGGGCTATTAGCTTTATCTATTAGTCAAGCTGTTGTGAATTGCGTAATATTGATCTATCCCAGGCTATCACATAAGACTCTTACCTTGATATTGTGTGACCTGAATCAATTCAGCTAGGTGTTTTTGCTATAAAATCGAGCAATAAAAGCCGTAAACCGGGTTTTTTCGTCAGTGACGAGTACCAGGGTAGCTGGCGAAGACAGAATCCTTAAAAAATTGCATTAATCAGTTCAGAGGTAGTCATGATCAAAAAAATCGGTGTACTGACAAGTGGTGGCGATGCCCCAGGTATGAATGCGGCCATCCGTGGCGTGGTGCGTGCTGCGTTGTCAGAAGGTCTGGAAGTATTCGGTATTTACGATGGCTACCTTGGTTTGTACGAAGACCGTATGGAACAACTAGACCGCTTTAGCGTGTCCGACATGATTAACCGTGGCGGTACTTTTCTAGGTTCTGCACGTTTCCCGGAATTCAGAGATGAAAACGTACGTGCCAAGGCGATCGAAAACCTGAGAAAGCACGGTATTGATGCCTTGGTGGTTATTGGTGGTGACGGTTCCTATATGGGGGCAAAACGCCTGACAGAAGAGGGGTTCCCTTGTATTGGCCTGCCAGGAACTATCGATAATGACGTGGCTGGGACTGACTACACCATTGGTTACTTCACCGCATTGGAAACCGTGGTAGAAGCGATTGACCGCCTGCGGGATACCTCTTCATCCCACCAGCGTATTTCCATTGTGGAAGTGATGGGTCGTTACTGTGGCGATCTGACCCTGGCTGCAGCGATTGCGGGCGGCTGTGAGTTTATCGTGTTGCCAGAAACCGAATTCAACCGTGATGATTTGGTTGATGAAATTCAAGCCGGTATCGACAAAGGTAAGAAACACGCCATTGTGGCGATCACTGAACACGTCTGTGATATTGATGAGCTGGCGCGTCATATCGAGGAGAAAACCCAGCGTGAAACCCGAGCCACGGTGCTGGGCCATATTCAACGAGGTGGTTCACCGGTCGCTTATGACCGTATCCTGGCTTCCCGCATGGGGGCGTATGCCATCGATTTACTGGTACAAGGCTATGGTGGTCGCTGTGTCGGTATCCAGAATGAGAAAATGGTACACCATGATATCGTGGATGCGATCGAAAACATGAAACGTCCATTCAAAGGCGATTGGCTGGAAACGGCAAAGAAACTTTATTGATCCCTCCTCAAGCGAATTGCTGTCAAAAAGCCCCAGTTTGGGGCTTTTTTCTTTTCAAGTTACTTCAGGCATGACGAATATATACCCAAGTTCACTCAAGTTGCAGGTAGGCGGCAATCGAATGAATCCCTAGGAGCATAGCCAACTATGTGACTAGGGTGAGTGAGAGCAGCCAACAACCCTGCAGTTTGAATGGCGACGGGTATATACCGCCCCATCTCCGGCAGCAGACCCCCTTCCTGATTGATATATTCCAGAATGGTCTAGTAGGACGTTTTTTATTCTTTAATGGTAAGAATGTTTTCTGGCAGGCTCTATACCCAGGGCAATTCAAGTTACCGCTTGAATGGCGAAGAAGGTATATCCAGATTGAATCAGGTAGTAGGAACCGATTTATCCCATGATTTGGCATGACGGTTTACCTGCTGAGGTGAGTCATTTTCTTGCGGAGAAATGAGCAATGCATAAGTGGGGGCTGATTATATTGCTATTGGCATCGGGTGCCATGGCTAAAGATATTCAACTACTGAATATTTCATATGATCCAACACGTGAGTTCTATCAGGAATATAACGCTGCATTTGCTCAATATTGGCAGCAGAAAACAGGAGACAAAGTCAAGGTACGCCAATCACACGGGGGGTCAGGCAAGCAGGCTACCTCGGTGATCAATGGTATTGACGCGGATGTGGTCACCCTGGCGTTGGCTTATGATGTGGATGCCATTGCTGAACGCGGTCATATTGATAAGGCGTGGATCAAACGGCTGCCAGATAACTCGGCCCCCTATACTTCGACCATTGTCTTCCTGGTCCGTAAGGGCAACCCAAAACAGATCCAGGATTGGGGGGATCTGGTTAAGCCTGGGGTGGCGATTATTACCCCGAACCCTAAAACCTCCGGGGGTGCTCGTTGGAATTATCTGGCGGCTTGGGGCTATGCCCTGCACCATAATCACGGGGATACCGCCAAGGCGCAGGAGTTCGTGAAACAACTGTACCGCAATGTGGAAGTCTTGGATGCCGGCGCCCGTGGAGCCACCAATACCTTTGTTGAGCGCAATATGGGTGATGTGCTGATCGCTTGGGAAAATGAAGCCCTGATGGCAGCCAAACAGTTGGGTAAAGACAAGTTTGAAGTGATTACCCCCAGCGAATCGATTCTGGCAGAGCCTACGGTATCGGTGGTGGATCGGGTGGTGGATAAACGTGGCTCGCGTGATTTGGCCACGGCTTACCTGACCTACCTCTATTCAACGCAAGGGCAGACCATTGCGGCAAAAAATTACTATCGCCCGCGAAATACTGAGGTAGCTGAAAAATTCACGCAGCAGTTTCCGACGCTGAAATTGTTCACCATAGATGACACGTTTGGCGGTTGGGCAGAGGCGCAGAAAGTACACTTTGCCACAGGTGGCATATTTGATGAAATCAGCAAACGCTGAGGGTGGGTTTCCGCAATAACCCCGGCAAACCGGGGTTATTCAGACTGAAGGAAATCAGGCTTTTTTCGCTGCGGCAGCGGCTTTAACGATCACGGCGAAAGCGTCTGCTTTCAGTGATGCACCACCCACCAGCGCGCCGTCGATGTCTGGTTGACCAAATAACTCTGCGGCATTTTTATCATTGACCGAACCGCCGTACTGAATGATCACTTCAGCAGCCACCGCCGCATCTTGCTTGGCGATGTGGTCACGGATAAATTTATGTACTGCCTGAGCTTGCGCAGGCGTTGCAGATTTGCCGGTGCCGATCGCCCACACAGGTTCATAAGCGATAACAGTGCCTTTAAACGCTTCTGCACCTTGGGTTTTTAACACCGCATCGATTTGGCGAGCACACACTTCTTCGGTTTTACCCGCTTCGTTCTCGGCTTCGGTTTCACCGATACACAGCACTGGGATCAAACCCGCTGCTTTGAGCACGGCAAATTTCTCAGCGATCTGCGCATCTGTTTCTTTGTGATAAGTACGACGCTCTGAGTGACCGATGATGATGTATTGTGCACCAACATCCTTCAACATGTTGGCAGAAACTTCGCCAGTGAACGCGCCGGAGAGGTTGATATCAACGTTTTGTGCACCTAAAGCGATACGGCTACCGCCCAGCGCGTGCTTGGCCAGATCCAGATACATCACTGGTGGCGCAATAGCGACATCACAACCCTCAACACTGCTCAATTCTTTACGCAGGGCGGCGATCAGTTCGTTAACCATATGAACGCTGCCGTTAAGCTTCCAGTTACCCATAACTAATGGATGACGCATGTGTATTTCTCCAAGAAGGGGACGCTAAAGTCTAAAAACAACTGCCGGGCAGGCAGTTTACCTGTGCAGCAGTATATACTTGTCGTCATAGAAATGGCATGAGGCTAGTCAACACCTTTGCAATTTCCATGACGACGAATGCATTAATGGGGTACATCGGCCTCAGATAACCTCAGCTTAATCGGTTCAACAGCGAAAGTAATCCCTTTATCGCCATCATCAGCGACCACGTAGCGAATTGCCCCAACCTGTTGCTGATAAAAGTACGACCCTTTACCCTTTTCCAGCAAGTTGTTCACTTTGACGATGCTTTCCCCCACTGTCAGCGCGGTTTCAAACTGGCGCATCAGCGCTGCCATGTAGTTAATGGCAATGGCCCGAGCAGCTTTTTCTTCATTGCCTTGTAATAGCAAATGAGTGATTTGCATGGTCTTGATTTTACCAGTGCCCTTTTCCAGCGCCGTAGAGGCGTAGAGGTTTTCATTAATCTTACTGGCGGCACGGGTGAGTAAAGGGGAATCCTTTTTGGAGGCAATAACCCGAAATTCACTGAGGGGCAGCTTTGGGTTGTCACGGTTGTATTTTTCGCGGAACCGAACCACCGTCACATCAAAGGTTGGCGCCCCTGCCTGCAGATAGGGGGCGCTCTGCGGTTCCGAGGGCGCGGCATTTTGCGGTGCCCCCCAAGCATGGCTGATCCCCAAGAACAGGCAAATAATGATGATGAACTTTTTCAGCATGGTGTGTCGCACTAATGACCAAGGTGACACTGATTAAAACCATATATCCATCGTCTTTCAAGCGGCAAGATGAATGTTTGCGGATGGAAAATCACCACTCGGGTTGCTGTTCTGCAGGGGGGAATTGCCTATGCTACACTGCGCGGCAGACTATCGGCAGCTCAAGAGAGCATGATTCAATGACGTTACAACAGTGGTGTTTTTCATTTAATGGCCGTATTGGGCGGCGAGATTTCTGGTTGTGGATGGGGGTTTGGCTGGTGTTGATGGCCGCCGCCTTCTCCCTGGCCAACTACCAAGTGGTGGCGATCCAAACCATCGCTTTCTTTATCGTCGCACTGCTATGGCCGACGGCGGCGGTGCTGGTCAAACGCCTGCATGATCGCAATAAAAAGGGTTGGTGGGCCTTGTTGCTGGTGTTGGCCTGGCTGCTGGCGATGGGTAATTGGCAGATGCTGGCACCGATTTGGCAGTGGGGAGTGGGGCGTTTTATTCCGACACTGATTACGGTGATGATGTTGATCGACCTGGGGACCTTTGTGGGTACCGAAGGGGACAACCGGTTTGGCCCTGAGGCCGAACCGGTAAAATTCCGCTAGACTCAAGCTCAATCAAACTGCAGGTAGGCGGCAAACGAGCGAATCCCGATGAGCTTACATAGGTAAGTGATTCGGGTGAACGAGAACAGCCAACACCGCTGCAGCTTCATTGACGATGGGTATAAGTTACCAATAGTGCTCGCTGGTAATATGCCCAGGCTTGCGCCGTAGATGTTTGCGCATCTGGCGGTGATCTTTTAGCGTTTGCTGGGTATCTCTGACCATTTGCGGGTTGCCACACAGCATCACATGGCTGGTTTCTGCATCAATGGTTAGGCCGACAGCCGCTTCTAACTGACCGTTTTCCAACAGTGCCGGGATGCGCCCACACAGAGAACCGGCAACGTCTTCACGGCTGACCACGGTTTGAATGCGCAGTTTGCCATTATAGTGCTGCTGAAGTTGCTGCATTAACGGCAGGTAACTGAGATCACTGGCCCTGCGGGCCGCATGGATCAGTACCAGGTTATTAAACCGCTCCAAGTCCTTCCCTTCCCGCAGGATCGACAAATAAGGGCCAATCGCGGTGCCGGTTGCCAGCATCCATAAGGTGTCACAGGTGGGGACTTCTTCCAGTACAAAGAACCCGGCGGCCTCTTGGGTCACCTGCACGTCATCCCCAGGGCGCAGTTGTTGCAGTTTCGGGCTCAGTTTCCCATCCGGCACCATGACCAGATAGAACTCCAAGTTGGGGTTGTCGGGCGCGTTGACATAAGAATAAGCACGCTGCACCCGTTCACCATCGACATCCAGCGCCAGTTTGGCAAATTGCCCCGCAGTGAAACTGTTGATTGGGGCATTGAGGGTGATGCTGAACAATGTCTCCGTCCAGTGCTGAACCTCTATTACTTTGCCATTAACCCATTCAGCCATATCTTTCATGCTCCTGTGGTTTGATTCACTTAAAGTCTATCTTATAAGACTGTGACGTACAGTGTAATTTATGCATGTGATGGTGAGGGGGATAACGCTCAGCGGCCTTGAGCCCAAAGTGGCTTTGCCAGCCACTTCAGTTCAATTTAATTCAGGGCCATCGGCTGAGCGTTTAATGCTGATCGTTTCACGCTGAGCGTTCAATGCTGATCGTTTCATGCTGATCGTTTAATAACTACAGCAAGAAGGGGTGCAGCGAGCTGTCTTTACGGTCTAGATAATGGGTGGAGCGGATGCGGCGGATAGTGCGCGATTTACCGCGAATCAGCAGGGTTTCAGTGGTGGCGATATTCCCCTTGCGGCTAATACCGTCCAACAAGTCACCTTTGGTGATACCAGTGGCAGCAAAGATCACATTATCAGTGCGTGCCATATCATCCAACAGCAAGACTTTACCCGCTTCGATACCCATTTGCTGACAACGAGCCAGCTCCTGCTCGCCAATGCGGCGGTTTTCTTCGTTGTCGCCTTTTACCTGATGGCGCGCCAGCAAGCGGGCTTGCATATCGCCATCCAGTGCGCGGATCACGGCGGCAGAAATAACCCCTTCCGGTGCGCCGCCAATGCCGTACATCACATCCACTTCGCTTTCTGGCATACAGGTCAAGATGGAGGCTGCAACATCCCCATCAGGAATGGCGAACACTTTCACCCCAAGCTGTTGCATTTGCATGATCACCTCATCATGGCGTGGTTTTGCCAAGGTAATGACGGTGAGCTCTGATAGCGGTTTACCAAGACGGTCGGCGATATTGTGCAGGTTGGTGGCTAAAGGCAGGTTGAGATCGATAACCCCCCGAGCTTGTGGGCCAACCACCAGTTTTTCCATATACATATCTGGGGCATGCAGGAAGGAGCCCCGATCACCCACCGCCAATACCGCTAATGCGTTAGACTGCCCCATGGCGGTCATTCGGGTCCCTTCGATAGGATCAACAGCAATATCGACCCCGTCCCCCAATCCAGTACCGACCTTCTCGCCGATATACAGCATCGGCGCTTCATCAATTTCACCTTCGCCGATCACAATCTGGCCATCGATATCAACTCTGTTGAGCATAATACGCATGGCGTTCACCGCAGCACCGTCGGCGGCATTTTTATCGCCGCGCCCCAGCCATTTATAACCCGCTAGAGCGGCGGCTTCGGTAACGCGGGAAAATTCGATGGCTAATTCACGTTTCATGGCAAACCCGTTACTGGATAAAAGGAAGGAAAATTTCGGCGAAGTTTATCACAGAGCAACGCTAGCAGGGGGAGACAAATGTAACGATGGCCATTCAAGCGGTTAGCGTGACCACTTGAATGACCATCAACATAACACCGATTAATCAGTCGTGATCTTCCCAGGCTTGTGCACGGGCAACGGCTTTTTGCCAACCGCGATAAAGTAAGTTACGCGCGCTGGTTTCAATCCCAGGGTGGAATCGTTTCTCAATAGCCGCTTTGCCTTTTACTTCATCCAGGTCATTCCAGTAGCCAACGGCTAGCCCCGCCAGATACGCCGCCCCCAATGCGGTAACTTCACGCACTTCAGGGCGTTCAACGCAGGTTCCCAGAATGTCCGCCTGGAACTGCATCAGGAAATTATTGGCAACCGCCCCGCCATCCACGCGTAAGGCTTTTAGACTGGTATTAGCATCGGCCTGCATGGCATCAAGCACATCACGGGTCTGGTAAGCGATAGACTCCAGGGTGGCGCGGATAATGTGGTTACTGTTCACCCCACGGGTCAGGCCGAAAATAGCGCCACGTGCATAAGGGTCCCAATAAGGGGCACCCAGCCCGGTAAAGGCGGGGACCACATAAACACCGTTGCTGTCGGGTACCTTGGTGGCGAAGTATTCTGAATCGGCAGCATCGCTGATTAATTTCATTTCATCACGCAACCATTGAATAGAGGCACCGCCAACAAAAACGGCCCCTTCCAGTGCGTAGTTCACCTCCCCCCGTGGGCCACAGGCGATGGTGGTCAGCAGGCTATGTTGGGATTGCACCGCCTTGTCACCGGTATGCATCAGCAGGAAACAGCCAGTCCCATAGGTGTTTTTCGCCATCCCCGCGTGGACGCAGAGTTGACCATAGAGCGCTGCTTGTTGGTCGCCAGCAATACCGGCAATCGGGATACGCGTTCCCCCCTTCCCCCCAATATTGGTCTGGCCAAAGATTTCAGAAGAGGAACGCACTTTTGGCAGCATGGCTCGCGGAATACCCAGCACTTTAAGCATATGGTCATCCCAGTCCAGCGTATGGATATTGAATAGCATGGTGCGAGAGGCGTTAGTGTAGTCGGTAACATGCACCTGCCCTTGGGTCATCTTCCATACCAGCCAGGTATCAACGGTGCCGAACAGCAACTCACCGCGCTTGGCACGTTCGCGGGCACCTTCCACATGGTCGAGGATCCATTTGACCTTGGTCCCAGAAAAGTAAGGGTCAATCACCAAGCCGGTATTCTGGCGAATGTACGCTTCCAGACCGCCCTGTTTGAGTTTTTCGCAGATCTCGGCAGTACGGCGGCACTGCCAGACAATGGCATTATAAATTGGCTTACCGGTCTCTTTTTCCCACACGATAGTGGTTTCGCGCTGGTTGGTGAGACCAATAGCGGCGATTTGATCAGAGCTGATATCGGCTTTGGCCAGTACTTCAACCAGCGTTGAGCTTTGAGATGACCAGATTTCCATTGGGTCATGTTCCACCCAGCCGGCCTTGGGGTAGATTTGTGTGAATTCACGCTGTGAGACCGCGACAATATTCGCATCGTGATCAAGCACCACGGCACGTGAGCTGGTGGTACCCTGATCGAGAGCAACAATATATTTTTTTTCAGTTGTCATAAATTCATCCTGCGGTCATTAACCGTTAGCGTATCCATTACGGCTTGGTTTTGTCCTGACTGGTCTGCCTAAAAACTGTGGCTATAGACAGTAAGGGGCCAGCTACTTACAATTGATTTTATTGAAACAAGCGTGTTCTCGGGACCCACGCCTGCTCTATAGCCAAATTCACTCAAACTGATGGTTTTATTGCCACTTGAGTGGTGACAGCGATTATTGTGGCAGTCTCGTCGCGCAAGTATCTACCACTGAAGTGATAATGATACTTATTATAATCGAGTTTTTTCAAGCTGCAGGTGGGCAGTAACGGTGTCAATTTAAGTAAATCCGAGCAAGTGGAGCCGATTTTCCTGTAGCTTGATGGACGACAGGTATAGATCTATGCCTTGCTATATATGAGAGGACTGAAGAATGTCATTTGAAGTATTTGAAAAACTGGAAGTAAAAGTTCAGCAGGCGATCGATACCATCACGTTGTTGCAGATGGAAATTGAAGAACTGAAAGAGAAAAACAGTTCTCTGTCTCAAGAAGTTCAGCACTCTGCGGGTCAGCATGAAGCCTTAACGCGTGAAAACCAGCAGCTAAAAGAAGAGCAGCATGTATGGCAAGAGCGCCTGCGTGCCTTGCTGGGTAAAATGGACGAGGTTTGATCACTGTTGTTTTGAGTGACAAATGAGTCTGCGGGGGAATGCCGGTCAGCCATGCTGATGGGTGTTTTCCCGTTTTGTTTTTGGGCTATTGATGGTTGTTGATACCCGGCATTGGGCCCAATAAAAGACAGAAAGCGCGGTAACAATTTTCGTTCCCGGTGCCAGACCGGAAAGCGCCAATTGTGCCGCGCCTGATTATCAGCGGTATTGATTAATACGCTGCGAGTGGCACTTGCCAGTTTTCGTGATAGATATGTGTGGCTTGCTCCTGCGTGGTAACAGGGTCGCCAGTCAGCCGATAGCCGATGGTGAAGGCAAAATCAAACGCTGCCCCCAAACCCTGGCCGCTGATTAAGTTGCCATCTTCTACAACTTTTTCAGCCACGTAGGTCCCATCTTCGATTTCCAGATGCAGACCGTCGGAACAGACATAACGGCGGCCTCTCAGCATCCCGTTGGCGGCCAGCACCAGCGCAGCGGCAGAGCTCAATGGGCAGATCAATTTGGCAGCCTGGTCATGACGGCGGATAAACTCCACAGCCAAGGCATTTTCTGCCATTTCGATGGTTGCTTTGGGCCCACCGGGGATCACCACGGCGTCGTACAGTTGGCTTTTGCGGCGTTCTAGCAGCGCATCAGCGAACATACGCATCTGGTGGTAGCTGCGGAGCTCCAGCCGATCCTGACAGGACAGCAGTTCCACTTCGATATCCATACGGCGTAACACGTCGATCACGATAACCGCCTCAGCCTCTTCAAATCCTTCGCTTAGCAGGACGGCAACTTTCTTGGTCATAGCATCTCCAGCAATGGACGGGTAAATACCCCAGACTAAGTTAGGTTAGCAGATAAAAAGGCCAGCCGTGGTAGCAGAGGCGAAGTGTAAGAGGGTGATCGCGGAAATATGAATTCCCCCTTAGCGTGATGTGGGATTCGCGCTATAATCGCCCCTTGCTTGTGATTTGCAGAGGAAGATCTTCGTCCCCGGTGGGGCGGCTGGACTTCAAATCCAGTTGGGGCCGCCAGCGGTCCTGGGCAGGTTCGACTCCTGTGATCTTCCGCCATTCGGTGTATTCCGAACTCCACTAAAGTCAACAAATCCCTTATAATGCCCGTAAGTTAAGCCGATCATACTCTCCTGGTGTCAACCCATGTCTACCCAAATCAAGTGTAGTCTGGGGGCACCATAGGGGGCACTGGCGATGCCCCAATTTTTTAGGTGCCCCCAATGAAGCTAACAGCCCCCCACAAATTGAAACAGCCAAGCCCAGGAGAAGCTTTACAAGCTCTCTGATGGAAGCCACACAGCTTGCTCACATGGACAAGAACAGTATCCGTGGCACCTACAACCATGCGAAGTATCTGGATGGCAGGCATGAGATGTTGCAGTGGTATGCCGACTATATGGATAACTTGGAACGTGATGGGAATGTGGTGCATGGGGAGTTTGGGCGTCGGGCTTAGGGTGAAGTGGTTTTTCTGAAGGGGACCGGCAGTGATGCTGGTGCTGTTGGTTCCGGTTATAGCTTTTTTAGGTTTTTGATTAAACTAGTTTTTGTTGGTGCCTACAACCTTTTAAAACTGGTGGGTGAAAACACCGTTAACAAAACATTGTGCGATGGGTTAAGGTAATCAGGCTGAAGCTTGCGGGTATGGCTTCGAGCGATGGCCTATAGTTCGTTGGAGGAGGATCCATTTGATTTTGAGAAACTAAACTCTCCACTCGTTATCAGTATTATTTCCATAAGCAAGTTCTTGGCTCGACTAGGATAGAGGATGTTACTAACATCGAGGTTTATTCAATGAAGAGCGAGTGTTAGTATTATGATCGTAAGATTTCCGATATAGTTAGTTATCTTGTATAAATAATTGGTTGATTTTAATATATATTTCTGGATGGGCTTTTAACAAAGGTGTTTCCTATGTCTAATAATTTCATATTGAGCCAGTTTTTTGATGCATTAAATTTTGAGGAGAAACAGTTTATTCCGATATTAAAAAATGATCGCTTAGGGATAATATTGCGTTCTGCTGTAAATGAGCTTGACTGGTTTTTCTATAACTATAAAAAAGAAGAGAGCCAAACATATGAGCAGGAAGAAGAACTCTATATTCTAAAGTTGGGTGTTTCACGAGTTATAAACTTGGCACTCGATTCTAGACCATCTTTTGATATTCCCTCTGTGATGTTTCTTCGCACCCCAGAAATAACCTCCCCTATTCTTGAAATAATCAGAGGGTTGGGTATGATTGAGCATGGAAGAAGAGTTGGACAAACAGTTACTGCAGGGATAAGTCAGATAAGAAAGACTGGGGATAATGAGTTTTTAATAACGCACCCCGTCCATCTGATTGATGATGAATATTACGAGTTGGCTATATCGACTTACTACAAAGATAAATATATAAAACATGCAGCAATACTGCTTGAGTCATCATATTGGAAGACGTTTGCAATAGATGTAGATAAAAAACTTACTGATTTAGTTTATCCCTTTGCAACAAACTACATCGGTTACGATGCAGATCCTCTCTTGGATGCATTTTTCTTTTCTTTGGCGTATCACGACCTGCTAATTCAAGATGGTTTTGACACGTTTCATTATTCTACTCGTTTTGGTGGAGTTGAGTTTCAAAAATACAAATTAGCTCTTGGTTTCATTATTTCAATAGTTTCTCGGCATGAGAAATTTGCAGAAAAGCTGATAAAAAAAGAGCCTAAAATTAAGTTGGAAAATATTCTTACTATCTCATCTGAGACTGATGATTTTATTGAAAGTATGTGTGAAGCTATTAACTTTTTCGGTTCGGAATTAAAAGATCATACTGATTCTACACTTGATGAGGCTCGCAAAATTTTTGAAGTTTTATCATGCAGTAGGAAAAATATTGGATTATTAGACCGACCGGCCTCTACTCTCCCAATTTTAATACAAAGTTCAGATGAAAGCTTTTTCCGTTGTATCACAGGAATATATACATCACCAATGCAGTTTTTGCTCGACTCTTTAAGATACCATTTTAAAAAAGACTATGATAAACATCAACAATCAAGAGAAAAGGTTTTTCAAAATTCAATTAAAAACATTTTGAACGAAAACTTCCATGGCTTAAAATACAAGGAAAATATAAAAATAAAGCAGGGTGGAAAAGTTTTAACTGATATAGATTTAATCATAATAGAAGAAAAAACAGGTGTGATTTTTCTCTGTCAACTGAAACACCAAGAACTCTATGGGGCAGATCTTCATGCCAAGCATATCCGTACAACTCGGTTAAAAGAACATGCAACTTGCTGGCTCAATGCTCTCGACAATTGGTTAGATGTATCTGGTGAAAAAGGGCTAAGAGCCGCACTACAGCTATCAAAAAAATTCCCAAAAATGACTGTTTATCGGTTATTTATAACAAGGAATTATGCATACCCTCTAAAAGAGTTGTCAGCTAATGACAAAACAGCTTATTCAAACTGGGATCAATTTGTTTATGCTATTGAGTTAATAAAGAAAAAAGAAAATGATAATGGAGGTTTAAACGATATAATCGTTAATCTAAAAATCATGGAGGAAAGCTATGGAGAAACATATTTTTCAAGGGAGCCTGATTCACGATGGATAATTAGAGATTTAAAGTTTACAACGCAAAAAGGAGAATAAAGTGAGTTTATGTTGGATTGTATGAAAAAGCCAATGGAGAAATTTATTATGTTTTATTAAGTTATTTTTTTTGGCCCATAAAGTCGGTAAAGTTATAGATTTGGTTCACAAATTCACTCCCAGTTATTTTTAGTCATTCTATAGCTGTAGTTTATGTATTATAGGGTTAGGAAATTAAATAGCATCCATAAATAGGTAATTATAAATGTTATCTCTGACTCTTTGCGAGAATTATCATCATTATTTTGGTATGGATAATACCAACAGAGTTACAATGTTTGGAAAGAGGAATAGTCAAAAAGCAAGATACACAAATTAAGGCATGGAGCATGGTTTAGAATGATACTCAAAAATTTCGTTGTTCAAGCCAAGGTTGTGGTTTAAGGATGTGGTACGACTGCTCTGATTGCAGTCTATGCATACAGATCACAGCCCAAGAAATATTCATACCATTAGAGGCGACACGTTAAGAAAATAGATGTGTTTGCATAACATATTTAACTAATATATGGTAGTGTTTTTGAGCAATTGCATGTAAGATCATAAGGTAGCTATTATCTCAAAGAGTCACTATTAGAACGAAAACTCATGATTTTACAGGGATAACCTTATCAATGAAGGTGATTGACTTTTTCTGCGGTTGTGGGGGGGCTAGTAAAGGGTTTGAACTGGCAGGGTTTGAGATCTCTCTTGGCATAGATGTAGACCAGAACGCTGCCGATAGCTACAAGGCGAACTTCCCCAGTACTGAATTCATTCAGGATGATATCCGTAACATCAAGGTGAAAGACATAGCGAAAAAAATACCGGATTGGAAAGAGGTTGATCTGGTTTTTTGTGCTTGTGCACCCTGCCAGCCGTTTTCTTCCCAAAACAAAAAACGCGATAGTGGTGATACCCGCAGGTCGTTACTAAGTGAAACTAAACGTTTCATCCGTGCATTTCGCCCTGAATACGTCTTTATTGAAAACGTACCCGGAATTCAAAGTGTCAAACTAGCAGAGAACGGCCCTTTTGCTGATTTTCTCCACTTTCTTGAACGCTTTGATTATCAATATGAATACAGGGTAGTGTCCAGTGAGTTTTATGGTGTTCCCCAGCAGCGTAAGCGTTTGGTGGTGCTGGCTCGGTTAAATGGGCGACCAGTTTTTCCAGCTTTTACCCATGGAGTGGAGGGTAAACCCTTTGCTACTGTTCGAGACTACATCAGCCAACTCAACCCACTGCAGGCCGGAGAAACCGACCTAGGTGATTCACTGCATTCAGCAGCGGTCATCCAAACAGTTAATATTGAACGTTTGAAGCATACGCCTGAGGGGGGAGATCGACGTAACTGGCCTTTAAAACTTTGGCTCAAGTGTCACCAAACTTATGATGGTCACACTGACGTTTATGGTCGGATGAGTTGGGATTCACCGTGCAAAACATTGACCACCAAATGTACTAGTATTTCTAATGGACGCTTTGGTCACCCAGACACAGAACAACTCAGGGCAATCACCTTCCGTGAAGCCGCTTTGCTGCAAACTTTCCCTAGAAGCTTCCAATTTAAGGGAAACCGTGTGTCAAAATCCAAGCAAATTGGTAACGCTGTTCCTGTATTGCTAGCGCAACGTTTCGCAGAAGTCATGTGGCAACAACATTACGGACAATTGGAGGGGTTAGTCGCACTAGCCCAATTTGACCATGGCGCAAATAAAAACTAAAGCCCGAGCACTTGATATGCTCGGCAGACAGCAAATTGCTGGAATACCTACAGCCCTGAGTGAACTGTTTAAAAATGCTCATGATGCCTATGCTGATAATGTCGAAGTAGACTACGTCAGAAAAAAGAATCTACTCATCATACGTGATGATGGCTTAGGTATGACAAGGGAAGAATTTGAGGAGCGCTGGCTCACTATCGGTACCGATAGCAAACTGATTGACGAAGACAGCATCAGTATGCCAGATATAGACATAGTTAAAGTTGCTCGCCCGATTATGGGAGAGAAGGGTATTGGTCGTTTGGCCATCGCATCCATCGGCCCTCAGGTGTTAGTAGTCACTCGGTCACGTAGAAACGATGTCTTGGGTAATATCGTCGCTGCTTTTGTGAATTGGACTTTGTTTTCTCTGCCTAAACTCAATCTGGACGATATCAGTATTCCTATTGTCGAACTAGCTCCAGGGGAATCTTTACGCAAAGAAAATGTGGGGATGTTACTGAAAGAAGCCTTGGCTAATATCCATGATTTGAATGGCAAGATATCGCAAAAGAAGATTTGTACCCTTATTGCTCAGGTCGAAAAATTCAATTACGATCCTGAGCTCTGGACTACTAACCTGAACAACCTAGACCAATATTTGGGTCTAAAACGTGAGAGCCTAGACTTAGATGGTAACCGGGGTGGAACCCATTTCATTATTGTTCCAGTGGATGAGATTCTAGCTGATGATATCGAAGGTATTACTACTGCCAGACGTACTGATCAGGCTTCTCGTTTGGAAAAATCGTTGTTGGGGTTTACTAACACCATGTACGAAAGCGCTCATCCTCCTATTGTAGCTCGATTTCGTGATCATACTCTCCATGGTGAATGTGTAGATAGAATCAGTGAGTCTGTTTTTTTTACTCCTGATGAGTTCGCTATTGCAGACCATCATTTTAATGGTGATTTTAACGAATTTGGTCAGTTTTCCGGCTCAATCAGAATATATGGTGAAGAAAAAAATGTTGTAATTTCTTGGCCAGATGGAGGTAACAAAGAAGTTCTTTGTGGTCCATTTAAGCTAAATTTGGCCTATGTACATGGCTTGCAAAAAGATTCCAAAGTATCGCCAGAAATATGGCAAGAGCTTCGAGATAAAACTGATAAAATTGGTGGTTTATATATCTATCGCGATGGTATTCGAATATTGCCATATGGTGACTCTGATGTGGATTTTCTTCGTATTGAACAACGTAGATCAAAAAGTGCAAAGGAATATTTTTTCTCCTATCGGCGTATGTTCGGTGCAATAGAATTAACTAAAATCAACAACTCAGAGTTACAAGAAAAAGCCGGGCGAGAGGGGTTTATTGAAAACAAAGCTTACAAGCAGTTAAAGGCTATTTTAGAAAATTTCTTCATCCAGATTGCCGCTGACTACTTTAATGATAAGGGTGATCAATCTTCTACCTTTATTGAAACCCGTGCTCGCCAGCAACGAGAGAACGAAATACTGAAAAAACGGGATAATTATAAAAATAATAAGCGTAAAAAGTTTTCTGAAGCTCTTGAGGTTTTTTTCAAAAAACTAGATGCAGGACAATGGGAACAAACTATCCAAATCCTTACCGAAAAAGCGAATACAGCTATTGATAATTTCGATCCACAAGAACATACAGTGGATGATCTGGCCTTCAATGTCGAAAAAATTCGTGTAGATGAGTTTGGCAAGCTTATTAGAAATATTGATATTATAAAACCTGCGGGCATTGGTCTGAACAAAGATTTGGCTGATCAATGGGATGTCTATCAGGTGAAGAAAGTCGAGTTATTGGCCCAAATTGAAGAGCGAAAAACAGAGATAGGCCGCAGACTAGTAGAATATGAAGACCGCTATGGTGATAGAACAGGGCTGCGTCGGCGCTTTAACGATTCACTTACCGCTCTAGAAGAGTATCAACGCAAGCAACTCAATGATGCGTACAATAAAGCTAATCAAGTATTGGAGGAGTTACAACAACAAACCCACCAACTACTTAAGAAAAACCGAGAACAGGCCAGACTTCAAGCTGCTGATGCTTTAAAAGATTTTAATTCTACCAGTTTTCAAGGAATCACTACTGAGCAACTATTCCAGATAAAAAATGATTTGGAAACCAGAATAGATAAATCATCTAAAGCTATCCAAGAAAGTATTGGCTTTATCACGGAACGTTTGTTGATAGCTAAAGAAGGTAGTGAACAGAATACCACTTCGTCTGCTGAGTTGATTTCCATTCTTGAAACAGAATATGAGCATCTCAAAGAACAACATGAAAAAAATTTGCAATTGGCTCAGTTGGGTATGGCTTTAGGAGTTCTTGGCCATGAGTTTAATAGCAATATATTGTCCATTCGCCGAGCTCTTAACGAAATGCAACCTTTCGCTGTTCGTAGTGAACGTTTCAAACTTGTTTATGATAGAGTACGTACCGGTTTCGATCACTTAGATGCTAGTCTTAAAACACTTATGCCGCTTACTCGGCGTATGGGGCGTCGTCGAACTCTGATTACTGGCAAAGCTATTAGCGAATTTCTTATATCTGTCTTCGAGGAACGATTGGAGAAAGAAAAGATAAAGCTTAACTTCACTGCTGATTTTTACAACCAGAGTGTGGTTACATTCACATCTACGCTTTACCCAGTGTTCATCAACCTTATTGACAATGCAATCCAGTGGGTGGTTAGAAGTACTGGTGATAAGATAATTACCCTTGATGCCACAAAATATGGTTTTATAATTCAAGATTCCGGCCCAGGCATCCCTACTATAGACCAACAGAATGTTTTTGAGTTTGGCTTTAGTCGCCGTATAGGCGGACAGGGCATGGGCCTTTATATTGCTCGTCAGACCCTAGAGAGAGATGGTTTCGAAATTTTCCTCGAACCCTACCGTCCTGATACTGGAGCAGTGTTCAGGATCGAACCTAAAGAAAGCCAAGAGATGGATACGGAGTGATATTGTGCGTACAGGAGAATTCTTTGAGTCATCAAGAAAGATAGTGCAGGATTTTTTGAATAGTGTGATTGCTATTGATGATAATTTGTTTTTTGAAAAAAAGCACCAAGCTTCCTCTATAATGGATGTCGACGATGGGTTTGATATCATTGTAGAGGAAGATAGTGGGCTTGGTCAAAGTGTTAATACGCAGTCTGTATCTAGGAGAGAGCAAGGAGCTCCAATAAATCACCCGCTGGACTATCAAGATCTTTCCCTTGCATTCGCTGACTATGGTATTAATTGTTGTGCATTTAGGCCAGATATAGAAAGTTTGGAGAGCATAGAGTCTGCTGCAGACAAAATTAAAAAAATCGCCAAAAGAACCGATATTACTATATTAGACTGGAGTATGGATGATAAGTATGGAGTGCAGGCAGGTACACTTGCAAAACTCAGTATCAATAAAATATTGCAAGATGATAAATTACAAAATGGCCGTTTGCGATTAATTGTTATCTATACTGGAGAGCCTAATCCTCTGGATATTGCAGAGAATATACGTCAGGATATTTCCTCTTTAGATATTAAAGCAATAAGAAACGGTGGAAGTATTGTTTTTCAGTGCCCGGATCTCGAATTTTGCCAAATTACAATTATTGAAAAGAAAGTCGAAGCAAAAGATCTTAGAGATGAGGTTATTGCGTTATTCACAGAGCTAACTATAGGTCTTTTGTCTAATGCAACATTATCAGCTATTGGTGAAGTAAGGGATAAAACTCATCACATTTTACATTCTTTCAATAAGCGCCTAGATCCAGCATATTTATCGCATGTGATTGGTCTTTTATCTTCTCCGCAAGTAAGGGAAAAGTCACATGAAATAGCGTTTGATTATGCTACAGACTTAATTTCTGAAGAGCTTAAATCAAACTTACAAATTAGTCATTCAATAAAGAGAAATCTTGGGTTAGAAAGGCTTAAAGAATGGGTTGACTGCATTAACCCAGATAAATTGGTTGATTTTTTTGAAATAAAAGTAGGTGATTGTTCAGAGGTCGGTATAAGTTCAGAAAGATTGAAGAAATTACTTTCCTATACAACAGATGAAGAGCTCGTTGCGACATTAACATCTGTGCCCGTTATCATGAAATCAGACCAAAAAACATTGGAAAACTTTAGTAAAAGAAAAATTCAGCTTAAATTAAAGTCGGCAACCTATTTATCGCATGAGGCTCTTAGTGCTATTGAATGTAAAAGGCGTGATTTGTTATCATTAAAAACTAACTCACCTCTCCCAACTATAAAACAAGGAACGATAGTAATTGAGGGGAGGCGATATTATATCTGTATGCAGCCATTGTGTGATAGTGTTCGTATTGAAAAAGAGACGGCTTTTATTTTCTTGGAAATAAAATCTGTTAATGGAAATCAAAGCTTTACTCATGTATTAAGGGATGCTGAGGGTAATTTCATAAAATTTAGCATCAAGCCTGGAAGTAAAGGGGTTCGAATTTTTAAACTTAAGCCAGATACTAAAACTAATACTGTTAAAGCTATAAATGATGACTGTGATTTTAAAATTAAATATGAAAAAGATGATGGACAGGTTGGTTCTTTGGTCTGGTTGGGGGAGCTAAAATCAAATGTAGCTCAAGCCATAGCTAATAAACTAGCTGAACAGATATCACGTGTTGGCCTTGACACAAATGAATGGCTAAGAAGACATTAGTTGTCCAGTAGTCAGCCTGAAAGCTGACTACTGGATGTGGTAATGAAATTGTCATTCTTAGTAAATAAATATGGCTACTTTGCTATCATAGGTTCAGTATAGCTACATTACAGCTAGTAACGAGTTCGTATCTTCGCGACGGTTTTCAAGTCTAATAGTGTTCACCCTATATACAGTTATTTACCAATGTCACATTAAAAGTATCCGCCGTTAAATCGTAAACATCCGGGCAACTCACCTTGCTGCAGCTAATAACCCCTTTCATTATTCTCGATATTGAATAACAAGCCTGAGAATAGTAGACCATGCAATACAGTAAAGAGGAAAAACAGCAGCATCTTGATAACTGGAGAAACAGTGGACTCTCCCAATCCGCTTACTGCCGTGAAAATAGCGTGAAGTTAGCCACTTTTCATTATTGGAAAATGCAGGCTGATAAAGCGGTTAAAAGCCCGGTGACTCCTTTTATTCCCACAACCGTGAAAGCGTCATCGGGCATCATCTCGGTTAATACACCTGGCGGGTTATCTATTTCCTGCCAACTGCACCAGTTGCCCCAAGTTCTTCAGGCACTCCAGACATGTTGATCCCTGAACAGTAACCGCCGTTAAATCGACGTATTTGTCCTATTCATATTGCGGCACATTTTTTGAAAAAGGAGCCAGGTCAACATTCCACGGTAACAGTGCTTCTATCTTTTCCACCGTATCGGCTTCACCAATGCGTTCCAGCACATGTTGGATATAGGCCGCTGGCTCCAGATTGTTGGCTTTCGCTGTTTCAATCAGGGAATAACAGCAGGCACTGGCTCGGGCCCCTTGAGAACTGTCGGCAAACAACCACGCTTTTCTGCCCACCGCAAACGGGCGTATCGCATTCTCCGCCAACACATTGCTGATATTCAGATAACCGTGTTCGCAGTAGCCGATCAGCGATGCCCAATGGTTGAGCGTGTACTCCATCGCCCGGCGTGTCAGTGAGCCTTTCATCACTGAACCAACATTTTTCTCCAGCCACACTTTGAAGGTGGCAAGCAAAGGCTCGCTGTGTTGCTGGCGAGCCTGATACTTATCCTGTTCGGCAAGCCCCTGAATGGCGCGTTCTATCCCGTACAGTTTGCCAATGTACCCTAATGCCACATCGGCCTTGGTGGGCGCAGTGTTTGATGTTTTTTTCCCTTTGGGTACCGCCTTGCCCGCTTCAACATATTTGCGCCGAGCATGATCCCAACAACCAATACGCACCAGTTGGTTTTCACGACATACCTCGGCATAGCCGGCATAACCATCGGTTTGCAAAATACCCGTAAAGTCCTGCAACAGACGCACGGGAACGCTCCCCGCACGACTCGGGTCATAATCAAACAAGACCGACGGTTTATCCGGTGGTCCCCCACGTACCACCCACATCCATTTGTCCGATTGGGCCGTTTTACCGTCTTCTTTCAGCACTTGAATGCGTGTTTCATCCATTTGCAGATAGCGACTGCTGTTTTGCACTTCACGCATTAAGTTAAGCAGCGGTTGAAATACCTCGGCTAGTCGGATGATCCAGTGAGCCATATTGGTGCGGGCTACCGAGTGGCCACTGCGGGCCACGATACTTTCCAGGCGGTACAGCGGCAAGCCATCGGCATACTTGGCCACGATGATATAGGCCAACAACGAGACGGTGGCAAAACACTTACCCAGCGGATGAACCGGGCGCTGAGCCGCGACGATAACCTCGTTACCATCGCGCTCAAATACCGCTTTTTCCTGCCAGTATTCGATAACTTTCATTTGGGCGGGAATATAGGCCAACTCTTCTTTGACCTTGCTGAAGAAAGTGCGACTGGCCCCGGCTTTTTCTTCGTCGGACAGGCACAACTCCACCCGCTCACGCAGTAAGTTATCGGAAAAACCTCGCTGCCGGGTGGTCTTTTTCGGCGAGGACGGCGTGGCCTCTTCCTCGGGCAGTTGTGCTGATAAAGCCTCAATCGCCACTTCCAGTTCTGCTTCATCGAACAGAGAAATCTGGTCGGCGTTGCGCTCGCTGCTGGCAGCAAACTGTTGGGCTCTTTTGAGCCGGAGTTGTTCTTCCAGCAACGCGACATAACGTTCCAGATGCTGGATAGCGTCATCTTTTGATTGGATGACTTCATCTTTAGACTGAAGCTGTTGACGTAATTCCACCACCAACTCAACCGCAGATAAACTGCGGTTGTCAGGTTGTTTGCTTGATGGGGGAGCAGGCTTTTTCATGAGGGAAATAATAACAAAAACAGCCGGATAATGCACGTTCACGGCTTAATTTACCCTGTCATAATGCAGTTTTTTATGTCCATTGAGCAGACGGATATCGTAACCATCCAGCAGCCAATTAATCTGTTCACCGGTCAGCGGCAACAGGTCATCAGCCAGGCTGGGCCACTTAAACTTCTCCTCGGCCAGTGCCTTATAATAGAGAACAAAGCCATTATCCTCCCACATCAGACATTTGATTTTATTGCGCTGACGGTTGGTAAAGGCATACAGTGCCCCGGTAAAGGGATTATGGCCCAGTTCCTGTTCAATCAGTGCCGCCAGACCATTCACCTGCTTACGAAAATCGATGGGGGCGCGATAAAGATAAATGTGCGGCATCGCCAGCGCGGGGCGTAAGTGATGGTTACGCATCAGAGTTGCCTGAGAATAGCGCCCAGCAAAGTGACATTGCTGTCATTGAGGCCAGTGATCACCAGCCCATTGGGCAATGAGAG
>NZ_AYKS02000059.1 GCF_000496755.2 Serratia sp. DD3
CTTGATAACGGCACGCCACCAGTGAAATTGAGCGTACCACCATCCAGCACCAGATCCTGCAAGGTGGCGGTACTTGGCGTTCCCGGGATACCAACCGTCGTCACACTGCCGGTGGCTAACGTCAGCCCAGCATTCTGCAGAGTGTCGGCGTTGTCCCCTGCCAATGAGAAGGTAGCGTTATTCAGCGTCACATTGCCGGTAAAGGCATTGCCCACTGCAGCGTCAAAGTTGAAAGCACCATTGGTCGTATCGACATTCACCTGCCCGGCACCGGTCAGGGTATTGTTCAGCGTAAAGGCACCGGCGTTGGTGATATTCAAGGTGCTGGTAGCACCATCAACATTCAATATTGTTGAACCGTCCAATGCAGTAAGACTGTCAATGGTCAGTGTCGAGGCGGTATTAATATCCAACAAGCCCGTAAAGCCAGAGGCATTGCTATTATTTCTCAGATCGATATCGCTGTTGTTCAGCACCCAACTCCCTGCGCCTTCGATAACATTACCCAACGAGGTCAAGGCACCGCCTTCAAAGGCGTTAAAGTTAAGGGTACTGCCATTGGCGATCCTGACACTGCCATCACCCAGGTTGGCATTCTGCGACACACTCAGTGTGCTGTTGCCCACCAGATCAAATAGCCCGGTAAACAGCGTATTGCTACCGGTCAGAGTGGTGTTGGCATTATTCGTCAGTTGTACCGTTGAGGCCGCATCACCGCTTAAGGTGTTGGCTAAGGTGTCAACCACACCATCGATTATCAGTTGAGCGCCAGCAACAGTGAGATCGACACTGGCTGCCGAGGTACCCAAATTATTGACATCGGTAATGGTTAATACACCACCGGTATTGATATTGTGCTGACCGGTGAAATCATTGGTCCCCTCCAAGGTCACTGCCGCATTGGTATTGATGGTGCCGTCACCACTAAGTGTGTTGCCCAGGGTATCGGCAGCATTGAGGTTCAAAGTACCCAATACATTCACATCACTGCTACCCAAAGCATCAGCGGCGGTCAAGGTCACTGTCGCTGGCAACGTTATCAAGGTATCGGCTGACAGACCACTGTTGGCGGCACTCAGGACCAAGGTGCCACCGTTGACGTTCAGCGTGCCCGCACCGGTCAAACCACCCACGGCTGTTGAAGTACCTCCATCTTCCAGGTTCAACGTGCCACCAGCGATATCAATCACCCCGGTGTTAGTCAACAATCCGGTCGTTAATACCGCCGGGTCAATAGTGACGGTACCCGCGTTGGTCAGGGCTCCCACCGTTTGACTGAAATCGTTGGTATTAAAGCTGGCACCACTGTTAACCGTCAGCAATGAAGTCTGACCGAACGCATTATCACTCCCCAGTAGCACATTACCACCAGTTACTGTGGTGGTTCCGCCGTAACTGTTGTTGCTATTGGTCACCGTCAATGCACCATTGGTCGCATCAAAAACGATGCCGCCGTCAACCCCGCCGGTCAACAGGGCCGTCAACTCCCTGTTAGAGCCAGGGTTGACATTAGTGGCAATAATCAGCGCATCGGCATGGTCCGTCAGCAGTTCAATGGCACTCAAGCCATAATTCAGATACAGGCCATCGGCACTGCCGTTCGTGTTGGACAAGGCGTAATTGTAGGTACCATTCGCCACATGGACACTGTTCTGGTTAATCGCTGAAGCGATGCCCGCTGGTGTCACCACCTGGCCATTAATTCTCAATGTGAGCCCATCAACCGCGCTTGCCGTGTCCGCAGTGATCAACGTCTCGGTTATTCCCAGGTTTTGGTCGAGAAGAGAGACGCTAGGAGAATCGTTGTTCCATGAACCGCCATTATCCACGTTAACAGTACCGCTGTTGGCAGTCAGGTTAACGGTAGAAATGATACTCTCGGCACTTGATAACGGCACGCCACCAGTGAAATTGAGCGTACCACCATCCAGCACCAGATCCTGCAAGGTGGCGATACTTGACGTTCCCGGGATACCAACCGTCGTCACACTGCCGGTGGCTAACGTCAACCCAGCATTCTGCAGAGTGTCGGCGTTGTCCCCTGCCAATGAGAAGGTAGCGTTATTCAGCGTCACATTGCCGGTAAAGGCATTGCCCACTGCAGCGTCAAAGTTGAAAGCACCATTGGTCGTATCGACATTCACCTGCCCGGCACCGGTCAGGGTATTGTTCAGCGTAAAGGCACCGGCGTTGGTGATATTCAAGGTGCTGGTAGCACCATCAACATTCAATATTGTTGAACCGTCCAATGCAGTAAGACTGTCAATGGTCAGTGT
>NZ_AYKS02000060.1 GCF_000496755.2 Serratia sp. DD3
TGACGGGGGATGCCAGCCACAGTGGCTTGACCACCATTGATGCCGGTACCCTGAGTATCGGCAATGGCGGTACCACCGGCACCATCAGCAGTGATATTGTCAATAACGCCACGCTGATATTCAACCGCAGTGATGCCAACGACTATACCGGCGTGCTGAGTGGCGAAGGCGACCTGTTCAAACAGGGTGCTGGCGAATTGACCTTGAGCGGCGGGACGTCTCATCAGGGCAGTGTGGCAGTACAAGCGGGTACGTTGACCCTCAAACAAAATGGCGGCAGCCTGACCACCACCGGCGACTACACCACCTATAGCGGGGCAACCACGGTAATTGGTTTACAGAGTTCGACCCTGAATGTGGGCGGCGCGTTTACCCAGCAAAGTGATTCGGTGCTTAATGTTACCCTGGGGGCATCACCGGATATCACCGCGCAAAGCGCCAATCTTGACGGCAGGTTGATTGTTAATGGTTTTGTTGACACCGAGGACCCGACCAAAGCGAGCGGTGTGATAGGCCAGGACTATGTGGTGTTGAGCACCACCGGTGGTATCACTGGGGACTTTACCAACAATCCGCTGGACCCGTATAGCCTGAATTATCTGTTGCACGATGGTCACCTGAGTGAGAACAACCTTGATTATACCCTGGGCTTCCGCCTGGCGTGGAACGAGGGGGAACAGCAACACGGTAGCGGTAACTTTACCCTGAATGAGGGCACCGGTTTTAATATCGATATTGCGCTGGACGACCAGACGGCACCTGAAGGTGGCTTTACCACCGGTTGGGATGGCAAGAGTCTGATGAAAGACGGCGCCGGTCGCTTGGTGCTGTCCGCAGTCAACGGCTACACTGGCTCCACCACAGTTGAGAATGGCACGCTGCAACTGGATATTGCCGACAGTATCAAGGCCAGCAGCGAGGTGATTGTTAACGGCGGTATCGTCAACCTCAATGGCAACGACCAGCAGTTTAACCGTTTGAGCGGCAAGGGCAGCGAGGTTCAGTTGAATGGCGCTACCCTGACGGCGGTCAATGCCGATACCACGGTCAACAGCGACTATGCCGGGGCGATTACCGGCAACGGCTCCTTTATCAAAGACGGCAGCGGCAGCCTGACCCTGAGCGGCAATACCGCCTGGGTGGGGGACACTGAACTGCAAGGCGGCAGTCTGATTCTGGATGGCACCAGTGGCGGAGCGCAACTGACCAGCAATGTGATTGGTCAAAGTGGCACGCAACTGAGCCTGATTAACGGTGCCAGCCTGACCGGTTGGATTGACCCGACCGATGTCAGCATTGACAGCAGCAGCCAGTGGACCATGACCGCAGATTCTTTGGTTAATGACCTCACTCATGGCGGCACGGTGACCTTTGTCGCCCCAACGGCCAATAACTTCAAAACCCTGACGGTGGACGGTAACTACGTGGGCAACAACGGCCTGCTGGTGATGAACACCCAACTGGGGGATAACAGCTCACTGACCGATAAACTGGTGGTGGCGGGCAATACTTCGGGCACTACCCGGGTACAAATCAACAATGCTGGTGGGACCGGAGCCCAGACGCTGGAAGGGATTGAAGTAGTGCGCGTCGGTGGTGAGTCCAACGGCGAGTTTGTACAAAACGGGCGTATTGTTGCCGGGGCGTATGACTATACCCTGGGCCGTGGCAGTCAAGCGGGCACCGCAGGTAACTGGTACCTGACCAGCAAGTCGGAGGAGGATAATCACTCGGATATCCGCCCGGAAGCGGGGGCTTACAACGCCAACCTGGCGGCAGCCAACAACATGTTCGTCACCCGTCTGCATGACCGTTTGGGGGAGACACAGTACATTGACGCCCTGACCGGTGAGCACAAGGTCACCAGTATGTGGTTGCGCAATGAAGGCGGGCACAACCGCGTTCGTGACGAAAGTGGCCAGTTACGCACCCAGTCCAACCGTTATGTGCTGCAACTGGGTGGCGATATCGCCCAGTGGAGCCAGAATGGCGCAGACCGCTTCCACCTCGGCTTGATGGCCGGTTATGGCGACACCAAGAGCAACACTACCTCGCGCCTGGGCTATGATGCCAAAGGGGCGGTAGACGGTTACAGCGTGGGGGCCTATGGCACCTGGTATGCCAATGCGGCGGACAAGTCGGGTTGGTATGTGGACAGCTGGTTGCAGTACAGCTGGTTCGACAACACGGTGACCGGTCAGGAGCAGGCCAGCGAGACTTACAAGTCGAAAGGGGTCAGCGCCTCGGTAGAGAGTGGTTATACCTTCAAGCTGGGTGAAAGTGTCGCCAACAATATGGCCTACTTTATCCAACCGAAAGCACAATTGACCTGGATGGGCGTTAAAGCTGATGACCACCGTGAAGTGGGCGGCACCTGGGTGAAAGGTGAAGGGGATGGCAACCTGCAGAGCCGGTTGGGGGTGAAGGCCTTTATCAACGGTTACAGCGACCAGGACAAGGGCAACCACCGGGTATTCCAGCCGTTTGTCGAAGCCAACTGGGTGCATAACAGTAAGGACTTTGGCAGCAATCTGGATGGTTTGAGCATCAAGCAGGATGGTGCTGCCAATATTGCCGAGCTGAAACTGGGTGTGGAAGGGCAACTCAACAAGCAGGTGAACCTGTGGGGTAATGTGGGCCAGCAACTGGGCAATAACGGCTACAGCGATACCAGTGTGATGTTGGGAGGCAAGTACAACTTCTAATACCGGTAAACGATGCTGGTTCATTCAATGTGCAGGATAAAGTACAACGTGCTTTATCCCTCAGAGATCCCCTCATTTTTAGAGACTCAAATAATGCCAAGTGTGCGGGTATATAACCGATGCTGCCTCAGGT
>NZ_AYKS02000061.1 GCF_000496755.2 Serratia sp. DD3
TTTGAACAACGGCTGAAAAACGTGATTGATGCGGTGCAGCAGTCACCGACGCCGATACTGCTGTTTATTGATGAAGCGCACACCATTATCGGTGCTGGTAATCAGGCCGGTGGGGCAGATGCCGCCAACCTGCTGAAACCGGCGCTGGCCCGGGGCGAACTGCGCACCATTGCCGCCACCACCTGGAGTGAATACAAACAGTATTTTGAGCGTGATGCTGCGCTGGAGCGCCGCTTCCAAATGGTGAAAGTGGACGAGCCGGACGATGACACCGCCTGCCTGATGCTGCGTGGCCTGAAATCCCGCTACGCCGAACACCATGGCGTGCATATCACCGACGATGCAGTACGCGCCGCCGTCACCCTGTCCCGCCGCTATCTCACCGGTCGTCAACTGCCGGACAAGGCGGTGGACCTGCTGGACACCGCCGCCGCCCGGGTGCGCATGAGCCTGGATACGCTGCCGGAAGCCATTGTGCGCCTCAAAGCCCAACTGACGGCCTTGGAGCTGGAGCAACAAGCCCTGCTGGAAGATATCGCCACCGGCAGCCAGCAACACAGTGAGCGGCTGAGCGCCATTGAAATTCAGCGTGGCGAACTGGAAACAGAACTGGAAACCTTAGACCGCCGCTTTAACGCCGAAAAAGCCCTGGTGCAACAACTGATGACCTGCCGCCAGGACCTGAGCCGCCAAGGTGAAGTGACCACGCTGCAACAGCAACTGGAGCAGTTGCAACAGCCGGAGCCCCTGATACAGGTGGATGTGGACACCCGCACCGTCGCCAATGTGATTGCTGACTGGACTGGCGTGCCGCTCTCCTCACTGATGAAAGATGAACAGACCGAACTGCTGAGCCTGGAAGGGGAGATTGGTCAGCGGGTGGTGGGGCAAGATACCGCCCTGACCGCCATTGCCCAACGTCTGCGCGCCGCCAAAACCGGTTTGACGCCGGAAAACGGCCCGCAAGGGGTATTTTTACTGGTGGGCCCCAGCGGCGTGGGGAAAACCGAAACCGCACTGGCGCTGGCGGATGGCCTGTACGGTGGCGAAAAATCACTGATTACCATCAACCTGTCTGAATACCAGGAGCCGCACACCGTCTCGCAACTGAAAGGCTCGCCGCCGGGGTATGTGGGTTATGGCCAGGGCGGCATACTGACTGAAGCGGTACGCAAGCGCCCCTACAGTGTGGTGCTGCTTGATGAAGTGGAAAAAGCCCACCGGGATGTGATGAACCTGTTCTATCAGGTGTTTGACCGGGGCTTTATGCGCGATGGCGAAGGGCGCGAGATTGATTTTCGCAACACCGTGATATTGATGACCGCCAACCTCGGCAGTGATTTACTGATGCAACTGCTGGATGAACAGCCGGAGGCCAGCGAAGGTGACCTGCATGAACTGCTGCGCCCGGTACTGCGCGACCACTTCCAGCCCGCCCTGCTGGCGCGCTTTCAGACGGTGATTTACCGCCCACTGGACGCCACCGCGATGCGTACCATTGTACAGATGAAACTGAATCAGGTCAGCCAGCGCCTGCAACGCCATTACGGCCTCACCACCCAGATCGGTGACAGCCTGTATGACGCGCTGACCGACGCCTGCCTACTGCCAGACACCGGGGCACGTAATGTCGACAGCCTGCTCAACCAGCAGATATTGCCGGTGCTGAGCCAGCAGTTACTGACTTATATGGCGGCGAAGCAAAAACCCAAGACCCTGACCCTGGGCTGGGATGAGGAAGAAGGCATTGTGCTGGAGTTTGGCGACTAGTTCACTGACTGTGACGCATTTATGACCATGGAAGTACCTGTTATCACCACGGAGTCAAGACCATGAGCCTGATTGATACACTGCAAAATACACTGTCGGCAATCACCACCTTGAACCGATACCACCTGAATATTCCTTCCTGTTCGTCGCCACTGGACGTTGAGGATTTCAGTGGGTCGGAGGCGCTAAGCCAGACTTACCACTACAGCATCCAGTTCACCAGTACCGACAAGACGATTGCTGCCGAGCAGCTACTGCGCAAGCCCGCCACGCTGAGCATGGGCACAGGCCCCTTGCAGACCTTGCTGCAACAGAAGGTGGTACACGGGGTGATCACCGATTTCAGCCGCATTTCCGGCTCGGCAGACCAAGCGCTGTATCGCATCACGATTGAGCCCTATATTGCGCTGCTGGATAAACAGTTCCGTACCCATCGCTTCTTTATCAATAAAACCGTGCCGGAAGTGGTGGCGGAGATATTGGCTGAACACAAGTTCAAGGATTGGGAGTTCGAATTCAAGCTGAAGCAAACTTACCCCAGAAGGGCGCAGATCAACCAGTATCAGGAAAGCGACCTGCAGTTTATTGAACGCTTGCTGGCTGAGGTGGGGATCTTCTATTTCTTCACCCTGCAACCGGACACCCAGACTGAAGTGATCCACTTTGCTGATCGGCAGACCACTTACCAGTTTGGCAAAAAACTGCCGCTGAACAGCCCGTCAGGCATGAATGACTCGGGGGCGGTGTCGGTGTGGGGGCTGAGCTACCAACAGAATGTGGTGGAAGCCAACGTCACCACCAAAGACTACAACTACCGCGAGGCACAAAAAGGGCTGCAATCGACCACAGCGGATATGACGCGGGGTGATGGCGAAGGGGTCACTTACGGTGATGTTTATCACTATCAGGCCCGTCATCTGGAGGATGGGGACAAATATACCCCGGATGCGGAAACCGGTAACTTCCATGCTCGGCTGGATCATGAGCGTTTTCTGTCACGCCAGACACAAATCAGTGGCAACAGTACCGACCCGACCTTGAGCCCGGGGCAATTGCTGACCATCACCGACAGCACGCTACCCTCAACCTTGCCGGAATTACTACAAGCACCGATTCTGATGGTTCAGATCGGCTTTACCGCCAGCCGCAAAAATGCCTTGCGGGTGACCTTTGCCGCCGTGCCTTTCAGTGAAACTCTGTGCTGGCGACCGCCGTTAAAACCCCGCCCGGTGATCAGCGGTTCGTTGACGGCACGTGTCACCAGCCCTAAGCCTAATGATCTGTATGCGCATCAGGATAAAGACGGCTTGTACTGGGTGAAGTTTGATGCCGACCTGGATGATAAAAAACCCGGTTATGAAAGTATGCCGGTGCGTTTGGCCAAGCCTTATGGGGGTGACACCTACGGCTTCCACTTCCCATTGATCCAGGGCACGGAAGTAGCGATTGCGTTCCATGAGGGGGACCCTGATCGCCCATACATATCGCACGCCCTGCATGACTCGCGCCATCCGGACCATGTCACCGAACTGAATAATACCCGCAATATCATTCGCACCGCAGGCCTTAACAAATTGCGGATGGAAGATAAGCGCGGAGAGGAGCACGTCAAGCTCAGTACCGAATATGCTGGCAAGAGCCAACTGAACCTGGGGCATAACGTTGACCAGAAACGTCAACTGCGCGGTGAAGGTGCTGAGTTGCGCACCGATAAGTGGGTAGCGGTACGTGGTGGTGGTGGTGTGTTTATCAGTGCGGATAAACAGCCCAGTGCCCAGGGAATGATGCTGGAGATGTCAGCAGCGCTGAGCCAATTACAGCAAGCACAAAGCTTGACGGAAGCACTGCGTGCTGCCGCAGAGACCGCGAAGGCAGAACTGGCTGATTTGCAAACGCAAAAGGCATTACTGGCAGACACGCTAACAGAGCTTAAGCAGGCTGCGTTACTCCTTTCTGCACCGGCAGGTATTGCACAAACCACACCGAAAAGCCTGCAGTTGTCAGCGGGTGAAAATGTGACGGCAACCAGCGGTAAAAATACCGACTTTAGCGTATTAAAAGCCTTTACAGTGGCGGCAGGTGAAAAGGTCAGTCTGTTTGCACATAAATTGGGCATGAAACTGTTTGCCAGCCAAGGGAAGGTAGAGATCCAGGCTCAGGGAGATGAAATGACTCTGGATGCCCTGAAAGATTTACGAGTCAGCAGTAGTGAAGGCAAGATAGTGATCAGTGCCAAACAGGATATTTTACTGGTGGGCAGTGGCGGGGCTTATATCCGCATCGGTAACGGTGAAGTGGAAAGTGGTGCGCCGGATAAAATCATTCAACGGGCGGCAGTGTGGCAGAAGTTCGGTGGGCAGAGCGCCAGCCAGATGGCACAACAATGGCAACAGGCTGATTTTGCGGTGACGCCGGAGTTTCGCTGGCTGCAGGATGATTCACCGGTAACCCAGATGCGTCTGTCTATAACACAACCAGACAACACCCCGAGTGCGAAAATAACCGACACACAGGGGCAGGTGCAGCCCCACAACAGTGCGTTTATCGACACATTAGAGATAACCTCTGAGACAAAGGAGTAACCCATGGCTGAGGAAAAGCAGGAAAATACCGAAATTATTCACGCTGGACGCGATCAGCAAGGGAACTATACCGCCTCTGTTATCCCTGGCAGAAAAGAAGACAATAAAAAGGCCATTATCTACCTTGACGATATCCGCGTGATCCCAGTCGTTTTTTTGCCGGGCATTATGGGCAGTAATTTACAAACTATTCCTAAGAACCCAAAAGAGCCAGGCGATGCCATATGGCGAGTGGATGGAGCAACATCATTGTTGGGCTGGTCATTGCCGGTTGCCGGTAGTGCAATCAAGCGCAAGGAACAACTCGCCCCAGACAAGGTTCAGGTGGATGATCGCGGCACAGTGATTCACCCTATGGCGTCTCAGCTTGCGGTGTTGGAGGGGATGTACCCGCTGGTAAATAGAAGTACGCAGCAAGAGATAGCGGCTTACAATAAGGCGAAAGAGGCACTGCTGGCCAAGGATACGGAAACCAAACTGTTTGGTAGCCGCCAAGAGCGCGGCTGGGGGCAGGTAGGCAATATGAGCTATGGCTCGTTTCTGGACTGGTTGCAGCATGCGCTGCATCGCGATAAAAAAGGCAAACCTTACCAGGAACTGTTGAACAAGCTGCTGGGGGTGGAGTACAGCCGCTATGCTGAGGCGCTGACAGAGCAGGATCTGAAGGTGTTGGATTACTACCATTTTCCGGTTCATGCCATGGGCTATAACTGGTTGGGCTCTAATATCGACTCGGCAAAACGGCTGAAAAATTACATTGATAGTCTGCTGAAAAAGTACCGTGAAGCGCCAATGAAGTACCAGTGCAACAAGGTGATTTTAGTAACCCATTCAATGGGGGGGCTGGTAGCACGCTATTACTCCGAGGTGTTGGGTGGGCGAGAGAACATCTATGGCATTGTGCATGGGGTGATGCCCTCAACCGGGGCTGCTGCAACCTACACCCGTATGAAACGTGGCACCGAGAATCCTGAATCAACGGGAGCAGGTTTCATCGCCTCACATATTCTCGGGCGTAATGCCGCCGAAATGACCGCAATTTGCTCCCAGTCCCCGGGCCCACTGGAACTGCTGCCTTCCCCTCACTATGGCATGAACTGGTTGCATATTATTGATCGATACGGTAATAAATCCAATTACCCCAAGGAGGATCCTTACTCGGAGATTTATCTGCAGCAACAGGCCTGGTGGCGGCTGGTTGACCCTGCGCTGCTCAACCCTAAAAATAGCCGTGGCAATCCGGCGCAGCTAGCGGCTGATTGGCTAATATTCAAAAATATCATAATTAGGCAAGTCAAAGTTTTTCATGAAGATCTGGGCGACAAATATCACGGCAATACCCATTCCTTTTATGGGGTAGAAATACCCGCCCCAGACAAGGTTTCGCCTGCCTATGCCACCCATCAAGAGGTGACCTGGAAGGGCGAACTGGTGACAGGGATCTCCTCAACGCAGTGGCTACCGGCGGCGCAGCGCCAGGAGGGTGAACTGTTAGCCCGGACCGAGGTGATGGAGCATCGCACCACCTATACGCAGCTTTCACCTGCAGAGCAGGCCTATTCAGAGCCTTTCGACTCAGAGTCGGGGATTAATAAAGTTTATATTGGCCAGCGTTTTGCCCTGCAAGCGGCCCGTGGCAATGGGGACGGCACGGTGCCGCAAAAATCGGGTCATATTGAGGAACGCCATCTGATGTCGCGGATGGCGATCAACACTCAACATGAACCTGCCTATAAACACCCTACCGCGCGAGCCTTTACGCTGCGCGCCATTATGAAAATAGCCCAAGAGGTGAAAAATGATCCGTCAATGGCGTTTAAGTCGCTATCTGCGTAAGCCTTGGCAACAGGTTGCCTTAGCGTTGGCGCTGAGTCTGTTTGTCATTGTAAAACCCTCTACGCTCGCCCGCTCGTTAACTGACAAGGAACAATCCATGCTCACCCCCCTGCTACAACAGCCAACACCACGCTGTGTCGGCCTATATCTCATTGATCTACCTGCTGATTTTATGCCTGATGAGGGTATGTTTTTGCTGATGGATGACAATCAAACCAAAATGGAGAGCCGGGAGCAGTATCGCCCCCCCTTTAACCAACTGATACAGCGCCGGGAGCAGGAGTTAAAAGTTACTGAACCAGTAAATCCACTCAACAATCCGTATTTAAAACAGATATATCCATTGCCGGCGGGGATGGTGGGTACGGTATTTGAACGTAATGAGAACATTGGCGTGCCGGATGTCGCCAGAATATTGGAAGCCTATAAATGGGATGCCAGCGTCACCTTTAAAATTGAGATCAAAGCTGATGATGGGCGCTCCTCACGTTATGACTCAGACAAGATGAAATATGGCAGTGATATATACGGCTACAATGTCCCCGAAAAACTGGCTGCAGTACAAGATCGGCTCCGTCGCACCACGGCCAGAGAAGACACCTTGATCCCCAACCAGCCGGGTTTTTGTATCTTGCGCGGTTTTATTGCCGGTAAACCGATCGAGTCCTATGACTTTGGTATGGGGTATGTACATAAGCATATCAAAAATCTGGTAGTGACTTTTAGCAGCAATAATTACCAGAGTACCGGTGATACCCTGCTGCAGCAGGATGAGCGGATGATGGAGCAAGGTCAATATCATACGCTGCATAAAGGGAAACGGCAGATTAACGGGTTGGCGATTGAAGAGTGGCTACTGGGGGGGGAAGTCACCGATCGCGAGAATATCATGTTGCAATATGATGAGTACTATTTTTATCTAAAATACAATCAGTTAGACCCTACGGAACAACAGCCAAGGTTTGAGATCAAGTTATACTATAATACCAAAAACCTGACGCCAGAAGAGAGATTAAGCGAAGCACAACTGATCACGTTGTGGAAAGAGATCACTTCAACACTACGCATCCGCCCTGGGGCAATTTGATTTAATACAGTTAATAGATGGGATGTTAAAACGCCCCAGATACGGCTTCTTGTTCGGTAAAAGGTACCCTGATGACTAACAAAAAAAAGATAGTCTCTGCACTTTTCTGTTTACTAGCTGTTTGGGGACTTTGGCAATGGTTAAAACCCGCTACGCTCACCCGCTCGTTAACTGACAAGGAACAAGCCATGCTCACCCCTCTGTTACAACACCCAACACCGCGCTGTGTTGGCCTCTACCTTATCGATCTGCCCGCTGATTTTATGCCTGATGAGGGTGTGTTTTTTCTGATGGATGACAATCAAACCAAAATGGAGAGCCGGGAGCAGTATCGCCCCCCCTTTAACCAGTTGATGCAGCGCCGGGAGCAGGAGTTAAAGGCAACTGAACCTGATGATGTGCTGGATAAACCCTATTTAAAGCAGATGCATCCATTGTCGACTGATATGGTGGGGACGGTATTTGAACGTAATGAGAGTGCTGGAGTGCCGGATGTTGCTAGAATACTGGAAGCCTATAAATGGGATGCTGGCGTCACCTTTAAAATTGAGATCAAGGCAAAAGATGGACGCTCGTCACGTTACGATGCGGATCGTGCTACATATGGGCAGGATATATACCGCTACAATGTCCCAGAAAAATTAGCTGTAGTACAGGATCTACTTCATCGCACCACGGCCAGAGAAGACACCTTGATCCCTAATCAGCCGGGTTTTTGTATCTTGCGCGGTTTTATTGCCGGTAAACCGGTCGAGTCCTATGACTTTGGTATGGGGTATGTGCATAAGCATATCAAAAATCTGGTAGTGACTTTTAGCAGCAATAATTACCAGAGTACCGGCTCTACCCTGCTGCAGCAGGATGAGCGGATGATGGCGCAAGGCAAATACCATACGCTGCATAAAGGGAAACGGCAGATTAACGGGCTGGCAATTGAAGAGTGGCTGCTGGGGGGAGAAGTGACTGAGCGACAGTATGTGACCCCACCGTACGACGAATATTTTTTCTATCTTAAATACAATCAGCTAGATCCTACCGCGCAACAACCAGCCTTTGATATAAGGTTATATTACAAAACCGAAAATCTGGCACCAGAAGAGAGATTAAGCGAGGCACAACTGATCACGTTGTGGAAAGAGATCACTTCAACACTGCGCATCCGTCCTGGGGCAATTTGATTTCATACAGTTAATAGATGGGGTGTTAAAACGCCCCAGCTACGGCTTCTTGTTCAGTAAAAGGTACCCTGATGACTAACAAAAAAAAGATAGTCTCTGCACTTTTCTGTTTACTAGCTGTTTGGGGACTTTGGCAATGGTTAAAACCCTATCCGTCGCTCATTAATTTAACTGAACAGGAGCATCACGTGGTTGACAATTTATTAGCAAATGCAACTCCACGCTGTATTGGTCGTTATTTGGTGGATTTGCCGGAAAGTTTTAATGCTCCCATTGGTACTGTTTTTATCAATAAAAAAGAGATCGTGTTTCAACGTCTGTATTTACCGGCTTTTGAGCAACGTATTCGTTTACGGGAAGATGAATTGCGCAATACCAAAACCATTCATCCAGAGGATGGTCCCTATTTAAAGAATATTTATCCATTACCTAATGGTATGAAGGGGGTTATCTTTGAAACTAATTTTAGTAAAATCGCACCTGACTCAGCCAGAAAATTAGAGGCTCATATTTATAGTAACGGTGTGGCATTTAAAACTGAAATTGATGCTAGGAATCCTGATTCAGTACGTTACCAAAAAGAGCGAGAAAGTAACCCTGATTATTATAAAAATACCATGCAAATAAAGCTAAATCAGTTGAGAAATATACTATCTCGTCTGCGCGGAAGGCAAGAAAATGAGATCCCGACAGAGAAAGGATTGTGTTTTCCAAATGGATTTATTTCTGGTGCATCGGGTGTGGCGAATGAAAGAGAGTATGTGAATTTTTCCTATAGCTCCCAGATAAACCCACGATTATATCTCAATTTTTCAACCGATAATTTTATTAAAGAAGAAACCTCTATGTTAGAGCGCAGTTCTAGTATCAGCAATGCCTTGCTTAATACCCAGTTAACAACTCTGATGAAGGGGGCGCGGAAAATTAATAAGTTGGATGCTGAAGAGTGGCTAGTAGTGGGTAATGGAAAGGATGCTAGCAATCGACATGCCTTTATTTTAAAGGTCAACGAAAAAATCGGTAGTCCGCAGACTCCCTCTTTCACTCTAGAACTCAATCATGGTCCTTTGCCTGATGAAGCGTTATCACAAAATGAACTGATTACTTTTTGGCAAGAAATAACAAAAACATTGCGTATCCACCCTGGGGCGATTTGATTTAATACAGTTAATAGACGGGGTGTTAAAACGCCCAGACACGGCTACTTGTTCAGTAAAAGGTACCCCTATGACTAACAAAAAAAGATGGTCTCTGTACTGCTTGATTTGCTAGCTATATGGGAACTTGTTTTTTTAATCAAATTAAATAATCGAAAATCCTGTTATTTATAGAAAATCAAATCACACAGCAATAAATGCTATAAGGTAAATGGGAAATGAATGACGAAATAAAAAATCCATCAGTAACAGACAACGACCAATGCGTTTCCTATCACCTGCCAGAATGGAGAGATAACGGGAAAGTTGGTTGGCATGAGATGGTCACTCAAACTACACAAAAGAACGCTATTGCCAAACTCATCATGCCACCAACCAAGGTCATACCAGTAATTTTTATCCCTGGGGTAATGGGGACGAATTTGATGTCTACTGACGATACGTCTAAAGTCCCTGTCTGGCGTGGAGACAGTCCAGTTGATACCTATTTTGCATGGGCTAATAGAAATGGTAAAGAACGGCGGGAATTATTAGATCCCGATACGACGAAGGTAGACGGGCGAGGTGAAATTAGTCAGAATGTCTATTCTAAAATATCAGATGATGGCAAGCTGTTTCCAACGAGAGAAAAAAGACACTGGGGTGAAGTTTTATTTTTTAGTTACGGCCAGTTCCTGAGTGTCTTTCAGGGGGTATTAATGGACGATTGGCAAAAAATAGTCTGCCAGGCAGCTGATCGAACAAAAGGTAGCAAAGGTATTTTAAGTTATTTGGCGGGCGAAACCTTAGGGGCAGACAAGGAGTCTGTTATGACCGCAGAAGAATTAAATCATTTTAGCAAGTTTTTATTTCCGGTCCATGCCTTTGGTTATAATTGGCTGCAGGATAATAAAAAATCGGCAAAGGAGTTGGCTACATATATTGATGATGTGATCAGCATATATACAAAAGGCTATGGTCATGGTTTGGCGTTTCCCGCAGGGCAAGAAAAAGTCATCATAGTCACGCACTCCATGGGCGGGCTGGTAGCGCGTTATGCTTCTCAGATATTCGGTTGCCAAGACAAAATACTGGGGATTGTGCATGGGGTGATACCCGACCTCGGTTCTCCGGCAGCTTATCGTCGTATGAAAATTGGCGCAAGGCAAGAAGGTGCTGCAGGGAAAGTATTAGGTGCAACAGCCAAGGAGTTAATGCCCGTATTGGCACAGGCTCCAGCGGCGCTACAGTTATTACCCTCACCGAAATATATGAACGGTGATCCTTGGCTGACGATAAAAGGGGGCGACGAGGGTAAGGATTTAAAACTGCCAAAGACCGGTGATCCGTTTAGTGAGATTTACTTGTCGATGAATGAATTGTATCGGTTATATGAGCCGGATATTATCGATGGTGATAATTCTGCTATTAAGGCTAATTGGATTAATTTTAATATTCTGATGAAAGACTCTGTCCGTAAATTTATTTATGAGTTAGATGAAGCGAAATATCATCCTAATACCTACGTTTTTTACGGGGAAGAAATAAAGTCAGATGGTACGTTGGCCTGGAATAAAACCCAATCACCGATAAATAGCAAGGAATTACCTAATACTCATAAAGAAATAAAATCACCCTATAACCGTACACAAAAGTACGAGTTAGTTTCATCTAAAACCCCAGGGGATGGCACTGTCCCAGTAGAATCATTGGCAGTTATTAAAAAACAGAGTGCAATTAAAAGCATACTGGCAACCAACGTTGACCATCAGGATGCGTATGCAGTTAAGGATATGAATTATGACAATTTCACTCCTGCGATTAAGTTTACGCTGAGATCAATTGTAAAAATGGTTCAGGAGGTTCCCACACCATGTTAATCGAACATAAAATATCGAATCTACGTAGTCTGTTAGTCATTGTCATGATGGGTGTGATCTTTTTTAATCAACAAGCGCAGGCATCAACATACCAAAAAAAGGGAAATCCAGTGATAGATGAATTATTTAAAAGCATCAAACCGCAATGTATTGGTCGGTATATCATTGATGTCCCTGAATCATTTAATAACCAACTCAGAGATATGGTTTTTATTGATGATTTTAAAATTGAAAGCAAGCCGATTTATGCCCCTGCCTTTAGGCAGAGGATAATGCTTCGCGAGCAGGAATTGAGGGATGAGATTAATAAACCAGGTAATTATTCTGAGAATGCACCGTTTTTAAAGGAAGTGTTCCGTCTATCTAATGATAAAGGCGTTATTTTTGATAGTAATAAGTCAGGTTCTGATGATTCATTCCGAAAGTTAGAGGCCCATATTTATGTGGATAGCATAGCGTTCATTATTACGACGAATATTCTTGACTTGTCTGCATCAAAATATATCGAGGAAAAGAAAACCTATTTAAACTCCGGATTTACAGAAGCTGAAACCAATACGAAACCAGCTAAATTAGCAGCGTTGCAATCTTTAATTTCGAGATTAAGTGGCCGTAAAGATGAAGAGATCCCGAAAAATAAAGGCGTTTGCATTCCAAATGGGTTTATCAAAGATGATGGAGTGAAACATAGCGAAAAACTTACTTTCAGATATGAAAATAGCGATTTTATTTTTGGCTCTGAGATGGATAACACTATGTTAGGTTCAAAGGATACTCTGTTTGGTCGTAGTGCACAGATTAATGAAGCTATGGTTGGGTCAAATAAATACACGATAAAAAAAGGAGAGCTCTCGCCTGGGGGAATACCGTCACAAGAATGGTTATTTGGTGGAAAGCAAGAGTTTAAACATCAAGGTGCGAGAGAAATAATACCCATCTATGATTTTACTTTCTATGCGAATGAAGCTGTCGCATCACCAACAAAGCCTTGGTTAAATATAGAATTAAGTAGTGCATATAAGAAAACTCGTTATAGTGATGCTCAAATGATTGAAATATGGGATAGATTAGTGGGTTCGTTGCGATACCAGCCTAATACTTATTGATGTTTCGCGTCCAATATAGTGCGGTTACACAAAAATATTCTCTTTGGTTAATTGTAAAAAGCGGGAAGTCGAACAGGAGATACCCTCATGCGAGTAAAGACTACTGTCACGGCAGTGACAATAATAAGTATAGCTACAGCGGGATATCTCTTTTGGTTTCGTGATATTCCTGCTCCTCCATTAAACTCGGAGGAAAAGACTGTAATGGACTCTCTTTTCTCAAAAAGTAAGTCACAATGTATTGGTCGTTATTTCTTTAATGTGCCGGATTCTTTTTCTAATTCCTTAAATGATTCAGTAACAATTAATGATATGAGCATAGCCAGTAAACGTCTTTATCGTCCAGCATTTGAACAGCGAATAAAGATGCGTGAACAGGAACTTAAAAATGGAAATACTATAGACCCCAAAGATCAGCCTTTTATTAAGCAGATCTATAGGTTGAATGACAATGCAATTATATTTGATCGAAATGAAAATGAGAGTGTGCCTGGCTTTGGTCGTATTTTGGAAGGGCATATTTATGTTGATGGAGTAGCCTTTGTTATCCAAACGGAAATTACTGATTACTCAGATGAGCGATATATAAATGAAAAAAAATTATTTTTAAGTGATGGGTCATCTCCTGCAACAGCTAACAATAAGGCACAAAAATTAGCTGAAATGCAGGATTTACTCTCTCGATTGAGTGGGAGGAAAGATGACGAGGTACCAACACAATCTGGTACCTGTATTCCGGAGGGTTTTATTCGTGATAATGGTAGCAAAAATAAAGAAGCTATAATGTATCTTTATGAAAATAAAAATTTTGTTATTTCAATTGAGAATAATAATACAATCGAAAAGGATTTAAGTCTATTAGAGCGCGGTCCCGAAATTGAAGGCGCTATTCGTAGCAGTAACTCTCATACCATGCGTAAAGGCAAAGTTAGTTTGCCAAGTATTGAGGCAGAAGAATGGTTGATACGGGGAAAGCAGGAAGTAAATGATAATAATGTTGTTAATTATATCTTTTCGTTGTATGGCAATGAAAAGATAGCAACATATCGACATCCTGTATTCTCTATTGAGTTACATAATCAAGGAAAGGTGACAACAGAATACAGCGATGCTGAACTTGTCGATATCTGGGATAGAGTGACCCGAAGTTTCCGTTTTCGGTCGGGGGCTTTTTAACGTTATTTAAATTTTTCTCATGGGTATCTATGGGCTCTAATTTAATAGGTCGCATGGACAGGTTTGCTAACCCTTAATATCATTAGCTTTAGAGTGCTTGCAATGTTAAGTTTCGATTGGTCGAGAGCCATTATTATATATTTAATGATGGCACTTATTTATCTTTGGCCTGTCTGGTTGATTTTTTTGTTATGCTCTTTTTAATGGTTAAGGCAATCAAGCAAAAAAATAAAGAAAAACGCAAGGTACAGCCATTATGGCGACGTTTTTATTTGTGTTACTTGGAGCCCTTTCTTTGCTTTATTTTAAATAATCATTCTCAAATAGGCTCTGAGTGAGCATTCTATCAATAGAAAATATTTCTTTTAGGAGAGAGACCATGCCAGGAGTCGTTTGTCTGGGTGATGCCACTACTCATGGTGGTGAAGTTAAAACCGCCTCTTCCACCCTCTATTTTAATGGGCGACCTGCGGCACTGGTGGGGGATTTGGTCTCCTGCCCACAACATGGCATGAATGCCATCGTAGAAGGTGATCCCACGGCTTTCGAACAAGGGCGGCAAGTGGTGGTTAATCACTGTTTATGTGCCTGCGGGTGCCGAGTGATCAGCTCTCAACCCACCAATAGCATAGAGGCGTAAATATGGCCTGGCCGATCCCCGTTATTCCTGAACAACCGTCGCTATCACCGCCCCGTTATGCTCTGTGGGGCGGGGTACTGGTTGTTATATTGATCATCAGTACTTTATCCGTACTGTTTATTGGCAAGATCACCGCCTATGGGCAGCTCTTACTCTATGGTGCACTACCAGGATTTTTAATCTGGCTGTGTCTGTTTGGTGTCGTGCTCAACCGTTATGAGCAGTCATTGGCTTCCGTGCGGGCCTGGAATGAAGAGACAGCGCGCACCAAAGCCCAGTGGCAACAATGGAGTCGGACACAACTGGCGGTGGTAGGCAATGTCTTGCTGACACCAGAAGAGGGGGGTATCAGCGCGGTGCTGGGGCCCCTTGCCGATATACCCATGTACCCCCAGAAGCCTCGCCCGTTGTTTGGGGAGCGGCAATCATTGCCGGTGCAGCTAACGGGCATTGATAGTCAACTGGAACAGCAGTGCCCGGGGTATCGCCATCATCTGCATACCGTCTATGTGTTACAGGCCTCTACCTTGCATCGGGAATCAATCATTTCGGCGGTATTCAACCAATGGGATTTGTTGCCTGAGAGGGTTGATACTCTGGAACAGGTACCGGTTTTGCCACATTTACCACAGACGTCAGAGTTTAATGGCCTGATTTTAGTGCTCTGTCTGCAACATTGGCGTTATAGTTCGCCTGAAAAAGCCAGCGAACTCATTTCTGCCCAACTGCTTGCCTCACCAGCATTTGCCCATGCGCAGCAGTTACCGGTGATGGCCGGATTAGGGCGTATTATGCCATTAACGGCAGGGAAACTTGCCGACGACTTGGACATGTTGTTTGATTATAATTGCTTAAATAAAAACCAGATGCAGCATGTCTGGTTATCGGGGGAGATTGAAAATACACCGGCAGATATCGCGCTGTACGCCGATGCTCACCAGTGGCCACTGCCCGCAAAGCAGCTCGCCCATCTTATTGACCTCTCCTTCGGTCCCCCTGGGGAGCTTTCTTTCCCTATCTCTCTAGCCATGATGGTAGAGGCTGCCCACAAAACTGCCATGGATCAACTGGTTATTAGCCAGACATCTCGCTCATCAGGCGAGTTGTGTTTAGTCACTTCGGAGTTATTTTCATGAATCAAGGGAAAGCCGTTCATCCACCCCGTTATGGATTCTGGGGATATTTTCTCCTGATTATCGGGTTGGCCGGTTTGAGTGCCGTACTTTTATTGGTTAACCAAGATACTCTGGAACGAAGAGGGATCTCGATTTCTCACGCCTGGTCGGTATGGGGGGCTGTTTTTTCCATTCTGTTAGGTGGGCTGGTAGGAATGTCATTCTGGTGGCGCTGGCGGCAGACGGTAAGGCAACGCCAGTTTAAACCGCAATCATTCAATCAGACGAGCTCAACGGTTCCAGAGCCCGCCCCAAATAGCCATAGCCATTTGGCGGGTCTCAAATCTTACCTCCGCGCCCAATATGGCTTCTTCTGGAAGCGCCATATTAAAATCATCATGTTGACCGGGCAGCCGGCACAGATCGAGCAACTGGTCCCTGGGTTAACGGAGAAACACTGGCTAGAAGGACAGGGGACGGTACTTATCTGGGGGGGCGAAGTCACCACCGAGGTGGATGCGTCACTGGTGGCCTCGTTGCGTAAACTGCGCCGCTGCCCGTTGGACGCGATGTTGTGGGTCACCGACCACTATTATCAGCCCGTGACGCTGGATAACCCGCCGCATACTGCCAACCTGCATGGCGAAGCCATGGACAACATGGCCCGCATGTTGTCCGAGCGCTATCGCACCCTGGGCTGGAAAATCCCGCTGTTTGTCTGGGCGTTGCAAGAGAGCGCCTGGGACCAGCAGGGGCGTATCAGTCAGTCGGTGGGTTGTCTGTTACCGTCGGGCTGCCAAGGGGAAGAGTTGGCGCAGCGCCTGACCCAACTGCTGCCCACCCTGACCGAACAGGGGACCCAGCAGGCGCTGGTTGACCCGCGTCATGATTTTCTGCTGTCGTTGGCCCATGGCCTGCGCCATGGGGGTATCGAGCGGTTAAAAAATTCACTGTCGGTGCTGCTCAGCCGTTATCAGCCGCTGCCGTTAGCGGGGGTGTTTTTCAGCCTGCCTTCGGCGGCCAGTACCCGGACCCTACAACATAGCTGGAGCCAGGAAAAAAGCTGGGAGACGCTGCTGGCTTCGGTCACCACGTTGCCTAGCGGGTTGATGCCCAAACGCCTCGGGTTGCCTTGGTTGAAGACTCTGCGCACGCTGGTTGCCCTGCTGTTGGTCCTGTGGGGGGGCGCTATGCTGGGCTCGTTCTATGCCAACCGCACGTTGATTAACGACAGTGCGCAGCAAAGTCGGCAGGCGCTGGACAACCAACGCCCGCTGACGGAACGTTTGCAGGCCCAGTATGCGCTGCAACAGACCCTCGCCAGTTTGCAATACCGGGTGGCCACGGGTAGCCCGTGGTATACCCGTGCTGGATTGAACCAGGATGCGGCACTGTTGCAGGCGCTGTGGCCTTTCTATCAGCAAAGCAATAACCAGCTGATACGCGATGAAGCCGCCCGTTATCTGCAACAGCAACTGGCGACACTGGTGGCGATGCCGCCGGAAACGCCACAGCGTATTGCCCAGGGCAAGCTGGCGTACAATCAGTTGAAAGCCTACTTGATGATGGCGCGCCCGGAGAAAAACGATTCGGCCTTTTTGAGCCAGACCTTGCAGACTACCTGGGCGCAGCGCCCGGGGGTGGATGCCGGGCAGTGGCATGCGCTGTCACCGGCCTTGCTGGGGTTCTATGCCGAGAACCTGGCGGCACACCCGGAATGGAAGATTGAGCCGGACAGCAACCTGGTGCGTGACGTGCGCCAGATTTTGTTGCGTCAGTTTGGGGTGCGCAATGCCGAAGCGACGCTGTATCAGAACCTGTTGCAGCAAGTGGCCAAAAGCTATGCCGACATGACCCTGACCCAGATGATTGGCGATACCGATGCCAGTCTGTTGTTCTCCACCGAAGAGGTGGTGCCGGGGATGTTTACCCGTAAAGCCTGGGAAGAGAACGTATCGAAAGCCATCGACCGGGTGGTGAAGGAGCGGCGTGAAGAGATTGACTGGGTGTTGACCGACAGCACCCAGCCGCTGGGCAGCGATATCTCCCCGGAGGCATTGAGAACGCGCCTGACGGAGCGTTATTTCACTGATTTTGCCAGCAGTTGGCTGGATTTCCTTAACAGTATCCAGTGGCACCGGGCGGAAAGCCTGTCGGATGCTATCGACCAGTTGACGCTGATGAGCGATGTGCGTCAGTCGCCACTGATTGCCCTGATGAATACGCTGGCGTGGCAGGGCAAGGCCGGGCAGACGGGGGGGGCGCTTTCTGACTCCCTGGTTAAATCAGCCCAGAATCTGTTCAACAACAATGGTCAGCCGAGTATTGACCAGGAGGCGGGGCCGAAAGGGCCGCTGGACAGCAGCTTTGGGCCGTTACTGGCCTTGATGGATGGCAAGGCAGGCGGGCAGGGCAATACCAACCTGAGCCTGCAAACCTTCCTGACCCGCGTGACCCGTGTGCGCCTCAAACTGCAACAGGTGACCAACGCCACCGACCCGCAAGCGATGACACAATCCCTGGCGCAAACGGTGTTTCAGGGCAAAGCGGTGGACCTGACCGATACCCGCGATTACGGTAGCCTGGTTGCCGCCAGTCTGGGGCAGGAGTGGAGCAGCTTTGGTCAGGCGATGTTTGTCCAGCCAATGGAGCAGGCCTGGCAACAGGTGCTGACCCCGACGGCGGACAGCCTGAATGCCCAGTGGAAAAGTGCCATTGTGGATGACTGGAACAGTGCCTTTGGCGGGCGTTATCCGTTCAAGTCAGTGTCTGCCGATGCGTCGCTGTCGTTGATGTCACAATACCTGCGGGCTGACAGCGGGCGTATCCAGCGTTTTCTGGAAAGCAATCTCGGCGGTGTGTTGCACAAAGAGGGCAGCAAATGGGTGGCGGATACCGTTAATGCCCAGGGGCTGACCTTTAACCCGGCGTTCCTGGCGGCGGTGAACAAACTCAGTCATCTGGCGGATGTGGCGTTTACCAACGGCGATGCCGGGCTCTATTTTGAGCTGCGTCCGGGTACCGCCAAGGAAGTAATGCAAACTGATTTGGTTATCGACAGCCAGCGCTTGACCTATCTGAATCAGATGCCGGCGTGGAAACGCGTTGCCTGGCCCAACGACACCTCCGCCCCGGGGGCAAGCCTCAGTTGGATCAGCACCCAGGCAGGAACGCGGCTGTATGCTGACCTGCCGGGGCAGTGGGGGCTGATACGCCTGCTGGAGAAAGCCACGGTCAAAGGGTATATGGGGGGCACCACCGTCTTTGACGTCAGTTGGAAGACGCAAGACGGGTTGCCGCTGAATTACTCACTGCGTACTGAACTGGGGGAAGGCCCACTGGCGCTGCTGGCCCTGAAAGGGTTTGTGATGCCGGAGCGTATTTTTGTCACTGGCAATGCGGCGGTGGCGGACGCCGATGTGGCTGGTGCGAAATAACCTGAGTTACCGGGCGTGGTGAGGCAGTTACTATGCCCGGTTGCCCGGTGATACCCCTTTAATTGATTCGAGTCATAAGGACGTCGTATGGAACAATCGGTTTTTGCCTGTTATCTGGCGGGTTGGAAAAAGTGCTTTGTCTATCAAGGCACGGCCAGCCGTAAAGAGTTCTGGTCATTTATCCTTGGCAATCTGTTGATTGTGCTTCTGCTGCTGTTTTTGAGCTTTCTTTGGCTGGTCGTCGGGGGCTACGGAGGGATGGCGATGGTCTGGATTTTCTATGTTGTATTTCCCCTGCTGACTTTTGTTCCCTTGTTGTTACTGCTACCCGTGACGGCCTTGGGTATTCGGCGTATGCATGACATCGGCAAGTCAGGGTGGTGGTTTGGCGGGGTGCTGGTGTTTAATCTGATTATTCTGCCTGTTATTCAGATGAGTATTCTTTCCTTTTTCATTAATTCAAGGGGATATGATGAAGGAGTTGAAGTGGTCAGTATCATTAATATGCCCCTGTTTTTGATATCCTTGGTTTTCACTCTCTGGCTCTGCAGCCAACCAACAAAAATAATTTCATCCCCTTCATCGCCGGATGTCACGAATTAATATTATCGAGGTCGTTTATTGTCATGAAGGACTTAACCCTGCGTTATTTTGACGCCGAAATGCGCTACCTGCGCGAGGCGGCCAAAGAGTTTGCCGAGGCACACCCTGACCGGGCAGCGGCGCTGGATCTGGACCGGGCCGGTGTACCGGACCCTTATGTGGAACGCCTGTTTGAAGGTTTTGCCTTCTCGATGGGGCGCTTGCGCGAGAAGCTGGACGACGACCTGCCCGAATTGACCGAAGGGCTGGTCAGTCTGTTATGGCCCCATTACCTGCGTACCATTCCCTCACTGTCGGTGGTGGAAATGGCCCCGCCTGCGGGCAATATGAAAATGAGCGAAACGGTGCCGGCCGGATTTGAAATCCTCTCCCAGCCGGTAGGGCCGAAGAAAACACAATGCCGTTACCGCACCACCCAGGACCTGACGCTGCAACCGGTGTCTCTGTCCAAGGTTGAGCTGTTGACCGAGCCCGATGGGCGCTCGGCTATCCGCTTGCGTTTTGTCTGTAGTGATCTGACGGACTGGACCACTGTAGACCTGAGCCAACTGCGCTTCTATCTCAATGGCGATGCGCCCCTGACCTGTGCCCTGCATCTGGCCCTGACCAAGCGTCAGGCGTCCATGTCGTTGAGCTTCTTCTACCATCAGGGGCGGGTGGCGGAGCCGCAACCGCTGGCGGGGCATTTTTCCCCCGGCGGGTTTGCCGAAGATGACCGCCTGTGGCCCAAAGGGGATACCGCCTTCAGCGGCTATCAGTTACTGCTGGAGTATTTCACCTTTCGTGAAAAATTCATGTTCGTGTACCTCAATGGGCTGGAGAAGGTCACCTTCCCCGAGAACATCACCGGGTTCGATATTGACATCGTGCTGAGCGAATTGTGGGATCACCAGTTGCCGATCTCCACCCATCACCTTCGCCTGCACTGTGTGCCGGTGATTAACCTGTTCAAGGTGGAAGCCGACCCGTTGATCATCAACGGGCTGGAAAGCGAGTATCTGCTGCGCCCCCGTCGTTTGCAGGATGGCCATACGGAAATCTATTCGGTGGATGAGGTGGTGGGCTCCCTGCGCACCGATGATGCGGTGTATGTGCCGTTCACCAGTTTCCGTCACCGGGGGGGCATGCTGCGCCGTACCGCACCGGAGCGCTATTACCACACCCGCGTCAAACGCGGCGTCTCGGGGCTGCATGATACCTGGCTGATCCTCGGTGGGCAGGCGTGGGAAGATGACCGGCTGTTTGAGCGGGAAACGGTGTCACTGCTACTGACTGGCACCAACGGCCAGTTGCCGCGCAAGGCACTGCAAAGCACCTTGCTTGACCGGGCGGAGCAGGCGCTGCCGGTGCCGCTGAAGATCCAGAACCTGTGCAAACCGACGTTACCGGCCTATCCGCCGGCGGAAGACCGTTTCCACTGGCGGGTGCTGAGCCATTTGGGCTCCAGCTTCCTCAACATGATGGCCAGTGCTGAAGTGCTGCGCGGTACCCTGGCGTTGTATAATTGGCTGGATGACGAGATGGTCAACCGCAAACTTGATGCGATTGTCGACGTCAAACACTTCCAGACCCAACGCTTTGAAAAGGGCTTTTTACTCCGGGGGATCGACATTGTGGTGACCCTGGATGCCAACGGATTCAGCGGTGAAGGGGATATCAACCTGTTTGGTGAAATGCTCAACCGCTTTTTTGCCCTGTATGCCGATATCCATTTATTTAACCAGCTGACGCTGGTTATTCAGCCCAGTGGAAAACACCTGCGATGGAAAGAGAATCACAATCAGCGCATACCCGGCTGATCGACAAACTGGGGAAGAAAGCCCCCTACATCAACTTTTACCGCTTTTGCCAACTGCTGGAGCAAAGTCAGCCAGGGCAACCGGGTTTGGGGACCGGGCAATCGCCGCATCCTGATCCGGTGCGTTTTCGTCCCCACCCGGGGATGGGGTTCCCGGCCAGTGAGCTGAAAAGTCTCAGCGCCGATCCGGATTATCCGCACCGGCCGCCTACCGCCCGGGTAACGTTCCAGGGGCTGTATGGGGTGGAGTCGCCGTTGCCGACGTCATACATTGATGACATTGCGCAACAGCGTGAAGGGAACGAGGCGGTCAGTGATTTTCTTGATATCTTCAACCACCGGCTGACCACGCAGTTTTACCGCATCTGGCGTAAGTACTCCTACCCGGCCACCTTTGAGCCCGGGGGCACCGATGAAACCTCACAATATCTGCTGGGGCTGGTGGGGTTGGGGATCCCGGGGAGTGCG
>NZ_AYKS02000062.1 GCF_000496755.2 Serratia sp. DD3
TGATCTCTCCTGGTCGATGCAGCCGAACCTGCCGCTTGCGGATGGTGTGGCGGTGTTGACCGCAACAGAGCGCGATCCGGTCGGCAACACCACCGATAAGTCATCGGCTTACAGTATTACCGTCAGTACAGTCCCACCGGCACCACCGGTGCTGGGGACGGTCATCGATAATCAGGGGCCAGGACCAGAAACGGTGGCATTGCAGCCAGGGGATATCACCAATGACAACACCCCGACACTGAACGGGACTGCGTTGCCAGGCGGCACGGTGACGGTTTACGACGGTAAGAATGAACTCGGTACGGCCAAGGTAGACGACGAGGGTAAGTGGAGCTTTACGCCACAGCCTGCACTGGGTGAGGGTAAACATGACCTGACAGCGACGGTGACCAACAGTGTCGGTGTCACCAGTGACCCAACCGGTGTCTTCAATATTGTTGTCGATACGCAGGCACCAGCACCGGCCACCAATTTGAAGGTGGAAGATAAGATGGGTGACGAGCAAGGCGATATCCTTGCTAACAAAACTACCGACGACAGCGCGCCAGTCATCAGTGGTAAGGCTGAACCGGGCAGTGTGGTCCATATCTATGATAACGATAAGGAAATCGGTAGCGCGCCGGTGGATGACCAAGGGAACTGGAGCTTTAAGCCGAGCGACCCATTGGGTAATGGTCAACATGACCTGACCACGACCGTGACCGACAAGGCCGGTAACACCAGCGATGAAGGGCAACACCTGATCTTCAAAGTGGATGTGGATCTAACGAAGGTACTACTGACCGGTCTGGAAGATAATAACCCAGTCGATAAGGTGGAGCTGATAGCCCAGAACGGGGTGACGAATGATTCGCGTCCGACCCTCATTGGTACCGCGAAGGCGGGCAGTGTGGTTACAGTCAGCGATGAACGCGGCATTCTGGGCAGTATCACTGCCGATAGCAAAGGTGATTGGCGCTTTACGCCAAATGAGGATATGGGCCAGGGTGAGCATACCTTCAGTGCCAGCGCCAAAGATCCGGCCGGGAATGTCAGTACCAGCGGTACCTGGGTGTTTACCGTCGATACGGTGGCACCGGGCGCGCCGTTTATCGACTCGGCAGCAGACAATGTGGGTGCGCCACAGCCGCAAGGCATGCTCAGCGGCAGTGCCACAGATGACCCCTACCCGGTCCTGACCGGTCGTGCGGAAGCCAACAGTGTGGTGATGGTGTATGACCAAACCGGCCTGTTAGGCTCAGCGAAAACCAATGACAGCGGTGTCTGGACGTTCAAGCCAATCAGTAGCCTGAATGAAGGCACGCATGATTTTTACGTCAAGGCAACCGATGGGGCCGGTAACGTCAGTTTGCCATCGACAACCTTTACCCTGACGCTGGACTTCACGCCACCGGATGTGAGCAAGGTAGCGATCACTGAGGTTGTTGATCAGTATGGCTTGATAACCGGCCCGGTCAGCAAGGGTAACGTGTTGGATGATCGCAATCCGTTGGTTAACGGTACCGGTGCAGAAGAGGGTAATACCATCACGGTATACACCACCGATGGCGATGGTAATACCAAAGTCCTGGGCACCACCACCGTAGGCAGCAATGGCCAGTGGACGTTGACCGCTACGGGCTCACTGTATGACGGTAAAAACACGTTGACCGTGGAAGAGACTGACAAGGTAGGTAATAGCGCCAAGCCGAGCACCAGCTATGACGTTATTATGTCATTGACCCCAGACGCTCCGGTTATCGACAGTATTATTGATGATACCGGCACTACCCGTATGGAGTTGGCCAACAACAGCCTGACTAAGGACAATACGCCGACATTGAGCGGGACGTCTTCGGTGGCTGAAGGCGATATTATTACCATCTATAACGGTAATGCTAAGGTCGGTACCACTACTGCGGGCCCAGGTGGTAATTGGAGCTTTACACCAAACCCAGCATTGGTAGACGGTACTTACAACTTCAAAGTGACGGGGACCAACAAGGTAGGTCAGGAGAGTGCGCCGAGTGGTACTGAAACCATCACCATTGATGCGACGATTTCTGATGCGGCTATCAGCATCACGTCAATCAGTGATGACTTGGGTATCAGTAATACCGACTTCAACACCAGCGATACCACGTTGTTGATTAACGGTACACTGAACAAGGCCCTGCTGGCAGACGAGTGGGTCGAAGTGAGTGTGGATGGCGGTGAAAACTGGACCAAAGCGAGCAGCACGACCGCCAGCAGTTGGACGGTGGATCTGCAAAGCAAGCCGTTGACTTCAAAGGACTATACCATCCAGGCGCGTGTGGTTGATAAGGCCGGTAATATTGGTGACACCGACTCACATGCGCTGACAGTGAGCACCGTGGCACCGAACCTGAATGGTTTGACCACCACTGCGGGTATTACCACCGATACCGCTCCTGGCTTGGTGAAAAACGATCCGTTCAGCCACAGTGCGACGGCAACGGACACCAATATGATCACCCGTGACCGTACGGTGACCATCAAGGGTGCGTTGAGTGCTGCGCTGCAGAACGACCAGTATCTGCAGATCTCCTTTGATAATGGGAGTAGCTGGACCACCCTGTTGTCTGAAACCGGGACTAACTGGAGTCATCAGTTGGCTGCGGTCACTCAGAGCACCACCTTTGACTACCAACTGCGAGTGATTGATGCCGCCGGTAACCTGGGCACCAACGTCAATTTCAAGAGCAATTATAAGGTTGTGATTGATCTGGAAGCACCGAATGCGATCCTTGGTGCGCCTGAGGTACCGCAAATTGTTAACAGCACCACCACCTACACCTTCAACGAAGCCAAGTACGGTAAGGTTGAAGCAGGGGCGATTGTTTCACTGGTGAGTGATGTCAACGGTAATGGGACCTACCAGGAAGGGCTGGATCAGATTATCGGCTTTGCCAAAGCGAATGATGACGGTACCTGGTCAATCAGCAGCACCATGCCAGCCGGCGCGCATAATCTGGCCTTTATGGTATGGGATGAGGCCGGTAACCGTTCTTCGTTAAGTACCTCTACCAGTATTGGGGTCACTGAGGGTACCGGTAATACGCTGATTCAGCAGAAGTGGGGCGGCACCACCGATTCAGATGGCTATGGCCTGAATGCGGCAGCGGTGACTATCGGTAATAATGGCTTGTGGTCATTCTTCCAGAGTGCGCGTGCTTCAACCGGGTCAGGTCGGGCCAACTCCGGGCGTGTCTACAATATGCAAACCCAGGAGGATTACAGCTCAAACTATCTGGCTCAGCCAACCAAGCATGCTAATGGCACTACCGCTAATTGGATCGACAACTATGGCCACTTTGTTAACTCGGCCACCTTTGCCGATATCAACCGTGATGGTTATACTGATGTCATGTCACAGGTCAGTGCTTACGATAACGGTGGACACACTGCCTACTGGATGCAGAATGCGGATGGCAGTTACACGGCGAAATCGGTAAACCAAGGCGATCTTAACCACTTAGGGGGGGTGATAGCCTATGACCGCCACGGTGATGGCTATCTGGACTTTGTGTTGGCGGACTCAGCAGCAGATTCTACTTCATTCCTTAAGAACGAAAAGGGTGTGTTGAGCCCAGACGGCCCACAAGGTCGCCCTGGTGGGGCAATTCCATCTAACTTGAGTCTTTTGCATGAAATTGGTGCAGTGGATATCGATAATAACGGTACTGTTGATATTACCGCACATGTTGATAGGAATGGGGACACCGCGTTGGGGATCCTCTACAACCAAACCACCGCAACCAACTTGACCACATTTGGTAAAATAGCGGTGTACGGCTATGTTTTCCGTAATGATGGTCAGGAGGACTATGGTAATTTGTCGATCTCCATGACCTACGCCGACTATAACGGTGATGGTTGGTTGGACCTGTTCTTGAGCCGCGGTGCTAAAGGCGGTAATAACAATGAGGAAAGCCGTATCTATCTGAACGATGGCAACGGGGGCCTGAAAACGCAAGATGTTGATGCGTTATGGTTTGGTGACAAGATGGATGGTGGCACTTCACTGGCTGTGGACTGGAACCACGATGGTAAGATGGACATCATCGAAGTTCCACGCGAGAACTCCGGTTTGGGAGCTAATGCAGGCAGCCCCACACTGTACCTCAACAAGGGCACCAATAAGTGGTGGGAAAGCACTGGTATTGCCTTGACCTCGGATAAGTATATCGACATAACCGGTGCAGTCGCCCTGGATTATGACTGGGATGGTTCAATGGACTTGGTGTTGTATCGTGCAGGCCCTGATGCAGCTGTGGTATCGAAAGATAACGCCTCACCAACCTTGCTGGTGAAAAACACCAATATTGCCGCCGATGGTACCAGTTTGCAGATTCGTATTGTTGATGGCCAAGGTATCAATACCTTCTACAGCAATACCGTCAAGCTGTATAACTCGAAGAATGAGTTGGTAGCCACCCAGTTGATTAACCCGCAGGCTTCTGGCTCGAGCAACAGTATGGGTCTGGTGAGCTTCTTCGGGCTGGATCCGAATGAAGTTTACTCGGTACAGTTGTTGCGTATTACCAATGGCCAGACTGACCATGTGGGCGCAGAAACTAGCCAAGGCGGTTATACTAACGCCACGGTGAATGAAACCTGGGGTGGGTTAACCACCGGTAAATCCCATGATGCTTATGTACTGACGGCGGAAAGTGACACTGCAGCCACCAAGACCACCGATACGGGCATTGTTGGTACTGGCTATAACGACACCTTCTTTGCTTCAGCGGGTAACGATACCTACAACGGCAGTGGCGGCTGGAACCAGATTGTCAGTGGTAAGGCGGTCTGGAGTGCCACGGCTGGGATGGATATCGTTGATTACAGCCGTTCAGCAAGCGCTATCACCGCTAAACTCTGGGGGGGGACAGGTAAGGATGGATCGGCCACAGGCCAGGGCGATGACATACTCAAAAGTATCGAAGGCTTGATTGGTTCTAGCCAGGGCGATAACTTTACTGACAACTCGGCTAACAACCTGTTTGAAGGCCGTGGTGGCAACGATACGTTCTACCTGACTAATGGTGGTAACGATACGTTAATGTATAAGGTCTTGTCAGGGATGGAAACTGACGGCACCGGCGGTAATGGCAGCGATATCGTCCATGGCTTCCATGTAGGTGACGTGGTGACTGACAGTGATGCGGACCTGATTGACCTGAGCGATCTGCTGGACTACAACGGCTCAATCTCCTTCTTCAAGGATGATGACAAGATAGAATTGGACTACTCTTCCCAAGGTATTCTTAAGTACCTGAAGGTGGAGAACGTCGGCTATGACACGGTGATCAGTATTGATCGCGATGGTTCAGGCAATGCGAACGCCTTTACCAATGTCATTACGTTGGCTAATGTCCAGACTGATCTGGAAACGTTGTTGCAAAATAACCAAATTATTGTCTAATCAATAAGATGGGGGCCCACAGGGGAAACACTGTGGGCTCTTTTGCATAGCTGATCAACAGATTACAGATGACCTAATTAAGGGTGATGACAACGCCAGCAATTTATTGATATTGATGGATGAGATATCGCCCTGCATGGAGATTTTAATGAAAGCTCTTGGTAATAAATTCAAGTACGCCACTATCGTGTCATTAATGTTAGCCAGCGGATGGTGTTCTTTACCAGCTTCTGCGCAGGAGGGACTCTCTGGTGGGCATAACAATACGGTGTCTACGGTGTTAGATGCCAATGGGCAGACCGCTGGTTCAGGGACCATTGCAAACGGTTATCGTCCTGTCGGAGAGGTTGTGCCGGAGTTGTCGCAAATTGTCTTCTACTATCCTGAAGGTAAACTTCCTGCGACGGTTTATGTGGATCGTCAACTGCAATCGGTACTATTGCCTGGCGAGTATACGGTCTTTTGTGTTGTCCCTGGTGGGCACGCCATTGAGTCCTACTTCCAGGA
>NZ_AYKS02000063.1 GCF_000496755.2 Serratia sp. DD3
CCGCCACGCCCCCTCAAATAGAACGACTAAGGAAGGTGATGAACGAAGAGGTAAGAAATAATTGTTACTTCGCCACTGCAAAAGCCTTCAGGGCCGCAATAAATGAATTTTTTGGTCATACATTGCCTGCAATTGCAGGAACATTGACTCGTCGTTCGTATTAATGATAATTTTCAGACGTTGGAAAATGCATCTTCAAGTTAACTGAATATAATATTAGAGGGTTTACTATGATGTTTATAAATTTCTTTATGCGTAATATTTCTTGTTTTACTCTATTTTTTCTATTAACGACAGCTACATATGCAGCACCAATACGAGTAATGACGGTGGGTGATTCGATCACGGTTGGATATGGGGCCGTTTATGATAATTATCGTGGTCAACTTGCTGAATTAGCACGTTCGGTTGGCTGTGATATTCAATTTGTGGGAGGGAGTGCTTATAATATACCCATGATAAGCCAATCTCCTCAAGTTATCTCGATGTACGCCGCCATTAGTGGGGTTACTGCTGATACAGTAGATAATTACTGGATCAATGATTGGATGCAGCAAGGAAGACCTGATGTCGTACTGTTGTTGTTGGGGGTTAATGATATTGGCCTTGCCACACGTGAACCTCAAGCCGTAATAAACAGCCTTGGTAGCATTATTCAAAAAATGCGCAGCGTCAATCCAGAAATTCGGATATTAGTTGGGAAATATCCAAACTTTACTAAAAATGCTTATGGGAATTTTCTGGTTAATCCTGATGTATATAAAAATTTCATCACCATGAACAATATGATAGAGACGCTTGTAAATGAGGAAAATACTGACGCTACACCCATTACTTTTGTCGACCACTCGATCAACCATAATCCAACCATGGAGTTAGGCGCTGACACTTTTGACAACCTACACCCCAATTTAAATGGCAATAGAAAATATGCAAAAAACTGGTTTAACGGATTAGTAGAGCAAGGCATATGCAACAACACTAACGTATTAACAAATGCTGCACAAGGAAAAACAGCCAATACATCTGGAAACGGAACTGACATTACTTTTCCAAATAATGCGGTTAATGGGTCACTACCAAATTTCGTTTTTAATGGTCAGACGAGTGATGGTCCATCTTGGGTTCGTTTGCCAACAGAAGGGCCTCAAACATTAGAGATAGATTTGCAAGGCACTTATACACTGAGTTATTTTGATGTGAATCATGCTGCCTCTCCTCCAGCATTATTGAGCCTCGATGACAGTTTTACAGCGAACAGCCCGGCCTATAGAATAGAAATAAGTCTAGATGGCGTAGAATGGGACAATGTAGTCACAGTAACAGACAATGGTCTTATAAGAACAACGCATAAAATACCACCCACCAATGCCAGCTACGTGCGTTTCATTGTCGATCCACCCTTTGCTTCGCCTTATATTTACCTCACGCAATTCAGAGCTATGGGCATCCCAGTGAGCGTAGGAAAATAAAGGAGTTGTGTCGCATTAAGGTTAAGAAGCTAAACGGAAGTGGAGTGGTTTTTTCAGGCGACCAGGAGATAAAACTGCTCTGCCAGGGATAAGCCTTCCCCTTCCGGACGCTTACGTTGTCATTTGCGTATCATGGTGACCACTTCGATCCCTGCCAAGACCGTTTGGACTCGTCGAAAGGAGTTAAATCCCAGCATCGAGCGTATCCGGCGTTTGATATTTCAGTGGTCTTGCTCAACCCGGTTGTTCAGGTATTTACTCTGTCTCATCATCATCGTTTTCTCAACGGGTTTGTCGGTGTTGAGCGTGGCCAAAGCCGCGGTGTTGGCACCACTGTTATCGATAGTGACTACCTTAGGTTCGCTGTGATGACGAATAACCGGCGCGGTGTCTAAATCTAGCGTATCGGGTATAAACATCCGGGCAACTCACCTTGCCGCAGCTAAAATAGGCATATATTAAATTGCATCTTTTTCTCCCTTACAACGCCAACCTGAATCCCATCAAACGGTTATGAAAGTTGATGCACTAGCGTGCATGGAATAACCGTTACTTTGCCAACAAGTGAGATTTTCGCTCGGCTATTTTCAACTCTTTTACGACAACGCCATCTGAAATGGCGGATGCTTTATCATCCCGACTTAATAAAAATTTTCAAACGGGGTTATGGCTATTACCATAACCCCAGCTGATTACAAATTGGCGACCTGCTTATCTTTCGGATATTTAACCGTATAATCCAGGGTGAATTTTTGTGTCTGATTCGCCGGCAGTTCCACCAGCCACTGCACATCACCGGTGTCTTTATCGTAGGTAGCGCCCGGGTACTTCAGCCCTTCAACGGTAATGGCCGCATCACGGCTAAGCGGCACCTGGTCCATCACCACCAATTTAACCGGTTCTGTGCGGGTGTTTTTAACTGTGGTGATATAGGCATACTGTTTATTCACCGAATTACCAAAAAACTCTGGCTTAGCGGTAAATTGCTTATCATTTTCGCGGTTAACAATTATCTTCTTGTCTCGCCCTAATGAAAGATCCAGCGTCTCTTTGGCATCAGCTACATTGATATATCCCTGGCCGACAAAGGAGTCTTCAAAGAAGATACTCGATTTGCCTGGCAGCAGATTCAATTTTTCCCACTCTTTTAATTGAACCTGTAAAAAGGCTTCCGGTTCAATTTTCGGCACCACCACGTAGCGATAATCCCCCTGCACCTGTGCTTCCTTGATCAATACCGCATGACCTTTACCATCAGAAGTAATGTTATAAGGCAGGGAAATGGTAAAACGGCTATTAATACCGCCAGTATCTGTCACCACATAATCAGACAATGCACGTTTGGCCAGTACTGGGGCTGGCGCAGACTTTGCCACCGCCATATCAACAACCGGAGCTTCCATTTGAACCGACTCACTCACCTTGCTGGCAGAGTAGTCCGGATACAAATCGAGATACCAAGGGGCTAACGTGGGCGCTTGTGCCCCCTCGCTAGGGTTACCGCTGGAGAGTGTCAGTTTGACGTTGTGCCAATTGATGCCACTATTCTGAAACACATTGGCTTTATAGCTCAACTTGACTGGCTGATTAATGCTATCAACCCGCACATCATAGGTCGGCATCCAACCGGCATCAGGGATGGCATAGGATAACTTGAGATTACTGGTGACGGCTTTAGGGGTATAAAGTTTCACCACCACCTGATTAACCGCCTCACCACTTTTTTCTTGTGCATCATCCCGTTGGCTTTGCAGTTTAGCGATATTTTTGTCAATCACAGCGATTTTTTCCTGCAGTTCGACATCCGCCAGCAGCAACTCATTCCCCCGGCGGCTGACCAACTCCAGCATCTGATTGATTTGCTCAATGGTAGCACCCTCTTTTTCCCCGCCCAGTTTACGATTGCTTTCCAGCACCGCAAGCTGCGACTTGATCACTTCCCGTTGTACATTCAGTTTGCTCTGTTCACTCTGGGCTGATTCAATCTGTTTAGTCAGTTGTTGCACTTCTGCCGAGTCGCTCTCCGCCAAGAAATCGCGTTTTAGACTAAAGGATTGCACCACCACACCATTATCGGCATCAAGCAGCAGGCTTTGCTCATTGAGCTCACTGGCGATATTGGTAAAAATAATTTCACTTTCACCCGCTGGTAAGGTCACTTGGCTATGGTTAAATAACTCAGCCCCACGAATAAAAACCGTGGCATCAGTCAGGGTAACATTCTGTATCTGGGCCTCTGCCCACACCTGGCTAGAACAAGCCAATAACAGGGAAAACGTCAGGCGCTTTATTCTATTGCCACGCTTTATTCTATTTCCACAAAGGTGTGCCATTTTAAAATTTTCCTTAACTATTAGCTGGAATATACCCAAATTCAATCACATTAGTTGATAAAACGCACTACGTTTTAAACAGCATTTACGCTGTTCCGAATTAAAAGGGGTGTCTCATGCATGTGATTGATTAATCCCTCAGAGCATAGCTAACGCTGTGAGCAGAATGATAAGTCTGGTGAGACAAATCGCCCAGATAAATCCGAATATGTCAGTGTAGCTAGCCTGCATGCACTTTACAGTATGAGCGGTATATTTACTTTTTATTGTGTCGAACCTAATAATGTCCTCTTTCTTTTTCAGGAGTGATGAGGTAGGGATGAACCCAATGATTCGCAAAATGCTGTTAACTTTGGTCGTGGTTGCTATTGTGGCCGCAGGGCTGTTCACTTGGGCTTGGTATGGCCTGAAACAAGATGCTACCCAAGCATTTAACCAAAATAGTATTGTGCAGTCTTATCTTGGTAACGTCACCATCGAAGAGTTTGGACTCAGTCAGTATGCAGCCTCGTCTCAATGTAATGGCGATTGTGAACACTACCTGGTTAAATTGAAAGGTGAAAAAGCCAGCGCGATGGCCGTTACCGACTTAGCTAAAGGTGTCCCTGAACTCTCCTTTGCCATCTTGTGCCTGGCAGATGGTACTAATATTGCTCTCACGCAAAATGCCGAGCCTCGTGTTCAATTTAGGCCCGATGATAAACATTGCCAGTAATGTTCTACTTCGTGTCACTGAAGATACAGAGAGACGGCAATCACCGATTTGTTCAGTGATTACCGTCTATCCTAAAACTGAATGTGGCACAACCCACAGCATTATCATTAACCCGATCCGCACGAGAATACCCCAGCCCCCAGTAACTTCATTGGCGACCGGCATCTACTGGGTTACAAGCCCGTTATCTGCTTATCTTTCGGTGAGTTTACCGTATAGCCTAGCGTAAACTGTTGGCTGTCCCCCGCTGCCAGGTTGACCTTCCAGTGCACATCTCCGCTGTTCCTATCGTAAATGCCACCGCCATAGTCGAGCCCAGCTATCGTTATCGCTTCATCAGAACTAAGTGGAATTTGGTCAAATACCACTAAGCTAATCGGTTCATTGTGGGTATTTTTAACCTGGGTAACGTAAGAGTACTGCTGACGAATGCGGTTACCCCAAAAACCCGCCTTGCTGGTAAGGTGTTTCTCTTTTTTACGACTCACCATGATCTTGTCATCTCGAACCAATGACAGATCCCATGTGTCTTGATCATCAGTAGTATCAATGCGCTGTTGACCCACATACGAGCCAGCAAAGAAAATACTCGCCTTACCCGGCAACAGATTCAGTTTTTGCCAATTTTTTACCTGAACCTGTAAAAAGGCTGTGGTGTCGATTCTCGGCGCCACCACATAACGATAATCACCCAACACTTCTGACTGTTTGATCAACACCACCTGACCTTTACCACCAGTAGCAATGTTGCAAGGCATAGGTAAACGAAAGCGCGTGTATAAGCTATTAGCACCGCTAATCTCATAATAAGATAATGAGCGTTTACTGTTCGCATTATACAACTCGATAGACCAAGGCGATAAATGCGGTGTTTGCGCCCTATCGCTCAAGTTAATAGTGGAAAGTGTCAGCTTGACGTTGTCCCAATTGATGCCACTATTTTGAAATATAGTAGCTTTATAGCTCAACTTAACTGGCTGATTAATGCTCTCTACCTGCACATCGTATGCCGGTTCCCAACTGGCATTGTTAGTAACATATGACAGTTTGATATTGCTGGTGACCGCTTGCGGTGCGTAAAATTTTACTACCAGTTGATTAGCAAATTGGGCACTGTTTTGTTGTGCATAATGCCGTTCTGCGTCATTGAATTGGTCAGTTAGCTTTTCTATTCTTTGATCAATCGCGATGATTTTGCCATTCAGTTCAACATCTGCTTGCAGCAGTTGGCTACTACGTTGGTTCACCAGCTCCTGCATCGGGTTCATTTGCTCAATAGCAACATCTTCTTTTTCACTTCCCAGTTTGCGGTTACTTTCCAGCACCGCTAGCTGCATTTTAATCACTTGGCGCTGCGCCGCCAATTTGCGCTGCTCATAGCGCTCAGCCTCGATCTGTCGGCTTAGACTGATCATTTCCGGTGATTCAATGTCAGAGAGAAAATAATGTTTGATACCAAAAGATTGCACCACCACACCATTATCAGCATCCACCATCAGGCTTTTTTCATCAAGCCCATCGGCGATATTGGTGAATATCACCTCATTTTCCCCTTGGGCTAGCCTGATTTGGCTGCGGCTAACCAGCTCGGCACCACGAGTAAAAACCGTCGCTTCAGTCAAAATAACATCCTGGCTCTGCACTTCCGCCCATACCCCGCTAGAAGTGAATAACAACAGAAGTAACATCAGTAACTTTATTTTATTTCCGCCGTGGCAAGCCATCTCTAAGTCTTCTTTAACTGTCAACAGTGTAAATATCCAAGCCTGCCCTACGCCTTGACGGGGATAGTGGTGAGGCATCTTTGATGCTTGTTATCCAACAATATTATAGATTGACGGGCAACGGAGATAAGGCAAGAGGATATAGCACTGGAAGTTATTGGTACAGACTTTGGATAGACCGGTTACTGTTCCTGTTATTTCAGCCGATAACGGCTGCTACGCTTGCGTAATCGACCGCTAAGGTAGAGTTTTTCCAATGCCAGACGCGCCTGTTCCAGCGAACAATCCACCTGTGCGGCAACTTCACCGGCAGTCATGCCGCGCACCGCTTGGCTGACGATTGCCAACAACTGCTGTGGTTGCAGTTTGCTGGAAGCAGGGTCATTTGAGCTTAAAGCGCACATTGAACCGAGTAGATGAGTGACCAGTGTTTCGGTATCTGGATCTGGTCGCCCGATTACGTGATGACTGATCACCGTACCACGGCGGTTGGCCGCCACCACACCGGCCTCTACGGCTGCACGGCAAGCCGCCAAATCCCCCTCCACCACCAGGGTCACCATTCCCGGTGTCATTATCTGGTGATTGAGTAGCTTGACTGGCGCGGTTTTCAGCATGGCGTCAACCGCATCAACCCCAGCCACCAGGCCAGAAACCTCAAGTAATCCCAACGTATTGATCATGGCTCGCTTCCGTTAGCTGTATTGTATTGGGCAACAGCAAATATCCAGTACCGCAGCACTGAATGCCTGACAGGCCACATGGCATGCCGCCTGGCTACCCGTCATCAAGGCGGATGAGTAGTTGGTTTCCGACGGCGGGGCAACATAGTTCATCAACCTGACATTCGCCGCTTTTAACGCGGCATCGATACCATAAGTTGCCTCCAGCGGCGGGGCCACCAGATAAGCCAGCGGATCCCCCTGCGCAATACCCGCAGTAGCAGAAAGATAAGAGCCGGTGCGTGACACCAGATAGGCCAGGAAAGCGGTATTTTCGCTATCATTAGCCCACTGAAAAGCCGGCCCCCGCTCAATGGTATTGAGCATCGCATCCAGCCCGGCCCTGACCTCTGCCGGATTAGGGCCACCGAGCATAATCAACACCTCACCAGCACTGGGGGAAGGCGCATGAGCAGCTCCGGCGTAGAGTGAACGCCCATACACCACCTCCACTTGCGCCTGTTTGGTGGCTTCGTCAGCGGCAATATAGGCCACATCATCAGCATCAGCAGTGAGTAACCCCAGGCTGCGAATGCTGGCCGGCAACTGCAACTCACGGCGAAAATCCTCATGTAAAGAAGCAATCACCCGCATCGCCCTGACACTCGGTTTGATCAGATCTAATGCTGGCACGCTGACCTCCTTTTAACGGTTAAGATGAATGCCTGACGCCTGCTGTTTGAGCATGCGCTGCACTAAATCGACAATCACTGCCGCCGCTTCCACCGGGGGCGTTCCCCCGCGATGAATATTGGAAATACAGGTCCGGTCCGCCTCTACGGTGCTAGCTACCTTTGGCGAGTACACCGCATAGCATGACAGGCTTTCTGACTGCCCCAGCCCTGGGCGCTCCCCTACCAGTAACACCACCACTTTGGCCCCCAGTAACTCGCCGATCTGATCTTCAATTTTCACCCGGCCATACCGTACAAAGAAGGGCGTTCCCACCTTCAAGCCCGCTAACTCCAACCCTTGCAACAAGGTGGGCAAAATCTCTTCATAGTTGGCAGTAATGGCGTCGGTGGATAAACCATCAGAGATCACCACCTGGACGTCCGGGTTAGCTTTGCATTGCGCTTTCAAGATTTCTATCGCACGACTGCTCAAGCGGCGTCCCAAATCAGGGCGGGTAAGATAGAGATTTTTGTCGTCAATTTCCGACTGCACCTCCAACAACCCCTGTTTTTGTACCCACTCCTGCGGCACTTCTTTCAATACAGTATCTTTAGCTCGGGAGTGATCCGCCAGAAAGCGTAGTAGCGCCAAGGTTCTTGGCCGTGGACCACTACGACCGATACAGACCCGTGCGGCGGTGTTATTGCGCAGTTCTTGTAACACCTCTGGATGACAAGGTTCCTGGACCCCGATCCACTGTTTTGCTTCGGCGGAACCCAGATCCAGCGTGCAACCCGCGCTTTCACTGGCGCTTTCAGCAGCAGTCTGGGTTGAGTTATCGGTGGTCTGTTGCTCTGTCAACGGTTGTGCCATCTGCAACATGACATTACGCACTATCTCTTCAATCTGTTTTTGATCCATGGTGATTTACCTCAGAAGAACAGCGATGGATCGCCAGCACGAGCGGTTAACCGGCCATTGGCCATCACCCCCCACTGCTCTAACCAGCGTTCAAATTCTGGTGCTGGTCGCAAGTTCAATAATTGGCGTACGGTGGCGGTATCATGAAAGGCGGTGGTCTGATAGTTGAGCATAATGTCATCCCCCATGGCCATGCCGATAATAAAGTTACAACCCGCCGTCGCCAGCAAGATCATCAAGTTTTCATTCTGGTTTTGATCAGCATCGGCGTGGTTGGTATAGCAGCAGTCGCATCCCATCGAGATACCACTTAATTTACCCATAAAGTGATCTTCCAACCCGGCGCGAATAATCTGACGATCGTTATACAGATACTCCGGCCCGATAAAGCCCACCACGGTATTGACCATAAAGGGATCATAGTGGCGTGCCAGACCGTAATTCCGGGCTTCCATGGTCACCTGGTCAGCCCCATAATGAGCGCCGGCAGACAACGCCGCCCCTTGGCCAGTTTCAAAATAGAGGCAGTTGTCTCCGGCAATCCGGTTGAACTCGGCACCTACGGCGCGTGCTTCATCCAGCATTGCCAGTTCAACCCCAAATTCTTTTAGTCCTTTTTCGCTGCCGCAGATGCTCTGGAAGATCAATCCCCCAGGGGCCCCACGGCGGATAGCTTCGATTTGTGTAGTGACATGGGCCAGTACACAACCTTGGGTCGGAATAGCCAACCGGTCGATCACCCCATACAGGCTATCCAGCACCCGGCTCAGGTTATCCACATCGTCTGTCACCGGGTTAACCCCAATCACCGCATCACCGACCCCAAAAGCCAGCCCTTCATAGATTTGAGCCTCAATGCTCTGTACACCATCCCGGGTGTCGTTAGGTTGAAGACGCGCACTGAAGGTCCCCGGTAGGCCAAGGGTGGTATTGGCTTTTTTAATTACCGGTATTTTCTTACCGCCGTAAATCAAGTCGGCGTTGGAACATATTTTGGCTACCGCCGCTACCACTTCGGAACTGATGCCTTTGCGTAGCCAGGCAATGTCATCCACGCTGGTCTCGTCACGCAGGATATATTCGCGCAATTCACCAATAGACCAATGTTTAACCTTGGCATAAGCGGTTTCATTAATATCATCCTGAATAATGCGCGTGACGCAGTCCTCTTCATAGGGGATCACCGGGTTCATGCGAATATCCGCCACACTCATTTCCGAGAGTACCTGTTTGGCAGCCACACGCTCTTGCGCACTTGCCGCCGCCACCCCCGCCAACAGATCACCTGAGCGCAGTTCGTTGGCTTTTGCCAATACCTGCTTAACATCTTTAAACTGATACGACTGTCCAAATAGCTGTGTTTTCAGCTTCATAATTAGGTTCCCTCAGGAAGGAAATGCCAGTGATTTAATGGTGACTGGCACTACCGCCCCATTAAACAATGGAGTACCAATATCTATGTAATCGCCAGTGCGGGTGATCACTTCATCGATCACCGCCAGTTTTCTTGGTGCCATTAATGGTCGCAACAACATGCCTAACGCCTTGCCAAAATCCTGACGGGCTAACACCAACAGTGGGTGCGGATTAGGGTAACGCTGGGTAAAATCCTGTAGCGCGCTGATGCCAAGTTGCACCGCCGCCGCATTCACTGGCAAAGAGGTGGGTAATGCCAATGCATAAAGATCGGCAGTTGCATTGAGATCCATCAGTAACAAGGCTTGTTGCCAGCGCGTCACTAATGGCTCGGTTTCGTTGCCTTGTGGATGGACCACCGGAATATTGCGCATTGGCAGCGCCACCTCATCCAACCAGATGGTACTGCCCGATAACGATAACGTATGCGCCCCGGCACCGATCACTGTCGCGCGCACTGTCTGACTAGGGATCTGCAGCGGTAGCGTGGCAAACCCAGGGTGACGGTGGATCGCCTGCGCCAACAATGGGCCGATATCACCAAAACGAAACCCGGCTTCATCCTGCACATTGCGGAAACACTCCCCAACACCACCGGATAACGTGATGGCATACAGGTTGCTGCAATCAGGTAAGGCTTCGGTCATCAGCAAACGCTTAGCCAATGCTGAGGGTTGGCCTACCACAATTTCCCATAACAGTTGCGCCATGCGATCCGCTACCTGCCTGAGTTGGGCCAGGGTGAGAGCTTGCACCTCGGTAGCCTGGCCAAACAACGAATCAACCACCCACTGCCCGGGTGGATGAGCACGGATAACCCGCCCATTATGATCAGTCTCCAATAGGCGGCCACCGACATTAAGACAGGCGGTTGCCTGGATATGCCCACCATCAAATAGCGCATAGTTGGCAGTACCACCACCAATATCAATATTGAGCACCCGCGCCAATTTACGTTCAGACAGTGTCTGGGCTCCAGAGCCAAAACCGGCAATCACTGATTCCAGATGTGGCCCGGCTGTGGCGACCACAAAATCCCCCAAACGCTGGGATAGCGTCATTACCGCCTGGCGGGCGTTATGGGTTTTGGCAGTTTCGCCAGTAATGATAATTGCCCCGCTATCGACACTGGCAGGTTCGATGCCGGCTGCCTGATATTGTGCCAATACCAGCGCCAATAGTTGATCTTCCTGCAGATAACCCGTGCCATCGACCGGGGTGAATAACACCGGGCTATGCCAGAGAATTTCGCGCTTTACAAACTCGTAGCATGGCACCTGAGAGACCGCAGCACGGTTAACCAATGACAGGCGTGAAAAAATTACTTGAGTGGTGGTGGTGCCTACATCAATACCGACACTCAGTAGTTGCTGGATCTTCACCACCATGCCCCCATTATCATCCCCTTGATCCGGCTGCTTGCCGGGGATTGGCTAACGAATTCTGGTACAGCGTGACAATCTGCTGTTCCGTCAGGGTACGTGGGTTAGTGCGAATGCAGGCATCCTGCATAGCTGCCTTGGCAAAACCAGCAAAGTCCAGCGCCTTGCCACCCAGTGCGGCTAAATCAACATTGAGATCGACACTGTCGATTAATTGTTCTACCGCATCAATCGCATCAACATCGCTGCCCTGCCGCCCAGTCAGCGCATAACCGATTTCAGCATAGGTTTGCTTACACACCAGGCGGTTAAATTTCATCACGGCTGGCAACATAATGGCGTTAGCCAAACCGTGGGCAATACCATAGGCGGCACCAATCTGATGCGCACAAGCATGACATACGCCGAGCCCCGCGTTGGAAAAGGCCATTCCTGCCATATAAGAAGCCTGCATCATCGCTTCGCGGGCGGTAATATTCCCCCCTTGCCCCACCGCCAGCGGGAGTGCTTCACCAATCAAATGAATGGCCTGATAAGCCAGGCTGCGCGTCAGTGGGGTAGCGTTGCAGGCCACATAGGCTTCGATGGCATGCGTCAAAGCATCAATGCCGGTTGCTGCGGTGATCTGTGCAGGAACACCCACCGTTAAATTGGCATCAATAATCGCCAAGTCAGGCAGTAATGCGCTATGCAGTAACACCTGTTTATGATGTGCCGTGTCAGAGATAATCACCGCTATGTTGGTGGCTTCAGAACCGGTTCCGGCGGTAGTCGGTATGGCAATCAAGGGTAAGCGTGGCGCTATACGGCTCTCTGGGCCTAACGCCGAGAGTTTCAATGCTGGGTTGGCCGCCAACACCGCCACCGCTTTGGCGGCATCCAGTACCGAGCCACCGCCAAATGCCAGGATACTGTCACTGTTTGATTGCCGTAGCTGTTGTACTGCCGCCAGTACATCACGCTCTACTGGTTCGCCGGCAGGGCAGGACCAGACATCGTAAGTTACCCCTGCTTGTTGCAAGCTGCGTAATATCCCCTGAGTCACACCCGCAAGATGCAAGTGAGCATCAACCATCATAAAGACTTGCTCAATGCCACGATCTGCCAGCGCAGCCCCACTACGAGCCACCGCCCCGGCGCCCATCAGTGTCACTGGCGGAACAGCAAACTCCTTGACCTGGCGGGCATTAACCCTGTCCAGAGCCTGATAGAGTGCGGTTTGCAGCGTTTCGGCTGATGTATGTTCCTGAGACATGGCCCCTCCTGTTAGACAATGCGCAGTGTATCCACCATGACGCAACGGCGCAGACGGACAAAAGTGCGTGCCGATGTCACCCCTTCACCGGTTGGGGTGGTAATGGTCATTGAGGTCCAACCTTCACCACCAAAACCCAAGCCGGCGATGCATGGCCCATTCTTAACGAAAATACTGGTATTAATCGCATTGGCCATCTGGTCGAGATGTTCGATATTGCGTGAATGCATTGCCGCCGTATGATGGCAGCCGCCCTCCAGCTTCACCGCCAGCGCAATGGCTTGCTGTACGTCCGCCACACGGACCACCGGCAGTAACGGCATCATCAACTCAGTTACTGCAAAGGGATGGCGAGCCTCGGTCTCGGCAAGCAGTAACCGGGTCTCGTTGCAGATATTCAAGCCAATAGCCGCCGCAATTTTCGCTGCATCGCGACCGACCCAATCACGGTTAACTTGCCCCTTGCCATTTTCATCAACATTTTTCAGCAGTACCGGGAGTAATTGCTGCGTTTGTGCCGCACTCAGCAGTACTGCCTGGTGACGTTGCATTTCAGCCAGTAGAGCATCCGCCACGCTATCCACCACGATCAGTACCTTTTCATCCGCACAAATCAGGTTGTTGTCAAATGAGGCTCCGCGCACAATCGCTGCCGCCGCCCGGGGGATATCCGCCGTCTCATCAACCACCACCGGGGGATTACCAGCCCCGGCAGCAATCAGCCGTTTGTCGGTGTGTTTGCGCGCAGCTTCCACCACCGCCTCGCCGCCCGTCACTACCAATAGGCCGATGCCAGGGTATCTAAACAGCCGTTGTGCGGTTTCGATATCTGGGTTCACCACTGTGACCAGTAAATCCGCTGGCCCCCCCGCTGCCACGATTGCTTCATTCAGCAGGCTAATGGCTTTCTGCGAGACTTTTTTCGCTGCCGGATGGGGGGCAAATACCACCGAATTACCAGCAGCAATCATACTGATGGCGTTATTGATTACCGTGGCGGCAGGATTGGTAGAGGGAGTAACCGACGCCACCACGCCCCAAGCAGCATTTTCAATCAAGGTCAGGCCGTTATCCCCGGTCAACACCTGAGGATGCAGAGATTCAACACCCGGCGTTCCCCGCGCCTGTGCCACATTTTTGGCATATTTGTCTGCCACTCGCCCCATACGGGTCTCTTCAACCGCCAGCTCCGCCAATTGCTGTGCATGCTGTTCCCCAGCCTGACGAATGGCCGCTATCGCCAATTGTCGCATGGCCACACTGTGTAATTTTTTTTGCGCCTGGGTGGCGGCAGCCACTGCGTCATCCAGCGAGGTAAATACGCCGCTACCCTGACACTGCGGCACGGAAGCGGCTGGCGATGAGGCACCCATACCGGCCAACACCGCTCTTACCACTTGCTCAATCTCTTTCTGGTCAATACTCACCCTTTGCCCCCGTCACTGCCCTATTTACGAAAAATGACCTGATTTTCCATTACGGCTTCATCCACAATGCCGATAACACTCAGATCAACCGGTGAAGATGCATTATGATTTGCACAGCGTGCAGAGCTGCCACTGACCACCAGCACCCACTCGCCATTGCCAGCGCCAATGCTGTCAATCGCTACCGCGCATTCACCACTCGGTTCACCCTGGCGATTAATGGTTTCCACCAGCAGTAATTTGTCATGCTCCAAGCCAGCATGCCTTACGGTGCACACAATCTGCCCTATTACCACGGCCAGTTTCATGTTCACCTCCTTGCGCTTTGCGATAAAAACGCTAACCACCCGGCAGGTGGCCGCGATGATTCAGGCGTGACATCGATACCTAAGTGAATTCAAGCCAGGTCTATCAACGATGCCACGCAGAAAGAACCACACTCACCAACGCATTAGTCAATAAGGCTGTCGCTGGACATTTTAATTGGAAAGATTTCTTCCAAATCACCGTGAGGACGTGGGATCACATGCACAGAAACCAACTCACCAATACGTTGTGCCGCCGCTGCACCAGCATCAGTGGCTGCCTTACAGGCAGCAACATCACCACGCACCATGGCAGTGACCAACCCACCACCAATCTGTTTAACGCCAACCAATTTGACCCGTGCCGCCTTGACCATGGCATCTGATGCTTCAATCAATGCCACCAGCCCTTTGGTCTCGATCATTCCCAATGCTTCCATGATGTATTCCTCGTTGTTGGATCCCGAATTGGGACCGATTTGTCTACCCAGGTTGCTGCCAGTCACCACCAATCTCCTGCGACTCGCCTAAACCTGGCTTTAATCTGTTATTCCCCTGCTGCCAACGGTGATAACACCGTTTGGCATTGGGTTTGTGCCACCAAGACCAGTTCAATGATCTCCTGAGCGCTGCACCCGCGCGATAAATCATGCATTGGGCCATTTAGCCCTTGTAGCAGTGGCCCGATAGCGCGATAGCCTCCCAGTCGCTGGGCGATTTTGTAACCAATATTGCCCGCTTCAAGGGAAGGAAAGACCATCACATTAGCGCGTCCAGCGACCTGACTGCCCGGCGCTTTCTGCGCCGCCACATCGGGCGAAAATGCCGCATCAAATTGCAATTCGCCTTCAACACACAGCTCCGCCGCCCGGGCACGTACCAATTCCGTTGCCTGTTGCACAAAAGCCGCATTAGGATGCTTGGCACTGCCCCAGGTCGAAAAAGAGAGCATGGCGACACGTGCAGGCTGCCCGATAATCGCCTGATAGGTCGCCGCACTACTCAGCGCAATATCCGCTAACTGTGCTGCTGTGGGCTGCGGCACCACGCTGCAATCAGCAAACCCCAACACTTCCCCGGGGCCTGGCGGTAACATCAGAAACAGCGAAGAAAGTGTTTTTACCCCCGGCTGCAGGCCAATTACCTTTAACCCGGCACGCAGAACGGCGGCGGTAGAAGAAAGATTGCCTGCAATACAGAGGTCGACCTTACCCGCTGCCAACATTGCCGCCGCAAACCACAACGGATGCCGCAATTTTTCGGCACTGTTTTCAGGTGCTTTGCTCCCAAGACGCTGGCGCAGGTGTTGTTCAAACTCACCACACCAATCACTGGCATTTTCCGGGTCAATTACCGTCAGACCATCCAGAGTCATACGCTGGCTATGGGCAAAGTGTCTTAAGGAAAACGGATTGCCGAGCAGAACCGGCAGTGCCGCACCTTGATGCAGTAGATGACTGGCCGCTTGCAACACACGCGCGTCAAAAGCGTCAGGAAACACCACCCGATGCAGCTGGCGCTGCGCCAAATGCTGGCAACGTTCAATCAACATGCTGCTCATCTCAGCATTCCTGCCAGTTTGCTGGCCAGGCCACATACAAAAAACGCACCTGACCAGGTGTACCGAATTCGATGCTCGACCCTTTAGGGATAAAAACCACATCCCCCGCTTTAGCCACCAGGGTTTCCCCCTGATGCCGAATATGCAACTCCCCTTCCAGCACCATGTCTATTTCGTCGTAATTGAGTGTCCAAGGGAAAAACGCCTTCTCCCAGCACATCAATCCCGCCGCCATGCTGCTGCCATCACTGGCGTTAATCAGGTCACTCAGCCCAACCTGATGATCGGTCGCCCCATTAAAACGGCCAAAATTCACCGAGGCCCCCTCCACCACTTTGATCCCACCTTTACCCGTAACGGAACGGTAACTGGCTGAGGCCGTACTGACAGTCTCCGGCTTGGCCTGTGAACGCTGTTGTTGCTCAACCTTGTCGATCAATTGCGCTAACAACGTTTCCGTTACGCTACCTTCGGGTAATTGCGCAAGAATATGTTCACGGATGCGCTGGCGTTCAGCCGTATGGCCCGTTGCCGCCTCTGGCGCTACATCAAGTTTGGTCTGTTCATCAATGCGGATACCTAACTGCTCGGCAACCGTGCGAGCCTCTGGGGTGATAATGCACTCTCGCAATACCACACAAATCTGTTGCTGCCCCTGTGCCGCCGCATTATGTACATCATTGGCGGTGATCAGTTTTTTCATTGGCCTATTCCTCTTGCGGACCACCCAACCCAGCCAGAAAAGCCTTGAATTCCGTCAAGCTACTGGCATCAAAACTATTAACGACAAATATCGGCGGCTTAAAACCATTAGCCAGCAACAGGGCATAAACCCTTTCTACCTCGGCATCCGCCAGATCCACTTTAGTGATCACCGCAATACGCTGCTGATTAGGATAAATATCCAATAATCCACTGGGTATTCGGCACTGCATATCGTTAGCCGCGTGGACATAGATCAATAATTCGCAATCCACCAAGCTACTGATCAACGCATGATATAAACGCGGGTGGCTGAAATACTCACCCGGCGTGTCTATATCCCCCAGCTGATTAAATTCCACCGCCTGCGTTTTGCGCGCCAGGGAATCATCCCCTTGTAAACGATTAAACAACGTCGTTTTACCGGCCCCTACCGTGCCGACGAAAATAGCGCGTCGCATTATTTAACTCCGGGTAATGGAACAGACGGAATAATTGAGCAACTGATTCAACCCATTGACCGTTTGCTTCAATGCTTCCTCCACGGCACCTACCGATCCATAAATCACTAATGCACCGGTAAAGCGGTCGAGAAAACCGATATTGACATTAGCGGCTTTGGTTGCCAGGTCACCGGCAATCATTGAGGTTTCCCCTGGCGTCAGCGTCATAATGCCGATTGCCTCTGCGCCAGGAACGCCGATCTTTTTAGCCAGTTCATCACCCGGGTGTGCAATAAAATGCGCCAACGTCACCTGTTTCCCTGGCACAAACTCCTGAATGATACGTTCCTTTTCCATTGCACGTTCCCCAGTGATCAAGAGACCACTTCAACTTGATGTTCAGCGGTTTTTTCCAGCGCTCGTTTTTCTGCCAATGTGGTTCTGTTCATCCGTTGCAGGACCAAGGCGGCCACCAAGCCAACCACCCCGCAGCCAAGCATAAACATAAACACATCGTGATAACCGGCAATGCCGGGTTTTCTATCCACCATATTACCCACCATGGTGTAGCAGTATATTTCTGGGAAATAGGTCAACAGGGAAATAAAGCCTGCTGCAGTACCGGTGACTTTGGTTGGTATATTGACTTCATCAATAATTGAAAAGAACACGGCATTGGCTGAGTAAATAAATACCCCCAGTGCGATCATGTTTGCCAAGGCGAGACCAATAAACTTCACATCCCCTGGCAAGAAGACATATACCAACGTGAAGACGATCATGCCCATAAAGGCATAGATCATAAAGCGAGTGCGCGACTTGCAACGGTCAGCCAATTGCCCACCAATCAAGCCCCCTAACGCGAACAGCACATAAGCACGGATAACGCTGGCCACTGCCACCTCGGTCCCCCCCATATTAAATACCTGGGTCAGATAGGGGGTCACCATGCCAAAACCGATGTAGATTGACCACATGCAGAAGGTTACCGTGCCAGCCAGCCACATGGTCGGCATTTTCAGCACAAACGCCATATCAGCGACGCGGAAGTTGGATTTCTCACCGGCCTGGGCTTCGTCATCAAAGACAAACCAGGCAACCACACCGGTCAATATAGTCACTATCGAGTAGAAAATAATGGTGGCATGCAAGCCCTCAACACCGCCACCGAACTTGGCAAATAGCGGTACCGACAAGAACCCCAACACAATGGAGGTTAACCCTTTGCCCAAAAACCAGTAGCCATACAAACGCCCTTGTTCGGCACTATCCCCCAGGGTACGGATGATGCGCACACAAACCGCCCAGAAGGTGAATACCGTCGTCACCGCCCACAATGCATGCAGTAGTACAATCATCATATAAGAGGGGAAAGTGGCGTAATAGAACCCTGAGATCCCGGTTGAAACCAGAGAGAAGGTCATCAGTTTACGTGCAGAAAAACGGTCAGCTGCCCAACCGCCCGGTAAGTACAAGATGAAATTGACCAACCCATACGCTGTCATCAAAAAACCTAACTGGGCATTGGTGGCCCCTGTCGCCTGTTGCAGCGCGTCGTAATAAGTTTCACGCAAGTAAGGAAGCTTATAAATAGCACTCCCCGCCACACCACACAGGATCAATGAGATCCATTTTTTCCAATCGTTTTGCATTTCCCCTCCAAACGTCCTTAATAATAATCTGGTCGTTAGCCTGTGTTCACTGATAATGCAGCGATTAAACTTATGCTGCCCATTGAATATTGCTGCTAATAGATTCCGAACGCACAATAACTGACTGACAATGTTAGTCAGCCGCTTTCACAAAATTTATTAAAATTAGTTCTCTCAATAATTTGAATAAACTCAGCGTGATTCAATACTATCTAAATACGTAACCCGCCGCCTATCACCTTGCCATTACTATGATGAAAAATATGACACTGGACTAAATAACGATCTTTGTTACTTTAGTAAATCGCATTAAGTTGCAATAAATCACAAATCCTGACAACAAGATAAAAACATGTTCCGTTTTGAACTGATTGGGCACAGATTAATTTCAAATTGAAACAGCAATAATGATTTAGCGAATTATTATCACCCAAGCTGCACCGCAGCTTGAGTGATAACAGGCGGCGCTTAACAACCCAAATGATGCGCGGTCACTATCGCCGCTAGCACATCTTTAGCCGCCACCGGGAATGGCATATTGTGAATGGTCTCCCCTTCGGCACAGGACGCTTGCGCCACTTCCTGCAGTTTGGCCATATTCAACTCTTTTACCCCCATCATATGCAGGTTGGTAGGTAAACCCACGGAACGGCAGAAATCCAACACGGTGTTAATTTCGCTCATCGGGGCATTTTCCAGCACCAGTTGGACCAAGGTACCGAAGGCGACTTTCTCGCCATGATATAAGTGGTGACACTCTTCCAGCTTGGTCAACCCATTGTGGATCGCATGAGCCGCCGCCAGACCGCTGCTTTCAAAACCGATACCGCTCAGGTAGGTATTGGCCTCAATGATATTTTCTACCGCTTTTGAGCAGCAGCCATTTTCTACCGCCACTTTGGCTTTCAAGCCATCTTCCAGCAAGGTTTCATAGCACAGTTTGGCCAACGCTTGGGCTGCACGGGTCGGTGCGCCACCGGCCATGGTGGTTTTGCCTGAAAGCCTATTGGCACGCGCTTCAAAATAGGTGGAAAGCGCATCCCCCATACCGGCAACCAGCAAGCGAACCGGAGCACCGGCAATAATTTTGGTGTCCATCATCACCATATCAGGGTTTTTCGGGTAGATAAGGTATTCGCTAAACTCCCCCTCGGGGGTGTAGATCACCGAAAGCGCACTGGTTGGGGCATCAGTAGAGGCAATGGTGGGCGCCACTACCACCGGGATCTTACGGTAATAGCCGACGGCTTTAGCGGTATCCAGCGTTTTACCGCCACCAATACCGATGATCACATCTGCTTTTTTCTGTGCACAGATATCGATAATGCGTTCAATCTCTGGGCGTGAGCACTCCCCATGGAAAATTTCCATCGCCAACGGCAAATCCTGCTGTTTAAAACTCTGTTTTACCGTCTCACCCACCAACCCAGTGACAAAATCATCAGCTATCACCAGCGGTTGGCTTCCCATGGTTTTAATATAGTGAGCAATATTGCTGAGCAAACCCTCGCCCTGTACATATTTACTTGGGCTAATAATGATTTTATCCATGGATACCGTCCATATATAAGTTTATTTGGAAGTTTTCGCCAGTTCTCTCTTGGCACCAATGGATGGAGAGATGGCGTGAAGGCAGCATACTCTGGCGCTTATTATTTACCACTGCCCGTCCCTTGTTGAATGTATGAAGCATGATTACCGCAACATAACTCTCAACTTTTAACCACTGTTTTAAGCAGATTATGGGGAAGATCACATTCTGGCAGGCAAAAAATAGAAAGTTTTCCATTATGAAACATCCGCCTGGTAATGGCGTTTCATTTCGGACCATTAACCCTAGTGATTGCTAAGCGTATTTTACAAAAATATTATCGAAGCTATCTATTCACTTCCTGGCATTTATTCAAGGCACATAATGAAAAAAATGATTAATGAAATTGAGGACCTGGTTAAAGAACAAATGGAAGGGTTGGCGTTGGCCCACCCCGAATTAAAAATCAACTACCAACCTCGTTATATGTGGCATGAGCAATCGCCCGGGCAAGTGGCGTTGATCTCTGGTGGTGGCAGTGGTCATGAGCCGCTGCACGCTGGCTTTATTGGCCGTGGCATGTTAACCGGTGCTTGCCCAGGGGAAGTTTTTACCTCCCCCACCCCCGACCAAATGTATGAATGTGGTCATAAGCTCGGCAGCAGTGAAGGGGTGCTATTTTTTATCAAGAACTATACCGGCGATGTGCTGAACTTTGAAACCGCGGTGGAACTGCTGCATGCCGATGATATTCCGGTAGGTTCGGTATTGATTGATGATGACGTCGCCGTAAAAGACAGCCTGTATACCGCTGGGCGGCGCGGTGTCGCCGGTACCGTGCTGGTTGAGAAGATTGTCGGTGCTGCCGCAGACAAAGGTTATAACCTGGCAGAATGCGAAGCACTGGCGCGCCGGGTCAATAATGCCACTCGCTCCTTTGGTGCCGCCCTTGCTGCTTGCACCGTACCGGCAGCCGGTAAGCCCTCGTTCATTCTGGCTGATGATGAAGTGGAGTTTGGTGTGGGTATTCATGGTGAGCCAGGCATTGAATTGAGCAAATTTACCAATGCCGACACCTTGGTGGATAACATGTTTGCACAGTTAGTGGACAACACCCCTTATACCCGTCATCACCGCCTTTGGGATCGGGCCACGGCGCAATGGAATGAGGTTGAAGTCACCAATACCCCCTTTGAAGCGCAGCAAGAATATATTGTCTTGGTTAATGGCCTGGGGGCGACACCAGAGTCCGAGTTGTATGGGGTGTATCGCCGCGTGGCACAGAATTGTAAGCAGGCGGGTTTCCGTATTGCCCGCTGTCTGGTCGGTAACTATTGTACTGCGCTGAATATGGAAGGCGTCTCAATCACGCTGCTAAAGGCGGATCAGGAAATGTTGATGTTATGGGATGCGCCAGTCAATACGCCGGCATTACGTTGGGGTTGTTGAGGAGAAAGCGATGCTAATTGAGAAAAGTGATATTCAGGCCTGGTTAGCACTGTGTGCCGCCACTTATGCCGAGCAAATGGACTTTCTGACTGAACTGGACCGTGATATCGGTGATGCTGACCATGGTTTGAACATGAACCGCGGTTTCCAACATGTTGCCGAGTTATTGCCCACCATTGAGCGCCACGATATTGGCACCATTTTTAAAAATACCGGGATGACACTGCTATCTAGCGTCGGTGGGGCCAGTGGTCCACTGTACGGTACCTTTTTTATCCGCGCCGCTTCAGCGGTGGGTGCCCGCACCGCGCTAAGTCTGAAAGATTTACTGGACGCCATGAGTGTCGGTGTTGAAGGCGTGGTGGCTCGGGGTAAAGCCAACCTGGGGGACAAAACCCTCTGTGACGTCTGGATCCCAGTGCTGGAAAAGGCCAAGCAGGCACTGGCCAACGGCATGGAACCCGAACAGGTTCTGGCCCTGATCGACACCACGGCGGATGAATGCGTGGTCAGTACCATTATGATGCAGGCGAAAAAAGGCCGTGCCAGCTATCTGGGTGAGCGCAGTATCGGTCACCAGGATCCTGGGGCGACCTCAACCATGCTGATGCTCAAATCGCTGCACCAGGCAATCAAAAGGAAGTAACCTCATGGTGGGAATAGTTATCGTCTCTCATAGCCTGCGGTTGGCTGAAGGTGTGGCGGAATTGGCCACACAAATGACGCAAGGTAAAGCGGCGCTTGCCGTGGCGGCGGGGGTCAATGATCCTGAGAACCCTATCGGTACCGATGCTATCGCTATCATGAACGCTATCGAAGCGGTTTATCACGACGATGGCGTGGTGGTGCTGATGGATTTAGGCAGTGCGTTACTCAGTACCGAGATGGCGCTGGAATTGCTGGATGATGAGATACGCAGCCGGGTGTTTATGTCAGCTGCACCGCTGGTGGAAGGCACAATGGCGGCAGTGGTGGCCGCCGCCGCTGGCTTGAATGCCCAGCAAGTGCTGCAGGAAGCTGCTGCTGCACTGGAGGCCAAGCAGGACCACCTGGGGCTCACGCCCTCGAGCCTGCCCGCGAGCGACAGCGCAACCATGGAACCCAGCGGTGAATCGCTGCAGACTGAATGGCGGGTTGCCAACCCCCATGGTCTCCATGCTCGCCCTGCCGCCGCCATTGTCGGCTCCCTGGCAGGTCTGGAGGCCGATGTCTGGCTGGAGCGCCATGGGCAGCGAGTTAATGCCCGCAGCCTGAATAGCATTGCCAAACTCTCGGTCAAGCTCGGTGACGTTATCACCTTTATTAGCGCTGGCCCGCAAGCCGCTGAAGCGGTTAGCGCTTTCAATGCGTTGGCGCAGAACCATTTTGGCGAAGCCCATCTGCTGACTGAAACCGCCAAACAGCCAGAGACGACAGCAGAATATTTACCTGACCAGCAAATTGCTGGTGCCATCAAAGGTATCGCGGTGAATGGGGGTATCGCCCGTGGCCCGGCAGTGATTTTCACCGCCGTGATGCCAGCTATCCCTGAGCGCCCCTATCGCGGTCAGGCCAATGAATCACAAGCGCTCACACAGGCGATAAATCAAGTACAACAGCATCTAAAGCAGCAAGCGCAGGGCGTACATGGGGATATTTTCAATGCCCATTCTCTGATGTTGGCAGACCCAGAGTTACTGGCCCGGGCACAAAGCGCTATCGCCCAGGGGGAGACGGCCCCCGCCGCCTGGATGCACACCCTGCAACTGTTGGCACAGCAGTATGCGCAGGCTGATAGCCAGTATATGCGTGAGCGGGAAGCGGATGTCTGGGATATTACGCGCCAGGTGATGTGTCAATTAACTGGTTGTGGGCCGCAGCGTTTAGCATTGACTCAACCCTGCGTGCTGTTGGCGCAGGACCTGATGCCCTCCGATGTAGCCAACCTGGATAAAGACCAGGTGATCGCACTGTGCCTGAGCGAAGGCGCAAAAACCTCCCATAGCGCGATTCTCGCCCGTGCCATGGGGATCCCGGCGGTAGTGAAAGCGCAAGGCTGCTTGGAACAGGTGCAAAATGGGCAAGAAGTGATTGTGGATGGCTTTAGTGGTCTGCTCTGGCTCGCCCCTGATGAGGCCACCACTCATCAGTTGGAGCGCCGCCGCATCGATTGGCTGGAGCAGTGCCGCATTCAGCAACAAGCCGCAATGCAACCAGCCATCACCAAAGATGGTCTCGCCGTGCAAGTCCTGGCCAATATTGGTGGCCCGGAGGATGTCAGTGCCGCACTGAGTGCCGGTGCCGAAGGGGTGGGTCTGTTCCGTACCGAGTTCTTGTTCCAGGCTCACGAGACCCTACCAGACGAAGCGTTGCAGTATCAAATCTACCGTGATATCGCCGCTGCCTTTGATGATAAACCCTTGACCATTCGCAGCCTGGATGTGGGCGGTGACAAGCCACTGGCTGCCTTCCCGATGGCGCAAGAAGAGAATCCGTTCCTCGGCTTACGCGGGGTTCGCCTCTGCCTGGCTCACCCTGAATTATTGCTGACTCAGTTACGTGCGGTATTACGCGCTCATGCTGAACAGCCCAATATTCAGTTGATGATCCCGATGATTGCCACCGTTGAAGAGTTTCGAGCAGTAAAAGCCTTGCTAGAACAGGCACGCCTGGCGCTCAGGTTACCGTTAGAACCCAAATTGGCGCTGGGCATTATGGTAGAAGTGCCTGCGGCGGTACTCAATGCCGATGCTCTGGCTCGGGAGGTGGATTTCTTCTCTATCGGGACCAATGATTTAACCCAATATGTGATGGCTGCTGACCGCGGTAATAGTGCGGTGGCAACCCTGGTTAACTACCATGAGCCCGCAGTGCTTAAGGCAATAGAACTCACTTGCCAAGCGGGGCAATCTGCTGGCATCCCGGTGAGTATGTGCGGCGAAATGGCTGGGGATACCGCAGTAACGGAATTATTACTGCAGTTGGGGCTGAGCAAATTAAGTGCCAGTGCGGCCATGTTACCCGCACTCAAAGCTCAGGTACGTGAAAGTGTTGTTTTACAGGAGAATATTTAATAATACGCATTTAGAACGGTTATTTTTCGCCCCCAGACCTATTTTCAATCTTATATCTAGGGGGTGATAAGTTTTCCACTTCATGCGATTAACATCATTTAAATTAAAAAATAATTTATTCCATCGTCATGACTACTGAAGCGTATGGCGACACATAAGGTTTAATTGACTTCCGCACCAGGGAATTAATTCAACCTATAAATATTATAAATCATGATAGGGACTCGGCTGCACTTAATATTTGCAGCCAAATGAAATAATTAATTTCAATAACCAATAACACAACGTGCTTGTTATTCAATCCGGTTGCTTAACAGTCTTTTATATTCTAAGGAGTAGAAAATGAAATTTTACACTGAACCCGCCAAACAACTGCCTATTTTTGTAGAAACAGAGGTTCTGGTAGTCGGTGGTGGCCCTTCCGGCATTGCTGCTGCATTAAGTGCCGCTCGTGCGGGTGCCAAAACCGTATTAATGGAAAGATTTGGCTGTTTCGGCGGCATGATCACCACTGCGGGTGTGGAATCCGTAGCTTGGTGGCGCCATAAAAATACCGTGGAATCCGGTGGGCTGGCAAAAGAGATCGAAGAAACGGCTAAAGCCATGGGCGCCACTAGCCCGGAGCCACAGTCCATCAGCCAGGCAATCAATGCGGAAAGATTTAAAATTGTTGCCGACCAGATGCTGGAAGATGCTGGTGTTGATCGCCTGTTGCATATCACCGCTGTCGGCGTTATCAAAGAAGGTAATCAGTTAACCGGTATCATTACTGAAAGTAAATCGGGTCGGCAGGTCATTCTGGCCAAGGTGATTATCGACTGTACTGGGGATGCCGATATTGCTGCCTTTGCTGGTGCCCCTTTTGAGCAACCGGATAAAGACAGTGTGATGAGTGTCACCACCGTTTTTAGCTGTTCCAATGTCAACAAAAACCGTTTTATGGCTGATATTGAAGTCACCAAACCTAAATACGGTGACTGGGGCAGAGACGAAGAAAACAAGAACTGGTCATACGAAATTGATGACTCCTGCAAAGAGATGTTCAGCCCCTATCTGGGCAAAGTCTTTGCCAAAGGCAAGAAAGCCGGTCTGGTCCCTAAAGAAGTCACCTTAGGGGGTAGCTGGAGTACCGTCACCGAGTTCGGCGATGCCAACTATATGAATGTGGTCAGTATTCCTAAAGTAGACTGTACCGATGTTCTCGACCTCACCCGCGCTGAAATTGATGGCCGTAAACAGGCGCTGTATGCCATCGAAACACTGCGCCAGTTCCAACCAGGCTTTGAAAAAGCCACACTGAAAAACTTTGGTATGACTGTGGGTGTCCGCGAATCTCGCCATATTATTGGTCGCACTCGCCTGACGGAAAATGATATTTGCCACCAAGGCCGTTACCCCGACAGCATCGGTATTTTCCCCGAGTTTATTGATGGCAATGGTCAATTGAAATTGCCATTACAGCCCCACTATTTCCATGTTCCCTTTGGTTGCATGGTTCCTCAAGGGGTGGAGAATTTATTGGTCTGTGGCCGCGCCATTGATGCCGATAAATTTGCCTATGCCACCATCAGAAATATGGGGTGTTGTTTTGTTACTGGCGAAGGTGCAGGCGTTGCTGCTGCGGTCTCAATTAAAGATAACACGCCAGTTTCTGCGGTAAATATTCAAAAAGTGCAAGCGGTTCTTGAAGGGAATGGAGTGAAGGTTTTCTAAAATCCATCTGGGATGAAAACAGTATTTTCATTATAGGACAAAAAAAATGAAAAAAGAGCATCAATATAAAACGCCGACGTTTACCGAGTCTCTACTACCTATATTATTTATGGTTCTGGTTTTATCCGTAGGGATTGGGGTATTAAGTTGGCCTGCCAGTGTCTGCCTGTTATTATCCGCCGCATTTACTGGGGCCATTGCGGTAATTCGCTTGGGCTATAACTGGGATAACATTCAGGAATTTATTGTCGACAAAATTGCCGCCGTCATGCCTCCGGTACTGATCGTTATTTTTGTTGGCTTTATGATCGCCACCTGGAGTTATGCCGGTACTCTACCCATGATGGTTTATTATGGTATGCAGTTACTTGACCCGGCTTATCTGTTCGCCATTGCCTTTATTTTAAATGCTATTTTGTCTTACGTTTCCGGTGCTTCATGGGGTTCTGTTGCCTCAATCGGTGTGGCACTGATTGGCATCGGCACCGGGTTGGGCACCAATTTACCCATTCTGGCGGCAGCGATTGTCACTGGCGCTTATTTTGGCGATAAACTTTCCCCCTTGTCTGATACCACCAACCTGACTTCCGCGGTCACACAAACCAAACTGTATGACCTGATTAAATACCTGCTGTGGACCACCCTCCCTGGCACCGTGATCAGTATTGTGTTCTTTCTGTTCCTCGGCTTTAACCAACCGAGTCAAGGCACCATTTCTGCCGACAGCTTGCAACTGCTGGTTCAGCTCCAAAGTCTGTTCAAATTTGGTCTCTTGCCGCTGTTGCCCATGCTGATCATTCTGGCTTTTACCTTTTTCCGCCTGCCAACGGTACCTGCGCTGCTGAGCAGTGCATTGGTTGCTGTTTTAGTCGGTTGGCTGTATCAAGGGTTCCCGCTGATTGAAGGCGTCAAATCCACCATGGCGGGCTTCAAGATGACGATGATTGGTGCTGACCCTGCCCAGATCCTCCCCTCGGTTAAAGAGTTGCTAGAGCAAGGTGGACTGAATAATCAGGGTGGCTTTATCGCCTTCATTATTTGCGCCATGGGTTTTGCCGGTATTTTGACCGGAACAGGCATGATGGATGTGGCACTGCGCGGGATCACCAGCAAAATCACCAATGGCTTCAGCGCCATTATGGCCAGTGGCTTCGTTTGCATCGTGATTAATATTCTTACCGGGTCTGACGGTCTGAACAAAATTATCGTTTCCGAACTGATGTCGAAGAAATTCCTGCAATTGAGAATGCACCCATTAGTATTGGCTCGTACCCTGGAGGACTTTGGTACCATGACGGCACCGATTATCCCGTGGTCAGCGGCCGGTTTGTATATGGCCAATACCTTAGGCGTTTCTACCTTTAGCTATATGCCTTATTGCATCTTCTTCTATTGCTCGATGCTATTCGCTGCCTTTTATGCCTTTACCGGCTTCAAAATCAAGAAAATTGATGATGAGCAAGCGAGTGAACTGGCTCACGAGCGCGGAATTATTCTGGCGCACTAGGGTGATATGTCTTGGCGATACCCAAGTTCAATCATCTAGATTTGAAGTTTAAACAGAAGGAGTACCAAGCGCAGCTATTGGGGGCCGCGCTTGGTCGGTTGTCATAACACTGCTTGCTGACGGTTTTCTTAAGGCCCCGCCCGCGACCTATTTAAAAATTGCCGTGACAACATCCTCTTCACCGGCATAGGCATAGCCCCGATACATCCCTTCACTGTTAAAACTCAGGCTGATATTGCCCTGTGCATCAACCGCAATCAGGCCACCTTCGCCGCCAATGGTCGGTAGCTTTTCCATCACCACTTTGCTGGTGGCCTGTTCCAGCGACAAACCGGCATAACGCATTAAGGCACAAACATCATAGGCGGTGACCTGGCGCATAAAAGATTCCCCGGTACCGGTGCAGGAGACCGCCGCAGTCTGATTATCCGCATAGGTGCCAGCACCAAAAATCGGCGTATCACCAACGCGGCCCACCTGCTTATTGGTCATACCACCGGTGGAGGTTGCCGCCGCCAGATTACCCTGATGATCAAGGGCCACAGCACCTACGGTACCGAATTTTTTATCTTCATTAATCGGGCTGGCCTCTTGGGCTGGCGCTGCGGTTAACGCTTCGCCACTATGATCAAGAACACTTCCCCCCTGACTCCCTCTCACCCGATAAAGCTGTTCACGCCGGGCTTCGGTAGAAAAATAGCTGCTTTCTACCCATTCCAACGCGTGTTGCTGGGCAAAGGCTTCTGCGCCCTGCCCAACAAACAGCACATGATCGCTATGCTCCATCACCGCGCGAGCCGCCTTGATGGGGTTTTTGAGATGGCTGACACAAGTAACCGCGCCAGCTTGCTGATCTTCGCCACGCATGATTGCGGCATCCAGCTCATGGGTTTCCGCATGGGTAAACACTGCGCCTTTCCCCGCATTAAATAACGGGCAATCTTCCAACATCGTCACTGCCAGGGTGACTGCCTCAACAGCGCTCCCCCCGGCGGTGAGAATTTGCTGGCTCGCCAGCAAAATATGGCGCAGCGCCGCATGGTATTCCTGCTCTTTCTCGGCACTGACTGCGTGGCGGCTAATGGTACCTGCGCCACCATGAATCACGATAACCGGCTTGATAACATCCATTTTAACACCTTAATAACAATAAGAATTCTTGGCCGTCGCTGACGATAATCAGTTAATTAATGCGCTCCACATGGTGACAAGCCACCTGCGTATTGCCAAAGTGGCGTAACTGCGGTTCTTCATGCTGGCAGCGTTCATCGGCAAATGGGCAACGTTTATGGAAAGCACAGCCAGAAGGCAGATTCAGCGGGCTAGGTAACTCACCGGTGATCTTGATTTTTATCTTGCGATCTTCTGGATGAATCGTCGGCGTCGCTGATAGTAATGCTTTGGTGTAAGGATGCAACGGCTGTTCATACAGCGAGGTTTTACTGCCAATTTCAACCGCTTTCCCCAGATACATCACCATAACATCGTGGGCGACATGCTCCACCACCGACAGGTTATGGGAGATAAACACATAGGTGGTATTAAACTCAGCTTGAAGATCCATAAACAGGTTCAGCACCTGTGCCTGAATGGACACATCCAGCGCCGAGGTGGGTTCATCAGCAATAACAATTTTCGGGTTGAGCATCATGGCACGCGCGATGGCAATCCGCTGCCGCTGGCCACCGGAAAACATGTGTGGATAGCGCTGATAATGCTCCGGGCGTAACCCTACTTTCATCATCATCATCCGCACCCGCTCTTCACGCTCTTTAGCACTGAGTGAGGTATTGATCACCAGTGGATCACTCAGTTGGGTGCCAATTTTGCTGCGCGGATTTAACGAGGCATAGGGGTTTTGAAACACCATCTGCACTTTGCTGCGCATCGCTTTGCGCTGGGCGTCATTGGCCCCCACCACGTCCTGACCATCCAACACCAGTGAACCTGAAGTGGGCGGTTCAATCAGTGTCAACTGGCGCGCCAGGGTCGATTTACCGCAACCGGACTCCCCCACCACTGCCAGGGTTTTGCCCGTTTCCAGTGAAAAACTGACCCCGTTAAGGGCTTTGACACACTGAGGTTTACTCAAAAAACCTTGCCCCACCTGATAATGACGAGTCAGATCGGTGGCCTGTAATATTGTTTTCATGGTTGACCTTCGGCGCTGAGAGGAAAGTGACACCTGACGGCATAGTGATCCGTAACCGTGAGTTCAGGCCGCTGCGTGCGGCATTGTTCCTTGACGTAAGGGCAACGGGGAGCCAAGAGGCAACCTGCTGGGCGGTCATATTGCCCAGGCACAATCCCTGGCAAGGTAAATAGCCGCTCGGTCCCTTTACTGTGCTCAGGGATCGACTTCAGCAACGCTTGGGTATAAGGATGGTGCGGATGACGGAAAATCTCAGGCACCGCCGACACTTCGGCCACCTGCCCGGCATACATCACCACCGCTTTATGGGCAATTTCCGCCACCACCGCCAAGTCGTGGGTGATCAGGATCAGCGCCATGCCTTGGGTTTTCTGCAGGTTTAATAACAACTCCATCACCTGCGCCTGAATGGTCACATCCAGCGCGGTGGTCGGTTCATCGGCAATCAGCAGTTTAGGCTTACAGGCAATGGCCATGGCGATCATCACCCGCTGGCTCATACCGCCAGATAACTGATGCGGATAGGCCGCCAAACGGCGCTCAGGATCAGGGATCTCCACCAGGGTCATCAATTCAATGGCACGCTCCAGCAGCGCATTCCCCTTCAAACCATGGTGTAACGTCAGCACTTCCATAATTTGCCGACCCACGGTATAGCAGGGATTAAGCGATGACATCGGGTCCTGAAAAATCATGGCGATATCTTTGCCAATGATTTTGCGGCGTTCACGGGGTGACATGCGCAACATGTCATTACCGTTAAAGCTCAGGGTATCGGCAGACACCCGCCCCTGCTTTTCCAGCAATCCCATCATCGCCATCATAGTGACCGATTTACCGGAACCTGACTCCCCAACAATCCCGACGATCTCTCCCTCTTCGACGGTTAAATTCACATTTTCAACGGCGCGAAAAGGTTTGGCCCGCGCCCCAAATTCTACAGAAAGATTGCGAATAGCTAACAGACTCATGTGTTCACCTTATCCTGCCTGCTTGAGTCGAGGATCTAATGCATCACGCAGACCATCACCGATCAGGTTGATGGAGACCACCGATAACAAAATTGTCAGACCCGGCATGGTGACAATCCACCAGGCGCGCTCCATATATTCACGCGCTGAAGCCAGCATGGTTCCCCATTCAGGCTGTGGCGGCTGAATGCCTAACCCCAAAAAGCCCAGAGCGGCAATTTCTAAAATGGCAGAGGAAAAACTCATGGTCATATGCACAATCAGCGGGGCCATACAGTTTGGCAACACGGTGAAAAACATCAGGCGTAACGTCCCTGCACCACCGACGCGGGCCGCCATGACATAGTCCCGATGCAATTCCATCATCGCGGAGGAACGCGTCAAGCGCACATAGCCGGGCAGTGAGGCAATGGCGATGGCAATCATCGCATTGAGTAAGCCTGGGCCCAACACCGCCATAATGGCGACTGCCAGCAACAGCGTAGGCATCGACATCATGATGTCCATTAAGCGCATCACGGCAACGCCGATAAACCGGGGGTAAAACGCCGCCAATAAACCAAGCAGTACACCTGGAATCAAGGCAAACAGCACCGCACAAAAACCAATAAACAGCGATAAACGCCCGCCATACATCAGGCGGGAAAGAATATCGCGGCCCACTTCATCGGTCCCTAGCGGGAACGCGGCGCTGCCATTGGCCTCCCACATCGGGGGTTGCATCAGATGATCGCGATATTGGGTAATCGGATCATAAGGCGCTAACCACGGGGCAAAAACTGCGGCAATCAATACCACTAACATAAAGCAGAGCGCTACCGTGGCACCACGATTAGACAAAAAGCTCTGGCAAAACTCTTTCAGCGGCGAGGGGTAGCTACCAGAAATATCGTCCTGTTCTACCGTAGCATCGAGATTATTCAACATAGTCTGAGCCATCATCAGGTCCTGTTAAGCATGACGAATGCGGGGGTTAACCACACCGTACAAAATATCCACAATCAGGTTGGTCATAATGACCAGTGTCGCTACCAGTAAAATGCCGTTCTGAACCACCTGATAATCACGCCGACCAATCGCTTCGATCAGCCATTTACCAATGCCGGGCCAGGAGAAGATGGTTTCCGTCATCACCGCCCCACCCAATAGTGAGCTGACGCTTAAACCGATAATGGTTAATACCGGGATCAACGCATTGCGCAAGGTATGGCCGAAAATTACCCGCATGGGGGATAAGCCCTTGGCATAAGCGGTGCGCACATAATCTTCACGCAGTACTTCCAGCATGGACGAGCGTGTCATCCGTGAAACAATCGCCAGCGGCACGGTAGCCAGCACAATCGATGGCAGGATCAGGTGTTTAAGGGCATTAAGGAACGCCCCCTGATTGGCTTCGGGATCCTGGAATTGGGCAATCAAGGAGTCGATGAGCATAAACCCGGTGTGGGGTTCAATATCAAAATCCAGGTCAATCCGGCCCGATACTGGCGTCCAGCCCAGTTGTACCGAAAAGAACATGATCAGAATCAGGCTCCACCAGAATATCGGCATGGAAAAGCCGGTTAACGACAGCCCCATCACCCCATGATCGAAAATTGACCCACGTTTAACCGCCGCTAATACGCCGATTGGGATACCGACGATAATCGCCAGGATCATCGCAACCGTGGCTAATTCCAAGGTTGCCGGAAACAGGGTTAAAAATTCATGCAGAACGGTCTCATTGGAAGTTAACGAGATGCCTAAGTCACCATGGGCCAGGTTAACCAGATAATTGAAATACTGCTGGGGTAGCGGCAGATCCAAGCCGAGCTTTTTCAGCATTTCCGCATGATAGGCCGGGTCCATGCCCCGTTCCCCCATCATAATCTCCACCGGGTCACCGGGAATCAGGTGGACCAGCATAAAGGTAATCAAGGTGATCCCAATAAAGGTTGGGATCAACATCAGTAACCGCTTGATAATAAATTTAATCATCGCTATCCCTGTTGCTAGCTAGGTACGGCAGGCGTGACGCGCTACCGTACCGGGTGAAGCTCAATGTGTTACTTACCACCGTTTTATTTACCACCGTCTACCGACAGCGTTTGCCCAGATATCCAGCCAGATTGTGGCGCGGCAAAAAACAGTACGGCATGAGCGATATCTTCTCCGGTGCCCAAACGGCGTGTGGCGATTTGATTAAGAATCACCTGCTGTTGGGCTTCACCAAATTTTTGCCACTGGCGCTCACTGCTGGGGTTAGAACGCACAAACCCCGGTGCGACGCTGTTAACCGTGATACCAAATGGCCCCAATTCATGACCGAGTTGGCGAGTCAAACCGATTTGTGCCGCTTTTGCTGACGCATAGGCTTGTATACCGGTCAGGCTGACGCCCAGCCCCGCACCACTGGAAATATTGATAATCCGACCATAGTTGGCGGCTTTCATCGCGGGTGCTACCGCTTGGGCAAACCAGAAGGCGCTATCCACATTGACCTGAAACAGGGCATGCCACTGCTGTGCCGTCACGCTCTCCAGGGGTTGCCCCTCTTGGCCGCGTACCCCACCGGCACAATTGACTAACACATCAACCTTGCCCACTTCCGCTACAAACGCATTAACGTCGGCCTGAACCGTCACATCCACCGTGCGAGCCTGTGCTTGGCTTCCGCACGCTTGCTGGGTGACCGCCAGGGTCTCGGCGTCAACATCACAAACCCACACTTTTCCGCCAGCGGCAGCAAAAGACTGGGCTATCGCCCGGCCAATGCCCTGCGCTGCACCGGTTACGATGATGGTCTGCCCGGTAAAATCTGCCTTCATTGATCACTCCTTGTGCTGCTGGAAAACGATGGATTGAGCAGTGCCGCTACCTGATCGAGGTTACTCCACGACAACGCTGTACCTTGTTCAATCTGATGAATACCGGTGATGACCGCCTGCAACAATGGGGTCGCAATGCCTAGCTGAGCCGCCTTAGCGACGATCACCCCCAGTTGTTGATCCACTTCGGTTTTACGTTTGTGGATGGCTAAATCACGCCAGATACCACTGTGGGTTTTGGCCGAGCGCCGGTTAAATTCCACCATGGCATCCATTGAGGCGTTACTGTCGGCCATGGCAGCATCAGCACGGAAAGCCGGGGGATGAAAACCGTTGAAGCCTTCCAACGGAATATTGGCGGCCTCAGCAACGGCGCAAACCTCTTTACCAATGGCAATCAAAACCGCGCGATAATCTGGATGTGACAGCACATCGACAATGGATTCATTGGTCAAGGCAGTGCCAAACAAGATGGCTCCGTAGCCCAACTTCCCCCATAAATAGCTGAAGATCTGCGTCGTTTGCTGCGCGTTGGGCTCAAATAGCTGCATTAGATGGTGAATATCAGCCAACCGAGGCGTCAAGGTGCCGTTCAGTTCGCCGACCACCACCGCGCCGCGCCCGGCATAATGAATATGCCCCGGTTCGAGAATATCGGCGCCAAAGTTGATAAAGCAGCCAATACAACGTGATTCACCGACAATGTCGGCAATAATCAGCTCATTCAAGCCGTTTTGTACCGAGACCACTTCACCAAGTGGTGCCAGATGCGCGGCCAATGTGCGGCAGGCCGCTTCGGTATGCTGGGCTTTGGTACACAGGAAGATACGCGGATATTGTTCAGCAACCCTTTCACCCTGCGCACCGGATGTAAAAAGCTGCTCCGGTAATACCGCCTTGGCACTGACGACAAACTCTTCTATCGGACCACTAATGCGTAAGCCCTGTTGGTTAATCGCCGCGACATGCGCGGGATTATTGTCCACCAGCAATACGGACTTACCGGCGCGGATCCAATAGGCAGCCAACGTGCCCCCCATGGCACCGGCGCCCCAAATCACAATCGGTGAATCACTCATTGCCATGGCCCTTGCAAAATCTCGCGGGTTTCAGCAACGGCAATCTGCCACATGGCTTGCTCCACTTCCTCAGGGCGCTGATAGTAGCCACCAAAATTGCCATCCCCCAGATAGGCTTTAACCTGTTCAGCGTTCATCACATGAAAACGCTGATAATCAATGGGGGCTTTGCGGGCATCGGGGCAAGGTGCATGGGCCAAACGCGTCCAAGGCAGGTTCTCCATCCAGCAGGCATGGGAAGAGGTCGGATCCACCGCACGGACCTTGGCTAAGGTATTGGGCGCATTCCACCAGTTATAGAAGCGCACTTTAACGTCGGGATTGCTGAGCATCCATTCAGTCGCCGCGCTATGTGCCGGCTGATTGCCGCCATGGCCATTCACCAGCACGATACGTTTGAAACCCGAACGGGCCAGGCTATCGAGCAAGTCGTGGATCAGGCGTACATAGGTTTCGACCCGTAAAGAAACGGTACCGGGGAAAGCCGCAAAATAAGGGGTGACACCAAAAGGTATCGCCGGATAAACCGGGATCCCCAACGGTTCTGCTGCATCTAGCGCCACTTTTTCCGCCAGGATCATATCCACGGCGACGCTCAAATAAGCATGCTGTTCAATACTGCCCAGCGGCACCACAACGCGGTCGTCCTGTTGTAGATAACTTTCGATCTGCATCCAGTTCATGTCTGCAATTTTCATTACTTCTCCCTCTGGTTAAACGTGGCTAACCTTCTGCTGATGGCGAAGGAGGGAGTGAAGCGGTTACTTCCCTGCTCCGCCCTCTCCACCAGGCAGGACTTACCTTAATAGGCTGGCGTTAAATGGGGTACAGCGTGGTAAATTTCTGTTCCAGGTAATCCAGATAGGGGGTGGCATCCAGCCCATTTCCGGTAACGCGTTGCAATAGTTCATGAGGTAAATAGGTGCGTCCATGTTGCAGAATATTTTCCGTCAACCAATCCTTGAGCGGCGCGTAATTCCCCTGAGCTAATTCACGCTCTAATGAGGGTTGCTGTTGCTGTGCCGCAGCCATAAATTGTGACCCCATGACGTTGCCTAAGGTATAGGTAGGGAACGCACCAATCATGCCCTTTGACCAGTGAATATCCTGCAGTACCCCGTCCGTGTCGGTGGTCGGTTTTATCCCCAGATAAGCCTGGATTTTTTCTGCCCAGAACGCGGGGAGATCTGCAACGCGCAAGCTGCCATCCATCAACCCCATCTCGATTTCAACCCGCAACATAACGTGGAAGTCATAAGTCAGTTCATCTGCTTCCACACGGATCAGGCTAGGCTCAGAGCGGTTAATGGCTCGGTGGAACTGCTCCAGTGAAATATCGTCCAGTACCCCGGGGAAGGTGTGCTGCAAAGTGGCATAATGGTTTTGCCAGAACGGCAGGGAGCGGCCCACGCGGTTTTCCCACAGGCGTGATTGCGACTCATGCACCCCATAGCTGGCCCCCGCCACCGCATACAGGCCAAACAGATCCAGGGTTAATGCCGTGCCCGTCAACGCTGGGGAAACATTCTGCTCATAAATGGCATGACCCGCTTCATGCAAGGTGCCAAATAACCCGGCGTTGATAAATTGCGGATTAAAGCGGGTGGTAATCCGCACATCTTCACGGGTGATGGAGATTTCGAATGGATGGGTGGTGGTATCCAGGCGGCCCCGTTGGAAGTCATAGCCAATCATTGCCGCCAATTGGGTGGACAGTTCACGCTGCTGAGCCACCGGGAAGTGGCGGTGTAAAAAGGCATTATCTGGTTTTGGGGCGGCATGCACCCGTTTTACCAACGGTAATAAACGTTGCTGCAACTGGGCAAACAGCGTTTTCAGTGCCGGTACGGTCAAGCCGGGCTCGTACTCGTGGGTCAACGCCTCATAAGGGTGGTTTTCATAGCCTACCGCATCAGCAAAGCGACGTTTTAAATCAACAATCTTTTCCAGATAGGGCTGAAACAGGTGGAATTTATTCTGCGCCCGGGCTTCACGCCAAGCCACTTCAGCCACCGCCACCAGTTGTGCTTGTTCGATCACCAGGCTGGCGGGTACTTTTTTATAATGGGCTATTGCCTGAGCTAATGCCTGATGTGAACGCTGCTGGTGCAGGGTTAAATCGGCATTTTTTTGCTCTTCAGCCAGTGCAGCGGCGAACTCGCTGGAGAGGATGATATTTTGAGCCAAGCTACTGAGAGTGGCAATTTGTTGCCCACGATGCAGGCTTGCACCATTTGGCATTCCGGTGCTGGCATCCCAATTTAATAAATTAATTACATTCAGCAAATCACTCAGGCGCGAGACCTGTTCGGTTAATGCAGTATGGCTCATGTTGTTTCCTAACAATGATGATCCAATCCCCCTTGATTAAGGGGGATGGATTAATAAGGCGTTAACGTTTAGAAACTACGGTAGGATATAAATATTATTTAGTAATATCTGCATCCGCATAGCTATTCAACGTTAATGGGCTCGCCACCACACCCGTGACTTTCTTGCTGGTTGCTAACGCATTCAGCGGGTGGAAAAGTGGGATCCACGGTAAATTCTCCTGGAAGATCACCTGCGCTTGTTTATACATTGCAGTCCGCTTTTCAATATTGGACTCAGCACGTGCATCTTTCAGTAATTGATCAAAGGGTTTATCACACCAACGTGAGAAGTTGCTGCCATCTTCCAATCCTGCACAGGAGAGGTTATTTGACAGGAAGTTATCTGGGTCACCATTATCTGACGCCCAACCCAATACCACTGACATATGCTCACCATCACGCGCTCGGCGTAATAATTCGCCCCACTCAATGGTTTTAATATCGACGTTGACACCAATTTTCTTGAAGTCTGCCTGCAACATTTCAGCGGTTAATTTAGGATTGGGGTTAGAACCACTGGTACCAGGACGCACCCAGATCTCCATATCAAAACCGTTCGGATGACCCGCTTCCGCCAGGAGTTGCTTGGCTTTCTCTATATTCAGCTCAAGGGGCTTAATATCGGAGTCATAGCTCCATTGTGAAGGCGGATAGGGGTTGGTCATTGGCGATGCCGCATTGGCGGTCACCACTTTAATCAGATTAGGGCGATCCACCGCCAGGGCTAATGCCTGACGCACCAATTTATTATCCAACGGTGCCTTTTGGGTATTAACCTGCAAATAAGAACTGGTCAGTGCCTGGCCTCTAAGCAAATTAAACTTGCTATCCGCTTCAATGGCTGACCAATCTTGTGGGCTCGGGTAGAGCATCACATCACATTCACCGGCTTTCAGGCGCTGTAAGCGCACAGAAGCATCAGGGGCAATACTGAAAATCAATTGGTCGATTTTTGGCTTACCGCGGAAATAGGTCGGGTTGGCTTCATAACGGACCATCTGATCTTTGTTATAACGCTTAAAGACAAACGGCCCGGTACCTACCGGTTTCACATCCATATCGCGCACTTTGTTCGCTTTTTCTAATTGCGTGGCATATTCATGTGAAAGTATCGAGGTAAAGCCCATGGCCAAATCGGCCAAGAATGGGGCTTCAGGGCGGTTTAATTCGATGCGCACTGTGTAGTCATCAACACGATCAATAGATTTGATCATCTCCTTAAAACCCATGGCCTGTGCGTAAAACCAACCTTGTACCGCGGTTTTATACCATAGGTTGTTCGGATCAATCTGGCGTTGCAGGCTATAAACCACATCGTCCGCATTCATATTGCGTGTGGGTTTAAACCAAGGGGTGGTATGGAATTGCACATCTTTGCGCAAGTGAAAGGTATAGGTTTTACCGTCTGGGCTAATTTCCCAGCTTTCTGCCAGGGCAGGTCTCAGTTCCGTGGTGCCTGGTTTAAAGTCAATCAGGCGATTATACAGCGCCTCAGATGAGGCATCAGCCGTAGAGTTGGCATGATACAAGGAGTAGTCAAAGCCATCGGGACTCGCTTCGGTACAGACTTTCAGTGTTTTCGTGGGTTCGGCAGCATTCGCCATACTTGCCATCAACAACAAACTAGCCCCGACACTCAACGTGAATTTCTTGATCATGATCGCTCCTGAAATGTTAATTAAAAAGACCCACTATCCCTTGGCGACTTAAAACTGTCGCTTTGATTGACCGCAGACGAACACTCGCTTTATCCCTGAGCCTCGCCGTTGACCGCCTGCAAAACGGTTACCTACCAATTTGACTCGCCAATCGCTGGCTGGCGTCTTGCTCACCAAGACTCATCGCCCGATAGCAACACCAGCCGGGTTGAGTACGAGTTGAACATTGGCGCGTTTGGCGGCATTTTGCAGATGCTGTTCCATAGCCTCTCGGGCCAAATGAGGCTCACCCATTTTTATGGCTAAAAAGATCTGCTTATGCTCCGCTAACGCCGGTTCCATATCCGCAAAACTGCCGTGCGGTGGTGTTTTACTCTGCTCATACGGTTGACGAATGAGCTTGATAATCTCTTGCAACAAACGATTACCGGCAATACGAATGATCTGGGCGTGAAAATCCAGGTCACACAGCTTAACCACTAACAGATCACCCTGTTTTGCCGCCTGATAGGCATCAGCAATCGACGTCTCCAGACCGACAATATCGCTTTCTATGGCGTTGACCGCAGCATGAGCGGCAGCAAAACCTTCAAGCTGATGGCGCATTGCCAGCACTTCAGCCAGTGAGTAGTTTTCAAACCCCCACTGCGGCTGTTCCGTAGAAGTGCGTGCGGCGACATACACCCCCTTCCCCGGCTTAATACTGACCAGCCCGCGTGACTCAAGATAACTGAGTGTTTCACGCAATGAAGCGCGGCTAAGTTGAAGTATTTTCGCCAGTTCGTGCTGTGAGGGGAGACGCTGCCCAACGGCCCATTCTCCTGCGCCAATCCGTGCTTCTATCTGCTGAATAGCTTGTTGCACTACAGACATTTTGGTCGTCACTACTGAGTCCTTACTCTGTGGCATGACAGGTCAGACAGGTTAGACGTGTCACACAGTTAGAAAATGATGGATATGAATTTTTTTGTCAATTCTGATGAAAAATTCAGTTACCGTTAGGTTAAAATCCTTTTTTTCATAAAAAATTCATATAGTAAGCATTAATTAGTTCATCTTTGTCTGGTTGAAAATATATTAATCTTAGCGCGTGATACTTTTAGACGAGGATAAAACATGATGAATGACTATAGAGAGGGAATATTTCAGGATGGGGATAACGCGTGTTGTCTAACCAGACTGGGCACACCTGGGTGTGCCCGTCAGTAATGCGGATCAGTGAATACGTGCCCCTTGCTTAACCAAGGTTTGCTGCAGTGCTTTGATATCAATATTCCGCACCGTGACACCTTGCTTGACGGATTCCGCTGCTGCGGTGCCCGCCGCCTGCCCCGTTACGGAACAGCACATCATATTACGCATTGAGGTATGGGCAATCACCCCGGCGGAAATACAACGCCCCGCCACCAGCAAGTTATCAATCACTTTCGGTAACAGGCAACGGTATGGGATCTGGAAGTAATTACCGGTGGTCGGCAGAATCAAATAACCACTGCCATCGATAAACTCAGGGAAGATACCCACGCTGTCTTCACAGCGGCCTTGCTGTAAGACATAGTCGTCCTGAACACGCACTTCGCCGTCAATCAGACGAGATTCACGGGTGCCCAAGGTCATACCAAAGTTGCGTAATTTGGCATTTTCAAAACCCGGTACGTAGTGACGCAATGCATCAATCGCCCATATGGCTTGTTGCCGCCCGGCAATTTCCGCTTTGGTCAAATCCCAGACATTGGTGCAGTCATAACCAAAGGCATAGACCATATTAAGCTGCATCACCTCACCGGCATCGGTAAAGCTGGACCAGGTTCCGGCAATGGCGGAAGCATCCCCCGGGATCACCCCTTCTTCCTGGGCTCGGGTAAAGATATCTTCCATATAAGGGCTGAACATATCATCTTCTTTACCGGTGGTTTTAATGGTCCAGTTCTTACCCCAATCAGCATAGGTGGGTTTAAGCTCTTCATTGACAAACTTCTGGAATTTTTTCACGTCAACGCCAGAACAATGGAACATCACCGTCACCCCCATCAACTGCTCTTTAGGGCGTTGATAATAAGGAGCACCCGCTTTTGCAGCGACATCCGCATCACCGGTACAGTCAACAATACGTTGAGCAAGAATCGCCCCGCGGCCTGACTTGGATTCCACAATCACCCCAGTCATGGTATTTCCTTCCTTGATCACCTCCACCACCCAAGAATGGTATAACGGTGTGACCCCGGCGTCGGTGATCATTTTATCTGCCACCACCTTGAAACCTTCAGAGTCAATCACCTGGCTGATGGATTGCGGTTCCGGGCGGGTAAAACCCATTTCTTGCGCCCGAAGTTCATATTCCCGGCCAATCCCTTCACAATCTATGGTGCCTGGGTGGCGGTACCAGGCAAAACTTTCTACGCCAACCTGGGTCAGCACCCCGCCTAAGCAGCCATAGCGTTCAACGATCATGGTTTTGGCTCCACATCGCGCAGCCGCAATCGCCGCAGTCAAACCGGATGGCCCTCCCCCTATGACCAGCACTTCTGTTTCTGCAATAATCGGGATCTCTTTAGGTGATTCAATTAATGTTTTCATATTCCATTCTCTCAATAAGTAAAATCGTTGGCTCTACAACGAAAGCCACAATTTCAAAGGTCAAACAGGAGATTCAGATTGGGTTCTTACGAACACGGTATCCGTTTGATTGTCTTGCTCACTGCTGATAGCTGATGGCGTTATGGTTAAATAAACCTTGCCGTCATTCGCCGGAACGGGAAAACCACAAGGGAAATCTTGATTAATCTGTTTAATAAAACTATGTGCCACCATATAAATAACAAAACACAACGGGAACCCGGTTAGAATAGAAACAGTTTGCAGCGGTTTGAGGCTATGTGGATTAATAAAATAGAGTGAGAGTGATACCACACCGACCATAATTAACCAGAAAGCAATATTCCAGGGGGCAGGAGAGGTATCAGGTGCCAATTTTTCCTGCGTTGTCGCTGCCAGTGAATAACCCACCGCACAATGCCCGGTTATATAAGAGACCAAGGTAATCAAACCAAAGGCAAAGATAAATAATGAGCCAAGGGGTAATTGCTCTAACATGGTGAAGACCACCGCACCCCGGCCTTTCTCCGCCATAACGCTAATAAGGTCAATACCACCTTTCATTTGCAGTGCAATACCAAAACTCGACAACACCATATAAAACACCATACAACCGAGCGAACCGGCCACCAAACCACCTAGCACTAATTCCCGAATAGTCCGCCCTTGGGATATTTTGGCAATAAAGAGTCCAAACGGTAGGGAATAGACCACCCACCAGGAAAAATAGAAAATAGTCCAGCTCTGGGGAAAGCCCCCTTCTCGAATCACATCGGTCTGCAAACTCATATAAATAAAGTTCTGCAGCATTAAGCCTAAACCATCAACAGATTGGTTAAGAATAAATGCCAGTGGGCCACAAACCGCGATACAGACCAACATCACCACATCCGCTTTGACATTCCAGTCACTTAATACCGACACGCCACGTTTTAAACCAAATATCAGGGCAACCAGCGGTACAAAGGTCCATAAGAAAATAACGAAGGTGTCAATAAACGCATTACTACTTTGCCACCCCATAACATAAACAATGGCATTGGAGATCAGTGGGGTTCCCAAGGCGAGTGAGGTCATCACTCCGCCGAGCAAACCAAACATAAACAGAAAATTAACCAGGTGCCCAGCCAAGCCATCGGCACGTTTGCCAAGCACTGGACGGGTAAATTCGCTGACTTTAACCGATGCCTGTTGGCGCACATGCAGAAAGTAACCCATAGGCACCGCAGCAGCGATATACCAGGCCCAAGCTGATGGCCCCCAATGGAACATGCCGTAAGCGGAAGCCCAACGGGCAGCATCAATGGAGCGTGGTGCCAGGCCAAAAGGCGGGGACTGAATAATGTAGATCCACTCTATGGCTCCCAGGTAAAGCACGCTGCCACCGGTACCAGAAGTAAAAATCATCCCTAACCAGACCCAAGTAGAAAAGGCAGGTTTCTCGCCTTTTTTCCCCAGCACCACATTACCGTAGCGGGAGATGGCCAGAAAAAGGCAGAACACCACCACGGCAAAAGTGGTCAGCAGGAAAAACCACCCCAGTTGCCCGGTGGTAAACCCATGAATTTTTTCCAGGATCTGCCCACTGGTTTCCGGGGTATAAATAAAAATAGCAATCATGAGAAAAGTAATTATTGTGGCTGGCCAAAATACCGCTTTGTCAATTTTGACCTGACTGATCCGGGGGGCGGTGTTATTTTCCATAGACTCTCTCTATTTCCTGCTAGCAGCCGTATGTGATATATATTAAATGGCTCGCTTAAATAGCAATAACAGTATTAGCTGATGCAATAACGGAACTTTGATAACTTACACAACTTGCCCGGTTACTCTGCTTTAATAAGAGGTTCTCTGTGAGGCCATAGACAATTTCACCTATTACGGCGAAATGAGTTTCATATCGGAACAGAATTAAAAAAGTAGCAATTCAATTTGGAACGGTACCAATTATTCCCGGCACCGTTCCGATTAACTGTCGACTTTAGGCGACTGCCCCTTGCAATCCATATTTATTGATTTTCCGCCATAGGGTTGTCCGCCCTATTTTTAATGCTTTGGCCATCTCGCTCATTTTACCGCCATACAGCTCCCAAGCGTGTTCAATAGTCTGTCTTTCAACCTCATCCAGGGACAATAGCGGTGGCAATGAGCCAGCCACACCGTGGTGCAGGTTGTTTTTTATTTCATCTGGCAGCTCTTCAAAATAGATCACATGCCCTTTGCGGTGCAGCAATATTTTTTCTATTTTATTCTTGAGTTCTGAATTATTCCCTTTCCAACTGTAATTCATTAGCGCCTCCATGGCTTTATCGTCAATGGAAATAAAGGTGTTATTGGCTTTACCATGTTCTTTAATCAACGTTTCAATAATACAGTGCACATCCTCTTTACGGCTTCTTAATGGCGGTATATCAATTTCGTGAATAGAAATTTCATAATAGAGTTGGCGGCTAAAGCGGTTTTGCGACACATACAGGCCAAGATCAGATTGCGCACTGGCAATAAACTGGAAGTTCACCGGGATCAACCGCTGGCTATCACTGCGCATCACTAAACCGGTCTTAAGCATTTTCAACAAAGCACTCTGCAACGTGGCCGGCAGATACTCTATATTCTCCAGATAAAGTGTACCGCCATGGGCCAGCTCAAATTTTGAAGACTGCCCTTTGTCTTCATCGTAACCCAGGACTTCTTTTTCCATATTATCGGGGTGTAACATGCCACAATTGAGCGTAATAAAAGGCCCGGTTTTAAATTCGCTCTCGTTATGTATTGCCATCGCCAGGCCCAGTTTGCCCACTCCCTCTTCGCCATATAACAGGATCGGTACTCTGGATTTTATTGCCCGTTTGGCTACGGTGATGACATGGCGCATTTTCTTTGACGCCGCAGGCAAGTTTTCAAAGGTGATATTGGCGCTGCGACCAATTTGCCGCTGAGCCAGCTCACGGATTTTATCCAGCGGGTGCGAGAGCAACAGAAAACTGTTATCACTCAATGGGCGTAGCGTGACCAGGGCTTCAATAAACTCCCCCAGTACCTCTACAGTGATCTGTTTACGCACCAATTTTACCCGTTGTTCAATCCCTGCCATGATCACTGGCGAAAAACGGATCACATGATGTATATTTTTGCCAATAATGTCATTGACCGGTAAATTGAACGCCTTGGCCGCCTGAGGATTAATCATGGTGATAATCATGTTTTCATCCCAAGCCAGCAAACCATCATCCATACATTCCAGCACCGCATTGCGCTGACATAACACATTATTCGTGCTCAGTTGCTCACTGGTAAGATGCAGCCGGAGTTCAACCTCTCGGGCGCAAGCGTGAGAGATCATCAAACTTTGTTTACTGTGACACTCTGCGCGTCTAAGTAGCAGGATCGCCCCACACTTTTTGCCATTTAAATCGAAAAATGGCGAAGCGGCACAGGCGTAAGGGTGCAGATGTTTGTTGTAATGCTCTGCGGTTAGCACTTCTACTGGCTCATTCTGGTCGAGGCAAAGGCTAACCGCATTGGTACCAATAATCCCCTCATTCCAAAAACAGCCTTTTTTCAACCCTAACTGGGCAAGTTCATTAAGCAGATTGGGATGCCCAACCAGTGATAACATGCAGCCATTGTCGTCAGTTACCGCCAGGATCATCTCTTCAGGCTCCGCCAACGCATAGATATCTTCAATCACGATTCCAGCCACCAGGATGGTGGTGCGATGGCGGTGCAATAGCGAGTTCAAGGTATATCCAGAAACAATATGCGGTTTCATCCACTTATAGGGGCTGGATTGCTTACAACAACGTTCCCAGGATTTAAGTATCGGTGAAGATAAAAACTCCGGTGCAACCCAATGATGTTTTTGAAAAAAGTCCCACCGTTTTTTAAGTTCTATTTGCGTTTCCATTATTACCTCTGGTCTGTCTTATTAATAAGAAGTGCTTATATTAAAATCCTTTTCATTTTTTATATTTTTTGTGGGAGTCTCTACTGATATTACACAAATTAATTTCATGAAATTTGATGGCCTGCACAAAAATCACCCACCAGATTTGCAAAGTAGGGGTTTATAGACTATTAATATTTTTTCAGTCATCTTAAATTTCATTTTTTATTTGTTAGATCAGTGAGTTTTAGTGAGTATACTCCCGTTAGCCAATCGTATTAATAACTGCTATTACCACAGGTGATAGGAAAGAAAATGTTAAACTTGCGAGTTTGTTCACACTATGCGCCAACGCCAGCGCTAACTTTATTTAAGTTAATGTATGAGTAATCACACTATGCTATTTATTACTGAATTAACAAGGTGCCATGAGTTAAATAATACCTAACGACACCCACTTTATGACAATCTTTATTATTTCTGCTACTGATAACAATCCAGGAAAGTTATTTCCCCCTCCTGGATTGTGTCGCTAAATCCGTTAATCACGGATAGAGAAGTTACTCATATGCTCAAGGGCGCGGATCATAGCTGAGTGATCCCACTGGCTGCCACCTAACGCGGCACAGGTACTGAAAAGTTGCTGCGCGATAGCGGTATTAGGCAGGTTCAATTGCAGTTCCCGTGCCCCTTCCAACGCCAGATTCAAATCCTTCTGGTGCAGTGCAATACGGAAACCTGGGTCAAAGGTCCCTTTGACCATCCGCTCACCATGCACTTCAAGAATTTTCGAAGAGGCGAAGCCCCCCATCAACGCCTGACGTACCCGAGCTGGATCAGCCCCAGCTTTGGCGGCAAACAGTAGCGCTTCAGAAACCGCTTCAATGTTTAGCGCCACAATGATCTGGTTCGCTACTTTACAAGTCTGCCCATCACCATGCCCACCCACTAGCGTGATGTTTTTGCCAAGGATCTGGAACAGTGGATTAATGCGATCAAAAACCGCTTGATCGCCACCCACCATAATGGAAAGTGTGCCTGCTTTAGCACCCACTTCTCCCCCTGAAACCGGGGCATCCATGTAATGTGCACCCATTTTCTCTATCCGGGCAGCAAAACGCTTGGTTGCCATCGGGGAGATTGAGCTCATATCCACCACTGTTTTGCCAGCCGATAGCCCTTTATCTAAGCCATACTCATCATTGAACAGCACATCTTCCACTTGCGGCGTATCTGGCACCATGATGAAAATAACATCACAAGCCTGGGCGACTGCCGCTAGCGATGGGCAAGCAATGCCCTTCTCACCCAATATGTCAGCGGGTGCTGGCTCAAAGTGCTCGGAAAAATGCAGTGTATAGCCAGCATTTTGCAGATTTTGGGCCATCGGTTTACCCATAATGCCCGTGCCAATAAAACCAATATTTTTCATAATCAATCCTTGTTCTTTATGCCATCAGGAAGCGTTATTTATTCATCCAGCCCAGTCCTGCCTCGGTGCCATTGGCAGGAACATATTCACAACCAATCCATCCGTCATAACCCTGTGCATCAATAAATTTAAACAGGAACGGATAGTTGATTTCCCCAGTACCCGGTTCGTGACGACCCGGGTTATCCGCCAACTGCAAATGACCAATAAACTGGAAATAACGTTCGATGGTTTTGGCCAGATCGCCTTCCATAATTTGCATATGGTAAATGTCATACTGATAGCGCAGATTGCTTCTACCCACCTGTTTGATCAGCTCCACAGCCTGCTTGCTGTTGTTGACAAAGAAACCTGGAATATCCCGGGTATTGATCGCTTCAATCACCAGTTCAATGTCATGCTCAGTCAGACGATTGGCGGCATAGGTCAGGTTGTTGATCAAGGTGGTATTGGCCTGTTCATCACTTAAACCTTCAGGCTTTTTACCCGCCAGGCAGTTCACTTTGCGGCAACCCAACGCTTTGGCGTAAACAATCGCTTGCTCAACACCGCTACGAAATTCTTCAACCCTTTCAGGCAAGCAGGCGATACCCCGTTCTCCTTGCCCCCAATCACCCGCAGGTAAATTGAACAACACCTGAGTCAATTGATGTTTTTCCAGCTCCTGAGCAATCTCTTGTGCTGAAAAGTCATACGGGAACAGATATTCCACTCCGTCGAACCCGGCTTTTTTAGCCGCAGCAAAACGCGCCATAAACGGGTATTCGGTAAATAGCATTGACAGATTGGCAGCAAATTTAGGCATGTGTTCTTCCCTCTCAATAAACCGCTTATAGGTCGATGATTTCTTCAAACTCAGTGACTTTGTCGATATCTGGCCCCATCGCAATGTTAGTGACCCTTTCAGTGATCACCTCTACCACCACCGGTACCCGATAACGGTCACGCAGTTGTTTGGCTTCTTCCAATGCAGGCCCAATCATGGCGGGATCAAACACCCGCAGTGCTTTACAGCCTAATCCTTCAACCACTTTCAGGTGGTCGACACCATAGCCATTGAGCTCCGGTGCATTGATATTCTCAAACGCCAGTTGGACACAGTAGTCGATATCAAATGCCCGTTGCGCCTGACGAATCAGCCCGAGATAGGCGTTGTTGATCAGCACATGGATATAAGGCAGGTTAAACTGTGCCCCAACCGCTAACTCTTCCACCAGGAACTGGAAGTCATAATCGCCAGAAATGGCCACCACTTGCGCCTGAGGATCGGCTTTCACCACCCCCAACGCTGCCGGTAATGTCCAGCCTAATGGGCCAGCTTGGCAGGCATTAATCCAGTTGCGTGGTTTATAAACATGCAGGAACTGGTTGGCAGCAATCTGGGCCAGGCCAATGGTTGCGATATAACGCGTCTCTTTGCCAAAGGCTTTGTTCATTTCATGATAGATACGCTGTGGCTTGATCGGGGTGCAATCAAAGTCATCACGGCGCTGCATGGAGCGCTTACGTAGCAGACAAGACTCCGCCCAAGCACTGCGATCTTTCAGTTTACCGGCGGCCTGCATCTCTTTAGCCACTTCAACCAACTGTATCAGCGCGGCTTTGGCATCAGAAACAATCCCTAAGTCCGGGCTGAATACGCGGCCAATCTGCGTGGGTTCGATATCAACATGGATAAACTTGCGCCCTTTGGTGTAAGTATCCAGTGCCCCGGTATTACGATTTGCCCAGCGGTTACCAATGCCAAAGACAAAATCAGACTCAAGGAAGTTGGCATTACCATAGCGGTGGTTTGCCTGGCACCCCATGCGGCCCGCCATTAATGGATGATCGTCCGGAATAGAACCCCAGCCACGTAAAGTCTGGATCACCGGCACCCCAGTCACTTCCGCCAATTGTTGCAGTAAATCAGACGCCTCCGCGTTGATGATGCCGCCGCCAGCAATCACTACCGGCTTCTCCGCGTCGTTCATCATCTCCAAGGCACGAACTGCCTGGGCACGGGTAGCTTGTGGACGGTGTGGCACCATCGGCTGGTAGAGATCGATATCAAACTCAATCTCGGTCATTTGTACATCAAACGGCAGGTCAATCAGTACTGGGCCTGGGCGGCCTGAACGCATTTCAAAAAAGGCTTTCTGTAAAGTCCCTGGCAGTTGCCCCGCTTCCAGCACCGTCACCGCCATTTTGGTAACGGGTTTAGCAATTGATTCAATATCAACGGATTGGAAATCTTCTTTATGGAGCTTGGCGACGGGGGCCTGGCCGGTAATACACAGGATAGGAATAGAGTCCGCCGAGGCCGAGTACAACCCGGTGATCATATCGGTTCCCGCTGGCCCGGAAGTGCCGATGCAGAGCCCAATATTGTCTGGTGCAGCGCGGGTGTAGCCCTCCGCCATATGGGAGGCCCCTTCAACATGGCGCGCCAGAATATGGTCAATACCGCCCAATTTTTTAAGTGCGGCATAAAGTGGGTTGATGGCAGCCCCAGGGACGCCAAAAGCGACACTAATCCCCTCTTTTTTCAAAATTTGTACTGCTGCTTCAGTTGCTCTCATTCTTGCCATTTTCAGTCTCCAGGTGTTAATACCCGCCACCGCCCTGGCTAGATCAGGGCTGAGCCAGATCTCGGCTAAGCGAGATCAGGCCGATGCACGGTAATACTTTAATTAAGTGGTTATTGACTGATGATTATTCGGGTATTTTTATTCGCGGCAACTCAGGCATCCGGTGTTCAATATGAAACACCCCTGCGCTTTTTTATGTTTCGAATTGGAACAACTCATGCGAGAAGATAATGAAAATTTGATCTCCAGCGTTGTGGAGTAAAGCCGAGGGAGGATTACCGGACGATAACGGCCTGCGCATAACTATTTTTATTGGCATATCATGATGTAAACAAGCGCGCTCTACCACATCAAATGTGATAAATCAGAAGGGCCATAAAACGCTATGGGTGCAGATTAGCGGAATAGCTGTCCTGATCCCGCTACACTTCTGCTATGCCATGCTTTCTTCCCGGGTATGGACTGGCGAGGGGCCGGGTAGGCCCACCTCGCCGTTTTCAACAGGCACTTAACGCTGTTACTGTTCCGCTGTGCCCAAAAACTGCTTACCAAGAATACCGACCGTTACGCGCTGTCGATATCCGCCTGATAAAAAAGCTTGGTATAGCGTGTTTTTGGACGCCAGGCTGAGCTCTATTTAAATGGGATTGCAAAGAGACTGTTATTATCAAATAAAGGGAATCCAGTAGCCCCTTCACTTTTAAAGGTAACTTTCCAGCAGCCTTGATTATAAATATTAGCTTGTACATCTATAGGGTCACGACCACATTTTTCCACATCAAAGATGGCATTTGTTTGATCAGCCGGTCCACTTTGAGGGATGAAAATTAGGTTTTTACCGGTTAAATCAGATGGAATATCACTGCCTGATTGACCACCTAATGTTATAGCCGCAAGAAACTTCCCTGGTTCTTTAATTTCACCAGAAAATCCATCTGCCAAGCCTTCAACAACAGTGCTTTGCATAGCATAAATAGTTTCTTCCTTACCAAGACCAGAGGGTGAACCTATCACCTGGCCTACATCGGCTATTGGGCTTAAAGCTGTATCAGTTTGAATAGTAACAATGTCCCCTGCTTTTAAATTGCGATCTGCGGTCCACTTGAACACACCTTCATTTAATGCAGGCTTGGCTTTTTTTCTATCCCAAAATGCATTTTTAACATCATAATAATCACGATCTGTAAAATTAATTTCGGTACCACCGTTGATATCTTTCATCAACATAAATGCAATCGCATCTGGTGCTTCAGCATTGGCTGCTACAAACTGAATATCGCCAACCTCAAGTTTTGTTGGTTCACCTGCCGTAACGAAAGTACCAAGCTCCTTACCGTTAAAATCATTACCTGCACTATCTTTAACTAATGTATCTTCAATACGTAATGAGTACGATTTAGAGTTTTCAAGCTTTGTTGTTGGCCGAATGACTAAACGATTAAATACCACTGAAACTTCAGAGCTTTCATTATTGTAAGAAGAAAATAACTGATTGCCTTGGTAGATTGCTAATTTACCCTTGCCTAGAGTGACCCCTTCGTCAAAAATGAGCTCAATACGAGTATCGGTATTGACGCCAACAAACCCATCGGCTGGGAATTGCTTGACTAAGTTAGGTGCTTGTTGGTCCTCTAACTGTTGGCCTACCTGCATATATGCCCCTTGAAACTGTTGTTCATTGGCAGGTAAATCTTTAGAAATAGCTGTTCGGCCTGGCCAAATAGTATCACCATTATCTAATAGAAACTGTAAATTATCCTCTTTACTAACCGGCTGTACGATAGACTCAATGCTTCCTTTATTTATCGCCCTTAACTGTTCCAAGTCATTATCAAGCATAATGGGTTGATCAGTACCACCATACCATTTGAATAAGACAAAGTTTTGCTTCACTTCAGTAGTGGATATACCTGAAGGACCACTAACAATAAGATAGTAGTCATCCCAACGTATAATATCTCGTACCCCTCGACCACCCAGATTTAATTCAAAAGGCTCACCAAATTGCGCTGTTGATGCCGTACCATTTATTAAATCCATGTAGTTGGTCACAGGTAATATTAGTGCTTTATTACGTGCTCGCTGATCCATCTGTGGAGCTCGAAATCCTAATAACAATGTATCTCCATTGATAGTCGCACCTTCAATCGAAAAGCCACTGACACTCTCAGGTACACTACCCGCAGCAGCTGAGCGATTAAAGCCAAAATAGCCTACACCTTTACCATGTATATTATTGTTATCCCAACTTATAAGATCTTGTTCTAATCCTGAGTATTTATTAATGTATTCAAATGTTGTTTCTGAGCCCGTACCTTTTACATTAACGGCAAACAGATGCCCACGATCCGCTACTGCCTCTCCACCATCTTGCTTGTTACTATGTGAACCAATAACCAATAATTTCCCAGGCTGATACCAAGTTAATGCTTCGACATCTAACTCTTTAGTCAACCCAGTCAATACACTGTAATCCCACTCGTTAACAGCATTAATTGCTTGAGTAGATTCCGTGGTAGAACGCGGATAAACTCTCAAGACATTAGCTTCATCGTCAGCCACTATCATATAGTTACTGTCTAATGCTACTGCGCCAGATGCATCAGAACTACCAAATTCAGATGCGGCAGTATAAGTTGATATAACGACAGGTTCTTTTTTTTCTTTCTCTTCCGGATCAGTCTTTTCTTTCTCTTCCGGATCAGTCTTTTCTTTCTCTTCCGGATCAGTCTTTTCTTTCTCTTCCGGGTCAGTCTTTTCTTTCTCTTCCGGATCGGTCTTTTCTTTCTCTTCCGGATCGGTCTTTTCTTTCTCTTCGGGGTTTGTTTTTTCTTCAGACGTCTTTTCTTCTTCTGCCACAGAAATTGTTCTTGAACCACCGTCTGAATCACAAGCTGACAAAGTTGAAATAATAAAGGCGAAAACAGTCATTTTTTTCAGTATGTTCATGTCTCACTCGCTTAATAAGCTATACCCGTCATACTTCAAATTGCTTGGTTGTTGGCTGCATCCTTGCGCACCAGTCCCATAGTTGACTATGCTCTTGGCGCCCCTCGGACTTGCCGCCTATAGGCAAATCGAATTATTAAGGGGTCTTGGAATTTAAATTAGTTTTGCTATCAGGGTGATGAATTACCCCTGGCTGCTGATAATATCATAACTTGATAAGGGCTTTGCAATAACAAAAATAGAATAATTTCACTTAAAAAAAGAAATCATAATCTCTTTTTGTTTCAATTCTATTTCATTTTAATTCTCCTCCCAAAATACTTCACTTTGCTTACGCAAGCTTGTTATCAGCGAAGATTCAATTATGCCTTTCATACTTCGCGAGTACATACAAAAAAACGCGATTCGGTTGACCTTACGGCAATAAAAATCCCACTCAGCATGTCACCGAGTGGGATCGATCACTCACTGTTATTAACGCAGGTCTGGTGTTGCGCCGCGCGCTGCGCGCAATTGCCTTTCCTGCTGTAGTGCTTGCAAATCTGCCGGGCGGACCAAGGTTAATGCCTCGGTTGGGCACACTTCGACGCACGCCGGGCCACCACTGCGGTCTTTGCACAGATCACATTTATTCGCCTGTACCTGTTGCTGACCGTTAGCGGTAGCGCAGACCACCACCTCCATCGCACCATAAGGGCAGACCGATACACAGCTTTTGCAGCCAATACAACGTAATTGCTGCACCTGAACACTGTCATCCTGATGGTAAATCGCACTATTAGGGCAAGCATTCAAACAAGGCGCCGCCTCACACTGGCGGCACAATATCGGCACACTGACATTATGCGTTTTGATTACCTTCAAGCGAGGATTAAAATTCTCTGCTGTCATTGGCAGTGAATCCTCATCGCTATGAGCCATAACGCAAGCGATCTCACAAGTGCGACAACCAATACAGAGCTTCATATCGGCGATAACAAATTGATTCATCCCGTCACTCCTTGGGCTGCATTACAGCACATTAAGATAATAACCAATGCTTTCCGCAGCTTTGCGCCCTTCAGCAATAGCGGTCACAATCAAGTCTGCCCCGCGCACAATGTCGCCACCTGCAAATATTTTGTGATTACTGGTTTGGTATGGATAGCCAGCCACCGTTGGCGCAACCACCCGCCCTTGCCGGTCCAGTTGCACATTATGCTCCGCCAGCCAGCCCATGCGGTGTGGACTAAAGCCAAAGGCCATGATCACTGCATCCGCAGGGACGATATGCTCAGACCCTGCCACAGGTACCGCCTGCCGACGGCCTTGACTGTCTGGGGCCCCCATTTCGGTACGGCGCATCTGAATACCGCTCACGTTGCCTTCTTTATCAACCACAATACTCAGCGGTTGCAGGTTAAACATAAATTCCGCACCCTCTTCGCGGGCATTTTTCACCTCCTTCTTCGAACCGGGCATACTCTTTTCATCACGGCGATAAGCACAAATCACCTGCTCCGCACCATGGCGCAACGAGGTACGCACGCAGTCCATCGCGGTGTCACCACCACCCAGCACTACCACCCGTTTACCCGCCATATTGATGTAGGGGCTCTTCGGGTTGTCGTCATAGCCCATTAAGTGTTGGGTATTGGCAATCAGGAAAGGTAATGCTTCATAAACCCCCGGCGCGTCTTCGTTTTCCAGGCCGGAACGCATTGACTTATAAGTGCCTACGCCAAGGAACAGGGCATCGTAATCATTGAGTAATGTTTCCATCGAGATGTCTTTACCGATTTCGGTATTCAGCCGGAATTCCACCCCCATTGAGCTGAAAATTTCACGCCGTCTGACCATCACATCTTTGCTCAGCTTAAACGCCGGAATACCAAAGGTCAGCAGGCCACCAATTTCCGGGTAGCGATCAAACACCACTGGCTTGATGCCATTGCGTACCAGAATATCGGCACACCCTAAACCCGCAGGGCCGGCGCCAATAATCGCCACCCGCTTGCCGCTCTGTTTTACTGCGGACATATCTGGCCGCCAGCCCAATTCAAAGGCGGTTTCGGTAATATAGCGTTCGATATTACCAATGGTGACGGCACCCCCATGGTCATTGAGGGTACAGGATTGTTCACACAACCTATCTTGTGGACAAACACGGCCACAGACCTCTGGCAAACTACTGGTCTGGTGCGACAACTCTGCCGCTTCCCAAATGCGCCCTTGCTCCGCCAGTTTGATCCATTGCGGGATCTGGTTATGTAAAGGACAAGTCCAGGAGCAAATGCTCTGTTTGCCACAACTCAAACAACGCTCCGCCTGCTGCTCAACCTGCTGTTCATTAAATGGCTTATAGATCTCGGCAAAGGTGGTTTTACGCGCTTCAAGGGGGATTTTGCTGGCTTCCAGGCGTGGAGCACGCGGTTGTTGCAATAAATCGAGGATCGGTTTTGGCTGGGCACTGCCCCCCTGCTGTTTGGCACTGCTGCCAAACGGTTGGCCTGGCGTATTACAGCCCGCAGCACGCAAGCGCTTTTCCTGCTGCTGATCCGCCAGCATTTGCTGATCAACCAAGCGTAATGCGTGGGTCGGGCAGGCTTGCACACAGGACGGGCCATGATTGAGTTCATTACAGAGGTCGCACTTCTGCGCCTCGATTTTTTGATAGCTGTCCGCAAGCCGATGATTAGGCGGTTGCACGGTTTCAGTGACCACCGTCATCATGCCAAACGGGCAAGCCACCGCACAGGATTTACAGCCAATGCATTTTTCCTGGCTGACCAGTATGCTGCTGTTGCTTTGTACAATCGCCCCGGTCGGGCACACATTGGCACAAGGTGCATCTTCGCAGTTATGACAAAACACCGCGGTATTGGCACTTGCCCCGCGAATAACTTTCACCCGTGGGGTAAAGTACTCCCGTTTACTGGGGTATTCCCCCTGGTTGTGTGCTGTGACACAAGCGACTTCACAGCTTCGGCAACCAATGCAAGCTTCAGATTCTGCAACGATAAATTGATTCATAGACATCCCTTCCAAACAAGCTGATTGGGAACAAACATCATTTGTTCAGGCTGGTGACCAATAACGTTGATTAACCAGAGGGTGCTAACGGGGCACCTGGCACAGAGGACCCGGGCTAAAAAGTGATTGAGTCACAATCTTAGTGATTGACGTTATACTCTTATATGGCTGGCGTAGGCAGGTATCAGTAAGATTATAACCTTGTTAATTTAATAGTCATATTTGGTGAGATTCCATGACATTTCGCATGAAAATGACATATCACCTCAATGGAAGTGACATATTGCACGAATACCCTGTTATTCAATTGCCATTCACAGAACTCCCCTTGTCTGGTCTATGATTAAACAATATACACGTTGACACCCAAGGCGAGCACCATGGCAGAACAGAAGCGCGGATTCAGCAAACGCTACCCTTTGCATATCCAAATTGCTGCTCTTTTTACTTTGCTAATTGTCTCAATCGGCAGTGCAATCGTTTTCTTCAGCCATCAGCAACTGACTAAACTCACTGAAGCCAGCACCAACAGACAGAACCAGAAAGCCAGTGAGATCATTGCGACGGAATTAAATTCCATTACTGGCAGCATGAGGATGTCAGTCAATATTCTTGCTGGTACTCGCATCATGCAAGCGACGACACTTGAGCAACGAATCAATACCATTCCTTTGATGCTCTCGGTGCTGCAACAGAATGATTATGCCTATGCCATTTATAGCGCTTATCCCAATGGGGACTTTTTTATTCTGCGCCGTCTTAATGACGGTAACCGCACGTTATTCCAGGCACCAGATAATGCTAAATGGCTGGCGCAGAGTAACCGTTTTTTAGACAGTGAGCCGGAAACCAAGGCAATATTTTTAGATAGCAAGCAGCAGGTTATCATGACGAAAAACCTGCCGTTTAACCATTTTGACCCCCGGGAACGGCCTTGGTATCAACTTGCTGCCCAGACACAAAACCTGGTGACCTCCCCTCTGTACACCTTTAAAGCTAGCGGTGAAACCGGCTTTACTTACAGCATACAGGATAAACATAGCGGTGCTGTTATCGGCCTGGACGTTTCACTGGCGTCACTTTCCCTGTTTCTTGAACGCAATCTGCCACCCAATAGCCAAGCGGCGGTGATCAATTTTGCCAATGAAATTCTCGCCAGCCAGCCACCATTGAAACAGTTGGCCGCGAGCAGTAGTGAACAATTACGCGATATTGCCAAGATCCCGGTGTTACAAACGTTGCTCAGCACGCAGCAGGATGAACATAGCGGTAACAGCATCCTGTTTACTGCCCAAGGTCAAAGCTGGTATGGCTCGGTGATCAAACTTGATGAGCACGATAAACACTACATGCTGGTCACCTCTACCCCATCGGCCTATCTGACCGCAGATGCTAACGCTATCCGTAACCGCTCAACGTTAATTGCCCTGACTTTGCTGCTGCTCAGCCTGCTACTGGTCTGGTATTTTTCATTACATATCTCCAGGCCACTGATCCGTTTGCGCCAAGATGCCGACGCGATCAGTAATCTGCATTTCGACGATCAGCCAGAAAAGCCGTCAGTAATTGAAGAAGTTGACGATTTACATAACGCCATGTCAAAAATGAAGCTGACACTAAAACAGTTTATCTCGATGGGTAGCCTGTTGTCGGTTAAAGATGACTTTCCGCAGCAGATGCAAGGGCTGCTTAATGAAACCAGTAAAATCGCCGCAATGAATGGGGGAATTGTTTTTTTATCTGACAAGGAGCTGGGCTATTTTTCCCCTATTGCGTTCAACTGGGCAGGTGAAAACCCGCATATATCAGCCATCGCGCCGCTACAACTTGATCAGCAGCATTCAGGCCCGCTTGGGCAGATATTGTCTGGCCAAACCGTGGCTGGGGTATTTGATAATGATAACCTCCCCAGTCAATTGCTCAATTTTATGCAACCCCATTTACCCCTGCGCTATATCGCGGTGCCGATGCAAACGCATGAACAACAGTTGATGGGTTTCTTACTGCTATTTTGCCCCTATGAATTAAGCAACGAAGAAGAGAGCAGCAAAATACAGCTGGTCAACGCCCTGGTAGGGAGTTTGTCGGTGGCGATAGAAACCCAATATCTGTTGCAAGAGCAGAAAAATCTGTTGGCCGCCTTTATTGAGCTGATCGCCGGGGCGATTGACGCCAAAAGTGCCTATACCGGCGGCCATTGCCAACGGGTACCGGTGATTACCAATATGTTGGCTAAAGCCGCCGTTGAAACTAAAGCAGGGCCTTTTGCCGACTTTACGCTTTCGCCCAATGAATGGGAGGAGTTACACATCGCCAGTTGGCTACATGACTGCGGGAAAATCACCACACCAGAAGCGGTGGTGGATAAAGCGACCAAGCTGGAGATGATTTATGACCGCATTCATGAAGTGCGTATGCGCTTTGAAGTTCTGAAGCGCGAAAAAGAGATTAACTACCTGCGCCAGCACGCGGTAATTGCGGCAACACCCCAAGAAGAGCAGCAGTTACGTGATGAACTGCAGCAATTGGATGAGGATTTCTACTTTATTGCCCAATCTAATGTGGGTGGTGAGTTTCTCTCTGACAGTGTAGTCGCCCGTATTCAACAAATTGCGCAATACTCATGGACTCGCACCCTTGATGATAGTGCCGGTGTAGCATTAGAAGAGCAGGCACGGAAAAAACGCCGCCCAGCAATCACCCTGCCGGTGCAGGAAAAACTACTGGCGGATAAAGAAGAACATGTTGTTTATCGGGATGACAAGAATCGCTTACCCGAGAGTTACAACTTCAAAGTAAAAGAGCCGACTTTATTGTATAACCACGGGGAGATTTATAACCTGAGTATCAGGAAAGGCACCCTGAATGAAGAAGAGCGTTACAAAATTAATGAGCACATTATCCAAACCATTGTGATGCTGAAAAAATTGCCGTTCCCGCACACCATGGCGAATGTTGCCACCATTGCGGGAGGGCACCATGAACGTATGGATGGCAAAGGTTACCCTTATCAATTGACCCGCCAGCAAATGAGTATTCCAGCGCGCATAATGGCTATCGCCGACGTGTTTGAAGCCCTCACCGCCGCTGACCGACCTTACAAACCCGGCAAGCTATTGTCAGAATCACTCAACATCATGACTAATATGGCGAACGAAAACCATCTGGACCGCGAGTTGTTTATGCTCTTTTTACAATCAGGTGTTTGGCATGAGTACGCAAAATCCTATCTGCAGCCGGATAATATCGACCCTGTTGATATTACTGCGTTACTCAGCAAGCTAGGCCAAACGCAACAATAAAGGCCTAAGCCAGGTTCCTTAGGATGGGTGAGTTAAAAAGCCACCTGAAAGCATCAGCGCTTGCAGGTGGCTTTTCTCATTGCAGTCCATAATATGCGGCTCCGCTGGTCAATTATCACTCCGTTTTAAACATGGGGATAACCTTACCGCTAAACGACGCGTAGCGGCCCCGTAGGGCCGCAATATCGCGACTATTCGGGTCTAAAAACCTTAATCAATTTTGTACCGCACCTTCTGCATCTTCCGCATTATTGACATCATCTTCTTCTGGTTTTTTCTCTGGGTGATAACCATTGAAGTACAGATTCAGCACCACTGCAGCGACTGATGAAAGCAAAATGCCGCTATGTAACAGCGGTTGCAAAGACTGCGGCATCTGGTTAAAGAAATCACCTGCTACTACCGGGATCATGCCAAGCCCCAGACTGATAGCAACAATGTAGGCGTTATAACGGTTAGCGTTAAAGTTGACCCTGGCGAGGATTTTGATTCCGGTGGCTAAGACCATACCAAACATCACGATACCGGCCCCCCCTAATACAAACTGGGGAATGGAAGCCACAACAATAGACATTTTCGGGATCAGACCGAACAGTATCAAAATAACCCCGGCCATAACACATACCCAACGGCTGGAGACCCGCGTGATACTGACTAAACCGATATTTTGTGAGAACGAGGTATGCGGAAAAGTATTAAAAATGCCGCCGATGATAGTTCCTATACCATCAACCCGTAACCCACGTATTACATCCGGTTTGGTGGTCGGGCGGCCAACAATTTCACCCAACGCCATAAACATGCCCATCGACTCAATAAATACGATCAGCATCACGATCGTCAGGGTGACAATGGAAGCAGCATCAAAGGTTGGCCAACCAAAGGCAAAGGGGCGCACCACCGCAAACCAATCTGCATTGTCCAAACCGGCAAAACTGACCTCGCCCATAAAAAGCGCTACCACAAAACCAAAGGCGATACCCAACAGTACCGAAATATTAGAGATAAAGCCTTTACTGAAACGTGTGATAAGCAGAATAAAGACCAGCACCATTAACGAGACACCGATATAGGCAGGGTGACCATAATTGGGATTCCCCCGACCGCCAGCAGCCCAGTCAATCCCCACCCGCACGATACTTAGCCCAATAGAGGTGATCACTATTCCGGTAACCAATGTGGGGAACAGGCACATTAAGCGCCCCATAAGCGGCACCATTAATGTGGTAATTACACCAGCGGCAATGGTGGCGCCAAAAATACCCGTCAAGCCGATGTTCGGGTTAGCCCCAATGGCCAACATGGGGGTCACGGCAGCGAAGGTCACCGACATAATGACCGGCAAACGGATACCCGCAAAGCGCCCAATACCAATACATTGCAACAGGGTCACAATGCCACAACAGAATAGATCGGAACTGATCAAATAGGCTATTTGCGCTTTATCTAACCCCAGACTGCCACCAATCATCAAGGGCACGGCGACTGCCCCTGCATACATGACGAGCACATGTTGCAGCCCCAAGGTAAATAAGTGTGCAAAGGGTAAAATCTCTTCTACTTTATCAATGGGTTTATCAACGGCTTGTTCAATCGCTTGCGTCTTTTGGTTCGGCAAAACGTCATTCATGTTGGTCATTAGACATCACTCCTTTACGGCCCAATTCAGGGTGTTCAACCTATGGGCTACGATTCGAGAGCGGACATACCCATCATCCTTCATGTTGCAATGCTGTTCACTGCGATACACTGCCCCTCCTGGACTTACCCTTTCGGGCCGCTGCCTCAGCGAAAATCTGCAACTTAAATAAACTTGGGTATATCCCTCCCTTACAATTGATGTACTCAACATCTGATCTTTTAACTCTTGCTGAAGGTCATAACCTGGCAGTGATTGAACAAAGCACCCAATTAACACGCTGTTGGATTCGGGCCAGAATCACACTAGGCTGTTCTCAGACTAGAAAAGTGTATGCATATTTTGTGCAAGGGAATGTGGCAACCTGGTGATATCAGGGAGAGATATAATTAAATGAGAAAGCCATCACAGATGGGTATTGATCAGTTTAGATATTATTAACATTATCTTTTGCTAAAAATAACATTTCCGGTTAGTCATGCATAAATAACACCCAACGCAATCGATTAAATTACCAATTTGATTCATTTTACATCAACTACTGTCTCAATTTGAGACAACTTAGTTGACATGGCACTCTTAAGCAGCAAAGGAAATATAAGTTATCAAGATATAATGTTGCCTACGAGACGTTGTTAGACCTACAGAAAACTGTGTTTTTCGCTGACAAATTTGGGGATAGCGCAGACTGCCGGGTACTTGTTTGCAAGCCAACCAACACGGACTCTAGCCGCTGACACTGCCAATGGCGACTCGTCAGTTATCATTATGGTATGTGATAGATTTGAATTTTATAGAGGTCGCGGAGTGCCAGCATATTGCCGGTTATCTCTCTACCGGCGTCATTGAACATTGCCACTGGCTTGGCTGCCCTGGCTGCTGCCCACAGTATCAAGCACTGCCACCCCCTCAGTACCCTTATCGTCGGTATTAAAGCGGCGTTTCCACAAAGCGAAATTGTGTGACATCAAATAACCCCATGCTGGTTAATTTCAACGCGGGAATCACCGGCAGTGAAAGAAAGGCCATCTGGATAAAGGGCTCATTAAGTTTAATGCCACATGCCAGGCAAGCCGCCTTAAGCTCAGTGATGGATTGAGCAATCTCTGTTGTTGATAGATCGCTCATCAAGCCAGCAATGGGTAACGCCAGATGGCTCTGGACCTGATGATTATTCACTACACACAACCCCCCGCCATACTCAATCAATTGATTAATGGCCAGTGCCATCTCTTCTGGCCGATGACCAATCACCACCAGATTATGGCTATCATGACTCACACTGGCTGCCAGTGCGCCTTGTTGTAGCTCGAACCCCTGTAATAACCCCAAGGCTGGCGGATGATTTTTGCCATAGCGCTCTAACACCGCGATGCGGCAGATATCAGGCAGGCTAAACCTATCACCTAACCACTCCGCCTGCTGCTGATGGGTGATTAATTCATTGGGTACCACCTGAATAACTCGGTAGCGGTGGCCGGTGGTCAATGGCAGCGTCAACGCCGCAGCAGTGACCGGTTGCCGATCAATAGTATTCTGCAATGGCGGTTGAGTGAGCTGTTGACGTTGTTGCCGGGTAGATTGTAACTCTTCATTGTTCAGTCGCTCGCCCCTGATAATCACTTGGCGTATAGAAACTTGGTTGAGGTCATCCAGTAATACGATATCCGCCTGCTTGCCGGGTGCCAGCAGCCCCAGGCGTTTAAGGCCAAAATGCCGTGCCGCTGACCAACTGGCAACCCGATAAGCCACATGTGCAGGAATATGATGTTGATTGATCAAGCGATGGATCAGCGAATTAATATGGCCTTCGTGAGTAATCTCCCAAGGGTTGCGATCATCGGTACATAACATACATTGCGGGCTGTTAAATTCATTGATCAACGGTGCCAACGTATCCAGATTGCGGGCCACAGACCCTTCGCGGATCATCAACGCCATCCCCAGAGAGAGCTTTTCCCGGCCTTCTGCCCGCAGTAAGGTTTCATGGCAGTTCTCGATACCTGCGGCAATATAGCCATTGAGATCTTTACCGGTGAGCAGCGGGCAGTGACCATCCAGCGTCAAATCACGAAATGTGTCTAGCTTATCCAGTATCGCGCTATTTCCTGCAATCACGCCGGGGTAATCCATCATTTCTGCCAGCCCAAGCACATGGGGGTGGTCATGATAGGCCTGCATTTGCTCTACCGGAAACTCTGCGCCGTTAACATCGCACCCCGCCAGTGCCGGCACACAGGAGCTGATTTGAATAAACTGATTTTGCCTGGCCTGTTCTGCGCTGCGTAAAAACCACGCCAAACCCGCTTGCCCCATCACATTGATGATTTCATGGGGATCACAAACAATGGTGGTAACTCCCAATGGTAACGTCGCACTTTCAAACGTCACTGGGGTCATCATGCTGGATTCAATATGCAGATGCGCATCGATAAATCCCGGCACTGCAATCGCATTATGTGCATCAATACGCTGAAGTGCTGCAGCCCCTTGATAGGCTGGGCCAATACCGGCAATGGTATTACCGCTGATAACAATCGGCCCCGCTATTTCTCCACCGTTGATTAAATCGAGAATGCGGACATTTTCAATCATCATGTCGGCCACCGCTTCGCCACGGGAAACCGCCAACAAGCGACCGGTCTGCTCACGGGTGAGTGATTGTGTCTGTTTCGCCATCGACTTGTCCTTATTGATTGTTATCACCTATGATAAATGCAGTTATCATTTTGATATTTAATACATTTAACTCTTATCTAGTGTAGCCTGCAAAACGGATGCCGTAGTGTGTGAGATGTCACTAATTGTTATTATCGGCAAAGAAAATGCCTGTAGGGTTTGAGTGCCAATTTTGAGGCCAATATTGAAGGCCAATGTTGAAGGCAAATAGTGTTAAAACTTGATCTAACCGCTTCGCCCCAGACAGCCAACGCTGGTTTGAATGTTTCTGTTCGACTCAATGATAGTCAAAGGAAATGGCTACAGTATTATAAAAAATCATGATAAATCGTTATCGATTCAAAGCCTGATGAGAGACGTTCCTGTGGCGCTCTTTGGTTAAGCAGATACCCATATCCAGTTCGTTTTTCAGATATTCCAACCAGTAAAAATTATTTAATATCAAGATATAAACAATAATAATACAAACCCATCACAGACCAATAATATTTGGCTAAAATGCATAACATTTTACTGTGCTACACTGTTTGATAGGTTTAACACACTAAAGAAACGTTTATGAAAATAAATGATGACACTGACTTGAACAAAGTAAAATGCTTGGAATGTGGCAAATTTTTTGATTTTTTAGCACCACATGTCAATAGAGCCCACGAGATGACATTAATGCAATATCGCGAGAAATGGAGAATTCCCAGGCACCAGGCATTGGCCAGCATCACGCACCGAAGAAGATGCAGTGAGGTCACAAAAGAGCGTATAAGAAAGGGAGACTTAGTCCCTGATGAGCAAATCAGGCTGATGGCCATTGCCTACAAAAAATCTGACAGGAAAAAGACTACCTCTTCATTATTGAGGGAACGCTCTTCTGAAAACGCGCGTAAGAATCAAATCTGGAAATACTCCCCTGTCATCAAGACGATAAGTGAGGAGCTGCAACAGCAAGCCATTCGCCGAATGCAGGCCAGGCCAGAATCAAAAGAGTGGGTAAAAGATATTGCCAAGGATCTCGGCCTTTCTATCACTTACCTCTATGACTTAATTAATAAAAACACCCATAAATAGGCAGTGGTTTAGTGGTATTTTACACGCTTGAGTATAATGACATGTAATATATTGAAAATAATAATTAATTAAGCAAATGCCATACTCACCATTAATATAGTCTTTGGCGGATAATGTTGAATGGGTGGTCAATGTATTGGCCCGTTACCGCCTTGATAAGCGCCCTACAGACCAGCAGAGACCATTACCCTCACGACACCCATATACTCACAAAATCAATATGTTCACAAAATCAATCTTTTCACAAAATCAATGTACTCACGACATTCATGATGAAACATTTTATCTGTTGGCTGCCTAAATAGCCGCCAGCGCAACTGTTGCTAACTTCACTACGCTAATGCGACAGAACCCTTTTTCATGCTCTCCTCGATTTCTTTATACTTAAAAAGTATTAGCATCATACAAAAAAGGTGTTAGACGGCAAGCCCAGGTCAGATATATGGTCATAAACACCCTAAACTGCCAAGTTTGATACTGTAAAAGTATGCTCAAGAGCATTGAAACACTGCTGCTAGATGTCCCGGTAATCCGCCCTCATCAGCTTTCTGTCGCCACTGTCAATGTGCAAACCCTGGTCTTGGTGCACGTACTTTGTGACGACGATATCGAAGGCTGAGGGGAAGCCACTACCAACGGTGGCCTGAGTTATGGCGAAGAAAGCCCCGAAAGCGTCAAGGTCAATATTGATACCTATCTGGCTCCGCTACTGATAGGCACCGAGGCCAGCCAGGTAGCCCAAGCCATGGCCCAGTTACGCAAATCAGTACAGGGTAACCGTTTTGCCAAATGTGCGTTGGAAACCGCTTTGCTGGATGCACAAACACGGCGGCTGAAGAGCCCGCTCAGTGAACTGCTGGGGGCGTGTGCGTGAGGCACTGCCAGTTGCATGGACTTTGGCCAGTGGCTATCCAGCCAGGCTGTAGCCGAGCATAAGATCTATTTTGAGCGTTTTGTTTCCAGTTAATTGATCAGATCCATGGAAGGGCCAAAGAACATACTCCCTATTTTTAAATATAATTTAATTATGCCAAGGAATATTTTATGCCTCCAGCAGAGATAAACAGCGTTGATATTACACCCATCATCGACCAGGCAAAATTTCAATCTATTCACCGTCTGACTATTTTTTGGTGCGCCTATATTATTATTTTTGATGGCTATGATTTAGCGGTATTGGGTGTGATCTTGCCGAAATTAATGGCCGAGTAGGGGTTAAGCGCGACACAAGCGGGACTATTAGGCAGCTATACCCTGGTAGGTATGATGGTCGGTGCACTTTCGTTGGGTTCTCTTTCTGACAAGATCGGTAAAAAGAAAGTCATTACCTTCTGTGTCATCACTTTCAGTTTATTTACTTTTTTATGTGGTTTTACCCTGAATGCCTCCCAATTTGGTTGGTGTCGCTTTATTGCAGGTATCGGGCTAGGTGGCGTTATGCCCAATGTAACTGCACTCACCAGCGAATATTCACCTAAAAACAAACGCAGTTTAATGGTGGGTTTGATGTTCAGTGGATACTCGATTGGCGGCATGTGGGCGGCGATCTTGGGTATTTACTTAATTCCTTTATTCGGCTGGCAATCGATATTTTATGTAGCTATTTTTCCGCTCCTGTTTTTACCCTGGATGATCAAACACCTGCCTGAATCAGCGGCTTTTTTAATCAAGACCAACCAGCATCGCCCTTTAAAAGAGATCCTGGAAAAAATAACCCCAAGCACTCATTACCCATCAGGCACTCAGTTTTTCAGCCAATCCGTCATCAGCACCGATCAGGTAAAAATGACGCTGGGTGATCTGTTCAAAGATGGCAGAACATTAAGCACCCTGATGTTCTGGCTAGTGTTTTTTATGTCACTATATGTGATCTATGGCATGACCTCCTGGCTACCTAAACTGATGTTACAAGCGGGCTATCCTCTTGGCTCCAGCCTCTCTTTTCTGTTCACCTTACACTTGGGCACCATTGCCGGTGCCTTGAGCAGTTGCTGGCTGATGGATAAAATCAGTGGCAGAAGCGTCTTGCTCGGTTACTTTCTACTTGGCTCCGCGACCATTGCTCTGTTAGGTACTGAAAGCTCGATGGTTTTGCTGTACCTGCTGTTGGTGATCGCCGGAGCCAGCACCATTGGCACTCAAATTGCTGTCACCTCTTATGTGGCACGTTTTTACCCCAGTAGCATGACAGCGACGGGATTAGGATGGGGGCTGGGTATCGGGCGAATCGGTGCCATACTCGGCCCATTCGCGGGTGGGTTATTAATCGATATGAATTTATCGCTACAGCAGAATTTTATCGCCTTTGCCCTGCCCTCTTTGCTCGCGGCAGGCTGCATGCTATTTGTAAACCCGCGTTTGGCTGCTTCTTAAGAACAACTAGAAGCTAAACTGGCCAATGGCACCATCAGTGATAGTGAAGTATTCAGACTGCTTGACCTTATGGCAGAGAATATTATCAGCGATGCAAATCTGAAGGATGCTTGTACTGATGGAGCCAGCCCGGACTGTATCAAGGAGATAAAACTAGCGCTTGCCGCCAAAGACAGCTATCTAGGTTATACCGAGTACCAGACGAGTGCGGAGGCCATGGCTCGCTTGAATTTTGATCAGTGTACTAGTAGCGACCTTATTGAAATAGTCCTCAATGAGGAAGAGTTTAACGACCTATGGAATATCAGCCAGTCGCCACCAATCACCAGTTCGCCGTTATCCCGCACCCAATCCGCGTTCGGGGGATTTTAAATCCCCCCCATCATGAACAGCATCCTTAACAACTGCTCCTTCTCTATAGCCAAAATGCGTCGATTTGCTTGCTGTCAGCCACTGAGCGACACATCTGTCAGTGGCTGACTTAAACAAACAGCGTTTGTGCTGGCCCGCAGGGTGAACGAGTTACCCAGCTAACACTCAAGTCACCTGCAAGATAACGGGGATATGCCGACAAAAGCCCGCAGATCTAGGCCATTCGCGTCTCTTTAACCGCGGGTTGCCAAAATACACTCGCCGCCAAACTAAGCACAATACTCGCCCCGATGTACAACAACACATTGTATGGCGTACTACCAAACATCCGTTCCAATAACTTCAAATAGGTCGGGGTCATCGCACCAAACAATACCACCGTCAGATTGTAAGGAATCGATATCGCCGTAGCACGTACTTGGATCGGGAATGATTCTGCAAGAAGAATCGGCACTGCGCCCCAGTGCAACCCCATACAAAAACCCAAAATAGCAAACCCGAACAATGCAAACCCGTAACTGGCATGCCCAAAGGAAAAGTAGAAAAACAGGCCAAAGAACGCCATTGCATACAACAGCACACTCGCCTGCAATGTGCGCTTTCGGCCAATGCTGTCAGAGAAAAAACCACCGCTCAACACCCCAAAGGCGGCGCATGCCGGTGCGGTTAAGGCCAGCCAAGTCCGCTGAATATCAGCAAGCCCCAGTAACGTTTGCACATAGCCTGGCAAATAGATGGTGACACCAAAAAACGAAACAGTGCCGACGGTAATAATGCCCATGCAACAGATAATCTGCCGGAGAATTGTCCGCTGCCTGAGAGTTTGCGACATCGAAAGAGGCGGTGCAACCTGCTGGGCTGTCTGCTTGCTGGCTTGTTGGGTATAGCGCTTAAAGTCTGGCGATTCGCTCACATACTTATGCACGTAGTAGCCCAATGGCACCGTCAGGAAGCCAATCAAGAAAGGCAAACGCCACCACACTTCGATCACCGCATCTCTACCAACCAGATACAACAGGCTCAACGCCACAATATTGGCTAACACCGGCGACAGTGCTTGCGCCACCATTTGCATGCTGGCGTAAAAACCACGCCGCTCTGCAGGTGCATACTCCATCAGAAACGCTGTCGTACTGGAAAACAGCCCCCCTACCGCCACTGCTTGTAGCAAGCGCATGGCGATCAGCAGTAATGGGGCGGCAATACCTATCTGCGCATAGGTCGGCAGTAAACCAATCGCCCCCGTAGTGAACCCCATGATTAACATCAGCAAAACAATAAGCGGTTTTCGCCCAATTTTATCTGCGTAAATCGACAGCAAGATCCCACCTAAAGGCCGGACCAAATAGCTGATGCCAAATACAAAATAGGCATAAATCTGCGACGTTAAGGTATCTTCTGCCGGGAAGAAGTGCCCGGCAAAGTAAATGGCAAAGAAGGCATAAACCGTAGAATCGTAAAACTCTAAAGCATTACTGGTAACCGACGACACCACCGCCCGCCGACGCGCCCCACGCTGTGCATCACATTTATCATCCATAAAAATCAGCCTTATAGGATCTGGTACGTCAAACGATTTTTAGCAATTGAGATCCAGTAGGCGACCCCGAGCGGAATAATCTCATCATCAAAATCATATTTTGGATGATGGCACATTGGGGTATCCCCCTGGCCAAGAAAGGCATACACCCCTTTAACGTGGTCCAAATAGCAGGAAAAGTCTTCTGAAGGCCCTTTTGGCGTATTCACCAAGTAACTGGGATGTTCAGGCAGCAGCACATTTAGCCCCTGCACCGTTTCTGCCGCCAACAACGGATCATTGATCAACGGCGGGCAACCATTGCTAAACGTTATCCCTACCTCGCCACCATAGCCCTGCGCCAACGATTGGGCCAATGTCTGCATACGCTGCTTTACCAGTGCCCTGACATTTGCATCGTAGGTGCGAACCGTGCCGGAAAGGGTCAAAGAATCTGGGATGATATTAGGGGCGCTGCCCCCGTGGATAGTGCCAAAACTGATTGTTGCTGCCTGATGCGGGCTAACGTTACGGCTGACAATGGTTTGAATATCGCTAATCAAACGTGCGGCCATCACGATAGGATCGATAGTCATTTCCGGCACCGCACCGTGGCCACCTTTGCCTTTGATGGTGATGTTAAAGGTATCACTCGCAGAAAGCGTCGCTTTCTGGTTAACGTGAAACTCCCCCTTGGGTACGCTGGGGTAATTGTGTAGGCCGTAGATCTCTTCAAAGGGGAAGCGCTGGAGCAGACCATCCACCAGCATGGCTTGTGCCCCGGTTAAATCCTCTTCCGCAGGCTGGAAAATAAAGATCAGGGTCCCAGCAAAATGGCGGTGCCGAGCCAAATATTTGGCGGCGCCCAACAGCATGGTGGTATGCCCATCATGGCCACAACCATGAAAGCGGTTAGTCACCGTCGAAACATGCTGGCAAGCTGCCGGATCGTTCTCTTCGTGCATTATTAGCGCATCCATATCAGCACGAAAGGCAATACTCCTTCCTGAGCTTTCGCCGCGCAGCACACCAACCACCCCGGTTTGACCGATATTTTCATGCACCTCATCCAAGCCGCAGGCGCGCAAGTAATCCGCCACCAACGTAGCGGTACGCTGTTCCTCAAATGCTGCTTCGGGGTGGGCATGAATTTTTCTACGAATCTCAATTAACTCGCGTAAATCGATAGACTGAAGATCATACATGGCTATTTCCTTTTTTATGCCCGTTCCATAACGGCATTTGCATACCAAACGCCAAGGTACTTCATCTCGCAAACTGACCGCAACTGCTAAAGCCCGCAAGCCGACAAGTTATGGTTAAAGTGAGAAATATCTCGCAAACAAATTCAATGGGATGTGATCATCAGTGTGCCAGCAACACCGCGTTCACCCGTCGCATCCGATGGTTCTCCTACAGAGACACTGTTGACAACCATATTGCTGGAGCCCCCGCCATCTAGGTTGATGGATGAAGAAGCGCCAAGCCATGCCATTACTGCCGCTGTCTCTGGAATGGAAGTTCCTAAACTCACATAGGGTTGTCGCCCAGGGATTTCAACCAACAAAATCGTGCCGTCAGCGCCAACACCGATAGCGGTTCGCCCATTACGGGAGACTACCCAGCCTTCATACCATGTACTGGTATCAATCCCTGCCGAGGCAGCATTTGCGCTGCCATTAACTATGGGTGAAAACCCTTCGGCCCAGGCGTTTTGTAGCAAATTACTCACCGACAACGTCGGGCCCGCTTCTACAATTGACATACCGGGTGCCAGAGTAATCTCCTTCCCATCAGAATAAACGTGGTCAACTACCGTCAATTTGGTGCCAGGGATTGCATGTTCGCGAAGCCATTTGGCACTATCACCCAGCCCTTGGAGTACATAGCCCCCTTGAGGCGCTGGCGTCCCTAATGTTTCATCTCCACCAACCACAGTATTTGTCGAATCAACCACCAGCTCATAAATATCCCCTTTGTAGCTAGCGTTGACCAAGGTATTTGACGATAGCCCACCGAGAAAGAGGGAGTCGTACATCTTCAAATCATTGAAATTATTACAAACATAATCGTGAGCTGATAGCGTTGTCGGGGTTTGCGCAGGGGTGCCGCAATTCACTACGGTTCCTAAAATTGGACGATTCTTATCTTTCACTTCAATGGATACACTCTGGTCGTCCGTTAAGATCGTCGATGAAGATAGCTTCTGCAATAGGGTGGCTTTCGGGTGCCCCTCACTGGTGGTGGTAATCATAACGCCTGGGCGCCCACCAGTGGCTGCAGCGACTAATTGCCCGTTCACCACTGTTGTACCTACAGGTGATCTTGGCGGCAACGGTGAACCAAATGGATTAATATTTGAGAAGTATCCTGCGTTCATTCCTGCTAATGCACCGACTCTTAGCGCTGCAGCAGAGACAGTCTCCCCCGCTCCCCCCAGATTGTTGCCGCCGGGTAACTCATAGCTTAGTTTAGCGGTAGTTTTCGCAGGTTCGATAGCTAATATATTGATAATCCAAGGGCCTGTGGTGGTATTACCCGCGAGTGCAGTATTCCTTACTCTCGGCTTGTATTTGTTTGCTGTTGCTACACTGATTTGGGATGCCACTGCGTTAGCTTCATCCTGGGTGTTAAACCGGTCAACAGAAAGATAGTAGCCCAGCGTTGCACCAGAAGTATTCGTCCCCGCTGATTGATCGAGCCGTGTAGTAAAACCGGCAGCATTAATAGCATCAGCGTCCGCTTGTGCTGCAGCTGGCGTGGTATAAAAACCTATATTGACAGTCCAGTATTCGTCCGCGCTCAGTTCACCACGTTTGACCTGGTAATAGGTCACTCCGGCAGTGACTGGTTGGCTAGTGATGGTTTGAGACAGCCCGCTATAACCTAATGGCGCATCGTCTACAGGCATTTTCCAGGTAGATTGCGTTAATTCTTTATTTGTACTTGTATTTGTATTTGTATTATCACACCCGATTAAGAGCAATGAATTAAATAATGCAACCAGGGCGAAAGCGATAGGTCTTTTATTTAGAATACGCATTGTTTTCATTCCTATTCATATTTATAAACACGTCAAAACTCATGGTTATTTTTCCTTATCGAACGATATCAAGCGAAAACAAGTCTTTTATTCAATAAAATCAATAACAAAAACAATCACAAAATAGATCACAACTGTGACACTATTATGACCAATATAGAAGGCTCTGTCGCATTAAGATCTCGTCAGGTAACATGCTTTTTATCAAATGTGATCTGACCCTATCTCTGATAAGAAAACCTTCGGTCGGCGGCATGACATTGTGAATGTCTTTGCCCCCGGTGTTAGCGGGTATCTCGCTTGCGCCCTGAGTCTATGCAATAAGGAAGAAATAATGGCTAAGCGCAGTGTTATCGCCATAGTTGCCCCACAGGGTCTACCCCTTAGCGAACCGCCCTGCTCCCTTTTATTCCCTTATTCAGTAATCCTTCCCCAGTAAGGAACAATCGTTGTGCTACGCTGTCTATCTACCTGAACTTTTCCGTATTAGAGGTCAGCAATGAAAAATAACTGGATGCAGCAAATTCAATCGATTCTGGGCGATAAAGCTAATGCAATGGGGGGTGCCGAAGGTATCACCAAGTTGTTAGCCCCAACAGCACTAGGTGGAATAGTGGGCGCTCTGCTGGCTAATAAATCATCACGCAATATGGTTGGCAAATATGCTAAAAATGCGCTGATTATCGGCGGTAGTGCCGCTGTTGGTGCCGTGCTGTGGAACAAGTATAAACAGCGTGTGAAAGAGTCGCATGAAGAACAACCGCAGTTTGGCTTGCAAAGCACCCCCAGCGATGTGCGCGCCAAACGTTTGGTGCAGTCATTAGTTTTTGCTGCAAAAAGCGATGGTCATATTGATGCCAATGAGCAGCAAGCCATCCAACAGAGCCTGGAACAATTGCAGCTTGGCAATGAAGCTCAGCAATGGGTGCAGCAGGCAATTGAGCAACCGCTGGATCCGAACCTGATTGCCAGTAGCGTGCAAAATGAAGATGAAGCGTTAGAAGTTTATTATCTCAGTTGCCTGGTGATTGATATCGACCATTTTATGGAACGCAGCTATCTGGATGCATTAGCCCAGTCGCTTAAAATTCCGGTGGATGTCCGCCAAGGAATTGAGGCCGATGTTAGTGCGAAAAGACGCGAATTAGAATAATGACGCTGGGGTGATACCGCTCTCTATGACTTTTATCGCTGATATCACTCATATTTGCTGATCGTTCAACTCGCTGAAATTACTTTATTTTTCGCGTTACCCAACCGTTCAAGATGTCGATTTAATCATCCTGAACATCAAGATAAAGGAATAACAACATGAAAAAGCTCGCTATTAGCGCTGTTATTTTTGCTTTATGCACCAGCACGGCTTTGGCTGCACAACAAGGTGGGTTCTCTGGCCCGCAAAGCAATGCACAGACGGGTGGGTTTGTTGATCAGAGCAGTAACGTGACGACCATTAGTAACGCCACAGTACAGCGTGATGGCACTTGGGTTAAATTACGTGGCCATATCGTTGAGCGTCTCTCTGACGATAATTACACCTTCAAAGATGCCAGCGGCACCATTAAGGTCGATATTGACCACAAAATCTGGAATGGTGTCACCGTTACTCCACAAGATTTGGTTGAGATCCAAGGTGAAGTCGATAAAGGCTTAAACCGTGTTGAGATTGATGTAAAACAACTCAGAAAAGTGACCCCTTAAAGTTATCCCGCCGATTGGGCTGTTACTCCGCCAAGAATAAGGTCAGAGCATCGATCTCGGCAATCCTCTTCCCTGCCTGCGGTTAAACAGGCAGGGAATCTTGTTTTATACCATCACGCTGAACTGCAGACACTTCATCATCCCTGCACGGTTTAACCTCCTCCTTCTCCCTACGCCTCAAGCCTTTTCAGCCGGGAGGATGCACCCCACCGCGCTGCAATATCTAATGCTAAGGCTTTACATATTGTTACTTCCTATTACGTAATTTATATATCCCCACGCAATCTCAAGAAGCAGCTAGGCAGCACACGAGAAACTCCCGATGAGCTAACTCAAGTCAGTGATTCGGAGTAACCAGTGCAGCCAATAGCCCGGCAACTTGAAGGACGAGGGGTAGAGGGAACTTAGAATGCGTAAACTTACCTTTAATGCCCTACTCTTCGGTTCGCTGGTATTACTCAGCGGCTGTGATAACAATAACGACTCTAACAGTAACTTCAATGCAGATAAGAAGCAGGAAGAGTTACCCATTAATCAGGAACCCGTCGCCCATTTACCCAACGTCCCAGTCCCCGGTGAAGCTCGGGTGGCTGAGGGCAACCAAGTGGTGATCCATCTGGTGGATATCGCCGCCGTTACCAGCGGAATCGCCGGTGATAACAGCACGAAAAACCTGTTCCTATGGAATAACAGCACCTGCGATGCACTGCAAGAACCGCTCCCTGGTTGGGATGACACCAGTAACACCCCCACAGGTAGCGATCAGTACGGCCCATACTGGGTGTTGGATCTAAACAAAACAACCGGTTGCATCAACTTTATCCTGCGGGATGGTGTCAAAAAGCTGATTGATGCCGATATCCGCCTCACGTTCAGCGATTTCCCCGACCGTACCGTCTCGGTGATTGCGGGCAGCAATACCCTATACGACACCCGCGCCGAAGCTTTCCGCGCCGCCTTTGGTGTGGCACAGGCCAATGCACACTGGGTGGATAAACAGACACTGCTATGGCCAGCCGGTAAAGATCAACCGTTTGTTCGTCTCTACTACAACCACAGCAGCAAAGTCGCCGCTAACAGCAATGGCGAATTCACCGACCGCTATTACTCGCTAACACCCACCACCCTCAGCGAAGAGACGCGCGTGCGCTTTCCCCACCTTGCCGATTATGCCGCCTTTAAGCTGCCGGGGAATGCCAATGTCGACGAATTGCTGACCGGTGAAACCATCGCTCTTGCTACCGACAAACAGGGGGTGATCACTTCAGCGACTCTGGTACAGACAGCCGGTGTGCTAGATGACCGCTTTGCTGCCGCCGCCGAAAAGCTGGAATATGGTGCTGTGGTGAATGGTTCTGCGGTTACTTTCCGCCTGTGGGCACCGACTGCCCAGCAGGTAGAATTGGTGTTGTACGGCGCAGATAAAAAAGTGATGGGCAGCCAGCCAATGACACGAGATAGCGAGTCTGGTGCCTGGTCTTATCAGGGTGGCAGCGATCTCAAAGGGAGCTTCTATCGTTTCGCGCTCACCGTTTACCACCCGCAATCACGCAAGGTGGAACAGTATGAAGTCACCGACCCCAATTCCCATAGCCTATCAACCAACTCCGAGTACAGCCAGGTAGTCGACCTGAATGACAGCGATTTGAAACCCGAAGGCTGGGACAGCCTGAAGATGCCTCATCCACAGGCGACTCAAGCTGATATTGCTCGCATGGTGATCCATGAATCCCATATCCGTGACCTTTCTGCCTGGGACCAAACCGTGCCTGAAGCCATGCGTGGCAAGTATCTGGCGCTCACCGCAGAAGACAGCAATATGGTCAAGCACCTCAAGCAACTGGCGCAGTCGGGCGTGACTCACGTTGAATTACTACCGATATTCGATCTGGCTACGGTTAACGAGTTCACCGATAAAGTGGCCGATCTGCCACAGCCTTTCAGCCGTTTGTGTGAGTTGAACAGCGCCGTGCGGCAAAGCCGTTTTGCTGATTACTGCAACAGCGCCTCGACCATTAGCGAAGTGCTGAACCAGCTCAAAGCGGATGATAGCCAAGATAATCCGCAAGTACAGGAATTGAACGGCTACGTATCACAGACCGACTCCTACAACTGGGGCTACGATCCTTTCCACTACACAGTGCCGGAAGGCTCCTACGCCACTAACCCGGAAGGGACGCAGCGTATCAAAGAGTTCCGCACCCTGGTGCAGACCCTCAAGCAGCAGTTGGGCATGAACGTGATTATGGACGTAGTGTATAACCACACCAATGCTGCTGGCCCCAGCGACCGCACCTCGGTGCTGGATAAAATCGTACCTTGGTATTATCAGCGCTTGAACGAGTCGAGCGGTAGCGTGGAATCAGCCACCTGCTGTTCCGATTCGTCACCGGAACACCGGATGTTCGCCAAGCTGATTGAAGACTCGCTGGTTGTCTGGAGCAGAGACTACAAGATTGATGCCTTCCGTTTCGATCTGATGGGTTATCATCCTAAAGCGCAGATCCTCGCGGCTCGTGAAAAAGTCAAAGCGGTCAACCCTAGCGTTTACTTCTTTGGCGAAGGCTGGAATTCCGGGCAGGAAGATCGCTTTGAAATCGCCTCACAAATCAACCTGAAAGGCACCGGCATTGGTACCTTCTCTGACCGTCTGCGGGATGCAGTACGCGGCGGTGGCCCTTTTGATGAGAAAGAGGCTCTGCGGCAGAATCAGGGGCTGGGCAATGGTGCGGGCGTTTTGGCTAACGAGCAAACCCAACTAAGCGAAGATAACGTGCGTCATCTGGCGGATCTAACGCGCCTGGGGATGGCGGGTAATTTGGCCGAATTCCTGCTGATCGACAAAGACGGTAACCTGAAGAAAGGTAGCGATATTGACTATAACGGTGCCATCGGTGGCTACGCCAGCGACCCTACTGAAATCGTCAATTATGTTTCCAAACACGACAACCAGGCGCTGTGGGACATAATCAGCTACAAGGCCGCCACAGAGGCCGATTTGGCCACCCGTGTGCGGATGCAGGCGGTTTCTTTGGCCACCACCTTGCTGGGCCAAGGGCTGGCGTTCGACCAGCAAGGTTCGGAACTGTTACGCTCCAAATCTTTTACCCGCGACTCCTATGACTCGGGTGACTGGTATAACCGCGTTGACTACAGCTATCAGGATAACAATTTCAACGTGGGTATGCCGCGTCAGAGTGTTGACGGCATCAACTACGGAATCATTAGCCTGGTAAAAGGGGCTGTTGCCGCGCCTGGCAACGCAGAAATCACGCAAATGACCGGGTTCTACCAGGAACTCACCCAGTTACGCCACGCCTCCCCGTTGATCACCCTGGGCAGCGGCAGTGAAGTGATGAAACGCGTTGATTTCCGCAATACTGGCGCAGCACAACAGTTAGGGTTGCTGGTAATGACCCTTGATGACGGCACCCAGGCTGGCCAGGATCTCGATCCACAAGCCGATGCGTTGGTGGTGGTGATCAACGCCGCCCCTGAAGCCAGAACCATCAGTGACTTTGTGGGTAACAACCTTCGCCTGAGCACTATCCAGCAGGACTTAGGCACCCACTCGCTGGCATCCGGTCTAGTTATCGCCGAGGATGGCCGCATTACCATCCCAGCGTGGTCAGTTGCCCTGCTGGTTAAGCCACAGGCATCGACCCAAGGCGCAGGTCTGCCTGTTAGTAGTAAGTAATTAGTAGTGAGCTGTCAGTAATAAGCAGTCAATAACCTGATTAACCTCACACCTTTCGCGGGTGTGAGGTTGCTCTGCTACGCAATCCGCAGGAAGGCGTTATTACTGCGTTGTCATCCTGAACATCAAGATAAAATGAATAACCTTATGCAATAGTTCACTATTAGCGCTGTTATCTTTGCTTTGCACCAGCATAGCTTTTGCCGCACAGCAAGGCGGATCCTCTGACCCGCAAAGCAAGGCACCAACTTCCAGTCAGTAGATTTTTATCTTGCTTTAAAGCCATCAATAAATTTACCCAGTAAATAGATAAATAAATACATTGCAGAAATTGCCAGTAACCTTTTTGCCCAACTGTCAAAATAGACAATAAAAAACAAAGTAAGCCAGACGGCAGCACCACCAATAAGCCCACCTAATAAAACAATAATATTATCTGCCAGTTTTTTCATAACCCACGGCACGTCTGCCCCCTCAATGCTGCTAATCCCCATGTTGGTATTTCTTGACCACTCCTCTACCACATCGGTGTTCCTTCACACTGCCGGGATATTTGCCGGCAGTGGAACGGCAAATCATGCTAAGGGGATGTCTTTATAACAGGTATAAATAGTGAGCCCATGCTGGCGTGCAACGTCGATATCCCTATCGGCACCTTTAGAAGCGCCTTCAATGCGGTAAATGGCATCACATTTTGTAATAAGCCGGTGGGCAACCGGATAGATCATCGATTCGCCTATCTCATCGTCGATAGATTTAGAACCTGCCGCTCTCGCCAAAGGCAACGCCAGCCATTCGCCGATAACCGGAATGTGCCCTCGCTGGTATACCGCCAGTGCTGCGTTTTCCAACCGGGCGAGATTAGCATCAATAAGTTCTTGTTGGCCACCCGTTCCACTACGGTATGGGCCTGCAATTAAAATCAGTTGTTTAGTCATGGGTACCTCAGAAAAACCCCTTCAGGGCTACGTGGTAAAGTAACATGATGGTTTTGCCATCAACGATCAAACCGCTTTCAACTGCCGCAAGCGCAGCGTCTAGGGGCAACTCAAGCACTTCAATATCCTCCCCTTCGGCCGCTATTCCACCGCCCGCACTTGCCTTGTCTTCCGCATGATATTCAGCAATGTAAAAGTAGAGCTTTTCCGTTACCGACCCCGGGCTCATGTAAGCTTCGAAAACTTTCTGAACGCAGGAAATGCGAAAGCCAGTTTCCTCTTCTGCTTCCGCTTTTATGCGGCTTTCAGGGTCCATGTTGTCAAGAAGACCTGCTGCCGCCTCAATCAGATAGCCATCGTGGCCATTGATGAACACGGGAAAACGAAACTGACGGGTGAGGATCACCGTTTTCCTGTTACGGTTGTATAGCAGTATCGTGGCCCCGTTACCCCGATCGTAAACCTCGCGACTCTGGCGCTGCCATTCACCGTTTCGCCGCTGAATATCAAAGGTGTATTTCTTTAGAGAATACCAATCATCGGATAGATCCTTGCTGTCGACGATCCGTATTTCTGCACGTTTTGGTTGCATACTGGCTCCTCTGTACGTAGAGTTATCATCATAAACTGCAATTTCGTGCATAATCAAGATAAAACATGCAATATCAGGAACAGCCTTATGCTTACAAGTCAACGCAAACAACTCATCCTTGAACAGCTGCAGGTTGACGGGCAGGTTCTTTCGAAAGATCTGAGTATTCGATTTGACGTCTCAGAGGATACTATTCGGCGGGACTTACGCGAGCTTGCATCAGAAGGGCGTTTACAACGCGTGCACGGTGGCGCTTTGCCGTCATCATCAGCCGTAGCGACATTTTCCGAGCGTAAATCCTTAAAAACAGAAGCTAAAAAGAAGGTTGCCCAAAAAGGGGCTGAGCTGATTTCTTCAGGTCAGGTGGTGATTATTGATGGCGGAACCACCACGTCAGAACTCATTACCTATCTCCCAGACGACCTGTGCATCACCGTGGTGACCCACAGCCCGAGCATTGCACTGGGGCTAATAGAGCATCCGTCCATTGAGGTGATTTTGATTGGCGGGCGACTGTACAAGCACTCCATTGTCACTGTCGGCGCGGCCACCATCGAAGGCATCAGTAACATTCATGCCGATATTTTCTTTATGGGTGTCACCGGCATTCATCCCGAGGCGGGATTAACCACTGGCGACTATGAAGAAGCGTGCATCAAACGTGCATTTTCCGGCAGAGCTGCGGAAACGATCGTGTTGGCCTCCTCCGAGAAGATCAATACCGCGTCACCATTTGTTATTGGCGACATCGGGTTAATCAATATGGTGGTGGTTGATAACGACACCGATGAAAGTTGGGTCCGTAGTATTGAAGAAAAAGGCGTCACGGTGATTAAAGCGTGACTTCAAGCCACAGCAGGCGGGTTTATTTCAAAAATGTTTACAGCTAAATGGTGTTGATGGTTCACACCATCAACACCCTTATTACCACTGCGCGTCTATCTGTCTGCCATACTATTTTCAATTGCGTGGCCAACAACTAGCGGAGTATTTCAGCAACTGTAATTTTAACCTTGAGGCGCAGGGACAGGCGCTGGCAGCGGCAGCGGCAAGCCACGTTGCTCCATCACTTGACGCAGTAGATCAGGCAAGTCGGTAATTAATCCATCTACACCAATATCCATCAAATAGTTCATGGTTTGCACATCACTGACGGTCCAAGGGATCACTTTGATTCCTGCGTCATGGGCGCGTTTTACTAAATCTTCCGTAGTGTATGGCACATAGCCGTTATCACCATAATGGCCATTCTGCGGATCCCCATGCACCGGGGAAATGGCGTCAGCACCAAATGATTTCGCCCCTGCCACTAAGTCACCATTAAAATCATCAATATCAATTCCGCCCAACCATGGAGATGGCCCCGGCATGCCAGCCTGCAGGAATTGCTGCCCATTAGTTAATGCCACAATCGGTAGCTTGGGTTCAATTTCCCGCACCTTCATCAAGGCACCCCAGTCAAAACTTTGTATCACAACCTGATTGATTAGACCGGATTGATGGATCTCGTCTACCACCGTTTGCACATAGACATCACGCGGGGCGGTTTCCCACGGTGCCCCTGCTTCCACTTTGGTTTCAACGCTGAGCATCACATTCGAAGCTTTATATAACTTCACTAAATCAAAGACTTCCCGCAATGTTGGCATTTTTGCTCCAGGAACCTGAAGCTGGTTGGGATAAGCTGCCAACTGCAGGGAGCCACAATCCAACGTTTTTACCTGCGCTAATGTCAGATCTTTAATATAACGACCCACATAAGGGTACATGGGATCGTTGGGGAACGCTGGGCCAGTGTCTAGACACTTTTTGTCGGAAATTTTCCTATCATGCCCAACAACAGCAACACCATCACCAGTAATATGGACATCGAGCTCAAGCGTAGTGACGCCCATTTCCAGTGCATGACTAAACGATTCGATAGTGCTTTCAGATACCAACCCTAAGCCACCACGGTGTGCCTCTAAATCAAAGGCGCGGCTCTGAAAAAAAAGATGTTTATCTTCGGTTTTATTATTGTTGCTATTATCGCTGCTACTATTGTTACTACTTCCGTTATCACAACCTGCTAAAGAGAGCATTAATGCCGTGGCGCAAAGCCACCGGCGATGACGTTTCATTTCCATATTGTAGATTCCCAGTGAGTGCATTTTTATTAAGAAATTCAATGCATCATGGTAAGGGCATAGTATGTCAATTTCATTACATAATCATCGCAAGCAGTTTACGGCCATAGCTATATTCGTCATGCTTCAAGTTGCCTGTGTGTTGGCTTTAATACAAGACACGTCCGTGGACCTCGCCCCTTACCAGGCCCGTCCCCTCCTTTGCATTATCGAACACTCACATATACTCACATATAACTGTTCTGTAACCCAGTAGACAAACCAGCAGATAAGGCTCAGGCTGACGATGAGATTACGCAACGCTTACCATCTATCTTATCCGATTTTGCAAGTATCATAGTTATGCGCCAGGTTACCTGCCAACTTGCTAGCAAACTGGTTAAAGGGATAGCTATTTAGCTATCCCTGTCGAGTATCTGATAAATTTAATCATCCGCTGTTTAGCAGATATTTTTAATAACATTAATTCGCTTAAGTTATTTTGATGCCTTTCTCTATAAATGGTTGAAGTATTATTTCATCGCACATACTAGCGTAAGAAACGCTGGTCAGGTTTTTTAGTACCTCAAATCCCTTGATTGATTGAACATCAAATGAATCATCTTCGCCATCCCAATCGGGTTGTATATGGAAATAGATATTCGAGCCCCCATCAAAATACAATGTAGTGACCTTCGCCAGATCTTCATCCTGCAATTTCAGCTGACTAAAGTACTGCAGCATTTCTTCGATGGGTTCAAAATCGCTATACCATTCATAGTTATTGACATACAGTTCACTCATTTTTTTCAGCTCACCCTCAAATAAGGGTGATTGCTTTAATAATGAATTAATGACAACCAGCTTAAAATTAAAGTCTTCAAATAGTCCGGTTTCGTCTTGGTATTTTTTCATTTCAATCCCTCCTATCCATTCGCGTTATGTAAATTCGGAAAAGCACTCTTTACGGCCAAACAATATCATAGTTACAGAAAACACCACCATTACTACCAACTCTCCGGTTCGAGTGCGGAGAGAAAGCAGGCTTTACCCTTGACGTCGGGCGGGCATAAACCGTGCTCTTGATTCAATTTCTCAATCTGTTTTGAGTAACCCTCAAATAAAGCCATGGATTGGTAATGAAGAGATTCCATCCTTGTCAGTTCATCTTGAGAAAGTGGCGGCGCTTTATTTCCATGTGCGTTCTTTATTGATTTTATAATAAATTCAAACATCTCACTGTTGATATTATTCATTTTCACTATCTTCGCTATAACGTCTTGTGCTTCTTGGCTTTTAATGGTTAAACCTGTTAGTTTAGCGTTATATGCCATAATAATGGCTTGGCTTTTATTGAACCCAGCGATCAATCCAGTGGTATCTTTTGCCTTCTCACTTGAATTTATTTCATCTTGTGTTTTTATGACATCAATATTGTGTGCTTTGATAATCTGCCCTAGCGCCGTTAAATCTGATGTAATGTCCGATTTATTGTTTGATGACAGCCCTTCTAACTTGGTTGGATACTCCACCCCTGAGTTGGCATTAGCTACCACGTTTTCTGCATTGGCTGCATTGCCGCCCATTAAGAAAGCCAGAACAGCAACAGCGAAAATAGTCGTTATTTGTTTTTTCATTTCCATTCCCTTCCTGTCCTTTATTAGAATAACATTTGGAGAAAAAACTGAAGCCGGTGGCTGTTCTAACCCGCTGTTATTTCAATGACAATGACAGCAGCTCATAAAACAGGCAGGCATCAAAATCTTACTTGCCTTGAGCGATGATGTCGATAATTTTTAGCCAGTCTGTATCGCCAAAATTGCGGTGAGTTGCCCCTCAGTTTGCTTAGCCAGCTTCGCCATGATGACGAATTGCTTTGCGAAAGTAGAGCAAAGCAGCTGCGGCGCCTCGTTTGGCCGTCAGTAGGAAGTCGATAGTCTGGCCTGCTGTATCTAACGCACGGTACAGATACTTCCACTGGTCTTTGTTTGCTATAGGTTTCATCCATTCGCCATCAACGCCCCGCTGTACGCTTGTGTCGGCGATAGGGCTTATCCAGTAGCGGTACCAAGCGGATAACCCAACGATGCAACGTGGAATGGTCAACGAGAATACCGCGCTCCGCCATCATATCTTCGAGGTTGCGTAAAGGCAGTGAGAAAGCCAGATACCAGCGGACACACAGAGCAATAATATCGACGGGATAATACAGGCGTTTGAATGCTTTTCGAAATTGAGACATCTGCAAGTAACATCACAAGTTTATAAACAGCAGAACAGCATATTACCTGACAACACCTTAATGCGACAGAACCGTTGTACATAGATAGCTTGTGATAGAACTTTATTAAGTCTATATTTAGACTCATTCAGATGATGTAAAGAAGGAGATATCATGAAAACCGAAACAATTAGTTACTTGAAACAGAATGCGGCCAAACTCGATTTGAGCGAGCCTCTGATCGTGACGCAAAACGGCCGCCCTGCTTACGTTATTGAATCCTATGATGATCGGGTTCGTCGGGATGAAAGCATTGCGTTACTCAAACTGATGACGTTATCTGAAAAAGACATCGAGTTAGGCCGCACGTATACACGTGAACAACTTCTGGATGCGCTTTAATGGCCGTGTGTGACGTCACTTTTATTTATTCATCGACGGCAAAAATGACGATGCAAACCATCGCACATTTCCTGCGATCTCGTTAGGTTGATCCCAAACCGCTGATCCTCACTTCCTTGTTTCAAGTACAGTTCCGTTTTGCACCGCTGACAGCTTATTTTAGTAACTGGGAGAGAAATGCTTTGCGCTCACATAGTCAGGTTCATTAGAATCCAAAATATGGAAATGTTATAGATGTCGTCAGTTAAAGTCGGCGCGGTCTTTGAAACAACGAGGATACTGGAACATTTATCGGGCTAGTTTAAATAACTTCTGGAGATAAAAATGAAATTCAATATAGAGTTCCTTGATGAAATTAATTGCATTTACTCAATGGATATTGAAAAAATCACACATAAAGATTTTCATGAGTTTATCAGAAAAGACATAAGCAGCAATGATACAACATTATATGTCAACAACGAGCAGATTAAATTCACAAGAGATAACATTTCCTATATTTGGGATGCTTTTGAACCAGAGTCCGTTGAAGTATCATTCTATAGCAATGATGATGTTATTATTTTACATGAATCAATAAATAACTTCTTAAATGACATTTTTACATTTAAAGGCGATGTGATTATAAAATTTTTCTTTGATGTATATAGAGAAAAAACACTAGGGAGCTTTATAAAATCCACAGAAATAGAATAATTTCCGATTCGGCTTTAATCGGGAAAGATAACCTTGATTCAACCCAGCATCTCTTTAACTTCAAACAGCTCAAATTATTTTGATAACAAGCCTTAACAGTTAAAGTTGTTGATAGCAGACCACTTATATTTTGTAGCCATCGTCGTGGTGGAAAACATAATTATTATTCAGGTCAACAACCTGATGTTCAGTATTAGCGTGGGTTCGGACGTCCAGTAATAGCTATCTAGGAAGTTGGATTCTGCGAATGCGCCCATGTCACCCCACTCCCCCCAAAGCCCTGACTTCCCCCCTCTGATACCAAACCAAGCGCCTAATTTACGGCTTATCAGGTTCGATAACCTTTGCAGGCTCGCGCCTTGCTCCGTGCACCAAGCATCGGCATCCTTCAGGGTAGATCTAGGATCCGGTTATTGATTACCCAGTTGCTTATCTTGAAGGTATCAATCAAAGGAAAATCACCCTCTTTGTGCGTTGGCGTCATCGGTAAGTGTCATTGTCACCAGCCCACATTGCCCGTAGCAACAAACATCACTGCCAGCTCTTTCAGATTGACCCAATCGCTGCTGGTGCCGTTGACACTCCAGTTGTAATTCTTCACGCGACCAAGGGGGGCGTTTAAACCCAGTGGTAGTGCACCCTGCGGCAACCGAAAAGACATCATGATTGGCATACACACCTTGGAACGTAGCAACAGACGCATCACCCACATCGCTCACACTCATTAGTATAATTTTTTTGTTGATTTTTTGTTAATCCGCTACTACATTTTAGCTGCGGGCCCAGCAACAAATTGAAATCATTTTAGCTGCCGGTGGTTGCACCAAGCCCGTCCTTTCTTCCCTTTGTTTTGCCGTTCCCCCACGTATAAGTAGTTATCTTCTTCATCGTTCTAGGATGTTGATGATTTTTAGCCAATTTTATAGACATAATACGTCGAGTTGACTGATAAGATAGGTTGCCTTTAAATGCTGCTTGCTGGGTGCCAAAAGCGTCAGGGCTCATACGACAGAGGGAAGCAATACGTGCAGAGGCAAATGAGCGGCTCCCCCACCTGTTAATCATTTTCGCAACACTACCCCTAACGTCTATCGAACATTGTTTATTGTGACCAGAAACGCTAAACGTGACAGTCATAAGGCTTAGCCTACTCTTACCGCTGCAAACCACTGAACAAAATTCCAGCATTTGATTAGCAAAGGAACTGTTTTATCATGTCTGATAACAACTCAGGATCGACACAGGCCATTTTTTAGATGCCCGTTGGATCGCCAGATAAATCACTACAATGTGAACAATGACTTGAACAGATTGAACTTTCGAAAAAAGGAAATATCATGAGTAAAGCATCATTTATTAGAGTTTGGTTCCTATTCGCAACAATTTATACCTGCATCACTATGGGCCATCAGATCGGTAACTTCTTCAATGGTTCTCAGTGGCCTTGGCTCATAAGCTCGGTGATCATGATTGCTATCGGTTGGAGTACCAGTTCAAAATTAAAAGAACTAAAGTGAATATTATTGACCTGTTCATTAACGTCAGGCTATGGTGTATAAAACAGTTTGAAGTGAAGTAGGTAAATTTTATTACCGCCTCATGCATTCCCCTATAAGGGGTATTTTTCATAGGGTAAAGACGGTTTACGGCAATGTTAGCACCACGACTGATGTAAAAATAGAATATGGGAACCCGTAATTAAACAGGCTCCATTTAATTAATTCATTATCACTTAATAGTATTCGGTCTTGTAAATCATATTGAACTTTTTAATCTCTCCGTTAGCCTCAGTAACCACTATGTCACACTTAACCGGATTATAGTGATCATCATAAACACATTTTTTCTCTACCGTATCACTTGTTTTATCCTCAGAAACTGAATGAAGTGTTTGATCAAAGCTTTTCTTTTTATTCTCACTTCTAGAAAACATTCGCGTACTTTTTGGGTTAACAGAATCTATTTTGGCAGGTAGCCCGTCATCATCGTATTGGTAAAAATCAATATATTCATAACCCTGATCGAATGTCGTTACTTTTGAAATAAGCCCATCTTTATTATATTCATACTTTGAGACTTCAGTATCAACAAGCCGACATTCCTTATTTACATTTGCTATTTTCTGTTTACTTTCAACATCAACTAAATAATCACCTTCTATCATAAAATCTTCATGTAATTCAAAGAATAGGATATTGGCCTTCAGTGATTGCACACAGCCATTTTTTGATAAAACACCTGAAACCTCACTAAGTAATTCACCATCATCCTTAACCAATTTTTGATTAAACGATTTTATATTTCCCCGTAGTGAATCAAAGTTATGTTGTGTAGCAAAATTTGTCAATATGGGAGAATATCGCTCTGGTTCTTTCTCTAAATCACACCCAACGAGTAATAGTGAAAACATCGCACCTATAGTAGCTTTAATCTTCATAATCGAGTCCTATCATCATTATAATGATGTTATGCTATCATTTATTATCAATTGCTGTCCAATGGGGTGATTCCTAGGCTCGCCTTATTTTAATACGTTAGTGTAGAGTCCCTGTATAGGTGAGTGTTAGAGGCTACATTCAAGTTTATTACTATAAAAAATTTAATGCGTTGATTTGTATATGCACTCATTGTATCGTTAAAGCACTTTAATCTGAGTGTGAAAGATCTTACTCATGGATGGAGCAACTAAATGAATATTGATGCATTTGCTTTTGGCACAACCGACTGGAGTAAAATCGAAAGAGTCGAGCACCCAGGGGAAACCGGCAGTGCTTACTGGCGCACCCAATTCTTTGGTGAAAAGCCGAATCAAATCCGGGTACGAATGGTTGAGTATACCCCTGGCTACCTTGCCGATCATTGGTGCCAAAAAGGACATATCCTTTTCTGCCTGGAAGGTGAACTAGAAACAATGCTCGAAGATGGTCGTAAGTTCATTTTAACTGCAGGGATGAGTTATCAGGTTGGTGATAACGCGGAGCCACATCAGTCCAGAACGACCAAAGGAGCAAAACTCTTTATTGTGGATTGACACCTATGTTGGTGCGATTGCTTCTGGCCGTTTCTGGCCCGTCATGACCTCAAATGTCATGACAAACCTATGAATCTCGCCACAAATGAGTCTTGTGGTGCGAGAAGCTAAAAATGATGAGATAAAATGACCGTTGCCCGATGGGTATTATGTGGTTTTTTTAACGTTATCTTGCACGATGTTGATCAAATAGAAATAGGTAAGTAAAATCCGCTCTTTCGGATAAAGAAAATGTCTGTCGCCGACTCACTTCTCGCTTTCTCTTTAGCAGCATTATTTCTTACCCTCACTCCAGGTCTTGATACTGCGCTCATCCTTCGGGCAGCCTGCGCCGAAGGGGGAAAGAAAGCTTTTCAGGCTGCTCTTGGAATTGATACCGGCTGTTTCATCTGGGGTGCGCTTGTCGCACTCGGGCTCGGGGCCCTGCTTGCGGTTTCAGAGCTTGCTTATACAATTCTGAAGGTCTGCGGGGCGGTCTATCTTTGCTGGTTAGGCTTACAACTTCTGATGCGCCCGCGCTCGTCATTCAGTGAGAATGATGGCCATACATCTTCAAACGGAAACTGGTTTGTGAAAGGGATGCTGGGAAATGTACTCAATCCAAAGATGGGCATTTTTTATGTGTCGTTTTTACCTCAGTTCATCCCTGCCGGGCACTCCCCGTTAATCTGGACATTTATACTTGTCAGCATTCATGTCCTGATCGGAACCCTATGGTCAGTCACCCTTATTATCTCCACACAGCTTGCATCCGGCATACTGAAAAAAAGCCATGTCATCAAAGTCATGGATCGTGCAACTGGTGGGCTCTTATTATGCTTTGCAGCTAGACTTGCTTTCAGCTCGCGATAAGTGGCTCTGTTCAGTTCACTGCTGAAAATCTGTTAATTGGTGAAAAGTCTCAGTCACTTCACCAATTTTAAGGTCGGTTTTATTAACTCCGCTGAGCGTCAGCTTTATAAATCCGACGTTCAGCTCAGGTTTAACCAATCACCAATGTAGTTATGCTGTGAATAAGGATACGTGATTAGCATTTAATCAAACCGGTAATAGTGCTGTCATAGACTTATATAGACATTCCCATGATCTTAATAGAGATGATTAATCTCGAATCTAGCAGCAATGAGTAAATGGCTGTCTGTCGCTCCTAAGCGCTATATCCGTCCATCGATACTCGCAGAAAAACTAGCCATATTCCCTAGCGTATTTGGTGAAAATCTAAGCCGACGCTATCCGAAGTAAAAGTATAGCCCCAGAGATAATGAATACACAAAGCGGCGTTGCACATAACCAAGTAAGCCATTTCACGCGCAATGCAGCGCCAATTAATGCCCCTAAAGCACAGAGAAGAGTAATAGGCCAATAATACACTGAGCCAAAAACTATATAGATTAGCCATGAATCTGGGTCACTAAGTGAGAGTTCAAACATTTATACTACTGTCATTAAATCAGGTTTGCGATATATATGCCTGATATTGTTTGATTTTGCAAGAATTCAGCAATTAACATGCAGCAATATTCGTTAGCCCCACTGCTGCAGGTTACAGCCAGGCAGCTACAGGTCATTTTTGTGATGCTGCCCGGTTGGTACAGTACGTCACAGCTTCATCTGGTTTCTCTGGTCTGGGTAGTATCTGGTAATCCAGCAATGTTGTGATACGGTAAACACTGTAGTCCTCCCAGAAAACAGGTTGTTCTTTCATCATGGCAAGCATTTTTTCCTCAAGGGAGCGTGCATGCGGAAATGAAAGCTCTATTGTCTGGGGATCTATGGCTATTTTCTGGCGCGTTTTTTCCAGCGTTGTCGTCAGGCGGTATCTTTCCGTACTAAAAGGGTCCTGTTCCCCGACTCTCTTCCGAGTGTAGGTTACATCAAACACCATGCGGTCACCTTCGTTCTCCAGTACTATCCCCGTCTGTAGGTCTTCAATGCGAATAGGTTCTGCCTGACCTATATGAATTTCAGTTAAACCTTTGCAGACAACCACTGTTCCAGGCTTCTGGCTGGCGTAGAGTTCCTGCATTTCACCGAGTGTTGCTGCGTATGAGTGCCCTGTGTTCATGCCGACCAGAATAGTTATCAAAATACCCGTTGTTATCCTGGTAACGTTAAATATCCCTGCATAGCCCCAACTCATACCCCAATTCCTTTAGTAATAAACACCGTAATAAGAGTCACTATTCCAGATGTATATACTGCGCGCAATTAAAAAACGGAATCATGAGCACCCTCATTCCCCTGTAATTACACCGTTTGTAACTCGATGAGCCCAGTTGTAAAAGACCGAATACAGAAATTCGTAAGAATTTCGTGTATCGATGGTTTTTATCATTGTAAATCAATAGAATAAAAAAAGACCGAATACGAATCCTATATTCGGTCTAGGGAAAGGCTCTTGTGAAAGAGCCGTGCGCTAAAAGTTGGCATTATGCACGACTTGTTCAGCCATGCACTGTAAGAGTAGCCCAGCCCCTCTGTTTTGCCAGCCAAATGCACGGTCATTGTTAATAACGGATAGAAATTAATGACATACAATGTGAGCAAATTGTAAACATTTATGACATTATTTAGCCAGCCGATTGATTAGTCCTCACACAACTGTTGAGCTCTTTGGCGGAAGGGCTCCACATTCATCTTTTGGCCCGGGTGATCACTGTCATCCAGCAGGATCGCCGCCAGTGGTTGAGCCCTTTGTTGGCCGGTTTTTACCTGCTCCTGAGCAATTTCATTAAGAGGATATTGCATTAGCGTGCTGTTATTGAGCACAAATAGCGCCCCACCCTTGCGGCATTGCAGCGTCACTTCTTCTTTGATAAACGCCCACTGTTTGCCGTACTCCAGTTTGCTGATATTCACCAGTTTATCTGCTGCCACTGCACCCGTCGCGGTGATCAGCAGGGCAATACCCATAACTATAGATTTCATATCATGGCCTTAAATTGCAATTTGATTTAATTTTCCCGCAAGCGGTGCAAAGCTGCAAGTGATGTAGCGGGTTATACCGGAGAATAAGTCCCCAATAGACTCACCAGCCATAGCACCGAGGCCCCTAATATCAATTGCAACCAACAGCCTGTTACCAAGCCACTTTGTGCTAGTTTGGGTCTTGCGCGCATGGCAGGGACGATTGCATAACGGTTTGCCAGTGCCACCAAGACCATTAATGCCACCAAGGCGATTTTTAATAACAGCAGGCCCTGATAGGCAGAATTCATCTCCCGCGGCCAATGGCCCAAGATAATCAGGCTATTGCTCACTCCGGTAATGATGACCAAAATCACCGCGCCATGGCCCCAACGGGAAAATCGTATCAATGAGGTCACAACATCCTTATGCCACTGCGGTTGTGGAAGATAACGCAAACAGATCAACAAGGGGACTAGGCTGCCAAACCAATAGCCTACGGCAAGCAAATGCACGGCATGGTTAATACGGTGCAACATGCCCAACGCACCGCTATGCATCACGGCATGCCCAACAAACGCCAGATTGAGCAGCAGCAAGAGTGCGCATAGCATCAATGCCGGGCCACGCTTTGCAGCCTGTAGCAACAACACCAATAACGTCAAGAATGAAAACAGCAGCTGCCAGCACCAGGCTTTACCAAACGTAGTGCCTAATACTGCCCACCAAATAGTCGGGCGCCAAGTATCCCCCCAGCCGTCTCCCATCAAGCCTGCTTGCACTGCTAGCATCAATACTGCCGTAAAAGCGGAAACCCAGACAGCAATGCGCTGCAGTGGGTAGAAATGGCGGTTAACTAGGGGGGATGTGCGCTGTGGCGACAAAAACAGGGTGAACAGGCTGCAACCGAATATCAACATCACCGCTGAAAAGTGCAGAAAGCGACATAATACCAACAAAGTTGCCAGGGTCATTGATCAGTTTACTGTAAAGCTGTATTGGCCTTTGGTTTTATGACCATCAACAGAAACAATCTGCCAGTCAACGTGGTATTTTCCTGCCGTCAGCTCAGTTTCAAACGGTACCTGTATCTGCTGGTTGTTATCAGGGGCCAGCACCAACTTGCCCGTTTTGACTAGCTGATTATCGGGGCCGCTTACTTTGACCTTACTAAAATTAAGCTCAATACCTTCAGAAAAGTTCAGCGTCAGCACTTTCGGTGCCGGGCTTACGGTGCTGCCGGTCGCCGGGACCACCGTTTTCAAATGCGCATGAGCCAACAGAGGTTGAGAAAACAATCCGAGAGACAGCACAGCAATCGTGCCAAGCAGGCGAATTTTAGTGAACATTCCACACCCTTTTATTATTAGTTGCAGCATATCGCATGCTGCAACATAAGTTCATTTAGCTATTACTGGTCGGTGCAAAGGCAGCCATTTTCTGCAGGTCTTTATCGATAAAGAACAATGAATTGCCACTGTTCCCCACCAAAGCCAACTTATCCAGTATGGATTTAAACAGTTTCTCTTCTTCATGCTGTTCCGCAACATACCATTGCAGGAAATTGAAGGTGGAGTAGTCATGACTGGTTATTGCCGCGTGAGCTAACTCATTAATTTTGCCGGTGATCAGTTGCTCATGTTGATAGGTTTTCTGGAAAACATCAGCCAGTGAATCGAATTCTACCGGTGGAGCGTCAATACTTCCCAGCAAGGGTAAAGCACCGGTGTCATTCACGTAATCGAACAGACGCTGCATATGTTGCATCTCTTCTTTTGCATGCTTTTTCAGGAAACCGGCAGACCCTTCATAGCCATTGTTGCTACACCAGGCACTCATTTGTAGGTAAAGGTTTGCTGAGTAAAACTCCAGGTTGAGTTGCTCATTTAACTTGCTGACCATATCTTGGGTTAACATAATGATTCCTTTTGATATTATTTGGGTGATAAGGATGGCTATCATGTTGAATCGTAGATAACACAACATACCTGATTATGAAAATGATTGCTATTTACAACGACTACCCTAGGTCAAATCTGTGAAGTCGCTGGTAACAATGCAAACTCAGTTATGGCTGAGGGTAAAACTGCGCTTTGTGACTTGCCAAGTGCACTTGGGTAGATTACCTTCTGCCTGTTTTGATATTGCCAAATGAAGGAATACCATGAGTTACAATCTGGCTGAACTTTCCAAAGATGAGATGGATAAGGTCAACGTTGATCTGGCTGCATCCGGGGTCGCCTTCAAAGAGCGCTACAATATGCCGGTGATCCCAGAGATGATGGAGCGTGAGCAACCAGAACATCTGCGTGATTATTTCCGTCAACGTGTAGCGCACTATCGCGCCGAATCACATAAATTCTCTCGTCTGCCTTACGAACCCAAAGTGAAATAACCGCGCTAACCATAATGGTGGCTTGCTGGCGGTTATTTGCCAGCAAAATGGTCGGTCGCCAGGATCACATGGTGCTGGATACCCGGTTCATTGGTGGAATGCCCTGCCCCTTCAACAATTTGCAGTTGCGCTTCCGGCCAAGCCTGCGCCAGATCCCAAGCGTTTTGTAACCGGCAGACCATATCGTAGCGCCCGTGAATAATCACCGCAGGAATATGGCGGATCAGTGGGACATTTTTCAGTAACTGGTCATCACTGGTGAGAAATCCCTGATGGGTAAAGTAATGGTTTTCAATGCGGGCAAACGCCAAGGCAAACTCATCTTCACCAAAAGTAGCCGCCGTACTGCTGGGTAACAGTGTCACGGTTTCCCCCTCCCACAGGCTCCACAATTTGGCTGCTTCGAGCTGTATCTGGCGGTCCGATGAGGTCAAGCGCTGTCGGTAAGCCGCAATCACATCTTTACGCTCTTCTGCTGATAAGATGGACAATACCTGCGCCCATTTATCCGGGAAGATATGTGACGCACCATCCTGATAATACCAATTCAGTTCCTGTTGACGCAGGGTGAAAACACCGCGTAATACCATTTCACTGACCTGTTGCGGGTATGTTTGCGCATAAGCCAGGGCCAAGGTGGCACCCCAAGAGCCCCCCAACACCAGCCATTGGTCGATGCCCACCATTTGGCGCAATCTTTCTATATCGTCCACCAGGTGCCAAGTGGTGTTATTTTCCAGGCTGGCATGGGGCTTAGAACGGCCACAACCGCGCTGATCAAATAGCAACACGTTATAGCGTTGTGGATCAAACAGTTGCCGATGGCTGGGTGAAATGCCGCCACCGGGCCCACCATGAAGAAACAGTGCCGGTTTACCCTGTGGATTACCACTCAATTCCCAATAGATTCGGTGCCCATCACCCGTATCTAACCAACCGCTATCATACGCTGCTAATGGTGGATATAAACCGCGCAATTGTTCCATGCTATTTCCATCTTGTGATATGTCTGCTTTTATCAAAACCGAAGTGGCGCAAAATATAACCGCCACTTTGTTTTGAACATTTTGATAAAGTATAACCAGTGGATTAACAACACGTTGTATTTTTTATTTTTTTAATGCTTGCTTCTGCTGGTGGTAAGGGGGTTAATGGCATAGCAACCCACCCAATCATAAGGTATTAGAGAGGCCATCATGAGTAAGGGATTGGATAGCAAGAAAAATGCGAAGAAAAAACCGGCGAAAACACCTGCCGAAAAACGTGCTGATAAACGTGCCAAAAAAGGGAGCCCATCGGGTGATCAATTCCTGATTCACCAGTAATCCCCCATCGAGTATTAACGCTTTATTAAGCTGAAAAGAAAATGTAGCCGTCGCCATTAAACAGCAGCCATTATTACTGCGACATCAATGGCAACGGCTATCAGTATATCTATTCTGCTAACGAAATAATAAAGGCGTACTCCAACGCAATATCCTCGTAGGCTTTAAAGCGCCCAGACTTGCCGCCATGGCCAGCATCCATATCGGTGTACAGTAACAGTTGATGATCGTCGGTTTTTAATTCACGCAGTTTCGCCACCCATTTCGCCGGTTCCCAATACTGCACTTGGGAATCATGCAACCCGGTGGTGATCAACATAGCGGGATAATCCTGGGCTTTAACCTGGTCATAAGGGCTATATTGCAACATTGTGTCGTAATAGGCCTTGTCGTTGGGGTTACCCCATTCATCGTATTCGCCAGTGGTTAATGGGATGGTGTCATCCAGCATGGTGGTCACCACATCCACAAACGGCACTTGGGCAACGACCCCGTTAAACAGTTGCGGTTCTTGGTTGACCACCGCCCCCATCAACAATCCCCCTGCACTGCCCCCCATGGCAAACACTTGCTTAGCATCGCCATATCCCCGTTCTACCAGGTTTTTGGTGACATCAATAAAATCGTTGAAGGTGTTTTTCTTGTTAAACAGTTTGCCATCTTCATACCAGCACTGGCCTAACTCCGCACCACCACGGATATGTGCCAACGCAAAGACAAAACCACGATCCAGCAAGCTTAAACGGCTGGCACTGAATGTCGGGTCGATACTGTAACCGTAAGAGCCGTAGCCATACACCAGCAACGGGTTTGCCCCATGGGTAAAACGATCAACACGGTAAACCAATGATACCGGTACGGCTACCCCATCACGCACCGTCACCCACAGTCGTTCACTGCGGTAATCTTGCGCGGTGAAATTTTTCACTTCCTGCTGTTTTAACTGCTGCCGCTGACCACTATCCAAGTCCAACTGATAAATGGTGGTGGGTGTGGTCATAGAGGAATAACCATAACGTAGCAGCGCTGTTTCAGGATCGGGGTTGTACTCTAACCAAGTCATGTAAGCGGGATCGTCAAAGGTGATGGGTTTATCTTCACCACTGTGCCAATGGATTTGCCGCAACTGCGTTAACCCCGCCGTACGCTCCTCCACCACCAGCCAGTCGCGGAATAGACTGAACCCTTCAAGCATTACTTCAGCACGCGGGGCAATCAGCGTCTGCCAGGTATCCTCTGCAGGAACATCGCTCTGATAAAGGCCAAAATTTTTGCCCTGTTTATTGGAGCGAATGTAAAAATGGTGGTGGTAATGATCAACGGCATATTCATGATCTTTACGGCGAGCGACAAACAGCTGCGGTGGCGCGTCGGCGCAATCGGCATCCAGCAACAAAACTTCTGAGGTGGTGGTGCTGTTGATGTAGATCAGGATAAAGCGTTCAGAGGTGGTTTTCCCTAGGCTGACATCGAAGGTATCGTCCAACTCTTCATAGACCAGAACATCTTGCTGCGGATCCGTGCCGATAACATGGCGGTAGACCTGGTAAGAGCGCAGTGTTTGCCCATGGTTACGCACATAAAACACGCTGGTTGAATCATTGGCCCACTCAAAATTGCCTGCGGTATTCGCTAACACCTCTTCTGCCCAGCTAGCGTTACTCAGCAGTTTAAAGCGGATGTCGTATTGCCGCCGTGATAAAAAATCCTCCGCCACCGCCAGGCGTTGATTGTCCGGGCTGACTTCCAAGCCACCCAGGGTATAAAACTCGTGGCCTACCGCCCGCTGGTTGCCATCTAACAATGTCTCCCAGTGCTCGCTAGTGGCCTCTGGCTGACGCAGATAAACCGCATATTCATTGCCAGGCTCATAGCGGGTCTGGTAGCGGAAACCGCGTTTTACGTAGGGTACGGAGTGTTCCTGCTGCGGAATTCGCGCCACCATTTCTTGGTACAGCGTTTCACGCAGGGCTTGCTGCGGTTTTAACTGTGCGGCGGTATAGGCGTTTTCAGCCTGCAAATATTCCAGAACCTCAGCATCCTCCCGTTGGTCGTCACGTAACCAGTAATAATTATCCACGCGGGTGTCGCCATGGACCGTAATGGGGTAAGGCCGTTTTTGTGCTTTTGGTGGTGTTATCATGGTTTAATCATCCCGCATACTCTTCGCCAATCAAGCTACAGCGTTGTTGGCTGCTCTCATTCACCCTAGTCACATAGTTATCTATGCTCCTAGGGATTCATTCGATTGCCGCCTACCTGTAACTTGATTGTACTTGTATATAGCGCTTATCATGCCAACCCGGCGCCTATTTCAACAACCGCACTTTTATTTCAACAACCGCACTTTGCAGCTTTTACCTTTGATTTTCCCCTGCTGCAGTTGTTGTAACGCTTTGCGGGCACTGGCCTTGCGGATGGCCACATAAGCGTGTACCGGGAACAGGTCAATCTTGCCCACTTCTGCGGCAGTTAAACCAGCATCCCCAGTTAACGCGCCAAGAATATCACCCGGGCGGATTTTGGCTTTGCGCCCACCATCAATGCACAAGGTGACCATTTCCGCTTCAAGGGCAGCGTCAGCAGCACCCTTTAACTCAGACACCTGGCCCCAGGTGACCGCCATGGACAAAAACTCCTCCAGGGCATGCACTCGCACCATTTCCTGCGGGGTACACAGGCTAATCGCCTGGCCACTTAAGCCTGCCCGGCCGGTACGGCCAATACGGTGAACATGCACCTCGGGGTCAAATGACAGTTCGTAGTTAACCACCAGTTCCAGTTCTTTGATATCCAGACCACGGGCAGCCACATCCGTCGCTACCAATACCCGGCAACTGCGGTTGGCAAAACGCACCAACATTTGGTCTCTGTCGCGCTGCTCCAAGTCACCATGCAGTGCCAATGCATTGATATTATAGGCATCAAGCGCCTCATAGACGCTCTGGCAATCCCGTTTGGTATTGCAGAACACCACGCAAGAGGCGGGTTGATAGTGTCGGATTACCGCAACCAAGTGTGCCAGCCGTTGGTCACGGGTGGTTTCGTAAAAACGTTGCTCAATGCTGGTGAGTTCCTCGCTCTCGTCCACCACTACGTCGAATGGCGTGCGCTGCACCCGGGCACTGATTCGCTCAATACCCAACGGGTAAGTGGCAGAAAACAGCAGTGTTTGCCGTGACGCCGGGGTATAGCTGATCACTTGATCAATTTCGTCGGCAAACCCCATATCCAGCATGCGGTCCGCTTCATCCAACACCAGTACCTGCATGGCATCCAGTATCAGGGTTTTCTTGCGCAAATGCTCCTGCACCCGCCCCGGTGTACCCACCACAATATGCGGCGCGTGAACCAACGAATCCAACTGAGGCCCCAGCGGTTGTCCGCCGCACAAGGTCAATATTTTGATGTTCTGTGCAAAACGGGCCAGGCGGCGCAACTCTTTACTGACCTGGTCGGCCAACTCACGCGTCGGGCATAAGATCAGCGCCTGCGTCGCCACCAGCGGAATATTGATTTTATCCAGCACCCCAATACCAAATGCAGCCGTTTTACCGCTGCCCGTTTTGGCTTGGGCGCGCACATCCTGCCCTTGCAGGATGGCGGGCAAGGCTGCGGCCTGTACCGGCGTCATTTCGGCATACCCCAGTTCATTTAGGTTGGCTAACTGTTCGGCGGGTAATGGCAAGGAAGAAAAGGAAGCTGTGCTCACGGCAATAACTCTTATAGTCAGTGAAAAAGTGGCGCTGTGATGGTCAGCAGCGGTTCGAGTATTAATGATAACAGATTTAAGGTCATTTCCAGATTGATACCCTGGGTTATCTCTCCGTGACGGTGCAAAATCGCCAGTTATGTGCTCAGACCAGGTTTGCAATCGTTTTCGTATATACTGACGGCGCTCCAACTCTCATTAATCCCAACAGAAAACCAGGTACCAAACTATGTTAACAATTGGAACTGCCCTGTGCCCTGCGGCCACCCGTGTGATGTTGCTCGGTTCTGGCGAGTTAGGCAAAGAGGTGGCCATTGAATGCCAACGTTTAGGATTGGAAGTGATCGCGGTTGATCGTTACCCCAACGCACCCGCAATGCATGTGGCACACCGCAGTCATGTTATTAATATGCTGGATGGAGAAGCATTGAAAGCGGTGATCGAGCAAGAGCGTCCCGATTATATCGTGCCTGAAATTGAAGCTATCGCCACCAATATGCTGGTTGAACTGGAACAGCTTGGCCATCGTGTGGTGCCCTGTGCCGAGGCCACTCGCCTCACCATGAATCGTGAAGGTATCCGTCGCCTGGCGGCCGAAACCCTTAACCTGCCAACCTCCAGCTACCGTTTTGCCAGTAATGAAGAGGAATTCCAGCAGGCGGTCTCGGAAATAGGTTACCCCTGCATCGTCAAACCCGTGATGAGCTCATCCGGCAAAGGGCAAACGCTGATTCGTGATCAACAACAATTGAGTGCAGCCTGGGAGTATGCGCAACAAGGCGGCCGCGCTGGTGGTGGGCGGGTGATTGTTGAAGGGCTGGTCACTTTTGATTTCGAAATCACCTTGTTGACCATTAATGCCATTGATGGCATCTACTTCTGCGCCCCCATTGGCCACCGTCAGGAAGAGGGAGACTACCGGGAATCTTGGCAACCTCAGCAAATGTCTCCACTGGCCTTGAGTCGTGCCCAAGCCATCGCCGAGAATATCGTGCGGGCATTAGGTGGCTTTGGTCTGTTTGGCGTTGAGCTGTTTGTTTGTGGTGATGAGGTGATTTTTAGTGAGGTTTCCCCTCGCCCACATGATACCGGCATGGTCACGCTTATTTCGCAGGATCTTTCAGAGTTTGCACTGCACGTCCGTGCTTTCCTTGGCTTGCCGATTAACACCATCCGGCAGTTCGGGCCTTCGGCTTCGGCCGTAATTCTACCGGAGCTTAACAGCAATAATGTCCGTTTCACGGGTTTGAATCGCGCACTCAGCGGTTACAACCAGGTGCGATTATTCGGTAAGCCGGAAATCAACGGCACACGTCGCCTGGGGGTGGCACTGGCCACCGCACCTGAGATTGAACAAGCAATAGCCCTAGCGAAACAGGCAGCGGCGGAAATCAAAGTATTGCCATAAGTGGTGATCACTATCCCCTGCGCTTTGGTTTGAATAATGCGGGGATATTTGGGGGCGGGATGTCGCCCCCAATACCATTAAATCACGACCATTTAATCGTCGTCATGCTCCTCGCCAGTATCATCATCTTCTTCAAGATAGTCACTGACTGTTGGCTGATCCGGTTCATCATCAAACAGATGGGTAACCCGGTCATCTTTATGGGCTTCGCGGATTTCTTGCGCCACGATGGCAATGGCTTCGCCACTGCTCATACCTTGCTCCATCAGGTCATGGATTCGTTCAGCCGCTTCTTGCTGCTGTTGGTGACTTAAAGATGGCATTCCTGCGAACATCTGCTGCTCCCCAGTAAAATATAGGTATGGATTATATACCCAAGTTGAGACAAGATGCAGTCCAACAGCCATTTGCCTGAATTTAGTTCTCAACCTTAACCCATAACACCGTTTCCACTAGCCAGATAAAGTGAATACCATGAGTGTCAGCACCCCTAATCTTAAATCGTTGCCCTATCACCGCGAAGCGTTGCTAACGCTGTTTGCACCATTAGCACAACAGCCATGGGCAATGTTGCTTCACTCCGGGTTTGCCGAACACTCACATAACCGTTTTGATATTTTGGTGGCCGACCCGCGGGTGACATTAACCACGCAGGGTGCCGTGACCCAGATCCAGCAGCCAAACGGCACTATTTGCTCACCAGAAGACCCGTTTAAACTACTGCAACAGCAGCTCGATGCTCTGGGCATAACTGTCGCGGCGAATAGCGAGCTACCGTTTCAAGGTGGAGCCTTAGGGCTATTCGGTTACGATTTGGGGCGACGCATCGAAACACTGCCACAAAGGGCACAGGCGGATATCACCTTGCCAGATATGGCGGTAGGTATTTATGACTGGGCCTTAATCGCCGATCATCATCAGCAAAAATTGACGCTGCTCAGCTATGGTGATGTGGAACAGCGTTGGCAGTGGCTCAGTCAGCAGCCCGGTTACGCTGCCGAGCCGTTCTCCTTGACCGGGCGTTGGCAAGCCAATATGACGCGTCAGCAATATGGTGAAAAGTTTCGCCGCATCCAGGCTTATCTGCTGAGTGGTGATTGTTATCAGATCAATCTGACGCAACGCTTTTCCGCCCCTTATCAAGGGGATGAGTGGCAAGCTTTCTGCCAGTTAAGTGCTAGCAACCGCGCGCCCTTCTCGGCTTTTCTGCGTTTGCCGCAAAATGCAGTACTCAGCGTGTCACCGGAACGCTTTCTGTGGTTGGCCAACCAGCAAATCCAGACCCGCCCGATCAAAGGCACCCTGCCACGCCTGGCAGATGCCGCACAGGACGCAGAGCAGAAACAAAAGTTGGCTAACTCCGCCAAAGACCGGGCAGAAAACCTGATGATCGTTGATCTGCTGCGTAATGATATCGGCCGGGTAGCACAGCCCGGTACGGTACGGGTTCCTGAACTGTTCGTGGTAGAACCCTTCCCAGCGGTGCACCATCTGGTCAGTACCATCACCGCCACCTTACCGGAGAGCACTTCCGCCAGCGAGTTACTGCGCGCCTGCTTCCCGGGGGGGTCTATCACCGGTGCGCCAAAAGTGCGCGCCATGGAGATCATTGAAGAGCTGGAGCCACAGCGACGCAATGCCTATTGCGGCAGTATTGGCTATATTAGTTTCTGTGGCACCATGGACAGTAATATTACCATTCGCACACTGTTCACTGAACATGGCCGCCTATTCTGCTCTGCGGGTGGCGGTATTGTTGCTGATAGCCAAGAACAGGCGGAATATCAGGAAACCTTTGATAAAGTAGGCCGTATCTTGCCACTGCTGGGGGAGTTTACCGTTTCATGAGCTATCAGGATAATCCGCTGCCACTGGCTGATTTTATTCGCCGCTTTCAGTTACAACTGCCGGAGGAACAGGCGTCATCACGGTATCAACAGGTACGCCCCGCCGCCGTACTGATCCCGATTATTCGCCGGCCAGAACCCACGTTGTTGCTCACTCGTCGGGCTGATACTTTGCGTAAACATGCAGGCCAGGTCGCCTTCCCTGGGGGCAAAACCGATATTGACGACCACTCGCCGATTATCACCGCATTACGTGAAGCGGAAGAAGAAGTGGCTATTCCCCCGCACAAAGTACAAATACTCGGTCAGTTGGCACCGCTTGATAGTAGTACCGGTTTTCAAGTCACCCCGGTTATCGGCCTGCTACCGCCGGATATCCAATTTCACGCCAATCAAGATGAAGTCGCCACGGTGTTTGAAATACCACTCCAACAGGCGCTGATGCTTTCTCGTTATTATCCATTGGATATTCAGCGCGGAGGACACCCGCATCGGGTTTATCTCTCTTGGTATCACAGCCAATTTATCTGGGGGCTTACCGCCGCCATTATTCGCCGTCTAGCCCAACAGGTCCGCATGTAAAAGCACTGCGATCAACTTATGCGATCAACTTATGCGATCAACTTAGCCGATCGTTTTTGACCAAAATAACCATAACAACAGGCCGCTATAGGAGTTTTAACATGATTAGCATTTTCGACATGTTCAAGATCGGCATCGGTCCATCCAGTTCTCACACCGTCGGGCCAATGAAAGCCGGCAAACAGTTTGTTGACGAGCTGGTTAAGCATGGCTTGATGGCCACGGTGACACGCATCACCGTTGATGTTTATGGCTCACTTTCGTTAACGGGCAAAGGTCACCATACCGATATTGCCATTCTGCTTGGCCTGGCGGGTAACCAACCGGACACTGTCGATATTGATAGCATCCCCGGTTTTGTTCAGGACGTTAAGCAGCGCCAACGCCTGATGCTGGCCAACGGTTTGCATGAAGTGGACTTCCCGCAGGACAGTGGCATGGTGTTCCGTAGTGACAACCTGCCACTGCATGAAAACGGTCTGCAGTTCCACGCCTTTGCTGGCGACCAACTGATTTATAGCAAAACTTACTACTCCATCGGCGGTGGGTTTATTGTTGATGAAGAACACTTCGGTAAAACCGAAACTGATGAAGTTGCGGTGCCTTTCCCGTTCCATTCAGCCAGTGAGATGCTGGCCCACTGCCATGCCAGCGGCCTCTCGCTGTCCGGGATGGTGCTGCAGAACGAGTTGGCGCTACGCAGCAAGCAGGATATCGATACCTATTTCAAAACTATCTGGCAAACCATGCTCGCCTGTATTGATCGCGGGTTGAACACCGAAGGTCTGCTACCCGGCCCACTGCGCGTTCCTCGTCGCGCTGCGGCCTTGCGCCGCTTGCTGGTCTCTTCCGACAAGCTCTCTAATGACCCGATGAATGTGATCGATTGGGTCAATATGTTTGCCCTGGCGGTCAATGAAGAGAACGCCGCCGGTGGGCGGGTAGTCACCGCCCCCACCAATGGGGCTTGCGGCATAGTGCCGGCAGTGCTGGCGTATTACGATCACTTTATCGAGTCCGTCAGCCCAGATATCGCGCTGCGTTACTTTATGGCGTCAGGGGCCATCGGCACCTTGTATAAAATGAATGCCTCTATTTCGGGTGCCGAAGTGGGTTGTCAGGGTGAAGTGGGCGTCGCTTGCTCAATGGCGGCAGCCGGTTTGGCTGAACTGCTGGGGGGCAGCCCAGAGCAAGTTTGCATCGCTGCAGAAATTGGTATGGAACATAATCTGGGTTTGACCTGTGATCCCGTCGCCGGTCAGGTGCAAGTCCCGTGTATTGAGCGCAATGCAATCGCTGCTGTGAAAGCCATTAACTCTGCCCGTATGGCGCTGCGACGCACCAGTGAACCCCGTGTGTCGCTGGATAAAGTGATCGAGACAATGTATGAAACCGGCAAAGATATGAACGCCAAATACCGTGAAACCTCACGTGGGGGTTTGGCAATCAAAGTACAATGTGACTAGCCTCTCTGGATGGTAGGCGGTAGGTATATAATCCTAAAGGCTTAATCCTTCTATCAATAGCTGAGCAATGTCACATAATTTATTTTTTTCATGCCATAAAATAAATCACGTTAACGAGAGCGGGCTCTGATAGGTTTTTGAAACTACACGAAATGAGTTTTTCTACCATAATGTATCTGTAGCACAGTCGTAACGACTAGCATGATAATGTGAAAAGCGTAATTCATGCTTTAAGTTCATCAAGGAGGTAGCGAGTGGCAATAGCTATTATCATCGGCACACACGGGACTGCAGCAGAACAACTGCTAAAAACAGCAGAAATGCTATTGGGCGAGCAGCATAATACCGCCTATATAGATTTCGTTCCCGGTGAGAATGCTGAAACGTTAATTGAGAAATATAATGGGAAAATCAGCGAGCTCGATACCAGTAATGGCGTCCTGTTTCTAGTCGATACCTGGGGCGGGAGTCCGTTTAATGCCGCCAGCCGTATCGCCGTTGATAAAGAGCACTATGAAGTGATCACCGGGGTCAATATTCCGATGCTGGTGGAAACTTTTATGGCTCGGGATGATAACCCCAGCTTTGACGAGCTGGTCGCCCTGGCATTGGAAACCGGGCGTGGCGGCGTTAGAGCACTGAAAAAACCCATCGAAGAACCCAGTACCCCTGCCCCTGTACAGAAAAAAGCCCCACAACCACAGCGCCCTCTCGGCCCTGAAGACCATATGATCATTGGTTTGGCTCGTATTGACGATCGCCTGATTCACGGGCAGGTCGCCACTCGCTGGACCAAAGAAACCAATGTTAGCCGTATCATCGTCGTCAGTGATGAAGTGGCCGCTGACCATGTGCGTAAAACGCTCTTGACTCAGGTTGCCCCTCCAGGAGTGACGGCGCACGTGGTGGATGTGGAAAAAGCGATTCGCGTTTGGAACAACCCTAAATATGCCGGTGAGCGGGTGATGTTTTTATTCACCAACCCTACCGACGTGTGTCGTTTAGTGGAAGGTGGTGTCGATATCAAGTCAGTCAATATCGGTGGCATGGCATTTCGTCAAGGGAAAACTCAAGTGAATAACGCGGTTTCCATTGATGAGAAAGACATCGAGGCGTTTAAGAAATTAAACGATCGCGGTATCGAACTGGAAGTCCGTAAAGTGTCCTCGGACAGCCAGTTGAAAATGATGGACCTGATTAACAAACTCAATTAATGGCGCTTGTCGTTAATTATTTACTCAGAGCTCTTTGGTTATAGGAGAAGTGCAATGGAGATTACTACTCTTCAGATTGTGCTGGTGTTTCTTGTGGCATGTATTGCCGGGATGGAGTCTATCCTGGATGAGTTTCAGTTCCACCGTCCATTGGTGGCCTGTACGCTGATCGGTCTGGTTCTTGGTGATATGAAAACCGGGATCATCATTGGTGGTACGCTGGAGATGATCGCCCTGGGCTGGATGAATATCGGTGCTGCAGTGGCACCCGATGCTGCCTTGGCTTCGATTATTTCGACTATTCTGGTTATTGCCGGTGGTCAAAATATCGGTGCCGGTATCGCTTTGGCCATCCCATTGGCAGCAGCAGGCCAGGTGTTGACCATCATCGTTCGTACCATCACCGTGGCTTTCCAACACGCCGCCGACGGTGCAGCAGAACGTGGTAGCCTGCGGGCCATCACTTGGCTGCATATCTCTGCCCTGTTTATGCAAGCCATGCGTATTGCGATTCCGGCAGTGATTGTTGCACTCACTGTTGGCACTGACGTTGTTCAAGCCCTGCTTGACTCTATCCCAGAAGTGGTTACCGGCGGCCTGAATATTGCCGGTGGTATGATCGTGGTAGTCGGTTACGCGATGGTCATCAACATGATGCGTGCCGGTTATCTGATGCCATTCTTCTACTTGGGCTTCGTTACCGCTGCCTTTACTGACTTTAACCTGGTCGCACTGGGTGTGATTGGCGTGGTGATGGCCGTACTCTATATCCAGCTCAGCCCGAAATACAACAAGTCTCAGGCTGTCCAAGCGGGTCCCGCCAATAACGACCTCGATAACGAACTGGACTAGGAATAGGTGAAAGAAATGGTTGATTCAACAGCTCAAAAGAAACTGACGCCTGCTGATATTCGTGGCGTATTTATCCGCTCGAACCTATTCCAGGGTTCATGGAACTTCGAGCGTATGCAAGCCTTGGGATTCTGCTTCTCTATGGTGCCGGTGATCCGCCGGCTATACCCAGAAAACAACGATGAGCGTAAGCAAGCCATCAAACGCCATCTGGAGTTTTTTAACACCCAACCGTTCGTTGCCGCGCCAGTTCTCGGTGTGACGATGGCAATGGAAGAAGAGCGTGCTAACGGTGCTCCTATTGATGATGCCGCCATCAACGGTATCAAAGTAGGCTTGATGGGCCCACTGGCCGGTGTGGGTGACCCTATTTTCTGGGGTACGGCACGGCCGGTTTTTGCCGCTCTCGGTGCGGGTATTGCCATGAGTGGCAGCCTGCTCGGCCCGTTACTGTTCTTCGTTTTATTTAACCTGGTTCGCCTGATGGTGCGTTATTACGGTGTGGCTTATGGCTACCGTAAAGGTATCGATATCGTTAGTGATATGGGTGGTGGTTTCCTGCAAAAATTGACGGAAGGGGCGTCCATCCTCGGCCTGTTTGTTATGGGAGCACTGGTTAATAAGTGGACGCATGTGAATATCCCGTTGGTGGTGTCAAAAATCACCGACCAAACCGGGCAGACTAACATCACCACAGTACAAACCATCCTTGATCAACTGATGCCTGGCCTGGTACCGCTACTGTTAACCTTTGGCTGTATGTGGCTGCTACGCAAGAAGGTTAATGCGTTGTGGATCATTATGGGCTTCTTCGCAATCGGTATCTTCGGTTACTGGATTGGTTTGTTAGGTCTTTAATCACCATGATTGACAACCGGGGTTAACCCCCGGTTTTTTTATTTATGGAGTCTGAGATGTCACTGACTGATGGCGTACTACTGTTGTTCATTATTCTGATGTTGTTGTATGCCCTGTATGACGAATTCGGTATGAATCTGCTGAAAGGCAAAACATTGCTAAAAATAGCATTAAAACGCCGTAACCGTCTGGACTGTGTGATATTTGTCGGTTTGCTGGCGATTCTGCTCTACCGCAACATTGTCACCGAGGGGACGCAGGTGACCACCTATCTGTTAATCTCCCTGGCATTGATTGCCATCTATATCTCTTTTATTCGCTGGCCGAAGCTGCTGTTTAAACCGCAAGGGTTCTTCTATGCCAACGCATTTATCGATTATCAGCGTATCAAAGCGATGAACCTGTCGGAGGATGGTGTTTTAGTCATCGATCTCGAACAACGACGGTTACTGATACAGGTCATCCAATTAGATGACTTGGAAAAGATATACCATTTCTTTATTGATAATCAGTTAGAAAGTTAAAACAGCACGGTTATTGATGTTTGATTAACCAAAGTATCGTTATGGTTACTGTTCGAACATTTCGTGGTTAATATCAGCTGATTACCAGCAATTACTGCGGCTGAATCAAGTTGGCGGTGGTAAAAAGAGTATGGTAAAGTAGCGCGCTTATTGGGGAGTAGCCGGTTTCTGGCTGTTTATAGCGAGAAACGCCCGTATCAACATGCTCGTTTCGTTTGAAACGTGGTGCGGGCAGCCGAAAGGTTGGCAAGACCATAAACACGTAACACCATCGGTAGGTTGGGGGATGGCTTACGTGTCTATGGCGCTACCCAACCGAGACTTTTCCGCATGAACCTTTCTGCAACGCTTATTTTGGCTTTTGGCATGTCTATGGACGCATTTGCGGCGTCGATCGGCAAAGGTGCCGCACTACATAAACCTCGTTTCCGTGAAGCCCTCCGTACCGGTCTGATCTTTGGCGTTATTGAAGCCATTACCCCCCTTATTGGTTGGGGCTTCGGTCTATTTGCCAGCCAATATATTATGGAATGGGACCACTGGGTCGCTTTTGGTCTGCTGTTAATCCTGGGTATTCGCATGATCGTGGAAGGGTCGAAAAGCCAGCTAGAACAGGAGCACAAGGTCAAGCGCCACGGCTTCTGGTTGTTGGTTGTCACCGCTATCGCCACCAGTCTGGATGCGATGGCGGTGGGCGTCGGGCTGGCATTCCTGCAAGTCAACATTATCCATACCGCCATGGCAATCGGTTGTGCCACCCTGATTATGGCCACCCTGGGGATGATGATTGGTCGTTATATTGGCCCACTGCTAGGTAAACGGGCAGAAATCCTTGGCGGGATTGTGCTGATTGGTATCGGAACCCATATACTGCTGGATCACATGGGCTTTCTCTCTTAATCCACCGTTTCTGGCTGCGGATTGCTCTCAGTTCGGCGGTGCAGGCAAATAGCAAAATCCGTCTCACAATGGAATGCCGCCGAATCCGCCAGGCTACGCTGTACATCGGGGGCTGCACGCCAGGCAAAGGGGGTCATCTGTAGTAAATTAGCTGCCTGAGCCCCCGGCAATACCATCGGAAAGCGTAATGCTTCAGCCAATTCACAGCTAAAACCCGGCAGTTGCTCCCGATGTTCGGCGTGTAACTTGATATCTTGATAGACCATCCCTTTCAACTGATAGAGATGCCGCGGCCCAGGTGATACCGTTACCACTACGCCACCCGGCTTGACGACACGTGCCAGTTCTGAGGCTTTACACGGAGCATAGATCCGTAATACCGCATCAAGAGAGTGATCGGCAAACGGCAAACGATGGCTGGAGGCTACACAAAACGCGACGGCAGGATAGCGTTTTGCCGCCGAGCGAATAGCCACTTTGGCTACATCCAGCCCATACACCTTCACCCTACCCTGTTGAGTTAGCCGCTCCGCTACTGCGGAGGTGTAATAACCTTCACCACAGCCAATATCCAGCAACGCCTGGGCCTCGTTAGGCAGGGCTGTCGCTAATAGTTCTGCCACACGTTGCTGCAAAGGCTGATAATAGCCAGCATCAAGAAATGCGCGGCGTGCCTGCATCATCTCGGCACTGTCACCAGGTTGTTTAGAACGCTTGTGCTGTACCGGCATTAAATTGACATAGCCCTCTTTGGCACAATCGAATTGATGATTATGTTCACAGCGCCACTGTTGATTGGCATAAGCAAGCGGTTGATGGCAGAGAGGACACTGATAAGACATGGTTTTATCTCAGATTGATACAGCGTGGCTGGCATGACAATGATGCCCTGCGCAATGACGCGCCTAGTCTAAAGAAGGCGATTGCGCGATGCAAGGCAGGATGCCGACAACAGCTAGCCAAAGCGCGTAAAAGATGGCTACACTAGCGGTTATTCTCCGCTCAGATAATAGATTTTATGACCGATTACTCACCGCTTATTATGGCTATTCCTGGCGTCACTTGCTGCGGCCCCAAGAAACACCAGACAGTAGATGTATCTTAAAATAAGAGATAGGCTTAAACATATGTCTAATACTGGTTCTAATTTTGAGATGACTGGAATACTGTTGGGACAGGAGCGCCGTAAACGTAAGACTCCGCAGGAAAAGATCGCCATTATTCAACAGGCTATGGAGCCAGGTATGACCCTGTCTCATGTGGCTCGTCTGCATAGTATTCAGCCCAGCCTGTTGTTCAAGTGGAAGAAACAATATATTGAAGGCAGCCTTACCGCTGTTGCCGCCGGCGAGGAAGTGGTTCCGGCATCTGAGCTGGCTA
>NZ_AYKS02000064.1 GCF_000496755.2 Serratia sp. DD3
AGTTTCCGGGACATCAAGGACTATAAATTTGGCATGGGAATGGGTCAGGTTCGGATCAAAAATCCGGCAAGACGCGATCGATTATTTCTGTTCAGTGCGCTGGCGATAGTCCTGTTGACGCTGCTGGGCAAGGCAGGAGACAGCGCGGGTCTGGAGCGAACGATCAAGGTCAATACCAGCAAAAGCCGAACATATTCATTTTTCCGACAAGGTGTTATCTACTATCAATTACTGCCTAAAATGAAAGAAGCCTACGCGATATTGTTGATGGAGAAGTTTACTTATTACCTGAGGCAGCATCGGTTATATACCCGCACACTTGGCATTATTTGAGTCTCTAAAAATGAGGGGATCTCTGAGCTAATTATCTGGATCGCCAGTTTGCTGTTACCGAGCCTAATCAGGCTTGGTACGGTGATGTCACTTATATCTGGACGGGAAAACGCTGGGCTTATCTGGCTGTTGTATTCGAGTTATTTTCCCGTAAACCGATCGGATGGGCGATGTCATTTTTTCCTGATTCAGTACTAACAGGTAAAGCGCTGTCTATGGCCTGGGAAGCACGGGGAAAACCGGCTAATTTACTGTATCACTCCGATCAAGGTAGTCACTATACTAGCAGGAATTTCAGACAGTTACTGTGATGATATCATATAAATCAAAACCTGAGTCGCCGGGGAAATTGCTGGGATAACAGCCCAATGGAGCGGTTCTTCAGAAGTTTGAAAACGGAGTGGGTTCCGGATCATGGGTACGTTAATTTTAGCGAAGCCAGCAAGGCGATAACGAATTACATCACGGGATATTACAGCCAGCTCAGATCTCATCAATATAATGGTGTTTTGACGCCCAATGAATCAGAACGATTGTTCTGGAAAAACGCTCAAACCGTGGCCCGTTGTTCTTGACCGCTACAGTATGCGTCTGTTGATGTGATAGTATTTAAATTAAGCGTGCTCGTAGGTAATAGCAGAAAAAATTCTATATAGGTACGTGTAGTCCTGTATTACGCCATACACATTTGCTGTTATCCAGTCCGATGGGGATATATTCCCCCACTCGATGTAATATCCATTAATGGCAGCAATATAATCGAATAGTATCCGTTGGGTTCGACCATTGCCTTCCCGAAACGGGTGCAACATATTGAACTCTGCGTAGTGCTTAGCCATGCCATTGCAAAAACAATCCTTATCCATATCCCTCAACCAATTGTCTGACTCAAGAGCTGCGAATAACTGGATAGCGTTACTATCGATCATGCTCGGATAACAAAAAGGAGTCTTTCCCTTCATAATCATAATTGTCCGTATTTGCCCAGCCCAATCATAAAGGTCATCAAACAGGTGCTTATGGATTCCCTGCATAGTTGCCAATGAGTATGGAGGGTGTACTAACCGCAGTGTTCTTGAATTGGCTTCAGTAACGGCAGCTTCTAGCGTCTCGAGTTCAAGAGGATCGCGTATGTCATGCTTGTTGATCAGTACGTTTGTTTCGGGGTAGCAGTAGGGATCTCCACCTTCGGTTAGGTACTTATCCATGCTTTTTTATTCCATATTTTAACAGCATCTTGCGATGCAGTTCTTTTCGTTCTTGTGTTTCAGAAAGGTCGATGCCTTCGAGAGAAGACGAGCCTATAAAGCTGTTGACCTTGGCTTGATTGAAGCGCTTCTCTGCGAGATCAACGTCCACACTACACAATGTAACCAATAGAGAAACCCGCTGCTGAAGTTCCTCCCATGATCTTGCTCGTAGAGGCACTGCAAGCACTGATCTCAACTTGCATTTTGTTGCGATAAATCCATCCTGACGTTGGTTCAAGATGCTCGGTAACTTGTCATGGCAGCCTATAAGTTTCACCAGTGTTTGCTTTAGCTCCGGCAATGATGAAGATTTAACATCCAAACCTGTGACTTTACGCATCGCTGAGGTGAATTTCTTCGGTGATATTGAGGGAAGAGCTTTGTCAATAGGGAGGTTCTTAAGCAGGATCATGAACGAATCCTTGACGTACTGCTCCAACCCCTCTTTTGATGTCGGTTGCGAATTCTGTTTGAGCTTCATTATGGCCTCTTTTAGCGGTCGTACCCGCTGCGTAATGTGCTCATCTTAGTGCGGCCGTGCGGCTTGCTGTATTCGCCGTCGATGATCTCAACTTCCAAATTATTAATACAAGGTGCGATGCGATTCTCAATGAAATCGGTAATCGAACTGTTTCCCGCTGCTTTACGTTCGAAGGCATAATCTTCCACTAGGGTACCACGAGGGGCACGAACTTTAACGACTACCTCTTCTTTTTCCAATACCTTAGCTTCAAACTCTGCAATAGAAATCTGCCCCATAATAATCTCCCTTAAAATGTTTTGATGTTAATTCGAACTTAATATTAACTTAATATCGACTTATTTCAAGTGCGGTTGTTTAACATGTTATGGGGCATAAACGTGTTAGAAGGGGTTGTATATCGATGAGTCAATAAACAAAGGCCAGAACACGATGCTCCGGCCTCTCAGTTTTTCTACAGTACGAACCTGTGTCGGTGGGTTTTTTACATTAACGCATAGTAACAAACTCTTCTGCCGCTGTTGGATGGATAGCGACGGTATTGTCGAAATCTTTCTTGGTGGCACCCATTTTTATTGCCACCGCAAAGCCTTGTAAGATCTCGTCCATACCAAAGCCAATACCATGCAGGCCGACGATCTTCTCATCTTCACCTACACAGACCAGTTTCATCCGGCAAGGTTGGCGGTGCTGGGTGACCGCGCTGTACATTGCGGTGAAGGATGTTTTGTAAACCTTCACCTGGTCTGCGCCAAATTTTTCTTTTGCTGCCGGTTCAGTCAAACCAATCGTACCGATTGGCGGATGGCTGAATACCACGGTAGCAATATTGCTGTAATCCAGGTGTTCGTCCGGTTTATTGTTGAACAGGCGCTCAGACAGGCGGCGTCCGGCAGCCACGGCCACCGGGGTCAGTTCTACCGCACCGGTATTGTCACCGACCGCATAGATACCTTTGACGTTGGTGTTCTGGAATTTATCGACTTCGATATAGCCTTTGTCATTGGTTTTTACACCAGCAGCAGCCAAATTCAGGTTATCGGTTGCCGGTTCACGCCCAATGGCCCAGATCAGTGAGTCGACGGTGAATGTTTTGCCATTTTCCAACCGCAGTGTCAGGCTGCCATCCGCATTTTTGCTGATGGATTGGGGAATCGATTCGGTATGTAGGCTTGGCCCTTCGGTGTTCATCACTTCCACCAGGGTTTCTACCACCATAGGATCGAAGCTACGTAGTGGCGCATGTTTACGTACAAACAGATGTGTTTCTGCCCCTAGTGCATTCAGCACCCCGGCAATTTCTACCGCAATATAGCCAGCGCCCACCACGGCGACGCGTTTTGGCATGGCATCCAAGGCAAAGAAGCCATCGGAGTCAATGCCGTATTCAGCCCCAGGAATAGCGGGGTGATTGGGGCGACCACCAGTGGCGATCAAAATATGGTCGGCAGTGATTCTTTCACCGTTGACTTCGACGGTATGCGCATCAATAAAACGCGCAAAACCCTTGATCACGTCAACGTTATTCTTAGCGAGTACATTGTCGTAAGAGGTATGGATACGGTCAATATAAGCGGTGCGGTTGGCGATCAAACGTTGCCAGTCAAAATGGTTGACGGTGGTATCAAAGCCGTAATCCGGCCCATACTGGTGGATAGCCTCGGCGATTTGTGCCGCATGCCACATCACCTTTTTCGGCACACAACCCACATTAACGCAGGTGCCACCAAGTTCTTTGGCTTCAATCAGGGCGCATTTCTGACCGTACATGGCAGCCCGGTTGATCGAGGCGATACCACCACTGCCGCCGCCAATTGCTAGATAATCGTAATGTTTCGTCATCTGGGTTTTCCATGGGAGTTGTGATTCGAAAAATGATAAGTTTAACGCTTGGCAGGGCTTTGTCGCAAAGATTGCGTCAATGGTTGTAATAGGCACAACCTAGCCTCTGCCCGTTTCAACGCCGTTGCCGCTGTTCGGCAACCACTGGGGTTTAACTTTTATTCTGGTACCACCCAGTTCACTAGATAGTGACCGATACCCGTGGGTACCAGCACTTTATGTAACCATGGCAGCACATTGTTCATCTGCTGCTCTAACTTCCAGGGTGGATTAATCACAATCATGCCTGATGCGGTCATTCCCCGTTGTTCACTGTCTGGTTTTACTGCCAGTTCAATTTGCAGGATGCGCCGTATACCGGTTGCTTCCAACTCCTTGAGCATCCGTTTGATTTGCTGACGCAGTACTACCGGATACCACAATGCATAGGTACCGGTGGCAAAACGTTTATAACCTTCCTGAATACCGCTCACCACGTTTTGGTAATCGGTTTTGAGCTCATAAGGTGGGTCCATCAAGATGAAACCACGGCGAGACAGGGGGGGCAGTTGCGATTTCAGTTGTTGATAACCGTCGGCACGCAGCACTTTGGCGCGTTCGTCTTTCTGGAACTCGCTGCGTAGTAGCGGGTAATCTGTTGAGTGCAATTCGGTCAGATGAATTTTATCATGTGGCCGCAGTAACTGGCGGGCAATCAACGGGGAGCCGGGGTAATAGCGCAAGGTGCCGGAACGATTAAAATTATGCACGGCGCTCATATAGGCCGCCATTTCTGTTGGCAGATCATCACGCTGCCACACCAGACCGATACCCTCCAGGTATTCCCCGGTGCGCTCGGCATGCTCGCCACTTAACTGATAGCGCCCAGCACCGGAGTGAGTATCCAGATAGAGTAGCGGTTTCTCTTTTTCTTTCAGCGACTCAATGATCAGGCTTTGCACGGTGTGCTTGAGCACGTCGGCGTGATTGCCAGCGTGAAAACTATGGCGGTAACTTAACATGGCGTCTGGTTATTCCTTGCGCTCCTGGTGGAGCAAAATGTAATAAAGGCCGATACTGGCTACAGTATAAACTTTCTGGTCAAGAAAAAGTGAACGACGTTGACTTGTTACGCGACCTAACTGCCAGATAGTGTTCATCGTTAGACTGGGTGGCAGGTTTTATCAGGTGCGCCATTGATTTTCATGCCACTTGGCACCATGTTAATTAACATTATTTGACCTGAACTCTGCCTCGGGTCAACAACCATAATCAGGACTTTCCTTATGACTAATCCGTTGCTGACACCGTTTTCCCTACCTCCGTTTTCGGCTATCCGCCCTGAAGATATTGTGCCTGCAGTGCAATCTGCCTTAAATGACTGCCGTGCTGCCGTCGAGTCTGTGGTGGCGCAACCGGGCCCATTTACCTGGGAAAATCTGTGCCAGCCGCTGGCTGAATCTGATGATCGTCTGGCCCGTATCTGGTCGCCAATAGGCCATTTGAACTCAGTGAAAAACAGCCCAGAATTACGCGAAGCCTACGAGAAGGCGCTGCCCTTGCTTTCTGAGTATGGCACTTGGGTGGGGCAGCATGCGGGGTTGTATCAGGCTTATTGCAATCTGAAGCAGGGGGAAGGTTTTGCCAAGCTGAGCCAGCCACAACGTAAAGCCGTGGAAAATGCACTGCGTGATTTTGAGTTATCAGGTATTGGCCTGCCAGCGGAAAAACAACAGCGTTATGGTGAGATAGTTGCTCGGCTGTCTGAGCTGGGTTCGACCTACAGTAATAATGTGCTGGATGCCACCATGGGGTGGAGCAAGCTGATTACAGATGTGAATCAGTTGAGTGGTTTGCCAGAAAGTGCCTTGGCCCAAGCGCAGGCGATGGCACAGGCTAAAGAGCAGACCGGCTGGCTGTTGACGTTGGATATGCCAAGTTATCTCCCAGTGATGACTTATGCGGATAACCAGGCACTGCGTGAAGAAATTTATCGTGCCTTTGCTACCCGAGCCTCTGATCAGGGGCCAAATGCAGGTCAGTGGGATAACAGCGAAGTGATGGCAGAAATGCTGGCTCTGCGCCATGAATTGGCCCAACTGTTAGGTTTTGGCAGTTATGCTGATAAGTCGTTGGCGACCAAAATGGCCGAGAACCCGCAACAGGTACTCGATTTTTTGAACGACCTGGCGAAGCGTGCGCGCCCACAGGCAGAACAAGAATTAGCCCAACTACGTGCTTTTGCCAAACAGCACTATGGTGTGGAGCAGCTTGAAGCTTGGGATATCACTTATTACGGTGAAAAACAGAAACAGCATCTGTTTTCGATCAATGATGAACAATTGCGGCCCTACTTCCCGGAGCAGCGCGCATTAGAAGGGTTGTTTGAAGTGGTGAAACGCATTTACGGAATCACTGCTAAAGAGCGTAAGGATGTGGATACCTGGCATCCTGAAGTGCGCTTCTTTGATCTGTTTGATGCGGCGGGTGAATTGCGGGGTAGTTTCTATCTCGATTTGTATGCTCGTGAGCACAAGCGCGGCGGTGCCTGGATGGACGATTGCGTGGCCAGCTTGGGTAAAGCCAATGGCGAGCAGCAAAAACCGGTGGCCTACCTCACCTGTAACTTTAACCGCCCGCTAGGTGACCAACCTGCGCTGTTTACTCATAACGAAGTCACCACCTTGTTCCATGAGTTTGGTCATGGTTTACATCATATGTTGACGCAGATCGATACCGCGGGTGTTTCTGGTATCAATGGCGTGCCTTGGGACGCGGTGGAGTTGCCAAGCCAATTTATGGAAAACTGGTGCTGGGAACCGGAAGCGTTGGCGTTTATCTCTGGTCACTTTGAAACCGGCGAACCTTTACCCGAAGCGTTATTGAACAAGATGCTGGCAGCGAAAAACTACCAGGCAGCGCTGTTTATCCTGCGCCAGTTGGAATTTGGTCTGTTTGATTTCCGTATGCATTTCGAATACAGCCCGGAAAAAGGGGCTCAGATCCTGCCAACGTTGGCTGAGGTCAAGAAAATGGTTGCGGTGGTGCCTTCACCTAGTTGGGGTCGCTTCCCACATGCGTTCAGCCATATTTTTGCCGGGGGCTATGCGGCCGGTTATTACAGCTATTTATGGGCGGAAGTGTTGTCGGCAGATGCTTACTCGCGTTTTGAAGAAGAAGGCATTTTCAATGCCGAAACCGGTAAATCCTTCCTGGATAATATCTTGTCCCGTGGGGGCTCTGAAGAGCCGATGACGTTATTCAAGCGCTTCCGTGGCCGCGCGCCAGAGCTGGATGCGATGTTGCGCCATTATGGTATTAAAGGATAACTCGCCCCGTGAGCGTGTTTTTATGCTGTGAAGCAGGCGCCGACCCCGGCGCCTTATCTATGTTGGCTGAGCGTTGGCAACTGACCAGTGACGAAAATGCGTTGCTGGCGCTGGTATTGACGCCAGAGCGGTTAGAGTTACGTAAGCGCGATGAGCCAAAACTTGGGGCGATCTACGTTGATTTTATCAACGGCCCGATGGCGCATCGGCGGCGTTTTGGTGGCGGGCGCGGTGAGGCGGTCGCTAAAGCGGTGGGTATCAAGGGCAGTTATCTCCCCAGCGTGGTGGATGCCACTGCCGGGTTGGGGCGTGATGCATTTGTTCTGGCATCACTGGGTTGCCAGGTACGGATGCTGGAGCGTAATCCGGTAGTTGCTGCACTGTTGGATGATGGTTTGCAGCGGGGCTATCAGGACCCTGATATTGGCCCTTGGCTGCGTGAGCGGATGACGCTGCTGCATGCTTCGAGCCTGACGGCCTTGGCCGATTTGCAACCTCCCCCGCAAGTGGTGTACCTCGACCCGATGTATCCGCATAAGCAGAAGAGTGCGCTGGTGAAAAAAGAGATGCGAGTTTTTCAGTCATTGGTGGGCAGCGACGCTGATGCGGATGAATTGCTTGAACCGGCTCGTCGGTTGGCAACCAAACGGATTGTGGTGAAGCGCCCTGACTATGCACCACCGCTGGCAGATGTGCCTGCGCATGCCACCACGACTACCAAAAATCACCGTTTTGATATTTATATGCCTATATAACAGGGTCAATATATTCATAATAATTATGATTGAACGGTGTCACACTTTCTCTATGGGGTCTACAAGGTGACTAGTAACCCCTGAGCGCTTGCTGCATAATCTCATTGAATTACAATAAAATAAAATGAGATTTTACTATGAAAAAGAGACTGCTTCCCTTACTGCTTGGTTTGAGTGGCTCGGTTATTGCAGCCGAACCTATTAATATCACTATCCTGGGTACCTCTGATCTGCATGGTACTTTTGTACCTTGGGATTACGCTTCTGATACTGAAAATTTGGCGGGTAGCCTAAGCCAAATTGCCACGCTAGTGCATCAAATCCGCGCCCAACAGCCGAATGTGATTTTGGTGGATGCTGGGGACACCATTCAGGGCAACTTTGTTGAAACCTTCAAGAATGATAAAACCAGCCCGATGATGTTGGGCTTCAATGCGTTGAACTACGATGTGTGGGTGATGGGCAATCACGAGTTTGATTTTGGCCTGAAAGTATTAGAGACCTCGTTGAACCAGTTCAATGGGACGGCGTTGGCGGGCAATATCTTCTGGGAAAGCGGCAAACCCTATTTACCCGCTTATAAGATAGTGGAACGCCAAGGGGTGAAAATCGGCATTATCGGGATGGACACACCCATGACAGCCGAGTTTGCCAAGGGGACTGATCACATCGATGGCCTGAAATTTACCGATCCGGTACAGGCGGTAAAACAGGTGATTCAGCAGCTTGATGGTCAGGTGGACGCTATTGTGCTGGTGGCCCATATGGGGATCGATAATGAGAACCAGCGGCCTGGAACGGGAGTGGGCGATATTGCACGCGCCAACCCGGAACTGGCGGCGATTGTTGCTGGGCATATGCACGTCAAGATAGATAAAGCGGTGATTAATGGCGTGATCATTACCGAGCCGGATAAATATGGCCGCGCATTATCGCGTATCGACCTGCAATTTGAGCCGCAAAATGGTCAGTATGTGTTGATCAATAAAGACAGCTATACCTACCCCATCAAAGGGATGGCTTCTGACAAAAAGCTGGAACAGATCTATCAACCGTTCCATACCATCCTGCGAGCCAATGCCAACCGACCCATTGCCCAATTAACGGGGCAGGATCTGGTTCCGCCCGATGCGGTGAAGGGGATCCCTCAGGTACATGTGCAGGATACCGGTATCAGTGCGCTGTATCAGGAAGCGCTCCGTTACTACGCACCTAAAGCAGAAGTGATTGCATTACAGATAGATAATGACCAACCAAGGCTGAATGTGGGTACGATTACGGCCAAGGATATCGCCTTTAACTACCAATATGCTGGCGGAGAAATTACGGTTTATCAGCTTACCGGCAAAGAGTTGAAGGCCTACATGGAGTGGGCTGCAGACTACTTCAACCAGTTGCAGGATGGGGATGTTACCTACAGTTTCAACCCGCAACGGCGAGCTTCCAAATATTCCACCAATGACTTTTTTGATGGTGTGACTTACACCATCGATTTGCGCAAGCCAGCCGGGCAGCGCATCACCGACCTGAAGTTGAACGACGGTACGCCGGTGACGGATGCCTTACCCATTCGTTTGGGCATGAACAGCTATCGCATGGGGCATTTGACGCAGAAAGATGGAGTATTGGCAGGGATGGAGTTTCCGATACTTTCAGACACCAAAGCTGAGTATGGCGAAGAAGCCGGGACCGTGCGCAATTTGACCCTGCGTTATTTAAGCGAAGTGAAAAAAGGGCAATATCAGGGTAAAACGATGCAGCGCTGGAAACTGCTGGGCCTGGAAGGTTATGAGCGTGAACGCCAGATAGTGGAAAACCTGCTGAATACGGGCAAAATCAGTGTGCCGACCAGCGATGATGGGCGTTATACCAATGTCGCCTCTATTAATGTCAAAGCCTTGTTGTTTAGTGATCCGCAAAGCAAACAGCAACAGATTAGGGCGCTGCAGGAGCAGGCACAAATGGAGAACGATCCGGTTATCAAACAGCGGTTAAGTGATCGAGCCACGATTATTGAGGCAATTAACTAAGATACTTGAGATATGCCGGCGTAAGACGCCGGCATAGGGACGATAAAAAGTATCACTCTGGATTAAAGTACACCCTGAGCCAACATGGCGTCAGCCACTTTGACAAAACCAGCGATATTGGCACCATGCACATAGTGTGTTTGTTTGCCTTCACCACCGTAATTGACACAGGATTGGTGGATATCTGCCATGATTTGTTTCAAACGAATATCCACTTTTTCGGCTCTCCAGCTCAGGCGTGCGGCATTTTGTGCCATCTCCAACCCAGACGTGGCGACACCACCAGCATTGGCTGCTTTACCTGGCGCGAACAGAACACCGGCTTCAAGGAAGGCATCAGTAGCTTGGATGGTGGTTGGCATATTGGCGCCTTCAGCAACCGCTTTGACCCCGTTACGAATCAATATTTGTGCGGCATCAATATCCAGTTCGTTCTGAGTAGCACATGGCAGCGCGATATCTACCGGTACATGCCATGGCTGTTGGCCTTCCAGATAGGTCAGGCCACGCTCGCGCGCATAGTCAACCACCCGGCCATAGCGCTGGTTTTTGATTTCGGTCAGATGTGCCAGTTTTTCTTTGGTAAAACCGGCTTCATCCACCACTGTACCGCCAGAATCTGAAACAGTGATCACCCGAGCATTCAGCTCCAAGGCTTTTTCAATGGTGTATTGTGCAACGTTACCAGAACCGGAAACCGCAACTCGCATCCCTTCAAAACCCAAACCATGGCGCTTTAACATCGAATCGGTAAAGTACACCAGACCATAACCGGTGGCCTCAGGGCGAATCAAACTGCCGCCAAACGACAACCCTTTACCGGTAAATACACAACCGGTGTTGTTGGAAAGCTTTTTCATCATGCCAGCCATAAAGCCCACTTCGCGGCCACCTACGCCGATGTCCCCGGCGGGTACGTCAGTATCTGGGCCCAGGTGACGGTAAAGTTCGGTCATTAAGGCCTGGCAAAAACGCATGATTTCGCCCTGGCTTTTACCCTTCGGATCAAAGTCTGAACCACCTTTGCCACCACCCATTGGTAGTGTGGTGAGGGCATTCTTGAAGGTTTGCTCAAAACCCAGGAACTTCAGAATGGAGGTGTTGACTGAAGGGTGGAAACGCATCCCCCCTTTGTATGGCCCAATAGCGGAGTTGAACTGGATACGATAAGCGCGGTTAACGCGAACCTGCCCCTGATCGTCAATCCAACTGACGCGGAACTGAATGATGCGCTCAGGCTCCACCAAACGTTCGAGCAATGCGTAGTCACGATAATGCGGATTGCGTTCGATAAATGGCCACAAGGAGGTAAATACTTCCCGAACTGCCTGCAGATATTCTGGTTGATGCGAGTTATGACGTTGTAAAGATTTTAGAAAGGATTCTAGCGATACAGCCTGTTCCATGGATAGCTCCTGTTTAGCATTTTGGTTCCCCTCTTTTAATGATCTATCTCATAGTTGGGGGAGGATGTTGTGTCTATACCGACTATAGCATTGAGAGGCGGCTGATTAACAAGCAATAAATGAAGAAAACATGATGAAAAACGCCCGCATTAGGCGGGCGTGGGTATAACGAGGTTGTGAGTGCTTACTTACTTGCTTTATTCTTCTTCACGCAATGGCACAATCAGCATATCGATGTGTACCGTATTGATGAGTTGGCGGGCGGAAGACATCAGTTTGCTCCAAAAATCCTGATGGTGCCCACAGAGTACCAAATCCATATCGTACTTTTTGATTGCATCAACCAAGACCTGTGCCAAGTCACCGCTACCACTGAGGGTTTCGGTAATCGGGTAGCCGGCATTTTGCGATAGTTCGCTTAATGCTCGATGGGTTTCTTCAGAAATGCGTTGTTGCATATCGCCAAGATTGACATCAATTAGGCCGGTATACAGGTCGGAATAGTTAACATCAACGTGGATCAGGGAGACTTTGGCATTGTATGGCCGAGCCATTGATACCGCCTTCTCAACCAGGATTTTGCTTTCTGGGGACAGGTCAACCGCGATCAGTATGTGTTTGTAAGCCATAAAAAAACTCCCTCTCTATATATGCCGATTAAAGTGTGCAGGCATTCAGTGTTTCAGCTTGGTGCTTTCATCTCTCCTGCATCATACCATCCAGATAACATCGTGATATGTTGAGGCGATCACAATGCATTGCATCAATGGGTTAGTCGCTGATGCAAAAAAACAGTGTAGCTTGGATGAACTGGGTTAAAAACGTTATCGGTTTTTAACCGCGTTAGTGTCAATGTTTTCATGATAGGTCGGTTTAATATTACTGCATTGTTAAATTTCGCGTTAAGAATTTTAACAATTTTAATAAATTTGATACAACACGCGTGTTCATTTGCATGCCATATTCTACAATAGTGAATATAGCGATTAGCTAGATCATTTCTCCTTAAGCTGACAGAGGCGTCAATTCAATATTATCCACAGCTAGGCTTCTGTGGCGGTTATTGAAGGGGGAAATTCAGGGGTAAAAAATATGCTAGGAGGATGGGAGCCACAGGCTCCGACAGCATTGGGTAAGAAGTAGGGCTGTTGGCTCGGCGGTTGGTCGGGTTAGTACGCCTTGAGGAGGTCATCATGATTAGTACCGTTGCGCTGTTTTGGGCTCTGTGTGTGATATGCGTGGTTAACCTGGCTCGGTATTTATCTTCTCTGCGTGCGCTGTTATTTGTTTTACGCGGCTGCGACCCATTACTGTACCAATATGTTGATGGTAGCGGCTTTTTTACGTCCCATGGACAACCCCGCAAACAGATACGGCTGGTGAGCTATATTTTTTCTCAGCGATATATTGAGCATCATGATCCTGAGTTTATTCGCCGCTGTCAGCGGGTACGAGGTCAATTTTTGCTGACGTTGTCGCTGGGGGGATTGGTGATTGTTAGCCTGTCGACGATGGCGGTCTACTATTAGCTCATTAGGTTGATTCAAGCAAAAAAATGGCGGCCAATATGACCGCCATTTAGCGCTAAATCAGTTTCAGTGCTAGCCAGTAAAGGCCCCCGGAAAGTAGCAGCGACACCGGTAGGGTCAGTACCCAGGCCAGTAGAATGCTCTTCACGGTTTTACTCTGTACGCCACCACCGTCAACGATCATGGTGCCCGCAACAGCGGAAGAGAGCACATGGGTAGTGGAGACGGGCATACCGGTGTAGCTGGCAACACCAATTGACAGTGCAGCAGTCATCTGAGCTGATACCCCTTGGGCATAAGTCATGCCTTTCTTGCCAATTTTTTCGCCAATAGTAGTTGCCACTCGTCTCCAACCTATCATGGTACCAATGGACAGCGCCAAGGCGACCGCCACGATAATCCAGGTTGGTGCATACTCGACGGTTTGCAATAAATCGGAACGTAGTTTTTTGAGGAACCGTTGATCATCCGCAGAGATTTCCGGCAGCTTGGCTATTTTTCCTGCCGTATCGGTAACGCACATTAACAGACGGCGCAGATGACTGCGTTGTTCTACCGTCAGTTGGTCGTAACTTTGCAGATTGTCCAACAGGGCCAGAGAACGGTCTATGGCGATCAGCGCGCGTGCACTGTCACAGTGGAACTGAACCGGTTGATTCTCTGTGGGTGGTGTATTCTCAGCAGTGGGTGCCAAGGGGGCTTGTCCGATCACATGAGTCAGCGACTCACCATGCTGCTGGTAGAATTGCTGCAGGTGAACGACAGCATCCCGTGTACGGGTAATGTCATAACCCGTTGCGCTCATATTGAGCACAAAACCGGCCGGGGCAACGCCAATCAGCACCAGCATAATCAACCCGATACCTTTTTGACCATCGTTAGCACCGTGTGAAAAACTGACACCAATAGCGGACATGATCAGGGCGATACGTGTCCAGAATGGCGGCTTACGTTTGCCATCGACCTTTTCACGTTCAGCCGGTGTCATATGAATGCGTTGGCGTTTTTTGGTATTACTCCAGTAATGGCGCAGTATAAATACCATCAAGCCAGCAACCATCATACCCACCAGTGGGGATAAGATCAGCGACAGGAAGATGGCGATCATTTTCGGCACATTCAGTGCGTCCACGACGGAGGTGCTAGTGACGAGTGCATTGGTTAAACCAACACCAATAATCGCGCCAATCAAGGTATGGGAACTGGAAGCAGGCAAGCCAAAATACCAGGTGCCGAGATTCCAGATAATCGCTGCCAGTAACATGGAAAAAACCATGGCTAAGCCTTGTGTTGAACTGACGTTCAGCAACAGATCGGTTGGCAACAGGTGAACAATGGCATAGGCAACGCTCAAACCGCCGAGCATAACCCCAAGAAAGTTGAATACACCAGCCATAACGACCGCAAATTGCGAACGCATAGCGCGAGTATAAATGACAGTAGCAACCGCGTTGGCCGTATCGTGAAAACCATTGATGGCTTCGTAAAACAATACGAACAACAAGGCAATAATTAACATTAGGCTGGTATGAAAATCCAGGCCAGAGAACAAATGTAGCATATAAGTGTCACGCCAGGTTTGTGGACTTGATCGCCGCGCATTATCAGTGACAATGGGTCTCTGGGAAAAGGGAAATATGACGTTTTTTTGACGTGACGATGACAAAAGGTCTCAATGCCTTAGAGTAATCAAATAATTTCAGTATGTTACCGCTTTTTACCTGGGGTAACATTTTCTTGTTCTTCCGTTGGCTTGCTCTATCGATACCTTTACAATCGATCCCATTGAGTTAGCGCGGTGCTGGCAGTGAAACAACAAAAGAGGCTTCGGTGGAACAATTTGATGTGGTAATCATTGGCGCGGGAGCCGCAGGCATGTTTTGTGCTGCTCAGGCCGGGCAACTGGGTCGCCGGGTGCTGCTGCTGGATAACGGCAAAAAACCAGGCCGCAAGATCCTGATGTCCGGTGGAGGGCGATGCAATTTTACCAATATGTATACGGAGCCCGTTGCCTATCTTTCAAATAATCCCCATTTTTGTAAATCCGCATTGGCACGTTATACCCAGTGGGATTTTATCGATCTGATTAATCGCTATGGCATTGCTTACCATGAAAAAACACTGGGGCAACTGTTTTGCGATGATTCTGCACAGCAGGTTGTTGATCTGCTGCTAAAAGAGTGTGAACTCGGTCAGGTGACGATCCGCTTACGCAGTGAAGTCCTGAGTATTAAACAGGGAGAGAGCGGATTTGAGCTAGCAACCAATAATGGTGGTGTGAGCACTCACTCACTTGTTGTGGCCACCGGGGGACTTTCGATGCCAGGGTTAGGGGCGTCGCCATTCGGTTACCAACTGGCTGAACAGTTTGGTTTAAACGTACTCCCTACCCGAGCTGGGTTGGTCCCCTTTACCTTGCATAAACCGCTACTGGAGCAATCTCAAGTGCTTTCCGGCGTTTCGCTGCCTGCGCTGATCACGGCAGACAATGGCACCCAGTTTCGTGAAAGCATTCTGTTTACCCATCGGGGGCTTTCTGGCCCCGCCGTCTTGCAAGTTTCCAGCTATTGGCAACCCGGTGAGTATGTGAGTGTTAACTTACTTCCTACACTGGATCTGGTGGCGGTTTTGCATGAACAACGACAAGCCCATCCCAACCAGAGCCTGAAAAATACACTGGCGCTACATCTGCCCAAGCGTCTGGTGGAGTTTCTGCAAACACTGGGGCAATTGCCGGATGTCACATTAAAACAACTGACCCCGGCACAGCAGACAGCCGTGATTGAAAACCTGCAAAATTGGCGCATACAACCCAATGGAACGGAAGGTTATCGTACTGCGGAAGTGACATTAGGCGGCGTAGATACCAAGGAGTTGTCTTCCAAAACCATGGAGGCAAACAAGGTGCCCGGGCTCTATTTTATCGGTGAAGTGGTGGATGTAACAGGGTGGCTAGGGGGCTATAACTTCCAATGGGCCTGGAGTTCTGCCTGGGCTTGTGCACAGGCTTTGGCTGCTGCGCAGAGATAATAACGTTTTCTTTATGGTTAACCTCACGGGTTGATGATTCTCGTTTGGCTGAAGCTAACCTAAATCAACGCTCATAAAACCCAGATTATGGTGACGTTTATTCCATCAATTTATCGAGAGTCCCCTGGTTGTTAACGCTGCTCAGGGGCAGTCAATCTTTAACCAAAAATCACGATAGATGAGTTATGCAGACAAAGATTTCTGAATAAAACTCAACTATTGCGACCTTTTATAGAGTAAATTCCGATATTCCCCTCTGGTTTGTTAAGTTAATATTAAGTTTTACCAGCCCATCTTTAATGTTATCTCTGCTTATCAATGAGTCAATTTGATTGATAATTTGCCCATCACTAATAGAAAGATGGATTAGTGTTTTACCTAATTCTATTCGTGATTAAGTAAAAATTTATAGGGGATCATCTAATATATTATGTCGGCTGAATTGATAAATATGCCCTTCTATATCCTATAATGATTTTTTTATTTTTTTGAATTTAAATGCTGTTTTTATTGGTTTTGCTATATTTTTATTCTGATTTTAGTTTGAAATTAAATTGTCACTGTCGCATTTTCTTTATTTTCTCATTTTATTTCGTGGGTATTATTTTTCACTTAAAAATAGATAATGGCTAATATTTCATAAGAATGATTTAGCTGAGTTATTAATGGCACCATTAAGGTTGATGCGATATCGGGTTTCCTTTCACGAAGTTAATATCATCGAAAATTAAAATTTATCTCTGTGTAAGTCGTCTTTTCGACCGATATCCCTATTGGCTCAATTCGTAGAATTATTCTTTTTTTATTTTTCGCTCTTGGGAATAACTGCCATGAAAATTTATCTGTACCATAACCTCAATCCGAACCAAATCCCCGGATATGACAAGTTTGTGCAGGCTATCACGGCAGATAATTTTACCCAGGCTGACGTGCGGAAAATTGATACCAACCTCTATCGTGCGCGGCTCAATATACGCGACCGATTACTTTTTTCGTTTTATCGCTACAACCATGAAACGGTTTGCCTGGTGCTGGAGTACCTCCCCAATCACGCCTACCACACCTCACGCTTTATTCGCCAACAGGTGGTGATTGATGAAGAGCGCCTGCAGCCAGTACTGAATCCCGACGAGGTGCAGCCTGAACCGATGGCTTACATCAATGTGACACCGGGCCGATTCTATCGGCTAGATAAAATGTTGTCGTTTGATGATGATCAGCAAGCGTTGTTTGAACATCCTCTACCTTTGGTGATTGTGGGTTCCGCAGGTAGTGGTAAAACGGCATTGGTGCTGGAGAAAATGAAGCAGGCGACGGGGGAGATCCTTTATCTCAGCCTCTCTTCTTTTCTGGTTGAGAAGGCGCGGACACTTTACCGGGCCAGTGGCGAAGAAAATGAATTGCAACAGGTGGATTTTCTCTCCTTGCGTGAGTTTCTGGAGATGCTGAGTGTTCCAGAGGGAAAAGAGGTGACCTTCAATGCGTTTAATTCCTGGTTGCCGCGCAATAAAGTAACGGCCTCTTTGGGGTCGGCGCATACTCTGTTTGAAGAGTTTCGTGGTGTGATTGGCGCTTCGGTATCAGAACAGGGGCCTTTGAGTCGTGAAGCCTATCTGGCATTGGGGATCAAGCAATCTCTTTATCCTGTAGAGGCCCGGGGCGAAGTCTATGTGCTGTTTGAACGCTATGTTGCTTGGTTGAAACAATCTCGGCAGTACGATACCAACCTGCTCAGCCACCAATACTTATCACGTGCAACGCCGAGCTACGATTTTATCTTTATTGATGAAATTCAGGATATGACGCCTATCCAGTTGTTTCTGATACTAAAAACATTGCGTACTGCTAACCAATTTCTGCTCTGTGGTGATGCCAATCAGGTGGTTCATCCCAATTTTTTCTCTTGGAGCAAACTCAAAAGTCTGTTCTTCCAGCATCATCAGGGGAGTGATGCGGGTATCCGGATTTTACAAGCGAACTACCGCAACGCGCCACATGTCACCAACCTGGCTAATCGTCTACTGCAGCTTAAACAAACCCGGTTCGGTGCCATTGACAGAGAGAGTCATTATGTTGTCAAAAGTGGTGGTCAGACTGAGGGCTTTGTCTCCCTGTTAGAAGATAAAAACAGTGTAAAGAAGGAGTTAAACGAAAAAACGGCACGTTCAGCTAACGTGGCCGTTGTGGTTATGCACCCAGAGCAAAAAGAGTTGGCCAGGCGCTGGTTTAAAACTCCGCTGGTGTTCTCGGTTCAAGAAGCCAAAGGGTTGGAATATGAAACGGTGATTTTATTTAACTTGGTGAGCGAAGCCAGCAAGGTGTTCGATGATATCTGTCAGGGTGTCTCTGTTGAGGACCTTGAAGGAGAAGCGCGGCGTTATGCGCGCCCACGTGACAAACAGGATCGCTCAGCGGAAATTTACAAATTCTTTATCAATGCATTGTACGTTGCCATTACTCGAGCTACCCACAATGTTTATCTGGTGGAGCAACGTATACCGCATCCGCTGTGGTCATTACTGGCACTTTCTCACCGTACCAAGGTTGAGGAGCTGCGCGAAGAGTCTTCAAGTTTGGATGAATGGCAAGAGGCTGCCCGTCAATTGGAACGCCAGGGTAAGCAAGAACAAGCCGATGCGATCCGCGAACAGATAACACAGCAGCAGGGTGTTTCCTGGCAGGTTATTGATCCGGTGATGGTCGGTCTGGGCCAGTGGCCACAACCGATTATTGCAGAGAGCAGCAATAAAGCCTCAACATTACAGGCTGTCAACAGCGATTTAACGCTGGCATAGTTTTGACCTATAACGTTTATGGATGACACCCCAAGGCGACTAGGGACCAAAGCGACGTAAGCAGCAGATAAAATTTATGTATTTTAAAATGCTTGCTGCGGCCCCAAGAAACACCAGACAGTAGATGTATCTTAAAATAAGAGATAGGCTTAAACATATGTCTAATACTGGTTCTAATTTTGAGATGACTGGAATACTGTTGGGACAGGAGCGCCGTAAACGTAAGACTCCGCAGGAAAAGATCGCCATTATTCAACAGGCTATGGAGCCAGGTATGACCCTGTCTCATGTGGCTCGTCTGCATAGTATTCAGCCCAGCCTGTTGTTCAAGTGGAAGAAACAATATATTGAAGGCAGCCTTACCGCTGTTGCCGCCGGCGAGGAAGTGGTTCCGGCATCTGAGCTGGCTA
>NZ_AYKS02000065.1 GCF_000496755.2 Serratia sp. DD3
AAATCAACCGTTCTGCCGCTCCCTGGCTTATTTTATCTTATTGATCCAACACACCATCCTTTTTATTAATCGACAACCTATGCCATAGGTTCTACGCCAACCATTTCTGGATATGAATTCTTCTCCCTCTTTCCCCTGAGTATTGACTTATTTTTTATCTTTACGCTTGTCCTTAAAAATATCTCGCCACGGTGTTTTATGGTTATTCTCTGCCGTGACCCTATAAGGATCATCCGCAGCCACCGGGCATAATGCTTCAATTTCTGCTGACCAAATAGGTCGTTTGCTGGTGATAATGGCAATATAACGGGGAATGCTAAAAATAAAACTTAATAAAAATATAAACGGGAACAATATCGGTAACAGGAATAGCGGTATACCATCATATTGTGAGATTAAATACAATAGACCAAAGTTATAGCTTTCCCGTTTATGTTCAATCGGCAGACAAAAATCCACCACCGATATCACTGCCTGTGGCCCCTCTTCCATATAGCGGCGCACAAATTCCCAATGGTGTTTCAGCGGTTCACGATCACCGTGGGTTGCTGGCAGGCAGAAAGTATCGACCACTGTGATATTATCCTCTGCCAATACATGGCCACTGATATAGTAATCTTTACTCGCACCTTTTCCATGGCTCAAACCGAGAGTAAAAAATACCTTGCCCCAAGGCACTGAGTAGCTAGAGCCATCAATACGGTGGGCATGCACCATACGGTTTTTTCTATCAAAGCGAATTGGGTAGTGCGTCCAGGCAAACCATTCGGTTTTAAGCAACTTTAACATCCAGTAAATTGCTGGTACTGACACTACTGTAAAAAATATAATGGTAAAAAAGGCAGTCAAATTAAAGTTTCGATTAAGGAATATAAAAATTACCGATATTAAAAAAATAGAAAACATAGAAAACCCAACAAAACTCACAAGACTACCTATTCCCTTAGGTGAGTAGTATTTATCTACCAATTCCATATAGTTAGAGTTTAAATTAATAACACTCACTTCCGGTGCTAGAGATTGATTTTTTAAATCAATCTGTTCATGTTGCTTAAGTTGATATTGTCTTTCTTGCTCATTCAATGGACGATTGAATTTAAACTTTGGAAACAGCCCGTAATAATCCATATTATTTTTTATCTACCTGATTTTGCTCTTTTCTTTTTTTCAATGCATAAAAGAACAGCGGCACGACAAAAGGAATAACGAAAATCATCCGTTGCGGGGCAAAGATAAGCCCAGGGATCAGCATCACCATAGCTAAACAGAGCACTACGAATAAGGCTGTTGAACTTGATTCTTTACTGGATCTAACATTAAGCCCTTGTTCACTGATGATGCGCTCTATCTCATTCGCCATCGCTTTTAGAGCTACGATATCCCCTTGATACTCCTTTCCGCCGCTATCACCTAGAATATCTAAACCTGAAAAATTTAATTTTTTCTTCTCTGTATAAATTTTAAAGCTAAATATCTTGTTAAGGTCATTAACCTTAAATATGGTTATATCTTTAACCTTTATCTCCCCAAATCTTTCTGATGATAGCTTTTCATTATCTAGAGTTACTTTATCCCATAATGAATTCCTCTCAATATAATTTGAAATCATAGTCATCAATGGTATCATAATTATACCTAACACGACCACAGAAACAATAATCATCCAAGCCTCTAAATTTTTTATAAAATAACTTATATAAACAAGAGACCCAATACTGATAAACATTAATAACAAAAATGCAAACACAAATGATGTTGCTATTATCCGTTTCTTTCGCGGCGTATATCTATATGAATAAACCATAAAATTATCCTTCGCCCAATGCCAATTTAAAGTCACTTATTTCCATTTGCACATTTGGGCAAATCAACCGTTCTGCCGCTCCCTGGCTTATTTTATCTTATTGATCCAACACACCATCCTTTTTATTAATCGACACCTATGCCATAGGTTCTACGCCAACCATTTCTGGATATCATGTTTATTAGCACCAGCCAAAAATTCTTCTCCCTCTTTCACCTGAGTATTGACTTATTTTTTATCTTTACGCTTGTCCTTAAAAATATCTCGCCACGGTGTTTTATGGTTATTCTCTGCCGTGACCCTATAAGGATCATCCGCAGCCACCGGGCATAATGCTTCAATTTCTGCTGACCAGATAGGTCGTTTGCTGGTGATAATGGCAATATAACGGGGAATGCTAAAAATAAAACTTAATAAAAATATAAACGGGAACAATATCGGTAACAGGAATAGTGGTATACCATCATATTGTGAGATTAAATACAATAGACCAAAGTTATAGCTTTCCCGTTTATGTTCAATCGGCAGACAAAAATCCACCACCGATATCACTGCCTGTGGCCCCTCTTCCATATAGCGGCGCACAAATTCCCAATGGCGTTTCAGCGGCTCACGAGCCCCATGGGTGGCGGGCAGACAGAAGGTATCGACCACTGTGATATTATCCTCTGCTAGCACATGACCACTGATATAGTAATCTTTACTCGCGCCTTTTCCATGGCTCAAGCCTAGAGTAAAAAATACCTTATCCCAAGGCACCGAGTAGCTAGAGCCATCAATACGGTGCGCATGCACCATACGGTTTTTTCTATCAAAGCGAATTGGGTAGTGCGTCCAGGCAAACCATTCGGTTTTGAGTAAAATAAACATAAAAATTACCATTGGTACTCCAAACAATAGAATAAAAAAAAGAAATCCAATGTCCTCCCAAGATATACTATATTGAAATAATGTTGCTAATACCATATATAGTAATACTGATAAGGTAGCAATAAAGCCAACCGAGCTTATTAGAGTCCCCACCCCCTTAGCTGAGTAGTATTTATCTACCAACTCCATATAGTTAGTGTTTAAAGTAATAACACTTGCTTCCGATGCTAGAGATTGATTTTTTAAATCAATCTGTTCATGTTGCTTAAGTTGATATTGTCTTTCTTGCTCATTCAATGAGCGATTGAATTTAAACTTTGGAAACAGCCCATAATAATCCATATTATTTTTTATCTACCTGCTTTTTCTCTTTTCTTTTTTTCAATGCATAAAAGAATAATGGTACTATAAATGGAATAACAAATATCATCCGTTGCGGGGCAAAGATAAGCCCAGGGATCAGCATCACCATAGCTAAGCAGAGCAATGCAAACAATACCGTTGAGCTAGATTCTTTACTGGTTCTAACATTAAGCCCTTGTTCACTGATGATGCGCTCTATCTCATTCGCCATTGCTTTTAGAGCAACGATATCCCCTTCATATTCCTTTCCGCCGCTATCACCTAGAATATCTAAACCTGAAAAATTTAATTTTTTCTTCTCTGTATAAATTTTAAAGCTAAATATCTTGTTAAGATCACTAATCTTAAATAAAACTATGTCTTTAACCTTTATCTCCCCAAATCTTTCTGATGATAGCTTTTCATTATCTAGAGTTACTTTATCCCATAATGAATTTTTTTCAATGTAATTAGAAATCCCAGCTAGCAATGGCACTCCGATAACAACCAATGACATTATGAATATTGGGAATGCCCATTCACCAGCCCACTGAGACAGAATAACCTCCCCTCCCATAAAAATAAATGAACCTAGACTAATAAACATGCCAATTAAAAACATTGCAACCAGTGATGTTGCTATTATCCGTTTTTTTCTAGGCGTATATCTATACGAATAAACCATAAAACCATCCTTCGCCCAATGCCAATTTAAAGTCACTTATTTCCATTTGCACATTTGGGCAAATCAACCGTTCTGCCGCTCCCTGGCTTATTTTATCTTATTGATCCAACACACCATCCTTTTTATTAATCGACACCTATGCCATAGGTTCTACGCCAACCATTTCTGGATATGATGTTTATTAGCACCAGCCAAAAATTCTTCTCCCTCTTTCACCTGAGTATTGACTTATTTTTTATCTTTACGCTTGTCCTTAAAAATATCTCGCCACGGTGTTTTATGGTTATACTCTGCCGTGACCCTATAAGGATCATCCGCAGCCACCGGGCATAATGCTTCAATTTCTGCTGACCAAATAGGTCGTTTGCTGGTGATAATGGCAATATAACGGGGAATGCTAAAAATAAAACTTAATAAAAATATAAACGGGAACAAAATCGGTAATAGGAATAGGGGTATACCATCATATTGTGAGATTAAATACAATAGACCAAAGTTATAGCTTTCCCGTTTATGTTCAATCGGCAGACAAAAATCCACCACCGATATCACTGCCTGTGGCCCCTCTTCCATATAGCGGCGTACAAATTCCCAATGGCGTTTCAACGGCTCACGATCACCGTGGGTTGCTGGCAGGCAGAAAGTATCAACCACTGTGATATTATCCTCTGCCAATACATGGCCACTGATATAGTAATCTTTACTCGCACCTTTTCCATGGCTCAAACCGAGAGTAAAAAATACCTTATCCCAAGGCACCGAGTAGCTAGAGCCATCAAGACGGTGGGCATGCACCATACGGTTTTTTCTATCAAAACGAATTGGGTAGTGCGTCCAGGCAAACCATTCGGTTTTAAGCAACTTTAACATCCAGTAAATTGCTGGTACACATGTTATTACAATAAATATGAACGTACCAAGTGCGGCCCAGCTAAAATCTTCCCCAGCAAACAGAATAGTTACCATGATAAAAAAAACAGTAACTATAGAAAAACCACAAGAACTCACAAGACTACCTATTCCCTTAGGTGAGTAATATTTGTCTACCAACTCCATATAGTTAGAATTAAAAGTAATAACACTCACTTCCGGTGCCAAAGATTGATTTTTTAAATCAATCTGTTCATGCTGCTTAAGTTGATATTGTCTTTCTTGCTCATTCAATGGACGATTGAATTTAAACTTTGGAAACAGCCCGTAATAATCCATATTATTTTTTATCTACCTGATTTTTATCTTTTCTTTTTTTCAATGCATAAAAGAACAGCGGCACGACAAAAGGAATAACGAAAATCATCCGTTCCGGGGCAAAGATAAGCCCAGGGATCAGCATCACCATAGCTAAACAGAGTAGTAAAAATAAAACATTCGAGTTAGAATCTTTAATGACCTTAATATTAGCCTCTCCTTCTAAAATAACACTTTCCAACCTATCAACCATTTTTTTTAAAGCTATCTTATCATCTTTATATTCATCACCACCATCATCACCTAAAATTTCCAGACATGAAAACTTAAATGTTTCCTTGCTGGTGATAATCTTAAAACTAAATATTTTATTAAGATCGTCAACTTTAAATTTCTTTATTTCTTTAAACTTTATATCACCATATCTAGATGATGATATTCTATCGTCATCTATCTTTACTTTATCCCAGTGAGAATTTCTTTTTATGTAACTTTCAATCAAAAAACCTAGTGGCGTCGTAATTATAAAGAATACCACCACACAACCAGCAATAGCCCACCCATTCAATACGTTCAACAAATCATATTTATAAAAAAACCATATGAGAACCAAAGTTAAGCCAATGTAAAACATCAACGAAAGAAATATTGACATAATTCTGACTTTTCTCGGCACATATCTATATGAATAGAACATTATATCACCCCTCTTCTAAAGCTAATTTCAATTCTGACATTTCCATATTCCGTGGCCAGATAGGCAACTTAGCCTCCAGCTTTTTGATATAGTCAACCTCCTCCTCTTCACTCAAACTTGCTTTTACCGGAATCCTTCGCCATAAGCAGCGCCCTAGCCATTTTTGAATATTATCTTGTTCATTAATAGCTAAAAATATTGCTGTGCCAATTAAAATAACTGCCGCTATTACTGTACCAACTACTGGTATTTCCACGGCTATTGCTACTGTAAGCCATGCTCCAGAAAGCGCTGATGCACCATAAGCAATAGCCAGTCCATAGTGTTTATTTTGCACTTCATCATATGTATGATATGAATCAAGAAGAACAGTAATCACTCCCGCTCCAACACCAAAACGTTTCCCCCAACGACCTATCCATGATAAAAACTTATTGGAACTTAATACCGATAGTTTTGATGAGGAATTGGAAAATAAATTAAACTCTTTTATTCCAATCTCTATGATTGCCAAAGAGGTACTTGCCAACGCAAAAACACCAGCCCAATATCGTGCAGCAGCCTCAGTCTGGTCTGGTGTTAATTTTGTCTTTTCGTAGTTGGCAGTTTTCACTATGGCTACTGTTTGCAAAATCCCAGAAACGACGCCCAAAGTAAAAGGCATTGCTTGGCCCGCCTGCTTCATCCCCCGTTGCACCGCACCTTGCCAGCGGGTAAATTGTTCCGCCTCTACTTCACCGGTAGTACGCAACAGTTTACTAAGGGCGATGGACCTTTCTTTGGCGGGTAAGGTTTTTAGTTCCTCAACCTTTTCGATATCAATCATCACCAAGAATCTTTTGGTTTCTTGCCCTTCCATGGGTAAGCCATCAATCCTTAAGCGCCGCAGCTCTTTTTGCACATAGTGGCGCAATCGGTCAGCATTCACCCTACCGGTTAAATCACTCTCTTTCGCCAACTGCCCAACCACTTCAGCAACAAATTGCTTATAAGTGCCGGTTTTTTCCAAGGTGACAATGGCTTTATTAGTAAATGCCCCCATGGCTACCACTGCATGGAATACCTGGCCTGATTCCAGCGTGCTTTGCAGTTTTGCTACTAATGGCCCGGCGATTACTCCAAGCCAGATCCCCATTACTCCAGCAGACTGATCGCGCATTCTTTTGATAGTCTCTTGAAATGCATCAGCAAGACCAGACCAAGGTATGGTAAGCAGCTCAACACTCCCTTTTACCCCTTCATTAAGCTTTTTAGCTAATTTATCCTGATTGAGCACCATGGCACGGGCCATGATGTTAACCGGGTCGGTTGTATCGCCGATAATCAAGGACTGAAAATAGCGTGTCGCACCAATTTTATCTTGCATACCCACAATGCAGTAATTCAACGTCTGAACATAGTCAATGCCACTGCCCAGGTCATTGGGATCAAAATTATGTTGGAAATACCCCAATAAAAACTGGCCTTGCATACAGGCAATATACATTTTTACACGGGGGACAATAACCCGATCATTGTAACTGTTGAGAATAGCATCAAATTTCTGCTGAAATGCATCAACTTTAGCCGGATCGTAATATTGTTCATATTCGGCCCATTTACGTTCTACAACAGATTTCATATCCGACTTTGCATCTACCATCTCCGTATACTTTTCATAGTCTACGTGGCCACTTTGAAAAACCTGTTCAGCAACCGAATTGGGGCGAGTCACCCCCGACATGGCATTTTTGGGTGATATACCAGCAGCAGCAATTTTATTCTTAGGAAAAAACATCTCACTTTCCATAAACATGCTGTCTGAAATATAATCCCGTTCAAATTGATTGATCAATGAGGTTTTTAATCCCTTGATAGCCGATAACAGGGCCAACTCGCGCTGATATTCAGGCCGTTGATACACGTTGAGTTGTAACTCGTAATTTATCAGTGAAGAAAGGTCCTGTAGTACCGCTGGCGCGTCTTGCAGCAGGATCATCGCCCCCTTGCTACGGTAAAGTTTATTGGCGGCCAGTTGCAGGTTTAATCCCGCCACAGGTAGCACCCGTTTCCAATGAGCCGCAGACCACTCTTTAGCCTGGCTACTGGCGGCTTTTATGCTGTATTCCGCGACCGTATCTTCTAACTTATCCAGTGCTATAACTTGATCCGCATTACCCGCAGTGAGCCAGGCATCCATGTCAAAGCATTGCATTGCCTTGCTACGGTAGCTTTCCTCTTCATGCTGTTTACGTACCACAGCTGTCCAAGCCACCTCAGACCAGACAAACCAGAATTTACCGTTTTTCATTCCCAGAGGTTTAACGGGTAACGTCACCAGCGAAGCTGTTGCCAATTCTTCTGGCTGATCAGCACACGGTCTCACTTTGCCACCTACAATATCGGCAGGCGCATCACCATTTTCAGGCAGAGGGTAATAATATCCTTCCGCCGTCACAAAGTAATTGATCCAGCGTTTGCCTGATTCTACCCAGATGTACAAAAAACCCTGACGTAGCAAACGCGCTGTCCAAGCTGTTTCACCTTGTGCTGCCACTGGTACTTTGATATGACCAGGTAAATGAGGCAAAGTATCCACTGCTGACACCACAGCAGGGCGCAACGGTAAAATGGGCAAGCCATGCCGAATACAGAATTTACAACCTTTTTGTGTGCTCATATCGTTTATTCCATCTCAATTTACCGGATTACATGCTGACCATAGACTGCCATTGGGCTTTATCCCAACTGCTGGTTTCATCGCGATAATAATCAGGGCAGTTTCTAGCCTTTATCAACAGTTCAGCCATCTTCGGAGCAGTCCAAAATGCGTCTCGTTGTTGCAACCCGTGAAGAGCAAATTCAATTTTGTCTTCCTTGGTCGGCAGTTGGCACTGTGTGGCCTGCCATAACAATGCATCTATACGCTGACTCAGTGCCTGCCGTTGTGCCATATCACTACATGTGGGCAGTTTTGCCAGTACCTGATTAATCTGCCCGCAACGCTGGAGTTGTTCCAAAGGCATATGCGGGGAATCACCCGTTTGGAAAGCAATACGCTCAGGAAACGCCAAGGAATGCCAGCCCCCCTCGAGCCAGAAGGTCCAACAAGGTATTTGCTGTGTTGGAAGTTGGTGTGACAATTGCCAGGGGCTCAGCATCCAGTGCAAATGAAACAGCACTCTAGGGTCGTAGTAACGCAAAATATGCCCTTGCTGCTGTTGATCTTTAAAATACAATGCATCAGCCAGGGCACCACGTAACTCCTCGGGAGATCGCTTGCTAGATAATAACAGCGAACAGAGTGGCGGTGTGTGCGTGTCTGAATGCTGCGCCAACTCGAGCATCAATTGGCTCCATGCGGCAGAAGACAAGTCATGTAAGGGCAGCAACCAAGGATAAAGATGTGCCTGTGGAGCCAGCATCGGAGACACCAGCTCAATCAGTTGCCATTCCTTGGGCAGCTCAGGGTGGCGCCTGCGGTCAATCACGGCAAATTGATGCTCCGCCAGTGGTAGACTCGGTTGTAAATAATTAATCTGCATCACCGCTCCTTAGCTCAGTGGCATAGTGGCTTCACTTTCGCTGTCCGCCTGAGAAGCCGTCGACTCACAAGCGGTAAACTTTGGATAAGGCATATCCAACTTGGCAGGCCCGGCATAATCAAAATCAGCACTTTTCACCTTAAATCCCCCCCCTGTACCATTTTCAATCTTGGCTGGATCAAGGGTGATATAGGAACCACCGCACTGTAGGGTGATTTTTTTCTGAGCAGAAATAATAATTTCGTCCTCAGTGCTGTAGATGGATAATTTCTTGTTGGCAATAATATCGATGGCATCCGTTTGCGCCTGAATTTCCACCTTGCCTGTTGCCGCAACCAGTTTCATACCCAATTCATGTACAAAGGCGACAAATCCTTTTTTCGCCAGCAAAACCATACGTTTCAATGTACTGATTTCGGTATTACCACCGGCAGTCATAATCTGGTTTTGGTTGGCACTTAACTGAATATGCTGAGGCGTAGAGAGTGCTATCCCACCGGGCGCACCGGCCACAATCACTGGTTGTTGCAACTGATCGACATTTTGTTGTAAAAATTGCTGTTGGCTACTGTTATCCAAGGGATCGATTTGCGCTGTTTGTAGTACCTCTGACAAGGATTGCGCCAACGCTAACGCATCAGATAGCTGGCGCTTAATTTCATCCATGCTCAGTTGTTCACCACCGGCTCGTGGTTGCGCCTGCGCGGTGAATAAAAGCCCTTTACCACCACGTAACGCCAGCCAGTCATCGGAACGCAGTTCACCGCCCTCGCCGCGCTTGTGTTTCTCACTGTCCACCAGGTGGCCGAGGTTCAGTTGGCTCTTGCCCCCGTACTCGGTTGAGATTTTCACGTGCTCCTGGCCGCGGTTATCATCTAACCTTATTTTGTTGTTCGAGGGAGTCCTGAGGACATTACGCTTGTAGTTGCGGATGGTGACGTGGTCGCCGTGGGCCGAGTCATGCAACACCCCAACGATGTACGGGCGGTCGGGATTGCCATCCTCAAACCCTATCGCCACCTCGGTCCCCGCCAGCAGCGGCAGGTGCAGGCCATAGGTGTCCCCGGCATAGGGGCGGGACTGGCGTACCCACAGGCTTTCAAAGCCGGTTTCCCAACTGGCGCGGTCAAACAGCATGTTGACGCGGTAACGGCCCTCTTTGTCTATGTGCCCATAGGTGTCGTTTTCGGTGGTACTGGTGACCCGTGCCGGCAAGGTGCCCGCCATCACCGGGCGTGCGCCGGGCTCGGGGCGGAAGCAGTAATCGGTGTTATCCGGCAGGGCTGTAAAGTGAATTTCAAAACTGCGGTCACGCCGTGCCTGGCTGTGGACTTGGGTAATCAATACCCCTTTGGTGAAGGTGTCGGTGACTTCATGGCCGCCGGTGACCTTCAGGACTTGCCCCGGTGACAGGGTGGCACAGCTGGTGATACCGGTCAGTTTCGTCTGCTGATTCAGGTAGCGTTCATGGCGAAGACGACCATAAAACGCGCCGGACTCCGGTGCTGGCTGGCGTTCATGGCTGCTGCCCGCCGTCAGGTAGTTGTCGGCATAGTGATAGGCTTCCCCGTAAGTGGTGCTATCGCCGTGAGTGACATCCACCTGGGTGTCCATCGCCTCGGTGGCCTGGCGGTAGTTGTAATCCCGGGTAGAGACCTGTTGTTGCACCACCTGATGGTGACTGGTCATGCCCCAGACCGATTCAACCCCCTGGTCATGCTGGCCGGATGGCGGCACCGAGGGCAGTGTCAGCCCTTTCTGATACCCTTGCTGGCTGTCGTAAAACTCCACCACATCAATATTCAACCGGGTGTCGGTGGTAAAGCGGAACCAAATCCCCACTTCACCCAACAAGCGGGTGATAAAGTGCAGGTCATCTTCGCCGTACTGCATCACCTGCTCACGGCGTGGGTACTCCGCCGTCAGTGAAAACAGAAAATCCTGACCGCGCATGTTGTGGCGCTCACGCAGGATTTTTTCCACAATCTGGGGCACCGTCATGTCCTGGTAGATGGCATTCTGGTGTGCGCGGTCCAGCAGCGCCAGCCGGGGTTGCAGGGTCAGGGCGTAACGGGTTTCATCTTTGGAGGTGCTCAGGCGTTCAAAGCCGGTCACCACCCCCTGTATCACCCGCAACGGTTGCTGGATTTTAATGCCAAAGCCCTGGTCCACCGGGGCCTGCAGCGTCAGCGAGGCCGCCTTCATCAACATCGCTTCACGGCGGATAGCCTGGTCGGCACTGGTAAACTCAATGCGGTAGCTGAAAGGTTGACTTAAGGCTTCCTGACCTTCAAACACCAAGACATCCAGCCCGCTGTTGCAGCCTTTGACTGACAGCAGATGATGACTGTGATTGAACATTAATAACGGCGCAATACTCATGGCTGCTCTCCTGATGTGTGTCCGCTGGCGGTATCAAACTCCAGCACAATTCCTTCTTCCTCATCCCAGCCCAGGGTCAGGGTCTTGGGTTTTTGCTTCGCCGCCATATAAGTCAGTAACTGCTGGCTCAGCACCGGCAATATCTGCTGGTTGAGCAGGCTGTCGACATTACGTGCCCCGGTGTCTGGCAGTAGGCAGGCGTCGGTCAGCGCGTCATACAGGCTGTCACCGATCTGGGTGGTGAGGCCGTAATGGCGTTGCAGGCGCTGGCTGACCTGATTCAGTTTCATCTGTACAATGGTACGCATCGCGGTGGCGTCCAGTGGGCGGTAAATCACCGTCTGGAAGCGCGCCAGCAAGGCGGGCAGGAAGTGGTCACGCAGCACCGGGCGCAGCAGTTCGTGCAGGTCGCCTTCGCTGGCCTCCGGTTGTTCATCCAGCAACTGCATCAGCAAGTCACTGCCGAGGTTGGCGGTCATCAATATCACGGTGTTACGAAAATCAATCTCGCGCCCTTCGCCATCGCGCATAAAGCCCCGGTCAAACACCTGATAGAACAGGTTCATCACATCCCGGTGGGCTTTTTCCACTTCATCGAGCAGCACTACGCTGTAGGGGCGCTTGCGCACCGCTTCGGTCAAGATGCCGCCCTGGCCGTAACCCACATACCCCGGTGGTGAGCCTTTCAGTTGTGAAACGGTGTGCGGCTCCTGGTATTCGGACAGGTTGATGGTGATCAGCGATTTCTCGCCACCGTACAGGCCATCGGCCAAGGCCAGCGCGGTTTCGGTTTTCCCTACGCCACTCGGCCCAACCAGTAAAAATACCCCTTGCGGGCCATTTTCCGGCGTCAAGCCGGTTTTGGCGGCGCGCAGACGTTGGGCAATGGCGGTCAGGGCGGTATCTTGCCCCACCACCCGTTGACCAATCTCCCCTTCCAGGCTCAGCAGTTCGGTTTGTTCATCTTTCATCAGTGAGGAGAGCGGCACCCCGGTCCAGTCGGCAACCACGTTGGCGACGGTACGGGTATCGACATCCACCTGTATCAGGGGCTCCGGCTGTTGCAACTGCTCAAGCTGTTGTTGCAGCGTGGTCACTTCAGCCTGACGGCTCAGGTCCTGGCGGCAGGTCATCAGTTGCTGCACCCGTTCTTTTTCGGCGTTAAAGCGGTGGTCTAAGGTTTCCAGTGCGGTGTCCAGTTCCCCACGCTGAATTTCAATGGCACTCAGCCGCTCACCGTGTTGCTGGCTGCCAGTGGCGATATCTTCCAGCAGGGCTTGCTGCTCCAACTCCAGGGCGGTCAGTTGGGCTTTCAGGCGCACAATGGCTTCCGGCAGTGTATCCAGGCTCATGCGCACCCGGGCGGCGGCGGTGTCCAGCAGGTCCACCGCTTTGTCCGGCAATTGGCGACCGGTGAGATAACGGCGGGACAGGGTGACGGCGGCACGCACCGCATCGTCGGTGATATGCACGCCATGGTGTTCGGCGTAGCGGGATTTCAGGCCACGCAGCATCAGGCAGGCGGTGTCATCGTCTGGCTCGTCCACTTTCACCATCTGGAAGCGGCGCTCCAGCGCAGCATCACGTTCAAAATACTGTTTGTATTCACTCCAGGTGGTGGCAGCAATGGTGCGCAGTTCGCCTCGTGCCAACGCCGGTTTCAGCAGGTTGGCGGCATCTGCCCCACCGGCCTGATTACCAGCACCGATAATGGTGTGGGCTTCATCAATAAACAGCAGTATCGGTGTCGGTGATTGTTGTACCGCATCAATCACGTTTTTCAGCCGTTGTTCAAACTCCCCTTTAACCCCGGCACCCGCTTGCAGCAACCCCAGGTCCAAAGTACGCAGCGCCACCGGTTTGAGGCTTTCCGGTACATTGCCCTCGGCAATGCGCAGTGCCAGCCCTTCCACCAGGGCGGTTTTCCCTACCCCCGGCTCCCCCACCAGTATCGGGTTGTTTTTGCGGCGGCGAGAGAGGATATCTACCATCTGGCGGATTTCGGTGTCACGCCCAAATACCGGGTCAATCTGACCTGCTTTGGCTTTGGCGGTGACATCCAGGGTAAATTTGTCCAGCGCGTTCTGCAGGGCAGCGGACAGTTCGCCGGCCTTGAGCGCTGTTTCAGGTGTGGCGTCGGTGTGCAGTTCCGGTGAGTGGCCGCTTTGTGCCAGCTCGGCTTCCTGCTGCACTTCCGGACGTTCCTCCGACTGCATATCCAGCAGTGGGCGCAGGCGCTCCAGTTGGCTCTGCCCCAGGGTCAGCAATGGCCACAGCGCATCGCAGGCTATCAGTTTGGGTTTATCCACCAACGCCATCAGCAGGTGGACACTGCGAATAGACTCTTCCCCCGCCAGCGAGGCACGCAACCAGGCTTCCTGCAGCAGGGTTTGGGTGGCTTCCGCCAACTGCGGGCGGCTACGCACCGAGCGCGGGCGGTTATCCAGCCAGGCCAGCAGCTCTTGCCACAGGGTGTCCAGTTCCCACTCGTAACGGCGTGCCAATACGGTGATATCCCCTTCCCCCTGTTCCAGGAGTTTCAGCAACCAGTGCTCCGGCAGAATTTCCGCATGGGCGCGGGTCTGACACAGTGAGGCGGCCCCTTCCATGGCTCGGGCACAGTAAGGGTTAAGACGACGTAACAGGATAGCGGGGTTTTCCATTATTGTTTCTCTCTTGTTCTTTTTGCGTTTACATCTGAAATATTTCAATTTCAGGGTAAATAAAATGGGTGTTTTTGTTTGATGGGTGTCAGTACTTTCGGTCGCCTGGCGCTTTTTACCTTATGGGCACACCGTGTCTGCGTTCAACGCCTTCAATGGCGTCAACCACCGTGTTCACCTGAATGATTGATAAGTATTACGCTGAAATTAATTACCATTAATATTCCCTCTGTAGCTCGACATGGCTTTCGAGCGCTGGATGAGCGGTGTTCCATTCACCACCGAAGAATGCGCCCGAGCAGGGGGCTCAAGAGCCAGCCCCCTGCACCCCGGCCCTGTGCCAGATCAGGCGGTCGCTG
>NZ_AYKS02000066.1 GCF_000496755.2 Serratia sp. DD3
AACGCCCCCTTGATGGTCACCGTACGGTCGCGGGTGTTCATATCGCTGTTTACCGCTGTCGCACTGTGGCTGAACAGATCGCCGGTGGTCAAACCGTTCGAGGTATCGGTGGTAATACCCGCTGTGGTGGTCAAACCATTCAGGTTCGGTGCCACGGTGCTCACTGTCAGCGCATGTGCATCGGTGTCACCAATATTACCCGCCTGATCAACCACACGCGCCTGGATGGTATAGTCAGCTGACGTCAACGGCTTGCTTTGCAGATCTACCGTCCAACTGCTGGCGGTCGTGCTGCTCGCTTTAGTCCAGGTTTTGCCGCCATCAACACTCACTTCGACCCACTCGTCTGCCAGCAGGGCCTTGTTCAGTGTACCGTTAATCAACAACGTGCTATCGCTGGTGTTGAAGTCGGTATTGCTGATACCCAAGTCATCACTGATTGAGGTGATGGTAATTACCGCATCAGAAATCGTCGCATCAATGGTGATGGTTTGAGTCGCACTCGGCGCACTCTCCTGATCTGCATCGTTGGTCCCCGTCACTTTGAAGTTGTAAGTACCGTCTGCCAATGCCGGGTTGGGTGTAAAGCTCCAACTACCACCTGGGCCTGCAGTAGTAGTACCTACCACAGTTTTATCGTTATAGATGGTAATCGTATCGCCTTCAGCAACAGAAGAGGTCCCGCTCAAGGTTGGCGTATTGTCCTTGGTCAAACTACCGCTGGCCAATGGCATACGGGTAGCGCCGGTATCATCAATAATACTGTCGATAACCGGAGTGCCTGGGGTCAATGACATAATGACGTCATAGCTGGTGCTCGGCTTGGCGCTATTACCTACCTTGTCAGTCTCTTCTACTGTCAACGTGTTTTTACCGTCATACAGTGAGCCCGTCGCGGTCAACGTCCACTGGCCATTGCTGCCTACGGTGGTGGTACCCAGTACTTTGGTCAGCCCATTGCCATCGGTGGTGTATACCGTGATGGTGTTACCCTCTTCAGCACCGGTACCGTTAACCAACGGATTGCGATCATCCAACACGCTACCCTTGCTGACCGGGCCTGTCACCAGACCATACTGATCGACGACTTCAGTGATCGCCACCTTGCTCACATCCGGTGGCGTGAAGTCCAGC